>NZ_CP104582.1:0-1200000 GCF_029814935.1 Pseudomonas sp. GD03919
GTGGAACTATGGCAGCAATGTGTCGAGCTTCTGCGCGATGAGTTGCCGGCCCAGCAATTCAACACCTGGATCCGTCCTCTGCAGGTCGAAGCCGAAGGCGATGAACTGCGCGTTTATGCGCCGAATCGCTTCGTTCTCGATTGGGTCAACGAAAAGTATCTGAGCCGCTTGCTCGAACTGATTGGCGAGCGCGCCAACGGCATGGTGCCTGCGCTGTCCTTATTAATAGGTAGCAAGCGTGCCGCGACTGCCCGTGTTGCGCCAACCGCACCGCTGCCGGCTGCCGCGCGTGCGGCTCAGGTACAGGTTGCCGCTGCCGTGAGCAAACCGTTGCCGCCGCCGGCGCAAACAGAACCTTCGCGGGCCAGCTTCGATTCGATGGCCGGTGCCGCACCGCAACCACCTACACCTGCGGTTGCCCCGCGTACCGAACGCTCCGTGCAGGTCGAAGGTGGCCTCAAGCACACCAGTTACCTCAACCGTACCTTTACCTTCGATAACTTTGTCGAGGGCAAGTCGAACCAGTTGGCCCGTGCGGCTGCCTGGCAGGTGGCGGACAACCCCAAGCATGGCTACAACCCGCTGTTCCTGTATGGCGGTGTCGGCCTGGGCAAGACCCACCTGATGCATGCCGTGGGCAACCACCTGCTGGCGAAGAATCCCAATGCCAAGGTGGTGTACCTGCATTCCGAGCGCTTCGTCGCCGACATGGTCAAGGCTTTGCAACTCAACGCCATCAACGAGTTCAAGCGCTTCTATCGTTCGGTGGACGCACTGCTGATCGATGACATCCAGTTCTTCGCCAAGAAGGAGCGCTCCCAGGAAGAGTTCTTCCACACCTTCAATGCATTGCTCGAAGGTGGCCAACAGGTGATTCTCACCAGTGACCGCTACCCGAAAGAGATCGAAGGCTTGGAAGAACGCCTCAAGTCTCGTTTCGGCTGGGGCCTGACCGTCGCGGTCGAGCCACCGGAGCTGGAAACCCGCGTGGCGATCCTGATGAAGAAGGCCGACCAGGCCAAGGTCGATCTTCCGCACGACGCAGCATTCTTCATTGCCCAGCGCATTCGCTCCAACGTGCGTGAGCTGGAAGGTGCGCTGAAACGGGTGATCGCGCACTCGCACTTCATGGGCCGTGACATCACCATCGAACTGATCCGCGAATCGCTCAAGGATCTGCTGGCCCTGCAGGACAAGCTGGTCAGCATCGACAATATCCAGCGCACCACGGCCGAGTACTACAAGATCAAGATCACCGATCTGCTCTCCAAGCGCCGCTCGCGTTCGATTGCCCGGCCGCGTCAGGTGGCCATGGCGTTATCCAAGGAACTGACCAATCACAGCCTGCCGGAAATCGGTGTGGCCTTCGGCGGTCGCGATCACACCACGGTGTTGCACGCATGCCGTAAGATTGCTGAACTTAGGGGATCCGATGCGGACATCCGCGAGGATTACAAGAACCTGCTGCGTACGCTTACAACCTGATTCGCAGCTCCACGAGGCAAGGGACTAGACCATGCATTTCACCATTCAACGCGAAGCCCTGTTGAAACCCCTGCAACTGGTCGCCGGTGTCGTGGAACGACGCCAGACGCTGCCGGTTCTGTCCAATGTGCTGCTGGTCGTCGAAGGCCAGCAATTGTCGCTGACCGGTACCGACCTCGAAGTCGAACTGGTAGGCCGCGTAACGCTGGAAGATGCTGCCGAGCCGGGCGAGATTACCGTGCCGGCGCGTAAGCTGATGGACATCTGCAAGAGCTTGCCGAGCGATGCGCTGATCGACCTCCGCGTCGATGATCAGAAGTTGCTGGTCAAGGCAGGCCGTAGCCGCTTTACCCTGTCTACCCTGCCGGCCAACGACTTCCCCACCGTCGAGGAAGGCCCGGGGTCGCTGACCTTCAACCTGCCGCAAGCCAAGCTGCGTCGCCTGGTAGAGCGTACCAGCTTCGCCATGGCCCAGCAGGATGTGCGCTACTACCTCAACGGCATGCTGCTGGAAGTGCAGAGCGGTTTGTTGCGCGCCGTGGCTACCGACGGTCACCGTCTGGCCATGTGCTCCATGGAGGCCACCATCCAGCAGGAAGGCAAGCACCAGGTCATCGTGCCGCGTAAAGGTATTCTTGAACTGGCGCGCCTGCTCACCGAGCAGGACGCGGAAGTCAGCATCGTGCTGGGTCAGCATCATATTCGTGCCAATACAGGCGAGTTCACCTTCACCTCGAAGCTGGTGGATGGCAAGTTTCCGGATTACGAGCGTGTACTGCCGCGCGGTGGCGACAAACTGGTACTGGCGGATCGTCAGGGCCTGCGTGAAGCCTTCAGCCGCACGGCGATTCTCTCCAACGAAAAATACCGTGGCATTCGCCTGACTCTGGCGGCAGGCCTGCTGAAAATTCAGGCCAACAACCCGGAACAGGAAGAGGCCGAGGAAGAAATCGTTGTCGACTACAACGGCGGCGGTCTTGAGATCGGTTTCAACGTCAGCTACCTGCTGGATGTCCTGGGCGTGATGAGCACCGAGCAAGTGCGCCTGATTCTCTCCGACTCCAACAGCAGCGCTCTGCTGCAGGAAGCCGATAACGACGATTCGGCCTATGTTGTCATGCCGATGCGCCTTTAATGTCACTGAGCCGTATTACGGTCACCGCGGTGCGTAACCTGCACCCGGTGACCCTCTCCCCCTCCTCTCGCATCAACATCCTCCACGGCGCCAACGGCAGCGGCAAGACCAGCGTGCTGGAAGCGATCCATCTGCTTGGCCTCGCTCGCTCCTTTCGCAGCACTCGCTTGCAGCCAGTGATTCATTACGAGCAACCGGCTTGTACCGTTTTCGGTCAGGTGCAGTTGGCCGAGGGCGGCTCCAGCAACCTGGGTATTTCTCGTGATCGTCAGGGTGAATTGCAGATCCGCATCGACGGGCAGAATGCACGAAGCGCTGCACAGCTCGCCGATCTGTTGCCGCTGCAACTGATCAATCCGGATAGTTTTCGCCTGCTGGAAGGTGCGCCGAAGATTCGTCGGCAGTTCCTCGACTGGGGTGTGTTCCACGTGGAACATCGCTTTCTGAGCGCCTGGCAGCGCTTGCAGAAGGCCCTGCGGCAGCGGAACTCGTGGCTGCGCCATGGTACACTTGACGGTGCTTCGCAAGCCGCGTGGGATCGCGAGTTGTGCAGTGCAAGCGAGGAAATCGATACCTATCGGCGCGCCTATATTCAGGCGCTCAAACCGGTTTTCGAACGCACGCTTGCAGAACTGCTGCAGTTGGATGGGCTGACCCTGAGTTATTACCGCGGTTGGGACAAGGATCGTGAGCTGAGCGAAGTGCTCGCCACTTCCCTGTTCCGTGACCAGCAACTTGGGCATACCCAGGCTGGCCCACAGCGTGCCGACTTGCGCCTGCGACTGGCGGGGCATAACGCGGCAGAGATTTTGTCGCGAGGACAACAGAAATTAGTGGTGTGCGCGTTACGCATCGCCCAGGGCCACTTGGTCAATGAAGCCAAGCGTGGCCAGTGTATCTATCTGGTGGACGACCTACCGTCGGAACTGGATGAACAGCATCGACAGGCACTGTGCCGGTTGCTGGAAGATTTGCACTGCCAGGTGTTCATCACCTGTGTGGATCATGAATTGTTGAGGGAAGGCTGGCAGACGGATACGCCGGTTGCCATGTTCCACGTGGAACATGGCCGTATCACCCAGACCCAAGACCATCGGGAGTGAAGGCATGAGCGAGAACCAAACGTACGACTCCTCCAGCATCAAGGTGCTGAAAGGACTGGACGCCGTACGCAAACGTCCCGGGATGTACATCGGTGACACTGACGATGGTAGTGGTCTGCACCACATGGTGTTCGAGGTGGTCGATAACTCCATCGACGAAGCGCTGGCCGGCTATTGCAGCGAAATCACCATCACCATCCACCCTGATGAGTCGATCAGTGTGCGCGATAACGGCCGTGGTATTCCGGTCGATGTGCACAAGGAAGAAGGTGTTTCGGCAGCCGAGGTCATCATGACCGTGCTGCACGCCGGCGGTAAATTCGATGACAACAGCTACAAGGTCTCCGGTGGCCTGCATGGTGTAGGGGTTTCGGTGGTCAACGCCCTCTCCAAGGAACTGGTGCTGACCATTCGCCGTAGCGGCAAGATCTGGGAGCAGACCTACGTCCATGGCGTACCGCAAGCGCCTCTGACCGCTGTCGGCGATACCGACGGTACCGGTACGCAGATCCACTTCAAGCCGTCCGAAGAGACGTTCGCCAACATCCACTTCAGCTGGGACATCCTGGCCAAGCGTCTGCGCGAACTGTCCTTCCTCAACTCTGGCGTGGGCATCCTGCTGCGCGACGAGCGTACAGGCAAGGAAGAGCTGTTCAAGTACGAGGGGGGGTTGAAGGCTTTCGTCGAGTTCCTCAACACCAATAAGACCGTGGTCAACCAGGTATTCCACTTCAATGTCCAGCGCGAAGAAGATGGCGTTGGTGTCGAAGTGGCCCTGCAATGGAACGACAGCTTCAACGAGAACATCCTCTGCTTCACCAACAACATTCCACAGCGTGACGGTGGTACTCACCTGGCGGGCTTTCGCTCTGCCCTCACCCGTCACCTGAACAACTACATCGAGGCCGAAGGCCTGGCCAAGAAGTTCAAGGTCGCGACCACCGGTGACGATGCCCGTGAAGGTTTGACCGCGATCATCTCGGTCAAGGTGCCAGACCCGAAATTCAGCTCGCAGACCAAGGACAAACTGGTATCGAGCGAGGTGAAAACTGCGGTCGAACAGGAGATGGGCAAGTACTTCTCCGACTTCCTGCTGGAAAACCCCAACGAAGCCAAGGCCGTGGTCGGCAAGATGATCGACGCTGCCCGTGCCCGTGAGGCCGCGCGTAAGGCGCGCGAAATGACCCGCCGCAAGGGGGCGCTGGACATCGCCGGCCTGCCCGGCAAGCTGGCTGACTGCCAGGAGAAAGATCCGGCGCTGTCCGAACTCTACATCGTGGAGGGTGACTCCGCGGGCGGTTCTGCCAAGCAGGGCCGCAACCGCAAGACCCAGGCGATCCTGCCGCTCAAGGGCAAGATCCTCAACGTCGAACGTGCGCGTTTCGACCGCATGATTTCCTCGCAGGAAGTCGGCACGCTGATCACTGCGCTCGGCTGTGGTATTGGCCGTGACGAGTACAACATCGACAAGCTGCGCTACCACAACATCATCATCATGACCGATGCTGACGTCGACGGTTCGCACATCCGCACCCTGCTGCTGACCTTCTTCTTCCGTCAGCTGCCGGAGCTGATCGAGCGTGGCTACGTCTACATCGCCCAGCCGCCGCTGTACAAGGTGAAGAAAGGCAAGCAGGAGCAGTACATCAAGGACGACGAGGCCATGGAGGAATACATGACCCAGTCGGCCCTGGAGGACGCCAGCCTGCACGTCAACGAGAACGCCCCGGGCCTGTCCGGTGGCGCACTGGAGAAACTGGTCGGCGAATACCGTGGTGTGATGAAGACCCTGGATCGCCTGTCACGCGTCTATCCCAAGGACATCACCGAACACCTCGTCTACCTGCCCCGCATCGCCGTCGAGCAACTGGCTGACCAGGCATTCATGCAGAACTGGCTGGAAGGCTTCGCGGCACGTCTGAAGACCATCGAAAAATCTGGCCAGACCTACTCTGCCAGCCTGCGTGAAGACCGCGAGCGCCACCTGTGGCTGCCAGAGGTCGAGGTCAAATCGCACGGCCTTGCCAGCTATACCACCTTCAACCGCGACTTCTTCGCCAGCAATGACTACAAGACCGTCACGGCACTGGGTGACCAACTGAACAACCTGTTGGAAGAAGGCGCCTACGTTCAGCGTGGTGAGCGCAAGAAACCGGTCAGTACCTTCAAGGAAGCGCTGGACTGGTTGATGGCCGAAAGCACCAAGCGTCACAGCATCCAGCGCTATAAAGGTCTCGGCGAGATGAACCCAGATCAGCTGTGGGAAACCACCATGGACCCGGAAGTGCGCCGCATGCTCAAGGTGACCATCGAGGACGCGATCGCCGCCGACCAGATCTTCAACACCCTGATGGGCGACGCCGTGGAGCCGCGCCGCGACTTCATCGAGTCCAACGCTCTGGCGGTGTCGAACCTGGACTTCTGATTCTGTTGTCGACGGGCAGATAAATTGTCATGTTTGTGCAAGTTATTGTCATGACAATTTCTGTCACTACCCCGGCCTAGCGCCGGGGTTTTTCTTGTGCGCCCGGCACGGGCGCACTCCTGGAGGTGCAAGTCCTCCCGTGAGCTGGCCACAGCGAACGGAGCGAAGCGCAACTGCGGAAGGGCGACCGACCGTGGGGAGGAAGCGTGGAGCGTAAACCGTGAGCCGATGAACAAGAATCGGATACGAGGCACTGCCAAGCAGGGCGAGCGGGCTAGAAGCCGCGAAGCTCTTGTGGCCAAGGCGAGGTGGTGTAAATCCGGCGGTTGTGCGGTGAAGGAGTGTGTTCTTACCCGGGGAGATCTCGCCTCATGCCTGAAAGGGCGACGTGGAAGCACGGAGCGAGAAGTCAGCAGAAGCCATAGTAGCTGCTTGGTCAGGGCGAAGGGCTGAACGAGAAGGAGCGTCAAACGCCTTGTCGATGAGCGCTGTAACGCATCAGATGCCCGCGCCAGCGGGGCGGGTCGCGGAACGGGAAGGTGAAGCCTTACCGAATGCGATCAGCGATGAAACAGGGCTCCCGCGGCGAGAACCGGAGGGCGCAGGGCGAAGCCTGCTTGAGCAGGCGTTCGCACGAGAGAATATGCAGCGGGCATGGAAGCGCGTGAAGTCCAACAAGGGATCGGCAGGTGTGGACGGGCTGGATATTGCCCAGACTGCCGAACACCTGCGATGGGTGTGGCCGGAGCTTCGCCAGCAACTGCTGAGCGGCTCCTACCAACCACAACCCGTTCGTCGGGTAGGCATCCCGAAACCGGACGGCAGTGAGCGGGAACTGGGTATCCCCACCGTCACCGACCGTCTGATTCAACAGGCACTGCTGCAAGTGCTGCAACCTCTGATTGATCCCACCTTCAGCGAGCACAGCCACGGCTTCCGCCCGGGCCGCCGGGCCCACGATGCGGTGTTGGCTGCGCAACGCTATGCCCAACAGGGCCGCCACATCGTGGTGGATGTCGACCTATCGAAGTTCTTCGACCGGGTTAACCACGACATCCTGATCGACCGCCTGAAGAGGCGCATAAACGATCCTGGAGTCATCCGGCTGGTTCGTGCGTACCTGAACGCGGGCATCATGGACGGCGGTGTGGTCATGGATCGGCATGAGGGCACGCCGCAAGGCGGGCCGCTCTCGCCGTTGCTGGCCAACGTTCTGCTGGACGAGGTGGATAAAGAGCTGGAACGTCGGGGGCACTGCTTCGCCCGTTACGCTGATGACTGCAACGTTTACGTTCGCAGTGAGAAGGCGGGAGAACGGGTGATGCGCCTGCTACGCCGGTGTTACAACAAACTGCGCTTGGTGATCAACGAATCCAAAAGTGCAGTCGCCAGCGTGTTCGGTCGCCAGTTCCTCGGTTATGCCCTGTGGCAGACGAGGGAGGGAGAGGTCCGACGCGCGGTATCAACGAAGGCGTTACAGGCGTTCAAGCTCCGGATCAGGCAACTGACCCGGGGGTCAGGTGGTCGCAGCATGGCACAGGTGGTGGAGAAGCTCCGCAGTTACCTGCTCGGCTGGAAAGGGTACTTCAGGCTGGCACAAACGCCACGCATCTGGCGATCACTGGATGAGTGGATACGTCGCCGCCTGAGAATGCTCCACCTCCGGCACTGGCGACGGGGCAAGACGATCTACCGGGAGCTGATCCGCTTAGGCGCGAGTTCCTGGGTTGCGGAATCCGTGGCGGCGCTGAGCCGTCGCTGGTGGCATAACAGTCGATCTGCCATCCATAATGTGCTGACCATTGCCTACTTCGATCGGTTGGGAGTGCCGAGACTCTCGTGAAACCTCAACTTCTCGAACCGCCCGGTGCGGACCCGCATGCCGGGTGGTGTGGGAGGGGCGGAACTTATTGGTTCCCCCCTATCCCGATTGTAGATCAGGCTTTTGGACATAGCCACACAGTCCCGCATAGGTGTGGTGTGTAGTTAAGCTACAAGGAAGAGGCGAAAAATCTCGTTTTGGCGTGGACGAATTCTGGGCGATTCGGCGGGGCGGATGGATCGCCTCAATTCATGCCAATCAAAATAGCATCGCCCATCAGCAGTCATTCTGACGGGCAGTGCGATGCGACACGCTTGCGGCTTCATTAAAACGAACAGCATGCTGATGTACCTGCCACCTGCCACCTGTAGGCGGGCAAAGTTATTTGCCCTTTCGGCCAAAGTTAAGCGGTTCGGCCAAAGTAATTTGGCGATAGCCTAAAAATAGAAGCCCCTGCTGACGCGAGTCCGCAGGGGCTTTTTGCTTAGCTTGAAGCCGCTACTGGCCGGTGTTCCAGTCGGCCAAGAAGGCTTCAGTCAGGCGGTGCTTGGTCTTGTGCTCCTCAACGATTCCGGCTGATTTCATCCTGCTGAAGGTCGAATTCATCGAGGCTTTGTTGGTTTTATTTCCCGGTATACGTCTGGTTCTCAGCGCATCGATAACCCATTGGCTACGAATGCGGGGTCTTTGATCGTTCAACATGTCCACAACCAAGAACGTCATGTAGCCCTTGCTGATGCCCCATTTTTTGGCAAACGCGTCGGGTAGATCTTTGGTCTGCTGGGCAGTGATGTCCAGACCAAACCATGCAACGTAGTCATCAGTGCGAATTCCACGCTGACTCGGACACCCATTCCACGCACATCCGGACAGTGATTCCACGCTGATCCGGACACTCATTCCACGAGCATCCGGACACCGATTCCACGGCCATCCGGACACTTTCCAGGCAGGCAACTACGCAGGATTTATTCACTACCATCGACCTCTTTTTCGAAGCAGAGAGGTCGTCGTGGAGCGTTTGTCCATGCGTAAAATCCGTGAGGTGTTGCGCCTCAAGTTCGATTGCGGGCTGTCTGTCCGTAAGATCTCCCGCAGTCTGGGCATAGGCCACAGCAGTGCCGGTGATTACCTCTGTCGCTTTGCCGCCAGCGGCCTCAGTTGGCCCTGTTCGTTGTCCGATGCGGAGTTGGAGCAGCAGCTGTTCCCGCCACCGCCGGCCGTACCCTCCGAGCTATGCCCTGTGGGTCAAATTTAGTCGGTAGAGTGAGTCGAGATTTTCTTAACAGGATTGTTAATAAATTCCTGAGCAGCGCGGCGGCAGGCAGCACATGCCCGTCCATCGTGAGCGAGCGGTTGCCAAATAAGCGCAAGAATGTCATCGTAATGACAAATGTCTTTACGTGGAGGCGGCCCCCATGGCTTCGATCAATATCCGCATCGACGACGAGCTGAAAGTCCGCGCATACCGGGAACTGGAGAAGCTTGGCGTCACCCCTTCTGAGCTGATGCGCCAAACCCTGCAATACGTGGCCGAGCGGGGTCAGCTGCCTTTCCGCCCGGTACTGATGACCGAGGAAGATGAGGCCCTGATTGCCACTGTGTGTGAGCGCCTTGCTGCTCCCCAGCGCGTGAAGGTCTCGCTGGATGACCTATAGCCTCGAATTCGATGCGCGGGCACTGAAGGAGTGGCACAAGCTGGGGGATACCGTCCGCGAGCAGTTCAAAAAGAAGCTCGCGGAGGTGTTGGTCAATCCGCGCGTTGAGGCAAATCGCCTTCACTCACTTCCCGACTGCTACAAGATCAAACTGCGCAGCAGCGGTTATCGCCTGGTGTACCAGGTGATCGACCATGAGGTGGTGGTATTTGTCGTGGCCGTGGATCGGCGTGATCGCGAGCAGGCTTACCGCAAGGCCGCTGAGCAGCTCAAATAACGCGCTGCCTGCGTCATACAGAGTCTGGTTTCGATGCGATGAGTGATGACGATCTCCTTGAGCAACTGCGGGCCGAGAATGCTCGCCTGATCGCATTGCTGGAAACGCATGGCATTGAGTGGCGGCTTCCGGCTGAGCTGCCAGAGCCTGAACAGGCCGTAGCGCTGCCACCGCTAGTCCCGGTTCTGGATACCAATGAGAAGCT
Organism: Pseudomonas sp. GD03919; assembly: GCF_029814935.1. Taxonomy (NCBI): domain Bacteria; kingdom Pseudomonadati; phylum Pseudomonadota; class Gammaproteobacteria; order Pseudomonadales; family Pseudomonadaceae; genus Pseudomonas; species Pseudomonas sp. GD03919. The sequence continues at coordinate 10,111 of NZ_CP104582.1, forward strand.
GGCACTGTTCAAGCGTCTGTTCCGGGGGCGTGCCGATGTCTTTCCCCTGCGTTGGGAAAGCAAGGCCGGAAAGACCGGCTACTCACCGGCGTGCGCGAATGAATGGCGCCCAGGTGTGTGCGAGAAGCCCAGGATCAAATGTGGCGATTGCTCGTACCGGCAGTTGCTGCCTCTGACCGATCAGGTGCTCTACAAGCATTTGGCCGGAGAGATTGTCGTCGGTGTTTACCCATTGCTGCCGGATGACACCTGCTACTTCTTGGCGGTGGACTTTGACGAGGCCGACTGGCGTGAAGATGTCATGGCATTTGCCCGGTCATGTCGCGAGTTGGGTGTGCCGGTCGCGGTGGAGGTTTCTCGCTCCGGTAATGGTGCTCATGCTTGGATATTCTTCGAGCACAGTGTTCCTGCGTTTGAAGCGCGCCTACTGGGCTCCGCGATCATCAGTCATACCTGTGAACGTACCCGGCAGCTGACTCTTGGATCCTATGATCGGCTGTTTCCCAATCAGGACAGCATGCCGAAGGGCGGTTTTGGCAATTTGATCGCCTTGCCCTTGCAGAAGCGGGCTCGCGCTCAGGGCGGCAGTGTTTTTGTCGATGAGAAGCTGGTGCCCTATCCCGATCAGTGGGCATTTCTGGCCAGTGTCCAACCTATGCCGGCGAGGGACATTGCACCGGCTACGTTGCGAGCCAGTGGCAGTTGTCATCCGTTGGGTGTCGCTGACTTAACAGATGATGACAGCGCGAAGCCCTGGCAGCGCACACCGGAAAAGACTCAGAAACTAACCTGCCCGTTGCCAGCATCAGTGAGCGCAACCCTGGCCAACCAGATCTATTTCAGCAAGTCCGAGCTGCCCCAATCTTTGGTCAACAAGCTCATTCGGCTGGCGGCATTTCAGAATCCGGAGTTTTACAAAGCTCAGGCCATGCGCCTGCCGGTGTGGAACAAGCCCCGGATCATCGGATGTGCCGAAAACTATCCGCAGCACATTGCCCTGCCGCGCGGATGCCTGGATGACGTCCAGGCACTGTTGGATGAAAACAAGGTAGAGCTGGTGCTGCATGATGAGCGCTTCGCTGGGGAGCCCATCGAAGTCCGCTTTGTGGGCACGCTACGCCCGGATCAAGAGGCTGCTCTCGAAGGCATGTTGGCGCACGACACCGGTGTCCTTTGTGCGCCCACTGCTTTTGGTAAAACCGTCACGGCAGCTGCGCTGATTGCCAGGCGAGGTGTAAACACGTTGGTGCTGGTTCACCGAACGGAATTGCTCCAGCAGTGGAAGGAGAGGTTGCAGGCGTTTCTGGGGGCTGACAAGAAGACTGTCGGCAGCATCGGTGGTGGTAAGGCCAAGCCGACCTGCATCATTGATGTAGCGGTCATGCAGTCGCTATCACGGCGAGGTGAGGTCAGCGAGCAGGTGAAGAACTACGGGCAAATCATCGTGGATGAATGCCATCACCTGTCGGCGTTCTCCTTTGAGGCCCTTCTCAAGGCTGCTCCTGCGAGATACGTGCTGGGACTGACCGAAACGCCCATTCGGCGCGACGGCCAACAGCCGATTATTTTCATGCAGTGCGGGCCGATCCGACATACCGCATCAAGGCCTGAGAGTGCGCCTGCTGAGTTGACGGTGATACCCAGGTGGTTGCCCCGGCCTATCGTGATGCCTGAAGGTGCTGGCATTCAGGATGTCTTTTTGCAGGTGTGCAGCGATGCGGAGCGGACAGCCAAAATTGTGGATGAGGTCGAAGCCGCTTTTGGCCAGGGGAGAAAGATTCTGCTGCTGACGGAGCGAACGGATCACCTCAGTGCCATTGAGGAGAGGCTGGTTGGTCGGGTCGAAAACCTGTTTACCCTTCATGGGCGGATGTCCAAGAAGCAACGTGCAGCGCTAATCGGTGAACTGGAAGCGCTGCCGCCCGATGCACCCAGGGTGATCCTGGCCACTGGGAAACTGGTAGGTGAGGGGTTCGATCATCCTGCGCTGGATACCTTGGTGCTGGCCATGCCGGTTTCCTGGAAGGGCACCCTCCAGCAGTATGCAGGTCGCCTGCATAGGGAACATGCGAGTAAGGCGGATGTGCGCATCATCGACTTCATCGATTCCGGGCATCCTGCATTGCTCCGTATGTGGAGTAAGCGCCAAGCGGGTTACAAGGCTATGGACTATCGATTTGCGGATTCGTCCAGCTCAATGGAGCTGCTGGCAAAGGGTTAATGAGTCCTCAGACAGCCACCAAGCTTTTCGCCCGTCGGAGGTGACAGGTTGTTGCTGTGATGCGAGTCAGGTCAGGCCTTCAGGTATGGAGTTATGGCAAAAGACTTACACGATGAGGCGCAATGAGCTTCTGCCCTGCCCTGTGAAGCCTGGCTAATCTACACACACGTACCGGGAACTGGATGTCCCGGGTCAAGGAAGACAGGCCGCGCCAGGAAGGCAGACGACAGGATGTCGGAAGGTCTTAAAAAACCCGCTTCGGCGGGTTTTTTGTTGCCTGCGGAAAAGGCGTGCGGTCAGACCAATGCCTATCAGATAAGGCTGCCAAAGCAGCCTTTCGTAGGAGCCCCGCCCCGGGGCGAAGCTGTTCAATTGCGCATGGCCCTTGTTCGCGGCGGGGCGCCGCTCCTACGCATTCGCGCGTCCACGCTTAACTGACGTCAGGCCCACCAGTAGCGCACCATATGGAAGAACACCGGTGCAGCGAAGCATACCGAGTCCAGGCGGTCGAGCATGCCGCCGTGGCCTTCGATCATATGGCCCCAGTCCTTCACGCCACGGTCGCGCTTGATGACATCACCAGGCCACCGGCAAAACCGAGCAGGCACACCAGCAGTGCGAACAGCGCCGCCTGCCAGAAGGCGAAGGGGGTGATCCAGCACAGCATCACGCCAATCAGCGTGGCCAGTGCGACGCCGCCGATGAAGCCTTCCACGGTTTTCGAGGGTGACAGGTTGGGCGCGATCTTGTGTTTGCCGGCCAGCTTGCCGCAGACGTACTGCAGCACGTCAGAGAGTTGCACGACGATGATCAGCCAGGCGATCAGCAGCAGGTTGCGCCCCTCGTAGCCGCAGGATGTCCAGTGTCAGCAGCGCCGGTATGGCGGAGATGCAGAACACGGCGATCATCAGTCCCCATTGCACCTTGGCCGCGCGCTCGAGGTAGCGGGTGGTATCACCGCCGGGACGCAGCAGATTCTGGAAGGCGGGTTTGAGCTGGTAGATCGATGGAGTGGCAGTGAATTCCCTTTACTGATCCAATCATCGGCCAAGGCCGCAGATGAGACTGTGAACTTATCGAGTTCCTGCGGATTGGTCGACGGCCTGCATGTTGCCGCTATCCCGACGGCGGTGTACACGCGAAGCAACCTGCTCCTGCATGACAACTTATACCCTGCCGTTAACCTTCACTTGAGCAGGAGAAGTTCAATTTAAATCAATCAGTTAAGCGCAAATAAAGGCTTTTGACTGCATTCCATGTACAGCTTATCCACAGATCAGGCCGGCTCACCCAGACGGCTCAGCTGCGGCGCTTCGCCACTCAGTTCGGTTTGTTGCTGGCAGACCCACTGGAAAGCACGTTCATTGAGTTCGGCGATAGCGCGTGGGCCCTCGCCCTCGGCATACATCGGTTGGCCGATGATCACCTGAATGGTGCCCGAACGCTTGCCCCAGCCTGCCTTGGGCCAGAATTCACCGGCGTTGTGGGCGATGGGCAGTATTGGCAGGCCGGCATTTACCGCCAGGGCGGTGCCGCCGCGAGAGAACTTGCCGATCTGGCCGGGCGGAATGCGTGTGCCTTCGGGGAATACCAGCACCCAGGCGCCCTGCTTGAGGCGTTTATCGCCCTGCTTGGCCAACTGCTTGAGCGCGGCCTTGGGGTTGCTGCGGTCGATGGCGATGGGCTTGAGCAGCGCCATGCCCCAGCCGAAGAACGGTATGCGCAGCAGCTCGCGCTTGACTACCTGGCTGAGTGGTTCGAAGTAGGCGGAAAGGAAGAAGGTTTCCCAGGTGCTCTGGTGGTTGGCGAGGATCACGCAAGGGCGCTCGGGGATGTTCTCCGCGCCGCGCACGTCATAGCGGATGCCGACGATCACTTTGGCTAGCCACACGGCGCAGCTGCACCAGGCCTGGATGACGAAACGATAACGCTGGCGATACGGCAGCAAAGGTGCGACCAGCAGGCTGATCAGGCACCAGAAGAACGAGCTGGACGACAGCAGCAGGTAGAAAAGCGTGACTCTGAGTGCCTGCAGGATCGCCATTGAACTTCGCACCTTATGAAAGCAGTTGATCGGCAACAGCCGCCAGATCATCGAATACCAGGGTTCCCGGCGGCAATGGTTTGGCCAGGGTTCGTTCGCCCTTGCCGGTTTTCACCAGTACAGGCTGACAATCGACGGCCAGCGCCGCCTGCAGGTCACCGCCGGTATCGCCGACGAACCAGATTCCTGCCAGATCCGTGGCGTAGTGCGCAGCAATCTGCCGGAGCATGCCTGGTTTCGGCTTGCGGCAGTCGCAGCCATCGTCCGGGCCGTGCGGGCAGTGGACGATCAGGCCGATTTCGCCGCCCTGCTCGGCCACCAGCTGGCGCAGGCGCGCGTGCATCGACTCCAGGGTCGCCAGGTCGTAATAGCCACGGGCGATGCCGGACTGGTTGGTGGCCACCGTCACCGTCCAGCCCGCTTTCGACAGGCGCGCGATAGCGGCAATCGACGAGGGGATCGGGATCCACTCGTCGAGCGTCTTGATATAGGCGTCGGAATCCTGGTTGATGACACCGTCGCGGTCGAGGATCAGTAGTTTCATGCTGCCATTTCATATTCTGCTGAAGGAGCGAGCCATGCCCGCTCCTTCAGGGGGACGTCAGCCCAGCACCGAAATATCCGCCACGCCGAGGAACAGCCCGCGCAGACGGGCCAGCAGGGCGTAACGGTTGGCGCGCACGCGCGCGTCCTCGGCGTTGACCAGCACCGCCTCGAAGAAGGCGTCCACCGGCTCGCGCAGGCTGGCCAGCTTGGCCAGGGCCTCACTGTACTGACGCGCAGCGGCCAGCGGTTGTACCGCATGGTCGGCCTGCTGGATGGCGGCGTGCAGGGCGAACTCGCTGGGGTTGTCGAAGTAGTGCGCCTCGACCTGTGCGGCGACGCCACCTTCGGCCTTGCTCAGCAGGTTCGACACACGCTTGTTGGCAGCGGCCAGGGCAGCGGCCTGCGGCAGATTGCGGAAAGCCTGCACGGCCTGCACACGCTGGTCGAAGTCCAGCGGCGAGGTCGGATTGACCGCACGTACGGCCTGGTATACGGCGACTTCGATACCTTCGTCTTCGTAGCGCGCGCGCAGGCGGTCGAAGATGAACTCCAGCACCTGGGCTGCCAAACCGTCGGTCTTGACCTTGCCGGCGTACTGGGCGACGGCGAAGTCAACCGCGGCGGCCAGGTCCAGATCCAGGCCCTTCTCGATCAGGATGCGCAGCACGCCGAGGGCGGCACGGCGCAGCGCGTAGGGATCCTTCGAGCCGGTCGGCAGCATGCCGATGCCGAAGATGCCGACCAGGGTGTCGAGCTTGTCGGCCACCGCCACCGCCGCACCGGTCAGAGTGCTTGGCAGTTCGGCGCCGGCACCGCGCGGCATGTACTGCTCGTTCAGGGCCAGGGCGACATCTTCCGGCTCACCATCGTTGAGCGCGTAGTAGTAACCGGCGATGCCCTGCATCTCGGGGAACTCGCCGACCATCTCGGTGGCCAGGTCGCACTTGCTCAGCAGGCCGGCACGAGCGGCGCGCTGGGCGTCGCCACCGACTTCGCGAGCGATGAAACCGGCCAGGGCGGAGACGCGCTGGGCCTTGTCGAACACCGAACCGAGCTGGGCCTGGAACACCACGTTGGCCAGGCGCTGGTTGAAGCCTTCGAGCTTCTGCTTCTTGTCCTGCTTGAAGAAGAACTCGGCGTCGGTCAGGCGCGGGCGCACCACCTTCTCGTTACCCGAGACGATCTGCGCCGGGTCCTTGGACTCGACGTTGGCCACGGTGATGAAGCGTGGCAGCAGCTTGCCATTGGCATCGAGCAGGCAGAAGTACTTCTGGTTGTCCTGCATGGTGCTGATCAGCGCTTCCTGCGGCACCTCGAGGAAGCGTTCCTCGAAGGAGCAGACCAGCGGCACCGGCCATTCGACCAGGGCGGTCACTTCGTCCAGCAGCGCCGGCGGCACGATGGCGCTGCCCTGCTCGGCCGCAGCCAGCTCGTCGACGCGGCGGCTGATGATCTCGCGGCGCTCGGCGAAATCGGCTAGCACGTAGGCGCTGCGCAGGTCTTCGGCGTAGCTGGCCGGGCTGCTGATGCGCACATCGCGGTTGGCGTGGAAGCGGTGGCCGCGGGAGACGCGACCGGCTTTTTGCGCAAGGATCTCGCAGTCGACCACGGCGTCACCGAACAGCATCACCAGCCACTGGGTCGGGCGCACGAATTCGTCGCGGCGGGCGGCCCAGCGCATACGCTTGGGAATCGGCAGGTCGTTCAGCGAGTCCTGCACGATGGTCGGCAGCAGGTTCACCGCCGGCTGGCCGGGGATGTGCTGGGCGAAGCGCAGTTTCGCGCCGCTGCGGTCGATCTCGGCGATGTCCACGCCGCACTTGCGGGCGAAGCCCAGAGCGGCCTGGGTCGGGTTGCCGTCGGCGTCGAAGGCGGCCTGGATGGGCGGGCCGTCGAGGTTCATGCTGCGGTCGGCCTGCTGCTCCTCGAGCTGCTCGATCAGCACCGCCAGGCGACGCGGCGCGGCGTACACGCGGCTCGCTGCATAGCCCAGGCCGGCGGCCTTGAGGCCTTTCTCGATACCGGCGAGGAAGGCATCGCCGAGGCTCTTCAGGGCCTTCGGTGGCAGTTCTTCGGTGCCCAGTTCGACCAGGAAATCTTGTACACTCATGCTTGCGCCTCCAGGGTGTTGCCCAGTACTTCGTCTTGCAGGAGACCCGCATCCTTGAGCTTGGCCAGTACTTCGTCACGCAGTTCGGGGGTGGCCATGGGGAAGCCGAGCTTGGCGCGAGCCTGCAGGTAGCTCTGCGCCACCGCGCGGGCCAGGGTACGCACGCGCAGGATGTACTGCTGGCGCGCAGTCACGGAGATGGCGCGGCGGGCGTCGAGCAGGTTGAAGGTGTGCGAGGCCTTGAGCACCATCTCGTAGGTCGGCAGCGGCAGTTGCAGCTCGATCAGGCGGTTGGCTTCGCTCTCGTAGAAGTCGAACAGCTCGAACAGCTTCTCGACGTTGGCGTGCTCGAAGTTGTAGGTGGACTGCTCCACCTCGTTCTGATGGAACACGTCGCCATAGGTCACGGTGCCGAACGGGCCGTCGGTCCAGATCAGGTCGTAGACCGAATCGACGCCCTGCAGGTACATGGCCAGACGCTCCAGGCCGTAGGTGATCTCACCGGTCACTGGATAGCACTCGATGCCACCGACCTGCTGGAAGTAGGTGAACTGGGTGACTTCCATGCCGTTGAGCCAGATTTCCCAGCCCAGGCCCCAGGCGCCGAGGGTCGGCGATTCCCAGTTGTCTTCGACGAAGCGGATGTCATGCACTTCCGGATCGAGGCCGATGGCCTTGAGCGAACCCAGGTACAGCTCCTGGAAGTTCTCCGGGTTGGGCTTCAAGACCACCTGGAACTGGTAGTAGTGCTGCAGGCGGTTGGGGTTTTCGCCGTAGCGACCGTCGGTGGGGCGACGCGAAGGCTGCACGTAGGCGGCGTTCCAGGTCTCCGGGCCGACGGCGCGCAGGAAGGTGGCGGTGTGGAAGGTGCCGGCGCCCACTTCCATGTCGTAGGGTTGCAGCACCACGCAGCCCTGCTCGGCCCAGTAGTTCTGCAGGGCCAGGATCAGGTCCTGGAAGGTGCGCACGGCAGGCTTGGTCTGGCTCACGAAAAAATCACCTGTGGAGGCTTGCGAGGGAAAGCCGGGGAGTATATCGAAACTCGGCGCAGGCCGCAGGGTACGGCACATCGGCATCATCCTCTGCATTGGGTAACTGTTTTTATATCCAGTTATTTTGCCGCTATAGTCGTCGCTTCGACCCTGACCGAGGTTCACAGCCATGCCCCGCTGCTTCTGGTGTACCGACGATCCGCTGTACCAGGCCTATCACGACGAGGAATGGGGCGTGCCGCAGCGCGATGCCGGGCATCTGTTCGAAATGCTGCTGCTCGAGGGTGCGCAGGCCGGCTTGTCGTGGATCACCGTGCTGAAGAAGCGCGAGCGTTATCGGCAGGTGCTGCATGGATTCGATCCCGAGCGTCTGGCGCGCCTCACTGACGACGAGATCGCGGTGCTGATGGAGGATCCGGGGATCATCCGCAACCGCCTCAAGCTCAAGGCCGTGCGGCAGAACGCCCAGGCCTGGCTGAAACTGGAAGACCCGGTGGCACTGCTCTGGTCGTTCGTTGGCGGGACGCCGAAGATCAACCATTTCAGCGAACGCAGCCAGGTGCCGGCGCTGACGCCCGAGGCTGAGGCGATGAGCAAGGCGCTGAAGAAGCTCGGCTTCACCTTCGTCGGCCCGACCATCTGCTATGCCTTCATGCAGGCCACGGGTATGGTGATGGATCACACCACCGACTGCGACCGCTACGCGCAACTGAAGGGCTCATGACCACCATCACCACGCGGGACGAACTGCTGGCACTGTATGGAGAATCCGCTACGCCCTGCTCCGTTGAGTCAGAACGCCCCATAAATCAGGGCTTTTCACTGTCATGATTCCTCACTGGTGCAGTGCTTTACAGAAAAATGCTTCTCGTAGTCAGCGCTTCATCGTAATCTATGAGTGCTTTTAAAGGTGCTTTTAATGATGCTCCAAGGGGTGATCCCATGACCTTTCCAGTGCTGGCTGACGTCGCCGCTTCCGTTACTGACTTCAAGCGTGATCCGATGGGCACCATTCGCGAAGGGCACGGTGAAACCGTCGTCATCCTCAACCGTAACGAACCGGCCTTTTACGCCGTGCCTCCAGCCCGCTATCAAGCCATGCTCGAAATGCTCGATGACTTACGGCTGGCCGAAATTGTGCGTGCTCGCCAGGGGGGCGAAACAGTCTCGGTAGATATTGACGATCTGATCGCAGAAGCCGAGGCTGGCATCCGTGCCTAGCTTCAAGCTTGAGTTTCACGTCAAAGCCCGCAAGGAATGGGACAAGCTCGACGCGACCATTCGCCTCCAGTTTGCCAAAAAGCTTAAAGAGCGCCTGAGCTCGCCTCGCATTGAGGCCGACAAGCTCAGTGGCATGGTTGACTGCTACAAGATCAAGCTTCGCTCTGCTGGCTACCGGCTTGTTTATCAGGTTGTCGATGACAAACTGGTTATAACGGTTGTGGCCGTTGGTAAGCGTGAACGCTTTGAGGCCTACATTGCCGCTCAAAAACGAGTACAGCAGCAGTAAGGCCACGAGCACTCGCGGCGCAAGGAACTGCCGCGGCTGATCGGAGCCTCGCCCTTCGCGGTGCTGGCCAGCGCCGGCGCCGATGGCCTGGATCGCTCGCCGCGCAGAGTGCTGCGTATCCATAATCGACAGCTGCTACTTCCAGTGCTCCAAGGCGGGCCTGCCGAGTGCCGGTGATATCTTCCGCTGCATCGTTGATGAATTCGACGTCGAGGCTTACGAGCGAGACATGTGGCAACGGCTTCGCACGACCCTTTACTGACTGCACCGTCACGCGCGGCTACAATTGGCGCTTTTCTGAGCGGTTGGAGTCTGTCGTGGAAAAACTCAAGGGCGCTCTGGTGGTTGGCTTCCTGCGCCTGTTCGCGCTGCTGCCCTGGCGCGCCGTGCAAGCCGTGGGCAGCGCCATCGGCTGGCTGATGTGGAAGCTGCCGAACGGTTCGCGCGAGGTGGCGCGCATCAACCTGAGCAAGTGCTTCCCCGAGCTGAACGAAGCCGAGCTGGATCGGCTGGTCGGGCAGAGCCTCAAGGACATCGGCAAGACCCTCACCGAAAGCGCCTGCGCCTGGATCTGGCCGGCGCAGAAATCGCTGAAGCTGGTGCGCGAGGTGGAGGGCCTGGAGGTGCTGCAGCAGGCGCTGGCCTCGGGCAAGGGCGTGGTCGGCATCACCAGCCACCTGGGCAACTGGGAAGTGCTCAACCACTTCTACTGCAACCAGTGCAAACCGATCATTTTCTACCGTCCGCCGAAGCTCAAGGCGGTCGACGAGCTGCTGCAGAAGCAGCGCGTGCAGATGGGTAACCGCGTCGCGCCGTCGACCAAGGAAGGCATCCTCAGCGTCATCAAGGAAGTGCGCAAGGGTGGCGCTGTGGGTATTCCGGCCGACCCGGAGCCGAGCCGTTCGTCGGGTGTTTTCGTGCCCTTCCTCGGCACCACCGCGCTGACCAGCAAGTTCGTACCGGGCATGCTTGCCGGTGGCAAGGCAGTCGGTGTGTTCCTGCATGCGCTGCGCCTGCCGGATGGCAGCGGCTACAAGGTGATCCTCGAGGCTGCCCCCGAAGGCATGTACAGCGAGAACGTGGAAGAAGGTGTGGCCGCCATGAGCGAAGTGGTGTCGCGCTACGTGCGCAGCTACCCGAGCCAGTACATGTGGAGCATGAAGCGCTTCAAGAAGCGGCCCGAGGGTGAGGCCAAGTGGTACTGACGTACTGCCACAGAGCATGGTGATGAACGAAGGCGCCTCGATGGCGCCTTTTTTCGTGCGCCCGGCACGGGCGCACTCCTGGAGGTGCAAGTCCTCCCGTGAGCTGGCCACAGCGAACGGAGCGAAGCGCAACTGCGGAAGGGCGACCGACCGTGGGGAGGAAGCGTGGAGCGTAAACCGTGAGCCGATGAACAAGAATCGGATACGAGGCACTGCCAAGCAGGGCGAGCGGGCTAGAAGCCGCGAAGCTCTTGTGGCCAAGGCGAGGTGGTGTAAATCCGGCGGTTGTGCGGTGAAGGAGTGTGTTCTTACCCGGGGAGATCTCGCCTCATGCCTGAAAGGGCGACGTGGAAGCACGGAGCGAGAAGTCAGCAGAAGCCATAGTAGCTGCTTGGTCAGGGCGAAGGGCTGAACGAGAAGGAGCGTCAAACGCCTTGTCGATGAGCGCTGTAACGCATCAGATGCCCGCGCCAGCGGGGCGGGTCGCGGAACGGGAAGGTGAAGCCTTACCGAATGCGATCAGCGATGAAACAGGGCTCCCGCGGCGAGAACCGGAGGGCGCAGGGCGAAGCCTGCTTGAGCAGGCGTTCGCACGAGAGAATATGCAGCGGGCATGGAAGCGCGTGAAGTCCAACAAGGGATCGGCAGGTGTGGACGGGCTGGATATTGCCCAGACTGCCGAACACCTGCGATGGGTGTGGCCGGAGCTTCGCCAGCAACTGCTGAGCGGCTCCTACCAACCACAACCCGTTCGTCGGGTAGGCATCCCGAAACCGGACGGCAGTGAGCGGGAACTGGGTATCCCCACCGTCACCGACCGTCTGATTCAACAGGCACTGCTGCAAGTGCTGCAACCTCTGATTGATCCCACCTTCAGCGAGCACAGCCACGGCTTCCGCCCGGGCCGCCGGGCCCACGATGCGGTGTTGGCTGCGCAACGCTATGCCCAACAGGGCCGCCACATCGTGGTGGATGTCGACCTATCGAAGTTCTTCGACCGGGTTAACCACGACATCCTGATCGACCGCCTGAAGAGGCGCATAAACGATCCTGGAGTCATCCGGCTGGTTCGTGCGTACCTGAACGCGGGCATCATGGACGGCGGTGTGGTCATGGATCGGCATGAGGGCACGCCGCAAGGCGGGCCGCTCTCGCCGTTGCTGGCCAACGTTCTGCTGGACGAGGTGGATAAAGAGCTGGAACGTCGGGGGCACTGCTTCGCCCGTTACGCTGATGACTGCAACGTTTACGTTCGCAGTGAGAAGGCGGGAGAACGGGTGATGCGCCTGCTACGCCGGTGTTACAACAAACTGCGCTTGGTGATCAACGAATCCAAAAGTGCAGTCGCCAGCGTGTTCGGTCGCCAGTTCCTCGGTTATGCCCTGTGGCAGACGAGGGAGGGAGAGGTCCGACGCGCGGTATCAACGAAGGCGTTACAGGCGTTCAAGCTCCGGATCAGGCAACTGACCCGGGGGTCAGGTGGTCGCAGCATGGCACAGGTGGTGGAGAAGCTCCGCAGTTACCTGCTCGGCTGGAAAGGGTACTTCAGGCTGGCACAAACGCCACGCATCTGGCGATCACTGGATGAGTGGATACGTCGCCGCCTGAGAATGCTCCACCTCCGGCACTGGCGACGGGGCAAGACGATCTACCGGGAGCTGATCCGCTTAGGCGCGAGTTCCTGGGTTGCGGAATCCGTGGCGGCGCTGAGCCGTCGCTGGTGGCATAACAGTCGATCTGCCATCCATAATGTGCTGACCATTGCCTACTTCGATCGGTTGGGAGTGCCGAGACTCTCGTGAAACCTCAACTTCTCGAACCGCCCGGTGCGGACCCGCATGCCGGGTGGTGTGGGAGGGGCGGAACTTATTGGTTCCCCCCTATCCCGATTGTCGAGCGTTGGGAATTGCTTCGATTTTGCGTTATTAAGGTTGCATCATCCGCCTACCCCCGGAGCCTCCATGCCCAACCAGCGCCAGCAGGTGCGTACCCCGATGAAGTGCCGGATCAAGATCAGCCACCCCAGCTTCGGTGAGCTGCTGGCACAGACCCGTGACCTGTCCGACAGTGGTGTCTACGTGAAGCACCCGGACATGGCCAGCTTGTCGGTTGGCACTGAAGTGATTGGCCAGGTACAGGATCTGCCCTTCCCCGCGCCGGTATTGAAGATGGAAGTGATGCGCGTGGATCCCGAAGAGGCCGGTTTGCGGTTTCTCGGCGAAGCCTGAGCGGTTTAGCCGGCCCGGACGTTCGCAATAGCATCCGCTCGCTGCGCAGCGAATAGAACAGCTGCAGCAACTGCGCCCGCATCAACTTCTCGGGGGCAATCGAGGCGCGGCCAGTGTCGGCATACAAGGTGTCGAACAGGGCGCTCATCCGTTGCAGAGCAGTGTCTGCCAGCTTGCGGATGGCGCGCAGGGAGTGAGTCGCTGGCACAAAGTCATCGAGCTTGGCGACAGTGAGCAAGGATTGCTGTGTGATATCGGCGCCACGCATGGAAATCGAGGGTCCCGGAAGATTGGAGCCGATATCGTAAACCTTACACGGCAAAGTCAGACAGGCCGTAGGCGAATTTCAACAGGCTGCTAGGTGGCATTGGCCGAAACCGCCGCGCTGATTGCGGGCGGCCTGGGTGGACTGGGAGGCGTTGGATAAAGCCACGCTGCGTCGCCTTGCCGAAGCCGGTGATCTGCGTTTGTTGCAACTGCCCTTCCCGCCTGGCGACTGCCAGGCGCAACAACAACTGATCCACCAGGCCAGCGAGCAACTGGGCGGCACACCGACCCTGGTCGCCGGTATCGGCCCGGCGGCGACCTCTGCCTGGCGCTGGCTGGCGGCGCAGCGTGACGACCAGGCCCAGGCGCTGTCGGCCTGATTCGATCTGGCCAAGCCCGATTGCGCCGAGCCCTTGCCGAATAAGGCCGAGCACGGCCATTGGATCGCCCTGTGGAGCGACAACCCGGGTGACGACAACGGACGTTTCCTGCGCGAGCAGCAAAACTGCGAGCCGCGCATCGGTGCGTTGGGCACGCCGCTGCCGACCCTGCTGGCCGATCAACTGCAACACCTGCTTGCTGGCCAGGGCGTAGCGATGCCGGTGATCGAGCATCCCTCGGCGCAAGCGGCCGATATCTTGACCCTGTTCTATTCCGGTGATGGTGGCTGGCGCGATCTCGACCGCGCCTCGGCCGAACACATGGCCGCTGCCGGCTATCCGGTGGTGGGCATCGACACCCTGCGCTACTACTGGCAGCACAAGAGCCCGGAGCAGAGCGCCGCCAACCTGTCGCGGCTGATGCAGCAGTACCGCGACAAGTGGCAGGTGAAGCGCTTCGTGCTGGCCGGCCACTCCTTTGGCGCCGACGTGTTACCGGCGATCTACAACCGCCTCCCGGCCAGTGATCAGCAGCAGGTCGATACCATGCTGCTGCTGGCCTTCGCCCGCAGCGGCAGCTTCGAGATCGCCGTCAGCGGCTGGCTCGGCAAGGATGGCGCGGAAGCGGCCACCGCCCCCGAACTGCGCAAGGTGACGGCAGTCAAGGTGTATTGCATCTACGGCAGCGAGGAGACGGCCGAGAGTGGCTGTACCGAAGCCGGTGCCCCGGGGGAGCACCTGATGATCGAAGGCGGGCACCACTTCGATGGTGATTACGCCGCCTTGGCGCAGAGGATGCTGACGGCGATCAAGCGCGGCAGCCGCGTTAGTCCCGCTGACGCATGCCAATGGACTGCCCTGATTCTGTAGGAGCGGATTCATCCGCGAAAAATCGCGGCTAAAGCCGCTCCTACAAGATTGCGCGCAGCAGGGCGTGAGCCTGCCTCAATTGGCCTCGTTCACCGCGCTGAGAAATGCCTTCGTCCGTTCCTGCTGCGGGTTGCCGAACAGCTGATCCGGCGTGCCCTGCTCATGGATGCAGCCCTGGTGGAAGAAGCACACGCGGTCGGCGAACTCGCGGGCGAAGCCCATCTGGTGGGTGACCATCAGCATGGTCAGGTTGTGCTCGCTGCCGAGGCGGCGAATCACGTTGAGCACTTCGCCGCACAGCTCGGGATCGAGCGCCGAGGTCACCTCGTCGAACAGCATCACCTTGGGCCGCATCGCCAGTGCACGGGCGATGGCCACGCGCTGCTGCTGGCCGCCGGAGAGCTGCGAGGGGAAATGACGCAGTTTCTCACCAAGGCCGACCATCGCCAGCAGCTCCTCGGCGCGTTCGGTGGCTTCCTTCTTGCACATGCCGAGTACCTGAACCGGCGCCTCGATGACGTTCTGCAAGGCGCACATGTGCGGGAACAGGTTGAAGCTCTGGAACACCATGCCGATCTTGCCGCGCACCTTGCGCTGATGGCTGGCGCTGGCGGGCACCAGGCGACCGTCGCGGGTGCTCATATGGGTCAGCGGCTCGTCGTCGACGGCGATCAGGCCTTCGTCGATGCTCTCCAGGGTCATCAGAGCGCGTAGCAGGGTGGATTTGCCCGAGCCGCTGGGGCCGATGATCGCCACCTTCTCGCCCTCGGCGACTTCCAGGTTGAGCTTGTTGAGCACGGTCAGGTTGCCGTAACGCTTGGTTACGTCGGTGAAACGAACGATGGGCTGGGGCATGGACGAACTCCCTGCAGCAACGGGTGAAGTTTGAAAAGCGGTCATCGCGGAGTTACCTCCAGGCGGTCTTCCATGCGCCGCACACACCAGGCCAGGGCCAGGCTGAGGGCGAGGAAGAAGATACCGACCATGGTGATGGGCTCGAGGTAGCGGAAGCTTTCCGAGCCGATGTTCTTGGCCTGCTGCATGATTTCCACCACGGTGATGGCCGACAGCACCGGGGTGTCCTTGAGCATGGCCACCAGATAGTTGCCCAGCGCCGGCAGGATTGGCCGCAGTGCCTGCGGCAGGATGATCTGCCGGTAGGCCGACAGCGGCGACATGTTCAATGCCGTCACCGCTTCCCACTGGCCACGCGGCACGGCATCCAGCCCGGCGCGATACACCTCGGCGGTGTAGCAGGCGTAGTGCAGGGCGATGCCGAGGATGCCCGCCTGCAGCGCGGTGAGGTTCAGCCCGTAGTTGGGGAACACGTAGAACAGGAAGTACACCTGGATCAGCAGCGGCGTGCTGCGGATGAACTCGATCAGCCCGGCCACCGGCCAGGACAGCCACAGATGCTTGCTGCGCCGGGCGATGGCCAGTAGCAGGCCGACGACGATGGCGATGGCGAAGCCGGCGAAAGTGATCAGCAGGGTGTTGAGCGAGGCCTTGAGCAGATCCGGGAGGATGCTCAGGGCGAAATCCCAGTCGAAGAAATTCATTGCAGGCCTCCGCGCATCCGGCCACGGCTCAGGCGTTTTTCCAGCAGGCGCATGCCGAGGTTGATCACCTGGGCCATGACGAAATACAGCAGCAGGGTCAGGGCGAAGATCTCCAGCGTCATGAAGGTCGCCTGATCCAGCTGACGGGCGCGGAAGGCCAGGTCAGACAGGGTGATCAGCGATACCAGCGAGGTGTTCTTCAGCAGTTCGATCAGCAGATTGGTGCCTGGTGGAATCGCCGCCAGCAGCGCCTGCGGCAGGATGATGCGCAGGAAGCGTTTCGAGGGCCGCATGTTCAGCGCCGTGCAGGCCTCGTACTGACCCTTGGCCACCGAGCGGATGGCGCCGCGCATCACCTCCGCGCCATAGGCGCCGATATGCAGGCCGAGGCCGACGATGGCCACGGTGAAGGCGCTCATCTCGACGTTGAACGGCGGCATCGGCAGCACGAAATACAGCCAGAACAGCTGCACCAGCAGCGAGGTGCCGCGAAAGATTTCGATGTAGGTGATGGCCAGCCAGCGCAGCGGGGCGATCGGCGACAGCCGGCCGAGGGCGGCGATCACGGCGCTGACGATGGCCAGCAGCGAGCCCCAGAAGGTGACTTGCACGGTGACCCAGGCGCCTTGCAGTAGCAGGGGAAGAAGATCGGTCATGAATGTCTACCGCTCTATGCACAGAAGTGCGCCACGCACCGGAATGCGGGCGTTGTCCGTCCATTACTGGCCGCAGAGTTCGGCGGCGGTCTTGTCGGTGATGTTGGACTGGTCGAAACCGAAGGGTTTCACCGTAGCTAGGTGCTCTTCGCTGCCCAGCCACTGCTTCAGCTCGGCATTCACCGCATCGCGCAGCTCCTTGTCTTCCGGGCGGAAGGCCAGGGCGCCGTAACCGGTATGGGCCGGATCGTCCTTGAATGCGGCGATGGCTTCGACGCTGTCGCCGCCCTTGTCGGCCAGGCCCTTCATGGTCAGCTGGGTGCCGACGGCGGCATCGGCACGCCCGGCGCGCACGGCCTGCAACTGTGCGGTGGTGTCCGGCACCTGGAGGATCTGGTCGTCGGTGATGCCGGCGCTGCGGGCATAACCGAGATTCACCGTGCCGGACATGATCGCCACCTTGGCACCGCTCTTGGCGATGTCCTCGTAGCTGTGCAGGTCCTTCGGGTTGCCGGTTTTCACCAGCAGGGTATCGGGCAGCTGGTAGTGCGGGTCGGTGAACAGCACCTGCTTGCAGCGCTCGGGGGTGATGTACATGCCGGCGGCGATCAGGTCGAAGCGGCTGGCGCGCAGGCCGGGGATCAACGAGCCCCATTCGGTGAGAACCGGGTTGATCTTCTCCACGCCCATGCGCTCGAAGATCTTCTTGACGATCTCTGGCGACTCGCCGGTGACGCTGCCATCGAGGGCGGTGTAGGCGAATGGCGTTTCATTGGCGTAGCCGATACGCACGCTGCTGCTGTCCTTGACCTTGTCCAGGGTCGAGGCCTGGGCACCGGCAGCGAGACCGGTGAGCAGGGAGCAGGCCAGTGCGAGGCGGCCGAAGCGGGAGGGGATAACGCTACTCATCTTGGTGTTCTCCTGTTTCTTGTAGTCCGCCTACGGCGGCGTGCTGTGTTAGGAGGCAGGTAAATCAAGAGCGTTGGTGCGCAGTAGGCCTGCGCCGGGTGGTGTTCTTTTGAGTTGCCTGAGGCACTGTTTTCCACCCTTGGGCCGAGCATACAAAGGCTTTTTTGGCTACAGCATTGCACTAGGACAATTGAATTGTAACGCCTCACGCGGGATGCTTGAACGCAGTCGCCGGAGGAGCCATCGATGCACAACTGGAAGAAGGCCCTGGCCAACGCTCGCCCGGGCGAATCGAAATACAAGCTGCTGGTCCAGGCGGTCGCCGCCGACATCGAACAGGGTACCCTGATCGACGGCCAACGGTTGCCGCCGCAACGTCAGGTTTCAGATGCGCTGGGCATCAGCGTGCAGACCGTGACCAATGCCTACAAGGAGCTGGAGCGCCAGGGCCGCGTGCGTTGCGAGGTGGGCCGTGGCAGCTTCGTCTCGCGGCGCACCAGCGAGCGCGTGGCCACCAGCATGCTCGATCAAACCGAGCAGGCGCTGATGGACTTTTCCAACGCGCGCATCCTGCATACGGCCGATCACGACCGCCTGTGGCGGCAGACCTGCCTGGAGCTGGCGCAGGAGCCGGACCAGCCGTGGATTCACGCCTTCCGCCCGATTGCCGGCATGCAGCACCAGCGCGAGGCCGCGGTGCGCTGGCTGGCGCGTCTGGGGATGGATGTTGGCATCGAGGATGTGCTGCTGACCAGCGGCGCCGCCCACGGTATTTTCCTCGCCTTGGCCACCCTGGCCGGTCCGGATGACGTGGTGCTCTGCGAAGGCCTGACCGACCACGGCGCCATCGGCAGCTCGCAGGTACTCGGCTTCACCCTCAAGGGCCTGGAGATGGATCGCTACGGCCTGAACCCTGAGCACTTCGAGGACATGTGTGGCAACGAACGGATCACCGCGCTGGTCTGTACGCCCAACCTCAACAACCCCACCAGCGCGCTGATGCCCGACGAGCGCCGCCGTGAGATCGCCGAGATCGCTCGCCGCTATGGCGTGTACATCATCGAAGACGACGTCTACGGCCCGCTGCTGGCCGGCCAGCAGGCCACGCGGCCACTGAGTCACTACGCGCCGGAGCTGTCGTTCTATTGCACCAGCATGACCAAGTCGGTGCTCACCGGTCTGCGCATCGGTTATCTGGTGATGCCCAAACGCCTGGCCCTGCGCACCGAGAGCATCCTGCGGGTCAACAGCTGGATGGCGCCGTCGCTGCTCGGTGAGATCGCCACGCGCTGGATCGACTCCGGTGAGGCCGAGGACCTGGTGCAACTGCAGCGGCAATTGCTGGCCAACCGGCAGGCGCTGGTGGAGCAGGAGCTGGGCGAGCACCTGATCGGCAATCACCCCTTTTCGCTCAACAGCTGGCTGCGCGTGCCCGAAGGCTGGGAAACCGACGGCCTGCTGCGTGAGCTGCGCCGGCGCAATGTCGCGCTGACCCTGCCCGACCCTTTCGTTCCGCCCGGCATGCCACGGCCGCGAGCGGTGCGCCTGTGCGTCGGCGCCGAATGCAGCGAAGCGAAGATGCGCCAGGGCGTGCAGATCGTGCGTGACGTGTTCGAGCAGTACCCGAAGGTGCATGATTTTTAGCAGGCCGTTGAAAAAAGCCAGAGCCCGCGTGGCTCTGGCAAAATGGCGGCCATCCTCTTCTGCCGAAGCCAGCCCAAGCCGATGCGTGGACTCGACCTCAAACAAAACGAGCTGTTCAGTTATACGACGCTGGAGCAGCGCATCCCGAACGATCACCCGCTGCGTCCCCTGCGAGGCCTGGTCGATACCGTTCTGGCTTCGATGGATCGGGACTTCGACGGGCTGTACTCCACCCTGGGACGGGCCTCGATTGCGCCGGAGCGGCTGCTGCGCGCCTCGTTGCTGCAGGTGATTTACACCATTCGCTCCGAGCGGCAGTTGGTCGAGCAGATTGATTTCAACCTGCTGTTTCGCTGGTTCGTCGGCTTGTCGATGGACGAGCGCATGTGGGATCACTCGACCTTCAGCCAGAACCGTGACCGCTTGTTCAACCAGGATGTAGCGCGGCTGTTCTTCCAGCGCATCAAGTCGCTGGCCGCATGGTCCGAGTACGCCAGCAACGAGCATTTCAGCGTCGATGGCACGCTGATCGACGCCTGGGCCTCGCACAAGTCCTTTATCAAGAAGGATGGCGGCGACCCACCGGAGGATGGCACGCGCAACCCCGATGCCGACTTCAAGGGCGAGAAGCGCAGCAACGCGACCCACCAATCGACCAGCGATCCCGAGGCCCGGCTGGCGCGCAAGAGCAATGGCGATGCCAGTCGTCTGGCGCACATGGCCCACACGATGATGGAGCACCGCAACGGTCTGATCGTGGATGTGGAATGCACCGAGTTCAATGGACGTGCCGAGGTAGAGGCGGCGCTGGAGATGCTGGAGCGCACGGCCAAGCCGGGCAGCACGGTAGGTGCAGACAAGAATTACGACCAGAAGCGTTTCGTGCAGAGGGCGCGCGAGCTGAAAGTGACACCGCATGTGGCGCAGAAGCGCAAGGGCAGCGCCATCGATGGGCGCACCACGCGGCATCCGGGGTATGCCGCCAGCCAGAAGATCCGCAAGCGGATCGAAGAAGGTTTTGGCTGGCTGAAGACGGTTGGCGGCCTGCGCAAGACCAAGCTGATCGGTCGCGCCAAGCTGAGTGCTCAGTTATTGCTGGGTTTCTCGGTCTACAACCTGATCCGACTGGGTAGCCTGTCGGGTTGGTGGCGAGGATCGCATGTATAGGGCGAGTTACGCCCAAAAAACGCCGAAAGGCGTGAACGTGGTGCTGAAACCTGTCAAAAAGGCCTGAAGTCAGGCCTTGTGTGGACTCCGTTAGGCCAAAGCGCTTGAAAAAGCGCCAAACCGGACGGGTTGGGGCAGTTGAAGCCGAGTTTTTCAACGGCCTGTTAGCTCTGTTGAAGAGCTTCGCGGCTGAAGCCGCTCCCACAATTTTATCCGCCATACCGATCAGCCCCCTCTCCCGCTTGCGGGAGAGGGCTGGGGAGAGGGGCTTTGTAGCCCGGATGAAATCCGGGAGTGGTTTGCTCCGATGCTTCCCGGATTTCATCCAGGCTACAAGCTGGTGCGCGCGGCGCACCCTACGGTCGACGTGTCTGTAGGGTGCGCCGTGCGCACCGATTTCCACATGGCACAAACGCCCAGATAAAAAATCGTCCTAGTACATTCAGCCACTCAATTTCCCGCTCATACACTCGGCCGCACACCTTTACGGAACGTGCGCCATGTCTTCCATCACCGCCGACGATCTACTCAAGGCCCGCCAGCGC
Organism: Pseudomonas sp. GD03919; assembly: GCF_029814935.1. Lineage (NCBI taxonomy): Bacteria > Pseudomonadati > Pseudomonadota > Gammaproteobacteria > Pseudomonadales > Pseudomonadaceae > Pseudomonas > Pseudomonas sp. GD03919. Next base: position 30,964 of record NZ_CP104582.1, read on the forward strand.
ATTGCCGGCCTGGTGCGCCAGACGCCGTTGGAATATTCGCCCAGCCTGAGCCGCCTGTCCGGTGTGCCGGTGTGGTTGAAGCTGGAATCGCAGCAGGCCACTGGCAGCTTCAAGCTGCGCGGCGCGAGCAATGCGGTGGCGCAGCTGGATGCCGAGCAGAAGCGCCTCGGCGTGGTCACTGCCTCCACCGGCAACCATGGCCGTGCCCTTGCCTTCGCCGCCTCGCAGCAGGGCGTGAAGGCCAGCGTCTGCCTCTCCGAGCTGGTGCCGCAGAACAAGGTGCGCGCCATTCGTGAACTGGGCGCCGAGGTCGTCATCACCGGCCGCAGCCAGGACGACGCCCAGCGCGAGGCCCTGCGCATCGCCAGTGAGCAGGGCGCCGCGTACATCCCGCCCTTCGATCATCCGCATGTGATCGCCGGCCAGGGCAGCCTGGGCCTGGAGATTCTCGAGCAGTGCCCGGATGTCTGCGAGGTGCTGTTGCCGCTGTCAGGCGGCGGTCTGTTCGCCGGCGTGGCGCTGGCGATCAAGGCGGCCAGCCCGGCCATTCGCACCCACGGCATCAGCATGCAGCTGGGCGCGGCGATGCACGCCAGCCTGCAGGCCGGCGAGCCGGTCGAGGTGGAGGAGCTGCCAACCCTGGCCGATTCCCTCGGCGGCGGCATCGGCCTGGACAACCGTTACACCTATGCCATCACCCGCGAGCTGTGCGACCAGGTTCATCTGCTCGACGAAGCTTCCATCGCCCGCGGCATTCGCCACGCCTATCGCGAGGAGCGACTGGTAATCGAGGGCGCCGCAGCGGTCGGTATCGCTGCCCTGCTCGACGGGCTGATCGAGCCGCGTGGCCCGGTGGTCGTAGTGATCAGCGGCCGCAATATCGATATCGACCAGCACCTGCGCGTGCTCAATGGCGCCGACGCCTGAGGAGTCCTCCATGGCCAAAACCCTGATTCTCAACCAGGCTGACCTGCGCGACTGCGTCGGCCTAGACGTCGATAGCCTGGCGGTGGTGGAAAACGCCTTCCGCTTGCTCGCCACGGCGCCAGTAGCCATGCCGCCGATCCTGCGTCTGGACGTGCCCGAGCATAACGGCGAGGTGGACGTGAAGACCGCTTACCTGCCCGGCGTCGCCCATTTCGCGATCAAGGTCAGCCCCGGCTTCTTCGACAACCCCAGGCTCGGCCTGCCCAGCCTCAATGGCCTGATGATGTTGTTCTCGGCACAGACCGGCCTGGCCGATGCGCTGCTGCTGGATAACGGCTACCTCACCGCCGTGCGCACCGCGGCCGCTGGCGCCATCGCCGCCAAATGGCTGGCCCGCGAGGACGCCAAGGTGGTCGCCATCCTTGGTGCCGGCGAGCAGGCGCGCTTACAGTTGCAGGTTCTGCGCCTGGTGCGCGAGGTAAGCGAGGTGCGTATCTGGGCGCGTGATCCCGCCAAGGCCCAGGCCATGGCCGCCGAGCTGGACGATGCGCGCGCGGTGGACAGCGTCGACGCGGCGCTGGATGGCGCCGATATCGCCATCACCACCACGCCGAGTCGCGAGCCACTGATCGAGCCGCAGCATCTGCGTCCGGGCCTGCATATCACCGCCATGGGCTCGGATGCCGAGCACAAGAACGAGATCGCCCCGGCCGTGCTGGCGCGGGTCGATGCATACGTGGCTGATCGCCTGAGCCAGACCCGCGTGCTCGGTGAGCTCAATCACGCCATCGCCGCCGGCCTGGTTGCTGCGGATGCTGATTTCGCCGAACTCGGCCAGGTGATCGCCGGCCAGCGTCCCGGTCGCACCGCGCCCGCGCAGATCACCCTGTGCGACCTCACCGGTACCGGCGCCCAGGACACCGCTATCGCCAGCCTCGCCTACCAGCGCGCCGTCGCGGCCGGAAAAGGCCTCAACTTCGATTCATGAACCTGTTGGAGGGGCTTTAGCCGCGACGGATACAGCGAAAGGTCGCGGCTGAAGCCCCTCCCACATCAGCACTGTCGAGCATCACTAACGGGGACTCATCCATGTCCGAAATCGTCGTCAACCTCCCCTTCAGCCGGGAGGAATATGCCCAGCGCCTGGCCAAGACGCGCAGCGCCATGCAGGCCAGGGGCATCGAACTGCTAATCGTCACCGATCCGTCCAACATGGCCTGGCTCACCGGCTATGACGGCTGGTCGTTCTACGTGCACCAGTGCGTGCTGCTGGCGCTCGATGGCGAGCCGGTCTGGTACGGCCGTGGCCAGGATGCCAACGGCGCCAAGCGCACGGTGTTCATGCAGCAGAGCAATATCGTCGGCTACCCCGATCACTACGTGCAGTCCACCGAGCGCCACCCGATGGACTACCTGTCCAAGGAGGTTATCGCCGCACGTGGCTGGGACAAGCTCAGCATCGGCGTCGAGCTGGACAACTACTACTTCAGCGCCGCCGCCTATGGCTCGCTGCAGCGAAATCTGCCCAACGCGCGCTTCGTCGATTCGACTGCGTTGGTCAACTGGCAGCGGGCGATCAAGTCGCCTACCGAGATTGGCTACATGCGCATCGCGGCGAAGATCGTCGAGCAGATGCACGCGGCGATCTTCGACAAGATCGAGCCGGGCCTGCGCAAGAACGAGCTGGTCGCCGAGATCTACCGCACCGGCATCCTCGGTGCCGACGGCCATGGCGGCGACTACCCGGCCATCGTGCCGCTGCTACCCACCGGCGCCGATGCCAGTGCGCCGCACCTGACCTGGGACGACTCGCCGATGATCAGCGGCGCCGGCACCTTCTTCGAGATCGCCGGCTGCTACAAGCGCTACCACTGCCCGCTGTCGCGCACCATCTACCTGGGCAAGCCGCCGCAGCATTTCCTCGACGGCGAGAAGGCCGTGGTCGAAGGCATCGCCGCCGGCCTGGAGGCCGCCAAGCCGGGCAACACCACCGGCGATATCGCCCGCGCCTTCTTCAAGGTGCTGGAGAAATTCGGCATCCACAAGGACAGCCGCTGCGGCTACCCCATCGGCATCAGTTATCCGCCGGACTGGGGCGAGCGCACCATGAGCCTGCGCCCGAGCGACGAAAGCGTGCTGCAGCCGGGGATGACCTTCCACTTCATGCCCGGCCTGTGGCTGGACGACTGGGGCCTGGAGATCACCGAATCGATCCTGATCACCGACAGCGGCGTGGAAACCCTCTGCGACGTACCGCGCAAGCTGTTCGTGAAGGATTGATGCCGCTTGATTGTAGGAGCCGGCTTGCCGGCGATCCGCATCAACAAGGCATCGCTGGCAAGCCAGCTCCTACGAAAAGCGGCGCTATCGAGACATCCACTTATGCCGGGCTTTGCACCATGACCCAACTGCGCGATAACCCCATCAGCCCCACGGTCGATTTCGACCGTGACGGCGTACAACACGGCTTCCTTAAGCTGCCCTATTCCCGCGACGACTCGGCCTGGGGCGCGGTGATGATCCCGGTGACCGTGGTGAAGAACGGCAGCGGCCCCACCGCGCTGCTTACCGGCGGCAACCACGGCGACGAATACGAAGGCCCGTTGGCGTTGAGCAAACTGGCCCAGCGCCTGCGCGCCGAGGACGTCAGCGGTCGGGTGATCATCGTGCCGTTCATGAACGCCCCGGCGGTGCAGGCTGGCACCCGCACCTCGCCAATCGACAAGGGCAATCTCAACCGCAGCTTCCCCGGCAAGCCGGATGGCACGGTGACGCAGAAGATCGCCGATTACTTCCAGCGCACGCTGCTGCCGCTGGCCGACGTGGTGCTGGATATCCACTCCGGCGGCAAGACCCTGGACTTCCTGCCGTTCGCCGCCTGCCACATGTTGCCGGATGCGGCCCAGGACGCTGCCTGCACCGCCGGCATGCGCGCCTTCGCCGCGCCCTACTGCATGCGCATGCTGGAACTCGATGCAGTGGGCATGTACGACACCGCCGCCGAGGAGCTGGGCAAGGTGTTCGTCACCACCGAACTGGGTGGCGGCGGTAGCAGCACGGCGAAAAGCCTGGCCATCGCCGAGCGCGGGGTGCGCAACCTGCTGATCCACTTCGGCTTGCTGCAGGGTGAAATCGAAGCCGCCGAGTCCGTGATGCTCGATATGCCCGACGGCGACTGCTTCGTCGCCAGCGAAGACGACGGCCTGCTGGAAATGTGCCGTGACCTCGGCGATACGGTGGAAAAGGGCGAGGTGATCGCCCGCGTACACAGCGCCCGTCGCACCGGCGAGCCGGCCCGTGAATACCGCGCCAAACGTAGCGGCCTGCTCGCTGCCCGGCACTTCCCCGGGCTGGTGAAAAGTGGTGATACCCTCGCGGTCATCGCCGAGGTGGTGAGTTGAGAAACCCAACCTGCAGCCGCTGTGAGAGCGCCTGGCCATGCTCATGAACGCCGGTAAGGCAAAAACTTCGCGAGCAAGCTCGCTCCTACAGGCCTCGCATCGTTCCCAAGATAGGCGTACTGCCGATGCACAAGCTCGACCGCTATGACCTGAAGATCCTGCGCATCCTCGAAGGCGACGGGCGGATCACCAAGTCGGCCCTGGCCGAGGCGATCAACCTGTCGGTGACGCCTGCCTGGGAGCGGGTGCGCAAGCTGGAAAGCGCCGGGCTGATTAAGGGCTACCGCGCGCAGATCGATTGGGCAGCGCTGTTTCGCAGCCAACAGGTGCTGGTGGAAATCACCCTGGCCCGCCACACCGCGCAGGACATGCGCCGCTTCGAGCAGCGCCTGAGCGAGGCGCCGGAGGTGGGCTTCTGCTACGCCACCGGTGGCGGCGTCGATTACATCGCGATGATCCGCGCCCGCGACATCGACCACTACCAGCGCTTCATCGACCAACTGCTGCTGGAAGACCTCGGCATCGAGCGCTACTTCACTTACATCGTCACCAAGACCATCAAGGCGGACACGGCAGGTGCGCCCGCAGAACTGGACGACTAAGGTACGCCACCATGAGATGTCGGGCATCTGGTGGGTTAGCCGCTTGCCGAGGTGACCGAGCGTTTCACCCCATTTGGCTGCGGCGTAACCCACCATCGGAGCGCTACGTTTCATCGCCTGGTGGGTTACGCGCCGCGATAGTGGGCATCTTCGATTCACGTTCAGCGTCGCTAACCCACTCTACAGTCAGTGGCTCGACCAGCCGTCCTCGCGTGAGGTGGCAGCAGCGCTTCGCCTTCACCGCCGTCAGGCCATCGCCGTGGCCTTAACGGCCTGTGAGGGCGGCTCAGCCGGAGGGGCGCAATTGGGTGCGAATGGTCGGGAATACGAAGGCATAAGCGGTAACCCGTTCGTCGACTCGTCTCGCTTGAAAATGAACCAAAGACTTTTCCCGGGAGTCCGTCTCCGGGACGGGTAGGAGGCTCGTTTTCGATGCAATGCCTTGATTCGGAAAGGCTTCCGCGCAAAGGCCAATCACCAGGGTCACTGGGTTTGAATAAATTCTTCATGTCATTTTGTCTGGGAGGCGCTCTTTTACTGGGAATTTGTACCCAAGCCTCCGCCACCTTTCGCATTCACACCATTCCAGCCACTGCGCCAGCGGCCGTGCCCAAACCGGCCAGCGAAGTGATCGACCGCGCCCTCGGTGCACTGGGCACGCCTTACCGCTGGGGCGGTACCAACCTGCGTCACGGCTTCGATTGCAGCGGCCTGGTGCAATATGCCTTCAAGACTCAGGACGACCTCGACCTGCCACGCACCTCGCGCGCACTGTCACGCGTGGATGCACCGTCGGTGAAGCGCAGCGATCTGCAGCCGGGTGATCTGCTGTTCTTCCGCATTCGCAGCCGCTCGGTGGATCACGTGGCCATCTACATCGGTGAGGGCCGCTTCGTCCACGCGCCACGGCGCGGCACCAAGGTGCGCATCGACCGCCTCAACAATTCGTACTGGCAGCGGCATTTCCAACTGGCCAAGCGGGTGGTGCCGGAGGCTTGAGTAAGCGACGGCGCAACCTTTCATCCGAGCGGCCTGGCCGCTCGTGGGGAAACCTATCCCGTGGGTCAACAACGCGCTAGAATGCGCGCCGCTCGTGGCCATGTCGGCTGCGGCAGTGGGTTCCCTCACCCCACTTCATGAAAAAGGACATCGATATGACCCTGATTCCTGCGTCGGTCAGTCGGCCCGTGCTGGCCGGCCTGATCGCCTTCCATATCCTCATCATCATCGCCAGCAACTACCTGGTGCAGCTGCCGATCACCCTGTTCGGCTGGCATACCACCTGGGGTGCGTTCAGTTTCCCGTTCATCTTCCTGGCCACTGACCTGACCGTGCGCCTGATCGGCAAGCATGCCGCGCGTGTGGTGATCGCCCGGGTGATGCTGCCGGCGCTGCTCGCCTCCTATGTGGTGTCGGTGCTGTTCCACGAAGGCGCCTTCGGCGGCCTGATGGCGCTGGGCGAATTCAACCTGTTCGTCTTCCGTATCGCCGTGGCCAGTTTCCTGGCCTACGCCTTCGGCCAGTTGCTCGATATCCAGGTGTTCGACCGCCTGCGGCAGATGCGCCAGTGGTGGGTCGCGCCAACGGCCTCGACCATCCTCGGCAACCTGCTCGATACCTTCCTGTTCTTCTCGGTGGCCTTCTGGCGCAGCGACGATCCGTTCATGGCGGCCAACTGGGTGGAGATCGCCACGGTGGACTACGTGATCAAGCTGGCCATCAGCCTGATCCTCTTCGTGCCGCTGTACGGCATGCTGCTCAGTGCCATCGTGCGGGCGTTACCGCAGCGTATCGCCACAGCCTGAGCTGAATCCGTAGCCCGGATGCAATCCGGGAATGTTCTGTGCCCTGCCCCGGATTTCATCCGGGCTATGCCACACGAGAATTCTCCTATTGCCCCGCCACCTTCAGAAAAAACTGCGGTCGCGCCTACCCGGCTTGGAAAAAACGCCAAGCCGCCCTTCCCTAGCATGTCTCTCATGCCCATCGGCCCGGAGACATCGCCATGCCCCTCGACCATCCCCTGTTGTTCAAATCGCTGTGCTATGTCGACGGTCACTGGCTGCACAGTGACGATGGCGCCAGCATCGCGGTGCAGAACCCCGCCGACCAGAGCGTGATCGGCCATGTGCCGATGCTTGGCCAGGCGCAGATCACTTCCGCCGTCGACGCCGCCCAACGTGCCTTCGCCGACTGGCGCGAGCAGAGCCTGGAGAGCCGTGCCGGCCTACTGCGCCGCTGGGCCGAGCTGATCCTGCAGCATCAGGAAGATCTGGCGCGCATCCTCAGTCAGGAACAGGGCAAGCCGTTGGCCGAAGCCCGTGGCGAGATCCGTTACGCCGCCAGCTTCATCCCATGGTTCGCCGAAGAGGCGCGCAGGCTCTATGGCCAGACCATTCCCAGCCATATCCCCGGTGCCCAGCTCGGTACGCTGAAGGAGCCGGTCGGCGTTTGCGCCCTGCTCACACCCTGGAATTTCCCCAGTGCGATGATCACCCGCAAGGCGGCTGCGGCCCTGGCCGCCGGCTGCACCGTGGTGGTCAAGCCGGCGCACGAGACGCCCTACAGCGCCTTCGCCCTGGCCCAGTTAGCCGAGGAAGCCGGCTTGCCTGCCGGTGTGTTCAATGTGGTGTTGGGCGAGCCGCAGATGACCATGGAAACCCTGGTCAAGGACACGCGGGTGCGCTCGGTTAGCTTCACCGGCTCGACCCGCGTCGGCAAGCTGGTGCTGCAGGCTGCCGCTGAGGATGTGAAGAAAGTGGCGCTGGAGTTGGGTGGCAACGCGCCGCTGATCGTCTGCGCTGATGTCGATCTCGATCACGCCGTGCAGGTGGCGCTGGATGCCAAGTTCCAGACCTCTGGCCAGGACTGCTGCGCCGCCAACCGCATTCTGGTCGAGCGACCGGTGTACGAAGAATTTCTACAGCGCTTCGCCAAGGCCGTGCGCGACCTGCGCGTCGGCCCTGGCCATGACGCGCGCAACCAGATCGGTCCGCTGATGCACCAGGCTGCGTTGGACGTAACAGCTGCACGGGTTGCCGATGCCATCGAACAGGGCGCGCGCCTGCTGGTCGGAGGTGAGCCCCATGCGCTGGGCGGCTGGTTCTGGCAGCCGACGCTGTTGGCCGACGTTACCGATAGCATGCGCATCTACCGCGAGGAGAACTTCGCCCCCATCGCCGGTGTGCGCGCTTTCGACACCCTAGAGCAAGCCGTGGCCATGGCCAACGACACCGAATACGGTCTGGCCGCCTACATTTGTTCCAACCGCGTGGACGTCGTCCACCCGCTGATCCGCCGCCTCGACCACGCCATGGTGGCGGTCAACGGCACCAAGTTCACCGGCCACCCGATCCCATTCGGTGGTATGAAAGCCTCAGGCCTCGGCCGCGAGGGCGGCACGGAAGGCTTCGAGCCCTTCGTCGAAACCAAGTACTTCTGCATTCATCACCAGGGTCAGCGTTACTGAGCCCATCCGGAGGATTACCCATGAGCCATTACGACGAGCTGTTCGAGCAGGATCGTGCCCACTTCATGCACCCGTCCACCCACGCCCATGACCACGCCAGCGGCGCGCTCAAGGGCCGTATCATCACCGGTGCCTCGGGCATCCGCATTCAGGATCATGAAGGCCGCGAGCTGCTCGACGCCTTTGCCGGCCTGTACTGCGTGAACATCGGCTACGGCCGCACCGAGGTGGCCGAGGCGATCTACAAGCAGGCCAAGGAACTGGCCTACTACCACACCTACGTGGGTCACTCGACCGAGGCCATCATCGAGCTGTCGGCGCGCATCATCGACTGGGCGCCCAAGGGCATGAAGAAGGTCTACTACGGCCTGTCCGGCTCGGACGCCAACGAGACCCAGATCAAGCTGGTGCGCTACTACAACAACGTGCTCGGCCGCCCGGCGAAGAAGAAGATCATCTCCCGCCAGCGCGGCTACCACGGCTCGGGCATCATGACCGGCAGCCTCACCGGCCTGGCCAGTTTCCACCAGCACTTCGACCTGCCTCACGCGGACATCAAGCACGCCGCCTGCCCGCATTTCTACAAGGCGCCGGCCGGCATGGACGAGGCGGCTTTCGTGCGCCACTGCGCCGAGGATCTGGAGCGTCTGATCCTGGCCGAGGGGCCGGAGACCGTGGCCGCCTTTATCGGCGAGCCGGTGATGGGCACCGGCGGCATCATCGTCCCGCCCACCGGTTACTGGGAGGCGATCCAGGCGGTGCTGGCCAAGTACGACATCCTGCTGATCGCCGACGAAGTGGTCTGCGCCTTCGGTCGTCTGGGCACGCCGATGGGCAGCCAGATGTTCGGCATGCAGCCGGACTTGATCACCACCGCCAAGGGCCTGACCAGCGCCTACGCGCCGCTTTCAGCGGTGATCGTCGGCGATAAGGTGTGGAACGTGATCGATGAGGCCTCCAGCCGCGACGGTGCCATGGGTCATGGCTGGACCTACTCTGGTCACCCGATCTGCGCCGCCGCTGCGCTGGCCAACCTGAACATCCTGGAGAAGGAAAATATCTCCGCCAACGCTGCCGAGGTGGGTGCCTATCTCAACCAGCAGCTGCGCCAGACCTTCGAGGGCCATCCGCTGGTGGGCGAGGTGCGTGGCGTCGGTATGCTCGCCGCGCTGGAGTTCATGGCCGACAAGGAGGCGCGTACGCCTTTCGATGCTGCGCTCAAGGTTGGCCCGCGTGTCTCCGCCGCCTGCCTGGAACGCGGCATGATCGCCCGTGCCATGCCGCACGGCGACATCCTCGGTTTCGCCCCACCGCTGGTGCTGACCCGCGCCGAAGCGGATGAAGTGGTGGGTATCGCCAAGGCGGCGGTGGATGCGGTGGCCAGCGAGGTGCTTTGAAGCGAACCGCTGCAATGGGCTTCAGTCGTGAAGGCTGAAGTCCTTCACCCGCGCGGTGCGCATGGCGCACCCTACAGCACCTCGCGAACCGTAGGGTGCGCCGTGCGCACCGAGTCGATCAGCGTTGCTTGTCCAGCTTGCGCACAAACACGCTCATTTCCTTCTCGGCCTGCTTGTCGCCCTTGGCCTGGGCGGCTTTGAGGCCCTGCTGCCAGGCCTGGCGTGCACCTTCGGCTTCGCCCTTGGCCTGCAGCGCCTTGCCCAGCAGTTTCCAGGCGGCGGAATAGCCGGGGTCGAATTCGACGCAGCGCTGCAGGTGCTCGGCCGCCTGCGCGGCATTGCCGCCATCCAGGTGGCCTTGCCCAGGCCGAAGCGCAGCAGGGCGTTGTCCATGCTCTTGGCCAGCATCTTTTCCAGCGCATCTGTACTCATTTCGGCTCCTGCATCGTCATGGTGGGCTTCCCCGGATTTCATCTGATGGGATGGACTCCTCCTCCCACGGACGGCATCGCAATGTGCCAGATTGTCTATACCTGAGAAGGGTCACCGACAAACGCTGTAGAGAGGAGGAGTCCGCCATGAATCGTAGCGCACCTACCCACTGTCCGTTGTATTGCGTGGATCTGGCCAAGCATAAATTTCAGGTTCATGGTTATTCGGCCGACGGCCATCGCCAACAATGCCTGACGCTGAGTCGCAGCCAGTTCGACAGGCTATTTTGTGAAGAGTCCAATAGTGATTGCCTTGTGGTGATGGAAGCCTGCGCCAGCAGCAATTATTGGTGCCGACGTCTTTTGGCGTTGGGTTATCGGGTTAAACGAGTTCCCGCTCAATTTGTCGACAAACAGCGCATCGGCAACAAGACCGATGGCAATGATGCCGATGCGATCTTTGCCGTCCACCAGGATCGGCGAGTAGGTGCTGTTGCGGTCAAAACGGTTGAGCAGCAGGATTTGTGCGCTCAGCACCGGCTGCGGGAACTGCTGGTTGGTCAGCGCACCCAGTTACTCAATCAGGCCCGGAGTCTGCTGGCCGAGCGTGGTCAGATAGCGCCACAGGGGCGTGTTGCGCTGGAGGCGTTGATCCGCCTGGTATGCCAGGAGGAGCCCAATCAAGAGGTGAGCGCCGGCCTGATCGAGCTACTTGAACAGATCACATGCCAAGTCGCCGGTATCGACGCGCAGATCCAGAGCATCGAAGGCCGACTCAAAGCTGCCAGCCAAGCATCCGTCTTGATTCGGCAGGTACAGAGCATCCACGGTGTGGGGCTGATCACTGCCACAGCAGTGGTTGCCGAGTACGGTAACAACATCAGCCACTTTGCCGATGCCCGTCAGTTCGCCGCGAGCTTGGGGGTGACCCCCAGTGAGCGCTCTTCAGGTCAGCAGCGACGATTGGGGGGGATCACTCGGCGTGGCAATCCCTACCTGCGAACGCTGCTGGTACAGGGTGCCCAATCGGTGCTCAATCACTGCCAGAGACGTGAGGATGCCATTAGCCAGGTGGCTCGACGCTTGCTGGAGAGTAAACGACGCACGGTAGCCGTTATCGCCATAGCCAACCGTTTGGCGCGGATCATCTATGCCGTGATCAAACACAACACCCCTTATCGGGCTCAGCCACAGCAGGCCTGAGCCTTAACCCAACAAGGAGGTACAACCGACAGCGCAACGGAAGATGGAATAAGGATCAGATCCGGCTGGAGAAATGCCGAGTAGCCCGCAGCCCCATGATAGGGTCGCTCATCCGATAGGCACTCCAGCAGCGAACGCCCCATCTAGGCTCGGGAGCAACGGCTCCCTTTACGAAGTCGAATATACGGTCGCGTTGATCACCATCTTGCTACTTGCGCCAGAGGAGGAGTCCATATACGGGCTACGCGCTGGTAGCCGGATGTAATCCGGGACTCAGAAGAAGGTCAGACCGGCCTGGAACAGGCGCTCGACATCGCGAATGTATTTCTTGTCGACCACGAACAGAATCACGTGGTCGCCGGACTCAATCACCGTGTCGTCGTGGGCGATCAGAACTTCTTCGTCGCGGATGATGGCGCCGATGGTGGTGCTCGGTGGCAGGGCGATGTCTTCGATGGCGCGGCCGATCACCTTGCTCGATTTGGCATCGCCATGGGCGATCACTTCCAGCGCCTCTGCGGCGCCACGGCGCAGGCTGTGCACGCTTTCGATATCGCCACGGCGCACGTGGGTCAGCAGCGTGCCGATGGTGGCCAACTGCGGGCTGATGGCGATGTCGATCTCGCCGCCCTGCACCAGGTCGACGTAGGCAGGGTTGTTGATGATGGTCATTACCTTGCGCGCGCCCAGGCGTTTGGCCAGCAGCGAGGACATGATGTTGGCCTCGTCGTCGTTGGTCAGGGCGAGGAAGATGTCGGCATCGTTGATGTTCTCTTCTACCAGCAGGTCGCGATCCGACGCGCTGCCCTGCAGCACGATGGTGCTGTCGAGGCTTTCCGACAGGTAGCGGCAGCGCGCCGGGTTCATCTCGATGATCTTCACCTGGTAGCGGCTTTCGATGGCCTCGGCCAGGCGTTCGCCGATGTTGCCACCGCCGGCGATCACCACGCGCTTGTAGCTGTCTTCCAGGCGGCGCATCTCGCTCATCACTGCGCGGATATGTGCCTTGGCCGCGATGAAGAACACCTCGTCATCGGCCTCGATGATGGTGTCGCCCTTGGGCATGATCGGCCGGTTGCGGCGGAAAATGGCGGCCACGCGGGTGTCGACGTTGGGCATGTGCTGGCGCAACTGGCGCAGCTGCTGGCCGACCAGCGGGCCGCCGTAGTAGGCCTTGACCGCCACCAACTGGGCCTTGCCTTCGGCGAAGTCGATCACCTGCAGGGCGCCGGGGTATTCGATCAGGCGTCTGATGTAGTTGGTCACCACCTGCTCGGGGCTGATCAGCACGTCGACCGGAATCGCTTCGTTGTCGAACAGCGCCTCGCGGGTCAGATAGGCCGCCTCGCGTACGCGGGCGATCTTGGTCGGCGTGTGGAACAGGGTGTAGGCCACCTGACAGGCGATCATGTTGACTTCGTCGCTGTTGGTTACCGCCACCAGCATGTCGGCATCGTCGGCGCCGGCCTGGCGCAGCACCGTGGGGAACGAGCCCTTGCCCTGCACGGTGCGGATATCCAGGCGGTCGCCGAGATCGCGCAGGCGATCGCCATCGGTGTCGACCACGGTGATGTCGTTGGCTTCGCTGGCGAGGTGTTCGGCCAGGGTGCCGCCCACCTGGCCGGCGCCGAGAATGATGATCTTCACCGATACGCTCCGTTGGAAATATTGGCAACCGTCACTCCCGCGAAGGCGGGAGCCCAGGTGCTTAGGTTATCTGCGTTCCCGCCTTCGCGGGACAGCGCTTGCGCTGAACGCACTTTAGTGCGGCCCGAAAAGCGCGAGCGCAGCGAGTAATGACGACTATTTCAGAGTACCTGTGGCCTTTTGATCAACTTGGCATAGTAAAAGCCGTCGTGGCCGTCCAGCTGTGGCAGCAACTGGCGGCCATGGCCGGGCTGCAGGCCGAACTCGCCGGCGATGGCCACTTCCTGCGCGTCGGTGGTGCGGGCGAGAAAGGCGGCGATGGTCTCGCTGTTTTCCGTTGGCAGCACCGAGCAGGTGGCATAGAGCAGAATGCCGCCGGGGGCCAGGGTCGGCCACAGGGCATCGAGCAGCTCACCCTGCAGGTGTGCCAGCGCGGGAATGTCCTCGGGCTTGCGCGTCAGCTTGATGTCCGGGTGGCGGCGAATCACGCCGGTGGCCGAACAGGGCGCGTCGAGCAGGATGCGCTGGAACGGCTGGCCGTCCCACCAGGCGCCAGTGTCACGACCGTCGGCGGCGATCAGGGTGGCGTCGAGTTGCAGGCGGTCGAGGTTTTCGCGAACGCGCGCCAGGCGTTTGGCTTCCAGATCGACAGCGACCACTTCGGCCAGCGTCGGTTCGACTTCCAGCAGGTGGCAGGTCTTGCCGCCCGGTGCGGCACAGGCGTCCAGCACGCGTTGGCCCGGCGCCAGTTCGAGCAGGTCGGCGGCCAGTTGCGCAGCCTCGTCCTGCACGCTGACGCGGCCGTCCTTAAAGCCGGGCAAGGTGGTCACATCACAGGGCTGCAGCAGGCGCACGCCGTCGCGGCTATAGGTGCAGGGCTCGGCGGCGATGCCGGCAGTGCGCAGCTCGATCAGATAGGCGTCGCGGCTGCCATGGCGGCGATTGACCCGCAGGATCAGCGGCGGATGCGCGTTATTGGCGGCGCAGATGGCTTGCCAGTGATCCGGCCAGTGCGCCTTGAGCGCTTTCTGCAGCCAGCGTGGGTGGGCGGTGTGCAGCACCGGATCGCGATCCAGTTCGGCGAAAATCGCTTCATGCTCGCGCTGGGCGCGGCGCAGCACGGCGTTGAGCAGGCCCTTGGCCCAGGGCTTTTTCAGCGCGCCGGCGCAGCCGACCGTTTCGCCGATGGCGGCATGTTCGGGGATGCGGCTTTGCAGCAACTGATAGAGGCCGATCAGCAGCAGTGCTTCCACGTCCTTGTCGGCGGCCTTGAACGGCTTTTCCAGCAGTTTCTCGGCCAGCAATTGCAGGCGCGGCTGCCAGCGCGCGGCGCCGAAAGCCAAGTCCTGTGCCAGGGCACGGTCGTGGTACTCGACCTTGTCCAGTTGCGGCGGCAGGCTGCTGCCCAGCGAGGCCTTGCCGGACAGTACTGCGGTCAGGGCACGTGCGGCGGCCAGGCGTGGGTTCATTGACCGAGCACCAGACCGGGGGCGAACTGCTCGCGACGGCTGTTGTACAGGTCGCTGAAGGCCAGCGGCTTGCCGCCGGGCAACTGCAGGCGGGTCAGGCGCAGCGCGCCGTCGCCGCAGGCCACGGTCAGGCCGCTCTTGTCAGCGGCGAGAATGCTGCCGGGGGCACCACTGCCCTCGCCCAGCTCTGCCGCATGCACCTTCAACGCCTCGCCGTTCAGCGTGGTATGGCAGATCGGCCAGGGATGGAAGGCGCGCACCAGGCGTTCCAGTTCCACGGCTGGGCGGCTGAAGTCCAGGCGCGCTTCGTCCTTGTTCAGCTTGTGCGCGTAATTGGCCAGGGCATCGTCCTGCACTTCGCCCTTCAGCGTGCCAGCAGCCAGGCCCTCGATAGCCTGCAGCACCGCCTGCGGGCCGAGCTGGGCGAGTCGGTCGTGCAGGCTGCCACCGGTGTCGCTGGCGCTGATCGGCGTGGTCACCTTGAGCAGCATCGGCCCGGTATCCAGGCCGGCTTCCATCTGCATCACGGTGACGCCGGATTCAAGATCGCCGGCCTGCACCGCGCGCTGGATCGGCGCGGCGCCACGCCAGCGCGGGAGCAAGGAGGCGTGGCTGTTGATGCAGCCCAGGCGCGGGGTGTCGAGCACCACCTGCGGCAGGATCAGGCCATAGGCGACCACCACCATCAGATCCGGTTTGAGGGCAGCCAGCTCGGCCTGGGCCTCTTCGTTGCGCAGGCTGGCCGGCTGGTAGACGGCAATGCCATGCTCGACGGCCAGTTGCTTGACCGGGCTTGGCATCAGCTTCTGGCCGCGACCGGCGGGGCGATCCGGCTGGGTGTAGACGGCGATGATCTGGTGCCGACTGGCCAGCAAGGCCTTGAGGTGCTCGGCGGCAAATTCCGGAGTGCCGGCAAAGACGATACGCAATGAGTCAGACATGAGGGCTCGCTAAAAGAAAAAGGCTTGCCGTGGCAAGCCTTCTGGATGGGGCGTCAAGCGCGTTGGCGATGCTGTTTTTCCAGCTTCTTCTTGATGCGGTCGCGCTTGAGGTTGGACAGGTAGTCGACGAACAGCTTGCCGTTGAGGTGATCGCACTCGTGCTGGATGCACACGGCGAGCAGGCCTTCGGCGATCAGCTCGAAGGGCTGGCCATCGCGATCCAGCGCCTTGATCTTGACCTTCTGCGGGCGGTCGACGTTCTCGTAGAAGCCGGGCACTGACAGGCAGCCTTCCTGGTACTGGTCCATCTCGTCGGTCAAAGGCTCGAACTCGGGGTTGATGAACACCCGTGGCTCGGACTTGTCCTCGGACAGGTCCATGACCACCACGCGCTTGTGCACGTTGACCTGCGTCGCGGCCAGGCCGATACCGGGTGCGTCATACATGGTCTCGAACATGTCGTCGACCAGTTGACGGATGGAGTCGTCCACGACGTCCACCGGTTTGGCGATGGTACGCAGGCGTGGATCAGGAAATTCGAGGATATTCAGGATCGCCATATGCGTTTGTGATGCACTTGTAGAATAAAGTCAAAATCCG
The DNA here is from genome assembly GCF_029814935.1 of Pseudomonas sp. GD03919. Classification (NCBI taxonomy): domain Bacteria; kingdom Pseudomonadati; phylum Pseudomonadota; class Gammaproteobacteria; order Pseudomonadales; family Pseudomonadaceae; genus Pseudomonas; species Pseudomonas sp. GD03919. The sequence goes on from NZ_CP104582.1 coordinate 47,051, forward strand.
CTGCTAAGATGATGAACAGCATTGAAAAACGGCTTCACGCCGCGGAATCAGCGGGTTTGGCACGCGGCGCTAGGGCGCTTCACGTGAAGGCACATAATAAAGGGATTCACCGTATGAGGAAATCACTACTCGCCCTGCTCTTTGCAGCCGGCGGAATGGCCCTGACCTGCCTGGCTCAGGCCGCAGTGCAACTCAAGGACGGTCACCCGGACCGTTACACCGTGGTCAAGGGCGATACGCTCTGGGATATCTCCGGTAAATTCCTCAGCCAGCCGTGGAAGTGGCCGGAGATCTGGCATGCCAACCCGCAGGTCGCCAACCCGCATCTGATCTATCCCGGTGACACCCTCAACCTGGTCTATATCGATGGTCAGCCGCGCCTGATGCTCAATCGTGGCGAGTCGCGCGGCACCATCAAGCTGTCGCCTCAGGTGCGCAGCACGCCGATGGCCGAGGCGATTCCGACCATTCCGCTGGGGGCCATCAACAGCTTCCTGCTGAGCAACCGCATCGTTGATACCCCGGAGGAATTTAACGGCAAGCCCTACGTTGTCGCCGGTAACGCCGAGCGTGTGGTCAGCGGCGCGGGTGATCGCATTTATGTTCGCGGCCAGTTCGATGAAGAGCATCCGGTCTACGGTATCTTCCGTCAGGGCAAGACCTACGTGGATCCGGAGTCGAAAGAGTTTCTGGGTATCAATGCCGACGACATCGGTACCGGTGAGATCGTCGCCGAGGAAGGTGATGTCGGTACCCTCGTCCTGAGCCGTTCGACTCAGGAAGTGCGCATCGGTGACCGCCTGTTCCCTACCGAAGAGCGTGCGATCAACTCCACCTTCATGCCCAGCGAGCCGACCAGCGAGATCAACGGTCTGATCCTCGACGTCCCGCGTGGTGTGACCCAGATCGGCCAGTTCGATGTGGTGACCCTGAATAAAGGTGCTCGCGATGGTCTGGAGATCGGCAACGTGCTGGCCATCTACAAGGCCGGCGAAACCGTGCGCGACCGTGTCACCGGCGAAAGCGTGAAGATTCCCGACGAGCGTTCCGGCCTGCTGATGGTGTTCCGCACCTATGACAAGCTCAGCTATGGCCTGGTCCTGCAGGCCAGTCGCCAACTGGCGGTGATGGACAAGGTTCGCAACCCGTAATAGCCAACGAGCCCCGCCCAATGCGGGGTTTGTGTTTCTGGCCGTCAGGATGGCGGCGTCATGTTTCAGGGAGGAGTCGCCATGTCCATACCCTCTCCGCTTTCTTTCTCCATCTCACCTGCTGAGCTCGAAGCCCGTTTGCGACTGCATCTGCTGCCGGAGCTGGGGCCGCGACGCTTTCGCAAACTGCTGAGTGCCTTCGACAGCGCTTCGGCGGCGCTCACTGCACCGGCCAGCGCCTGGCGGGCGTTGGGCTTGCCTGCCATCTGTGCCGAGCAGCGGCGCAGTGAGAGCATCCGCGAGCAGGCGCGCGCGGCGCTGCAGTGGCTGGATGAGCCTGATCAGCAGGTGCTGATGTGGGACGATCCAGCTTACCCTGCCCTGCTTGCCGAGTTGGCGGATGCACCGCCGCTGCTGTTCGTCGCTGGCGATCCCGGTGTGCTGGAGGCACCGCAACTGGCCCTGGTCGGCAGTCGGCGCGCTTCGCAGCCCGGTCTGGATAATGCGCGCGCGTTCGCCAGCAGCCTGGCGGGCGGTGGTTTCGTCATCACCAGTGGCCTGGCGCTGGGCATCGACGGCGCCGCGCATCAGGGCGCGCTGGACGGCGGCGGCAAAACGATTGCCGTGCTGGGCACCGGCTTGCAGTGCCTGTATCCACGCCGGCATGTGCGGCTGGCGGCGCAGATCATCGAGCAAGGCGGTGCGCTGGTCTCCGAGCTGCCGCTGGACTGTCCGCCACAGGCGAGCAACTTTCCCCGGCGTAACAGGATCATCAGCGGCTTGTCATTGGGTGTGCTGGTGGTCGAGGCCAGTCCCTCCAGTGGCTCGCTGATCACCGCACGCCTGGCCGCCGAGCAGGGGCGCGAGGTCTATGCCATTCCTGGCTCCATCCACCATCCCGGCGCGCGTGGTTGCCATCAACTGATTCGCGATGGCGCCACCCTGGTGGAAAGCATCGAGCATATCCTCGAAGCCCTGCGTGGCTGGCAGGCGCCCACTGTCGAATCCCAGGTGGGGGCACCTGCTGGCCGTATCGAGCATCCATTGTTGGACTTGCTGCATGCCGCGCCGCACAGCACCGAAGCATTGGTGCAGGCCAGCGGTTGGCCGCTGGCGCAGGTGCTGGCGGCCCTGACCGAGCTAGAACTCGACGGGCTGGTCTGCAACGAAGCGGGCCGCTGGTTGGCGCGCAGTCGTTAACCGCCTGTTGAGGCCGTGGCAGGCAATGATGGGCTTGGATAGACTGCCGGCCATCAGTTCCGCAGGAGACAGGTGATGGCCAGCAACTGGCAGATACAGCAAACGGCGCGAGTGGTACGTGAGGGGGGCGTGATTGCCTATCCGACCGAGGCAGTCTGGGGCCTGGGTTGCGATCCGTGGAACGGCGAGGCGGTGGATCGCTTGCTGGCGCTCAAGGAGCGGCCCATGCACAAGGGGCTGATTCTGGTGGCTGATGACATCGAACAGTTCGACTTCCTGCTCGCTGATCTGCCCGAGATTTGGCTGCAGCGTTTGGCCGGCAGCTGGCCTGGTCCGAATACCTGGCTGGTGCCACATCAGAACCGTCTGCCCGAGTGGGTTACCGGTGAGCACGACACCGTGGCCCTGCGCGTCAGCGATCATCCGCTGGTTCGCGCGCTGTGCCGCTACACCGGGCCGCTGATCTCCACCTCGGCCAACCCGGCAGGGCGCCCTTCGGCGCGTTCACGCTTGCGCGTCGAGCAGTACTTCCCCGCTGAGCTGGACAAGGTGCTCGGCGGCGCCCTGGGCGGGCGCAAGAATCCCAGCCTGATCCGCGACCTGCGTACGGGCGATGTGATTCGCCCGTCCTGATCACGTGCCCGGCTCGCTCGACTTCGTAGCCCGGCTGCTGTCCGGGGGGGGCGGGACAGGCCCCGGATTTCGGGCTACGGGCTCTCAAGGCAACAAAATGGTCGAGCCGGTGGTTTGCCTTGAGCTCAGCGCATCCTGCGCGGCGGCGGCGTCCTTCAGCGCGTAGCGGTTGCTGATTTCCACCTGCAGTTTGCCGCTGGCGATCATGCCGAACAGCTCGTCGGCCATGGCCTGCAGGCGCTCGGCGCTGGTGGCGTAGCCGGCCAGGGTCGGGCGGGTGACGTACAGCGAGCCCTTCTGCGCCAGGATGCCCAGGTTGACGCCGGTCACCGCGCCGGAGGCATTGCCGAAGCTGACCAGCAGACCGCGCGGCGCCACGCAGTCCAGCGAGGTTTCCCAGGTGTCCTTGCCGACGCCGTCGTAGACCACCGGGCACTTGGCGCCGTCGGTCAGCTCCAGCACGCGCTGCACGACGTTTTCATGGCTGTAATCGATGGTCGCCCAGGCGCCCTGCTCCCTGGCGCGCGCCGCCTTCTCCGCCGAGCTGACGGTGCCGATCAGCTTCACCCCCAGCGCCTTGGCCCATTGGCAGGCGAAGGAGCCAACACCGCCGGCGGCCGCATGGAACAGGATGGTTTCGCCGCCCTTGAGCTCATAGGTCTGGCGCAGCAGGTACTGCACCGTCAGGCCCTTGAGTATGACGGCGGCGGCCTGTTCGAAGCTGATGCTGTCCGGCAGTTTCACCAGCTTGTCGGCGGGTAGCACGTGCAGTTCGCTGTAGGCACCCAGCGGGCCGGTGGCGTAGGCGACGCGGTCACCCACCTCGAGGCCCTCGACCTCACTGCCAATCGCCTCGACCACCCCGGCACCTTCGGTGCCCAGGCTCGAGGGCAGCGCTGGCGGCTGGTACAGGCCGCTGCGGAAATAGGTGTCGATGAAGTTCAGGCCGATGGCGCGGTTGGCCACACGCACTTCGCGCGGGCCTGGCGCTGCCGGCTGGTAGTCACGATATTCCAGCACGTCGCTGCCGCCGTGCTGGCTGAACTGGATACGCTTGGCCATCTTGGATTCCTTGTCTAGCTCGAGTCGCCGCGTGGCGAAAGGGTCTATCCAATCGCCCCGATTGACCGACGTCAACTGCGGATGTGCCTGGGTGAATGCTATGCTGCCCGCCGATTCCGCCCTGCTCTCTGTTCAAGGTGCCGCCGTGACTGACCGTACCGAGGCCGTGAAGGCCTACCTGCTCGACCTGCAAGACCGCATCTGCTCCGCCCTGCAAGCCGAAGACGGCCAGGCCGTTTTCGCCGAGGACGCCTGGCAGCGCCCGGCCGGTGGTGGCGGGCGCACGCGGGTGATCGAGAACGGCGCGCTGATCGAGAAAGGCGGGGTGAATTTCTCCCACGTATTCGGCGACAGCCTGCCGCCCTCGGCCAGCGCCCATCGCCCCGAGCTGGCCGGTCGTGGCTTCCAGGCCCTCGGCGTGTCGCTGGTGATCCACCCGGAAAACCCCTACGTGCCGACCTCGCACGCCAACGTGCGCTTCTTCAGCGCCGAGAAGGAAGGCGAGGAGCCGGTGTGGTGGTTCGGCGGCGGTTTCGACCTCACGCCCTACTACGCCAATGAAGAGGACTGCGTGCATTGGCACCAGGTTGCGCATGATGCCTGCGCGCCTTTCGGTGCCGAGGTCTATCCCAAGTTCAAGGCCTGGTGCGACCGCTACTTCCACCTCAAGCACCGTGGCGAGCCGCGCGGCATCGGTGGTCTGTTCTTCGATGACCTCAACGAGTGGGACTTCGACACCAGCTTCGCCTTCATGCGCGCCATCGGTGATGCCTACATCCAGGCTTACCTGCCCATCGTCCAGCGCCGCAAGATGACGCCTTTCGGTGAGCGCGAGCGCGAGTTTCAGGCCTTCCGTCGTGGCCGCTACGTCGAGTTTAACCTGGTGTTCGACCGCGGCACCTTGTTCGGCCTGCAGTCCGGCGGGCGTACCGAGTCGATCCTCATGTCGCTGCCGCCGCATGTGCGGTGGGGCTACGACTGGAAGCCCGAGCCGGGCAGCATCGAGGCGCGCCTGACCGAGTATTTCCTGACGGATCGTGATTGGCTGGCATAAGCTTTTTCGCGTAGCCCGGATGCAATCCGGGGCACTTATCGACCGCTCCCGGATTTCGGGCTACGAATTTTCTTGTGGGAGCTGCGCCCCGCAGCGAATGACGGCGGCGTGTGCTACCGAGGCAAAGCAAAGGCTTCGCCCCGAGGCGGGGCTCCTACAGGACGGCGTCAGTTTCGTAGTTTTCTACCGTTACAGGACTTTCCATGGATCGCTACTGCGTCTTCGGCAACCCCATCGGCCACAGCAAGTCACCGCTGATCCACCGGCTGTTCGCCGAACAGACCGGCCAGGCATTGACCTACGACGCGCGCCTGGCGCCGCTGGATGATTTTGTCGGTGATGCCCGCGCCTTTTTCACCGAAGGCCTGGGTGGCAACGTCACCGTGCCGTTCAAGGAAGAGGCTTTTCGCCTTTGCGACGAGCTCACCGAGCGCGCCCGCCGCGCCGGTGCGGTCAATACCCTGAAGAAGCTGGCCGACAGCCGCTTGCTCGGCGACAACACCGATGGTGCCGGCCTGACCCGCGACCTGCAGGACAACGCCGGTTTCAGCCTGGCCGGCAAACGTGTCCTGATCCTCGGTGCCGGTGGTGCCGTGCGCGGTGTGCTTGAGCCCTTCCTGGCCCAGAAGCCGGCGGTGCTGGTGATCGCCAACCGCACCGTGGCCAAGGCCGAGCAACTGGTGCGTGAATTTGCCGACCTCGGCCCACTGGTGGCCACCGGCTTCGACTGGATCGACGCGCCGGTGGACCTGATCGTCAACGGCACGTCCGCCAGCCTCGGGGGCGAGCTGCCACCGATTGCGCCGAGCCTGATCCAGCCCGGGCATACGGTCTGCTACGACATGATGTATGCCAAGGAGCCGACCGCCTTCAACCGCTGGGCGGCCGCACAGGGTGCGGCACGTTGCCTCGATGGCCTGGGCATGCTGGTCGAGCAGGCCGCCGAGGCCTTCGAGCTGTGGCGTGGCGTACGCCCGGACACTGCGCCAGTGCTGGCCGAGTTGCGCCGTCAACTGACGGGCTGAGGGGGCGCGATGACGGATACTGCGCCGCCGAGAATCAAGGGCTACCACGCCCACGTCTATTACGACGCCGCTACGCTGCCGCAGGCACGCGCCCTGTGCGAGGCAGCGGCGCAGCGCTTCACGCTGAAAATGGGGCGTCTGCATCAGCAACTCGTCGGGCCACATCCTTGCTGGAGCTGCCAGCTGGCCTTCCGTCCCGAGCTGTTCGCCGAATTGTTGCCCTGGCTGATGCAACACCGCGCAGGACTCGACGTACTGGTACACCCGATCACCGGTTTCGAGCTGCGCGATCATCGTGACTGGGCCTTGTGGCTGGGGCGTTCGCATCCTCTCGATCTCAGCGTGCTGGATGCCGACGAGGCCTGACGCCGCTGTCTGGCTGGCAATGGCTGTCTCTCGGCCCGGCGCGTGGTGGCCGAGTTGCAACGCCACGAGTCGCAATACGGGCGCAACGATTCCACGCACTGGTTATGGGTGGAGTTGCTCTGGCGCGATTTCTTCCGCTGGACGCTGGTGCGCCATGGCAGTGCCTTGTTCAAGGCCGGCGGGCTGAAGGGCGCTGCCCGCACGCCGCACAACTGCGATGAGCGTTTCCAGCACTGGTGTGCCGGGCGTACCGGCATGCCCTTCGTCGATGCCAACATGCGCTATCCACGTCTGGAGCAGATACCGGAGACCTGGCGGCTCTATCTGCCGGTCGTCTAACCCCGTCAGCTCGACCCGGTTGCGTCCTTCGGTCTGGGTACGGTAGAGCGCCTTGCCGGCGCATTCGAAGGAAAAAGAGCGACAGATTTATTGATGACGCAGGGCCGTCAGCCAAAAACAAATCTGTCTGCCTTTTGCTGGCGAGCGGTTCCACCCCACCGAGTTCAGCGTTTACGGCGTCGGCTGCCACGAGCCGGGCCAGAAAGCGTCACTTACCGGTGCAGGACAGCGCCAGTGCACCGCGTCACAGGCCATGGCGTAAACGTATCGCCGTGACCAGGTCGGCACGCTCTGCGAGGAAGCGATTGAACGCCTCGATCAGTTGCCGATGGCGAATGCTCGACAGGTAGTAGTGATCTTCCACATGCGGCAGCGTCGGGTCGTAAACCAGGCTGTCCGTCGCCATGCCCATCTGCCCGAGATGGTGCGCCACCACCTTGGGGTTGAGGTAGACCGCATCGACGCGGTCGCTGCTGGCCATGCGCAGCAGGGATTCGATCTGGTTGGCCTGAATCAGATGGATGCGTCCGGCGTGGATCTCCGTCAGGTAAGGCCAGGGTGTAAAACCGTTCTGCGTGCCGAGCCGCTCGATGCGCTGCATGCCCTGACCCAGGTGTTGCGGCTTGAGCAGAATACCGTCGACGTAGGGTGCAGCCGGATGGCTGTAGTGGAGGGTATGGCCAGTTTTCTGATCGGCGTTCCACTGTGGATGGTCGGGGAACTTCAGGTCGACCCGGCCTGCGAGATAATCATTGAGCAAACGCCGCACCGGCAACGGTGTATAGACGAAACGATAGCCATGCTCCGCGGCGAAGGCGTCCAGCAGATCACGGGCATAGCCACGGTACTCGCCCTCCACCACTTCGGAATAGGGCGCATAAGGCTGCAGTTGGACGCCGACGCGAATCTCTTCCAGGGCCAGGACGGGCATTGCGCACAGGAACAGGCCAAGCAGCAGGGCAGAGCATCTTTTCATGATGGGCAAGATCTCGCAGGCAGCGAACAAGCGTTGGCTTCGGTAACCATAGCTGCGTCTCTGCACCCGTTCAAAGTTTCCGTGCTGCCCTGAGCAGGCGAACCCCGTTACCTGATCGCGGGGCTCAGAGAATCGGCGAAATCAGCCGTGCCACGCGCATGCCCAGTTGCTGCAGGCGGTGCAGGTTACGCTGGTCGGCATTGACCAGTTCGCGCGAGCGGCTGAAGTCGTCTTCCAGCATGGTGGCGACCTGGGCGTTGAAGCCCTCGTCGAAGGTCAGCAGGCTGACCTCGAAATTCAGGCGGAGCGAGCGATTGTCGAGGTTGGCGCTGCCCAGCACGCAGGCGTCGTGGTCGATCAGCAGCGCCTTCTGATGCAGGAAGCCCGGTTGGTAGCGGAACACCCGCACGCCGGCGCGCAGCGCCTCGAAGGCGTACAGGCTGGAAGCAGCGAAAACGATGCGGTGGTCCGGGCGCGCCGGCAGCAACAGACGCACATCGACGCCGCGCATCACGGCCAGACGCAGCGCGGCGAACAGCGCCTCGTCGGGCACGAAATAGGGACTGCTCAGCCACACCCGCTCGCGCGCGGCGTGAATCGCTTCGACGAACAGCAGCGAACAGGTTTCCTGCGCGTCGGCCGGGCCGCTGGCGATCACCTGACAGAGCTGGCCAGGTTCGTCCTGCTTGCTTGGCAGCAGCAGGGGTGGCAGCGCCTGGCAGGCCCAGTACCAGTCCTCGGCGAAGGCTTCCTGCAGGCTGGCCACCACCGGTCCGCGCACTTCGACGTGGGTGTCGCGCCAGGGCGCCAGGGGCGGTTTCTGCCCGAGGTATTCGATGCCGACGTTGAGCCCGCCGAGAAAGCCGACCTCACCGTCGACCACGACGATCTTGCGGTGGTTGCGGAAATTCAGCTGAAACCGATTGAACAGGCCGGCGCGTGTAGGGAAGGCATGCACCTGTACGCCGCCCCGGCGCAGGCGATCGATAAAGGTGGCCGACAGCGCATGACTGCCGACGCCGTCGTACAGCACATGCACCTGTACACCCGCAGCGGCGCGCTCCAGCAGCACGTCGCGCAGACGCCGGCCGAGGCTGTCGTCACGGATGATGAAGAACTGCAACAGGATCACCTGCTGGGCGCTGGCCAAGGCTGCGAAGATCGCCGCGAAGGTGGCTTCGCCATCGATCAGCAGTTCGACGCGGTTGCCGGTCAGCCCCGGCAAATGCGACAGACGCGGCAGCGCGCGCAGGCGCTCGTAGGCCGGCGACAGATGCGCGGCCTTGGCTTCTTCGACCCAGGGGCGCCAGTCCTGTGCGGCCATAGCGTGGTGCATTTGCTTGTCGGCCTGGCGCCGCGCCTTGACGTAGGCATCGAAGCGGCTGCGGCCGAAGATCAGGTATGGCAACAGCGTCAGGTAGGGCATGAAGAACAGCGAGAGGCCCCAGGCCAGCGCGCCCTGGGCGGTGCGCACGGTCAGTACGGCATGGATGGCGGCCAGCACGCCCAGCGCGTGGACACCGGCGATGAGATAGGCGAACAGATGGGGAATGCCGAAATCCACAGGCATGCAGGCTCTTCCTTTGCACAGGTCGTGTGCTACTGACTACGGCGGTTGCAGAGCGTTCTGCATGCATCCTGCCATGGTGTTTCGCAGTGTGGCAGTGCCAGGCATATCGCCATGTGCCAGGGAATTATTCAGCTATTTCATGTGTCTGTAATTTTTGGTGAGCCAAATTCATGTGCTACCCTTGTCGGTTCGACCCGCTTGTGGGTCGTCTTTAATTGGATGAGGGCATCCGTCCTGTTCACGTTCGGCTTAGCGAGCCCACAACACATCAAGGAGTACGCCACGTATGGGAAACGTCCCTTCACATGACACGACCCCGTCATCCACAGCACAGACCCACGAAGGCATCCCGGCGCCAACCGGCGAAGCCAACCTGATCGACACCGACTACGTCATCGGTCAGGACAACATCAAGGGCCAGTTCGTCCTTTCCCTCGACATTCACGGCAAGGTTTTCACCATCTCCGCGATCGTCGCGGTGATTTTCGTGATCCTCGCCCTGGCCCTACAGAACCAGATCGAGCCGCTGTTCAGCGGGCTGCGCGACTGGCTCACCCACCACATGGCCTGGTTCTTCATCGGCGCCGCCAACATCTTCGTCATCCTCTGTATAGGTCTGATCCTTTCGCCACTGGGCAAGGTGCGTATCGGCGGCAAGGACGCGACTCCCGACTACACCTACATGGGCTGGTTCTCCATGCTGTTCGCTGCCGGTATGGGTATCGGTCTGATGTTCTACGGTGTGTCCGAACCCATGTCGCACTACAGTTCGGCGATGGGCGGCATCACCGTCGGTGAGGACGGTGTGCGCACCGACTGGGCACCACTTGGTGGCGCCGCCGGCAACGCCGAAGAAGCCGTGCGCCTGGGCATGGCCGCGACCATCTTCCACTGGGGCCTGCACCCCTGGGCGATATACGCCATTGTCGCGCTGGCGCTGGCGCTGTTCTCATTCAACAAGGGCCTGCCGCTGTCGATCCGCTCGATCTTCTACCCGATTCTCGGTGAGCGCGTCTGGGGCTGGCCGGGGCATATCGTCGACATCCTCGCGGTGTTCGCCACCCTGTTCGGTCTGGTCACTTCGCTGGGTTTGGGCGCGGAGCAGGCGGCTGCGGGTTTGGAGTACCTGTTCGGCATCCCGGCCACGGACACTACCAAGGTACTGCTTATCGTCGCCATCACCCTGATTGCCCTGGCCTCGGTGGTTGCCGGCCTCGACAAGGGGGTCAAGCGCCTGTCGGAGATCAACATGGGCCTGGCCATGGCCCTGCTGCTGTTCATCATCATCGCCGGGCCGACCCTGGCGATCTTCACCGGCTTCTTCAAGAACCTCGGCGCCTACCTGCAGTACCTGCCGGCGTTGTCCAACCCGGTCGGCCGTGAAGACGCCAACTTCAGCCAGGGCTGGACCGCCTTCTACTGGGCCTGGTGGATCAGCTGGTCGCCTTTCGTGGGCATGTTCATCGCCCGCGTCAGCCGTGGCCGCAGCGTGCGTGAATTCCTCGTTGCCGTGCTGCTGGTGCCGTCGCTGGTCTCGGTGCTGTGGATGACCGCCTTCGGTGGCACCGCGATCAACCAGTTGCTGGTCGATGGTTTCACTGGCGCGCAGGAAGCCGGCCTCGAGCTGAAGCTGTTCAGCATGCTCGGTGAAATGCCGCTGACCGGTATCACCTCGTTCATCGGCATCGTGCTGGTGGTGGTGTTCTTCATCACCTCGTCGGACTCCGGCTCCTTGGTGATCGACACCATCACCGCGGGCGGCAAGGTCAACGCGCCGGTACCGCAGCGCGTGTTCTGGGCCAGCATCGAGGGCGTGATCGCCATCGCCCTGCTGCTCGGTGGCGGCCTGGTGGCGCTGCAGGCCATGGCCGTGTCGACGGGCCTGCCGTTCACCATCGTGCTGCTGGTGGGTTGTATCTCGATCGTCAAAGGCCTGATGAGCGAGCCGCGTTAGGCGGGCTACCCCCGCATCCGGCGCTTGGCGCCACCTTCTCCCAAGGGAGAAGGGCATCGAGGAGAGCGTCGCTGTGTCCCTCTCCCATTTATGGGAGAGGGACAGGGTTGCCGATTAGATAAGGCCGCCAAAGTGGCCTTTCGTAGGAGCCCCGGGGCGAAGCTTTTCAATTGCGCATCGCCCTGGTTCGCGGCGGGGCGCCGCTCCTACGCATTCGCAGCGTTGACGCTTAACTGACCGGCATCAGGGTGAGAGGGGGTTTTCAACGCCCGATCATCGCCCCCTGCCACACACAAAAACGCCGCGAACCTGTCAGGGTTCGCGGCGTTTTTGTATCTGGCGGTCGTGCATCAGCACTCGATGATGTTCACCGCCAGGCCGCCACGGGCGGTTTCCTTGTACTTGGTCAGCATGTCGGCGCCGGTTTCGCGCATGGTCTTGATCACCTTGTCCAGGCTGACGTAGTGCGAGCCGTCGCCGTACAGCGCCATGCGTGCGGCGTTGATGGCTTTGACCGAAGCGATGGCGTTGCGCTCGATGCAGGGGATCTGCACCAGGCCGCCGACCGGGTCGCAGGTCAGGCCCAGGTGGTGCTCCATGCCGATTTCGGCGGCGTTCTCGACCTGCTCGGGCGTGCCGCCGAGCACCGCGCACAGTGCGCCGGCGGCCATCGAGCAGGCCACGCCGACTTCACCCTGGCAGCCGACTTCGGCGCCGCTGATCGAGGCGTTTTCCTTGTAGAGGATGCCGATGGCGCCGGCAGTCAGCAGAAAATCGATGATGCCGCGCTCGCTGGCGCCGGAAATGGCGTTGGCGTAGTAGTGCAGCACCGCCGGGATGATGCCGGCGGCGCCGTTGGTCGGCGCGGTCACCACGCGGCCCCCGGCGGCGTTCTCCTCGTTCACCGCCAGTGCCCAGAGGTTGACCCAGTCGAGCATGCGCAGCGGGTCCTCCAGGTAACTGCGCTGGAAGCCGCCCAACTTGCGCGCCAGAATCGCCGCGCGGCGGCGCACCTTGAAGCCGCCAGCGAGAATGCCCTCGGTGCGGCAGCCTCGCTCCACGCAGGCCTGCATCACCTTCCAGATCTCCAGCAGGCCGGCTTCGGTCTCTTCGTCGCTGCGCCAGTGGCGTTCGTTACGGCGCATGATTTCGGCGATGCCAATGCCGTGTTCGCGGCTCAGGCGCAGCAGATCGGCACCGCTGCGAAACGGCAGCGGCAGGCTGGTGGCGTCCGGAGCGATGACTTTGTGCTTGGAACCGTCGGCGAGAATCGCCTCGCTGACCACGAAACCGCCGCCCACCGAATAATAGGTGGCCTCGTGCAGCTGGATGCCGGCGGCGTCGAAGGCGGCGAAGCGCAGGCCGTTGGCGTGCAGCGGCAGCGCCTTGCGGAACATCTTCAGGTCGGCCTTCTCGTCGAAGGCGACGGCGTGCTTGCCGGCCAGGACGATGCGCTTGTCGCGGCGGATGGCCTCGATGTAGCCGGGTACCTGATCGACGTCGACGGTATCCGGCTCGTAGCCGCTGAGGCCGAGCAGCACCGCCTTGTCACTGCCATGGCCCTTGCCAGTGGCGCCCAGCGAGCCATACAGCTCGGCGGCGACGCGGGTCACCTGCGGCATGTGGCCGTGGTTTTCCAGGGCGTGGGTGAACAGAGCGGCCGCGCGCATCGGGCCGACGGTGTGGGAGCTGGAGGGACCGATACCGACTTTGAACAGGTCGAAAACGCTGATAGCCATGGCGAGATTCTTCTTCTGTGGGCGCGGCTGAAACCGGGTTTCAGCGATGCCTGTATGTGGGTGAACCACGCGCCCGGTTCAGCGCGTGTGGATATTTCTATCTAAGGCCGGCCATATCATTATGTATACTGATTTATTTTTAACCTATTCGTTAGCGACCCTTAACTATTGAGAGCGCGTCATGGACATCACCCGCCTGCGCACCCTGCGTGAACTGGCGCGCTGCCGCACCATGGCGGCGGCTGCCGAGTCGTTGCACCTGACGCCTTCGGCCGTCTCACAGCAGGTGGCCCAGCTTGAACGCGAGGCGGACATGGCGTTGATCGAGCGACGCGGGCGCGGCGTGGTGCTCACCCCGGCTGGCGAGCGGCTGGTGGCGCATGCCGAGCGCATTCTCATGGTGCTCGACGAAGCGCGCTCGGAGCTGGCGCTGCTGCGCGGGGAAATCGCCGGTGAATTGCGCGTGGCTGCTTTCCCCTCGATCGCCGTGGCGGTGATCGCGCAAACCGTGCGTGCGCTACGCAGCGCCTACCCGCGGCTGAACGTGGTGGTATTGGAACTGGAACCGCAGGAAAGCCTCAGCGCCCTCGGCGCCTGGCAGATCGACGTGGCGGTGATCGACGACCTGGCCGTGCAGCCCGACGAAAACCGCGAACACTACGCGCTGATTCCCCTGACTCAGGATCAGCTGCACGTCCTGCTGCCCATCGACCATGTGCTGGCCCGGCGCGACAGCCTGACCATCGCCGAGCTGCGCGACGAAGCCTGGGCGCTGGACTCCACTGGCAGCTCGTTCGGCGAATTCATCACCAACCTGTGCCGCCGCTCAGGCTATGCGCCGCGTATCAACGCCCACTGCGCCGGTTTCGAGATGGTCGCGGCCATGGTCGCCTCGGGCAACTCCATCTCCATCGTCTCCGGCCTGCGTCTGGTGCGACCGCTACCCGGCGTCACCGCTGTGCCGCTGCTGCCGGACATCCAGCGCGGCGTCTTTCTCGCCTACCGCAAGGGCGAGCGCGATCACCCGGCAGTGAACGTGTTTCTCGACGAGGCGGTGTACACCGCCGACAAGGTCCTCGGCTAGCGCCATCTCGCCGTGTGCCGATGGTACCCACGCTCTGCGTGGGCACCTCCTTTCGAGACGCTCTGCGTCGGCGGACGCTGCCAGAATCACAACGGACGCAGAGCGTCCTGGGCTGCGTTCCCACGCGGAGCGTGGGAACGATCAACGGCTGGGCAGCAGTCCGCTTTAGCCGCAATGTTTTGGCTCTTTATGCCGATGGTACCCACGCTCTGCGTGGGCACCTCCTTTCGAGACGCTCTGCGTCGGCGGACTCTGCCTGAACCGCGACGGGACGCAGAGCGTCCTGGGCTGGGTTCCCACGCGGAGCGTGGGAGCGATCAACCGACTTCTACTCAGCGGGCGCGAGAGGCTCTTGAGCCGCTTCAGCCTCCAACTTCGCCCTGTCGGCTTTGCTGATGTACTTGGGTTTGTTGCTTTTGGGCGCGAGCTTGGCATTGGCCTTCTTGGCGTGGGCTTCGAGCAGTTGTTTGATCTTCTTGCGGCGATTCATGGGCGGGTGTCTGCTTGTCCTGGTTCAGTGGTACCAACGGGTTGCGTGGGAGGTTGGCATTCAGCTCCAGAGCGCGCCAACCGGCGTATTCGCCGGATAGTGACTCGCCGCCTGCGCCTGCAGCAACTCTCCACAAGCCAGCGCGTCGGTCAGCGCATGGTGCGCCGAGTACAGCGGTAGGCCGTAGCGCAGGCGGCTGTCGGCCAGGCGGATGGAGATGGGTTCGCGGCCGCGCAGGCGATCCCACCAGCTCACGGTGCGCTTGGGGTGCAGGCGGGCTTCCAGTTCCATGGTGTCGATGATGGGGAAGACCAGGCCTTCGCCCAGATGCTGGCGCACGGCCTGGTCGAGGAAGCTGCGTTCGATATTGCGGTAGTGCGCCACCACCACCTTGCCCGCCAGGGCTTCCAGTAGCTCCTCGAGCACACTGGCCAGGCGTGGGGCGTGGCGGATGTCGCTGTGGGTGATGTGGTGGAAGGTGACTGATTCGGCGCTCAGCTCGCCGGTGGGTTTGACCACCCAGTAGCGCGACTCGGCGCAGCGGATACGTTGCAGGCTCAGCGGCACCAGGCCCAGGCTGACGATGGCGTGCTGACGCGGGTCGAGGCCAGTGGTTTCCACGTCCAGCGCCACCAGCGGCACTTCCGCCAAGGGCGTATCGGCGGCGACGCAGCCGGCGCCGTAGAAGGCGCGCAGGCGTGGGTCGCGGCTGCTGTCGGCGAGGCTGGCGAACAGTTGCGGCCAGTCCTGGGCCGTGCGCTCGCTCATCGCGGGCGGCCCGTCGGTTGCGCCGGGTAGCGAAAGCGCAGGAATTTCTGCGCGTTGCTGATCACCTGGAAGGCTTCCTTGAGGTGCTGGCGTTCGCTGGCGCTGAACTGTTCCGGCTCGATGTAGTTGCTCGGCGCGTTGCCGGCCTCGACTTCACGGGCTTGGTGGCGCACGCGCACCAGGCTGAGGAACTCGAAGGCATAGCGCAGGTGCTCCAGTGCCTCTTTGGGCAGCAGTTTGGTGGCAGCGATGGCGTCGAGACGGTCCAGCGAGTTCTGCGCCTTGGAGCCGCAGGCTAGGGCGTGTACGCGGATCAGGTCGGTGAGCGGGGCGGTGCCCCGGCCCTTGAGGTTGATGATGTTGCGGTGGCGGCCGTCGGTTTCCATCACGAAGGTGCGGAAGAAGCCCAGCGGCGGCGTGCGGTTGAGCGCGTTACGTGCCAGCGCGGCGAGGAAGGCCGGGCTGGCGCTGGCTTTTGCGGCGAGCAGGTCCTTGAGGTTCTCCACCAGTTCGGTTTCGCCGTAGAGGCCGTCGAGGTCGAAGAAGATGCTGGCGTTGAGCAGGGTTTCCGGGTTGGGCCGCTCGATCCATTCGCTGAAGTATTGTCGCCACACCTTCAGCGGCTGTCGCCACTTGGGGTTGGTGGCCATGATGCCGCCTTTGCAGTAGCTGTAGCCACAAGCGGCCAGACCGTCGCTGACGAACTGCGCCAGTTCGGCGAAGTAGGCGTCGTGTTCGTCCGCATCGAAGCGGTCGTCGAGCACCAGGGCGTTGTCCTGGTCGGTGAGCAGCAGTTGCTCGTCGCGGGCCATGGAGCCGGCGACCATGAAGCAGTAGGGCACCGGCGGTGGGCCGAGCTTCTGTTCGGCCAATTCCAGCAGGCGCTGGCTGAAGGCGCGGCCGATGCCGCTCATGGCGCTGCCGACCATATGTGCGCTGGCGTCGTCGGCGACCATGCGCACGAAGGTGGCGCGCAGGTCCGGCAGCAGGCTCTTGAGCCCCTCCACCGAGGTCTTGTTGAAGATGCTGTTGACCAGATACAGGCTGCTGCGCGATTCGTAGCGGACGATGTCGGCCAGCGCCACCACGCCCACCGGGCGGCGCCGATGCAGCACCGGCAGGTGGTGGATGTTGTTGCGCAGCATGCACAGCATGGCCTCGAACACCGAGTCGTCGGCCTGCAAGGTGATGGGGTTGGGCGTCATCACCTGGCTCACTGGCGTGTCGCTGGGCAGGCCGGCGGCGACCACGCGGGTGCGCAGGTCGCGGTCGGTGAGGATGCCGGCCATCACTTGGGTCTGTTGCTCGGTCACGTCCACCTGGTGCGGGTCGGGCCAGCGTGTGCCGGGATCGACGACGATGACCGAGGACACACTGTGCTCGGTCATCACCTGTGCCACCTGCTGGATCGGCGTATCCAGCGGCACGCTGACTGCGCCGCGCGAGATCAGCTTGCGCACCTTGATCTTCATCAGCTCGCTGGCCTTGCCATGGCTGTCTTCCAGCGCGGACTTGAGCCGTGACTGACCTTCGGCCTCGACGAAGTCGGCGAAGCTGTCGAACTGCTCGCAGAGCTGATGGAAAAGCGCGCCGGGGATGAAGTAGATCAGGCTGTCTTCGATCGCGGTGGCGCCCAGGCGTACCTTGTTGCCGCGCAGCAGGCCGGCCTGACCGAAGATGTCGCCTTCGCTCAGGCGGTTGTGCAGCTCGCCGCCACGCCGGTGGATTTCCACCGCGCCGCTGCGCACGTAATGCAGCTCGTGGATCGGCGCGCCGACGGCGAGGATTTCGCTACCGGCCTTGTAGTAGCCCACTTGCACCTGGCTGGCGATGGTATCGAGGGTCTGCTCCGGTAGGTTGTCGAAGGGGGCGAAGCGATTCAGGTGATCGCGGATCTCGATCAGTTCGATCTGCATGCGATGTCCTTTGCAGCGTGTGGCGTCTATCTAAACACAGACGCCGCCGGCTTTGCCCGGTTCAGCGCCGCTGATGCAACCACCGTCGCAATCGTCGTTACCGCTGACCATCCCGAGAGCGGCCCGTTAGCTGTGCTGGCAGCTGGCCGCGGCGTTGATTTTGGCCGTTTCTCAACTCCAGTTCTAGCGGCTCTCTGCCAGCGCATCGTGGGCGTGCAGGCTCTCCGCGTGGATGACCCTGAGACGAAAGGCACTGGCCTGCGGCAGTTGGCGCAGGGCACGGTGCAGGCGGCGTGCGGCATCTTCGCAGAACATCAGGTTCTGCCCGTTGGCCAGGGCGAAGGCCTGTTCGTCGGCCCGTTTCACCGCCGTCTGCAACGGCGTGCCGAGGGCGTGTTCGGCGCTGTCGATCAACGCTAGCACGGGCAGCTCGACGCAGCCGGGTGCCAGGCGCAGTTGCAGGGTCGCCGTGCTGCGCTGGCTGTGTGGCGTGGCGACGATACCCTGGGTCGAACCGAGCCAGTCGAGCACCTCCAGGTAATTCAGCGGCTCCTGCGCGAAGCTCTCGGCGAAGCGCTGCTGGATCAACTGGCGCGCCAGCGCGGCCGAACAGGGGCAGGTGGACGAGTAGCCGACCTCGACCTGCAATTCGACGGTCACGCCGCGACCGTCCTGCCTGGCGTGCAGTTCGAAGGGGTAGCCTTTCCAGCCTGTGAGTGGACTGACCAGCGCCGGGCGTTCGAGCGTCACCTGGCCACGCAGCGTCAGCGTGGCGCTGTCGGACAGTGCCTGGTGACTGCTCAGGCAGTCGTCCAGCACCTGCAACACCGCCGGCACGTTCAATGGCTGATGCACCAGGTGCTGCGCCGCCAGGTACAGGCGCGACATATGGATACCGCGCGCGCCGGCATCGTCGAGGCTGACGCCGATATCGACGCTGGCGGTCACGGCGGCGTCCGCCAGACGAATGGGCAGGGCGATACCGGCCATACCGACCCAGTCCAGCGGTAGGTCGTGGTGGGTGGCTTGGGCGGCAATATCCGGCAGGGGCTGTTCGTTCATCGCAAATCCATGGGTTGCTTTCAGAATTAAATGTTATGTTATAACAATTAAAGCAAGCCAGCCGATTTGCCATGACCCAGACCGCGACGACCGAAGCCGAGCTGCTGGTCCAGTCAGCCGATGACTACATGAACGACGCCCAGCAGCAGTTCTTTCGTGAGCTGCTGGCCCAGAGAGCCGAATTGCAGGCGCGCATCGAGGAGGAATTCACCGAGCTGCGCCAACCCGAGATCAGCAGCGATGTGGCCTCAACCGGCGAACCCATCGGCCTGAAACGCCTGCTGCTGCGCCTGACCGCGACCCTGTGCATCGAAGCCAAGGAGCGCCAGGAACAGCGCGAAAAACATCAGCGTGACCGTGACTGAACGAGGAACACCCCCATGAATCAGCGTCTACCCGTTACCGTGCTGTCCGGCTTTCTTGGCGCCGGCAAGAGCACCCTGCTCAATCATGTGCTGAAGAACCGCGAGGGCCGCAAGGTCGCGGTGATCGTCAATGACATGAGCGAAATCAATATCGACGGCGCCACCGTCCAGCAGGACGTCAGCCTCAACCGCGCCGAAGAGAAGCTGGTGGAGATGAGCAATGGCTGCATCTGCTGCACCCTGCGTGAAGACCTGCTCGAAGAGGTCGCTCGCCTGGCCAGCGACGGCCGCTTCGACTACCTGCTGATCGAATCCACCGGCATCAGTGAGCCGCTGCCGGTGGCTGAAACTTTTACCTTCCGCGATGAGCAGGGCCGCAGCCTGTCCGACCTGGCGCGGCTGGACACCATGGTTACGGTGGTCGACGGGGTGAACTTCCTGCGCGATTTTCACGAGGCGGACAGCCTGGCCAGCCGTGGCGAAACACTGGGCGAAGAAGACGAGCGCTCGATCACCGACCTGCTGATCGAGCAGGTGGAGTTCGCCGACGTCATCCTGATCAGCAAGATCGACCTGATCAGCCAGGCCGAGCGCGAGGAGCTGACGGCCATCCTCCGTGGCCTCAACACCCACGCCGAGATCCTGGCCATGAGCATGGGCCAGATCGCTTTGGACACGATCCTCGACACCGGCCGTTTCGATTTCGAGCGCGCCTCGCAGGCGCCGGGCTGGCTCAAGGAGCTGCGTGGCGAGCACGTGCCGGAAACCGAAGAATACGCCATCGCCTCCAGCGCGTATCGCGCGCGCCGGCCGTTCCATCCGCAGCGCTTCTTCGACTTCCTCTCGCGGGAATGGACGAATGGTCGCCTGCTGCGCTCCAAGGGCTTCTTCTGGTTGGCCAGCAAGTTCCAGGAGGCTGGCAGCTGGTCGCAGGCTGGTGGCCTGATGCGTCATGGCCTGGCCGGGCGCTGGTGGCGTTTCGTGCCCAAGCAGCACTGGCCGCAGGACGAGGAGGGTCTGCGTGAGGCGATGAAGCACTGGAGCGCCGAAGTGGGCGACTGCCGCCAGGAGCTGGTGTTCATCGGCCAGAACATCGACTTCCCGCAGCTGGTGCGTGAGCTGGACGATTGCCTGCTGACCGACGAGGAAATGGCCGGCGGCCCGCAGGCCTGGCGCCTGCTCGCTGACCCCTTCGGCCCCTGGCAACAGCAGGAGGCCGCCTGATGTACGCGCTCAAACTGCCGCCCGCGCCGCGTCAGGTGCTGGGCGAAGACATGCAGGTGCTCACCGACGTACTGCATGACGGCGTCAATCTGGCCGTCTGGCAGCGTCGCCTGCCGGCACAGATCGCCGACTTCACCGAGGCGCTGCTGGCGCAAGGTGAACCGCTGGCGCAGTCCATCACCCTGGAGCTGCCGCGTGTGGACAGCGAACCGAACCTGACCGGCCTGGTGGCGCAATATGCCGATCTGCCGGGCCAGGCGGCCTTTCTCGCCGACGTGGCCTGGCTGGTGCGGGCCTATGCCTGCCTGCTCGACGCGCAGTGTATAGGGCTGCGCCTGCGCGCGCTGGACAAGGCCATGTGCCCGCGTTTTCACGTCGACCACGTGCCGGTGCGGCTGATCACCAGCTATGCCGGTGTCGGCAGCGACTGGCTGGAGGAGGGCGCGATGCCGCGTAGCAAGCTCGGTCAACCGGATGAAGAGCCGCAGGACGAGGCGTTGATCCAGCATCTCGACGCCGGCCATGTAGCGCTGGCCAAGGGTGAGAAATGGCAGGGTAACGAGGGGCGCGGGTTGATCCACCGTTCGCCGCAGCCGCCTGCCGGGCAGCGACGCTTGCTGTTGACCCTGGATTGGTTGGCCTGAATATCGCCCGCTGACGACGGTAGGAGCCCCGCCTCGGGGCGAAGCGATCGTGGTTGTTCAGGAAACCTGCGGTGTGATCACTATTCGCCGCGAGGCGCGGCTCCTACGAGAAATGATCCACTGCAATGGGGCATAACAAAAAAATAGGCCGGAGCGACTGCCCCGGCCTTAAGCACCAAGAGATCATGTCGACGCGTGACTCGACATGAGGGGCATGTGAGGTACCCGCGGTCATTAAGCGCTTGTTGGATGACGCTTTGATGTCAGGGCTTTATCCATTGGCCCTGATACTGCGTCTTGCAGGCTGGCTCCAGGTACAACGCATCGCTGGCCACGCCGTAGTAGTGGATGTCCTGCAGGTACATACCGCTACCGGCGCGTGCGTTCTGGCAAACGCCGTGGGCACCCTTGGGGCACTGCTCGACGAACTCCACCTCGACCGTCTGACCCTGCAACTGCGGCTGGCAGAAGCCCTCGCGAAACAGCGTGGCGGGGATGTTGCGGTTCTCCTGGCAGACCTTCACGTCCAGGCGTTCGGCCTGGCTGTGCACCACGCAGGCTTCGGCCAGGGCCAGGCCGGGCAATAGAGAGAGCAGCAGTAACCACGCACGCATCTTGTTGGCTCCAGAAAAACAGTTGGCGAATCTAGCATGCCGCCCCGTTGCAGTCTGTGTACGGAACCACCGACCATAAACCCATGCTCAGTCAAATCCCCACTCACCTGATTGCCGGGCCGCTCGGTGCCGGCAAGACCACCCTGATCCGTCAGTTGCTGGCGCAGAAACCGGCGCACGAGCGCTGGGCGGTGCTGATCAACGAATTTGGCCAGATCGGCCTGGACGCTGCCTTGCTGGAACAGGGCGACGACGGCATCGCCCTGGCCGAAGTGGCCGGTGGTTGCCTGTGCTGCGTCAATGGCGCGCCGTTTCAGGTTGGCCTCGGCCGTCTGCTGCGCAAGGCGCGGCCCGACCGCTTGCTGATCGAACCGTCGGGCCTGGGCCACCCAGCGCAGTTGCTGGCGCAATTGCGCCAGCCGCCCTGGCGCGGTGTGCTGGCCGTGCAACCGGTATTAATGGTGCTGGATGCCGCTGCGCTGGCGGCAGGCCAAGCGCTGCCGGACGTGCAGCGTCAGGCGCTGGACGAGGCCGGCCTGCTGCTGTTGAACAAGAGCGAAGGCTTGGACGCCGAAACGCGAGCGCGGATTGCTGACGATCTGCCACCCCTGCCGCTGCACTGGACTGCGCAGGGCCGGCTCGACCTGGCCTTGCTGCCGGGGCTGACAGCACAAGCGTCAACCGTGCAGGTGGAGGTTGAGTTAGCCACAGCTGCACCCGGCCTGGCGCAGATCTGGCGCAACGCCGCCGAGCCTGTCTGCCAGGTGCAGGACCAGGTCGAAGGCTGGAGCATCGGCTGGCGCTGGCACCCGGGCCAGCGTTTCGACCTCGAGCAGGTCAGCCGCTGGCTGCAAAGCCTGGGTTGGCGCAGGGCCAAGGCCGTGCTGCATGGCGCTGAAGGCTGGCATTCGTTGAATGCCTTGCAGGGGCAAGCGTTGGCGGCCTGGAGTCCGAGCGAATGGCGCAAGGACTCACGGCTGGAGTTGATCTTCGATCAGGCACAGAACGTCGACGTGCTGACTACCTCCTTCGCCATCTGCCGAATCCCTGCGACAGACTGATAAACTCGCCGCGCTTTCGTCGCTGTGGATAACCTCAATGCAACTGCTGCCCTGGTCTCATGACACCTCTGCCGGTTTCACCCTGCGCGGCTGGCACACGCCGCCGTCGGGCAAGCCGCTGCTGCATTTCCTGCACGGCAATGGCTATTGCGGGCGTGTGTATACGCCGATGCTGGCGCTGCTGGCCGAGGACTTCGATCTCTGGCTGTGCGACGTGCAGGGCCATGGCGACAGCGACCATGGCGGCCGCTTCCATGGCTGGAACCGCAGCGCCGAGCTGGCGGTGGAAGCCTTCGACGCGCTGCGTGGGCCGTTCGGTGAAGTGCCGCGCTTCGCCCTTGGTCACAGCTTCGGCGGTGTGCTCACCAGCCTGATCCTGGCGCGCCATCCCGAGCTGTTCCGCCGTGCCGTGCTGCTCGATCCGGTGCTGTTCAGCCCAGCGATGATCGGGGTGATGGCGCTGTCCGATGTGGTCGGTCTGGCGCAGCGCACCGGCATGGCGAAGAAGGCGCAGAAGCGCCGCCGGCAATGGCCGGACCGTGCCAGCGCGCACGCCGCGCTGCATGGCCGCGGCATGTTCCGGGGCTGGGACGAAGCCGCGTTCGACGCCTATATCGAGCATGCGCTGAAGGACGTCGAGGGCGGTGTTGAGCTCAAGTGCCGGCCCAGCCGTGAGGCGGATATCTTCGGCTCCTTCCCGCGCCGCCTGTGGCCGTCGCTGGCGAAGGTCGTGACGCCCACCGAGGTGATTTACGGCACAACCACCTATCCCTTCGTCGCCCGTTCGGTAGCGCGTTGGTGTGCGAGTAACGCGCATGTGCGCAGTCAGGTGGTGCCGGGTGGGCACTGCTTCATGCAGGAGCGGCCTGCCGACAGTGCAGGGCGGGTTGCGGACTTTCTGTTGCAGCGCATTTGATCGAGCAGAGCGGGTGCAGCCCGCCAGCTAAGGCAATTACGCCTTGCGGCGCCAGTCCTCGAGGTGGATCACGTTGCCCTGGCTCTGCACCGATACCGGCTCGGGCTGAGGCTCCAGCACGGGATGCGGCTCCAGCTCGATGCGCCCTAGCTGCGCACCGAACATGCTGATCTGGCCGCGCAGGCGCTGCTCGCCGGTCACGGTAAATTCGAAATCATACAGTCGTGCCAGACGCCGATGACCCCGGGCATCACGCTGGATGGCCAGACGGCGAAGGGCCACGGCGCCATCGAGCAGTTCCACGTCGAGTTTGGCGCAGTGCTGCTTGGCGAATGCCAAGGCCCGCTCACGAATGCCATGGCTGCGCCACAACCAGGCGCAGGCGGCAGCGAACAGCATCAGCAGAAAGACATCGAACAGGTTGATCATGGCGACTCCGGCTCCGGGAGATAGAGCTTAGCCTATCTGCCATGCAGTTCTCAGCACATGAGCTTGTCCGTGTGTCGGGCTTTCCTTGGTTCGTGCTGAGTCCAGCATCAGGCCTGCAGGTGATTCTTCTCCTCGCTCAGCGCCTGATAGCGCTGCTGCAACTCCTCGCGAATCTGCCGGCGTTGCTTGGCCTGGCGCTGGCGGCGCAGGCCATCGGGGCTGCGCGGTTGCAGCTCCGGTACCGGCACCGGGCGCCCCTCGCCATCCACCGCGACCATGGTGAAGAAGCAACTGTTGGTGTGGCGCACCGAGCGCTCGCGGATGTTCTCGGTGATCACCTTGATGCCGATCTCCATCGAGGTGCGCCCGGTGTGGTTGACCGAGGCGAGAAAGGTGACCAGTTCGCCGACATGCACCGGCTCGCGGAACATCACCTGATCCACCGACAGGGTCACCACATAGCAGCCGGCATAGCGGCTGGCGCAGGCGTAGGCCACTTCGTCGAGATATTTGAGCAGCGTGCCGCCGTGGACATTGCCGGAGAAGTTGGCCATGTCCGGGGTCATCAAAACGGTCATCGTCAGGTGTGCGGTTCCGGCTTCCATGGTCGCTCCAGAGGCATGGGGGAGAACGCAGGGCATGCAAGAAGCCTGCTGGTGCCACAGATGATGGCACAAGCCTGTGACCGTCGGTTGAAGCAGAGCTGCAGTGCTGGGTCAGGCGTGATTCAGGTACCAGCGCCAGTCCTGCTCGCCCACTTCGCCCATGAACTGACGGAACTCGGCCCACTTGATCGCCAGAAATACCTTGAGGAAGTCCTCGCCCAGCGCCTCGCGTGCCCAGCTCGAACCTTCCAGATTGCGCAGGGCGGTGAGCCAGTCGGTGGGCAGGGTTTCGCGGGCCTGTTCGTAACCGTTGCCGACGATGGCCGCCCCCGGATCGATCTGCTCGCGGATGCCCTTGTGGATGCCGGCAAGGATCGCCGCTGCCGCCAGGTAGGGGTTGGCGTCGGCGCCACAGATGCGGTGCTCGACGTGACGGCTGTTGGCCGGCCCGCCTGGCACGCGGAACGACACTGTGCGGTTGTTCACGCCCCAGCTCTTGGCCAGCGGCGCGTAGCTGTTGGCCTGGAAGCGGCGGAAGGAGTTGGCGTTGGGGCAAAAGATCGCCAGGGCGTCGTCGAGCGAGGCCATCATGCCGCCGATGGCATGGCGCAGCAGCGGCGTGCCATGCGGATCTTCGCTGGCCATCAGGTTGTTGCCCTCGGCATCGGCCAGCGACACGTGCATATGCATGCCGCTGCCGGCCAGGTTGCCAAATGGCTTGGCCATGAAGCAGGCCTGCAGGCCGTGCTTATTGGCCACGCCCTTGACCAGGCGCTTGTAGCGTACGCCTTCGTCTACGGCTTGCAGCGCATCGAAGCGGTGCTCCAGGGTCAGCTCCAACTGGCCCGGCGCGTATTCGGAGATCGCCGTGCGCACCGGCAGGCCTTGTACCTCGCAGGCGGCGTAGAGATCGTCGAGGAACGGCTGTACCTGCTCCAGCTCGTACACGCCGTAGACCTGCGGCGCCTGTGGGCGCACACCGTTCATCTGCACGGCTGGCTGCGGGCGGCCATTGGCGTCGCGTTGCTTGTCCAGCAGGTAGAACTCCAGCTCCACCGCCATCACCGGGTGGTAGCCGTCGGCCCTGAGCGCCTCGATGGCGCGCACCAGTACATGGCGCGGGTCGCCCGGCGTGGCCGGCAGGCCCTGGGTCGGGTGCATGCTCACCTGCAACTGCCCGGTGGGCACCGCGCGCCAGGGTTGCAGGGTGAGGCTGCCGGCTAGCGGGTAGGTCCAGCAGTCGGCGTCGGCCACTTCCCAGACCAGGCCGCTTTCCTCGACGTCCTCGCCCTGGATGGTCAGCGACAGGATGGAGCTGGGTAGCGGCCGGCCGTTCTCGTAGATGGCCAGCAGTTCGTCGCGGTGCAGCAGCTTGCCGCGTGGAATGCCGTTGGCGTCGATCAGCATCAGCTCGATGCTGCGCACCTCGGGGTGGCGTTCGAGGAAGTCGCGGGCTTCCTGGGGATGGGCGAATTGCATGGTGGTGTCCTTGCTTTTCTTCCCCTCTCCCTTTGGGAGAGGGGCTAGGGGTGAGGGAAGACCCTCATCCGCTTTCTGATGGTGCCCACGCGCCGCGTGGGAGCGGGAGCAATCTTCAGAGCCTGGCGCCGGGGATGGCCAGTAGCTCGGTGAGGGCCGCATCGAGCATGGTTATCAATTTGTCCACATCGGCCTCGGTGGTACTCGGGCAGCACAGGGTCATATTGTGGAACGGCGTGATCAGGATGCCGCGGTTGATCAGGTACAGGTGCAGGGCCATCTGCAGTTCGTCATGGAACGCTGCCTCGGCCTCGGCGCCGGTGCGCGGCGGGGTGGCGCAGAACTGGAACTCGCAGCGTGCGCCCAACTCGGTCACCGACCACTTCAGGCTGTGCTTGCCGATCAACCGGCGGAAGCCCTCGGCCAGGCGTGCGGCCAGTGGCAGCATGTGGTCGTAGGCCGCCTGGGTCATCACATGTTCCAGGTTGGCGCGCATGCAGTGCATGGCCAGGGCGTTGGCCGACAGGGTGGTACCCATGCCGCTGTGGCCGTGACCGTGGCTTTCTGCGCTGGCGCGTTGGCGGGCCTTGGTCATCGCTTCGGCCATCGCCTCGCTGCAACCGAAGACGCCGCAGGGCACACCGCCGGCAATGGGCTTGCCGACCACGAAGAAGTCCGGATCCAGGCCCCACAGGCGCGTGCAGCCGCCGATGTCGGTGGAGATGGTGTGGGTTTCGTCGATGATCAGCAGGCTGCCGTACTGGCGCGTCAGCTCGCGGCATTTCTGCAGGAACCCCGGATCGGGCAGGACCATGCCGATATTGGTCATCGCCGGTTCGCAGAGCAGGGCGCAGACATCGCCTTGCGCCAGCGCCGTTTCCAGCGCCTCGACGTCGTTGAAGGGGATGGCGCGGCTGTGCTCGGTCAGGTCGTAGGCCTGGCCGACCAATCCTGAGCGGTGCACGGTCTGGCCATCGCGATGACGCACCATCACGTCGTCGACGGTGCCGTGGTAGCAGCCGTCGAACACCAGCAGGGTCTTGCGCCCGGTGATGGCGCGCGCCCAGCGCAGCACATAGCGATTCGAATCTGTTGCCGTGGCGGTCACCTGCCAGAAAGGCAGGCCGAAGCGCTGCGCCAGCAGCTCGCCGCAGACCACGGCGTCTTCACCCGGCAGCATGGTAGTCAGGCCATTGTTGGCCTGCTCGACGAGCGCGCGTGCCACCGGATCGGGCGAATGGCCGAACATGGTGCCGGTGTCGCCCAGGCAGAAGTCGATGTATTCATGACCGTCCACGTCGAAGAAACGCGCACCCTTGGCGCGTTCGACGAACAGCGGCACCGGAGTCGACCAGTCGGCCATCCAGTGCATTGGCACGCCGCCATACAGCGAGTGGCGGGCGCGCTCGGCCAGGGCCACCGACTTCGGGTTGCGTTCGAGGAAGCGCGCGCGCTCACGGGCAGCGAAGGTTTCCACGGCGGTTGCGGTGATACCACTGGCAGTCATCTTGAACACCTCGTTCGGATTTCCGCACATCATATTTTGTGATCACAGAAATCGCAATATCCACTTATTGAACCTATATAAGTTAGTATTTAGCTGACTATGTGATCACAAAAAATCGGAGCAGCCGAAAGGCTATCACTCGTTCCTGTCGGCCCGATCTTCGTTCAATGGAGAAACTCATGCGTGACTGCCTGCTTACCCTGTCCCAGCTTCCTGCACCGCCAAAGGGGCGTTGAAACCATGAGCGATAATCTGCAGGAACAGCTGTACCAACGTATTCGTGAGGGATTGCTGGCCGGTCGTTTTCAGCCGGGGCAAGCCTTGAAGATCCGCGACCTGGCGGCCGAGTGGGGCACCAGCCCGATGCCGGTGCGCGCGGCTCTGCAACGGTTGGTGGCCGAGGGCGCGCTGGAGGGTGAGCAGCAGCGCTCGGTACGTGTGCCGTCGATGACCCGCGAGCGATACGAAAGCATTTTTCAGGTACGCCTGGCACTGGAGGGTCTGGCCGTTGAACTGGCGACACCGCGTCTCACGGCCGATGATCTGGCCACGCTGCGCGAGTGTGTCAAAAGCATGGACAGTGCCATCGAGCAGCGCCAGGTGCAGGCTTATCTCAATGCCAACAGCCAGTTTCACCTGCACCTTTACGGCGCTTGCGGCAATCCGGTGTTATTGCGTTCGATCGAATCGCTCTGGTTGCAGATCGGGCCGTTCTTCAACCGTCTTTTCACTGAAGCCGATCTGTCGCTGCGGCTCAATGACTTTCATGAAGATGCCTTTGCTGCCATCGAGGCCGGTGATGCCAAGGGCGCGCGCCAGGCCATGGAGCAGGATCTGATCTACTTCGCGCGCTTTTTGCTCAACCTGCTGGCGCTGGAGCAGGGCGAGGTGTGAGGGCGGTGCGCGCGGGACGCTCGTATCCCAGTTTGTAGGAGCCGGCTTGCCGGCGATCAGGTGCAGCGCTGAGCTCAATCGCCGGCAAGCCGGCTCCTACAGGGCGACGAGGCGATCAGCTCTCCAGCCAGACGTCACGGCACCAGTGCCAGACCGAGTCCCAGCTTTCGTCGGTCAGCTCGCCTTCGTCGCCGTCCCATAGCCAAACCTGACCTTCCACGTCCACGGCATAGTAATTGCGGCCGTCCTGGCACAGCGGCACCAGATCGCGCGGCAGGCCGAGATCCCAGGCCACCGAGGCGACTTCCGGCAGGTAGGTGTGCGAATGCGGGTCGCTGGCGGTGACCGGCTCCAGGCGACCATAGACCACGTCGCTGACCTTGAGCAGGAACTCGCGCAGCTCGAACGGCAAGTGGATGAGGATCTGCTCCTGAATCTCCACCAGGGTTTCTTCTTCCGGCAGCTCCAGGGGTACCGGTACCGGCTCGTTGAGTTCGCGCAGCTGTTCGATGACTTCTTCCACGGCATCGGCTCCTCATCAGGGGGGGATCGGCTTTATACAGTAGCTGGCGGGGCGAGTGTAAACCTGTCGCCGCCATCGGATAATGGCGCTT
Organism: Pseudomonas sp. GD03919; assembly: GCF_029814935.1. Classification (NCBI taxonomy): domain Bacteria; kingdom Pseudomonadati; phylum Pseudomonadota; class Gammaproteobacteria; order Pseudomonadales; family Pseudomonadaceae; genus Pseudomonas; species Pseudomonas sp. GD03919. The sequence continues at coordinate 75,792 of NZ_CP104582.1, forward strand.
TTGCGGAGCCTTCCCATGTCATCTGTCACCTGGCATTGCCTGCACCACCGCGAACTCGATACCGCCACCCTCTATGAGCTGCTGGCGCTGCGCACCCAGGTGTTCGTGGTCGAGCAGAACTGCCCCTACCTGGAAACCGATGGTCAGGATCTGATTGGTGACACTTGCCACCTGCTGGCCCGCGACGAGTCGGGGTTGCTGGGTTATCTGCGCCTGCTCGATCCGCAACGTATGAACGGCGAGGTGGTGATCGGTCGCGTGCTGACCGCCGAGCGGGCACGCGGCAGCGGGCTGGGTCATCGGCTGATGGAGCGGGGGCTGGTCGAGTGCGGCCAGCGTTGGCCGGGTGTGCCGGTCTATTTGTCGGCACAGGCGCATCTGCAGGGCTACTACGGGCGCTATGGCTTCGTGGCGGTGACCGAGGTGTATCTGGAGGACGGTATCCCGCATATCGGCATGCGCCGGGCGGCTACTGATCCGGCGTGAGTTGCAGGAGCGGCTTCAACTGCGATGGCGAGCCAATGCTGAAATGAAGAAACCCGGGCAAGCCCGGGTTTCTTGTGCGTCGTCGCGATCAGTTCTGGCGAATGCCGGCGATCAGCCAGGGCTGGTTGTCGCCCTGGGCGCGTTCCAGGCGCCAGCTTTCGCTGAACGGCTCGCCCTGGTCGAAGCGCGAGGTTTTCGACACGCCGCTGAAGGTCAGGGTGGCGATGGTCTTCTCGGCGTTGTCGTCGACACCGTCGAGTTGCACATCGAGGTTATCGACATAAGTGGACTGGAAGCCGCCACCCAGCTCGGCGCGCTCGCGCTTGAGGAACTCCAACAGTTGCGGCGTGACGAACTCGGCGATCTTGTCCATCTCGTTGGCGTCCCAGTGCTGCTGCAGGTTCATGAAGTGCTCACGACCGGCGGCGATGAAGCTCTGCTCGTTGAACCAGGCCGGGGCGTTGATCACCGGAGCGGCCGAAGCCAGACGGCCACCGAAGATATTGCTGCCAGCGGCTGGCGCGTTGTCGGCGTTCGGCATTTCACGCTGGTACGGCGCACCGGCAGCGGCCATTTGCGGCTGCTGGCGTGCACGACGGGCGGCAAGGAAGCGGAACAGCAGGAAGGCGATCAGACCGAAGATCAGCATGTCCATGATCTGCAGGCCTTCGAAACCATCACCCATGAACATCGAGGCCAGCAGGCCACCAGCGGCCAGACCGGCCAGCGGGCCGAGCCAGCGCGAAGCACCGCTGGCGGCAGCGGCAGGTTGCTGACGGCCGGGAGCCGGGGCAGCCTGTTGAGCAGGAGGCGTGGCCTGGCGGGTCTGGTGGCTGGGCGCGGAGCCGAAGGATTTGCCACCGCCAAAACGCTTGGCGTGGGCTTCGAAACTGAAGGTCAGTGCCAGGCACAGCACCATGGCAATACTGAGGAAACGCTGCATCACGGTTTTCTCTCTTGTGGAAAAGCTTGGTTGGCATCTTGCCCGTCATGGCGGGGCATGACCAGTGACAGAATGTTTCCGGCTTTTGCCTATCAGGGCGGCCATTCTGCGATTTGTCCGTGTAGCCCGGATGCAATCCGGGGTGCGCAACCACGATCCCGGATTTACGGGCGCTGCAGCAGCAGAGGCAGCGGGCCACCGCGCAGTTGGCGGCGCAGGTAGGCGCGGAAGGTGGCTGCGTCTTCGTCGGGGTGGCGCAGCCAGTGGATGAAGCTGCGCAGGTAGGCGGCGGTGAGCAGGGTTTCTTCGGCGATGCGATGCAGATGCAGGCTTTGCCGGCCAGCGGCTTCGCGCCACCATTGCACGGTGCGGCTGATACGCATCAGGCCGAGCACCTGCAGGTGGATATGTCCAGGCTCGAGCTTGTACAGCAGCATCTGCCCGGTCACCGCGCGATGGGCTGCCAGGCTCTCGAGCCAGGCCAGCAGGCAGCTTTCCAGACGTTGTTCGGCGTTCAGACCCTGCAGGTCGGGATTGCTGGCGTGGGCGAGCAGGGCCAGATCGGCGCGGTCGAACCAGGCCTCCACCAGATCATCCTTGTCGCGGTAGTGATGGGCGATAGCGTCCAGGCCAATGTCGAGCGCGGTGGCGACGTCGAACAGATGCAGGCGCTCCCAGCCGCAGACGTCGGCCAGTTGCAGGGCGGTATCGAGGATATGGGCAGGGTCGGTCGGCTTTTTCTTCATCCGTGAAGTATGGCCGCCAGGGCATGAGGCGCAGCCTGGAGCGACAAACGGAGCCCGATAGGTCAGATGTGGCCGCGCCGAACGGGTAGGAGCGGCGCCCCGCCGCGAACCTGAGGTAAAACAGCTTCGCCCCGGGCGGGGCTCCCACAAGGGTAAGGGCTATAACCCTGAGCGGCTCAGCGCCAGTCGTACAGCTCTTTTTCCGACAGCGCCTGCATCGAAGTGGCCAGCGCCTGGAAAGCCTGCATCGAGGCCCAGATGCGCCCATTGAGTTCGCTCTGCGCGGCCAGCTCGCCGAGCACCTGTTCGCTCTCGCGTTGCATGGCCTGCAGCACCTCGTCGGGGAAGCGCTTGAGCAGCGTGCCGCTCTGCTTCAGTTCATCCAGCGCCAGGGCGTTGTGGTAGACGTAGTCGTCCATCATGTCCTGGGTCGCCGCGCGCGCCGCTTCGCTGACGATGGCTTGCAGGTCGGCGGGCAGTGCATCGAAGGCCTTCTGGTTGATCAGCAGTTCGAGCACCGACTGCGGCTCCTGCCAGCCCGGGTAGTAATAGTACTTGGCGGCCTTGTGCAGGCCGAAGGCCAGGTCGTTATAGGGGCTGACCCAGTCGGTGGCGTCGATGGCGCCGCTTTGCAGCGAGGTGAAGATTTCGCCACCTGGCATCACCACGGTGGTCGCACCCAGGCGGCTCCAGACTTCGCCACCGAGGCCGGGCATGCGGATTTTCAGGCCCCTGATGTCAGCCAGGCTGTTGATTTCCTTGTTGAACCAGCCGCCCATCTGCATGGTGCTGTTACCCGCCGTCAGCGGCTTGAGGCCGAAGGGCGCGTAGGCTTCATCCCACAGTGCCTGACCGCCGCCCTTGCTCAGCCAGGCGTTCATTTCCAGGGTGGACAGACCGAAGGGCACGGCGCCGAAGAACTGCGCGGCGGGCACCTTGCCCTTCCAGTAATAGGGCGTGCCGTGGCCGAGTTCGGCGGTGCCGCGCGACACGGCGTCGAACACCTCCAGCGCCGGCACCAGCTCGCCAGCGGCATAAACCTTGATGGTCAGACGCCCGGCGCTCATGGCGTTGACGCGCTCGGCCAGGCGTTCGGCTGCGGTGCCGGTGCCGGGTGCGTTCTTCGGCCAGGTGGTGACCATCTTCCAGTGGAAGGTTTGCGTGGGGGCTGCGGCCTGGTCGGCCGGTGCGGAGTCGTCCTTGCAGCCGATCAGGCCGAGGCCGAGCAGGGGCAGGAGGAGCAGAGAGCGAAGACGCATGGGCAGTCATCCCTGAGAAAGAACGGGGCTCTTGGTGGTCGATACCTGTTAGTCAAGCTACGCGCCGAGTCTGTAGGAGCGGCGCCTCGCCGCGAACCCGGGCTCGAAACAATGCCGGGTGCGCTCTTGGCTATCATTGCGCCGATGGCGGGCGGTATAAGCTTCGCCCCGAGGCGGGGCTCCCACACACAATAATGCGTTGGGAGCCTGGCCTGAAGGGACTCTCTTGTTGAATCAACGCCAGTTGTACAGCTCTTTCTCGGTCAGCGCCTGCATGGCGTTGGCCTCTTCGAGGAAGGCTTTCTGCGAGGCCCAGATGCGGCCGTTGAGGTCGTTCTCGGCGGCCAGGGCTTCGAGCACCAGGTTGGACTGCTCACGCATGGCTTGCAGCACCTCATCCGGCAGGCGCTTGAACTGCACGCCCTCGCTCTTCAGGCTCTGCAGCGCCTTGGCGTTGTTGAATACGTAGTCGTCCATCATGTCCAGGGTCGCGGCGCGTGCAGCTTCGACGACGATGGCCTGCAGATCTGCCGGCAGTGCGTCGAAGGCTTTCTGGTTGACCATCGCCTCGACCACCGCCTGCGGCTCCTGCCAGCCCGGGAAGTAGTTGTACTTGGCTGCCTTGTGCAGGCCGAAGGCCAGGTCGTTATAGGGGCCGACCCAGTCGGTGGCATCGATGGCACCGGTCTGCAGGGAGGTGAAAATCTCGCCGCCCGGCAGGTTGACGGTGATCGCACCCAGACGGCTCCAGACTTCGCCGCCGAGGCCCGGCATGCGGATCTTCAGGCCCTTGATGTCGTCCAGGCTGTTGATTTCCTTGTTGAACCAGCCGCCCATCTGCATGGTGGTGTTGCCGGCCGACAGCGGCTTCACGCCGAAGGGGGCGTAGGTTTCGTCCCACAGCGCCTGGCCACCGCCGTGGCTGAGCCAGGCGTTCATTTCCAGAGTCGAAAGACCGAACGGCACGCTGCTGAAGAACTGCGCAGCCGGGACCTTGCCCTTCCAGTAGTACGGGGTGCCGTGGCCCATCTCGGCGGTGCCGCGGGAAACGGCATCGAATACTTCCAGCGCCGGCACCAGCTCACCGGCGGCGTAGACCTTGACGGTCAGGCGCCCGGCGCTCATGGCATTTATACGTTCGGCCAGACGTTCGGCAGAGGTGCCCAGGCCGGGGAAGTTCTTCGGCCAGGACGTGACCATCTTCCAGTGGATGATTTCTGCCGGCTTGGCAGCGGCTTGCTCGCTGGCAGCCTTGTCGTCCTTGCAGCCAACCAGGCCGATTGCGGCGATCAGCGCCAGAGCGGTGCCGAACAGATTGCGGCGATTCATCGATTATCTCCAGGTACGGTGTACTAACAGGCTTCGAGCTTGGCGTATGCCAGCATCAGCCACTTACTGCCTTCGTTTTCGAAATTCACTTGGACCCGCGCCTGGGCGCCAGCACCCTCGAAATTGAGGATGGTGCCCTCGCCGAACAGGCTGTGGTGTACGCGTTGGCCCAGACTGAAGGGCGTCTGCGGTACGGCGCTGCCGGCGAACAGGCTGCCGCCACCCATCGAGCTGGTGCTCACCGGGCGGCTGACGCTGTTGCTCAGGCGCACTTCCTGAATCAGCGGTGCGGGGATTTCGCGGACGAAGCGCGACACCTTGTTGTAGGTCTCGCTACCGTAGAGACGCCGGGTTTCGGCGTAGCTGATCACCAGCTTCTGCATGGCACGGGTAATGCCGACATAGGCCAGGCGGCGTTCTTCTTCCAATCGGCCCGGTTCTTCCAGGCTCATCTTGTGCGGGAACAGACCCTCCTCCATCCCAACCAGGAATACCAGGGGGAATTCCAGGCCCTTGGCGCTGTGCAGGGTCATCAATTGAATGCTGTCTTCGTTCTCGGCGGCCTGAGTGTCGCCGGCCTCCAGCGAGGCGTGGGTGAGGAAGGCCTGCAGTGGGGTCAGCTCGTCGTCTTCGTCATTCTCGAAGGCGCGCGCGGCGCTGACCAGTTCCTCGAGGTTCTCTACCCGGGCCTGGCCCTTCTCGCCCTTTTCCGCCTCGTGATAAGCGAGCAGGCCGCTCTTATCGATGACTACCTGGGTCATCTGGTGCAGGGGCATGGCAGCGACTTTCTCGTCGAGGTTATTTATCAAATCGATGAATGCGGTCAGCGCCCCGGCGGCCTTACCGGACAATGTTTTTGTTGCGAGCATTCGGCGAATAGCCGCCCACATTGGTAGCTCATGCTCACGCGCAAATTGGCGAATGTTTTCTACCGTTTTTTCGCCGATACCACGTGCCGGCACGTTGATGATTCTTTCTAGCGCCGGATCGTTGTCTCGTGCGTCGAGCAGGCGCAGATAGGCCATGGCGTTCTTGATTTCGGCACGCTCGAAGAAGCGCTGACCACCGTAGATGCGGTAGGGGATCTTCTCGCGCAGCAGCGCCTCTTCCAGCACGCGCGACTGGGCGTTGGAGCGATAGAGAATGGCGATCTCGCTGCGCTTGAGGCCATCCTTGCGCAGGGCGTCCTCGATGGTCTCGACCACGTAGCGCGCTTCGTCGTGCTCGTTGAAGGCGGCGTACAGGGCCAGCGGCTCGCCGTCGCCGACGTCAGTGCGCAGCTCCTTGCCGAGGCGCCCCTGGTTGTTGGCGATCAGCGCGTTGGCGGCATTGAGGATGTTGGCGGTGGAGCGGTAGTTCTGCTCCAGGCGAATGATCTCGGCATCGGCGAAATCGCTGTCGAACTGCTGGATGTTCTCGATCTTCGCGCCGCGCCAGCCGTAGATCGACTGGTCGTCGTCGCCCACCACCATCAGGCTCTCGCCGCCCTTGGCGAGCATGCGCAGCCAGGCGTACTGCACGGCGTTGGTGTCCTGGAACTCGTCGACAAGGATATGGCGGAAGCGGCGCTGGTAGTGCTCCAGCAGGCCAGGGTTGTCGCGCCACAGGTCGAGGGCGCGCAGCAGCAGTTCGGCGAAGTCGATGACGCCGGTGCGCGCGCAGGCCGCCTCGTAGGCTTCGTAGATGCCGCGCATGGTGGCCAGGAACAGGTCGCCGCTGGCCTGGATACCCTGCGGACGAATGCCCTCGTCTTTCTGCCCGTTGATGAACCACTGCGCCTGCTTGGCTGGCCAGCGCTGTTCATCCAGGCCGAGGTCGCGGATTACCCGCTTGATCAGGCGCTGCTGATCGTCGGAGTCGAGAATCTGGAAGTTCTCGGCCAGCTTGGCCTCCTGCCAGTGCGCACGCAGCAGACGGTGCGCCAGGCCATGGAAGGTACCGACCCACATGCCCGCCGGGGCATGGCCGAGCACGTCTTCGATGCGGTGGCGCATCTCGGCGGCGGCCTTGTTGGTGAAGGTCACCGACAGGATGCTGTGCGGCGACACGTCCAGGCGCTGGATTAGGAAGGCGATGCGGTGCACCAGCACGCGGGTCTTGCCCGAGCCGGCACCGGCCAGCACCAGCTGATGACCCGGCGGCGTGGTGACCGCATGGTGCTGGGCGGGATTGAGGGTGGTGAGTCTGTGGTCGAGGTCGTTTTGCATCGCGGCATTCTAGGGGCCCGGACAGGGGAGGGCAAACCGTTGTCCGAGCGTGGAGAAACGCGTCCGATGCTACCGACGACTGGCAGGTCAGCGCGCAGGTGGGCGTGGTCAGGCGGCCAGGGGCCGTCGTGACGTGGCGCGGCCTGGCAGAAGTTCGGCATCAGGTTGTGAAATGCGCCACATCATTGTTGGGCAGAGCGTCTGTCTCGGGTATTCTCCCGCGACGTCAGGGCTGAGGCAGCTGAAAAAATACCGCAGCCCCTCAGGCAACCATTACAAGAAAATCGCCTATGACCGCCACGACTAGCGCCGAAGTTCAAGAGGTGACGCTGGATCCGCATCAGGCTGAGCGTCAGTTCGCCACGGATATTGCCGTCGAGCGTACCCGACTGTTGTTTCAGGGCTCGCGTCTGCCCACGTTGCTCATGCTCCTGGTTGGCCTGGCCTGCAGCCTGTTGCTGTGGAGTCAGCAGAGCGCCCTCATGCTCGCAGCATGGTTGGGCTGGGTGGTGTTGCTGGTGCTGCTGCGTCTGACCCAGGTGAACGCCTTCAACGCGGCGCTGCCGAGCCGCCAGGCCGAGCCCTACTGGCGAAACATCTTCCTGTTCGGCGCGGGGGCCTCCGGCCTGACCCTCGCCTTCGCCGTGATCGTCCTGGTGCCGGCCGATGTGTTCTATCAGCAGGCACTGGTCTATGGCCTGATCGCCGCGGCGATTCTTTCGGCCAGCGTCGCCTATGCCGTCAGCCTCTCGGCCTTTCTCAGCTTCGCCTTGCCCTGCCTGCTGCCTTCGGTGGCCTATCTGCTGCTGGCCGACAACAGCCTGCAACGCGGTTGGGGGCTGCTTGGGCTGATCCTGTTTCTTGCCCTGCTGATCGTGGCCTGGCAGGTCAATCGCCTGGTACAGCGCAGCTTGCTGCAACGGTTCCATAATCTAGCGCTGATCAGCAATCTGGAGCATGCCAAGCAGCGCGCCGAAGGGCTCAACGAAGAGCTGGCGCGCGAGGTTGAGCAACGCCGTCGTGCCGAACGTGAGCTGCGCGGTGCCCATGGTGCGCTGGAAATGCGCGTGGCCGAGCGTACCCTGGAGCTGGACGAGGCGACTCATGCGCTGGGCAAGAGCCAGGAGCGCCTGGCCCTGGCGCTGGAGGCCAGTGAGCTGGGGCTGTGGGACTGGGATCTGGAAAGCGATCAGGTGCATCATTCGCACCTGCGCGAGCTGTTCGGTCTGGAGCCGGAGCAGGTGCGGGTGATGCTGCGCGACCTCACCCCGCGTCTGCACCCGGACGACCTGCCACGACTGCGTCGGGCGCTGGTTCAGCACCTCAAGGGGCGCAGCGAGGATTATCAGATCGAGTACCGCGTGCGCCATGTCGATGGCCACTGGGTCTGGGTCGAAGACCGTGGCCGTGCGGTCGAGCGCGACGCCGCCGGTCGTGTCCGGCGCATGCTCGGCACGCGACGTGACGTCAGCGCGCGGCGTCAGCAGGAGCAGCAGCAACGTCTGGCCGCCACCGTGTTCGAGGCGGCCAGCGAAGGCATCTTCATTCTCGACCCCGACTACCGCGTGCTGGCGGTCAACCGCGCCTTCAGCGCGGTGACCGGCTATAGCAGCGAGGAAGTGGTCGGGCGCAGGGTGACCAGCCTGTTCGGCAGTCGTGAGATGAGCCGGCAATACCAGATGATCCGCCAGGAGCTGGACGGTAGCGGCACCTGGCAGGGCGAACTGATCGAGACGCGCAAGAGCGGCGAGCTCTACCCGCAATGGCTGCAGCTCAATCTGGTGCGCGATACCAGCGGGCGGCCCAGCCATATCGTCGGTTTCTTCGCCGACCTGACGGCGCGGCGCGAGGCTGAGGAGCGCCTGCGCTACCTCTCGCACTACGACGACCTCACCGGGCTGGCCAACCGCAGCCTGTTCAAGGAGCGTCTGCATGAAGCCAGCCAGCGCGCACGGCAGAGTGGCCGCAGCATCGCCTTGGTGCACATCGATCTGGATCGCTTCAAGCTGCTCAACGACAGCCTCGGGCATGAGGTGGCGGACCAGTTGCTGCGCCAGATAAGCCGCCGCCTGACCCAGACCGTACCCGAGGCCGACTGCATCGCGCGGCTGTCGGCTGATGAATTTGCCATCATCCTCGATGCCTATGGCAGCCTTTCCAGCCTGGCGCGGGTGGCCAGTCGGCTGCTGGCCAAGCTGCGCGTGCCGATGACCGTCGGTGGCCACGAGCTGGTGATCAGTGCCTCGCTGGGCATCAGTCTGCTGCCGGACTACGCCCGCGAGATCAGCGCACTGATCAGCCAGGCCAACATGGCCGTGCAACATGCCAAGCACCTGGGCGGCAACACCTTCCAGTTCTTCACCGACAACCTGCAGGCCTGCACCCTGGAGCGCCTGCAACTGGAGAACCAGCTGCGCAAGGCCATCGACGAAGGCCAGCTGGAGGTGTTCTACCAGCCCAAACTGAACCTCGCCGACGACCAGCTCAATGCTGCCGAGGCGCTGGTGCGCTGGCGCCATCCGCAACAGGGCATGGTGCCGCCGAGCGAGTTCATCGGTCTGGCCGAGGAAACCGGGCTGATCGCACCGATTGGCGAGTTCGTGCTGCGTCAGGCCTGCCAGCAGGCGTGTGAATGGCAGCGTCAGGGGCTGGCGAAAATCCGTGTGTCGGTGAACATCTCGGTGCATCAGCTGCGCCAGGGCAACCTCACCAGCCTGGTGCGTCAGGTGCTCGAAGAGACCGGCCTGGCGCCGCAATATCTCGAACTGGAGCTGACCGAAAGCCAACTGCTGGACAACGTCGACAGCGTCATCGTCACCTTCCGCCAGCTGCGCGAACTGGGGGTCAAGCTGGCCATCGACGACTTTGGCACCGGCTATTCCTCGCTCAGTTACCTCAAGCGCTTCCCGGTGCATTACGTGAAGATCGACCAGACCTTCATCCGCGACCTGTCACCCGGTGGCGAGGATGCCGCAATCACCCGCGCGATCATCGCCATGGCTCACAGCCTGGAGCTGAAAGTGGTGGCCGAGGGCGTGGAAACCCAGGCGCAGATGGATTTCCTCAAGAGCCAGAACTGCGACGAGATCCAGGGCTTCCTGATCAGCCGCCCGGTGGAGGCAAGCGCCTTCGCCGAGCTGCTGCGCGCGCAGATCGACAATCCGCTGGATTGAAGGTTTGTCCCGCGCTCACTTGGCGAACAGCTGGCCGATGTCCTTGAACGCCTTGAACTCCAGGGCATTGCCGCAGGGGTCGAGAAGGAACAGGGTGGCCTGCTCACCGACCTGGCCCTTGAAGCGCACATAGGGTTCGATGACGAAAGTCGTCTGGCGGCTGCGCAGGCGCTCGGCCAGCGCCTCCCAATCGTCCCAGGCGAGCACCACGCCGAAATGCGGCACCGGCACGTCATGGCCGTCCACCGGGTTGCTGGCGGCTGCTTCCTGATAAGCCATCTTCGGCGCCTCGTGGATCACCAACTGGTGGCCGAAGAAATCGAAATCCACCCAGTGCTCGCTGCTGCGGCCTTCGGCGCAGCCGAACACCTCGCCATAGAAATGCCGCGCGGCAGGCAGGTCGTACACGGGAATCGCCAGGTGAAAGGGTGCAAGGGCCATCACGGATTACCTCTGATTATTGTGAGTAGGGCGGGTGCAACCCCGCCATCGATGTTCGTCGCTCCAGCCTATCAACAGCGAAATTGTCGGAAAGCGAATATTCTTTCGTGCAAGCTCAAATAATTTCGATCATTCGAGGCGCCGATGCTGCGTGAACTGAAAACCTTCATCACCGTCGCCCGTTTGGGCACCTTCGCCGCTGCCGGTCAACAAGTGGGCCTGACCCAGTCGGCGGTCAGCGCGCAGATGCGCGTATTGGAGCAGCACCTCGGCGTGCGCCTGTTCGACCGCAGTGGTCGCGCTGCCGTGCTCAATGCGGCCGGCCGGCATGCCCTGCCGCTGGCCGAGCAGATGCTCGCGCTGTACGCGCAAATGGCGCTACCGCAGGCGGCCGATCAGTGGCAGGGCGAGCTGCGCGTCGGCGCCATCGCCACCTTGCAGACCGGCCTGTTGGCCGAGGCGCTGCCGCGCTTTCGGCAACTGGCGCCGCGGGTCGAACTGAAGCTGGTGCCGGGCGTGTCCTTGCAGCTGTTCAGCCAGCTGGATGCCGGCGAGCTGGATCTGGCACTGCTGATCAAACCGCCGTTTGCCTTGCCCAAGGAAATCCTCGAAGTCCCGCTGGCGCACGAGCCCTTCGTGCTCATCGCTCCGCTGGACGTGCCGGGCGACGACCCGCTGCGCCTGCTGGTCGAGCAACCTTTCGTGCGCTACGACCGCGCCTCGTTCGGTGGGCGCCAGGTGACCCGCTTTCTGCGTGAACAGCAGCTGAACGTGCACGAGGCGCTGGAGCTGGATGAGCTGGAAGCCATCGTGCGTCTGGTGGAGAACGGCATGGGCGTCGCCCTGGTGCCACGCGCGGGCCTGTGGCTGCAACGGCCCACGCGCCTGCGGGTGATCGAGCTGGGCGCGCTGGCCTTCCATCGCGAACTGGTCGCCCTGGTGCGGCGGGCGCAGCGTCAGCCGGCGCTGGATTGCCTGCTGGAATGTTTGCGGCGCTTGTAGCCCGGATGCAATCCGGGGCGCTGGCGTCGGTGCCAGGTGAGCGCTATGGATCGCGGGGGACTGGCCGCTAGGTTCCACACATAAAAATGCCGCGCGGCTTTGCAGCGGCGCGGCATTGGTTACAGCAAAAGCGGTCGGCGGCGATCAGAACGCCGGGACCACGGCGCCCTGGTACTTCTCTTCGATGAACTGCTTGACCTCGGCGCTGTGCAGGGCCTTGACCAGCTTCTGCACGGCGTCGCTGTCCTTGTTGTCGGCGCGGGTCACCAGAATGTTCACGTAGGGCGAGTCGCTGCCTTCGATGGCCAGGGCATCCTGGGTCGGGTTCAGCTTGGCTTCCAGGGCGTAGTTGGTGTTGATCAGGGCGAGATCGACCTGGCTCAGCACGCGCGGCAGGGTAGCTGCTTCCAGTTCACGCACCTTGATGCCTTTCGGGTTTTCGACGATGTCCTTCGGCGTGGCGAGGATGCCGGCTTCCGGCTTGAGGGTGATCACGCCGGCTTTCTGCAGCAGCAGCAGGGCGCGACCGCCGTTGGTGGCATCGTTGGGGATGGCCACGGTTGCGCCTTGCGGCAGCTCGCTCAGGTTCTTGATCTTGCTCGAGTAGGCGCCGAAGGGCTCGACGTGTACGCCGGCAACGCTGACCAGCTCGGTCTTGCGGCTGGCGTTGAACTCGTCCAGGTACGGCTGGTGTTGGAAGAAGTTGGCGTCGAGGTTGCCTTGCTGCACCTGCAGGTTGGGCTGCACGTAGTCGGTGAACACGCGCACCTTCAGCTCCACGCCTTCTTTGGCCAGGGCCGGTTTGACGAATTCGAGGATTTCCGCGTGCGGCACCGGAGTGGCGGCGACGCTGAGGGTTTCGGCCTGGGCCGAGAAGGCCACAAAGGCGGCGAGGGCAGTCAGCAGTTTCTTCATATCAAGATTCCTTTTGGGAAGGTTGGCGCGGCTCTCGCGGGTGGCGAGTCGCCGCTTGTTGGGATTACTTGCGAGAAAAATGCACCACCAGCCGATCACCGACCATCTGCAGCACCTGCACTATGATCAACAGCAGGATCACGGTCACGGCCATCACGTCCGGCTGGTAGCGCTGGTAGCCGTAGCGCACGGCCAGGTCGCCGAGGCCACCGCCGCCGATCAGGCCGCTCATGGCGGTGTAGGACACCAGGGTAATCGCGGTGACGGTGGTGGCCGCGAGCAGGCCGGGCAGCGCCTCGGGCAGCAGCGCGCGGGTGATGATCTGCCAGGTGCTGGCGCCCATCGCCTGGGTCGCCTCGATGATGCCGCGCTCGACTTCACGCAGGGCGGTTTCCACCAGGCGCGCGAAGAACGGCGTGGCGCCCACCACCAGCGGCGGGATGGCGCCGGCGACGCCCAGCGAGGTGCCGACCAGCAGCTCGGTGAAGGGAATCATCAGGATCAGCAGGATGACGAAGGGCACCGAGCGCAGGATGTTCACCACCAGTGACAGTGCGCCATACAGGGCCTTCTGCTCGAACAGCTGGCGCGGGCCGGTCAGAAACAGCAGCACGCCGAGCGGCAGGCCGAGCAGCACGGTGAACAGCATCGAGCCGAGCAGCATGTTCAGGGTGTCGAGACTGGCCTGCCAGATTTCCGGCCAGAATACGTTGGGTAGCAGTTGTTCGAGCATCAGCGCAGTACCTCCAGATGCACGTCGGCGGCTGCGAAGCGCGCCAGCGCAGCGTCGATGTCTCCGCCGGTCAGGGCCAGGGTCAGCTGGCCGTAGGGGGTGTCCTTGATGCGGTCGATGCGCCCGGCAAGGATGCTGTAGTCCACCCCGGTTTCGCGGGCCACGGTGCCCAGCAGCGGGGCGTAGGTGGCCTCGCCCTGGAAGGTCAGGCGCAGGATGCGGCCTTCAACATGAGCGAAGTCATCGCGTTGGTCATTCTCGTCGACGTGCTCGGACTCCTGCACGAAACGCTTGGTGGTCGGGTGCTGCGGGTGCAGGAACACCTCGGCCACCGGGCCTTCCTCGACGATGACACCGGCATCCATCACCGCCACGCGGTCGCAGACGCGGCGGATCACGTCCATCTCGTGGGTGATCAGCACGATGGTCAGACCCAGCTCGCGGTTGATCTCGGCCAGCAGGTGCAGCACGGCGGTGGTGGTCTGCGGGTCGAGTGCGCTGGTGGCCTCGTCGCACAAGAGGATCTTTGGTCGCGTGCTCAGCGCACGGGCGATGCCGACACGCTGTTTCTGCCCGCCGGAGAGCTGCGCCGGGTATTTGTTGGCGTGATCCTGCAGGCCGACGCGGGCCAGCAGTTCGGCAACGCGGGTGTCGATCTCGCTACGGTTCAGCTCGCCGGCCAGGCGCAACGGCATGGCAATGTTGTCGGCGACGGTCTTCGACGACAGCAGGTTGAAGTGCTGGAAGATCATCCCGACCTGCTGGCGGAAGCGGCGCAGGCCGCCCGCATCGAGGGCGGTGACGTCGACGCCATCGATCTCGATGCGTCCGCCGGAGGGTTCCTCCAGGCGGTTGATCAGGCGTAGCAGGGTGCTCTTGCCGGCGCCGGAGTGGCCAATAATGCCGAACACCTGACCGCTGCCGATCTGCAGCGTGGTGGGCTGCAGCGCCGGAATCTCGCGGCCCGCGACGCGGTAGGCCTTGTGGACGGATTGAAACTGGATCACGCGAACGACCTTTTGGGTGTGTTCAAGGGCGAGCCCCAAGATGGATGGGCCGGCCATCGGGCGCCGGGTGGGCGCAAAGGGGCGCTAGTCTACCCGGCGTTGTTTAGGCCGAGAAAATCTTTGTTGGCCTATGGTTATTTCAAAATGGCATTAAAAGGCCAGGCTCATTGCCGGGCCTGTTCCAGCGTCTGGCGTACATCGCTGCCCAGTGCGGGTGCGTCGGGCAGCAGGCTGCGCGCCTGGCTGAGGGCTTTGCCTGCGGCGTCGAGATCGCCACGCTGCAACGCTTCGCGCCCTTGCAGCATGTAGGCATCGGCCAGGCGTCGTTGATACTGCAGCAGGCGTTCGTCCTGGCCGGCGCGTGGCTCAAGAGCAACGAGCTGCTCACGGGCCCCGTCCAGGTCGGCTGCGTCGAGGCGTTGTTCGATCTGCTGGAAGGCTGGCGTCAGTGTGTCGATGCCGTGCGGCGCGCTTTGGCAGGCGGCCAGCAGCAGTGCCAGGCCGATCAGCAGGCCGTTAAAAACGAACGACTTCATGCGTCTACGTCTCGGTTTGTGCAAAAAATGCGCAATCATACAGCGTTGCCCCACTGATTTCACGCCGCCCTACGGGAGCGTTGTGAGTCCGGAACCCGTGCAATCAAGCATCAGCCGTTGCGCTTGGGCAGGGCGAAGCTGGCGAGGAACAGCGCGGCAGCGCTGACCACGATGGATGGCCCGGCGGGCGTGTCCTGATACCAGGACAGCGCCAGGCCGCAGCACACTGCCAGCAGGCCGAGCAGGCTGGCGCCGACGGCCATCTGCTCCGGCGTGCGCGCGTGGCGCTGGGCGGCGGCGGCGGGGATGATCAGCAGCGAGGTGA
Source organism: Pseudomonas sp. GD03919 (assembly GCF_029814935.1). Taxonomy (NCBI): domain Bacteria; kingdom Pseudomonadati; phylum Pseudomonadota; class Gammaproteobacteria; order Pseudomonadales; family Pseudomonadaceae; genus Pseudomonas; species Pseudomonas sp. GD03919. The sequence goes on from NZ_CP104582.1 coordinate 90,894, forward strand.
TCAGCAGCACGCCGACGATCTTCATCGCCACGGCGATCACCACGGCGATCAGCAGCATCAGCGCCAGGCGGATCGCTGCTACCGGCAGGCCTTCGACCCGCGCCAGTTCCTCGTGCACGGTGATCGCCAACAGCGGCCGCCACAGCCAGGCCAGCAGCGCCAGCACCAACGCGCTACCGCCGATGATCCAGGCCAGGTCGGTGGGGCTGACGGCGAGCAGGTCGCCGAACAGGTAGCTCATCAGGTCGATGCGCACGTCATGCATGAAGCTCAGCGCCACCAGGCCCAGCGACAGGGTGCTGTGGGCGAGAATGCCCAGCAGGGTGTCGGAAGCCAGCGGCTGGCGCTGCTGCAGCGTCACCAGCAGCACGGCGAGCAATATGCAGCCGACGGTTACCGTCAGGGTCGGGCTGACGTCGAGCATCAGCCCCAGTGCCACGCCGAGCAGGGCGGCATGGGACAGCGTGTCGCCGAAATAGGCCATGCGCCGCCAGACCACGAAGGAGCCGAGCGGGCCAGCCACCAGGGCCAGCGCCAGACCGGCGAGCAGGGCGTTGAGGAGAAAGTCAGGCATCAATGTTTACAGTTCGGGCCGTGGACGTGAGCCGGGCCATGAATGGTCAGGCCGGGCTTGACCACGCCGCCATGCAGGTCGTGATCGTGGTCGTGATGATGGTGATAGACGGCCAGGCTCTTGGCGTCCTGGCCGAACAGTTCGATGAAGGCTGGATCACCGCTGACCTGCTCCGGGTGTCCGGAACAGCAGACATGACGGTTGAGGCAGACCACCTGATCGGTGGCGCTCATCACCAGATGCAGGTCGTGCGAGACCATCAGCACGCCGCAGCCGTGGCGCTCGCGCAGCCGCGAGATCAGCCGGTACAGTTCGGCCTGGCCGGCGACGTCGACGCCCTGCACCGGCTCGTCGAGTACCAGCAACTGCGGCTCGCGCAGCAGGGCACGGGCCAGCAGCACGCGCTGCATCTCGCCACCGGAAATGCTCTGTAGCGGGCTGTCGATCACCTGTTCGGCGCCGACTTCAGCCAGCGCTGCCAGCGCGCGCTGGCGATCCACTCCCGGCACCAGACGCAGAAAGCGCAGCACCGACAGCGGCAGGGTGGCGTCGACATGCAGTTTTTGCGGCATGTAGCCAATGCGCAGGCGTGGCGCCCGGCGCACGTTACCGCTGTCGGGCTGGAGCAGGCCGAGCACCACGCGCACCAGAGTCGTCTTGCCGGCGCCGTTGGGGCCGATCAGGGTGACGATCTCACCGGGTTGTACGCTCAGCTGCACGTCGTCCAGTACCGGCTGGCCATTGAAGCTGACAGCGACGCCGTCGAGACGGATCAATGCTTCGCTCATGCCGCGCCCTTGCAGCCTGCGCAGAGGCCAACCACTTCCACGGTCTGGCTTTCCACGGCGAAACCGACACCGGCCGCGCCGTCGACAATGGCCTGGCTGATCGCCGGTTGCTCCAGTTCGGTCGCCGCATGGCACGCGCGGCAGATCAGGAACTGGCCCTGGTGCGCGTGCTCCGGGTGGCTGCAACCGACGAAGGCGTTGAGCGAGGCGATGCGGTGCACCAGGCCGTTTTCCAGGAGGAAGTCCAGCGCGCGGTAAACGGTGGGCGGCGCGGCGCGGCGACCGTCTTCGTCGCTCAGCACGCCGAGGATGTCGTAGGCGCCGAGCGGCTTGTGGCTGGCCCAGACCAGCTCCAGCACACGCTTGCGCAGGGCAGTCAGGCGCAGACCCTGGCGCGCACAGATGGCTTCGGCTTCGGCCAGCGCATGGCTGACGCAGCGGGAGTGATCGTGGGGGCGTGCAGCCAGGGGGGTATCGATCATGGGCAAGGACGGAGCGAGTGAGAGACGTTATTATATTACCTGTTCAATTCCATTCGAGTATGCCCCGTGTTGCGTCTTTTCTGTCTCTTTACCCTGTTTTTCGTCGCCAGCGCCCAGGCCGAAGTGCGTGTGCTGACCAGTATCAAACCGCTGCAACTGATCGCCGCAGCGGTGCAGGACGGCGTTGGCGAACCCGACGTGTTGCTGCCGCCGGGCGCCTCACCGCATCACTACGCGCTGCGTCCGTCCGATGTACGGCGTGTGCGTGATGCCGACCTGCTGTACTGGATCGGCCCGGACATGGAAGGCTTCCTGCCGCGCGTGCTGGAAAGCCGCGACAAGCCACAGGTGGCTGTGCAGAGCCTGCCCGGCATGACCCTGCGCCACTTCGGCGATAGCCACGACGAACACGATCATGACCATGACGAGCATGATCATGGCCACGAACATGCCGGCGATGAGCTGGGGCATGATCACGATCATCGTCCGGGCAGTCTGGATGCCCACCTGTGGTTGGCCGCCGACAATGCCAAGGTGATCGCTGCGCGCATGGCGGCAGACCTGGCCAAGCTGGATACCGCTAACGCCGACCGCTACGCCGCCAATCTGCAAGCCTTCGAGGCACGCCTGGAGGCGCTCGATGGCCGCATTCGCCCGCAACTGGCCGCCTTGCAGGGCAAGCCCTATTTCGTCTTCCACGAAGCCTTCGATTATTTCGAGGCTGCTTACGGCCTCAAGCACGCCGGGGTGTTCAGCGTGCTGACCGAAGTGCAGCCGGGTGCCCGGCATGTCGCGGCCATGCGCAAGACGCTGCAACAGGCAGGGCCGAGCTGCGTGTTCAGCGAGCCGCCGCTGCGCCCGCGCCTGGCGGAAACCTTGAGCGCCGGGTTGCCGGTAAGACTGGCCGAACTCGATGCGTTGGGCGGCACTTTGCCGGCCAATGCCAGTGGCTACGAGCAATTGCTGGAAAACCTGGCCGCCGGCTTTGCTCAGTGCCTGGGCAGCCTGTAAGGCCTTTGCGGGGCAGCTGCATACGTTTCGCGTGCACCTGGGTCAGGGCATGCAGCGTTTATCTGTGCGCGGTGCATGAGCGGCGGCTTGGCAGGTCGACCTCGCTGCTACAGGGCAAACGGCAGTGGCAGTTCGACCCGCTGGCGCTGCGCCAGGCGCCGCTGGAACTCAGCCGGATCATGAATCAGCACTTCCTGCCCGGCGAATGACTCGGCGGCGATCAGGCGTGACAGCCAGAAGCGCACGCAGGCCACACGTAGCATGACCGGCCACAGCTCCGCTTCGGCAGCGCTGAACGGGCGTAGAGCCGCATAGGCGCCGAGCAGCGCACGGGCGCGAGCGCCGTCGAGGCTGCCGTCTTCGTGCGAGCACCAGTCGTTGAGGGTGATGGCCAGGTCGTAGAGCATCGGCCCCGAGCAGGCATTGTAGAAGTCGATCACCCCGGCCAGGTGGTTGCCGTCGAACAGGGCGTTGTCGCGGAACAGGTCGGCATGCAGATTGGCCCGGGGCAATGCGAGGATGCGCGGTTTCAACGCGGCGATCTCGGCCAGCGCATCACGCAGCAGCGGCAGGGCTTCGTCATCGAGCTTCAGCGCCTGGCTCGGGCCTTCGCTCAGCATCCAGTCCAGGCCACGGTCACTGCGCCGCTCGATGCGCGCGTCGCGGGTGGCCAGGTGAATCCGTGCCAGCAGGCCACCCACCTCCTGACAGTGATGGGCGTTGGCCTCGCGCACATGCTTGCCGGACAGCCTTGGCTGCAGCAGCGCCGGTTTCTCCGCCAGGCTGCGCAGCGCCTCGCCGCCCTGCGTGCGCAGGGCGTAGGGCACCGGCAGGCCGGCATCGTGGAGTACGTCGAGCAGTTCGATGAAAAACGGCAGATCGGCCACCGGGCCGCGTTCGACCAGGGTCAGGACGTACTCGCCCTGTTCCAGACTGACGAAGAAGTTGCTGTTTTCGCTGCCCGCCGCAATGCCCTGGAAGTCACGCAAGCGGCCAAGCCCATAGGGCGCCAGGAAGACTTCGAGCTGATGACGCTCCAGGGGGGTGAATACCGACATATCAGACCTTAATGACTTACCAGCTAAAGATTTCCCACGAGGGGATCAGCATGTCCGGATCGTCCGAACGTACGAAGTTGCCGTCGCTGCCATCGGCGCGCACGAGAAAATAGGGTTTACCGTTCTTCGGGATCACCTTGATGGCGTAGAGGAAGCCATTGACCCGGTATTCCTGAATGGTGCGGTCGCCGTCTTGGCGGATGGTCACATCGGGATCGGCAGACACCGGATCTTCGGCGTGAGCGGCAAGTGGAACACAGGCCAACAGGCCGACCAGCAACAAGCGATTGACTGTACCCATGGTAACCTTGCTCCTTTGTTTTTTACCGATGCAGCTATTCTACCGCTGCACCCGCCGAAAAGGTTGATCCCGCGCATGAGCCAAGCCCCTCTCGTTCTGGTCGACGGTTCCTCGTATCTATACCGCGCCTTCCACGCCCTGCCGCCATTGACCACTTCCAGGGGCATGCCCACCGGAGCGGTGAAGGGTGTGTTGAACATGCTCAAGAGCCTGCGCAAGCAGTATCCGAACAGCCCCTTTGCCGTGGTCTTCGACGCCAAGGGCGGTACCTTCCGCGATGAGCTGTTCGCCGAGTACAAGGCCAATCGTCCGTCCATGCCGGACGAGTTGCGCGTCCAGGTCGAGCCGCTGCATGCCAGCGTGCGTGCCCTCGGCCTGCCGCTGCTGTGCGTCGAAGGCGTCGAGGCCGATGACGTGATCGGTACTCTGGCCCGTCGGGCGGCCGGGGAAAAGCGCGACGTGGTCATCTCCACCGGTGACAAGGACATGGCGCAGCTGGTCTGCCCGCACGTTACGCTGGTCAACACCATGACCGGAAGCGTCTACGACGCCGATGGCGTGAAAGAGAAATTCGGTGTCGGGCCTGAGCTGATCATCGATTACCTGGCGCTGATGGGCGACAAGGTCGACAACATTCCCGGCGTGCCCGGTGTGGGTGAAAAAACCGCGCTCGGCCTGCTGGTTGGTGTCGGCGGTGGCCTCGACGTGATCTATGCCAACCTCGACAAGGTGCCCGAGCTGCCGATTCGCGGCGCCAAGAGCTTGCCGGCCAAGCTCGAAGAGCATCGCGAGATGGCTTACCTGTCCTATCAGCTGGCGACCATCAAGACCGACGTACCGCTGAATATCGAGATCGACTCGCTGCATCCGGGCGAGCCGGATCAGGCTGCGCTGGTCGAGCTGTACGGCGAGCTGGAGTTCAAGAACTGGCTGGACGATCTGCTGCGGCAGAACAAGGCGCTGGCGGCCAAGGCTGCAGCGCCGGCTGGCGATCTGTTTGCCGAGCCGACAGGGGAAACCGTTGAGGAAACCGCCGAGCCAGCGCCAGCCAGCAGCGGTGATTACCAGCTGGTATTGGAGCAGGCGCAGTTCGATGCCTGGCTGCAGAAGCTGGAGCAGGCCGAGCTGATCGCCTTCGACAGCGAGACCACCAGCGTCGATGCGCAACAGGCGCAACTGGTCGGCCTGTCCTTCGCGGTCAAGGCCGGCGAAGCGGCCTATATCCCGCTGGCGCACTCCTACATGGGCGTGCCGCAGCAGCTCGACCGCGACGCGGTGCTCAAGGCGCTCAAGCCGATCCTCGAAGACCCGGCCAAGGCCAAGGTTGGCCAGCATGCCAAGTACGACATCAACGTCCTGGCCAACGCCAGCACACCGATCACGGTGCAGGGCGTGGCCTTCGACACCATGCTCGAATCCTACGTACTGGATTCGACGGCGACGCGCCACGACATGGACAGCCTGGCGCTGAAGTACCTGAACCACAGCACCATCCGCTTCGAGGACATCGCCGGCAAGGGGGCCAAGCAACTGACCTTCGACCAGATCGCCCTGGAGCAGGCCGGCCCCTACGCTGCCGAGGACGCCGACGTGACCCTGCGCCTGCATCAGGAACTGTGGGGGCGCCTGGAAGCGCTGCCGTCGCTGGCCAAGGTGCTGCGCGACATCGAGATTCCGCTGGTACCGGTGCTGGCGCGCATCGAGCGCAACGGCGCGCTGGTCGATGCCAAACTGCTCGGCGAGCAGAGCGTCGAGCTGGGCGAGAAACTGGTGGAGCTGGAGCGCAAGGCGTTCGAGATCGCCGGCGAGGAATTCAACCTGGCCTCGCCCAAGCAGCTCGGCGTGATCCTCTATGAAAAGCTCGGCTACCCGGTGATCAGCAAGACCGCCAAGGGGCAGCCCTCCACCGCCGAGGCGGTGCTCGCCGAACTGGCCGAGCAGGACTTTGAGCTGCCCAAGGTGCTCATGCAGTACCGCAGCCTGAGCAAGCTCAAGAGCACCTACACCGATAAGCTGCCGGAGCAGATCAACCCGCGCACTGGGCGCATCCACACCAGCTATCACCAGGCGGTGGCCGCCACTGGGCGCCTGTCCTCCAGCGACCCTAACCTGCAGAACATCCCGATCCGCACTGCCGAAGGCCGGCGTATCCGCCAGGCCTTCGTCGCGCCCAAGGGCTACAAGCTGATGGCGGCGGACTACTCGCAGATCGAGCTGCGCATCATGGCCCACCTGGCAAAGGACAAAGGCCTGCTCGATGCCTTCCACCATGACCTGGATGTGCACAAGGCCACAGCCGCCGAGGTGTTTGGTGTGGCGCTGGAGGAGGTGACCAGCGATCAGCGGCGCAAGGCCAAGGCCATCAACTTCGGCCTGATCTACGGCATGAGCGCCTTCGGTCTGGCCAAACAGATCGACGTCGAACGCAAGGAGGCGCAGGCCTACATCGACCGCTACTTCGCCCGCTATCCCGGCGTGCTGGCCTATATGGAAAGCACCCGCGCCCAGGCCGCCGAGCAGGGCTATGTGGAAACCGTCTATGGCCGCCGCCTGTACCTGCCGGAAATCCACGCGCAGAACCAGGCCATGCGCAAGGGCGCCGAACGCGCGGCGATCAACGCACCGATGCAGGGCACGGCGGCGGACATCATCAAGCGCGCCATGATCAAAGTGGACGGCTGGCTGCAGGACAGTGGCATCGACGCGCGCATCATCCTGCAGGTGCACGACGAACTGGTGCTGGAGGTGCGCGAAGACCTGATCGACGAAGTCAGCGCCCAACTCAAGCGCCTGATGAGTGGCGCAGCGGAACTGGATGTGCCGCTGCTGGTGGAAGTCGGCGTTGGCGCCAACTGGGATGAAGCCCACTGATGCCCCGATTGCCGCAGCGCAACGCTGCGGCAGCTCTAACAGGCTGTTGAAAAACTATCTGCGTTGCCACTGCTGCGTTAAAAACAGGCTCGTGCGCGAGTCCGATCAAAATGCTCATTTACAGCTCGTAAAGTCGAGCGCGACTCCGACCGTTTTTCGCCTATTTTTGCCTTGCATTGGCTGCCTCGCCTACGTTTTTCAACGGCCTGCTAAGGCTGGGCTTTCGGGTAATCAACTGGCGTTTTCTTATTGCAAATAGTTTTTAAAAAAATCCTGAACTTTCCGCGAAGCCACCCGGTCAGAGTTCATGAATGGCCGTTAAGCCCTTCAATGCTCCTTTGTTGTGTTAAGTGTTGGCAGACATCTGAACCCCGCCCTAGCGGTTCAGACCTTGAGCCCCGAACTTCCCCCTCCCCATACGAAGCTCGGGGTTTTTTTTGCCTGTAGAAAAGTGCCGCTAGCGGCATTCTGATGCCCCCTCCCTCCGGGAGACGACTGCATGGATGCATGAGGTAGGGTGACGCAGGACGCCAAAGCCGAGGGTGCCCGAAGGGCGGAAGAGGGCTTCTTTGATGCGCTTTCGAGTCTAAACGGGCGGCGGTCGCTCCGTAGCGGTGCTCTGCGCGCACCGAATACTCCCTGCGATCTCGGTGCGCACAGCGCACCCTACTTCAGGCCTCTTCAGCGTTTTCTTCATTCTCTTCCGGCAACAGATCCAGCCAGCCGGCCAGGACCATCTGCGCCTCTTCCACGCCCATGCGCTTGGGTGCCGAGAACAGCTGGATGCTGATGCCTTCGCCCCATTGCTTGCGAATGTCCTGGCGTACCTTGAGCAGCGCATTCTTCGCTGCGCCGAAGGCCAGCTTGTCGGCCTTGGTCAGCAGGATGTGCAGTGGCATGCCGCTGGCCACCGACCAGTCGAGCATCATGCAGTCGAACTCGGTCAGTGGGTGGCGGATGTCCATCATCAGCACCAGGCCGCAGAGGCTCTCGCGGCTGCCCAAATACGCTTCCAGATGTTTCTGCCAGTGCTGCTTGAGCGGGATCGGTACCTTGGCATAGCCATAACCCGGCAGGTCGACCAGGCGACGTTCGTCATCCAGGCGGAAGAAGTTGAGTAACTGCGTGCGCCCCGGCGTCTTCGAGGTGCGCGCCAGGCTGGCGTGGGTCAGAGTATTGAGCGCGCTGGACTTGCCGGCGTTTGAGCGGCCGGCGAAGGCTACCTCAAGGCCGCTGTCCTCGGGGCATTGATCGACCTTGGCAGCGCTGATGAGAAAGCTGGCCTGCTGGCACAGGCCGATGATGGGGTTCTTCGGGAGCATGGGGGTATCCGGTGATGTGTCAGGGGCTTTGCCAAACCAGCCAGGGGCGGTGCTAGGTTCTGTACGAAAAGTGCCTGCGCTCGGTGATGCTTCGTTAAAAATAGGTTCGGAATGCTCATTTACAGCTCGTAAACTCCGCTTCCTCACCCATTTTTGCCTCGCCTGACCTTCGCTCGACGACTTTCGTACAGAACCTAGGGTAAATACTCGCTCAGCGCCATGTGTTGGTGATGAGGTGGAGGTGTTGGCCCGCTCGCGGCGCCGGTATCAGCCGGGCTCTACCCTGATGGTAATTGCCGTTGATCGTTGCTCGCTATGCTGACTGCCTTGCCTGGATTTGGACGTGCTCTTGTGCTGTTCAGGGCTTGCGACATTTCCGCGCACCTGCTGCACTGGTGGTGGGGCGGCAGGTGGCGTCGTTTCCGTTTCAGTGCTGCCAGTATATAATGCCGCAGAATTTGTGTGCGCTTTGTCCCACCCGCAGGAACCCAATTGCCGGGAGCGATTACATCTCTGCTCGATAGAAAGCAGGACGCTCCCAACCCTGATGAGGTTGATCTGATGAAGAAAATGCTGCTCGCCGCTACCCTCATGACCCTGTCCTTGAGTGGCCATGCTGCACAGGATGCGCAAGCTGTGTATGACCGTTCCTGTGGTGTATGCCACAACGGCCAGATTCCCACGGCGCCCAAGAAGGGCGACAAGGCCGCTTGGGAGCCACGTCTGGCCAAGGGTATGGATGCACTGGTGCAGAGCGTCACCAATGGTTTGAACGCCATGCCGCCGCGTGGTTTGTGCATGGACTGCTCGGCCGAGGATTACCAGGCGGTCATCAAGTTGATGATCGAATGAGCAATCCTGCCCGATAACCCTTTCTCTCTTAGCCGTAATTGGATTAGCTGATGAACAAAGTACTCGTGAGTCTGCTGTTGACCCTGGGCCTCACCGGCGTGGCACAGGCTGCTGGCGATGCCGAAGCCGGTCAGGGCAAAGTTGCTGTCTGTGGTGCCTGCCATGGTGTCGATGGCAATAGCCCTGCGCCAAACTTTCCCAAGCTGGCCGGTCAGGGCGAGCGTTACTTGCTCAAGCAGCTGCACGACATCAAGTCCGGCGCCCGTCCGATCATTGAAATGACCGGTATGCTGGACAATCTCAGCGATCAGGACATGGCTGACATCGCCGCCTATTTCGCCAGCCAGAAGATGAGCGTCGGCGCTGCCGATCCCAAGCTGGTCGAGCGTGGTGAAGCGCTGTTCCGTGGCGGCAAGCTGGAAGAAGGCATGCCGGCCTGTATTGGTTGCCATGCGCCTAACGGTGCCGGTCTTGCCGCCGCTGGTTACCCGCACCTGGGTGGTCAGCATGCGCAGTACACCGCCAAGCAGCTGACCGATTTCCGTGAAGGCAACCGCACCAACGATGGCGACGCGATGATCATGCGCTCCATTGCGGCCAAGCTGAGCAACAAGGATATCGAGGCGCTGGCCAGCTTTATCCAGGGTCTGCACTGATAGACCGCTGTTGCGTTTGGCAAGACAAAGGGTGGCTGCGGCCACCCTTTTTCATAGGCGTGATGGCTACAATGGGCGGAACCGGCCCAGCGGTAGCGAGTCATAGTCTCGAATCGCCACCAGGGCGACGCTTATCCAGTTGAGGAGTACCCCATGCGTAACCTGATTTTTGGCGCCGCTCTGGCGATCAGCAGCCTGTTCGGTCTTACTGCCCATGCCGAGCCGGTGGCCGGCCAGCAGTATGTCGAGCTGAAGAGCCCGGTGCCGGTGTCCAAGCCTGGCAAGGTCGAAGTGGTCGAGCTGTTCTGGTACGGCTGCCCGCATTGCTACCAGTTCGAAGCGACCCTCAACCCCTGGGTCGAAAAACTGCCGGATGACGTCAACTTCGTTCGTGTGCCGGCGCTGTTCGGTGGGATCTGGAACGTCCACGGTCAGGCGTTCATTACCCTGGAAAGCATGAAGGTCGAGCAGAAGGTGCATGACGCCGTGTTCACCGCCATCCACCAGGAGAAGAAGAAACTGGCCTCGGCTGAAGAGTTCGCCGATTTCGTCGCCACCCAGGGTGTCGAGCGCGAAGCCTTCCTCAAGACCTTCAACTCCTTCGCCGTCAAAGGTCAGATGGAAAAGGCCAAGAAACTGGCCATGGCATACCAGATCACGGGTGTACCGGTGATGGTCGTTGGCGGCAAGTATCGCTTCGACCTGGGCTCTGCCGGTGGCCCGCAGCAGACGCTGGAAGTCGCCGATCACCTGATCGCCAAGGAGCGTGCCGCGCTTTAAGCGGCCGCAGGCGCGAAGTATGTTGCGCCGCTGGCGAAAGACACGCGCGGTTGGTCTGTGCGACCCACAGATCAACCCGCACTGCTCGCCCCATGCCGACTGGCCAGCTGACGGCCTGCTGCGCTTGCTCAGCTTCAATGTTCAGGTCGGCATCAATACCCAGCGTTATCACCACTACCTGACGCGCAGTTGGCAGCATCTTTTGCCTCATGCCGGGCGTGCCGGCAATCTTCAGCGCATCGGTGATCTGCTCACCGATTTCGATCTGGTGGCGTTGCAGGAAGTCGATGGCGGCAGCCTGCGCTCGGGTTATATCAATCAGGTCGAGTACTTGGCCCAGCAGGGCGCCTTTCCCTTCTGGTACCAACAGCTCAATCGCAATCTCGGGCGCCTCGCCCAGCACAGCAACGGCGTACTCAGTCGCTTGCGTCCCACCTTGCTGGAGGATCATCCACTGCCTGGGCCGCCTGGGCGCGGTGCGATCTTTCTGCGGCTGGGAGAGGGCGAGCACGCACTGGGGGTGGTGATGATGCACCTGGCTCTGGGTGCTCGTACCCGCACCCGGCAACTGGCCTATATCCGTGAGCGGGTCAGCGAGTTTCGCCATCTGGTGCTGATGGGCGACATGAATACCCATGCCGTCGACCTGCTGGAAAATTCTCCGCTGCGCGATCTTGGCCTGCTCGCGCCGCAGGTTGAGGCGACCTTCCCGAGTTGGCGACCGCAGCGCTGTCTTGACCATATCCTGCTCAGTTCCGAACTTGAACTGGGGCGTGTCGACGTGCTCAGCCAGCCAATTTCCGATCACCTGCCGGTAGCCGTGGAAATTCGCCTGCCGGCAGCACAGAATGCTGCGCAACTGCCTATGCTGAAAACGCCATCTCCCGAGTAAGCCGTATGAGCGATGACGCGCAACGCTGGAAAGACAAGTACCTGAGCAGCCTTGAGCAGCAGGAAAAGCTTGAGCGCCGTTGGGAGTTGCGCCTGGATCTGCTGCGCCGTGGCCTGGTGCGCAGCAGTCTGGCGGCCGAGGGTGCGGACAAGGCGGTTGATCAGTGCATGCAGGAAATGCGCGAAATCCTGCGCCGCGATGATATGGACGCCGCGCTCGGCGGGCTGATCCCGCGTCTGGAAAAGGCCGTGCTGGATTCCGAGCAGCGCCGTCAGCAGCGTGCCGGTGAAGCGGCTATGGCCCTGGCCGGGCTGATCGAGCAACTGCAACGTCTGCAGCCGCCGCGTGAAGTACGCAAGGCGCTCAAGTCACTCGGCAAGCAACTGCAGGATGCCACCAGTCATCAGTATCTGTTGCCGGCTCTGCTCAGCCAGCTTAGCAATCTGCAAGGACAGGCGCTGACCGTGCTGCAAAGCCCGGTTCAGGAACAGCCCGGGTTGTTGCAGCGGCTGTTCGGTACACGCACCGAGAGCAGCGACGACGAGCAGAGCAACGCGCAGGCGGCGGATGATGTCGCTGAGCAGGCTTCTACCCCGGAGACCTCGGCGCCCGCAGCGCTGGCGCCGGTCAGTCAGTCGCCTGCCAGTGCCGCTGTGCTGACTCGCGAGCCGGCTCCGCGCCCGTTACCTGACGCCCCTCCTGTGCTCGACAGTTTGCCGCTGCCGCCTGGCCTGTTGCCGCAGCAGGAGCCGGGTGACAGCCCGTTTTCCCTGCCCAGCAGTGAGCCTGGGTACAGTGCGGTAGCCCCGCACATCGCCGGCAGCTTGCGCAAGCTGCTGGATGAGCTCGAGCTGCCGGCGCGCCACCAGCCGCAAGGCGAAGCCCTGCGCCTGCGCCTGCAAGGCAACCTCAACTGGTATGAGCTGGTGCCGGTGCTCGATGACCTGGCCGTGCTGGTGTTGGCGGTCAGTGACAGCGGTCAGCGTGAGTTTGCCGGTTATCTCAAGCAGCTCAACGAGCGCCTGGCCGTCTTTATCGGCACACTCAATGCCGCTAGCGAGGGTTACAGCGCATCGCTGGAAAGTACGCGCAGCTTCAACCAGCAACTGCGTGATCAGGTCAGTGACCTGCAAAGCAGCGTGCAGGAAGCATCCGATCTGGAATCCCTCAAACAAGCGCTGGAGCAGCGTCTGGAAGGCCTGCTGCAGAGTGTCAGCAATCATCAGCGCCAGCGCGACAGCAGTGAAGCAGAGGTGGCCGAGCGTCTGCAGGGGCTGGTCAGGCGTGTCGCCGAGATGGAGCAGGAGGCGCAGCAGTTCCGCGAGCATATCGAGGAGCAGCGGCAGAAATCCTTGCTCGACCCGCTTACCGGGCTGCCCAACCGTGCGGCCTGGATCGAGCGGCTGGAGCTGGAAGTTGCCCGGCGCCAGCGCTATGGCGGGCAGTTGCTGCTGGCGGCGCTGGATATCGATCACTTCAAGCGCATCAACGATGGCTATGGTCACCTGGCCGGTGATCGGGTGCTGAAGATCATCGCCGGCGAGCTCAGCAAGCGTTTGCGCAAGACCGATTTCATGGCCCGCTTCGGTGGTGAGGAGTTCGTCCTGCTGATTCCGGCAACGCCATTGGCGGGTGGCGTACAACTGCTGGAAACCCTGCGCGCGGCAATCGAGGCCTGCCCGTTCCATTTCAAGGGCGAGCCGGTGACCATTACCCTTTCTGCCGGTATCGCCGAGTTTCGCGATGGCGAAACGCCCGAAGCGGCCTTCGAGCGTGCCGATCAGGCGCTGTATCGCGCCAAGGGCGCCGGGCGTAACCGCATCGAACAGGCCTGAGCGCCCGGCTGCGGTTCGCCATCAACTCCCCTGCGCGCTCAGGTCGTTACCCGACCGTCGCTGCGTTTTCGGTCATTAAGATTTCACGCCGGCTGAAAATGCCGAGTCCCATACGCGTGCGACTCGCGAGGTGACCCCCGCAGGCTCTAGACTATGTCCACCTGCCAGCGGAGATACCCATGGACATTTTCAGCATCGCCGTGCTGATCTTTTTGGTCACCGACCCATTTGGCAATATCGCCATCTACATCGCCGCGCTGAAGAACGTCGAGCCGCGTCGCCGCCTGTGGATCGCCGCGCGCGAGCTGCTGTTCGCCCTTGCCCTGCTGCTGCTGTTCCTCACCTTTGGTGACAAATTCCTCAGCAGCCTCGGGCTGTCACGCGAGGCAACGGCGATTGCCGGCGCTATCATCCTGTTCGTCATCGCCATGCGCCTGATTTTCCCCAGCCCGCAAGGCCTGCTCGGTGATGTACCGGACGGTGAGCCGATACTGGTGCCGCTGGCTACACCGGCGGTCGCCGGGCCTTCGGCCCTGGCGGTGCTGATGACCCTGCGCAACACCCACACCGGACCGCTCTGGGAACTTTACCTGGCGCTGATCCTGGCCTGGGCGGCGACGGCATTCATCCTGTTGCAGGCGTCATTCCTGCAGCGTTTTCTCGGTAATCGCGGGTTGATGGCGGTGGAACGATTGATGGGCATGCTGCTGATCATGCTCAGCGTCGACATGCTGCTGGATAACCTGCAGAGCGTATTCGGTCACGCATGAAATCTCTTTGCCTTGCCCTTGCCCTCGTTCTGCTTGCCGGTTGTAGCGCTGGCTTGCGTATCGATGACAGCCACACCGCGACGGGCCAGAACAGCCGCGTGCAGTACGTCGTGCTGCATTACACCTCCGCTGATCTGCAGCGTTCGCTCGAGCTGCTGACGCAGACCGAGGTGAGCAGCCACTACCTGATCGGCGATGCACCGCCGACCGTCTATCGTCTGGTCGATGAGAACCGTCGCGCCTGGCATGTCGGCGTCAGTGAGTGGAAGGGCCGCACCTGGCTCAATAGCACCACGATCGGCATCGAGCTGGTCAACCAGGGCTACTACCAGACGCCGGCCGGGCGTTACTGGCAGCCGTTCTCGCCGCAGCAGATCGATACCCTGATCGTGCTGCTCAAGGACATCGTCCAGCGCCACCAACTGCCGTTGGGTTCGATCATCGCGCACAGTGATGTGGCGCCGCAGCGCAAGGTCGATCCGGGCCCGCTGTTCCCCTGGAAGCGTCTGGCCGACGAAGGGCTGGTCCCCTGGCCGAACGAGGATGCCGTAGCGCGCCAACAGGCGTTGTTCAGCACCAGCCTGCCCAGCGTGCAGTGGTTCCAGGAGCAATTGGCGCAGCAGGGCTACACGGTGCCGCAGCATGGCGAGCTGGACGAAGCGACACGCAACGTCATCGCCGCCTTTCAGATGAAGTATCGCCCGGCCAATCATGACGGCCAGCCGGATGCGGAAACCGCCGCGCGCCTGCTGGTGCTCAATCTGCAGGCTGCCGGTTGAGCCGAATGGAGCACTGACAGGGGCGTCATGCCTGCGCAGGCCGGCATCCACAGCGCGCGTGTCACTGCTTCAGCAGCGCATTCAGGCGCTGGGCCAGCAGGCCGAAGTCGTAGGGTTTGACGATACTGTCGGTCGCTGCGTTCGCGTCGCGTGCGCGCACCTCGTCGAGCAGTTCCTGCTCGTAATAGCCGCTGGCGAACAGCACGGGCAGAGCCGGCCTGAGTTGCCGCGCCGCCGCGACCAGGGCGCGACCATCCATGCCAGGCAGGCCGATATCGGTCATCAGCAGATCGAAATGCTGGTCGCTGCGCAGCCGTTCCAGCGCGCTGGCGGCGTCGCGTTGGGCCGTCACGTCATAACCGAACTCTGCAAGCACTTCCGTGGTCAATCCGCGCACCACATGATCATCCTCGACCAGCAGGATGGTCTTGGCAGGGAGGGCGTCGATTTCGCTCATGGGGTTTTCTGTTTCTGTGCGCAGAATGCGCGAATGTTTGGCAAACTTCGGCGTTGGTGCGCGTCGAGTGTGCCATAGGCCATCCCCGGACCGACAAGAAGAGGCGAGATACCAGCCAATGGACAGTGCAATGTCGAATGAGTCCGCCATGGACGAACAGGGCTTTCGCCGCATTCTCAATCGTAACGTCGGCCTGCCGCTTGCCCTGGGGCTGGCGGGTGCCCTGTTCTTTGCGCTGTTGATCGGTTACCTGCTGAACGTGGTGCGCTGGGTCGAGCACACCCTCGGGGGCTTTTTGTTGGGTCTTAACAGACCGGACTGGCAATAACGTATTAGCTGTCGATGACTTGGCACTATCTACTAGCGCGCCGCTTGGTCTGATGGGTTTCGCCCCTTACGGGCGACTCACTTTCTTTGTTTGTGCAAAGAAAGTAAGCAAAGAAACACACCCCTGCATACGGCCCCGGCTGCGCCGGAGTTCCCTCGCTCCATCACCGCTCCAGGGGCACGACCGGATGCGGCCCACTGACGAAGGGCCATCCCTGGCCCATCGCAGCTCTCGCGACATCCATGTCGCTCAACCCCTTCCACGGCGATTCCACTCGGCCTCCTGAAGGGGATTTGGGCGTCGCCTGTACCATCGCAGTTGAAGAGCAAAGGCAAAGGCCGGACGCCGCCATACGCACACAAACTTGCCAGTCCGGTATCACTCACACTTCCCCAGACCATCCGAAGTGCTTTCTCTCTGCCGCCCTCGAATCCGTCGACGTTCATTTAACTGTCACATTCGTTTCATAGATTGGTCACGTGGCCTGCAGATACTTGGGCCCGTTCCATCCAACACTATCCTGCTAGGAGCAAGGCATGAAACTGAAGCGTTTGATGGCGGCCCTGACTTTCGCCGCCGCTGGCGTAAGCGCCGTATCTGCTGTAGCCGCCGTCGACCCGGCTCTGCCGACCTATGAAAAGACTTCCGGTGTATCGGGCAACCTGTCCAGCGTCGGTTCCGACTCGCTGGCCAACCTGATGACCCTGTGGGCAGAAGAGTTCAAGAAGAACTACCCCAACGTCAACATCCAGATCCAGGCCGCTGGTTCCTCCACTGCGCCACCTGCGCTGACCGAAGGTACCGCCAACATGGGGCCGATGAGCCGTCCGATGAAGGACAGCGAGATCCAAGCCTTCGAAGAGAAGTACGGCTACAAGCCGACCGCCGTTCCGGTTGCCATCGACGCCCTGGCCGTGTTCGTACACAAGGATAACCCGATCAAGTCGCTGTCGATCGAGCAGGTCGATGCGATTTTCTCCAGCACCCGTCTGTGCGGTGGCGACAAGGACATCAAGACCTGGGGTGACCTCGGTCTGACCGGCGAGTGGGCTGGCAAGCCGCTGCAACTGTTCGGTCGTAACTCGGTATCCGGCACCTACGGCTACTTCAAGGAAGAAGCCCTGTGCAAAGGCGACTTCAAGTCCAACGTCAACGAGCAGCCGGGTTCGGCTTCGGTTGTCCAGTCGATCTCCAGCACCCTGAACGCCATCGGTTACTCGGGCATCGGCTACAAGACCTCCAGCGTCCGCGCCGTGCCGCTGTCGAAGAAGGGCGGTGAAGCCTTCGAGGCGTCGGAAGAGAACGCTCTGGCTGGCAAGTTCCCGCTGGCTCGCTTCTTCTACGTCTACGTCAACAAGGCGCCGAACCAGCCGCTGAGCCCGCTGGATGCCGAGTTCATCAAGCTGGTGCTGTCCAAGCAGGGCCAGGAAGTCGTGATGAAGGATGGTTACATCCCGCTGCCGGCCAAGGTGGCTGAGAAGACCATGAAGGAACTGGGTCTGTAAGCATGCCGCCGCGCTAGCGCTGCCATGCACGTTGCCCGCCCCTCCTAGGAGGGGCGGGCTTCGTTGTGTCAGCAGGCTGTAACTTTTCTGTCATACAACATCGCTAAATTGGCACGCCTGGGCAGCCGCATGCGCTGCAATCAAGCCCGCGCAGAGACTTCTCGCATGAACGACTTGGCAAAAGAATCCGTGAACCGATCACAGAATCCCCTGGGGATCGACTTCAATACGCCCGCCCTGCAACGCAAGCGCCGTATGCGTGCCCTGAAGGATCGTCTGGCACGCTGGTACGTCTCCATCGGTGGGCTGGCGGTGCTCGGTGCCATCACCCTGATCTTCTTCTACCTGGCCCATGTGGTGCTGCCGATGTTCCAGGGCGCCGAGTTGACGGCGCGCCAGGCGCAACAGCCGGCCTGGCTGGCCGAGGCGCAAGCGCCGCTGCTGCTGGCGATGGAAGAGCAGAACCAGGTCGCCATGCGTCTGGATGCTTCCGGTGCCGTGCAGTTCTTCGCACTCAAGAACGGCGAGGCCCTGCAGCGCCTGCAGCTGCCGCTGCCGCAAGGTGTGACCGTCGCCTCCGTCGGTCAGGACCAGCCGGGTACGCGCCGCGTGGTATTGGGGCTGTCCAACGGCCAGGCGCTGATCCTGCAGCACAACTACAAGATCACCTATCCGGACAACGTGCGTACCATCGCGCCGCAGATCGACTTCCCCTATGGCGAGGCGCCGATCGAACTGGACCCGCAGGGGCGTCCGCTGGAGCATGTGGCGCTCAATCTCAACAGCGGTACGCTGATGCTGGCCGGCTCCACCGGCAACGAGCTGCACCTGATCAGCCTCGGCCGTGAAGAAAACCTGTTCACCGGTGAAGTGAACGTCAGCGAAGAGCGCATCAACCTGCCGCAGATCGGCGAACCGATCAGCCAACTGATTCTCGACCCGCGGCAGATGTGGCTGTACGTGTTCAATGGCGACTCCAGTGCCGACGTCTTCGACCTGCGCAAGCGCAGCCTCAATGGTCGTTACGAGCTGCTCAAGGATGCGTCCAACCGTGTGACCAGCGCTACCAGCCTGCTCGGCGGCATCTCGATCATGATCGGTGACGCCAAGGGTGGTATCCAGCAGTGGTTCATGGTGCGCGATCAGGACGGCAAGTCCACCTTCCAGTCGATCCGCAGCTTCCAGCTGGGCGACAGCGCGATCACCCAGATCCTCCCCGAGGAGCGGCGCAAGGGCTTCATGGCCCTGGATGCCGACGGTCGCCTGGGCATTTTCCACAGCACGGCGCACCGCACTCTGCTCAAGGAGCAGGTCGCAGACGGCAGCGCCGTTGCCGCACTGTCGCCACGCGCCAGCCGGGTGCTGGTCGAGTCGGACGGCAAGCTGCAGCGCTTCGTGGTGGATAACCCACACCCGGAAATTTCCTGGAGTGCGCTGTGGGGCAAGGTCTGGTACGAAAGCTACCCGGAGCCTGACTACGTTTGGCAGTCGACCTCGGCCAACACCGATTTCGAGCCCAAGCTGAGCCTTTCGCCGCTGGCCTTCGGCACGCTCAAGGCGGCGTTCTACGCCATGCTTCTGGCCGCCCCGCTGGCCATTGCTGCCGCCATCTACACCGCCTACTTCATGGCGCCGCGCATGCGCACCAAGGTCAAGCCGGTGATCGAGCTGATGGAGGCGCTGCCGACGGTAATTCTCGGCTTCTTCGCCGGTCTGTTCCTCGCGCCGTTCTTGGAGAACCACTTACCCGGTATCTTCAGTCTGCTGTTGCTGACACCGGTGGGCATCCTGTTGTTCGGTTTCCTCTGGACCAAGTTGCCTGAGTCCGTGCGTCATCGCGTGCCCGAAGGTTGGGAAGCGGCGCTGCTGATCCCGGTGGTCATCGTCGTGGGCTGGATTTCCTTCAGCATGAGCGGCCATCTGGAGAACTGGCTGTTCGATGGCAACATGCGCCTGTGGCTGTCCAATGACCTGGGCATTCCCTTCGACCAGCGCAATGCTCTGGTAGTCGGCCTGGCCATGGGCTTCGCGGTAATTCCGAACATCTACTCGATCGCCGAAGACGCCGTGTTCAGCGTGCCCAAGAGCCTGACCTTCGGCTCCCTGGCGCTCGGCGCCACGCCCTGGCAGACCCTGACCCGCGTGGTGATCCTCACCGCCAGCCCGGGCATTTTCTCGGCGCTGATGATTGGCATGGGCCGTGCGGTCGGCGAGACCATGATCGTGCTGATGGCCACCGGCAACACGCCGATCATGGACATCAACATCTTCGAAGGCATGCGCACCCTGGCGGCCAACGTCGCCGTGGAAATGCCCGAGTCGGAAGTCGGCGGCACTCATTACCGCGTGCTGTTCCTGGCGGCGTTGGTGCTGCTGCTGTTCACTTTCGTGATGAACACCCTGGCCGAACTGATCCGTCAGCGTCTGCGCACCCGATATTCGAGTCTGTAAAACATGCCTGCGCAGCAGGCCAACTGATGCCCCTCTCCCATTTATGGGAGACGACTGCAAGGATGCAGGAGTTAGAGCGACGCAGGATGCCCAAGCCGAGGGTGCCCGCAGGGCGGGTGAGGGAAGTGCGAACAACGCCGCAACCCTCTCCCCCGGCCCCTCTCCCGCAAGCGGGAAAGGGGAGGTAAAGAATGATTTCATTCAAGGTGTGATGCCGTGAAACAGAACAACCTGAAATCCTGGTACAAGAGCGGCGCCCCGGGCGTATGGATGAGCGGTGGCGCGGTGGCCATCGCCATCATCATGACCCTCGGTCTGCTGGCGGTGATCGCCACCCGCGGTCTGGGCCATTTCTGGCCGGCGGATATCCTCGAAGCCGACTACCAGGTGCCTGGTCAGGAAGCCCGGGTGATGCTGGGTGAGGTGGTGCAGGTCGAGGAAGTGCCGCGCGCCCGTCTCGCTGCAGCCGGCCTGCCGGTCGCTGCGGAAGGTGGCGAATTCATGACCCGCGAGCTGATGAAAGTGGGTAACCGCGAATTGTTCGGCGCCGACTTCACCTGGGTGGTCGGCGAATGGCTGAGCAACCCGCGCAAGCCGGCCGGCATCACCGTGCTGGAGCGCCGCGAGTGGGGCAACTTCTACGGCAACCTGGTCAACGTCAAGGAAAGCGGGCAGATCGTCGCCGAGGGCGACGCCGCCTGGCCGGCGCTGCAGGAGCGTCTGGATCGTGTCGAGGACCTGCATGCCCAGCTGGTGCGCCTGGAGAAGCGCGACATCGGCCGTATCAACCATGGCCTGGAGCGCATCCGCCTGGAAGGCCGCAAACTGCAGCTGCAGGGCAAGCTGGACGCCGCTGCGCAGGCCGACATGGACGCTCGCCGCGATGCCCTGAACGCCGAGTACAAGGTGCTCGAAGAACGCATGGTGGCGCTGACCCAGCAGATCAACCGCGACAGCGTGACCCTCAGCGCCAGCGATGGCCGGCAGACCGAGATCGCCCTGGGCAAGATCGTCCGCGCCTTCCGCCCGAACGCCATGAGCACCGTCGACAAGCTCGGCTTCTACGCCATGAAGCTGTGGGAGTTCGTCAGCGACGAGCCGCGTGAGGCCAACACCGAAGGCGGGATCTTCCCGGCCATCTTCGGCACCGTGCTGATGGTCATGCTGATGGCGGTGATCGTCACCCCGTTCGGCGTGATTGCGGCGGTCTACCTGCGTGAATACGCGCACCAGGGCGCTCTGACCCGGGTCATCCGCATTGCGGTGAACAATCTCGCCGGCGTACCGTCGATCGTCTACGGCGTGTTCGGCCTGGGCTTCTTCGTCTACGTGCTGGGCGGCTCGATCGACCAGCTGTTCTTCCCCGAGTCCGCTCCGGCGCCGACCTTCGGCACCCCGGGCCTGATGTGGGCCTCGCTGACCCTGGCGATCCTTACCCTGCCGGTGGTCATCGTCGCCACCGAGGAAGGCCTGGCGCGGATTCCCCGTGCGGTGCGTGAAGGTTCGCTGGCGCTTGGCGCGACCAAGGCCGAGACGCTGTGGAAGGTAGTCATCCCGATGGCCAGCCCGGCGATGATGACCGGCCTGATCCTGGCCGTGGCACGTGCCGCCGGTGAGGTGGCGCCGCTGATGCTGGTGGGTGTGGTGAAACTGGCGCCGACCCTGCCGCTCAACGGTAACTACCCTTACCTGCACCTGGATCAGAAGATCATGCACCTGGGCTTCCACATCTACGACGTCGGCTTCCAGAGCCCCAACGTCGAGGCCGCGCGCCCGCTGGTGTACGCCACAGCGCTGCTGCTGGTAATCGTCATCGCCCTGCTCAACCTGACCGCGGTCTATATCCGTAACCACCTGCGCGAGAAGTACAAGGCGCTGGATCACTAACGCAGCTACGAGTCGCGCACCGCCGGTGCGCAGCTTGCAGCTTGTAGCTACGAACGGAGTGAGTTTATGCAACACGAAACCCATACCCACGGTATCGATCTGGCCGCCCTTGGCCGTGACAAGCAGAGCCTGAGCCTGGCCAACGAGACCACGGCCATCGCCGTACCGGGCCTGAACCTGTACTACGGTCAGAAACAGGCGCTGTTTGACGTCAAGATGGATATCCCCAAGCAGCGCGTGACCGCCTTCATCGGCCCGTCCGGCTGCGGCAAGTCGACCCTGCTGCGTACCTTCAACCGCATGAATGACCTGGTCGACGGTTGCCGTGTGGAAGGCGAGATCAACATCGATGGGCGCAACATCTACCGCAAGGGCGAGGACGTGGCCGAGCTGCGTCGCCGCGTCGGCATGGTGTTCCAGAAGCCCAACCCCTTCCCCAAGAGCATCTACGAGAACGTGGTGTATGGCCTGCGTATCCAGGGCATCAACAGCAAGCGTGTGCTCGACGAGGCGGTGGAGTGGGCGCTGAAGAGCGCGGCACTGTGGGATGAGGTCAAGGACCGCCTGCATGACTCGGCACTTGGCCTGTCCGGCGGTCAGCAGCAGCGTCTGGTGATCGCCCGTACCGTCGCCGTGCAGCCGGAAGTGCTGCTGCTCGACGAACCCTGCTCGGCGCTCGACCCGATCTCCACGCTGAAGGTCGAAGAGCTGATCTACGAGCTCAAGAGCAAGTACACCATCGTCATCGTCACCCACAACATGCAGCAGGCGGCGCGCGTTTCCGACTACACCGCGTTCATGTACATGGGCAAGCTGATCGAGTTCGGCGACACCGACACGCTGTTCACCAACCCGGATAAGAAGCAGACCGAGGACTACATCACCGGTCGCTATGGTTGATTTGGCCCCGTAGGGTGCGCTGTGCGCACCGGTTGCAGCTGCCCTGTGGTGCGCACGGCGCACCCTACCCGGACTTTCGCGGAGCGAAACATGATGAACAAAGACAACCTTACCCAGCACATCTCCCAGCAGTTCAACGCCGAACTGGAGGAAGTGCGCAGCCACCTGCTGGCCATGGGCGGCCTGGTGGAAAAACAGGTCAACGACGCCGTTACCGCGCTGATCGAGGCCGACTCCGGCCTGGCCCAGCAGGTGCGTGAGATCGATGACCAGATCAACCAGATGGAGCGCAACATCGACGAGGAGTGCGTGCGCATTCTCGCCCGTCGCCAGCCGGCGGCCTCCGACCTGCGCCTGATCATCAGCATCTCCAAGTCGGTGATCGATCTCGAACGCATCGGCGACGAGTCGACCAAGATCGCCAAGCGCGCCATCCTGCTCACGGAAGAAGGTGAGTCGCCCAAGGGCTACGTCGAAGTGCGTCATATCGGTGATCAGGTACGCAAGATGGTGCAGGAAGCGCTGGACGCCTTCGCCCGTTTCGATGCCGACCTGGCGTTGTCGGTTGCGCAGTACGACAAAACCGTCGACCGCGAATACAAGACCGCACTGCGCGAGCTGGTCACCTACATGATGGAAGATCCACGCTCGATCTCCCGCGTGCTCAACGTGATCTGGGTGCTGCGCTCGCTGGAGCGTATCGGCGATCATGCGCGCAACATCGCCGAACTGGTGATCTATCTGGTGCGTGGCACCGATGTGCGCCACATCGGCCTGACTCGCATGCGTGAAGAGGTCGAGGGCAAGTCCAAGGACTGATGCCTGCTTGATGCCGACGGCCCGGGCTTTCCCGGGCCGTTTCGTTTGCGTGATTTGTTATCCGTCCGACGTTTTCCGTTGGCCTTAGGCCATTGGCCATGACTATGCTTGTACGTATTCGTACAGGAGTAACCGATGAGCAAAGTCAGTGTGCTGGTGGTGGATGACGCGACCTTCATTCGTGATCTGGTCAAGAAAGGGCTGCGTGATCACTTCCCCGGCGTACAGATCGAGGAAGCGGTCAACGGCCGCAAGGCGCAGCAGATGTTGAGCCGCCAGGCGGTCGACCTGATTCTTTGCGATTGGGAAATGCCGGAGCTGTCCGGCCTCGAGCTGCTGACCTGGTGCCGCGAGCAGGACAACCTGAAAACCACGCCCTTCATCATGGTCACCAGCCGCGGTGACAAGGAGAACGTGGTGCAGGCGATCCAGGCGGGTGTCTCCGACTACATCGGCAAGCCCTTCTCCAACGAGCAACTGGTGACCAAGGTCAAGAAGGCACTGCAGCGCGCCGGCAAGCTGCAGGCGCTGATGTCCAGTGCGCCGCCGAAGATGCTCAGCAGCGGTGGTTTTGCCAACGACTCGCTGGCCGCACTCACCGGCGGCAAGGCTGAAGTGGTCAAGCCTGTGGCAGCGCCTGTCGCGGCTGCGACGTTCGCCAAACCCGCCGCTGCACCTGCTAAAGCCCCGCCCAGCTGCCGTGGCCAGGGCCAGTTACGTCTGCCAGACGGCACCATGGCCTGCGCGATCAAGGCGCTGAGCCTCAAGGAAGCGTTGCTGGTGGTCAAGCGCACCGAACAGCTGCCGCAGGTGCTGGAGAGCGCCGTGCTCGATCTGGAGCAGGGTGAGGCGGCGGAAACCGCACGTCTCAATGGTTACCTGCATGCCGTGGCAGCGTTCGAACCCAAGCCCGACAGTGAATGGCTGCAACTGACCTTCCGCTTCGTCGACCGCGATCCACAGAAGCTCGACTACCTGTCGCGGCTGATCGCCCGTGGCACCGCGCAGAAGCATTTCAGCCCCGGCGCCTGAACGATGCCGCGCGCCGCTCAAGGCTGGCCGACCAGCGGCGGTGCGCCGCTTCACAGCCTGACGGTCAACGCCTCGCACCGTCTGGGTAGCGCTGCTAGTCTTGGCGACCTGGATATCCAATAGCCATAAGATCCGAATCGTTATGCTAGGGCGTCTGATCATTCTCTGCAGTTTGCTGGCCCTGTGCGGTCAGGCCACTGCACTGACCATCTACAAATATGTCGACCAGAACGGTGTCGTCACCTACAGCGACCAGGCTGCGCCTGGCGCGCAGGTGTTCGTGTTCAACGACCGCATGGTCGAGCGCCTGGACAACCAGGTGAAACTGGAAACCAGGAAGCACGAAGCCGGCGAGACCCTGCTGATTCGCAACGACCTTTATGCCCCGGTGGAAATCGAGCTGAAGCTCGAACAGGTGGAAAATGCCATCGGCGCGCCGGACAAGCCGATTCGCTGGGTGTTGCCGCCGCGCAGCAATATCCGCCTGGCTACCCTGACCGCGCAGGATGCCAGCAAACCACTGCGCTACAAACCCAGGTTACGCTACGCCCTCGGTGATCCGCGCCTGCAGCCGAGCATTCACCGCTATCCACTGCCCTGGCGGGGTGGGCCGTTCCGCCAGACCCAGGGTGCCAACGGCACCTACAGCCACTTCACGGCCAAGGGCCGCTATGCGGTGGATATCGCCATGCCCGAGGGCACGCCCATCGTCGCCGCGCGCGGCGGTGTGGTGGTCAAGACCGAGAACCAGCAGAGCGGACGCGGCAACAACCCGGCCGGCAACTTCGTGCGCATCCTGCATGACGACGGCACCATGGGCGTCTACCTGCACCTGATGAAGGGCTCGGTCAGCGTGCGCGAGGGCCAGCGCGTGGAAACCGGCGGCCTGCTGGCGCGCTCCGGCAACACCGGCAACAGCACCGGCCCGCATCTGCATTTCGTGGTGCAGCGCAATGTGGGTCTGGCCGTCGAGTCCATCCCCTTCAACTTCCGTCAGCCGGTCAACAGCCTGCCCAACTTCGCGGTCGGCGGCGAATAATCAGATTACGCACAGCAAAACGGCGACCCGAGGGTCGCCGTTTCGTGAAAACGAGGCGTGATCAGCCGATTTCGATCATCTCGAAATCCATCTTGCCGACGCCACAGTCGGGGCACAGCCAGTCTTCCGGCACGTCTTCCCAGCGGGTGCCGGGCGCGATGCCGTCATCCGGCCAGCCCTGGCTCTCGTCGTAAATCAGTCCACAGACCACGCATTGCCACTTTTTCATATAACCCTCAGGCGTATCTCACGGTAGTGCACGACGAACGCTACCGTAATTGTACCGATGCGCCAAGCGCGCGGGCGACGATCGTCGCCCGCCAGGGGCCAACCACAGTGGGGTCAGCCAGGACTCATCAGCGGATCGCTGACGCCCATCACGTACATGGCCAGCAGCGCGATGCCACCGGCCATGATCAGATAGTACAGGGTTGGCAGTATGGTCTTGCGCAGGGTGATGCCTTCACGCCCGAGCAGGCCGACAGTAGCCGAGGCCGCCACCACGTTGTGGATGGCGATCATGTTGCCCGCCGCCGCGCCGACCGACTGCAGCGCCACCATCATCGCCCCGGACACGCCGAGCAGCTGCGCCGCGTTGAACTGGAACTGCGACAGCATCAGGTTGGACACCGTGTTGGAGCCGGCGATGAAGGCGCCGAGGCCGCCCACGGCCGGGGCAAAGAACGGGTAGATGCCGCCGACGCTATCGGCCACCAGTTGCGCCATGGCCACCGGCATCGACACCAGTTCGGCGCCGTTGACCCCCGAGTTGATCAGGATGCGCACCATGGGAATGGTGAAGATCAGCACGAAGCCGGCGCCGAGCAGGGTCTTGCTCGACTCGCCCACTGCCGCCTTGAGCTCGGACAGGCGCATGCGATGCAGGAAGAAGGTCACCAGCACCACCATGCACAGGATGCCCCCCGGCAGGTACAGCGGCTCGATGGTGCCGGACACGCCGGTCTCGCCGAGGATGTCCTTCCAGCCGAAGGTGAGGCTCATCAGCGCCGCTTTCACTTGCGGGAAGGTCCGCGAGATGACCAGAAACACCGCCAGCAGCAGGTAGGGCGCCCAGGCCATGGGCACCGAGATCGGCGTCTTGCCGGCGACCTCGTCCAGCTTCATCTCGATCTTGCCCATCCACTCGCTTGGCCAGTCCTTGGGATCGGCGAAGTCCCAGGTTTCCTTCGGCAGCAGGAAGCCGGCCTTGGCCGCCGGCACTACGATGGCCAGGCCGACCAGGGCGCCGATCATCGAAGGGAACTCCGGGCCGAGGAACACGCCGGCGGCCATGTACGGCAGGGAGAAGGCGAAGGCGGTGAAGATGGCGAACGGCGCCACTGCCAGGCCTTCCTTCCAGCTCTGATTGCGGCCGAAGAAGCGCGTCATGATCATCACCATGATCAGCGGCATCAGCAGGCCGATCAGGCCGTGGGTGATGGCCACCCGCGAATAGATCAGGTGGAAGAAGGTTTCCCAGGTGCTGCCGGTGGCCACCAGTTGCTCGGTAATGCCGGTTCTGTCCAGGCCGGCGCCGACGCCCACCAGGATCGGCGTACCCACCGCACCGAAGGACACCGGGGTGGACTGCACCATCATCCCCAGTACCACCGCGGCCAGGGCCGGGAAGCCCAGGGCTACCAGCAGCGGCGCGGCCACGGCGGCCGGGGTGCCGAAACCGGACGCGCCCTCGATGAAGCAGCCGAACAGCCAGGCGACGATCAGCGCCTGCACGCGGCGATCAGGGCTGATGTTGGAGAAGCCCCGGCGAATCGCCGCGATGCCACCGGAATGCTTGAGGGTGTTGAGCAGGAGGATGGCGCCGAAGATGATCCACAGGATCGAGGCGGTGAGGATCAGCCCCTGCAGACTGGAGGCGATGACCCGGTTGAGGGACATGTCCCAGGCCAATAGGCCGATCAGGGCGGTGAGGACGAACACCAGCGGCATCGCGTACTTGGCTGGCCAGCGAAAGCCGATCAGCAGTACCCCCGCCAGTATCAGTGGCACGAAGGCCAGGATGGACAGCAGCGTTTGACTCATGGGTTGGTTCCTTCTTTTTTTTGTGAACCACAGTTTTCCGGGGATACCCGGCGCCACGCATCTGGAAGAGTCGGGCACCACGGCGCCGGCCTTTCCGCGAGCCGCGACGGCGGGGATCACCCATCGCCGCGCTCATGCTCGAAAGCCCCGACGGTCAGAAACCGTCAGGGCTTGTTACTGCTCAGTGGAGGCGTCAAGAGCCATCCACGGTTGTTAGCTCCCTTGTGTAGGAGCTCCGCCCCGGGGCGAAGCTTTTCTCCCGCTTCGCGGCGGGGCGTCGCTCCTACAGGGTCGCTGAGATGCTCAGACCTCCTCTTTGAAACGCAAACGCCAGGCATGCAGCAGCGGTTCGGTGTAGCCGGACGGCTGCTCGCGGCCCTTGAACACCAGATCGCAGGCGGCGCGGAAGGCGTGGGATTGCTCGAAGTTCGGCGCCATCGGGCGGTAGGCCGCATCGCCGGCATTCTGCCCGTCGACCACCTGCGCCATGCGCTGCAGCGTCTCGCGCACCTGGGCCTCGCTGACCACACCGTGGTGCAGCCAGTTGGCGATATGCTGAGCGGAGATGCGCAGGGTGGCGCGGTCTTCCATCAGGCCGACGTTGTGAATGTCCGGCACCTTGGAGCAGCCGACGCCCTGTTCGACCCAGCGCACTACGTAACCGAGGATGCCCTGGCAGTTGTTGTCCAGCTCCTGCTGGATATCGCTGGTGCTCCACGGCCGTTCGGCGCTGACCGGCACGCTGAGCAGGTCATTGAGCAGGCTGTCGCGCTGGCTGGCCAGGTCGATCAGCTCCAGCTCGCTCTGCACCGCCTGTACGTCGATCTGGTGATAGTGCAGGGCGTGCAGCACGGCGGCGGTCGGCGACGGCACCCAGGCGGTGTTGGCGCCGGCTTTCGGATGGCCGATCTTCTGTTCGAGCATGGCCGCCATCAGGTCCGGCATGGCCCACATGCCTTTGCCGATTTGCGCCTTGCCCCGCAGCCCGCAGGCCAGGCCGACCAGCACGTTGTTGCGCTCGTAGGCCTGGATCCAGGCGCTGGATTTCATATCGCCCTTGCGCAGCATGGCGCCGGCTTCCATGGCGGTGTGCATCTCGTCGCCGGTGCGGTCGAGGAAACCGGTGTTGATGAAGGCCACACGCGCGCTGGCCGCCGCGATGCAGGCCTTGAGGTTGACGCTGGTGCGCCGCTCCTCGTCCATGATGCCCATCTTCAGGGTGTTGGCCGGCATGCCCAGCAGTTGTTCAACGCGACCGAACAGCTCATTGGCGAAGGCCACTTCCAGCGGGCCGTGCATCTTCGGTTTGACGATATAGACGCTGCCGGTGCGCGAGTTGCCGCGGCGCTGCAGGTCATGCAGGGCGATCAGGCTGGTGACCACCGCATCGAGGATGCCCTCGGGAATCTCATGGCCTTCACCGTCGAGGATCGCCGGGTTAGTCATCAGGTGGCCGACGTTGCGCACGAACAGCAGCGAACGGCCGTGCAGGGTCAGTTCGCTGCCGTCGGCGGCAGTGTAGACGCGATCCGGGTTGAGGCGGCGGGTGATGCGCTTGCCGCCCTTGTCCAGCTCCTCGGTCAGGTCACCCTTCATCAGGCCCAGCCAGTTGCGGTAGACCACCACCTTGTCGGCGGCGTCGACGGCGGCGACGGAGTCTTCGCAGTCCATGATGGTGGACAGCGCCGCTTCCATCAGTACGTCCTTCACCCCTGCCTTATCGGTGCGGCCGATGGGGCTGCTGGCGTCGATCTGGATCTCGAAATGCAGGCCGTTGTTCTTCAGCAGCACGGCGCTCGGCGTGGCAGCCTCGCCCTGGAATCCGACGAACTTCTCCGGTTGCGCCAGCGAAGTCTGCGCGCCGCTGCTCAGGGTTACCTGCAGCTGGCCGGCGACCACGGCATAGGCACTGGCATCGGCGTGCGAGCCTTGGGCCAGTGGTGCAGCCTGGTCGAGGAAGGCGCGGGCGAAGGCGATCACCTTGGCGCCGCGCACTTCGTTATAGCCCGGGCCCTTGCTGGCGCCGCCGTCTTCGCTGATCGCGTCGGTGCCGTACAGGGCGTCGTACAGCGAGCCCCAACGGGCGTTGGCAGCGTTGAGCGCGTAACGTGCATTCATCACCGGCACCACCAGCTGCGGACCGGCCTGGGTGGCGATTTCGCTATCGACGTTGGCGGTGGTCGCCTTGACCTGCTCCGGCTGCGGCAGCAGATAGCCGATGGAGCCGAGGAAGGCGCGGTAAGCGTTCATGTCGGTGATCGGGCCGGGATGGGCGCGATGCCAGGCATCCAGCTCGCTCTGCAGGCGGTCACGCTCGGCCAGCAACGCACGATTGCGTGGCGCCAGGTCATGCACCAGTGCGTCGAAGCCGCTCCAGAAGGCCGCCGCCTCGATACCGCTGCCGGGCAGCACTTCGCTTTCGATGAATTGCTTGAGCTCGGCGGCTACCTGCAGGCGCTGACATTGCACGCGTTCGGTCATTTCCCTGTTCTCCTGTCTGCATCCGCCCATGGTGGAGCGGGTCAATCAATGTGTTGTAGGAGCCCCGCCCCGGGGCGAAGCTTTTAATGTTTTGTTCGCCGCGAGGCGCGGCTCCTACAGGCTTTGCGCCGCACTGCCCTCATCCGGCACTTCGTGCCACCTTCTCCCGGAGGGAGAAGGGTAGCAGTTGGCGGCTGCGCACTGCACGGCCCTCATCCGTCACTTCGTGACACCTTCTCCCGGAGGGGGAAGGGTAGCAGTTGGCGGCTGCGCACTGCACGGCCCTCATCCGTCACTTCGTGACACCTTCTCCCAGAGGGAGAAGGGCATCAGTTGGCGGCTGCGCCGCATGTTTAAAGGGCTGCTATCCCGGCTTTGGCTACTTGCGCATCCTGCTCGGCCTTGACCCCGGACACGCCCACGGCACCCACCACCTGGCCGTCCACCAGCACGGGTACACCGCCCTCCAGCGAGGTGATCAGTGGCGCGCTGACGAAGGCGGTGCGACCGCCGTTGACCATATCCTCATAGCCCTTGGTTTCGCGGCGGCCGATGGCGGCGCTGCGTGCCTTCTCGGTGGCGATGTAGGCGCCGATGGGCGCGCAGCCGTCGAGGCGTTCCAGGGCCAGCGGGTGGCCGCCGTCATCGACCACGGCGATGGCCACGGCCCAGCCCTGTTGCTGCGCTTCGTTGCGGGCCGCCTGGAGAATCTGGGCGACTTCGTTCTGGCTGAGTACGGCTTTGTGTTGCATGGCATACCTCGTATTCGTAGCTTTTCTCCCCTCTCCCGCTTGCGGGAGAGGGGCCGGGGGAGAGGGTTCAGGCTTTCACGCCATGGCCTCTTCGACTATTTCGATCCAGTGCCGCACCGGCGTACGCCCGGCGCCGTCCAGGTGGGTCTGGCAGCCGATGTTGGCGGTGACGATGGCGTCCGGTTTGCCGCTTTCCAGGGCGTTCAACTTGTTGTCGCGCAGCTGCCGCGACAGCTCCGGCTGGGTCAGCGAATAGGTACCGGCCGAGCCGCAGCAGAGGTGGCCGTCCGGCACCGCTGTCAGGCCGAAACCGAGGCGGGTCAGTACGCCTTCAACCGCGCCGCCAAGCTTCTGCGCATGCTGCAGGGTGCAGGGGCAATGGAAGGCCAGGCGTTGTTCGGCTCGTACCTGCAACTGTTCCAGCGCCTCGCCCTGCAGCACCTCGACCAGATCCTTGGCCAGGGCGCTGACCCGCGCCGCTTTGGCCGCGTACGCCGGGTCGCTGGCGAGCAGATGGCCATAGTCCTTGACGAAGGCGCCGCAGCCGCTGGCGGTCTGCACGATGGCCTCAGTGCCGGCTTCGATGGCCGGCCACCAGGCGTCGATGTTCTGCCGCGCGCGTTGCAGCCCGGCTTCCTGGGCGTTGAGGTGATAGTCCACGGCGCCGCAGCAGCCGGCTTCGTGGATCGGTGTGACGCTGATGCCGAGGCGATCCAGCACGCGCGCGGTGGCAGCATTGGTGTTGGGCGACAGCCCCGGCTGCACGCAGCCTTCGAGCATCAACACGCGGCGGCTGTGCTGCTTGGTCGGGCGCGGCTTGGCCGGACGAATCTCGCGCGGCAGCTTGGCCTTGAGCGCGGCCGGCAGCAGCGGGCGCAGGGCCAGACCGGTCTGGGTCAGCGCCTTGAACAGCGCCGGACGTGGCACCACGGCGCGCAGGCCCTGACGCAGCAGGCGTTCGTTCAGTGGCCGCGGTACCGCCTGCTCGACCACTTCGCGGCCAATGTCCAGCAGGTTGTGGTACTGCACACCGGACGGGCAGGTGGTTTCGCAGTTGCGGCAGGTCAGGCAGCGATCCAGATGCTGTTGGGTCTTGGCCGTGACCTCGTTGCCTTCGAGCATCTGCTTGATCAGGTAGATGCGCCCGCGCGGCCCGTCCAGCTCGTCGCCGAGCAGCTGATAGGTCGGGCAGGTGGCGTTGCAGAAGCCGCAGTGCACGCAGGAGCGCAGAATGCGTTCGGCTTCTTCGGCGCGCGGCAGGCGCTTGGCCTGTTCACTCAAATTGGTCTGCACGTCTTATACCTCGGCGTACATGCGCCCAGGGTTGAAAATACCCTGGGGGTCGAGCTGGTTCTTCAGCTGGCGCTGGTAGCGTAGCAGCGGTGCAGCCAGCGGCTGGAAAGGTTGCGCCTGGCCGGCAGCGAAACAGGTGGCGTGGCCGCCGAGCTTGGCCGTTACGCGCTGGATCAGCTCGCCATCGGCGTCGGATTTGAGCCAGCGTTGCGCGCCGCCCCAGTCGATCATCTGGCGACCGGGCAGGTCGAGCAGACCACTGTTGGCCGGCAGCGACAGGCGCCACAGCGTGCCGCTGGCGCTGAAGAACGGCAGGCGCTGTTCACGCAGTTCGTGCCAGTAAGCGTTGTCGATCTCTTCGCCACCGAGGCGTTGGCGCGCGGCCAGCACCGAGCCTTCGCCACCTTCCAGGCGCAAATGCAGCGCCGCACCGTCATGGCTCGCGGCGCTGATCGGCAGCGGCTGCTGGCCCCATTCGGCGAGCTTGTTCAGGGCGTGCAGGGCGTCCACTTCCAGGCGCAGGCTGAGTACCTGGCGCGGTTTGGGCAGCACCTTGAGCGAGACCTCGGCGAGCAGGCCGAGGCAGCCGAAGCTGCCGGCCATCAGGCGCGACAGGTCGTAGCCGGCGACGTTCTTCATCACCTCGCCGCCGAAGCGCAGCAGCTTGCCCTGGCCAGTGATCACCCGGGTGCCGAGCACCTGATCACGCACTGAGCCGGCCCAGGGCCGACGCGGGCCGGACAGCCCGGCGGCAACCATGCCGCCGAGGGTGGCGCCGTCGCCCAGGTGCGGCGGCTCGCACGGCAACATCTGGTTGTTGGCCTCCAGCGCGGCCTCGATCTCGGCCAGCGGCGTGCCGGCGCGGGCAGTGAGCACCAGTTCGGTCGGATCGTAGCTGACGATCCCGCGATGCTGGCGGGTATCCAGTACCTCACCGTTCGTGGCGCGGCCCAGATGAGCCTTGCTGCCGCTGCCCTGGATGCGCAGCGGGGTGGCGCTGTTCAGCGCGTGGTTGACTTGTTCCAGCAGCGCGGCGCTGGCGTCGAAATCATGCGACATCAGAAACGCTCCAGTTCCGGGAAGGGCAGTTGGCCGTGGTGCACATGCATGGCGCCGAACTCGGCGCAGCGGTGCAGGGTGGGGATGTTCTTGCCCGGATTGAGCAGGCCGCTGGGGTCAAACGCCGCCTTCACCGCATGGAACAGGGTGATCTCGTCGCTGTTGAACTGTGCGCACATCTGGTTGATCTTCTCGCGGCCGACGCCGTGTTCGCCGGTGATGCTGCCGCCGACCTTGACGCAGAGTTCGAGGATCTTGCCGCCGATTGCTTCGGCGCGCTCCAGCTCGCCGGGTACGTTGGCATCGAAGAGGATCAGCGGGTGCATGTTGCCGTCGCCGGCGTGGAACACGTTGGCCACGCGCAGACCGTACTCCTCGGACAGCTCGGCGATGCCGCGCAGCACGCCGGGCAGCTCGCGACGCGGGATGGTGCCGTCCATGCAGTAGTAGTCCGGCGAGATGCGCCCGACGGCGGGGAAGGCGTTCTTGCGCCCGGCCCAGAATTTCACCCGCTCGGCCTCGTCACGAGCCAGGCGCACTTCGGTGGCGCCGGCTTTCTCCAGTACCTCACGCACGCGCTGGCAGTCATCGGCGACGTCGGCTTCCACGCCGTCCAGCTCGCAGAGCAGGATGGCCTCGGCTTCCACCGGGTAGCCGGCGTGGATGAAGTCTTCGGCAGCGCGAATGGCCAGGTTGTCCATCATCTCCAGCCCACCGGGGATGATGCCGGCGGCGATGATGTCGCCCACGGCGCGGCCGGCCTTTTCCACCGAGTCGAAGGCCGCCAGCAGCACCTTGGCCACCTGCGGCTTGGGCAGCAGTTTGACCGTCACCTCGGTGACGATGCCGAGCATGCCTTCGGAGCCGGTGAACAGCGCCAGCAGGTCGAAGCCCGGTGCGTCCAGGGCGTCGCTGCCGAGGGTCATGAATTCGCCTTCGACGGTGAGGATGTCGACCTTGAGCAGGTTATGCACGGTCAGGCCGTACTTCAGGCAGTGCACGCCGCCAGCATTCTCGGCGACGTTGCCGCCGATGGAGCAGGCGATCTGCGAGGACGGGTCGGGGGCATAATACAGGTCGAAGGGCGCGGCGGCCTGGGAGATCGCCAGGTTGCGCACGCCGGGCTGTACCCGGGCGAAGCGACCTTCGCGGTTGATCTCGAGAATCTGGTTGAAGCGCGCCATCACCAGCAGGATGCCTTGCTCCAGCGGCAGTGCGCCGCCGGACAGGCCGGTACCGGCGCCGCGTGCGACCACCGGCACGCCACGGGCGTGGCAGAGCTTGAGCAATTGCTGCACCTGCTCGATGCGCTCGGGCAATACCACCAGCATGGGTGTGGTGCGATAGGCGGAGAGGCCATCGCACTCGTAAGGCTTGAGGTCTTCCTGGGTATGCAGGATGTCAAGGTCGGGCAGGCGCTGG
Source organism: Pseudomonas sp. GD03919 (assembly GCF_029814935.1). Taxonomy (NCBI): domain Bacteria; kingdom Pseudomonadati; phylum Pseudomonadota; class Gammaproteobacteria; order Pseudomonadales; family Pseudomonadaceae; genus Pseudomonas; species Pseudomonas sp. GD03919. Next base: position 125,333 of record NZ_CP104582.1, read on the forward strand.
CGCAGCTCGGCCAGCAAGGCGGCCTTGTCGACCTTGGGTAGCGCGCCGTCGACGCGCTCGTCGTACAGAATGCTCATGGCAGGCTCAATCGTGGACGATGTTGTTATTGGCGGTCATGCTGCGACCTTGGCCTGCATGTTTAGGCCGTTTGTATATTTTCGTCCATCTTTGCTCATGCTGGTATGACCAGTTTCTTTCGTCAGTCTTTCACCACGATCCAGACAAAAGGCTTATGCTTTATGGCCTGGGCGCTGGCTGCGAACGCAAGAGAATGTGTCTGCGAAAACTGGTACGACCAGTTGTGGGGGTGCTGAAAATGAAACCGAATCAGGGCGCTGCACGACGCCAGGTGAGTGACGTGGTGGCCGAGCGCATCGAGCGGCTGATCGTCGACGGTGTACTCAAGGTGGGCCAGCCACTGCCGTCGGAACGGCGCCTGTGCGAAAAACTGGGCATCTCCCGTTCTGCACTGCGCGAAGGACTCAAGGTGCTGCGTGGGCGCGGCATCATCGAGACGGCGCAGGGGCGTGATTCACGCGTGGCCAAGCTCAGCGGCGAGCGCGACGCCAGCCCGCTGATGCACCTGTTCAACTCGCAGCCGCGTACTCTGTACGACCTGCTGGAAGTGCGCGGCCTGCTCGAGGGGGAGTCGGCGCGCCTGGCGGCCCTGCGTGGCACCGAAGCGGATTTCGTGCTGTTGACCCGGCGTTACGAAGAGATGCTGGCGGCCCATACGCAGGAGCAGCCGGTGGACCCACGCGAGCATGCGCGCCTCGACCACGCCTTCCACCTGGCTATCTGCGAGGCCTCGCACAACCCGGTGCTGGTGCACACCCTGCAGTCGCTGACCGATCTGATGCTCAGCACCGTGTTCGCCTCGGTGAACAACCTCTATCACCGCCCGGCGCAGAAACGGCAGATCGACCGCCAGCACTCGCGCCTGTATCACGCGGTGATCGAGCGCCTGCCGGAACAGGCGCAGCGCGCCGCGCGCGACCATATCCACAGCATCCGAGACAACCTGCAGGAGATCGAGCAGGAAGAGCAGCGCCTGGTACGCGCCACCATGCGCCTTGAAGGTTGGGCCTGATAGGGTCGTGCACCGCCCTGACACAGCAATACGGTATGCGACGAGCATGACTGTCCGCACAGAATGATGGCGTTTTAATGGCTATCATCGCGCCCTTCCCGCAGCATCTGGGCCGTGCGCCCGTCGAAACTGCCCCCTCGCATTCCAATAAAAACCCCCGCATTCAAGGGTTCACCCATCACTGCCGGCGCTCGCCTGCGGTGCATTGCCTCGTCCTCGAATTGGAGTACCGACGTGTTGAAGAAGTACCTGTCTGTCATTCTGCTCGCCTGCACCGCGCTGGTAAGCATGCCTAGCCTGGCGCAGTTGAGCGATTCCGAAGCCATGAACATGGCCGGCCTGCAGCGCTCGCTGACCCAGCGCATGGCCAAGAACTACCTGATGCTCGGTGCCGACGTGCGTTTAGATGTGGCCCAGCGTCAGCTCAAGGAAACCATCGAACGTTTCGATGCCAGCCAGAAGGCCCTGGCCGGTTACGCACCCACTGCCGAGATCAAGGCTGCGCTGGCCAAGGTCGACGCCACCTGGGCTGTTCATCGCCAGCAGGTCGAAGCCAAGCCGGAATGCTCTACATGGCCAAGTCCTGGCGTGTGCCTGCGCCGGACCTGGACGCCAAGCTGGACAAAGCCGTGAGCGATTTCGAGACCATCCTCAAGGAGCTGGAAGCCCGCGGCACGCCGAACGAGGAAATCGCCAACACCCAGCGTCGCGCCCGCGCCCACTGGGGCTTCACCCTCAAGGGCATCGACCTGCACGCCTCGCAGGACTTCGTGCCGACCGTGATCACCGTCAGCACCGACTCGCTGTTCCGCCAGCTCAACGAGCTGACCCGTCTGTACGCCGGCCTGCAGGCCAAAGAGGCCTGATAGCCGTTCGCCAGTCTGCCTCCTCGGCCGCCTGCTTTTGCGCTATAACCAAGCGCTAGTCAGGCAGAGGTAGTGGACATGAGCGCAGCAACTGATCAGGCGGTGTACAAGACTCTTCTGGAGTCGACCCGGGCGATTCCCTGGAAGATCGACTGGAAGACCATGACTTTCGCCTATATCGGCCCGCAGATCGAAACGCTGCTGGGCTGGTCGCAGGCCAGTTGGGTCAGTGCCGAAGACTGGGCGACGCGCATGCACCCGGATGATCGCGAGAAGGTGGTGGAGTTCTGCATCTCGCAATCACAGAACGGCGTCGATCATGAGGCCGACTACCGTGCGCTGACCGCCGCCGGTGACTATGTATGGATTCGCGACGTGGTGCACGTGGTGCGCGACGACAACGGCGAGGTGGACTCGCTGATCGGCTTCATGTTCGACATCAGCGAGCGCAAGAAGACCGAGGAACAGCTGCTGACCCTGCAGAAGCAGTTGGAGGAGTACTCCTACAAGGACGGCCTTACCGGCGTGGCCAACCGGCGCATGTTCGACAGCGTGCTGGCCACCGAATGGGCCAATGCCCAGCGCACTCAGCAGCCGCTGTCGCTGATCCTGCTCGATATCGATCACTTCAAGCAGTTCAACGACCATTACGGCCACATCCAGGGCGATGATTGCCTGAAGAGTGTCGGCCAGGCGCTGAGCCGCGCGGCCAGCCGGCCACGGGATTTCGTCGGCCGCTTCGGTGGCGAGGAGTTCGTGCTGGTACTGCCGGAGACCGATGAGGCCGCCGCCCGGCATATTGCCGAGCGCTGCCGCCAGCAGGTGCGTCAGCAGCGCATTGCGCACGCGGGCTCCGCCGTGTCGTCGCTGCTCACCATCAGCCTCGGCGTGGGCACCATCGTGCCGGGCGCCCATGATCGCCCGCTGGATTTCCTCAATAGTGTCGACAAGCTGCTCTACCAGGCCAAGCAACGCGGTCGTGATCGTCTGGAGGTGGCCAGGGCGCCTGCTCGCCCGGGGCTGGACGATGCCGCAGATGTCCAGGCCTGAGCAATCGTTGACCCGTCTCGGCTGCTGATCGATAGCCCGAGGGTATGTGCTTGAGAGCCTCCGCGCCAGCAGAGCGCATGGCCGCGCAACCACAGTATCAATACCGGGCCGCACACCACCCAGCCCACGCAACGTCTTGAAGCGCATGCCCCGGTCTCTAAGCGTCTGCCGCGCCGTGTTAGACTCGCGCGCTTTCGAACTGTGGTGATTCTCTTCGTGCCTCACGCTGCTCTCGCTCATCCGCCGCGCTGGCTGACCAATGCCCAGTTGCATCCGCAGCCGGCTGCCGGCGTGCGCGACTGGCTGTTCAACGAGGATTCGCTGACCCGTCGCCTCACGGCTCTGTCCAACGACGGTTTTTCGGTAACGCCGCTGCAGGAAGGCTGGCAGCGCATGCGCAGCGATGAGTGCACGCTGCTCGGCGTAGCCGACGGCAGCCAGGGCTGGGTGCGTGAGGTCTACCTGCGTGGCCATGGACAGCCTTGGGTGTTCGCCCGTAGCGTCGCCGCACGCAGCGTGCTCGAAGGCTCCGGGCTTAATCTGGCCGAGCTGGGCAGCCGCTCGCTGGGTGAGTTGCTGTTCAGCGACCGCGCCTTCGACCGTGGCGAACTGCAGGCCTGCCGTTATCCGGCGGCCTGGCTGCCGCAAGACGTGCGCGCAGAGCGACTGTGGGCGCGGCGCTCGTGCTTCAGTCGGGGGGCATTGGGGGTGCTGGTAGCAGAGGTGTTCCTGCCGGGCTTCTGGCAGGCGGCGGGTATCGAGGCCTAGCCTTCGCAATAGCATTGCTTGCCCAGGCTATACCTGTTGTCTGTCGGGCCATTGCGTACTGCTTCGCAACGACTGCATGGATGCAGGAGGCCAAAGCCGAGTACGCCCTACGCGTTGAACCGTTAGTGGCAGTGAGCATCGCCGCTAACAGGCTGTTGAAAAACTATCTGCGTTGCCACTGCTGCGTTAAAAACAGGCTCGTGCGCGAGTCCGATCAAAATGCTCATTTACAGCTCGTAAAGTCGAGCGCGACTCCGACCGTTTTTCGCCTGTTTTTGCCTTGTATTGGCTGCCTCGCCTACGTTTTTCAACGGCCTGCTAAAGCGCCTCCCTCTCGCGCTTGCCCGTATAATCCGCGCAACCTGCACGGAGACGCCGCGATGTACACCCGCCTGCTGCAATCGACCACCCGCCTGCACCCGCGCGCCTGGGACTTCATCCAGCTGATGCGCCTGGACAAGCCCATCGGCATCTACCTGCTGCTGTGGCCGACCCTGTGGGCGCTGTGGGTGGCGGCCGAAGGCGTGCCGAGCGCGAAGAATCTGTTCATCTTCGTCTTCGGCGTGATCCTGATGCGCGCCGCCGGCTGCGTGATCAACGACTACGCCGACCGCAACTTCGACGGCCATGTCAGCCGCACCAGGGCTCGTCCGCTGGCCAGTGGCAAGATCCAGCCACGCGAGGCGCTGGCGCTGTTCGCCGTGCTGGTGGCAATAAGCTTCGTGCTGGTGCTGTTCACCAATGCCACCACCATCTGGCTGTCCTTCGGCGGCTTGGCGCTGGCGGCCTGCTACCCCTTCATGAAGCGCTACACCTTCTACCCGCAGGTGGTGCTCGGCGCGGCCTTCTCCTGGGGCATGCCGATGGCCTTCACTGCCGAGACCGGCAGCCTGCCGCCAGAAGCCTGGCTGCTGTATATCGCCAACCTGCTGTGGACGGTGGCCTACGACACCTACTACGCCATGGCTGACCGCGAGGATGACCTGAAGATCGGGGTGAAATCCACCGCCATCCTGTTCGGCGACGCCGACCGCCTGATCATCGCCACCCTGCAGGGCCTGGCGCTGCTCTGCCTGCTGCTGGCCGGCGCGCGTTTCGAACTGGGTATTTGGTTCCACGCCGGCCTGCTGGTGGCTGCCGCCTGCTTTGCCTGGGAATATCACAAGACCCGCAACCGCAAGCCGATGGCCTGTTTCAACGCCTTCCTGCACAACCATTGGGCGGGGCTGGCGATCTTCGTTGGCATCGTGCTGGACTACGCCTTACGTTAAGGGTTGCCGCGCATCTGTCATATCGCTGCAATAATTCCGTTATCTAATGCGGCGCAGGCAGAGAACGAATAGAGGCTAAGGCCCCATGGTTGGCAAGAACATCCTGATCGTCGATGACGAAGCACCGATCCGCGAGATGATCGCGGTGGCCCTGGAGATGGCCGGTTACGAGTGCCTGGAAGCGGAGAATACCCAGCAGGCCCATGCCGTTATCGTCGACCGCAAGCCCGATCTGATCCTGCTCGACTGGATGCTGCCCGGCACCAGCGGCATCGAGCTGGCGCGCAGGCTCAAGCGCGACGAACTGACCAGCGATATCCCGATCATCATGCTCACCGCCAAGGGCGAAGAGGACAACAAGATCCAGGGGCTGGAAGTCGGCGCCGACGACTACATCACCAAGCCGTTCTCGCCGCGTGAACTGGTCGCCCGTCTCAAGGCTGTGCTGCGCCGCGCCGGCCCCAGCGACAGCGAGGCGCCGATCGAAGTGGGTGGCCTGCTGCTCGACCCGGTCAGCCATCGCGTCACCATCGATGGCAAACCGGCCGAGATGGGCCCCACCGAATACCGTCTGCTGCAGTTCTTCATGACCCACCAGGAGCGCGCCTATACCCGTGGCCAGTTGCTCGATCAGGTCTGGGGTGGCAACGTCTATGTCGAGGAACGCACCGTCGATGTGCATATCCGCCGCCTGCGCAAGGCGCTCGGTACGGCCTACGAAAATCTGGTGCAAACCGTGCGTGGGACTGGGTATCGTTTCTCCACCAAAGGTTAAGCGCTGGCGCAGCGTTTCTGCGTACTCGCTCTGCTGACAAGGATGCGCTCCATCGTGAATCAAGACTGGCGCGGCGCCGTGGTGCGCCGCCTGTTGCTGCTGGTTGGTGCCTGCCTGCTGTTGGGTGCCCTCACCGGTGAGTACGCCTGGGTGCTGGCCTGTGGCCTGGCCATTCATCTCGCTTGGACCCTCAGCCAGCTGCTGCGCCTGCACAAATGGCTGCGTGAGCACAAAACCGACGAGCCGCCCCCGGATGGCTACGGCCTGTGGGGCGAGGTGTTCGACAGCATCTATCACCTGCAGCGGCGTAACCAGAAGGCGCGTGGGCGCCTGCAGGCAGTGATCGACCGCGTGCAGGAGTCCACAGCAGCGCTCAAGGATGCCGTGGTGATGCTCGACAGCCAGGGCAACCTGGAGTGGTGGAACCGTGCTGCCGAAACCTTGCTGGGCCTGAAAACGCCGCAGGACAGTGGTCAACAGTTGGCCAACCTGGTGCGCGACCCGCGTTTCAAAGATTACTTCGAGCGCGGCAACTATGCCGAGGCGCTGGAAATTCCTGCGCCGACCAATGATCGCCGGCGTCTGCAATTCCACATCACCCGGTATGGCAATCGCGAGCACCTGTTGCTGGTACGTGACGTCACACGCCTGTATCAGCTGGAACAGATGCGCAAGGATTTCGTCGCCAACGTCTCCCACGAGCTGCGTACACCGCTGACGGTGATCGCCGGCTACCTGGAGACCCTGCTGGACAACGTCGAGGCGGTCAACCCGCGCTGGTTACGTGCCCTGCAGCAGATGCAGCAACAGGGTGCACGCATGCAGACGCTGCTCAACGACCTGTTGTTGCTGGCGAAGCTGGAGTCCACCGATTACCCGTCGGATAATCAGCCGTTGGCCATCGACCTGTTGCTGCTGTCGATCAAGAACGATGCTCAGGCGTTGTCTGGCGACCAGCAGCATCGCATCAGCCTCGAGGCCGACCCGCACCTCAAGCTCAAGGGCAGTGAGGCGGAGTTGCGCAGTGCTTTCTCCAATCTGGTGTTCAATGCGGTGAAGTACACGCCGGCCGGTGGCGATATTCGTATCCGCTGGTGGGGTGACGAGCAGGGCGCACACCTGGCGGTCAGTGATACCGGCATGGGCATCGAGACCAGGCATTTGCCCCGCCTGACCGAGCGCTTCTATCGGGTCGACTCCAGCCGCGCCAGCAACACCGGCGGTACCGGTCTGGGCCTGGCCATCGTCAAGCATGTGCTGCTGCGTCACCGTGGCAACCTGGAGATCAGCAGTGTGCCGGGCAAGGGCAGCACCTTCACCTGCCATTTCGCTGCCGCGCAGGTGGTGCAACGCGTACGCTGAATGCTTGCATTCAGCGTGGCGAAGCTCCAACCTCTAGCGATTCCTGGCCAATTCGAACCTTCATGGACCCCTCCACAAGTCTCCCTGCCCCCGATTACTTCGCCGATTTCGGCCTTATGCTGTTCGCCCTGTTTCTGGTGCTGCTCAACGGCTTCTTCGTTGCGGCGGAGTTCGCCATCGTGCGTCTGCGTGCGACCAAGGTCGATGCCCTGGCCGAGGCGCATGGCTGGCGCGGGCACATCCTGCGCACCGTGCACAACCAGATGGATGCCTACCTCTCGGCCTGCCAGCTGGGTATCACCCTGGCGTCACTGGGGCTTGGCTGGGTCGGTGAGCCGGCCTTTGCCGAGCTGTTGACGCCACTGTTGGTGGCGGTTGGTGTGGAGTCACCCAAGCTGATTCACGGCATCGCCTTCTTCACTGCGTTCTCGATCATTTCCTACCTGCACATCGTCATCGGCGAGCTGGCGCCCAAGTCCTGGGCGATCCGCAAACCGGAGCTGCTATCGCTGTGGACGGCCGCGCCGCTGTACGCCTTCTACTGGCTGATGTACCCGGCGATCTTCGTGCTCAACGCCAGTGCCAACGCCATTCTGCGCATCGCCGGGCAAGGCGAGCCGGGGCCGCACCATGAGCACCACTACAGCCGTGAGGAGCTGAAGCTGATCCTGCATTCCAGCCGCGCCACTGGCGATAACGATCAGGACCTGCGGGTGCTGGCGTCGGCGGTCGAGTTGGGTGAGCTGGAGGTGGTGGACTGGGCCAACTCGCGCGAGGATCTGGTCTTTCTCGAGCTCAAGGCCAGCCTGGATCAGGTGTTCAGCACCTTCCGCCGGCACAAGTACAGCCGCTACCCGATCTTCGACGAGAGCAAGGGCGAGTTCGTCGGCGTGTTGCATATCAAGGATCTGCTGCTGCACCTGTCGCTGCTGGAGATGCTGCCCTCGGCGCTGAAGCTGGGGGATCTGATGCATCCGTTGGAGCGGGTCAGCCGGCACATGCCGCTGTCGCAGTTGCTCGAGCAGTTCCGCCAGGGTGGCGCACACTTCGCCCTGGTCGAAGAGGCCGACGGCAAGGTCATTGGTTACCTGACCATGGAAGACGTGCTCGAAGCCCTGGTCGGTGACATCCAGGACGAACACCGCAAGGCCGAGCGCGGCATTCTCGCCTACCAGCCGGGCAAGCTGCTGGTGCGCGGCGACACGCCGCTGGCCAAGGTCGAACGCCTGCTGGGGATCGATCTTGATCACGTCGAGGCTGAAACCCTCGCCGGGTTGATCTATGACACCCTCAAGCGCATGCCCGAAGAAGAGGAAGTGCTGGAAACCGATGGCCTGCGCATCATCGTCAAGAAGATGAAAGGGCCCAAGGTGGTTCTGGCCAAGGTGGTCAAGCTGGATTGATCATGCGTCTCCGTGGTCTTTTGTTCCGCTCATGGCGCCGGCGGCCTGATTGACCGGCGCGCGAGACTCCGATTGCAGCCTCCGTGGTCACGGGGCCGCTTCTTCGGGGCCATTCTAATCTGCTGAATAATTACAGACGGCCGGCAGGCCATCGTGTCGTTCATCTTGCGAGGAATCACCTTATGAGTGCACCCGTCGTTATCGTCGGTACCGGTCTGGCCGGCTACAACCTGGCCAAGGAGTGGCGCAAGCTCGACGCGCAGACGCCTCTGCTACTGATCACCGCTGACGATGGCCGCTCCTACTCCAAGCCGATGCTCTCCACCGGCTTCGGCAAGAACAAGGAGGCCGATGGCCTGGCTATGGCCGAGGCGGGCGCCATGGCCGAGCAGCTCAACGCAGAGATTCGCACCCACACCCGCATCACCGGTATCGACCCCGGGCACAAGCGCTTGTGGATCGGCGAGGAGGCCGTGGCATATCGCGATCTGGTCCTGGCCTGGGGCGCCGAGCCGATTCGCGTACCGGTGGAAGGTGATGCCCAGGACGCCATTTACCCCATCAACGACCTGGAGGATTACGCGCGCTTTCGCAGCGCCGTGGCCGGCAAGCGTCGCGTGCTGATCCTCGGTGCCGGGCTGATCGGCTGTGAGTTCGCCAATGATCTCAGCGCTGGCGGTTATGAGGTCGAGTTGCTGGCGCCGTGCGAGCAGGTGATGCCGGGTTTGCTGCATCCGGCCGCGGCGTCTGCCGTACAGGCTGGCCTGGAAGGTCTGGGCGTGCGTTTCCACCTGGGCCCGGTGCTGGCCAGTCTCGATCGACAGGGCGATGCGCTGCAGGCCACGCTGTCCGATGGCCGCCTGATCGCGTGCGATGCGGTGGTCTCGGCTGTCGGCCTGCGCCCGCGTATCGCCCTGGCGGCAGCGGCCGGGCTCGACGTCAATCGTGGGGTGATGGTCGACCGCCACCTGCGCACCTCGCACGCCAATATCTACGCTCTTGGCGACTGCGCCGAGGTCGACGGGCTCAACCTGCTCTACGTCATGCCGTTGATGGCCGGCGCCCGCGCGCTGGCCAAGACCCTGGCCGGTGAGCCGACGGCGGTCAGCTACGGGCCGATGCCGGTGACAGTGAAGACGCCAGTGTGCCCGCTGGTGGTTTCGCCGCCGCCGCGTGGCTGCGTAGGCGAATGGGCGGTCGAAGGCAGTGGTGGCGACATCAAGGCGCTCTGCCGCGATAGCGCTGGGGCGCTGCTCGGCTATGCCCTGACCGGGACGGCCGTGCAGGAGAAACTGGCGTTGAACCGGGAGCTGCCGGCACTGCTGGCATGATCACCTGCCGTTCTGTCGGATACGCCACGAAGTTGCCGACTTAAACGACCCGGCGAGGCTGGCGCTGCACGGTGCGGCATGCCATCCTCCAACTGGTCTGCCGCAGCGCAGAGCTGTTGCGGCGCCTTGGGCGCTGTTCTGGAAGAACAGCACGGACACAACAACAAAAAACCGTCAAAGAGGCATTTATGCGTAAACCGGAACTCGCCGCCGCCATCGCCGAAAAGGCTGATCTGACTAAGGATCAGGCCAATCGTGTACTCAACGCCGTACTGGAAGAAATCACCGGAGCACTGAACCGCAAGGACAGTGTCACTCTGGTTGGCTTCGGTACCTTCGTTCAGCGCCACCGTGGTGCCCGCACAGGCAAGAACCCGCAAACCGGCCAGCCGGTGAAGATCAAGGCCAGCAACACCGTCGCCTTCAAACCGGGCAAGTCCCTGAAAGACGCGGTCAACTGAGCCCGTTTCCCGGAGCCGCTCGGCTCCGGGGTCCCCCAGCGCAGCCACGCTGCGACATTCGCTGATACAGCCATGCTTTAGACAGGCTGTAGTCCTGCAAAAAAACCACTACAATGCGCGGCCATCATCTTCGATCACGAGGCCCTGTGCATGAAATTCCGTTTTCTTCTGTGGATGCTGGGCCGCCTGATGGCCAAGGCCAGCCGTGAAAATCCGGCGTTCCGCCAACAACTCGAAGGCCGCGATATGGTGTTCCAGTTGCATACTCTCGACGGCAAGGTGGCCCGCCACTTCACCGTGGCCGGTCAGCGCGTGACCAGCAAGCGCGGCACCACCTCGGATCCGGCCTTCGCCATTGGCTTCAAGGATGCCGCCTACGGCTTTGAAACCATGACCGCGAAGAACAAGCAGCTGGCCTTCATGCAGGGCATCCAGAACAAGGACATCCAGATCCAGGGCAACCCGGCGCTGGTCATGTGGTTCCAGGGCCTGACCAAGTACCTGATGCCGAAGAAGAAGACCGAGGCGCCGAAAAAGGCCGCCTGAACGGCTAATGCCTGTCAGTTAGGCGTCGACGCATCGAAATTGTAGGAGCGGCGCCCCGCCGCGAATCAGGCGGTGTGCACTCGAAAAAGCTTCGCCCCGGGGCGGGGCTCCTACGGAAGACCACGTTGGCAACCTTATCTGGTTGGCTTCCGATAGGCGTCACGGCTGGCCGCGACGCCGTGCTTTGGTTAGGCTGCCAGGCACGTCCCTGTGGAAAGCCCGACCATGCGTCTTTTCCTGTTACCCCTGCTATTGCTGGCCGCCACCACTGCACGGGCCGAGCCAGCGTCTGCCAAGGCCTTGTTGCCGCTGTTCGAACTCGCTGGTATCCATCTGCTGTGCGAACAGAGCGCGCCGTTGGTGCAGCGTGGCCAGGAAGAAACCGAACAGAAGCGCCTCGCCCAGCTCTTCGCTGGCGAAGCCTTTTGTCTGGATCTGGCCCAGCGAGTCGCTGCCCGCTTCGATGCGGCGCAGGGCGAGCAGGCCCGTAAGCGTCTCGACAGCCCGTTGGCGCAGCGTTTCACCGCTGCCGAGCGCGCCGTCGGTGAGCAACCCGAAGGCTTGGCTGAATACCGCCAGCGCCTGCAGGAGCAGCCGCCACGAGGTGCGCGTCTTGACCTGGTCAAGCGTCTCGATGCGGCCGCGCGTACAACCGAACTGGCCAGCCTGCTGCGTTATGAAGTCGGCAAGACCCAGGCATTGTTGGCACTAAAGGCGCGGGGCGAGAATCTCAGCGAGGCCGAACTGCAGGCGCAGACGCAAAAGCAGGCGGATGCCATCCGCCAGTCCAGCGAGCAGGCGGTGAAAACCTTCATGTTCTATGCCTACCGGCAGATGCCCAGCGATCAACTCGCCGAGTATGCGGCGCTTTACGAGCATTCCAGTGTCAGCCAACTGCTCGCCATCAGCCTGGAAGTGGTGCCGCAACTGTTCGCCGAGCGTCGGGAGAAGCTGCGCAAGACGGCGGGCAAGTTGTAAGGGGCGTCGGCCGCTCGGTGCGAGGCGAGCAGCCCATCCTTGAGGGTTAGGGAGCTAGCAGCCGCTCATTGCGGCTGCTGATACTGCGCTGCCAGTTCACGCAAGGCGACTTCGGCGCTGAGCACCTTGCTCACGGCGTCTTCGGCTTTTTCCCGGCTGATACCGAGCGCCTCGAACAGCTCATCAGGGATCTCGCTCAGCGGGCCGGCACCGATGCTCCGATTGCGCAGCAGGCTGACCGCCAGGCACACCAGGTTGGGGAAGGCGGCACTGTCACCGGCATAGGACGGATCATGCTGGAAGCGTAGCGCGCTGGACAGCTCTTCGGGCATATCCCAGTGACGCATCAGCCAGGCGCCTATCTGCTCGCGGGTGATACCCAGCAGGTGCTGCTCGATATGGCTGTGCGACAGGTGCGGGTTGACCTCCAGATGGCGGCAGATCAACGAGAAGTGCGGCGGGAAGACGTGTGCCAGCACCAGGTAGCCGAAATTGTGCAGCAGCCCGGCGAGGTAGGTCAGGCCGGCTTCCGGGCGCTGCGCGCGCGGCATGGCGCGGGTCAGGCCCTCGATCACTGCAGCGGTATAGATCGCCTGCTGCCAGTAAGGGGTGGCGTGCTGCGGCTGATCCTTGGGCAGACTGAGAGTCTTGCCCAGCGCCAGGCCGAGAGCCAGGTTGATCACCAGGTCAAAGCCCAGTACGCGGACGATGGCATCTTCCACCGAGCGGATCTTGCCGGGCGCGGCGTAGTAGGGCGAGGCTGCCCAGCTGACCACCTGGGCAGCCAATGCCGGGTCGGTTTCGACCACGCCGGTGATGTCGTCCACCGTGGCGTTGGGATCGACCCGTAGCTTGATGATCTTCTGTGCGGTTTCCGGTAGCGGCGGAATCTCGATGGTTTCTTCCAGGCGCTGCTGGATGCGGCGTGCGGTAAAGGCCTGCACGGCTTGGGTGATTTCCGCGCGGTCATCATGCGGGCGATCGAGGTTCGGTTTGATCGCGCTGACCGGCTCACCGAAACGCGCCGCGCTGGCCTTGCTCAGCAGCGCCTTGAAGGCTTCGGTGGGGATTTCCAGCAACACACCAGGCTGGCCGGACTCGATCAGCAGACTGGGCACCTGCAGCAGGCGTTCTTCGTACAGGCAGGGCGAACTGGTCAGGGGTGGCAAACCGGGCAGTGCGGCCAGATTGTGCTTGCCGAGCATGCGCTCCAGGCGTTCCGGTTTGACCGCGGTGAGCTGGCGCCCAGTCAGTTCGGCCAGGCGCGACAGATCCAGCAAGTGGTTGCGTGGGTAGAGCACCAGCAGGGCACCGACGGCATCGTCCACCAGCACGGCCTGCAGGCGCGCCTCGCTCGGCTGGCCCGGTCGCTCCGCACGCACCTGGTAGGGTACGGCGAGTTTCTCCAGCAGTTGCACGATCACGGCGGGCGGTTGCGCAGTGGCGTTGGCGGCGAGGGCAGCTTCAGTCATATCGATATCCAGCGTTGGCGCATGTGCCTCGGAGTATAACCAGCGAGGATTGGCGCAATGGTTGGTGGCGACGGTTGTCCTGTGAGCAGGTTCACACTTGACCGTATTGCTGGCCATGACGCAACCAGCGTTCCAACAATGGCGCTACATGTTGTGGCCAATGTTGCAAAAGTGCCTGCGCGGCGTCACGCACGGCGGGCAGCAGGTCGGCATCGCGCATCAGGTCGGCGACCTTGAACTGCAGCAGACCGGTCTGCCGGGTACCGAGCATTTCCCCTGGGCCGCGCAGTTCCAGATCCTTCTCGGCGATAACGAAGCCATCGGTGGTTTCACGCATGATCGCCAGGCGTTCGCGGCCCAGTTGCGACAGCGGTGCGTGATAGAGCAGCACGCAGTGGCTGGCGGCGCTGCCACGACCGACCCGGCCACGCAACTGGTGCAGCTGGGCCAGGCCCAGGCGCTCGGGGTTTTCGATGATCATCAGGCTGGCGTTGGGGACGTCGACGCCCACCTCGATTACCGTGGTGGCCACCAGCAGTTGCAAGTTGCCCTGCTTGAATTCATCCATCACCGCAGCTTTTTCCGCCGGCTTCATGCGCCCGTGGATCAGCCCGACGCGCAGTTCGCCGAGGGCCGCGGACAGCTCCTCGTAGCTGGTTTCCGCAGCCTGGCAGGTCAGTTCCTCGGACTCTTCGATCAGCGTGCACACCCAGTAGGCCTGGCGCCCCTGCTGGCAGGCGTTGCGCACGCGCTCGACCACCTCATCGCGGCGGCTGTCGGCGATCACCAGGGTGTTGACCGGTGTACGTCCCGGCGGCAGCTCGTCGAGAATCGAGGTATCCAGATCGGCGTAGGCGCTCATCGCCAGGGTGCGCGGGATGGGTGTGGCGGTCATGATCAGCTGATGCGGGCAGAGGCGGCCGTCGATGCCTTTCTGGCGCAAGGCCAGGCGTTGCTGCACGCCGAAGCGGTGCTGCTCGTCGATGATCACCAGGGCCAGGCGCTTGAACTTCACCTCGTCCTGGAACAGGGCATGGGTGCCGACCACCATCGGGCAGCCGCTGGCGATCTGTTCCAGTGCACTGGCGCGGGCCTTGCCCTTGAGTTTGCCGGCCAGCCAGGCGACGTCCAGGCCCAGCGGTGTCAGCCATTTGCTGAAGTTGAGGAAGTGCTGCTCGGCGAGGATTTCGGTGGGCGCCATCAGTGCCACCTGGTAGCCGGCCTCCAGCGCCTGCAATGCAGCCAGGGCGGCGACCACCGTCTTGCCGGCACCGACGTCGCCCTGCACCAGGCGCAGCATCGGCTCGCTTTGCGCCAGGTCGTAGGCGATCTCGGCCCCCACGCGCTGCTGCGCGCCGGTGGGGGCGAAGCCGAGGTTGGCCAGGTATTGCTGCGGCAGCTTCTTCGCTGGCGGCAGCGCCGGCGCCTGTTGCGCACGCACCTGTTCACGCAGGCGTTGCAGGGACAGCTGATGAGTGAGCAGTTCCTCAAAGGCCAGGCGATGCTGGGCCCAATGACGGCCCTCGGCGAGTTCTTCGACATCGGCGTCCGGCGGCGGCCGGTGCAGGTAACGGATGGCCTCATCCAGCGGCGCCAGGTGATAGTCGCGGGCCAGCTCGTCAGGCAGCCAGTCCGGCAGGCTGCGTGGGCCCATGCGCGCCAATGCCTGCTGGCTGAGCTGGCGCAGGCGTTGCTGGGTCAGACCTTCGGTGGTCGGGTAGATGGGCGTCAGGCTCTGCTCCACCGGGGCCGGTTCGTCGCTGCTCTGCGCGCGGTACTCCGGGTGGTAGATCTCCAGGCCGGTGGCGCCGGGGCGTACTTCGCCGTAGCAGCGCAGGGTGGTGCCACGTTTGAGACCTTCCTTCTGCGCCTGGCTGAAGTGGAAGAAACGCAGGCTCAGCGTGCCGCTGCCGTCCTGCAGACGCACCAGCAGGCTGCGCCGGCGGCCCATGACCACGTCGGCACCGGCAACGATGCCCTCGACCACCGCATCCTGCCCGGGTCGCAGGGCGCCAATGGGGGTGATGCGGGTGCGATCCTGGTAGCGCAGCGGCAGGTGAAACAGCACGTCCTGCAGATTTTCCAGGCCAACCTTGGCCAGTTTTTCCGCCAGCGCGGCGCCTACGCCTTTCAGCGCGGTGACGGAAACCGCTGACAGCTCGCTCACGTCCGGCCTCAGGCGCTCTTGGTCTGCGGGCTGCGGGCGACCGAGCAGAGGCGGATGGAGTCGGCCAGCACTTCGATGGCGTTGGGCCGCGGGAAGCTGGCGCGCCAGGCGATGGCCACGGTGCGGAACGGCACCGGCGCGCTGAGCGGACGCACTTCGATCACGCCTGGCGCGTAGTGGTGGCTGTCCACTGCCGAGAACGGCAGGATCGATACGCCCAGGCCGGATGCAACCATATGGCGGATGGTCTCCAGCGAGCTGGATTCCACCGTGGTGTGCTTGCCGTGGTCGTCACCGCTCTTGCGCAGGGTCGGGCAGGCTTCCAGCACCTGGTCGCGGAAGCAGTGGCCTTCGCCGAGCAGCAGCAGGCTCTTGTCGTTGAGCAGCTTGGTGTCGATGGTTTCCATCGCTGCCCAGGGGTGGCCGGCTGGCAGCAGCGCGTAGAAGGGCTCGTCGTACAGTGGCTTGGTCAGGACATCGGCCTCCTGGAACGGCAGGGCGATGATGATGGCGTCCAGCTCGCCGGTGCGCAGCTTGTCGCGCAGGATGTGGGTGAAGTTTTCCTCGATGTACAGCGGCATGTCCGGGGCGACGCGGTGCAGCTGCGGAATCAGGTGCGGGAACAGATAGGGGCCGACGGTGTAGATGGCGCCGATCTTCAGCGGTGCAGCCAACTGGTTCTTGCCGGCCTGGGCCAGTTCGCGAATGCCCTGGGCCTGCTCCAGCACTTTCTGTGCCTGGGTGACGATGCCCTCACCGACCGGTGTCAGACGCACGGCGCTCTTGCTGCGCTCGAAGATCAGCACGCCGAGCTCGTCCTCCAGCTTCTTCACGCCGACCGACAGGGTCGGCTGACTGACATGGCAGCGCTCGGCGGCGCGGCCGAAATGCTGTTCCTGGGCGAGGGTGACGATGTAGCGCAGTTCGGTGAGGGTCATAGTGTTTATCCATTAAGTTGCCGCCAAGCATAGCCTTTGCAAACAGATGAACCAACCGCGCTAATAGTCTGTTGCAAAACTATCGCGAGGTTGGCGTCCGCTGTGCCCTACTGCCAGGCAGGCGCTGACGGTTGCACGCGGGCTGTTACACTGCGCCATCGCATAACAGTCATGGAGAACAGCATGTCGCACTGCAACAGCCTGCTGATTGCCGGGTGTGGAGACGTCGGAACCCGTCTGGGCCTGCGTATGGCCGAACAGGGCTGGCGCGTACTGGGCATGCGCCGCAACGTGGCGGCTCTGCCGACTGCCATCGAACCGCTGGCGGGCGATCTGCATGCCGATGCCTGCCCGGCGGATTGGCCGCAGGGGCCGCTGGACTACCTCGTCTACTGTGCGGCGGCGACCCAGCACGACGAGGCCGGCTATCGCGCCGCCTATGTCGAGGGGCTGCGCCGCGTGTTGAGCTGGTTGGCGCAGCATGGCCAGCGTCCACGGCGCATCCTGTTCGCCTCCAGCAGTGGGGTGTATGGGCAACAAGGCGGCGAGTGGGTCGACGAAGACTCTGCGGCTGAGGCGCAGAGCTTTTCGGCGGTGATCATGCGCGAGGCCGAACGCGTCGCGCTCGACAGTGGTCTGCCGGCCACCATTGTGCGCCTGACCGGCCTCTACGGCCCCGGTCGGGAATGGTTGCTGAGCCAGGTGCGCGGCGGCTATCGCGTCAGCGAGACGCCGCCGCTGTATGGCAATCGCATTCATGTCGATGATGCCTCCGGTCTGTTCGCCACGCTGTTGCAGGCAGACGTTGCCGGTAAGCCATTGGCCGATTGCTATCTGGGCGTCGACGACGAACCGGCACCATTGCACGAAGTCGTCGCTTGGCTGCGTGAGCAACTAGGCGTCAGCCACTGGAGCGATGAGCAGCGCGTGCGCCGTGCCGGCAGCAAGCGTTGCCGCAATGCCCGCGCCCGTGCTCTGGGTTGGGCGCCGCAGTATCCGAGCTACCGCGAGGGCTATGCGGCGATCTTGCAAGGCCAATGACGGGTGGCCGTTACCTTTAGCGGCGTTTGAGCAGCCAGCGCTGCGGGCCAGGCTGGTACTCGGGCATCTCGTCGAACTGAGCGCGGTTCTGCGCTTCGAAGATGCGCAACTGATTGCCCTCGTGCACGAACAGCCAGGGGCTGCCTTGCTCGCCGGCTTGTAGCCAGATGCTGTCATGCTCGCCGCTCATGGCGGCGCAATCGCCTGCCAGGCACAGGGCGAAGCGTTCGGCGCCAGGTAGGCCTTGTACCTGCCCGTCGCTGTTGAAGCGCACCAGGCCGCCCTGGCCGAGGCCTTCCTCTATCAGCCAGTCGCCGCCCAGATAGTCGCGGTACAGCGCCTGTTCGAAGCTGCTGCCCAGCGGCTTGGCCTCGCCAGAGCCCTGGAAGCGGGTGAAGTGCTGCTCGGGCCAGTAGCCGCTGGCGATCTGCACCAGTTCGCCGTTCTGAATGCTGAGCTGCTCCTTGTAGTCGCCATAGAAAGTTACCTGCCAGCGGCCTTCCCCCGCGCTCTGCAGCCTGCCCTCGGCCAGTTCGAAGCCGTTGCTGTAGCTGGCCTGACGTTGCTCGGGGTCGATATGCCATTCGAGGTTGGGGCCGTAGGCAAGCAGGGCTTCGCGCAGGCGACCGCTTTCGCGTGCGGCATCGATGGCTGCCTGGTTGATCCAGGTTCCGCTCGGGTCATTGTTCGGCGTGCTGGCGCAGCCGCCCAGCAGGGCAGCCAGTAACAGCAGAGGAAGCAGACGCATGGCGATCTCCATGCCGGGGAAGGGAGAGCGAGGCGTGACGCCCCGCTCGAATGACTTACTCGATGACCAGAATAGCGTCCATTTCCACCTGCGCACCGCGCGGCAGAGCAGCAACGCCGATGGCGGCGCGAGCCGGGTAGGGCTGTTCGAAGTAGCGGCCCATGATCTCGTTGACCTTGGCGAAGTGCGACAGGTCGGTGAGGAAGATGTTCAGCTTGACGATGTCCTTGAACGAACCGCCGGCGGCTTCGGCCACCGCCTTGAGGTTCTCGAACACCTGCACGGTCTGGGCTTCGAAGCCTTCGACCAGCTCCATGCTCACCGGATCCAGCGGGATCTGGCCGGACATGTAGACGGTGTTGCCGGCCTTGATTGCCTGGGAGTAGGTGCCGATGGCGGCGGGGGCCTTGTCGCTGGTGATGACGGTCTTGCTCATGAATCGCTCCTTGTGAGAACTGGCTGGGTCGAGCACCCAGCCTACAGAATCGAAATAGGGGGATTGTGTCAGGCGCGTACTCGGGTGATACGCATCACGCCCTTGAGCGCGCGCAGTTTCTTGATCACGCGGGCCAGGTGCACGCGGTCATGCACGCTGACCACCAGTTGCACCACGCTGATGCGGCCGTCGCGTTCGTCCATGCTGATCTTCTCGATGTTGCCATCGGCGGCGTTGACGCTGCTGGCCAGCAGGGCGATCAGGCCGCGCTGGTGTTCCAGCTCGACGCGCAGTTCGACGTTGAATTCGCCGGTGACGTCCTTGGACCAGTTGAGCTGGATGCATTTTTCCGGATTGTGGCGGATGTCGACGATGTTCCGGCAGCTCTCCATGTGCACCACCATGCCCTTGCCGGCGGACAGGTAGCCGACGATGGGGTCGCCCGGAATCGGCGTGCAGCACTTGGCGTAGCTCATCACCAGACCTTCGGTGCCGCGAATCGCCAGCGGCCCTTCGCTGCTCGGCAGGGTGTCGTCGCCATTTTCGGCCAGCAGGCGGCGGGCGACGACGTAGGCCATGCGGTTGCCCAGGCCGATGTCTTCGAGCAGGTCTTCGATGACCTCCTGGCGGTACTCGCCGAGCACGGACTGTACGCGCTCGGGCGCGATCTTTTCCAGGTGCGTGTCGAAGCTGGCCAGCACCTTGTTCAGCAGGCGTTCGCCAAGGCTGATGGATTCCGAACGGCGCTGCTGCTTGAGGGCGTGGCGGATGTGCGTGCGCGCCTTGCCGGTGACCACGAAGTTGAGCCAGGCCGGGTTGGGGCGGGCGCCCGGTGCGGTGACGATCTCCACCGTCGAGCCGCTTTCCAGGGCCTGCGACAGCGGCGCCAGGCGCCGATTGATGCGGCAGGCGATGCAGGTGTTGCCGACGTCGGTGTGTACCGCGTAGGCGAAGTCGACCGCGGTGGAGCCTTTTGGCAGCTCCATGATGCGGCCCTTGGGCGTGAACACGTAGACCTCGTCCGGGAACAGGTCGATCTTCACGCTCTCGATGAATTCCAGCGAGTTGCCGGCGCGTTGCTGCAGCTCCAGCACACCCTTGACCCACTGCCGCGCGCGGGCGTGGTTGCCCTTCGGCACTTCGTCGTCGTTGGACTTGTACAGCCAGTGCGCGGCGATGCCGTTGTTGGCCATCTCTTCCATTTCGCGGGTGCGGATCTGGATCTCGATGGGCACGCCGTGCATACCGAACAGCGTGGTGTGCAGCGACTGGTAGCCGTTGGCCTTGGGAATCGCGATGTAATCCTTGAAGCGCCCGGGCAGCGGTTTGTAGAGGTTGTGCACGGCGCCAAGCACGCGGTAGCAGGTGTCGACCTTGTCAACGATGATGCGGAAGGCGTAGACGTCCATGATCTCGTTGAACGCCTTACGCTTGCCGCGCATCTTCTGGTAGATGCTGTACAGGTGCTTCTCGCGGCCGATCACCTCGCCTTCCATGCCTTCGCGCTGCAGGCACATCTGGATCGACTCCTCGATCTTGGCGACGATTTCCTTGCGGTTGCCCCGAGCGCGGCGCACGGCGGCGCGGATGCGCTCGGAGCGCATCGGGTGCATGGCCTTGAAGCCCAGGTCTTCGAACTCCACGCGCATGTTGTGCATGCCCAGCCGGTTGGCGATGGGGGCGTAGATTTCCAGAGTTTCCTTGGCGATGCGCCGGCTCTTCTCGTGCGGCATGGCATCGAGGGTGCGCATGTTGTGCAGGCGGTCGGCGAGCTTGACCAGAATCACGCGGATGTCGCGGGCCATGGCCATGGCCATCTTCTGGAAGTTCTCGGCCTGCGCCTCGGCCTTGGTCTCGAAGTTCATCTGGGTCAGTTTGCTGACCCCGTCGACCAGTTCGGCCACGGTTTCGCCGAACTGCGCGTTGAGTGCTTCCTTGGCGATGCCGGTGTCTTCGATGACGTCGTGCAGCATGGCGGCCATCAGGCTCTGATGATCCATGTGCATGTCGGCGAGGATGCTGGCCACGGCCAGCGGATGGGTCACGTAGGCTTCGCCACTGCGGCGGCGTTGGCCATCGTGCGCCTGTTCGGCGTAGAAGTAGGCTCGGCGAACCAGGTTGACCTGGTCATGGCCGAGGTAGGCCGAAAGTCGGTCGGCGAGAGCGTCTATACCAGCCATGGGGTATTCCCCTCATGACCGGTTTGGCTACCCGCCGCGCAACTTCGACCCGGCATCATCGACTTACAGAGGCTCGTTGGCCTCTTCCTCGAAGGCAGCGAACAGCGGTTCTTCTTCGACGATGTCGTCCTGGGCAATCACGTCGTAATCCACCAGGCCGGCGGCGATTTCACGCAGGGCCACGACGGTGGGCTTGTCGTTTTCCCAAGCCACTTTCGGCTCTTTGCCGCCGGTGGCCAGCTGGCGCGAACGCTTGGTCGCGAGCATGACCAGTTCGAAGCGGTTATCAACGTTGTCCAGGCAATCTTCGACGGTAACGCGAGCCATGGTGTTCCTCGTAACGTGTGCGGATAAGCTTGGCCCGAGCGGGCGAGCGGACTGAATAGTGTAAAGCAGCTTCAAGCTGCAAGCTACAAGTAGGCGCCAAAACGGCCTTGCTTTTACCTGCAGCTTGTGGCTCGAAGCATGCGCGGCTTTTAGGCCAGCAACTCGCTGAGCAGGCCGGCATGGCGTTGCTGTTGCTGCGGTTGTGTCAGTTGGTTGCTGCGGAAGATGGCTTTCAGGTCGCTCAGGGCGTGGTTGAAGTCATCGTTGATCACCAGGTAGTCGTATTCGACGTAGTGGCTCATTTCGCTGACCGCTTCGCGCATGCGTCGTTCGATGGTCTCGCCGCTGTCCTGGCCACGGTTGGTCAGGCGATGGCGCAGGGCTTCCTGGGTCGGCGGCAGAATGAAGATGGATTTGCTCTGCGGCATCAGCTTGCGCACCTGCTGCGCGCCCTGCCAGTCGATTTCCAGAATCAGGTCGAAGCCTTCGGCCAGCGTCTGCTCGACCCATTTCTGCGAAGTACCGTAAAGGTTATCGAATACCTGGGCATGTTCGAGGAACTCGCCGCGTTCGAGCATGGCGTTGAACTGTGCATGGTCGACGAAGTGGTAGTTCACCCCATCCACTTCGCCCGGGCGCATGGCGCGGGTGGTGTGCGAGACCGAAACGCGAATCTGCGCTTCGCTGTCGATCAGCGCCTTGACCAGGCTGGTCTTGCCGGCGCCGGAGGGGGCGGAAACGATGTAGAGGGTGCCGGTGGTCGTGGCCATGAAAACGATCCTGGGAAAACGTGGGACGAAAGATAGCAGCCGCTGGGCTGGCGTTACTCGATATTCTGAACCTGCTCGCGCATCTGTTCGATCAACACTTTCAGGTTGACCGCAGCCTGTGTGCTGCGCGGGTCGAACGCCTTGGAGCCGAGGGTGTTGGCTTCGCGATTAAGCTCCTGCATCAGGAAGTCCAGACGCCTGCCGGCAGCGCCGCCGGCCTTGAGTACGCGACGCACTTCGTTGACGTGGGTGCTGAGGCGATCCAGCTCCTCGGCCACGTCGCTCTTTTGTGCCAGCAACACCAGCTCCTGCTCCAGGCGCTGTGGATCGAGCTCGGCCTGCATCTCGGCGAAGCGGGTTTCGATCTTGGCGCGCTGTCCGGCGAGCATCTGCGGCACCAGTTCGCGCAGGGCGGCGACTTCCTCGAGGATACTGTCGAGGCGCTCGTTGAGCAGCTTGGCCAGCTCGGCGCCTTCGCGGGCGCGGCCTGCCTTGAGTTCACTCAGCGCTTGGTCGAACAGCTTCAGAGCGGCAGCGTTCAGGGCTTGCGGGTCGGCCGAATCGGCCACCAGCACGCCAGGCCAGGCCAGCACTTCCAGCGGGTTGAGCGGGGCCGGCTGCTGGATCAGCGCGGCGACCTGTTCGGCAGCGGCGATCACTTGGCGGGCGCGCTCGCTGTCGACCTGCAGTGGCTTGCCGGCGTTTTCCTCGGCGAAGCGCAGGGTGCACTCCACCTTGCCGCGTGACAGCCCCTGGCGCAGGGCTTCGCGCACGGCACCTTCGAGGTCGCGAAAGGCTTCCGGCAGGCGCAGGTGCGGTTCCAGATAGCGGTGGTTGACCGAGCGCAGTTCCCAGCTCAGGGTGCCGTGGGCGGTTGCCTGCTCGTGGCGGGCAAAGGCCGTCATGCTATGAACCATGGGATACCTCGCGGATGTCGATTCGAAAAACGCAGGATTGTAGCCCAGGGAGAGCGCCTGTTTCATGCGCCGGTGATCAGCCCTTGGCCCTGCCTGCTGTCAGTCGCTGCCAAATCGTCGTGTCCTGTCGGCGGCTGGCCCCTATAATGCGAGCTGTTTTCACTTAATGAAGTAGGTATCGCTCGATGAAACGTCCCAGTGGCCGCGCCGCCGATCAGTTGCGCTCGATTCGCATCACCCGCAACTACACCAAGCACGCCGAAGGCTCGGCGCTGGTGGAATTTGGCGATACCAAGGTGATCTGCACCGTCAGCGTCGAGTCCGGCGTGCCGCGCTTCCTCAAGGGCCAGGGCCAGGGTTGGCTGACGGCCGAATACGGCATGCTGCCGCGTGCCACCGGCGAGCGTAACCAGCGTGAAGCCAGCCGCGGCAAGCAGGGTGGTCGTACCCTGGAAATCCAGCGCCTGATCGGCCGTTCGCTGCGCGCCGCACTGGATATGAGCAAGCTGGGCGAGAACACCCTGTACGTCGATTGCGATGTGATCCAGGCCGACGGCGGTACCCGTACCGCCTCGATCACCGGTGCCATGGTGGCGCTGATCGATGCGCTGAAAGTGCTGAAGAAGCGTGGCGGGCTCAAGGGTGAGCCACTCAAGCAGATGATTGCTGCCGTATCGGTTGGCATCTACCAGGGTGAGCCGGTGCTGGATCTGGACTACCTGGAAGACTCCGCCGCCGAGACCGACCTCAACGTGGTGATGACCAACGCCGGTGGCTTCATCGAAGTGCAGGGCACTGCTGAAGGCGCACCGTTCCAGCCTGACGAATTCAACGCCATGCTGGCATTGGCGCAGAAAGGCATGAACGAGATCTTTGAACTGCAGCAGGCCGCTCTGGTCGACTGAACCCCGTAACGAGCAAGGAGCATCAGGATGAACGACGATCTGCAAAACCCGCTTCCGACGCCCAGTCAGGAAGCGCGTCAGTGGGCCATGTTCTGTCACTTCGCCGCGTTTCTCGGCCTGGTGTTCCCCTTCGGTAATCTGCTCGGCCCGCTGATCGTCTGGCAGGTGAAGAAGGATCTCGACCCCTTCGTCGATGCGCAGGGCAAGGAAGCGCTGAACTTCCAGATCAGCGTGGCCCTGGCCGCAGTGATCTGCTTCATCCTGATGGTGGTGGTCATCGGCTTCCCCATGCTCATGTTGCTGGGGCTGGCGGCGCTGGTGCTGACCATCATCGCGGGGATCAAGGCCAACGAGGGACAGCCTTATCGCTATCCCTTCAGTTGGCGGTTGCTGAAGTAAACCTGCGCGCAACAAAAAGCCGGCGATCAGCCCAATGCCGATCAGATAAGCTTGCCAAAGCGGTCTTTCGTAGGAGCCCCGCCCCGGGGCGAAGCTTTTAAATCGCGTATCGCCCTGGTTCGCGGCGGGGCGCCGCTCCTACCCATTGGCAGCGTCGATGCTTAACTGACTGGCATTAGGCGATCAGCCGGCTTTTTCATGCCTGTCGGTCAGACGCTGAGAATCCAGTCGTAATCGACGATCAGCGGCGCATGCTGGGAGAAGCGTGGCTGGCGTGGCAAGCGGGCGCTGCGCACGCTGCGGCGCATGCCGGGGGTGAGCAACTGGTAGTCGAAGCGGTAACCCAGGTTGAGCATTTCCGCCTGCTCGTTGTCCGGCCACCAGCTGAACTGGTCGCCTTCGCGGCTGACTTCGCGCAGGGCATCGACATAACCCATATTGCCAACCACCTCATCCATCCAGGCGCGCTCGGGCGCCAGGAAACCGGGAGATTGCTGGCAGTCGCGCCAGTTCTTCACGTCCAGCTTCTGGTGCGCGACATGCAGCGAGCCGCAATAGATGTACTCGCGGCGTTTGCGCCGTTGCTTGTCCAGATAATGGGTGAAGTCGTCCATGAACTTGAATTTCTGATTCAAGCTCTCGTCACCGTCCCGCCCGCTAGGCAGGAGTAGGGTGGCGATACTGACCTTGTCGAAATCTGCCTGCAGGTAGCGCCCGTAGCGATCGGCTATCTCGAAGCCGAGGCCGCTGATCACCGCCTTGGGTTGCAATCGCGAGTAGAGCGCCACGCCACCTTGGCTGGGCACTTCACCGTCGCATGCATAGAGGAAATAACCATCCAGCTGGAAGGCTTGGTCGTCCATTTCAAAGGCGGAGGCACGGGTGTCTTGCAGGCAGATCACGTCGGCATTCTGGGCTTGCAGCCAACTGAGCAGACCTCGCTCGGCCGCAGCCTGAATACCATTCACGTTCACACTGATGATCCGCATAAATGGCCCCCAAAAACACATGCATGTATGATACCCGAGCTCACCTCATTTAGCTAAATCCGTGCCGTCCGAGACTTTTCATGCAAGCGTACCAGCGCGATTTCATTCGTTTTGCCATCGAGCGCGGGGTTCTGCGTTTCGGTCAGTTCACCCTCAAGTCCGGGCGTACCAGCCCCTACTTTTTCAACGCCGGCCTGTTCGACAGCGGCCTGGCGCTGGCTCAGCTGGGGCGCTTCTACGCGGCGGCCATCGTTGACAGTGGCATCGATTTCGACGTGCTGTTCGGCCCGGCCTACAAGGGTATTCCGCTAGCGGCGACCACAGCCGTGGCGCTGGCCGAGCATCATCAGCGTGATCTGCCCTGGTGCTTCAACCGCAAGGAAGCCAAGGACCATGGCGAAGGCGGCACCCTGGTCGGTGCGCCGCTCAAGGGCCGTGTGCTGATCGTCGATGATGTGATCACTGCCGGCACGGCGATCCGCGAGGTGATGCAGATCATCCAGGGCCAGGCCGCTCAGGCCGCCGGTACCCTGATCGCGCTGAACCGCCAGGAGCGCGGTCAGGGCGAGCTTTCCGCCATTCAGGAAGTCGAGCGCGACTTCGGCATGCCGGTAGTGAGCATTGTGTCACTGGAACAGGTACTGGAATATCTGGCAGGTGATGCTGAACTGAAGCAATATCTGCCGGCCGTCGAAGCCTACCGCGCCGAGTACGGAATCTAGCCCTCGCACAAGGTCGTCCTATGCCTGCACCGCTCCTGACCCGCTGTACGCTGCTCTGTAGCCTGCTGCTGCCGTTGTCTGGAGTGGCTGCCGAGCTGTATCGCTATGTCGACGACAAGGGCGTGACGGTGCTCAGCCGTCAGGGCGTGCCGCCGGAATTCATCGGCAAGGGTTATGAGGTGCTCAACGACCAGGGGCGTGTGCTGCGGGTCATACCGCCGGCGCCGACGCCGGAAGAATTCGCCCGCATGCAGGCGGACAAGGCCCGTGCCAGCAGCGATGCGCAGTTGCTGCGCCTGTACACCAACCTCGATGATGTCGACCGCGCCCGCGAACGCAAGCTGGCCGAGCTCGACGGCGTCACCAGCGTGGCGCGCGGCAACCTGCAGTCGGTGCGCACGCAACAGGCCAACCTGCAGAGCCAAGCCGCTGACCATGAGCGCGCCGGGCGTGAGGTGCCGGAGCATTTGCTGGTGCAGATCAACAATCTCAAGGAAGAACAGCAGCGCCTGCAGCGTGATATCGCGCGCTACAAGGAAGCACGCACTCAGGCCGAGGCCGGTTTTGCTGCTGACCGTGCACGCCTGGCCGAGCTGTTCGGCGAGCCGCAGAAAAAGCCTTAAGGCTCGGTAATTCAGCTCTGCGGCTGAGTCTTCTCGAAACTCTTGATCTTTTCTCTTAGCCACTGCGGCAGCGGCGCACTGCTGCGTGTCGCGCTGTCGGCGTGCACGTAGACGATTTCGCCGCTGGTCAGTAGCTCGCCGTCACGCCAGATGCCAAGGGCGAAAGTCAGGCTGGAGCGGCCCAGGCGTGCGCTGCGGATGCCGACCTGCAACAGGTCGTCGAAGCGTGCCGGCGCGCGGTATTCGAGCAGCGTGCGGATGGCGAAGAAATCGCCGCCGTCCTGGGTCAGGTCAGCGGGGTAGGCGACGCCGAGGGCGCGAAAGTACTCGGTGATGGCGACGTCGGCGTAGGTCAAGTAATGGCCGTTGAAGACGATGCTTTGCGGGTCGACTTCGGCCCAGCGTACGCGCAAGGTGTGGAAGAAGGTGAACTGGCTGAGTTCGGGCAGGGTACTCATGGGCGAGATCCTCTATCAAGGTTGCCTGGTGAGCGTGCTGGTTGGGCGGGGTTGCGGCAAGTGCGAGTCGCCACATGGATGGGGAGAGATAAGCAGGCTCGATGGCCGGGTAGGGTGCGCCGTGCGCACCGCTGTATGGCGGGGTATCACAGGTTTTTTGCGGGCGTCTTTCGGGATTGAGGGGCGGCCGCTTTGCCCTCACCCGCCCTTCGGGCACCCTCTCCCGGAGGGAGGGGGGCATCAGAAAGCCGCGTTCGCGGCTTGCTTTTAGGGGCGTTTGCGGTTGCTGATCATGGTGCCGTTGCCGATATCGGTGAAAATCTCCAGCAGTACGGCATTGGGTACGCGACCATCGATGATGTGCGAGCTGGTCACGCCACCCTGTACCGCTTCCAAAGCGCATTTGATCTTCGGCAGCATGCCGCCGTAGATGGTGCCGTCGGCGATCAGTTCGTTGACCTGCTCGGTGTTCAGACCGGTGAGCACTTCGCCCTGCTTGTTCATCAGGCCGGCGATATTGGTCAGCAGCATCAGCTTCTCGGCTTTCAGCGCCTCGGCTACCTTGCCGGCGACCAGGTCGGCATTGATGTTGTAGGACTCGCCATCCGGGCCGACGCCGATGGGCGCGATGACCGGGATGAAATCGCCTTTGGCCAGCATGTTGAGCAGGTCGGTGTTGATCCCGGTGACCTCGCCGACATGACCGATATCGATGATTTCCGGCTGGGTCATCTCCGGCGTCTGGCGGCTGACCTTGAGCTTGCGCGCGCGGATCAGGCCGGCATCCTTGCCGGTCAGGCCGATGGCGCTGCCGCCATGCTGGTTGATCAGGTTGACGATGCTCTTGTTGACCTGGCCGCCGAGTACCATTTCCACCACGTCCATGGTGGCGGTATCGGTGACGCGCATGCCATCGATGAAGTGGCTTTCGATGGACAGGCGCCCCAGCAGATCACCGATCTGCGGGCCGCCACCGTGTACCACCACCGGGTTGATGCCGACCGCCTTCATCAGCACGATGTCGCGGGCGAAGCCCTGCTTGAGCTCCTCGCTCTCCATGGCGTTGCCGCCGTATTTGATCACCAGCGTCTTGCCGACGAAGCGGCGGATATAAGGCAGGGCTTCGGACAATACCTTGGCAATCTGGGCAGCGGCGTCACGCTCGAGGGTCATGCGGGGGCTCCTGAGGCAAATGGGTTAAAAGGGCAGTTGCAGGTCGGGGGCGACCTTGAGCAGTTGCGCACGGAACACGTCCTGAATGCGCTCCAGCTCTTCCTGGGTATCGGCTTCGAAGCGCAGCACCAGCACCGGTGTGGTGTTGGAGGCGCGGATCAGGCCCCAGCCCTTGGGATAGTCGACGCGCACACCGTCGATGCTGGTGATGTTCGCCTCGCCCCACTGGCCTTCGCGCTGCAAGCGCTCGATCATGCCGAACTTGGTTTGCTCGGTGACCTTGATATTGATTTCCGGCGTGGAAATGTCGCTGGGGAAGGCGCTGAACACCTGCTCGGCGTTGCGTTTTTCCAGGCTGAGGATTTCCAGCAGGCGCGCGGCGCTGTAGATGCCGTCGTCGAAACCGTACCAGCGCTCCTTGAAGAAGATGTGACCGCTCATCTCGCCAGCCAGCAGTGCGCCGGTTTCCTTCATTTTCTTCTTGATCAGCGAGTGGCCGGTCTTCCACATCACTGGGCGGCCGCCGTAGCCGCTGATCAGCGGGGTCAGGCGACGGGTGCATTTGACGTCGAAGATGATGTCGGCGCCGGGGTTGCGCGAGACCACGTCCTTGGCGAACAGCATCAGCAGGCGGTCCGGGTAGACGATGGTGCCGGTGTTGGTCACCACGCCGACGCGGTCGCCGTCGCCGTCGAACGCCAGGCCCAGGTCGGCGTTTTCCGCTTTGACGCGGGCGATCAGGTCGACCAGGTTCTCCGGCTTGCCCGGGTCCGGGTGGTGGTTGGGGAAGGTGCCATCGACTTCGCAGAACAGCGGAATCACGCTGCAGCCCAGGGCTTCGATCAGCTGCGGGGCGATCACGCCGGCGGCGCCGTTGCCGCAGTCGACCACCACGCGCAGCGGCTTGGCCAGGGCGATGTCGTCACGGATGGTCTTGAAGTAGCGCTGCAGCACGTCAACCTGCTGCACGCTGCCGACGCCTGTGGCCAGGTCGTTGTTGTCCAGGCGGGTTTTCAGCGCGAGGATCTGCTCGTTGGCCAGGGTGTCGCCAGCGATGATGATCTTGAAACCGTTGTAATCCGGCGGGTTGTGGCTGCCGGTGAGCATGACCGCCGAGCGACCTTCCAGCACGTTGGCGGCGAAGTACACCACTGGGGTCGGCACCATGCCGATGTCGGTGACTTCGCAGCCGCAGTCGAGCAGGCCCTGCACCAGCTGTTGCAGCAGTTCTGGGCCGGACAGGCGGCCGTCACGGCCGACGATGACCTTGGGTTCGCCCTGAGCCAGGCTTTGCGAGCCGATGGCACGGCCGATCCAGTAGGCGTATTCGGCGGTCAGGGTGTCACCGACCACGCCACGGATGTCGTAGGCGCGGAAGATATCGTCGGGAAGTTGCGGGGCGCTTTGGCTGTTGCTCATTGCGGGGCTTTGCTCCAGTCCCAGGAGATCCTGGTCTTCATCGAGAATGTCGATATCGAGGATATCGGTGTCCTGGAACAGCGGGGCGACCAGCTCGGCAGGCCTGGCGGCCGGCTGAGCGACGGGGGCCGCTGCTGTTCCTTTCAGGGGGGTATTGCTGCCTTCACTGCTGTGACGCGGCAGGCGAGCCAGGCTCTGAGCCAGGGCGTCGAGGGCCGGTACGCTGAGGCTGAAGGCTTTGACGCTCTTGCCTGCAGAGAGTTCTTTGAGCATTTGCCCGAGTTGGCGGGCATCGCTGTTGACCCGGCCCTGCAGCGCACCTTGCACCAGTATCAGGCCGATCAGTGCGCCGCCCAGGGCCAGCAGGGCGGCAAGGCCCAGCATCAGCGGTGGTATGCCGCCCTGCGCCAGGCCTGGGCCTGGGGTGAAACTGAGAATCCATTGTGGGTTGCCGGTCGAGAAGGTCTGCGCGCTGCCTGCGCCTGCCTCGCCGCGCTGCAACAGTACCTGCGGTGCCGTATTGGCGAACTGCTGCAGCAATTGCACCTGGCCATATTCGGCCGGTAGTGGCGGCAGGGCGGCCAGCAGGCGTTGCAGATCGACGGCCAGCAACAGGGTGCCCTGCGCCGGCTGGCTGTCGCTGACGCGCAGGGTCACGGCGCTGTAGGCCAGCCAGCGCTGGCCGACGCGATAGGCTTCGACAGCGGGCTGCTGACCACTCTCGGCGCGGCGCAGCATGTCCAGCCCGGCGAAGTTCATCGGCGCGGCGCGGGTGGCGTTCTGCACGGCCTCGCCACGGCGATTGAGGTGGGCGTCGATCACCCCATCCCAATAGCCCAGGCGCCGTTCGGCCTCACTGATCTGCAGGCTGTCACCGCTTTGCAGTGCCTGTAGCAGTGCCGGGTTGCGTGCGGCTGCCAGGCTGTCGGCCTGCAGTTTTTTGAGCGCCTGTTGCACCGCTGCCGCCTGGCTGCTGCCGATAGCCTGGACCAGCTCGCTCTGGCGCGCCTGCTTGCTGCTGTCTTCGGCGAACCAGAGCAAGGCGCCACCTGCGCCCGTACCAATCAGTGCGGCAAGCAGGCCGGGCAGCAGCGGCCCAAGTGCGGGCTTGGCAGCGGCGCTCTTGCTGGCTGGCGCTGGGCTGGCAGGGGTGTCGGCTTCCTTGGCATTGCGCTTGAAGAGTTTCACGCAGGTGCTCCTCGGCGGGTCGTCCTGTGGGAGAGAGTCAGTGGCTGCCGGAGTGGCCGAAGCCGCCGGTGCCGCGTTGGGTCTCGTCGAACTGCTCGACCAGTTCGAAATGCGCCTGCACCACCGGCACCAGCACCAGTTGCGCGATGCGCTCGCCAATGGCGATGGTGAAAGGTGTCTGGCCGCGGTTCCAGCACGACACCATCAGTTCACCCTGGTAGTCCGAGTCGATCAGACCGACCAGGTTGCCGAGGACGATGCCGTGCTTGTGGCCCAGGCCCGAGCGCGGCAGGATCATCGCGGCCAGGCCGGGGTCACCGATATAGATCGACAGGCCGGTGGGAATCAGCACGGTCTGCCCCGGCTCGAGGACGATCTCATCCTTGAGCATGGCACGCAGGTCAAGGCCGGCGGAGCCTGGCGTGGCGTATTGCGGCAGGGGAAATTCCTGGCCGAGACGGGGGTCGAGGATCTTGGCTTGCAGAGCGTGCATGGTCAGTTCTTGTTCAGTCGTTCTTTGATAAGGGTGATCAACTGGCGGGCAATCTTGCCCTTGCTGGTCTGGGCGAAGCTGATCTGCTGCAGCCCACGGTCGATCACAGTGATGGCGTTCTCTTCACTATTGAAGCCGATGCTGGGGTTGGCCACATCATTGGCGACGATCAGGTCGAGATTCTTGTCGCGCAGCTTGCGCGAGGCGTATTCCAGCAGGTTCTCGGTTTCGGCGGCGAAGCCCACGCTGAACGGGCGATCCTCGCGGCCGGCGATGGTGGCGAGAATATCCGGGTTGCGCACCATTTGCAGGAGCATGCCCTCACCGCTGCTGGGGTCTTTCTTCAATTTGTGCTGCGCGACCACTTCCGGGCGGTAGTCGGCCACCGCGGCGGCGGCGATCAGCACGTCGCAGGGCATGGCGGCTTCGCAGGCAGCGAGCATGTCGCGGGCGCTGACCACGTCGATACGGCTGACCCGATCCGGCGTCGGCAGGTGTACCGGGCCACTGACCAGGGTGACGCGCGCGCCGGCTTCGGCTGCGGCTTCGGCAAGGGCGAAGCCCATCTTGCCGGAGCTGTGGTTGGTGATGTAGCGCACCGGGTCGATGTTTTCCTGGGTCGGGCCGGCGGTGATCAGAACGTGCAGGCCCTCGAGCGCCTGACGCTGGAAGCAGTCGGCAGCCAGCTGGGCCAGATCATTGGCTTCGAGCATGCGCCCGAGACCGACATCGCCGCAGGCCTGGCTACCGGAAGCTGGGCCGAACAGGCGCATGCCGCGACTCTGCAGCAGTTCGAGGTTGGCCTGGGTGGCCGCGTCGCGCCACATGGCCTGGTTCATCGCCGGAGCCAGGGCAACCGGCGCATCGGTGGCCAGCACCAGGGTGGTCAGCAAGTCGTTGGCCACGCCCTGGGCCAGGCGCGCGATCAGGTCGGCTGTAGCGGGTGCGATAAGGATCAGATCGGCCCAGCGCGCCAGCTCGATATGGCCCATCGCCGCTTCGGCAGCAGGGTCGAGCAGGTCGAGATGAACCGGGTGGCCGGACAGGGCCTGCAGCGTCAGCGGGGTAATGAACTCGCGCCCGCCCTGGGTCATCACCACACGCACTTCGGCGCCCTGATCCTTGAGTCGGCGAACCAGTTCGGCGCTCTTGTAGGCGGCAATACCGCCCCCCACGCCGACGATGATGCGTTTGCGATACAGCCGCTGCATAGGCCTGCCTTGTCTGGACGGATGGATGTGCGCCACGCGACCAACGCCTCCCCAGGCCGGTCGCAGGCAAAAAGATGGGCTACCATAGCACAGGGCCCGTAACGGAAGCAGCGGGCGACTGGCTCGATAAGGAGGCGGGAATGAGCATTCGCGATTGGCCTGCGGCAGAGCGTCCGCGAGAGAAATTGCTGGAGCAGGGCGCAGCATCACTGACCGACGCCGAACTGTTGGCGATCTTTCTGCGTACCGGGGTGACCGGCAAGAGTGCGGTGGATCTGGCGCGCTATCTGCTGAGCGAATTCGGCAGCCTGAGGGCGCTGCTCGAAGCTGACCTGGCGGGTTTCAGTCAGCACCTCGGCCTGGGCCCGGCCAAGTACGCGCAACTGCAGGCGGTGCTGGAGATGTCGCGGCGCCATCTGGCCGAGCGCCTGCGTCGCGATTCAGCGCTAGAAAGCCCGCAGGCCGTACGCGATTACCTCAAGGCGCAGCTGCGTCACGAGCCGCATGAGGTGTTTGGCTGCCTGTTTCTCGATGCCAAGCACCGGGTGTTGGCGTTCGAGGTGCTGTTTCGCGGCAGCATCGACAGTGCCAGCGTGTATCCCCGACAGGTGGTCAAGCGTGCGCTGGCCAACAATGCCGCCGCCGTCATCCTTACCCATAACCACCCATCGGGCGTGTCGGAACCCAGCCAGGCCGACCGTGTGCTGACCCAGCGCCTCAAGGATGCCCTGGCGCTGGTCGAGGTGCGCGTGCTCGACCACTTCATCGTCGGCGATGGCGAGCCGCTGTCGATGGCCGAGCAGGGCTGGATGTAGCTGATTCGAGTGTAGGGTGGGCTTCAGCCCACCACGACAATGGCTCAGGGAGCCATCTGCGCCGAGGCGAAATCCTGCCGGCCGAACAGGCTGACCTTGTAGCCCTCGACCTTGCTGCTGAGCGCGTAGGGTGGGCTTTAGCCCACCACGACGATGCTTAGGGTGCGATCTGCACCGAAGCGAAATTCTGCCGGCCGAATGGGCTGACCTTGTAGCCCTCGACCTTGCTGCTCAGCAGCGTGAAGGCGGTGGGGTGAGCCAGCGGCAGCCACAGCGCCTGCTGCTGGATGATCTGCTGCGCCTGCTGATAGAGGCGGCTGCGTTCGACCTGGTCGTTGCTGGTTTTGCCATCGGCAATCAATTTATCCAGCGTCTCGTCGCAATAACGCGCGAAGTTGAGGCCTGACTCGACCGACGCGCAGGCGAATTGCGGAGTGAGGAAGTTATCGGGGTCGCCGTTGTCGCCGGCCCAGCCCATGAACAGCAGGTCATGCTCGCCGGCCTTGGCGCGGCGGATCAGCTCGCCCCACTCGATCACGCGAATCTCGGCGTCGATGCCCACCTTGGCCAGATCCGCCTGCAGCAGTTGCGCGCCGAGGCTCGGGTTGGGGTTGAGCAGGCTGCCGCTGGGGCGTGTCCAGATGGTGGTCTTGAAACCCTCCGCCAGGCCAGCCTCGGCCAGCAGGGCGCGGGCCTTGTCCGGATCATACGGATAACCGGGCAGATCGCTGGCATAGCTCCAGGTGTTCGGCGGGTAAGGGCCGCTGGCCGGTTCGGCGCTGCCCTCGAACACCGCCTTGACGTAGCTGGCCTTGTCGAACGCCAGGTTGATCGCCTGGCGCACCTGCGGCTTGTCCAGCGGCGCATGCTGACTGTTGATGCCGACGAAGGCAGTCATGAAGGCGGCGGTCTGCGCGCTTTTCAGCTTGGCGTCACCAGCGATGGCCTGCACGTCCTGTGGTTTTGGTGACAGGGCGATCTGGCATTCGCCACGGCGTAGCTTCTGCAGGCGCACGTTGCTGTCCGGGGTGATGGCAAAGATCACCCGCTCCACCCCCGGCTTGCCGGCGAAATAATCCGGGTTGGCGCGGTAGCGCACTACGGCATCCTTCTGGAAACGCTCGAAGACGAACGGGCCGCTCCCGACAGGGGCGCTGTTGAGCCGCTGCGGGGTGCCGGCGGCCATCAGCTGGTCGGCGTACTCGGCGGAGTAAATCGAGGCGAAGCCCATGCTCAGGGTGGCGAGGAAGGTGGCATCGCGGCGGTTCAAGGTGATGCGTACGTCATGTGTACCCGGTGCTTCGACCTTGGCGATCAGGCTCGGCCACTGCATCGACTGGGCGTGTGGGTAACCGCTGGCGGCGACCGCGTGCCAGGGGTGATTGGGGTCGAGCATGCGCTGGAAGCTGAACAGTACATCCTGGGCGTCGAGCTTGCGGCTGGGCGTGAAATCGGCGCTGTGATGGAATTGCACGTCATTGCGCAACTGGAAGTCGTAAACCAGGCCGTCGTCCGAGACCGACCAGTTGCGCGCCAGACTCGGCAGCAGCGTGCCCTGCTCGGCGTCGAACTCCACCAGGCGGTTCATCAGCATGTCAGCCGAGGCATTGGTGGTGGTCAGCGAGTTGTACTGCACCACGTCGAAACCTTCCGGGCTGGCTTCGGTGCACACGCTGAGGGTGGCGGCCTGGGCCAGTATCGGGGTACACAGCAGAGCGGCAAGCAAAAGGCGCATGATGAAGTCCTTATTCCTGGCGTTGACGGCAAGTGTGCAACCCTAGTCGATTTGCCGGGCGCTGAATACCGGAGCGAGGCGACGAGCGGTCAAATCCTGATCAAACCCCGGAACCCTGGCTCCTGGCCAGCCTGGGGGCCGGGCTCGGTGTTTTATCCTGCGTTTTTCCTTGTTGCTCCATAGGGTTTCTGGTATAAAGTAGCGCTCTTTTCTAGGGGCCCGGTTCTTGCGCTATCCAGTGCGCCCGGTAAGACCCTCGAGAAACGCGGCGCCGAGCGCCAATGACATTGAGTTTAAGCGGCCAACCCATGCCGGGTTGGGCATGTGGTTTTAGAGGGCTGAGGCATGTCGAGAGTCTGTCAAGTTACCGGTAAGGGTCCGGTAACCGGGAACAACATTTCCCACGCAAACAACAAAACCCGTCGTCGTTTCCTGCCGAACCTGCAGCATCATCGCTTCTGGGTCGAGTCCGAGAAGCGCTTCGTGCGTCTGCGCGTATCTGCCAAGGGCATGCGCGTCATCGACAAGCGTGGCATCGACGTAGTGCTGGCTGAGCTGCGCGCTCGCGGCGAAAAGGTTTAAGGAGAGAGTCATGCGTGAACTGATCCGTTTGGTGTCCAGCGCCGGTACCGGCCACTTCTACACCACCGACAAGAACAAGCGCACCACCCCAGACAAGATCGAAATCAAGAAATTCGATCCGGTCGTACGCAAGCACGTGATGTACAAGGAAGCCAAGATCAAGTAATTGATCGGCGACCTGTCGAAGAAACCCGCCCTCACCGGCGGGTTTTTTATGCCTGTTGCGGTCACGGCCTGGCTGCAAGCAACTCGGCGCGACCTTGGGTCGCGGCGTTTTTCATGCAACCCGACCATCCGTTACTTACTCCAGGCCGGGGGCGGGTTTAGACTGCGCCGTTGCCGTGGTACTGACTCATCCGTCAGCATTTGCTGGGTGCGGGCATATGGGGTTCGGGCCCCCGCCGTTCGTCATTTGCCCAGAGGCTCGCATGACCGCTTCAGCTCATTGTGTGGAAGTTCTGATCGCTGAAGCGGATCCCTGGACGTCCAATCTGCTGCGGCAACTGGTGCTCGATGTGCGCGGTGATGCCCGCGTGCTGCAGGTCAGTGATGGCCAAACGGCACTGGCACGCTGCAAGCGCCGACTGCCTGACCTGGTGATCGCCGATGGCGAGCTGCCGGGGCTCGATGGTTTGGAACTGTTGCGTCAGTTGCGCCGTCATCCACGTACGCCGGCGTTGCCGTTCGTGCTCATCAGCGGTCGTTTCGATGCCAGCAGCGTCCGTGCGGCGCGGCCTTTGGCGCCCAGTGCCTATCTGGCCAAACCGTTCAATGCCGAGAGCCTGCGCCAGCGCTTGCGTACCTTGTTGCCCGCGTCTGCGGGGGCCATGGCGGTGCCTCAGCCGTTGCTGGTCAGCGAGCTGCGCGATTTTCTCGATACGGTGCGTGAAGAGGGCCAGGGCGCGCCGCTGCTCAGCGATGTGCGCGATGCGGTTAGCCAGGCGCTGCAGTCGGGTGAGCAGGATCTGGGTGAGCTGCAAGCGGTATTCGGCAATGACCCGCAGATCACCGCGCTGTTGATCGCTGCGGCCAGCACCGCCGCCCAGCATCAGGGCGTAGCTTGCCAGACGCTGGCGCAGGCGCTGCATCGCCTGGGGGTGGCGCGTACGCTGAATCTGGTGCTGGGGCTGGCCCTGCAGCGCAACGCACAGTTACGCGACCCGCGCCTGGCCGAACTGGCCGCGCATGCCTGGCAGCAGGCACGTCGCAGTGCCGATCTGGCGCGCTGGCTGGCGCTCGAACTGAGGCTCGATGCCGAGTTGTGCTACACCGCCGGCCTGCTCCACAACCTGGGCGAGTTGGCCCTGCTGCGCAGTCTGCAGGACTGGCTGGATACGGGGGGTGAGTTGAGCGACGAGCAGATCGAGCACGCCATGCAGCGCCGGTCGGCCAGCTTCGGCTCGGCCTTGCGTAGCCGCTGGCGTCTGCCATTCGGCCTGCGCGAATTGATCTCGGCGTTCTATGGCCTGGGCAGCGGTGTGTTCTCGCGCGAGGCGTTGTTGCTCAACCTCAGCGGCTTGCTGTTGGCGCTCGCGGCCAGCGAGCAGCCGGCGAGCCTGGCCGAGGCGCGCTGTGTACGCATGCTACGGCTTGATTTGCGGCTGCTTGAACGCCTGCCGGCGGAGCTTTATCGGTCTGCCTGAGTGTACTGGCAGGCATCGTCAGCCAACTGCCGCAGTGGCTGCGGGCGGCCAACGAAATAGCCCTGGGCATAGTCGATGCCGAGGTTGCGCAGGCAGTCCAGGCTGGCCTGGGTTTCGACGAACTCGGCGACGCTGAGCAGGCCCAGTTGCCCGGCGATCTGGCGCATGGAGCCGACCATGGCCTGGTTGATCGGGTCGTGCTCGATACCGCTGATGAAGCTGCCGTCGATCTTCAGAATGTCCAGTGGCAGGTGGCGCAGGTAGGCGTATGAAGCGAAGCCGCTGGCGAAGTCGTCCAGGGCGACTTTCAGCCCCTGGCTGCGCAGTTCCTCGATCCACTGGGCGGAGATGTTCAGCTCGCCGAGGGCCACCATTTCCGTGACTTCGATGCACAGCTTGCCGGGTGGCAAGTCGTGGCGTTGCAGTTCGTCCTGCAGCAGGCGATGGAAGTTGCCATCGAGCAGCGAGTTGGCGCTGAGGTTGACGTTGACCTGGGCCAGTTGCGCCAGGTGCCTGGGGTTGGCCGCGAGCCAGGCGCACAGGTGCTGGATCACCCAGCGGTCGATGGCACCGATCAGCAGACCGCTGCGCAGCCAGCTGTGGGCAATCAGTTGCTGGCCGTGTTCGGCGCCGACCAGTTGCAGCGGCAGGTTGATCGCCGACTGGCTCTGTACGCGCAGCAGCAGGCTGTGCGGGCCGTCATCCAGGCGTGGCAGGCTGAGCAGAACTGCGGGTAGGGCTCGCCGCGCTCACTGAATGAGCGTTTGGCGCCACTTTACAGCGGAGCGAGCGGCTGCTCGCCGTCGAACAGCCAGATTTCCAGATCGTCGAGGAAGGTCTGACCGATGATCAGTTGCAGGCGTTCGGCTGCGGGTGCCTGCACCCGTACGGCGAGCCACCAAGCGCTGCGTGTGTAGCCGATGCGCGCGGTGCCCCGGACTTCGCGGCCATCAGTGGTGATTCGCTGCAGCACCTAGGCGGCGGTCAGCTGGCCGCCGGGATCTTCCAGCAGGAGACTGCGCTCGATGCTGACCGGCTGGGCCTGGTCGGCATTGCTGAGTTTCAGGAGCGGCAGGGCGTTGTCCGCCACGACCGGCATGGCACAGGCCAGGCAGAGCAGCAGGAGCAGTGAGCAAAGCGGTTGATGCATTCCGGGCGCCTTATGGCTACTACGAGGGCGCCGAAGTCCGCAGGACGCTGTCTTGTCTCAGGCGCTCGGGCGCGAAGGCAATTCTAGCCAACTGCTGGCGCAATGATTGCGCAGCGAGTCTCATCTGCTTGGATCGGACGAACAAGGATGGCTTACAGCCTGTCACAGGTTTCTCGTGGTCAACGGTTGCGGTGGCGCGGACGGGGCGACACGCTCTGCGTTCGGGTGTGACTTTGACAAGGCGTGCCGGGCGTCAGAGTGCGCAGAAAAGCAGGCGCTGCGAAGTGAGCATGAATCGGATTATCGAGCTTTCAAACGCTGGACCGGCCAGGTGCCGCGCCAGTAACGCGATGGATGCAATGAACGCATGACCCAGTACGACCTGATCCTGGCCGGGGCCGGCCATGCCCACTTGGGGGTGTTGCGCCGCTGGGCGCTGGTGGAGCGTCCGCCAGGCCGTATCGGCCTGCTCAGCCCGGGCCCGGAAGCCTGGTACGCGGGCATGTTGCCGGGGCTGATCAGCGGCCGCTTCAGCCCAGCTGACTGCCGGGTGGAGCTGCAGCCGCTGTGTCGCGCGGCCAAGGTCGAGTTGATCGAGGGCGAAATCGCTGCGCTCGATGCCGATACGCGCATCCTGCAGCTTGCGGACGGGCGCCAACTGCAGGGCGAATGGTTGTCGCTGAATGTCGGTGCCGGTATGGCCATACCGCCGCAGCAGGGCGATGCCATGCAGGTGCTGGCCGCCAGGCCGATCGAACGGCTGCTCGAAGGGTGGCAGCAGTGGCAGAGCGAGCCCCGGCGCATGGCGATTCTCGGCGGAGGTGCCGGTGGCGTGGAACTGGCTCTGGCGCTGGCCGACCAGGTGCCGGCGCTGGCGCTGTTCTGCGGTGGCTCGTTGCTCGACGGGCTGGCCCCCGGGCTGCGCCTGCGCGCGCTGGGACATTTGCTTCAGCGTGGCGTGCAGGTGCGTGAGCATTGCCCGATTGGACGCATCGAAGACGACTGGCTGCTCAGCGGTGACGAGCCGGTCTGGCGTGGGCGCCGTCTGCTGCTGGCCAGTGGTGCACGGCCCTGGCCGTGGCTGGCAGCCAGCCAACTGAGCAGCGATGCGGCCGGCTTCATCGCCATTCGTCCAACCCTGCAATGCGAATCCCATGCGCAGATCTTCGCTGTTGGCGACAGCGCCAGTCTCGACGGCATGCGTCGCAGTGGCCGCTTCGCGGTGCGTCAGGCGCCGGTGCTCACCGCCAACCTGCAGGCGGCGCTGCAGGGCCGCCCGCTGCGTGCATACCGCGCGCAATGGCAGAGCCTGGCCCTGCTCGCCACCGGTGACGGCGGAGCCCTGCTCGGCTGGCATGACTGGAGTGCCGGCGGGCAGCTTTACGGGCACTACAAGGACTGGCTGGACCGACGTTTCGTCAAACGCCACCGCATGGTCGGGTAGCGGCGCGGCGAAGACGTCCGAGGCCGGGATGCCGTGCCAGGGTCGGTTAATGCCTCCCGGTTAAGTGCCGATACAGCGAATAGGCATGTTGGCGCCCAGCGGCGAAGCTGAGCGGGATGGGCTCGTCCTGTCGGGTACTGCTTTGATGTATGGCAGGTTGCTACCAAAGTTTTATGGTGCTGGCGCTTCCAAGCTGCTCGAATCGCGGTCATGTTGCCCGATCTGCTGGTGCATTTTTCGTCGGGCCTTTCTTATGCGTAGCCTATTGCCAGACTGCGTGGGATATTCAAGGAGAGAACCCGTCGTGACTCCGTCCGCCTACAGCGCCTCGCCGCGCACCAGAACAAGAACCCTGAGGTCGGTCATGCAAGCTGCCTTTATCCGTTCGCCGATCGCTTTCGTACTGCATGCACTGGGGCTGGCTGGGCTCATGCTCGCCTATCAAGCAGATGCAGTTGCCTCTCTACGTGAGCGTGCCATCCTACTTATTGCTGGCGTTATGGCCCTGGCTGGGGCCCTGGCAGCGGCGTGACGAGCCGCAACAGGCTGCCCGGCAGGCCGCGACGGGCGACTTTGTCGAGCTGAGCCGGGGACTGTCGCGACACACCTGCCACAACGCGCTGTCTGCCGCCAAGGTGGCCCATGCCGTGAAGCACCTGGCCGGCCGCTTGCAATCGCAACTGGCGGCGGTGCAGCAGGTCAGTCAGGCCGCCGAGGCCATCACCCACACCGAGCAGGACAGCGCCGCCCGTGCCGAACACACCCTGGTCGCTGCCCGCCATGTCCGTGAAGCCAGCGCCAACGGCCAGGCCGAGCTCAACCAGGCCATCGCACGCATGCAGCAACTCAGTGCGCAGACCCTGGCCAGCCGCGAGCTGATCGATGGCCTGGGCAGCCGTACCGAGCAGATCGAGCAGGTCACCCTGGTCATCCAGTCCATCGCCAGCCAGACCAACCTGCTGGCGCTCAACGCCGCCATCGAGGCCGCGCGAGCCGGTGAGATGGGCCGTGGTTTTGCCGTGGTCGCCGACGAGGTGCGCAACCTGGCCGCGCGCACCGCCAGCGCCACCGAGGAAGTCAGCCAGATGATCGCCGATATCCGCCAGCAGAGCACGGCGGTGGTGGCCCATATCCAGCGCCAGAGCGTCGAGCTGGAGCAGGCGGCGCAGCAGATCGAGACCGCCGGCAGTGGCTTGCAGGGCATTGCCGAGCAGGCCGAAGAGGTCGAACAGCAGGTGGCGCAGATCAGTGCCGGCACGGCCGAAAACTATCAGTGCCTGGCCAGCCTGTCGGCTGCTGCCCTGCAATTGCGGGAGGACGTGCAGAGCAGCGAAGGGCAGACACGGGAGCTGGCCGACGCTGCCGAGCAATTGGTCGGCCAGGCCGAGACCGTCAGCGAGCAGCTTGCTGAGGTGGGGCTGGATGATTACCACCAGCGCGCCTATGACCTGGCCCGCGAGGGGGCTGCTGCCATCGCCGCGCAGTTCGAGCAGGACCTGCAGGCCGGGCGCATCAGCCTCGATGATCTGTTCGACCGTCATTACCAGCCGATTGCCGGCACCCAGCCGCAGAAATACCGCACACGCTTCGACCAGTACGCCGATCAGGTACTGCCGGCGCTGTAGGAGCCGCTGCTCAAGCGTCATGAAGGGCTGGTGTTCGCCATCTCCACCACCCCCGAAGGCTACGTGCCGACCCACAATGCCGCATTCAACCATCCGCCCTGCGGCGATCCGGCGGTGGATGCAACGAAGAGCCGTGGCAAGCGCCTGTTCAACGACCGTACCGGTATCCGCTGTGGCAGCCACCGGCAGGCGGTGTTGTTGCAGACCTACATGCGCGATACCGGCGAGCTGATGCATGACCTGTCGGTGCCGATCATGGTGCGCGGGCGGCATTGGGGCGGTTTGCGTCTGGGCTACCGGCCGGAGCCGTAGACTGCGCTGTCTGTCGTGCGGTTAAGGGTGCGCACGGCGCACCCTGCGGGCCGATTGGGTTTGCATGGGCAGGATTGTTTAGCAGGCGCATAACCAAGCGTATGAAAAACCCGATTTAACGCACGTCAAACCCTGTGCGACGCTGCCAAGCCATGATCTCCCCGGCCTGCCAAATCCATGTACCGCTCTATCGCGCCCCGGCGCGGCGCCGCCTGCTCGAGCGGCTCAACCCGCTGCTGACGATCATTCTCGCCTTCTGGGCGCTGTGGCATTGCCGCCACGCTCGCCCGCCGGACGCCGTTCCCACCCGCTGACTCCGATGGCTGCGCCAAGCCCGCAGCCGCTGCCATGACCTTGTCTGCCCGTGCAACCTGTTCAAAAATCGAACGGGCCGTGCGGACACCGAGCGCCCACCTGGCGCAAGCGAGTGCGATATGACGACTTTCGCAGCTGTACAGGAAGCCCAGGATTTCCTGGCCAGCAATCCCGATATCGAACTGATCGAGCTGTTCATCCTCGACGCCAATGGCGTGCCGCGCGGCAAGTTGCTGCACCGCGAGGAACTGCTCGCGCTCTATGAAACGGGGCGACCGCTGCCGAGCACCATGCTCGGGCTGACCATCCAGGGTGAGGACGTCGAGGACTCCGGCCTGGTTTGGGAGGTGGGCGATATCGATTGCCGCGCCTACCCGCTGGCCGGTAGCCTGGTGCGTCTGCCCTGGCGGCAGTTGCCCACCGCTGCCGTGCAGGTGTCGATGCACCCCAGCGAAGGCCTGCCGGCTACGCCTGCCGACCCGCGTCAGTTATTGCAGCGGGTGATCGAGCAGCTTGCAGCCGACGGCTATCACCCGGTGATGGCCTGCGAGCTGGAGTTCTACCTGCTCGACCAGAAGCGCGACGCCCAGGGCCGCCCGCAGCCGGCGCTGGACGCCGATGGCGGCCGCCCACGGCAGACCCAGGTCTACGGCCTGCGCGAGCTGGAACAGATCGAGCCGTTCCTGCGTGATCTCTATATGGCCTGCAAGGCGCAGGGCATCCCGGCGCGTACGGCGATTTCCGAGTACGCCCCCGGCCAGGTGGAAATCACCCTGGAGCATGGCCCGGCGCTGGCGGCCATGGATCAGGCGGTGCGTTACAAGCGCCTGGTCAAGGGGGTAGCCCATGCCCACGGCATGCAGGCCTGCTTCATGGCCAAGCCGTTCGCCGAGATTGCCGGCACCGGCATGCACATGCACGTCAGCCTGGCCGATGCGCAGGGCAACAACCTGTTTGCCAGCATTGATCCCGCCGGCACGCCGCTGCTGCGTCACGCCGTTGGCGGCATGCTCGCCAGCCTGCTCGACTCGCTGCTGCTGTTCTGCCCCAACGCCAACTCCTACCGGCGCTTCCAGGCCAACAGTTACGCGCCGCTGGCGCCAACCTGGGGTGTGGACAACCGCACCGTCAGCCTGCGCGTGCCGGGTGGCCCGGCCAAGACCCGGCATGTCGAACACCGTATCTGTGGCGCCGACGCCAACCCTTACCTGGCGGCGGCGGCGATTCTGGCCGGCATTCACCGGGGTATTCGTGAACGCCTCGATCCCGGCGCACCGATCGAAGGTAATGGTTACGCCCAGGCCACCGAGTACCTGCCGACCCAGTGGTCGGCAGCGATTCAGGCGCTGGAGCAGTCCGGTTGGGCGCGCGATGCCTTCGGCGCCGACTTCCTCAAGGTGTTTCTCGCCGTCAAACGTGCCGAATACAGCCAGTTCATGGGGGAAGTCGGCGAGCAGGATTGGCGCTGGTACCTGAGTAATGCCTGACTAAACAGCATCGCGGCTGAAGCCGCTCCTACCACGCCGGAATCGTAGGAGCGGCTTCAGCCGCGATCCAAGATTCATCGGTGCCAACGCACCCCAAGGACATGCAATGAACGCAATCAAGCAACCCGTCAAACCCGCCGCCGAGCGCGCGCCGTCCTACTACTCGGCCTCGCTCAACTTCGAGAGCGACTACCCGACGCTGCAGGGCAACGTCACCGTCGACGTGGCCATCATCGGTGGCGGCTTC
This sequence comes from Pseudomonas sp. GD03919, assembly GCF_029814935.1. NCBI lineage: Bacteria > Pseudomonadati > Pseudomonadota > Gammaproteobacteria > Pseudomonadales > Pseudomonadaceae > Pseudomonas > Pseudomonas sp. GD03919. Next base: position 169,165 of record NZ_CP104582.1, read on the forward strand.
ACCGGCATCGCCACGGCGGTGGAGCTGGCCGAGCGCGGCCTCAAGGTGGCCGTGGTGGAGACCAACAAGGTCGGCTGGGGCGCCAGCGGGCGCAACGGCGGTCAGGTCACCGGCAGCCTCTCCGGCGACGAGGCCATGCGCAAGCAGATGCGCAACACGTTGGGCGATGAAGTGGACGACTTCATCTGGCACCTGCGCTGGCGCGGCCACGAGATCATCAAGAGCCGCGTGGCCAAGTACGGCATCGACTGCGACCTCAAGCACGGTCACCTGCATACGGCGATGAAGGCCAGCCATATGGACGAGCTCAAGGCCACCTACGACGAAGCGCTGCGCCGTGGCATGGGCGATGATGTGACCCTGCTCGACGCCGCCGGAGTGCGTGCGCAACTGGGCAGCGAGCTGTACTGCGGCGCGCTGAAGAACACCCGCAACATGCACCTGCACCCGCTCAACCTGTGCCTCGGTGAGGCCAAGGCCGCCGAGAGCCTGGGTGCGCTGATCTTCGAACACTCCGAGGTGCTGGATATCGTCCACGGCCCGCGCCCGGCGGTGGTCACCACCGGCGGACGGATCGAGGCCAAACAGGTGCTGCTGGCCGGCGACGTCTACCACAAGCTGGAGCGGCGCAGGCTCAAGGGCATGATCTTCCCGGCTATGGGCGGCATCGTCACCACCGCGCCGCTGGGCGCCGAGCTGATCGAAGCGATCAACCCCTTTGATCTCGCGGTGTACGACTGCCGCTTCGTGCTCGACTACTACCGCCTGACCGGCGATGGCCGTCTGCTGTTCGGCGGCGGCGCCAACTACTCTGGGCGCGACTCACGCGACATTGCCGGTGAACTGCGCCCGTGCATCGAACGCACCTTCCCGCAGCTCAAGGGCGTGCAGATCGATTTCCAGTGGAGCTGCGCCATGGGCATCGTGATGAACCGCATCCCGCAACTGGGCAAGCTGTCGAGCAATGTTTGGTACTGCCAGGGCTACTCCGGCCATGGCGTGGCGACCACGCACATCATGGGCGAGATCATGGCCAAGGCCATCACCGGCGACCTGGAGCAGTTCGACACATTCGCCGCCTGCAAGCACATCAAGGTGCCGCTGGGTGACCAGCTCGGCAACCCGATGTTGGCCGCCGGCATGTGGTACTACCAGATGCTGGAGAAGCTGCGCTGAGTGCCACAAGCCCTCACCTGTGATGGGTCGTTTTCCTTAGCAGGCCGTTGAAAAACGTAGGCGAGGCAGCCAATGCAATACCGATGGCGGCCCCACAAAAACAGGCGAAAAACGGTCGGAGTAGCGCTCGACTTTACGAGCTGTAAATGAGCATTTTGATCGGACTCGCGCACGAGCCTGTTTTTAACGCAGCAGTGGCAACGCAGATAGTTTTTCAACAGCCTGTTAGGGCTGGGCGAAAGTTCGTCGAACTGATTGCTCGGGCCCGCATAGGAGCCCGTTTTCAATGCAGCATCACCAAGCGCAGGCCCTTTTCGTGCACAGCCTAAGGCGCAGCATTGCGACTGCGAGGCGTAGTGGCGTGGGCCGGCCGCTCTTCGCGTTCGCTGATGAACGTCACCGGCTTCGAGCCATCGGCATTGAGCTGGAGGATGCGCTTGGGCCGGCCCTGCTCGTCGAAGAACACCTGGCCGAGGCCGGCGCCGTTCCACAGGCGTTCGCCGGAGCGGCTGCGGTCGGGGATCAGCGGGGTGACGCGCATGCGCCGGCGTTTGGTCAGCCAGTTGAGCGGCGACCAGGGTGCGTAGAGCCAGCGATTGAGGCGGTCGAACCAGTCCAGCAGCCTGGCCGGAAATTCGTTCTTGATGCCGCTGCTGGTGATCTGCCAAATGGTCGGGCTGGCACGCTTGTGGCGAATGCTCACGCGGTAGACGAAGGAGTAGTGCACGTCGCCGGAGAGAATGACGAAGTCCCCCGGCGTACGCGAGTGGCGGAAGATATTCATCATCACGCTGGCCGCGCCGCGATGGGCCATCCAGTTTTCCGCATCGACCATCAGCGGGTGGCCGGCATAGGTGAACAGTTTCTGGATACCCTCGATCAGCTTCACGCCAAACATCGGCGCCGGCGAGACGATGATGCAGCTGGGGTGATCGAGTAGTGCCTGCTGGAAGTCGCACAGCGCCTCCCAGTCCATCAGCCCCGAGGGTTTCGACAAATGCCCTTCGCTGCGCCAGCGACGCGTGCGGGTGTCCAGCACCAGCAGCGCGGGCGTGGTCGGCAGCACGTAGTGCCATTGCTCGAAATGCAGCAACTGGTCGATCAGCGCGTCCTGCGCTGCGGCCCGCAGATGCTCGTTCTGCCGCTGCTGCAGCAGGTCGGCAAAGGCCTGCAGCGGCTCATCGAATACATCGGGGTTGTTGCCCCAGCCCTGGCACAGCAGGTAGGCAAGCAGGGCGTTGCCGATGATGCGTTTGGAGAACGGGTGGCCGTAGGCGGTCTGCTCCCAGCGTGCGGAGAGGTTCCAGTCATCGGTGACGTCGTGGTCGTCGAAGATCATCAGCGTCGGCAGGTGGGCGAACACCCGTGCAGCCTGGCCGAGGCTCTGGCGGAAGGCATCGATGCGCTCGCGCTCACGGGCATAACGCTGCTGCTGTTCTGCGCTCAGCGGCGGCGGCTGTTCGCTGATCAGCGTCCAGGGCACTGGCGACCAGACCAGCAGGTACATGGCGATCATCTCGGCGAAGGTCACCAGATGGTTGTCGGCGCTGCTGCTGGTGAAGACGGGTTTTTCCACACCGCCGAAGAACCTGTCGCGCAGGGTCTGGTTGCTCTTCACCGCCGGCAGCAGGTCGGCGCGCTGGTAATAACCCACCGGGTTGGCGTAGAGCGCCTGGCTGTCTTCGACCACAGCGCCTTGGAGAAACTCGTCGAACAGGCCGAGGCGGGCGATCAGTTGGTGGATGGCGCAGAGCAGCGGCCCGGCGACGTCATCGACGTAGACCTGATCGCCGCTCATCAGCAGCAGCGCCGGGCGCTGCCTGGCATCGTGGGGCTCGGTCAGCAGACGGTCGGCGCAAAGCAGGCCGTCGGCTGCCGCATGATGCGGTTTGCGGCAGGAGCCATGGAGCAACTGGTCGACCCGTGCGCGCAGGACGAAATCAGCGTGCTCAGCGCCGTCGTAGAGCAGGTGCGGCGCCCAGTCGCGCATGCCTTTCGCGCCAGCGCTGTCGATGATCTGCAGGTCGTAGCTGATGCGCGTGTCCTGCGGCAGTGCCTCGGCAAGCGGCAGGTCGATCAGGTGCAGCACGGCATGCCGGCCCAGCGGCAACTGCTGACAGTGCGCGTGCAGGGCATGGGTTTGCGGCGCCTGGCCTTCGGGCTGCAGCCACAGGTGCAGGTTCAGCTCGCCACTGGCCACCAGCCACAGCACCAGGCGGCCGGGCTCCAGGCGGCGCAGCAGCGGGCCGGCGAGCACAGCGGGCAGTGGAACGTGGGCATTGTCTGGCATCGGGGCGGTACTTCCTGCAAGAAAAACGACAGGGATTGGACAGTGGCAGGACGCCAGCGGTTCAGGAGGCCAACTGGCGCAGACGCTCGAAGTCGAGAATTTCGATCTCGCCATAGGTGAGTTGCACCACGCCCTGCGCCTGCAGCTCCTTGAGAATCTGGTTGGTGGTCTGGCGTGACAGCGAGAGCATCAGCGCCAGTTGTTCCTGGGCCAGGTGCAGCACGCGGCGTGGCTCGCTCTCGCCGTAGTTCTCGGCGATCAACAGCAGGCGCCGAGCCAGGCGGGGTGCGGCCGGCAGCAGGCTCATGTCTTCCAGGGCGATAAAGGCCAGACGCAGCTTGTGGCTCATCAGCAGGGCGAAGTCGCGCCAGTGCTGCGGCTCGCGTTCGAGCAGGGCAAGCAGGCCGGCCTGCGGCAACAGCAGCAGGGTGCTGGCGCTGTCGGCGAATGCATCGTGGGTGCGCGGCAGGCCATCGAACAGGGAAATCTCGCCGAACCAGTAGGGCGGTTCGACCAGGGTCAGCAGCGCTTCCTTGCCGGTTTCGCTGACCGCACCGACGCGCATCGCGCCTTCGACCACCGCATACAGCCCGCTGGGTTTGTCGCCACGGCGAAACAGCCGCTGGCCGGCATCCAGATGCTGCACCTGGGCCATGTCCAGCAGAGTATGACGCAGCGTCTGGGGCAGCGCAGCGAACCAGTGACCCTGGCTCAGCTGGCTGAGGTAGTGACGCGGATCGGGCATTACGACTCCTGTAGGCTGTGGCCGCAGCGGCCATTGTCGGCTAGCCGACAGTGCGGCGGCGTTGGGCGAGGCGATCATGCTCAGGCCCGTTTCACACCTGAGGACGATAACAATGAAAACCCTCGTCGATCACCTGGCGCAGTATGCCGCCTACCACCGCGACCGGCGCAATATCGCCAGCCATTTCATCGGCATCCCGATGATCGTGCTGGCCGTCGCCGTGTTGCTGTCGCGGCCCGGTTTCGCAATCGCCGGCCTGTGGCTGGCGCCGGCCACGCTGACGGCCCTGGCGGCAGCCGTGTTCTATCTGTGTCTGGATACCCGCTTTGGCTTGCTCATGAGCCTGTTGCTGGGTTTGTGCCTGTGGGCCGGCGCCAGCCTGGCGGTTGCGTCCACTGCCCTGTGGCTGACGGCAGGCATTGGCCTGTTCGTGGTTGGCTGGATCATCCAGTTCATCGGGCACTACTACGAAGGGCGCAAGCCGGCGTTCGTCGATGACGTCATGGGGCTGGTGGTCGGCCCGCTGTTCGTGGTCGCTGAACTGGCCTTCCTGCTCGGCCTGCGCAAGGAGGTCGAACGGGCCGTGGTGGAAAGCGCCGGGCCGACCTGCATCCGCGAGAAGAAGGCGCTGGCCTGAATCTGTCTTACCCGCAGGAGCGCCGCCCCGGCGCGAAATGATCGTCGCCGTGACGCTCGATTGGCGTTGCAGGCGCCATTCGCCGCGGGGCGCGGCTCCTACGAAGTTACCGGCGCGCGGCTGAAATCCCTCCCGCAATTCCGGGAAACCGTGGGAGGGGTTTCAACCGCGAGCAGTTCTAGAACATCGCCATCCACTGCGCCGTCATCGCGCGGGTGTGGCGATCCACGGTGATGGGCGCAAAGGGGCGGCCGGAGACGCTCTGCAGGGTATTGCTCTGGCTGTTCATGTCGGCCAGTGCCGCACGCAGATAGCTCCAGCGGGTCTGCAGTTTGACCACCTGCGGATCGGACTGTGCCGGGAGTGCCTGCAGCTCTTTGTCGATGGCCGGCAGCAGCAGGCGTTCGTCCTGGCCGAGGTAGGTGTCGGGCTGCTCGCGGGCGATCTCGAAGGTGCCCAGGTAGGAGCGGCTGAGGTATTGCACGCTGAGGTATTCGATCTTCGCCGCCAGCTCGCTCTGGCCCTCGGCGCCGGGTAGGGCGCGTGCGGCGCTGAGAAAGTCGCGCAGGGCACGGCTCAGGTCTTCGGGGAAACGCCAGGGTACATTCTCTTCGCCGGGGCCATAGGAAACACCGTTGCGCAATTGGGTAACGAGTGCCTGATGGGCGCTGGTAAGTGCGGCGTTGCCTTGCGCCAGGCTCTGCATGGCACCCGCCAGCGCGGTCAGGTCGGCGTCCAGGCGTTGCTGGTGAGTCTTCTGGAAACCTTCGCCACGTAACAGCATCAGGCTGCTGGTGGCGCGGCTGGCGTGTATCTGAATCTGTTCCTGCAGGCTGACGGCGTGGGCGATGTTCATCGGCGAGAGCCCGATGAAGACGCCCAGCGTCCAGAGAACGGCATGGCGCAACAGTGCTTTACAGCGCATCCGGGGTGCTCCTTGTTATTGTTTTGAGCAGGTATGCAGTGGGCAGCGTCAAGGACGCAGCGCCAAGACTACTGCGTCGGACGCTCTGTAGCATGACCCAAAAGAGTGATTTCGTCGGAAATCGCTACCGTTCATGGGCTTTTCGTCAGATTGTGCGGGCGCTCGATGCTGTTGGTATCAGCGCTGGGTGGGACTGCAAAGGGCAGATGCGCTGAGGCGGGGGCGGCGTGCACAGGCGAGCGATGCGGCTGCCAGCCAGCCGCTGGCAGCCACGCGCGAGGGGGCGCCCGGAGCGCGTTCGGCTCCGGGCCGCGAGCGATCAGCCGGCCGGATTGCTCACCGGCTTGCCGCCCTTGGGCTTGAAGTAAAGCGTGGCGCCACGGCCCAGGTTGTTCAGGCTCAGGTGATCCTTGGCCACCTCGGCTTCGATCAGCTCGTCCTGGCCCTCGACCTTCAGCGTAATGCGGGTGATGGCGCCGAGCGGGCGGATGTCGCGCACCTCGCCGGCCTTGTGCTCCGGGCTCGGCTCGCTGGCCAGGTCGACCTCGTGCGGGCGGAACAGCACGTGATGATCGTTGCCCACATACAGGCGATTGGCATCACCGAGGAAGTGGTAGACGAAATCGCTGGCCGGATGCTCGTAAACCTCGGCCGGCGTGCCGATCTGCTCGATCACGCCCTTGTTCATCACCACGATGCGGTCGGCCACTTCCATGGCTTCTTCCTGGTCGTGGGTGACGAACACGCTGGTCAGGTGCACGTCCTCGTGCAGGCGCGCCAGCCAGCGGCGCAGCTCCTTGCGTACCTTGGCATCCAGTGCGCCGAAGGGTTCGTCGAGCAGCAGTACGCGCGGCTCCACGGCCAGGGCGCGGGCCAGGGCGATACGCTGGCGCTGACCGCCGGAGAGCTGCTCCGGGTAGCGATCGCCGAGCCAGTCGAGCTGCACCAGGTTGAGCAACTCGTGCACCTTCTGCTGGATCACCTCTTCGCTCGGACGCTCGCGCTTGGGCTTCATGCGCAGGCCGAAGGCGACGTTATCGAACACCGTCATGTGGCGGAACAGCGCGTAGTGCTGGAACACGAAGCCGACGTTGCGATCACGCACGTCATGGTTGGAGACGTCTTCGCCGTGGAACTCGATGGTGCCGCTGTCCGGGGTTTCCAGGCCGGCGATGATGCGCAGCAGGGTGGTCTTGCCGCAGCCGGACGGGCCGAGCAGGGCGACCAGCTCGCCGCTCTGGATATTCAGGTTGATCTCGTTCAGCGCCTTGAACGCATTGAAGTTCTTGCTGACGTTACGGATTTCGATACTCATGTTTATTCCTCGCCCGCACTGGCTTTGCGGCGGTTGATACGGGATTCGCTCCACTGCTTGAGCAGCAGGATGAACAGCGCCAGAAGCAGCAGCAGGCTGGCAACGCTGAAGGCGGCGACGTGATTGTATTCGTTGTAGAGAATCTCGACATGCAGCGGCAGCGTATTGGTGTAGCCGCGGATGTGCCCGGAGACCACCGACACCGCGCCGAACTCGCCCATCGCCCGGGCGGTACAGAGCACCACGCCGTAGATCAGGCCCCATTTGATATTGGGCAGGGTCACGTGCCAGAACATCTGCCAGCCGTTGGCACCGAGCAGGCGCGCGGCCTCTTCCTCCTGCGTGCCCTGTTCCTGCATCAGCGGGATCAGCTCGCGGGCGACGAAGGGCACGGTGACGAACACGGTGGCGAGGACGATGCCGGGCAGGGCGAAGATGATCTGGATGTCGTGCTCACGCAACCAGGGGCCGAAGAAGCCCTGCGCACCGAACAGCAGCACATAGATCAGACCGGCGATCACCGGCGACACCGAGAACGGCAGGTCGATCAGGGTCACCAGGATGCTCTTGCCGCGAAACTCGTACTTGCTCACACACCAGGCGGCGGCTACGCCGAACACCAGGTTGAGTGGCACGGCGATGCCCACGGCGAGCAGGGTCAGTTTCAGTGCGCTGATGGCGTCGGGTTCGAGGATCGAAGCGACGAACACGCCGATGCCCTGTTTGAGCGCCTCGGTCGCCACCACGAACAAGGGCAGCAGCAGGAACAAGGCGAACACCAGCCAGGCCGAAATGATCAGCAGGCGGCGGCCCAGGGCGTTACCGCGGCGCGCGGCATTGTTGGCGGCGCTGGCCGTCAGGGTTGCAGATGACATGCCTGGCTCCTCAAGAACGGCTGATGCGGCGCTGCAGCAGGTTGATCAGCAGCAGCAAGATGAACGACACCACCAGCATCAGCACGCCGATGGCGGTGGCGCCGGTGTAGTTGTACTGGTCCAGCTGCACCATGATCAGCAGCGGCAGGATCTCGGTCTTCATCGGCATGTTGCCGGCGATGAAGATCACCGAGCCGTATTCGCCAACGCCACGGGCGAAAGCCAGGGCAAAGCCGGTCAGCCAGGCCGGCAGCAGCGCCGGCAGCAGCACATGGCGAGCCACCTGCAACGGCTTGGCACCGAGGCAGGCGGCGGCTTCCTCGACCTCGCGGGGGATGTCGGCCAGCACCGGCTGCAGGGTGCGCACGACGAAGGGCAGGGTGACGAAGGTCAGCGCCAGGGTGATGCCCAGCGGGGTGTATGCGATCTTGAAGCCCAGGGACGTGGCGAACTGGCCGATCAGACCGTTAGGCGCATAGAGCGCGGTCAGGGCGATACCGGCAACGGCTGTGGGCAGGGCGAAGGGCAGGTCAATCATCGCTTCGATGATCTTGCGGCCGGGGAAGGTGTAGCGCACCAGCACCCAGGCCAGCAGGGTACCGATCACGCCGTTGATGATGGCCGCGAGAAAGGCGGTGCCGAAGCTCAGCTTCAGGGCGGCCAGCACGCGCGGTGAGGAAATGATGGCCCAGAACTGATCCCAGGTGAGCTGGGCCGCGTGGACAAACATGGCACCCAGGGGAATCAGCACCAACAGGCTGAGGTACACCAGGGTGTAACCCAGCGTCAGCCCGAAGCCGGGTATGACGGGGGAAGTACGACGAGACATGGAGTGAACCTGTACGAAGTAGGGTGCGCGGGGGCGCCTAGCTCGTGCGCACCACCTGCGTGTCGATTGACCGCTGGTGCGTGCGGCACATCCTACGGATCAATGGGCCTGGTAGATCTGGTCGAACACGCCGCCGTCGTTGAAGAACTTCGGCTGAGCGGTTTTCCAGCCACCGAAGTCCTTGTCGATGGTCACCAGCTTGAGCTGCGGGAACTGTTCGGCGAACTCGGCTGCCACCGCCTGGTTGCGTGGACGGTAGAAGTGCTTGGCGGCGATGCGCTGGCCTTCCTCGCTGTACAGGTAGTTGAGGTAGGCCTCGGCGACTTTGCGGGTGCCCTTCTTGTCGACGTTCTGATCGACCACGCTCACCGGCGGTTCGGCGAGGATCGACAGCGACGGCGCGACGATCTCGAAGTTTTCCCCGCCTTCTTCCTTGAGCGCCAGGAAGGCTTCGTTTTCCCAGGCCAGCAGCACGTCGCCGATGCCGTTGTTGACGAAGGTGATGGTCGAGCCACGGGCGCCGGTATCGAGCACCGGGACGTTCTTGTAGAGCTTCTCGGTGAAGGCCTTGGCCTCGGCTTCGCTGCCGTACTTCTGCTCGGCATAGGCCCAGGCGGCGAGGAAGTTCCAGCGTGCGCCACCGGAGGTTTTCGGGTTCGGGGTAATCACTTCCACGCCCGGCTTGACCAGGTCATCCCAGTCCTTCAGGCCTTTCGGGTTGCCTTTGCGCACCAGGAACACGATGGTCGAGGTGTAGGGGGTGCTGGCGTCCGGCAGGCGCTCCTGCCAGTTTTCCGGGATCAGCTTGCCGAGCTTGTACAGCTCGTCGATATCGCCGGCCAGGGCCAGGGTCACCACGTCGGCGCGCAGGCCGTCAATTACCGCACGGGCCTGCTTGCCCGAGCCACCGTGGGATTGCTGGATGGTCACCGCTTCGTTGCCCTGGGCCTGCCAGTGCGTGTTGAAGGCGGCGTTGAATTCGCTGTACAGCTCACGGGTCGGGTCGTAGGACACGTTGAGCAGGGTTTGCGCGGCGGCCACCGGGCCGGCGATCAGGGCGCTGGCCAGCGCGGCCAGGGCAAAACGGCGAATGGACATGGTGCAGCTCCTAACTGTGAAGTTCTTGTGTTGGCGTATTGGCTGTCAGGCGGGGCGATTTTTCTCGAGCCCTCTGGTGGTCCAGTCGGGCCGCATCATGTGTCAGTTGTTCTTGGTGCTCGGTTGTTGCAGGCGGATCTTTTCCTTGCGCTCGATCTGCACGACCTGGCCGTTGTGCACGGTGATTTCCACCGAACCGAATTTCAGGCCATGCAGGGCGGTCTGGATCTCGCGCAGGATGCTGGCCTCATCCTGGCCTTCGAGGTTTCCCAGCGTCGCGGTCATTTCCAGGCTCCTTGTGAATAGGTCGCCACGGCGGCGGAATGGAGTACCGACGCTGGCGTGGAGCGGATAGTAGAGAGATGGAAATATTCTTAAAAATATTGTTTAAGAACATTTGTATGCTTTTTAGAAATATAAGAAGTGGTCGCCGGAAGCGCATTTATGGAATAAGCAAATAAATTCTTATTCTTTTTGTAATCAGTTCATGCTGCCTAGACTGACGCCATTCGATTCAGGGAGGCGCCGTTATGGCCAGCGAAGCAATCCGTTATCTGATCCTGCCGGGCTGGCAGGGCTCGTCCGCAGAACACTGGCAAAGCCATTGGCAGCGCAGCCTGCCCAACAGCGCGCGGGTCGAGCAGCAGGACTGGCTCAACCCGCAACGCGCGGATTGGGTGGCCGCGCTGAACCAGGCGATTGCCGACGATCCACGCCCGCTTATCCTCATCGCCCACAGCCTGGCTTGCGTGACGGTGGCGCACTGGGCGGCGCAGGCGCCGCTCGAACTGCTGCGCCGTGTACGTGGCGCACTGCTGGTGGCGCCGGCTGATGTGGAACGCCCGGGTTGCCCCGAGCCGCTGCGCAATTTCGCACCGATGCCGCGCGATCTGCTGCCCTTTCCCAGCCTGCTGGTGGGCTCCGATAACGATGCCGCAGCCAGCGCCCTGCGTGCCATGGAGCTGGCGCGGGCCTGGGGCAGCGAGGCGACGATTCTGAGCGGTGCCGGGCATATCAACGTGAAGTCCGGGCACCGTTACTGGGAGCAGGGCTTCGGCTATCTGTATCGCCTGCAGAGCCGCATCGAGCAGCAGTCGCGCCTACGCGCCTGAGCCGGTCACCACGTCACACCATTTTCAGAGCGGGGTCGGGCCAGGCAGCCGCCCGCTCTTTTTGGTTCACGTACAGGCTACGCCCAGTGAGGTGCGGCCTTGGAGCTGCACGTCATGAGTTTTCCAGCCGACTTTCCGGTACCGCTGACCTTTGCCGACGCGGACAAGAGCCCGCTGAGCATTCGCGCCAAGGCGCTGGTATTCGTCGATGCGCGTTCGCGCCAGTTGCGCGAGCGTGCCGAAGCCTTGGCGGGCAATGGCCAGCCGCTGCTGATCCTCGGTGAAACCGGTACCGGCAAGGAATTGCTGGCGCGCTATATCCATCGCCACAGTGAGCGCGGCGGCCTGTTCGTGGCAGTGAGCTGTGCGGCGATCAGCCCACAATGGGGCGAGGCCGAGTTGTTCGGCCATGTTGCCGGCGCCCATGTCGGCGCCGCCAGCAGCCGCGCCGGCTGGTTCGGTTCGGCCAATGGCGGCACGCTCTACCTGGATGAGATCGCCGACCTCTCGCGGCCTCTGCAGAGCAAGTTGCTGGCCGCGCTGGAAACCCGCGAGGTGTATCGCGTCGGCGCCAGTCAGGCGCTGCCGGTGGATGTGCGTCTGCTGGCGGCGAGCAGCATCGACCTGGCCCGCGCCGTGGCGGCCGGCACTTTCGACGAGCACCTGTATGCCTATCTGTGCGATGGCCAGTTGCTGTTCCCGGCGCTGCGTCAGCGCGTCGGCGATATTCTGCCGCTGGCCGAATACTTCCTCGGTATCCACGCCTTGCGCCTGGGCCTGGGCATTCCGTCGATCAGCCCGGCGGCGCAGGCCGTGCTGGAGGCGCACAGTTGGCCGGGCAATACCCGCGAGCTGGAGAACGTCATTCACTTCGCCCTGCTGCTGGCCGGCAACGCCGAGATCGGGCCGGAGCATCTGGAGTTGCCAGGTATTGCGTGAGACTGATCGTTCCTCACGCTCCGCGTGGGAATGCATCCTGGGACGCTCTGCGTCCGTTTGGCTTTTGCCTAGCAGTCCGTACGGGCGCAGAGCGCCCTTACCTTGACTCCCACGCAGAGCGTGGGAGCTATCAGATAGCTACGGCGCCAGCAGCGACACCGACTTGATCTGCGCCCAGAGCGCCTGGCCGACATGAATGCCCAACTGATCGAATGAATAGCGGGTGATGCGTGCCAGCAGGCGCTGCTCACCCAGGCGCAGGGTCAGCAACATCTGCGCGTCCAGCGCCTGGCAACTGTCCACCTGCACCGGCAGCCGATTGAGCAGGCTGCTGCCCTCGGCGTGCTGTAGGCTGAGGCTGACGTCACGTGCCTTGATCTTCACCCGCACCCGGTGCCCGTCAGGCAGTGCTGCATGGGGTAGGCGCAGCTGGGCTTCGCTGCCGGGCAGGCGCAGATGCAGCAAGTGGTAGGCGGCATCATGGCCGCAGACCTCGCCGTCGATCACCGCTTCGGCATCGTCCTCGCCGGCGAAGGGCAGGTCGGGCTGCAGCAGGATGTCCTTGAGCGGGCCGCTGGCGCGTACCTGGCCTTCATCGAGCAGCACCAGATGATCGGCCAGGCGCGCCACTTCGTCCGGCGCATGGCTGACGTAGAGCACGGGGATGTCCAGCTCCTCGTGCAGGCGCTGCAGGTAGGGCAGCACCTCCTGCTTGCGCTTGAGATCGAGCGAGGCCAGCGGCTCGTCCATCAGCAGCAGGCGCGGGCTGGTCACCAGTGCACGGGCGATGCCGACGCGCTGGCGTTCGCCGCCGGACAGCGCCGAGGGCATGCGCTCGAGCAAATGACCGATGCCGAGTAATTGCAGCGCCTGATCCAGCGCCACCTTGCGCTGCGCCGGCGGGATGCGCCGCTGGCCGTACGCCAGGTTCTGGCGCACACTCAGGTGTGGGAACAGGTTGGCATCCTGGAATACGTAGCCGATGGCGCGCTTGTGCGCCGGCAGAAAAAAACCGCACGCACTGTCCTGCCAGCGCTCGCCGGCCACCTGCAGATAGCCCTGCTGCGGGCGATCCAGCCCGGCGAAGCAGCGCAGGCAACTGGTCTTGCCCGAGCCGGAATGGCCGAACAGCGCAGTGACGCCGCGCCCGGGCAGGTCGAGGTCGACATCCAGGGTAAAGCCCGCATGCCTGACTAGAAAACGCGCATGAATGCGCCCATCGTCAGCGACGACCGCTGCTGGGCGCTTGCCGAAACCGAACATCACAGCGCCCTCATCTTATGGCTGCGCCCGCTGTACAGCGTGAGCAGAACGATGAAGGAGAACGCCAGCATGCCGCCGGCCAGCCAGTGCGCCTGGGCGTATTCCATGGCTTCGACATGGTTGTAGATCTGTACCGACACCACCTGGGTCTTGCCGGGGATATTGCCGCCGATCATCAGCACCACGCCGAACTCGCCGATGGTATGGGCGAAGCTGAGAATCGCGGCAGTGATGAAGCCGGGCCGCGCCAGCGGCAGCACCACGCTGAAGAAGCTGTCCCAGGGGCTGGCGCGCAGGGTCGCCGCCGCTTCCAGCGGAGCACGGCCAATGGCCTCGAAGGCGTTCTGCAGCGGCTGCACGACGAAGGGCAGCGAGTAGAAGATTGAGCCGATCACCAGGCCGGTGAAGGTAAAGGTGAAGGTGCCGAGACCAAGGCTCTGCGTCAGTTGGCCGAAAAAGCCGTTGGGGCCCATGCTCACCAGCAGGTAGAAGCCGATCACCGTCGGTGGCAGCACCAGCGGCAGCGCCACCACGGCGCCGACCGGGCGTTTGAGCCAGGAGTCGGTGCGCGCCAACCACCAGGCAATCGGCGTACCGATGATCAGCAGCAGCACGGTGGTCAGCGAAGCCAGCTCCAGGGTCAGGAGGATGGCGTCGAGGTCATTCTTCGACAGCGGCATGGGCGGGTTCCGGCACCTGGCGTCTGGACAAACGTAGCCCGGATGCAATCCGGGGCCTGCTCAGGCAACTTGCCCCCGGATTTCGGGCTACGGGGATTACAGTTTATAGCCGAACGACTCGATCACCCTGGCGGCTTCCGGGCCTTTCAGGTACTCGACCAGTGCTGCTGCGGCCGGATTGTTCGCGCCTTGCTTGAGGATCACCGCGTCCTGCCTGATCGGGTCGTACAGGGCCGCCGGCACGATCCAGGCCGAGCCGCTGCCGAGTTTGCCGCCCGTATACACCTGCGACAGCGCGACGAAACCCAGCTCGGCATTACCGGTGGAGACGAACTGATGCGTCTGGGTGATGTTCTGGCCCTCGACCAGCTTGCCCTGCACCGCCTCGCTCAGCCCCAGCCTGGCCAGTACCTGCGTTGCGGCCAGGCCATAGGGCGCCGTCTTCGGGTTGGCGATGGCCAGGTGCCGGAACTGGCCGGCCCTGAGCGCGGTGTCCGTGCCGTCGAGGTAGCTGGCATCGGCCGACCACAGCACCAGGCTGCCGATGGCGTAGGTGAAACGCGAGCCGGGTACTGTTGCACCTTCGCTCTCCAGCCTGGCCGGCGTCGTGTCGTCGGCGCTGAGGAATACATCGAAGGGCGCACCGTTATTGATTTGCGCATAGAACTGCCCGGTGGCACCGAAGGAGGCGACCAGCGTGTGGCCGGTGGCTTTCTCGAATGCCGGAGCGATGGCTTGCATGGGCGCGGTGAAGTTGGCGGCGACGGCGACCTTGACCTCATCGGCCGCCACGCCGCCGGTGAACAGCAGGGCGAGGCCAAGCAGGCTGCGTTGCACTGTCTTGATCATGGGAATGTCGCGTACCTGCATCTCGTTGCTCCGGTCTCTGGGGCCGTTGATGAATCACGCAGCCATACTACTTCGTTATATTTGTTTGTATATAGCGGAAGGCGCGATGCACGCCGGTGACTGGCCAAGCCATCATGGCGGGGCTCAGGTCGGGGGTAGATGGTGTTGTGCGTGCTGCATCAGGCCAAAACCTGACTTATAAGTTAATCCGGCTGAGATCAGCTGCGCCGCCAGACACTGGCCAGCCAGGGCTGCTGATCGCGAGGCAGGCCGGCGGGGCGGTAGTAATGTTCCAGCTCGACGAAACCGGCCGCGGTGAGACGCGCGCGCCAGCGTTCCAGATCGTGATAACTGCCGTAGCGCGGGCCGTTCCAGCCTTCCTGATTCTCACCGCGCGGGTTGGAGCTGAACAACACGCCGCCTGGCTTGAGTGCCGTGTGCAGTTGGCCGAGTACGCGCGGCAGTTCCTGATCCGGCACATGGAACAGGCTGGCGTTGGCGAAGATGCCGTCGAAATGCCCGGCCGGCAGCTCCAGTTCGAGGAAGCTCTGCTGCCACACCTCGCAGCCGCTGTCGGCACGCGCCATGACGACGAACTCGGCGCAGCCATCCAGGCCGATGGCTTCGTGGCCCAGGCCGCTGAAGGTGCGCAGGTCGCGCCCCGGCCCGCAGCCGAAATCGAGGATGCGCCAGGGCTTCTCGCCCTCAATATGCCGCAGCAGCGCAGCGATGTTCTGACTCACGTCATGGTCGCGCGTGCCTTCGCGAAAGTCCTCGGCGCTGCTCTGGTAGTGGGCCAGGGTCAGGGCGCTGATCTGTGCGAGTTCGTCGGGGCTGAGCGGCATGGCGGTGTTCCGGCATAAAGGGGGGCGATTACTCTAATACCTATCGGGCACGGCTACCAAAAGCGCTTTTCGTAGGAGCTGCGGCCTGTTCGTCCAGCACGACCTCGTTCGCGGCGGGGCGCCGCTTCTGCACCTGCCTCGCGCCACCTCCTGCAGCCATGCAGTCTCAATTGCGGCAGTGCGGTGGCCTGCTTCAAGCGTGTGTCCATCGTCGTCACGCAATGGCGCAACCCGCGCAACAGCCTGTTCGCCGGTTTGCCCAGAGCTGGCGCTTTACCGTAGATTGGCCGGCCCGCCTCGACCGGAACCGACCGGTCATGCCCCGAGGTTTGCACCGTGTCCGCTGCTGTTCCTGCTTCCGTCTATCGCCTGCCCGGTTTCCTGGCGTTTCTCATCGCCCGCATCGTCGTGGTCTTCGCCGTACAGATCCAGGCCGTTGTGGTGGCCTGGCAGGTCTATGACCTGACCCGCGACCCGCTGTCGCTGGCCTATGTCGGCCTGGCCCAGTTCATCCCCATGCTGGTGCTGCTGATGCCGGCCGGCGACCTGATCGACCGCTTCGACCGCAAGCTGATCCTCATGCTCAGCTGGCTGGTCGAAGGGGTGTGCGCGGCGGCGCTGCTGTGGTTGTCGCTGAGCGAGGCGGCGGTCAGTTGGTACTACGCGGTGCTGGTGCTGTATGGCTGTGGTCGTGCCTTCACCGGGCCGGCGTTGTCCAGCCTGCTGCCGCAGATCGTGCCGCGCGAGCGCCTGGCTGCGGCCATCGCCGCCAACAGCATGATCATGCGCGGTGCGACCATTTCCGGACCGGTGATCGGCGGTGGTCTGTATGCCATCGGCGGTGGCGGGCTGACCTACTCGGTGTGCCTGGCCTGCTTCCTCGCTGGCTGCGTGCTGCTGCAGCGGGTGCCGGTGCTGTATGCGGAGAAGATGCAGGCGCTGGAGTCCACCGCCTGGGCGCGCTTTACCGCCGGCATCCACTTTATCCGCACGCGCCCGATCATCCTCGGCACTATCTCGCTGGACTTGTTCGCCGTGCTGCTCGGCGGCGTGGTGGCCTTGCTGCCCATCTATGCCCAGGAAGTGCTGGAAGTCGGCCCGACCGGCCTCGGCCTGCTGCGCAGCGCCATGGCCATCGGTGAGGTTTCCGTCGGCCTTTACCTGAGCATGAAGCCCTTCAACCGCAATGTCGGGCTGGTGATGTTCGGCGCGGTGGCGTTGTTCGGCGTGGCCAATCTGGTGTTTGCCCTGTCCAGCCTGTTCTGGTTGTCGTTCGCCGCGCTGGTGGTGGCTGGCGGCGCGGATATGGTGAGCATGTACATCCGTTCCTCGCTGGTGCAGTTCTCCACCCCGGACGCCATGCGTGGTCGGGTCAATGCGGTGAACATGCTGTTCATCGGCTCTTCCAACGAACTCGGCGAATTCCGCGCCGGCACCAGCGCCGCCTGGTTCGGCGTGGTGCCGGCTGCGCTGATCGGCTGCGCCTGCACCCTGACCGTCACCGGCGGCTGGATGCTCGGCTTCAAGAGCCTGCGCCAGGTGAATCGCTTTGAGGATGCTTCGCCAGCGAAGGTGGGCTGAGGTAGGGCGGCCTCGCTCGCGAAGCGAGCAGCCCGCCAGAGACTGCGGATGTGCGCCGATCAACGACTGTAGGATGGGTAGAGCAACGCGAAACCCATCACCGCAATTGCTCTGGGTATTGCTTTGCTCTAACCATCCCTAGTTGCTGTTCCGACACGTGGCACGGTGGACAAGCTTCGCGTTGTCCACCCTATGCGGCGGGTATTTCTGCGTAGGTTTTCATCCACTGTGGTGCGAGGTTGTCCGGGCTACTTGCTATTCCATCCAACGCGAGGCTGTCCACGCTTCGCGGGCAAAATGCCCTCTCGGTTGTTTTCTTGCGCCAGAGTCGGCAGTTCATACCTTGCCAAACCCACCCACAAATTCTGTTAACAGCGCTGTGGATAACCTTTGCAAAAGCCCTCTGCGCCTAGCATTCAAGCGGGTCTCGGCAGGCCGCTCAGTTTTTGCCCAATGACGCTTTGCTGGCGTTATCGCCGGGCAGAATATCGCTTCTAATCAATCACTTGGCTCATGTTTTCAACAGTAGGGCAAGGTGGGGGCGTGTTGCCGGGTGTCGTGCACAGAATCTGGGGAAAGTGCTGTGGATAAGATGCGGGAAAACTCGGCCAGGCCAGGTAGGGCAAGGGCTGCGTGGGGTTGGTGATTTTTCGTGCGCTGTCGCACGACGGTCACGTTATACGGCTATAGTACCCGGTCGATTTTGTCCACCGATGGAGCCCTTCGATGTCCGAGTCCCCTGAGCGTCCCGCCCCGGTCAGTCTGCTGCAGGCCTTCTGGTTCTGGCTGAAGCTGGGGTTGATCAGTTTCGGCGGGCCGGCGGGGCAGATTTCTATCATGCACCAGGAGTTGGTGGAGAAGCGCCGCTGGTTGTCCGAGCGGCGTTTTCTGCATGCGCTGAACTACTGCATGTTGCTGCCCGGGCCGGAGGCGCAGCAGTTGGCCACCTATATCGGCTGGCTGATGCACCGCACCTGGGGCGGGGTGATCGCCGGGGCGCTGTTCGTGCTGCCGTCGCTGCTGATCCTGGTCGTGCTGTCCTGGGTCTATCTGGTGTTCGGCGATGTGCCGTTGGTGGCGGGGATCTTCTATGGCATCAAGCCGGCGGTGACGGCCATCGTGGTGCAGGCGGCCTGGCGCATCGGCGGGCGGGTGTTGAAGAACGCCTGGCTGTGGGCCATTGCAGCAGCGGCTTTCGTCGCCATTTTTGCGCTGCAGTTGCCGTTCCCGCTGATCGTGCTCGGTGCGGCGCTGGTGGGCTACATCGGCGGGCGGCTGGCGCCGCAGCACTTTGCGCTTGGTGCCGGGCATGGCGAGGCAGGCGGGGCGCATGCCCCGGCGCTGATCGATGACGAGACGCGCCTGGCGCATACGCATTTTCGCTCCAGCCGCCTGGTGCTGATCCTGCTGGTCGGTGCGCTGCTCTGGCTGCTGCCGATGGGCCTGTTGACCCTGGCATTCGGCTGGCAGGGCACGCTGACGCAGATGGGCTGGTTCTTCACCAAGGCGGCGCTGCTTACGTTCGGCGGCGCCTATGCGGTGTTGCCTTATGTGTATCAGGGCGCCATCGAGCATTACGGCTGGCTGACGCCCCGGCAAATGATCGATGGCCTGGCGCTGGGTGAAACCACGCCGGGGCCGCTGATCATGCTGGTGGCGTTCGTGGCCTTCGTCGGCGCTTACGGCCAGCCGGTGTTCGGGGGCGACTCGGCCTTCGCCAGTGGTGCGTTGGCAGCGGTGCTGGTCACCTGGTTCACCTTTCTGCCGTCGTTCCTGTTCATCCTCGCCGGCGGGCCGTTGGTGGAGTCGACCCATGGTCAGTTGAAGTTCACCGCGCCGCTGACCGGCATCACCGCTGCGGTGGTCGGGGTGATCCTCAACCTGGCGCTGTTCTTCGGGTATCACGTGCTCTGGCCGGAGGGCTTTGCCGGGGCGTTCGACTGGGTGTCGGCGCTGATCACCCTCGGTGCGGGCGTGGCGTTGCTGGGTTTCAAGCGAGGGGTGATCGAGACCATTGCCGGGTGCGCTGTCGTTGGGCTGGTGGCGCATCTGTTTTGAGTTGAGTGGTGGGGGTATGCGGTGCATTGCGTGGCGGCGCTGTTGCGCGTCGCCACCCACCCACCAGGCTGGCGGGCTGTGATGGCCGGGCGCGCTGTTTGGCAGGCGCCATGTGCGGGCTTTAGGAGGGTGTGGCGAGTAAATCGAAATATTCTTTAGTTATAAATAAATCGTTATTTATTCCTCTTTAATTTCGTTCCTGAGCATAGTGAGCACCACGCAAGCGACTGCCAAGGAGCACGATCATGACCATCCGCCTGGGCGATATCGCCCCCGACTTCGAACAGGATTCCAGCAAAGGCCGCATTCGTTTCCACGAGTGGCTGGGCGATAGCTGGGGCATCCTTTTCTCCCATACGGCCGATTTCACCCCGGTGTGCACCACCGAACTGGGCTTTACCGCCAAGCTCAAGGACGAATTCGCCAAACGCGGCGTCAAGGCCATCGCCCTATCCGTCGATCCGGTGGATTCGCACATCAAGTGGATCGATGACATCAACGAGACGCAGAACACCGCGGTCAACTTCCCGATCATCGCAGATGCCGACCGTAAGGTGTCCGACCTCTACGACCTGATCCACCCGAACGCCAACGACATCCTGACCGTGCGTTCGCTGTTCATCATCGATCCGAACAAGAAGGTGCGCCTGACCATCACCTATCCGGCCAGTACCGGGCGCAACTTCAACGAAATCCTGCGCGTCGTCGATTCGCTGCAACTGACCGACAACTACAAGGTGGCCACGCCGGCCAACTGGCAGGACGGTGATGAGGTGGTGATGGTGCCGTCGCTGAATGATGAAGCCGAGATCGCTCAGCGCTTCCCGCAAGGTTATCGCGCGGTGAAACCCTATCTGCGCCTGACCCCGCAGCCGAATCGCTAATGAAACGCTGAAAAAAAACATACCTCGTCACTCCCGCGCAGGCGGGAGTCCATGTACTGCGGGGGCTGGTTTCCCGCCTGCGCGGGAATGACGACTACTTCAGACCATCGCTAAGCATCGTTCATGCATGTTGTGTTGCTTTCCGGCAGCCCTGCGGCGCGTTCGCGCACCGAGCTGCTGCTGGATTACGTACGCCAGCGCCTGGAAGCGCAGCAGGTGGAAGTGAGCCTGCTGCGGGTGCGGGATTTTCCCGCCGAATATCTGCTGCATGCGCGCTTCGACAGCCCGGCAGTGCAGCAGCTGCAGGCCGTGGTGGCCAGCGCCGATGGCCTGGTGGTCGGTACGCCGGTGTACAAGGCGTCGTTCACGGGTGCCTTGAAGGTGTTGCTGGATCTGCTGCCCGAGCGCGCCCTGGCGCACAAGGTGGTTCTACCGTTGGCCAGTGGCGGCCGCCCGGCGCATCTGCTGGCGGTGGACTACGCGCTCAAGCCGGTGCTGGCCGCGCTGAAGGCACAGGAAATGCTCTCCGGTGTGTTCGCTGTGGACAAACAGATTGCCTACCCGGAAGGGGACAGGCCCGCGCAGATCGACGACGAATTGCGCGAACGCCTCGATGATGCGCTGGAACAATTGGGCGCAGCCCTGGCGCGACGGCCGAAGCCGATCGACCCGAACCTATTGAACGACCGGCTGGTAAACGCCCGCTGGAGTATTTGACACGGGCTTTGCCCGACTGTAAGCCCCGTAACACCCGAATGCTGTTCACTTAAGGTTGCACACGTTTGGCTCCCCTCTCCCATTTATTGGGGGCACGCCTAGCAGGCCGTTGAAAAACTCGGCTTCAACTGCCCCAACCCGTCCGGTTTGGCGCTTTTTCAAGCGCTTTGGCCTAACGGAGTCCACACAAGGCCTGACTTCAGGCCTTTTTGACAGGTTTCAGCACCACGTTCACGCCTTTCGGCGTTTTTTGGGCGTAACTCGCCCTATACATGCGATCCTCGCCACCAACCCGACAGGCTACCCAGTCGGATCAGGTTGTAGACCGAGAAACCCAGCAATAACTGAGCACTCAGCTTGGCGCGACCGATCAGCTTGGTCTTGCGCAGGCCGCCAACCGTCTTCAGCCAGCCAAAACCTTCTTCGATCCGCTTGCGGATCTTCTGGCTGGCGGCATACCCCGGATGCCGCGTGGTGCGCCCATCGATGGCGCTGCCCTTGCGCTTCTGCGCCACATGCGGTGTCACTTTCAGCTCGCGCGCCCTCTGCACGAAACGCTTCTGGTCGTAATTCTTGTCTGCACCTACCGTGCTGCCCGGCTTGGCCGTGCGCTCCAGCATCTCCAGCGCCGCCTCTACCTCGGCACGTCCATTGAACTCGGTGCATTCCACATCCACGATCAGACCGTTGCGGTGCTCCATCATCGTGTGGGCCATGTGCGCCAGACGACTGGCATCGCCATTGCTCTTGCGCGCCAGCCGGGCCTCGGGATCGCTGGTCGATTGGTGGGTCGCGTTGCTGCGCTTCTCGCCCTTGAAGTCGGCATCGGGGTTGCGCGTGCCATCCTCCGGTGGGTCGCCGCCATCCTTCTTGATAAAGGACTTGTGCGAGGCCCAGGCGTCGATCAGCGTGCCATCGACGCTGAAATGCTCGTTGCTGGCGTACTCGGACCATGCGGCCAGCGACTTGATGCGCTGGAAGAACAGCCGCGCTACATCCTGGTTGAACAAGCGGTCACGGTTCTGGCTGAAGGTCGAGTGATCCCACATGCGCTCGTCCATCGACAAGCCGACGAACCAGCGAAACAGCAGGTTGAAATCAATCTGCTCGACCAACTGCCGCTCGGAGCGAATGGTGTAAATCACCTGCAGCAACGAGGCGCGCAGCAGCCGCTCCGGCGCAATCGAGGCCCGTCCCAGGGTGGAGTACAGCCCGTCGAAGTCCCGATCCATCGAAGCCAGAACGGTATCGACCAGGCCTCGCAGGGGACGCAGCGGGTGATCGTTCGGGATGCGCTGCTCCAGCGTCGTATAACTGAACAGCTCGTTTTGTTTGAGGTCGAGTCCACGCATCGGCTTGGGCTGGCTTCGGCAGAAGAGGATGGCCGCCATTTTGCCAGAGCCACGCGGGCTCTGGCTTTTTTCAACGGCCTGCTAGTGGAGAGGGGCTGGGGGAGAGGGCCGAAATACCGTGAAACGGCCATTTACCCCTCTCCGAACATGGCTCGCCAGAAGGGCGAGGGGACTCATCGCAGGCAGTCGGCGCTTAACTGATCAGCATTAGCAGGCCGTTGAAAAACGTAGGCGAGGCAGCCAGTGCAAGGCAAAAACAGCCGAAAAAGCGCAGTTTACGTGCTGTAAATGAGCATTTTGAGGCTGTTTTTAACGCAGCAATGGCAACGTAGGTAGTTTTTCAACGGCCTGTTAGGGGAGAGGGGGCTTTTATGGCAATCCGGAGCGGTTGAAGAATTTCCCGGATTGCATCCGGGCTACATCAGTGGACCATCAGGAGAAACACCATGACCATCAAAGCCATTAACGTGCGCAACCAGTTCAAGGGCACCATCAAGGAAATCGTCGTCGGCGACGTGCTCTCGGAAATCGACGTGCAGACGGCTGCCGGCATCGTCACGTCGGTGATCACCACCCGTTCTGTGCGTGAGCTGGAGCTGCAGGTGGGCAGCGAGGTGATCGCCTTCGTCAAATCCACCGAGGTGTCCATTGCCAAACTCTGATCAGCAGCCGATGGCTCCCTCGCGTCAGCGTGGGAGCCCAAGCCTGGCCGCTCTGATGCTGCACCAGCATCTGACGCGGAGCGTCTCAGGATGTATTCCCACGCGGAGCGTGAGGAACGATCAAATAGAATTCGGTTATAAGAAGAAAATAAAAAGATATTTTTCAGCTATATGTTTTTTCTGCAGAATCACGCCATCAAATAGCCTGCCTGCAGGTTCCTCTCGCGATACGAAGGACGCCATAGATGCTGAAGAAGATCGTTCTGGCCACCGTGGCCAGTGCCACCCTGCTGACTGGCTCGCTGAGCCATGCTGCCGCCGACACGCCATTCCATAACGCCTCCTACGACATTGCCCGCGAGCTGTTCGGCGAGATCAACCCGCTGTTCGTCGAGCACTGGAAGCAGCAGAGCGGCAAGGAAGTGAAGATCATCCAGTCTTTCGCCGGCAGCTCTCGTCAGGCGCAGGACATCATCCAGGGCAAGAAGGTCGACGTGGTCACCTTCAACCAGGTTTCCGACGTGGACATCCTGGCCAAACGTGGCTTGCTGCGTGAAGACTGGGCCAAGCAGTTCCCCAACAACGCCTCGCCTTACTACAGCACCACCGCCTTTCTGGTGCGCGAAGGTAACCCGAAGAACATCAAGAGCTGGGATGACCTGATTCGCGACGACGTGAAACTGGTATTCCCCAACCCCAAGACCTCCGGCAACGCCCGCTACAGCTACCTGGGCGCCTGGTTGTTCGCCAACGAGAAATTCAACGGCGACCAGGAGAAGGTCAAGGCCTTCGTCGGCAAGCTGCTGAAGAACGTCGAGAACTTCCCCACCGGCGGCCGTGGTGCTACCGTGGCCTTCGCCCAGAACGGCCAGGGCGACGTGCTGCTGACCTTCGAGTCGGAAGTGATCAACATCGCCAAGGGCGACGAGTTCAAATCCGCCAACCTGGAAATCGTGGTGCCGGAGGTCAGCGTACTGGCCGAGTTCCCGGTGGCCATCGTCGACAAGGTGGCTGACGAGCGCGGTACTCGCGAGCAGGCCAAGGCCTTCCTCGACTTCCAGTACAGCAAGGACATTCAGCAGCTGCTGACCCGCTACAACTACCGCGTGCACCACCCGGAAGTGGTCGAGGCAACCAAGGCGCAGTTCGCTCCGGTGCGCCTGATCAACCCGACCGAGGTGCTGGGCAGCTGGGACGAGATCACCGCCAAGCACTTCGACAACGGTGGTATTCTTGACCAACTCTTGGCTGAGGGCCGTTGATACTCGCCCTGGATAGCCGATTTTCAGGTTCGTTGGCCGCCCTATTGGCGGCCAACTGCATTTGTAGAGCCGAGCTTTTTCGTGAGTAAACCAACGCTGTTCTTCCTGCAGACTCCGCTGCTGCCTGGCTTCGGCCTGAGCTTCGGCGTGAGCGTGCTGTACCTGTCGCTGGTGATCCTGCTGCCGCTGTCGGCGCTGCTTTTGTACGTCAGCGACATGACCTGGGCGCAGTACTGGTTCGCCATCAGCGATCCGCGCGTGGTGCAGACCTACAAGGTGACCATATCGGCCGCGCTCTATTCGACCCTGGCGGTGCTGGTGCTGGGCTTGTTGCTGGCCTGGATCATCACTCGCTACGACTTCCCCGGCCGGCGCATCGTCGATGCGCTGGTCGATCTGCCTTTCGCCTTGCCGACTTCTGTGGCGGGCCTGACCCTCGCCGCACTGCTGGTGCCCAATGGCTGGATCGGCCAGTGGCTGGGCTTCAAGGTGGCCTACGCCTACCCCGGTATCGTGGTGGCGATGGTGTTCACCAGCATTCCTTTCGTGGTGCGCACGGTGCAGCCGGTGCTGCAGGATCTCGGTTCGGAATACGAAGAGGCCGCGCGCACATTGGGCGCCAGCCGCATGCAGACCTTTCGCAAGGTGATCCTGCCGACCCTGACCCCGGCGCTGGTCACCGGCGGCTCGCAGGCCTTCGTGCGCAGCCTCGGTGAGTTCGGCGCGGTGATCATGATCGCCGGCAACATTCCCTACCAGACGGAAGTCAGCTCGTTGATGATCTTCGTCCGTCTGCAGGAGTTCAATTACCCGGCGGCGGCGGCCATCGCTTCGGTGATCCTGCTCGCGTCGCTGACTCTTCTGTTCCTCCTGCAAGTCGTGCAGGGGCGTCTGTTCGCATGGCAACGGCAAGGTCGATGAAAAAACCTCAGGATTGGCGCCAGTGGGCGCTGGTAGTGCTCGGCCTGATGGTCGTCACGTTGATGTTGCTGGTGCCGCTGGCGCTGATCTTCACCAAGGCGCTGGCCGGCGGGCTGGATCTGCTGTGGAGCAACCTCGGCGAGGACTACATGCTCCACGCCATCGGTCTGACGCTGCTGGTGGCGGCGATCACCGTGCCGCTGAACCTGTGCTTCGGCATCTGCCTGGCCTGGTGCGTGACCCACTACGATTTCCGTGGGCGCAAGCTGCTGACCACCCTGATCGACATCCCTTACGCGGTGTCGCCGGTGGTGGCCGGTCTCTGCTACCTGGTGGTCTACGGTCTGGAAAGCTTTATCGGCCGCTGGTTCTACGATCAGGGCCTGCAGCTGATGTTCGCCTGGCCGGGCATCGTCATGGTCACGGTGTTCGTCACTGCTCCCTACGTGGCACGCATCCTGATTCCGGTGATGCAGGCCCAGGGGCAGGACGAGGAGGCCGCCGCCATGTGCCTGGGGGCCAGCGGCTGGCAGATTTTCCGGCGTATCAGCCTGCCGAAGATCAAGTGGGCGTTGCTGTATGGTGTGGTGGTGACCAACGCCCGTGCGGTCGGTGAGTTTGGTGCGGTGTCGGTGGTCTCCGGCACCATCATCAACCAGACCCTGACGTTGCCGCTGCTGGTCGACCAGCTCAACAACGACTACAAGCCGGCAGCGGCCTTTACCGCCGCCGGGTTGCTGGCGTGCATGGCGCTGCTCACGCTGTTCCTCAAGACCTTCATGGAGTGGCGTCAGCGCCAGCTGATGCAGCGCGCCGAGGCGTAAGCCGAGCGCAGCCCCGTGTGAGCGTACTGCACGGGTTCACCTGGTGCCGGTAGCCGGTGCAAACCGGGCAGATAAGGTCGCCAGGGCGGCCTTGCGCAGCTCTCGTCCCTTCACTGGTGCTGCGCCGCGGGCGCCGCTTCTGCGCATCGCAGCGTCTGACAGGCATCAGGCCGTGGGCTGGTTTTTTCCGGCCTCGTCGGGCGAGCTGATGTCGGCGCATATAGCGCCCACTGGTTGTGGCCGACCGAAATGGTAGCCCTGGCCATAGTCGCACCCCAGCCCGCGCAGGAAGTCGGCCTGCTCGGGTTGCTCGATACCTTCGGCCAGCACCTTGAGGCCCAGGCTCTTGCCCAGCGCGATCACCGCGCGGGCGATGGCGGCGTCCTCGGGATCATCGGGCAGGCCGCGCACGAAACTCTGATCGAGCTTAAGCTTGTCTACCGGCAGGCGTTTCAACCGCGCCAGCGAGCTATAACCGGTGCCGAAGTCGTCGATGGCCAGGCGCACGCCCAGTGCACGCAGGCTGGTGAGCAGTTTCAGGGCGGCGTCAGGGTCTTCCATGATCGCGCTCTCGGTCACTTCCAGCTCCAGCTGCTCGGGTGGCAGGCCGGTGGCAGCCAGCACGCCGGCAACTTTCTGGTCCAGCTCGCCTCGGCTGAACAGGCGGCTGGAGACGTTCACTGCGACGAAGCTGAGCGTGCTGCCTTCGGCGTTCCAGCGCACCATCTGGCGGCAGGCCTGTTCCAGTACCCAGGTATCGATGGCGCCGATCATGCCGTTGTCTTCGGCAATAGGAATGAATTCGCCAGGCGCAATCAGCCCACGTTGCGGGTGCTGCCAGCGCACCAGTGCCTCCATGCCCACCTGGCTACCGTCACCCAGGTCATGCAACGGCTGGTAGTAAACGCGCAGCTCGTCATTGTCCAGGGCATGGCGCAGGCTGCTGGCCAGCTCCACGCGCTGGCGGGCGTAATCGGTCAGTTCCTGAATATAGAAGGCGTAGCCTTCGCGGCCGCTGCTCTTGGCCTTGAACAGCGCTGAATCGGCATTGCGCAGGATCTGCTCGACGCTATCCCCATCGTCGGGGAACAGGCTGATGCCGATGCTGGCGCCGATGTAGAGTTCATGACCGTCGAGGAGAAAGGGCGCGTCCAGGCTGCGCAGCAGACGCTGCGCCAGTTCGGCAGCCTGGGCGGCTTCCGTGCAGTTTTCGCTGAGCAGGCCGAATTCGTCACCGCCCAGCCGGGCCAGGGTGCAGCCTGCAGGCAGATCGTCCTGCAGGCGCTCGCCAACGCCCTTGAGCAGCAGATCGCCGACGTTGTGGCCGAGGCTTTCGTTGATGTGCTTGAAGTGGTCGAGGTCGATCAGCAGTACCGCACCCTGCAGTTCTTCGTTGTGGCTGCGTTCCAGGGCATGGCTAATGCGCTCGGTGAACAGCAGACGGTTGGGCAGGTTGCTCAGCGGGTCATGGTGGGCCAGGTAGTCCAGCTCGCGCTGCGAACGCTTGAGCGCGGTGATGTCGGAGAACACCGCCACGTAATGGCTGATGTTGCCCTGTTCGTCATGGATCATGCGGATGCATTGCCACTGCGGGTAGATTTCGCCGCTCTTGCGTCGGTTCCACACTTCGCCACTCCAGGCGCCGCGGCTCTCCAGGGCATGCCACAGACTGTGGTAGAAGGCCGCGTCGTGACGCCCGGATTTGAGCATGGTGGGGCGCTGGCCGAGAATTTCCTCGCTGTTGTAGCCGGTGATGCGGCTGAAGGCCGGGTTGACGTGAACGATGCGCTGCTCGGCATCGGTGACCAGAACGCCTTCCTGAGTGGCATCGAAGACGGCTGCGGCTTGGCGCAGGCTGTCATCGAGGGCGCGTTGCCGGGTGATGTCACTGGCTATGCCAATGAAGCGCTGCGGTTGGCCGTTTTCGTCGCGCAGCAGGCGGCCGCGCGAGTGAATCCAGCGATAACTGCCATCGGCGTGGCGCATGCGGTAGGTGTTCTGGTAATCGCCATGTTGCAGGTTGACTTCGAGTTGCTGCAACACTTGCTGGCGATCATCGGGGTGCAGGTAGGTGGCCCATTGCTCGCGGGTATCGCCGAGCGCGGCTTTGTCGAGGCCGAGCAATGCGCTGTAACTGTCCGAGTAGAAAACGCGCTGGGTGGCTATGTCCAGGTCCCACAGGCCGTCACGGGTTGCGTCCAGTGCCAGGCGCAGGCGCTCTTCGCTGGCGGCCAGCGTCTGCTGGGCGCGGCGATAGTGCACGGCGTGCCGCTGCAGGATGGCATAGAGCAGGATGGCGCTGAGGCATACGAAGAACAGGCCCTTGAACGACTGCAGGGATTTGTATTGGGCGGGGGCGAGCAGGTCGAGCAGGTGGTCGCTGAGCAGCACCCAGAGCAAGGCAGCCAGCAGGTAGGCCAGGGTCAGGCGCAGGGCGGTTCGGTCGATGTGCATGGCGAGCAATGTCGTTCCTGAATTGTGGGCTGGCCGTGGTGGTAGCAGACCAGGCCGAAACATTCTTATCTAAAAGACCAACTGGTTTTCTGACATGGCTCGGGGATAATGCAATAAGTTTCGTCCTTGTAGGACAAACTGCTTACACCTATCAAGAGGCAACGGCACTCATGTGGTACAACGGTTTACTCGACCTGTCGGTCTGGCAATTGGTGGCAGTCACTCTGCTAATGACGCATGTCACCATCGTCAGCGTCACCGTCTACCTGCACCGCTACTCCGCGCACCGTGCGCTGGAGCTGCATCCTGCACTCAAGCATTTCTTCCGCTTCTGGCTGTGGCTGACCACCGGCCAGAACACCCGTGAGTGGACGGCCATCCACCGCAAACATCACGCCAAGTGCGAAACCGTCGATGACCCGCACAGCCCGGTCATCAAGGGGTTGGGCACTGTGCTGCGCAAGGGCGCGGAACTCTATCAGGAAGAGGCCAAGAACCAGGAAACCCTGCGTATCTATGGCAAGAACTGCCCGGACGACTGGGTCGAACGCAATGTCTACAGCCGTTTCCCCATCGGTGGTGTGACGCTGATGGCGGTGATCGACCTGTTGCTGTTCGGTGTGGCTGGCATCACCGTCTGGGCGATCCAGATGATGTGGATTCCGGTGTGGGCCGCAGGCGTGATCAACGGTCTTGGCCATGCTGTCGGCTACCGCAACTTCGAATGCCGCGACGCCGCCACCAATCTGGTGCCCTGGGGCATCCTGATCGGCGGTGAAGAACTGCACAACAACCACCACACCTACCCCAACAGCGCCAAGCTGTCGGTGAAGAAGTGGGAGTTCGACATGGGCTGGGCCTGGATCAAGCTGTTCAGCTTCCTCGGCCTGGCTCAGGTGCAGCGTGTAGCGCCCATCGCCCATCGCGTCGAAGGCAAGCGCAATCTGGACATGGACACCGCCATGGCCATCCTCAACAACCGCTTTCAGATCATGGCGCAGTACCGCAAGCTGGTGATCGCGCCGCTGGTCAAGCAGGAAATGGCCAAGGCGGACGAGTCCGTGCGTCACCTGTTCCGTCGCGCCAAGCGCCTGCTCTCGCGTGAGCCGAGCCTGCTGGATGAACAGCACCACGCGCGTATCGCCGATATGCTGGCGCAAAGCCAGGCACTCAAGGTGATCTACGAGAAACGTCTGGCGCTGCAGCAGATCTGGGTCAAGACCAGCAGCAATGGTCATGACATGCTCGAAGCCATGAAGCAGTGGGTGCATGAGGCCGAGGCCAGCGGCATCCAGTCGCTGCGTGATTTTGCCGAGCAGCTCAAGACCTACTCGCTACGCCCCTCCGCCGCGACAGCCTGATCTCCGTTCGCTCTCATCGAAGGCCCGCCGAACTGGCGGGCCTTTGTGTTTGTCCAAGCGCTCGCACTAGGCTCATTTTCATGAAAGGCGAGGGACGGGATGGCCGCTGTAATGGATGATCAAGGCAAGGCTGTTTCCGAGTTGGAGGCGCTGACCCTGGCCCTGCTGCACAGTCGGGCCGAAGTGGAGCGCCTGGGCGAGCGTGAGCAACTGTTCAGCAGCCTGCTTGGCAGCGTCAATGCGGTGCTCTGGGCCTTCGACTGGCACGAGCAGCGCATGATCTATGTCAGCCCGGCCTACGAACGCATCTTCGGTCGCTCCGCGGCCTTGCTGCTGGCCGATTATGGCGAGTGGCGCAACAGCATCTACCCCGATGACCTCGACTATGCCGCTGAAAGCATGGCCAAGGTGCTGGAAACCGGCGCCGTGGAGTCTCGCGAGTACCGCATCATTCGTGCCGATGGTCAGCTGCGCTGGCTTAGCGACAAGTGCTTCGTCAGCCCGTTGCCTGGTGTGGACAAGGGCAGCGTGATCGTCGGCATCGCTGAAGACATCACCGAGAAGAAGCGTTTGGAAGGTGAGCTGCATCGCCTGGCCACCACCGATGTGCTGACTCAGAGCAGCAATCGCCGGCATTTCTTCGAATGTGCCCGCCGCGAGTTCGAGCATGCGCGCAAGTTCGGCAGCCCGCTGACCTTCCTGCTGCTTGATCTCGATGATTTCAAGAAGATCAACGACCAGTATGGGCATCAGACTGGCGACGAAGTGCTGCGTCGGCTGGCTCAATGCGGCAGCAATGCCCTGCGGCGCGGTGATCTGTTCGGACGTATCGGTGGTGAAGAGTTCGCTGCCTTGTTCCCAGGGTGCGAGCAGGACGTGGCCCTGCAGGTGGCGGAAAGACTGCAGCGAGAGGTGCAACGCCTCAGTTTTCAGCATGAAGGTAGCAGTTTCGGCATCACCGTCAGCCAGGGGCTGACCAGTCTCCTGGCAACCGATGTCAGCCTCGATGCCCTGTATGCGCGGGCTGGCGCGGCGATGTATCTGGCCAAACGGCAAGGCAAGAATCAGATCGTACTGGGGTGATGCCTGGCGATTTTCCGCCTGAGAGCTGCTTCTCATCAGCGGAAAATTGCCTATGTCCAGTTGTCATTGACTGGTCACTCGTCTGCAGAAAAACTGTAACCTACTGTTCTAGACGCCTCGCGCGCTTGCGTGAAGGAGCTGGCGCGCTATCTGCATAGGCCCAGCCAGATGCCGGCAGGATGTCGGCGCAAAACAACAACGACGAGAGAGTATCCACCCATGCATAACTCTGCCCGCTCTATTTCGGTCGCCCCGCTGCGTTCGCCGTTGTTCCGTTCTTCCTGAGTTTTTACGCACTTCATCCGAGCCCGGCTTTAGCCGTGTCCTGGCTCGCGATGGCGTATGCCCCATTCGCCCCGGCCTGCCTCTTCGTGCCGAAGTCTGCGCCGGGCGATGCGTCACCTTAAACACACTGGAGAGAAACATAATGAGAAAGACCTCCCTGGCGCTGGCCGTAGCCGCCAGCACCCTGGGCCTGAGCCAAGTTGCTTTCGCTGACTTCATCGGTGACAGCAAGGCCAGCCTGTCCATGCGCAATTTCTACTTCGACCAGAACACCGTTAACACCCTCAACAACAATGGTGAGGCCAGCGAATGGGGCCAGGGTTTTATTCTCAATTATCAGTCCGGTTTTACCGAAGGTACTGTTGGTTTCGGCGTCGATGCAGTAGGCATGCTGGGCGTTCGTCTGGATGGTGGTGGTCGCGCCGGTAAGGCTGATCGTGATCGTACTCCGGGGCAGCTGTTCCCGCTGGAAAGTGATGGCAGCGCCGTGGATGACTTCAGCAAAGGCGGTCTGACCGGTAAGGTTCGTTTCTCCAAGACCGAGGCTCGCATCGGTACCCTGATGCCGAAACTGCCGATCCTCACCTCCAACGACGGTCGCCTGCTGCCGCAGATGTTCGAAGGCGGCATGATCACCTCCAACGAAATCGACAACCTGACGCTGACCGCTGGCCAGATCGAGCATGCCGTTGGCCGTGCTTCCAGCAACAGCACGGGCCTGTCGGTGCTTGGCGGTACTCAAGAGAGCAACAAGTTCTACTTTGCAGGCGGTGACTGGAAGATCAACAGCGATCTGACTGCGCAGTACTACTACGCCAATCTGGAAGACTACTACAAGCAGCACTTTGCCGGCCTGGGTCATAACCTGGCGCTGGGCGAAGGTAGCCTGAAGACCGACCTGCGTTATTTCCGTACCACTTCCGACGGCAAGAACGGCAAGGAAGCGGGTTATGGGGTCGGCGGCTACACCAAGAATAATGATGGCAAGATCGACAACAACACCTGGAGCGCTGCCTTCACTTATAGCCTGGGTGGCCATGCTGTAATGCTCGGCTATCAGCGTGTTTCGGAGAACAGCAACTTTGTTCAGTTGAACCAAGGCAACCTTGTTAACGAAGGTGCTGGTGGTGCAAGCGCGTATCTGCTGACCGACCGTCTGGTCAGCAATTTCACCCGCGCCGGTGAGCGTACTACCTTCGGCCAATACAGCTATGACTTCGCGACTCTCGGCGTTCCGGGTCTGAAAGCTTCGGTTGCTTACCTGAAGGGCACCAACGTCAAGGTTCGCGGTGGCAATGATGCCAAAGAGTGGGAGCGTGACATTGCTCTGGACTATGCGTTCCAGGATGGCGCTCTCAAAGGTCTGGGCCTTGGCTGGCGCTACGGTGTTCTGCGCGGTAACGCTCCTGGTCAGGCCGATACCGACCAAAACCGTCTGTTCGTCAGCTACACCCTGCCGCTGATGTAAGGCGAGAGGTTTTCGGGAGGTTTGCTAAGGCCTGATGTCCCGAAAGCTGAATGAAAAATGCCCGCTCCCTTTGGAGGCGGGCATTTTTTATGGGCGACTGGTGACGGCTCAGCGTGGGTTGTCAGCTGGCGCTGCCGAGGTGGCAAGAATGGCGCTGGCCAGTGCCATATCATCGGCGTCCTGCAAGTGCGGATTGTCGCTGCGCAGCTGCTGCATTGCCGCTTCCAGATGCGGGCCGCGTATTTCGCCATTGCTGGCAACGAAGCTGCTGGCGTCTTCTTCGGCCGCTGCAACCAGCTTGCGATCCTTGAAGGTCAGGTAGGTCGAGGCCGTGGTGGAGCCGGAGGACAGAATGTCGCGCAGCAGGCCATCGGCGGCGGCGGTCTGGGCAAACAGGCAGGCACTGAAGGCCAGTGCAGCATGACGCGTTACACGCATGATGGAACTCCTTGTGGGGTGGCTCTCATCCTATGAGTGGTGCAGGCCAGCGATGGTTCCTCGCAGGCGATGGCCGGTTGCCCGTATCGGTGGTCTATCTAGCGGACAGTCCGGCGCTGGTGTCGCCGCCATAGCAATGCCGACAGTATCGCCAGCATGCCAAACAGCATGAGTTGCCAGGCCCAGTGCAACTCGGGAAGCAGGAAAACCACTGCTCCGACAGCGACAGCCATGAGGCCGACCCAGAGCAGGTAGCCGCCGGCACCAAACACTTCGAAAATCAGCAGCAGGGTAGCCAAGGCCAGCCAGTGCCCGAACGACAGGTTATGCAGATAGGTGATCATGAACGTACTGCACGACCCCGGCTGAGCGTGTTATTTGCGCGCCCTTAAACATGCATTGCATGGACTCCTTTGCTTGCAGACTGTTGAACAACTACCTGCCTTGTCTTGCCTGTCTCGCCTACGTTGTTCAGTGGCGTGCCTGAGCGAACAATCTAAGCATAGTCACATGGCCGCTGCCGCCGACCCCTTCGCAGCGTGGACGCATGCCCGTTGAGCGGTGAGAACGCGTTCATATCGAAATGCTTTGTGCTTGCCGCGCTGGTGAGGCAGCTCAAAGAGGCTCCGTGTCTGCCCGCCTGGCCCCCGCCGCTGGCGGGCTGCGCACGCCTCAGCGTTGCTCGCTTTGTGGCGTGACGCGCAGCACTTCCTCGAGGGTGGTCAGGCCAGCGGCGACCTTTTGTGCGCCGGACAGGCGCAGGCTGCGCATGCCGTCCTTGAAGGCGGCGCGGCGCAGTGCGGTGAGGTCGGTGTCGGCGTTGATCAGCGGTTTGATGGCGTCGTTGATCAGCATGATTTCGTAGACACCGGCACGGCCACGATAGCCGGTTTCGCGGCACTCCAGGCAGCCGACGGCATGATGAGCCTGCGTTGGCAGTGGCGAGCTCCAGGGGCGGGTCAGGCTATTCCAGGCGTCCTCGTCCAGTTGCACCGGCGCCTTGCAGTGCGGGCACAGGGTACGCACCAGGCGCTGTGCCATGACGCCGAGGAGGGTGGCCTTGAGCAGGTAGTGCGGCACGCCCAGTTCGAGCAGGCGGGTGATGGCGCTGGGGGCATCGTTGGTGTGCAGGGTGGAGAGCACCAGGTGGCCGGTCAATGCCGCCTGTATCGCCATTTCGGCGGTTTCCAGGTCGCGGATCTCACCGACCATGATGATGTCTGGGTCCTGACGCATCAGTGCACGCACGCCGCTGGCGAAATTCAGGTCGATATTGTGCTGCACCTGCATCTGATTGAAGGCGCCTTCGATCATCTCGATGGGGTCTTCGATGGTGCAGACGTTCACTTCCGGCGTGGCCAGTTGCTTGAGCGTGGTGTAGAGCGTGGTGGTCTTGCCCGAGCCGGTGGGGCCGGTGACCAGGATGATGCCGTTGGGCTGGCTGGTCATGCTGGCCCAGCGACGCAGGTCGTCAGGAGAGAAGCCAAGCTGATCCGGGCTTTTCAGCAGCACCTCGGGGTCGAAGATACGCATCACCATCTTCTCGCCAAAGGCGGTGGGCAGCGTCGACAGGCGCAGCTCCACCTCGTTGCCGTCTGGTGTCTTGGTCTTGACCCGGCCATCCTGTGGCTTGCGTTTCTCGGCAATGTTCATGCGGCCGAGGTTCTTCAGGCGGCTGACCACCGCCATGGTGACCTGCGCGGGGAACTGGTAGACGGTGTGCAGCACGCCGTCGATGCGAAAGCGCACGGTGCCCTGCTCGCGGCGCGGTTCGATATGAATATCGCTGGCGCGCTGCTGGAAGGCGTACTGGAACAGCCAATCGACGATGTTGACGATGTGTGCGTCGTTGGCGTCCGGCTCCTGATCCTGTGCGCCCAGGCTGAGCAATTGCTCGAAGTTGCCGACACCGCTGATCTTCTGGTCGGTGGCATTGGCGCCGCTGACCGAACGCGCCAGGCGATAGAACTCGGTGGTGAAGCGCTGGATATCGCTGGGGTTGGCCACCACACGTCTGATCGGGCGCTTGAGCACGTGGACCAGATTGGCTTCCCAGCTGTGCACCAGTGGCTGGCTGCTGGCGATGGTCACGCTCTCGCTGTCTACTGCCACGGCGAGGATCTTGTGGCGTTGAGCGAAGGCGTAGGACATCAGCGGGGTGATGGCCGGCACGTCGATTTTCAACGGGTCGATGCGCAGGTAGGGTTGGCCGGCGAAGTCGGCCAGCCAGACGGTAAGGGTTTCCAGGTCGAGCTTCTTGCCCGGGCGTGTCAGGTCGTCGACCTGCTGTGCGGCGAGAAACTCCAGCGGATGTTGGGTGTTGTTCAGTGAGCTGCGGCGAATCGCCAGGCACTGCTCGGCCACCTTCTGCTCGACCCGGCCTTGGGCCACCAGCTCACGCAGCAGGTCGCCAAGATCCAGTACACGGTCAGGGGCGGTAGCGGTGAAGGCGGACATGCGGGCTCCTCGGGTCGGCCTGAACAAGGTTAGCAGGCCGTTTTTCAACGGCCTTGCAGCCTGGCTAGGATGCCCGAAAAGCAGCACAAGGGCGAAGGCCCGTGCGTGATTGAGTCGCCGCTTCAGGCCACCTCCGTGACCAGGCTGTGATCCAGGTGTTGCCAGGTCACCTCCCATACGCAGACCAGGCTGCGCAGTTTCTGCGCCAGCACGCCGGCGCGATGCAGCGACAGGCCAGACAGACGCAGGCTGATATGCAGGTCGTCCTGCAGGCGTTCCATGTGCAAGGCCTCAGGTAATAACTGCAATTGTGCAAACAGCCCCAGCAGGCGGCACATCACGTCGGCTTCGGCGTCGGTGCGCAGCTGGTATTCGACACAGGCATCGCCGCGATCCTGCCAGGGATCGCGGCGGTTATGGGCGGACGGAAACGGGGTGGTATCTGGCATGGCGGAAGCTCGGGCAGGTTTTGCTTAAGTTTCCGCCCTAATTCGGCAAAAGTTCTGCCTGGTTTTATGGGTTATTCCAGGTTTCATGGATAAACTTGCCTTGTTAATCGGGTATTGGGGATTTTTTATGTCCGTCGTGCTGGATGCTTACGACCAACGCATTCTTGCCCTGCTACAGGAAGATGCTGGTCTCTCCACTGCGGAGATCGCCGAGCGCATCGGTCTGTCGCAGTCGCCGTGCTGGCGCCGTATCCAGCGCCTCAAGGAGGAGGGGGTGATTCGCAAGCAGGTCACCCTGCTCGATCGCAAGCGCATCGGTCTGCACACGCAGGTGTTCGCTCAGGTCAAGCTCAACGCCCATGGACGTTCCAACCTGACCGAGTTCGCCGAGGCCATGCGCGAGTTTCCCGAGGTGCTGGAGTGCCATGTACTGATGGGCGCGGTGGATTTCATGCTGCGCATCGTCACCCGCGATATCGAGGCGTATGAGCGCTTCTTCTTCGAGAAGCTGTCGCTGGTGCCAGGTATCCAGGAGGTGAACTCGATCGTGGCGCTGTCGGAGATCAAGTCCACTACTAGCTTGCCGCTTGCCTAACAGGCTGTTGAAAAACTATCTGCGTTGCCACTGCTGCGTTAAAAACAGGCTCCAAATGCTCATTTACAGCTCGTAAAGTCGAGCGCGACTCCGACCGTTTTTCGCCTATTTTTGCCTTGCATTGGCTGCCTCGCCTACGTTTTTCAACGGCCTGCTAAGGCTTGATCACTGGCGCAGGTGACTGCGCTGCGCTGCGCCTGCTGGGTGGCGTGAGCCCCATGGACACATAGATGCTGGTCAGTTGATCGACGCCCATGTCGGCGGGGCGTATCCATTCTTCTGGTACGTAAAGCAGGCCGCCGCCCACCGGAATCGGCGCGGTGGGAATGAGGATGGCGCAGTAGGGGCGGCCTTCCAGTTCGACCGTCTCCGAGCTTGGGCGCAGGGCCAGTACCGCTGCGCCGTCACCGCCGAAGAAACACCAGACCGGCGCCATGGTGGTGATGTCCGGGTTCTTGCTCTTGTCCAGCAGGCCCACGAAACGGTCGGCCAGGTTGTAGAAGTTGCCGATCAGTGGGGTGCGTCGTAGCGTGCGGTCGAGCAACCAGGACAGCGGACGGCGCAGGCCCAGTTGCACGGCCAGGCCCAGTGGGTAGAGGCTGGCCAGCAGCACCAGACTGCCCAGCAGGTAGGCCAGGTAGCTGTTGCTGGAAAAGGGCTGGCCGAGGGCAGCGAACACTTGGCCGATTAGGGTCGAAGGTCCGACCAGACGATTGAGCAGGCTGAATATCCAGGCCAGCAATGCCAGGGTCAGAACCAGTGGCAGCAACGACAACAGGCCTGTAAACCAGGTGGTGACGATAGATTTCAGGCTGCGCTTGATCATGTGGCGGTTTCCTTGGCGATATCGAGCGTAACTTTACGTGACCACAGGCGCTTGTGTGCACTGCTGTGGAAATGTGCACGCACTCAAATGGCTACAGTAGTTTTCATCAGATTCTTTCGCGCAAAAAAAACCCGGCACAAAGGCCGGGCAGAGTGGGTACATGGAGTACCAAACAGCGTAGGTTTGAACCTTTACATGCCGAGCATGTTCGGCAGCGCCATGGAAACGGCCGGGATGTAGGTAATCACCATCAGGAAGCTGATCAGCATCATCAGCCACGGCAAGGCTGCTTTGATGACCGATGTTAGCGGCATACCTGTCACCGCCGAGGTGACGAACAGGTTCAGCCCCACGGGTGGCGTGATCAAGCCGATCTCCATGTTCACCACCATGATGATGCCCAGGTGGATCGGGTCGATGCCCAGTTGCATGGCGATCGGGAAGAGGATCGGCGCCAGGATCAGGATGATCGCCGACGGCTCCATGAAGGCACCGGCGATCAGCAGCACGATGTTCACCACCAGCAGGAACTGCCAGGGCTGCAGACCCAGATCCACCACCCAGGCGGTGATGGTCTGCGGAATCTGCTCGGTGGTCAGCACGTGGGCGAAGAGCATGGCGTTGGCAATGATGAACATCAGCATGATGGTCAGCTTGCCGGACTCCAGCAGCACCTTCGGGCACTCGCGGATCTTCAGGTCCTTGTACACGAACAGGGCGACGAAGCCGGCGTACACCGCCGCCACGGCCGCAGCCTCGGTCGGGGTGAACATGCCGCTGTAGATACCGCCGAGGATGATCACCATCAGCAGCAGGCCCCAGAACGCCTCACGCGCGGCGCGCAGCCACTCGCGGAAGCTGGCGCGTGGCAGGGCTGGCAGCTTCTTGATGCGCGCGACGATGTAGATCGCGATCATCAGTACCAGGCCGAGCATGATGCCGGGGATCACACCCGCCATGAACAGCTTGCCCACCGACTGCTCGGTGGCGGCAGCGTACACCACCATCACGATCGACGGCGGAATCAGGATGCCCAGGGTACCGGCGTTACACACGATGCCGGCGCCGAAGGCCTGCGGGTAACCGGAACGCACCATGCCGGCGATGGCGATGGAGCCGACTGCGGCCACGGTCGCCGGCGAGGAGCCGGACAGCGCAGCGAACAGCATGCACGCCAGTACCGCACCGATGGCCAGACCGCCACGGATGTGGCCGACGCAGGCGTTGGCGAAGTCGATCAGGCGCTTGGCCACACCGCCGGTGGTCATGAACGCACCGGAGAGCAGGAAGAACGGGATCGCCAGCAGGGTGTAGTGTTCGGAGGTCTCGAACAGCTTGATCGCCAGCGAACGCACCGAGTCCGGGCTGAACAGCATGATGGTGATCGAACCGGCGAGGCCGAGCGAGGCGGCGATCGGCACGCCGATGAACATCAGCAAAAACAGCAGCAGGAAGAGGAATAGAACGGTCATTATTTGGCCTCCTCGTGCTCATTGATTTTCAGGGCGTCAGCGGCTTCGTCAGCCAGGCCGAGGCCGGTCTGCTGGTCACGCAGAATGCGCACGAAGATCTCCAGGAAACGGATGAACACCATGGCGTAGCCGAAGGGCACGATCATGCTGATATGCCATTGCTTGATGCCATAGTGACCGAGGTCTTCGGCACCGATGCCGGCTTTGAACAGGGTGCTGACCCAGTCGTAGCTGCCGACCATGATCAGACCGGCGTAGCCCAGGCAGGCCGAGCAGGCGATGATGCCGATGACGCGCTGGATATGACGCGGGGCCAGCTTGACCAGGGCATCGACACCGATGTGGCCGGCCGTGCGTACACCATAGGCCAGGCCGAAGAAAATCAGCCAGCCGAACATGGCCTTGGTCAGGGCATTGCTCCAGGTCATCGCCTGGGCCAGGTCGAGAATGGCGTCGCCGATACCGAGCAGAAACTCGTTGCCGCCAAAGGCGTCACCCAGCCAATAGAACAGGGTGTAGAAGTTGTTGAGGATCACGTAGACGAATGTGATCAGCGTCATGGCCGCCAGGAGGAAAGCGATGAAGCCTTCCTCGAAGTGCTCCCAGACGCGCCGCAAGGCG
This sequence comes from Pseudomonas sp. GD03919, assembly GCF_029814935.1. NCBI lineage: Bacteria > Pseudomonadati > Pseudomonadota > Gammaproteobacteria > Pseudomonadales > Pseudomonadaceae > Pseudomonas > Pseudomonas sp. GD03919. Next base: position 208,513 of record NZ_CP104582.1, read on the forward strand.
TTCATGGTCGGTTCTCCCGAATGGAAAGGGCGTAGGGTGGGACGCAAGCCGTCCCACCGGTTACAACATTGAACGACGCCCATCGCGGGCGTCGTGGTGGGTCAGTGCTGCAGTGCGCTGCCCACCCTACGGCTCTCCGGCCTTATTGCTGGTTGGCGGCTTGGGCGGCCTTGATCAGGTCGGCACCGATCTCGCCTTCGAACTTCTGCCATACCGGCTGCATGGCGTCGCGCCATTGGCCGCGCTGCTCAGGCGTCAGGGTCAGGATTTCGGTGGTGCCGGCTTCCAGGATGCGCTGCTTGTCGCCTTCGTTGAGGGCGTCAGCCTGTTTGTTCACCTCGACGGTGACTTCGGCGATGATCTTGTTCAGCTCGTCGCGTACGTCAGCCGGCAGACCGTCCCAGAACTTGGTGTTGGTGATCAGCATGTAGTCCAGCAGGCCATGGTTGGACTCGGTGATGTACTTCTGTACTTCGTGCATCTTCTGGCTGTAGATGTTCGAGTAGGGGTTCTCGGCACCGTTGACCACGCCAGTCTGCAGACCCTGATATACCTCGGCGAAGCTCATCTTGCGCGGGTTGGCGCGCACGGCCTTGAACTGCTCTTCCAGTACGGCGGAAGCCTGTACGCGGAACTTCAGACCACGGGCGTCTTTCGGCTCCAGCAGCGCCTTGTTGGCCGACAGCTGCTTCAGACCGTTGTGCCAGTAGGCCAGGCCGGTGATGCCCTTGTCGGTCATGGAGGTCAGCAGTTTCTGGCCTTCGGGGCTGTTCTGGAAGCGATCAACTGCTGCCATGTCGTCGAACAGGAACGGCAGGTCGAATACCTGCAACTGCTTGGTGTAATGCTCGAACTTGGCCAGGGACGGGGCGATCATCTGCACGTCGCCGAGCAGCAGCGCTTCCATTTCCTTGCCGTCGCCGAACAGCGAGGAGTTCGGGTAGACCTCGACCTTGACCTTGTCGCCCAGGCGCTCTTCAGCCAGTTGCTTGAACAGCACGGCACCCTGACCTTTCGGGGTGTGCTCGGCAACCACGTGGGAGAATTTGATGACGATCGGGTCGGCAGCGTGAACCACGCCAGCGATGGACAGGGACAGGGCGCAAGCCAGCGCCTTGGCAGTCAGTTTGAACATGCGGATGCTTCCTCTTGTTGTGTTTATCGCATTGGCGCCAGTGGCGCTGCTAACGAACGGACAAGAGCAAGTCTAGGCGGCTTGGAGAAAAACGCCGGTGGCATCAGCGAGGCCTGGACTTGTACTTGTGGGTTCGCTTGGAGTTTGCCTAGAGCAACCCTTGTGCCAGTCCGCATGAGCGCGCTGTCGGTGCGCCGGTAAAGCCCGTTCTACGGGCCTTGGTGGCATTCTGTCGGCTGCCGGCCGAGGCGTACCGGCAGCGCGTTTGGCGGTTTGCCGCCAGTTAGTCGAAGTCCTCTGGCGAGCTTCCGCCAGCGCCGGAGAAGGTCAGGCCATGTTTGCGCAGTTTGTCGTGCAGGGTCTTGCGCGGTACGCCCAGGGCTTCGGCCAGGCTGCGCAGTGAGCCATGTGGGCGGCTCAGTTCGGCCGCGATCAGGGCGCGCTCGAAGGCTTCGACCTGCTCGCTGAGCCCGCCATTGACCGGCGGCAGGTTCGGCGCGTTGCTGTCCAGCGCCAGTTCCAGGCCCAGGGCGAAACGTTCGGCGGCGTTCTGCAACTCACGCACGTTGCCTGGCCATGGATGACGCAGCAGCAAGGCGCGCTGTCCCGGCTGTAGCTCTCGCGGCGCCAAGGCGTGGCGGGCGGCCGCCCCATCGGCGAAGTGCTGGAACAGCAGCAGGGCGTCCTCGCCGCGCTCGCGCAGCGGTGGGATGGACAGCGGTGCGACGTTGAGGCGGTAGTAGAGGTCGGCGCGGAAACGCCCGGCATCGGCGGCCTGACGCAGATCTTCCTTGGTTGCGGCGATCACGCGGATATCCAGTGGGATCAACTGATTACCACCGAGGCGCTCGACCACGCGCTCCTGCAGCAGGCGCAGCAGCTTGACCTGCACATCCATGCTCATGCTCTCGATCTCGTCGAGGAACAGGGTGCCGCCATTGGCGAACTCGAACTTGCCAATGCGCCGTTTCTGCGCACCGGTGAAGGCGCCGGCCTCGTGGCCGAACAGCTCGCTTTCCACCACCGACTCGGCCAGCGCGCCGGCGTTGATGGCGACGAAGGGGCCATCGCGGCGGCTGGACAGATCGTGCAGGGAGCGGGCGACCACCTCTTTGCCGGCACCGGTCTCGCCGAGAATCAGCACGTCGGTGGCGATGCCGGCGAGTGCACCGATCTGTTCGCGCAGGCGCTGCATGGCAGGCGACTGGCCCACCAGGCGACTGGACAGTTCCTGGCGGTCGTTGAGTGCCATGCGCAGGCTGCGGTTATCCAGCACCAGACGGCGCAGCTCCAGGGCGCGGTGTACGCTGTCGAGCAGGTCGTCGTTGGCGAAAGGTTTTTCCAGGAAGTCGTAGGCGCCAGCGCGCATCGCCTGCACGGCCAGCGGCACGTCACCATGGCCGGTGATCAGCAGCACCGGCAACTCGGCATCGCGTTCGCGAAGCTGTTGCAGCAGTTGCAGGCCGTCGATACCCGGCATGCGGATGTCGCTGACCACCACGCCCGGCCAGCCTGCCGGAATGCGCGCGGCCAGATCCTGCGCATCGCCCAGGCTGATGACCTTGAGCCCGGCCAAGTCGAGCGTCTGGCTGAGCGCCTGGCGCAGATGGGCGTCGTCGTCGATCAGCAGTACCTGAATGCGGCTGTCGATGGCGCTGTCGCTGGTCATGGCGAAGGATCCTCGGAAGGTTGCAGGTTGACGCCGGGGCTGGCCAGGCGCAGGCGCAGGGTGATCAGCGCGCCGCCGGCCGGATGATTGGCCAGCAGCAGTTCGCCGTCCAGCGCACGCACCAGACTATCGCAGATGGCCAGGCCCAGCCCCAGGCCTTGGGCGCTTGTCTTGGTGGTGAAGAAGGGCTCACGTGCGCGTGCCAGGGATTCGGCCGAGAAACCGGGACCGTTGTCGCGCAGCAGCAGGTCGAGGTGCTCGGCCTGATGTTCGAGGCTGATCCAGATACGTCGTGGTGGCGCCTTGGCGACCAGCGCATCGAGTGCGTTGCCAAGCAGATTGCCGAGCACCTGGCGCAGGCGTGTCTCACCGGCCTGAACCCAGAGGGTGGCATCCGGCAGGTCGCGAATCAGTTCTACGTCCATGGCCTGGCGGCGCTTGGCCAGCAGGGCCAGGGCATCGTCCAGCGCCGGTTGCAGGGCGACGCGCTCCGGCGCATGGCGGTCGCGGCGGGCGAATGCGCGCAGATGGGCGATGATCGAGGCCATGCGTTCGGTCAGCTCGCTGATCAGCTTGAGGTTGGCACGGGCATCGTCGTTGCGCTGGTGATCGAGCAGGGTGCTGGCATTTTCGGCGTAACTGCGGATCGCCCCCAGCGGTTGATTGAGTTCGTGGCTGATGCTGGCGCTCATGGTGCCGAGCGCCGACAGTTTGCCGGCCTGAACCAGTTCGTCCTGAGCGCGCACCAGTTCCTGCTGGGCCTGCTCGCGTTCGAGCACTTCCTGCTTGAGGCGGCTGTTGAGCAGCTCCAGATCCTGCGTGCGTTCGGCCACGCGTTGTTCCAGTTCGGTCTTGGCGCGGGCGTCGAGGGCGATGCGTTCGAGGTAATGGCGGCGGCGCAGAATCAACAGGCCGAGCAGCAACAGCAGCGCCAGCAAGGCTGCCGCACCCACGGCCACGGCGCTGCGCACGGGGCGGTCGAGAAGGATGCGCGGGGCGAGAATGCTCACCGTCCAGCCGGTTTCGTCCAGAACACGACTTTGTGTCAGCCAGGCGTTTGGGTCGAGATCCAGGCGAGGTGGCGCCTGGGTCGGGTAGGGCTGATTGCTGGCGATGGCGGACTGTTCGACGCGGTCCAGTGGGCGGCTGGCATGAAAGCGCCAGTCGGGGCGCGAGGTGAGAATCACCACGCCATTGGTGTCGGTCACCAGTAACTGTTCCGGCGTGTTGCCCCACAGCGTTTCGGTGTGATCGAGGTCAACCTTGACCACCAGTGCGCCGATGTTGTGCTCGTCCTCGCGCACCGGGTAGGCGAAGTAGTAGCCGCGCTTGCCGGATGTGGTGCCGAGGCCGAAGAAGCGGCCCAGACGGCCGGCCATGGCTTCACGGAAATAGGGGCGGAAGGCGAAGTTGCCGGCAACGAAGCTGTCGGGCTTGTCCCAGTTGGAGGCAGCCAGGGTGGCGCCGCGATTATTCATCAGGTAGATCACGTCGGCACCGGTCTGCCGCTTGATGCGCGCCAGCAGGCGATTGGCGGTGTCCAGTGCGGCAGGGTCTTCGGGCGCATGCAGGGCTGCGCGTACGCCTGGAAGATCACCGAGAATCTGCGGCAGCACCTCGTAACGACGCAGCGTACCGAGCAGGTTGGCGACGTACAGGTCAAGGGTTTGCCGGTTCTGTTCGATCAGCACCTCGCGGTAGTAACGCTCGGCCAGGAAATGCACCGGCCACAGCAGTGGCGCAAGCAGCAGCGCCAGCAGCACAAGGCTGCGCCAGCGCAGGCGACGGGGAGTGGCTGTATTCGTGCTCATGGCAAACCGTGCAGGAATGATCGGCGCATTATGCACGTTAAGCGAGCGGCCGGTGATGGGCGCCGGCCGCTACCGTCAGTTCATGCGTTGCAGGCAGGTGTCCAGCGCTGCGCGCCAATCCGGCAAGCGAATCTGCCAGGTCTGTTCCAGGCGCTCGCCGTCCAAGCGTGAGTTGAGCGGGCGTTGCGCCGGCGTCGGGTATTCACTGCTGGGGATGGGGCGCAGCCTGGCGCAAGGCCTGCCGGCCGCGCGCAGATGCTCGGCGATGGCGCTGGCGAAACCGAACCAGCTGGTTTCGCCCTGGCAGGTCAGGTGGTAGGTGCCCCAGTGATGGCGACCCTGCTGCCATTTATCGATCAGCTCGGCAGTGGCACTGGCGATGCTGCCGGCCCAGGTCGGTGCGCCGATCTGGTCATCGACCACGCTGAGCTCCTCACGCTCCTGCAGCAGGCGCTGCATGGTCAGGAGGAAGTTGCGCCCGAACTGCGAGTAGACCCAACTGGTACGCAGGATCAGGTGGTCGCAACCGCTGATGCGCAGCGCCTGTTCACCCGCTGCCTTGCTGGCGCCGTAGACGCTCAGCGGGCACGGCGTATCGGCCTCGCGGTAGGGTGTGGCCTTGCTGCCGTCGAAGACGTAGTCGGTGGAGTAGTGGATCAGCGGGATGTCCAGCTCGAAGCAGGCATCGGCCATGACGCCAGGCGCCTCGGCATTGATGGCGAAGGCCAGCTCTCGTTCCTGCTCGGCCTGGTCGACGGCAGTGTAGGCGGCGGCATTGATCACCAGCGCCGGCCGCTCGCGCAGGATGGTTTCGCGCAGGCTGTCCGGGCGCGACAGGTCGAATGCCTGGCGGCCGAGACTAACCAGTTCATGCTTGTGCAGGGCCAATTGCAGCTCACGGGCGACCTGGCCGGTGTGGCCGCTGATCAGGATCTTCATGCGAAGGTCTCTGCGTCGGTCAGGCTCAGGCCCTGTTGGTCCTTGGCCGAGAGTTGTGGCGACAGACCGTCGAGCGGCCAGTCGATGGCCAACTGTGGGTCGTCCCAGCGGATGCAGCGCTCGTGGGCGGGGGCGTAGTAGTCGGTGGTCTTGTAGAGGAATTCGGCGTATTCGCTGAGTACCAGGAAGCCGTGGGCGAAACCTTCCGGCACCCACAGCTGGCGTTTGTTTTCGGCGGACAGATGCACGCCGACCCACTTGCCGAAATTCGCCGAGCTGCGGCGTACGTCGACCGCGACGTCATAGACCTCGCCGGCACTTACGCGCACCAGCTTGCCCTGGGCCTGCTGCAGTTGATAGTGCAGGCCGCGCAGCACGCCGCGGGCGGAGCGCGAATGGTTGTCCTGGACGAATTCGCGGGTTACCCCGGTGGCTTCGGCAAAGCGCCGTGCGTTGAAACTCTCGTAGAAGAAGCCGCGTTCATCACCGAATACCTGGGGTTCGAGAATCAGCACTTCCGGCAATGCAGTGGTAATCACCTTCATGGGAGTTCCTCGGCAAGCTTGTACAGGTACTGACCGTAGCCGGTCTTGCCCAGCGCCTTGGCGCACGCGAGCAGTTTGTCGCGGTCGATCCAGCCCTGCTGATAGGCGATTTCTTCGAGGCAGGCGACCTTCAGGCCCTGGCGCTTTTCCACGGTCTGCACGTAGTGCGAGGCATCGAGCAGGCTGTCGTGGGTGCCGGTGTCGAGCCAGGCGAAACCGCGGCCGAAGCGCTCAACGCGCAGGTCGCCACGGGCCAGATAGGCGTTGTTCACATCGGTGATTTCCAGCTCGCCGCGTGGCGAGGGCTTGACCGCCTTGGCGATCTGCACCACGTCATTGTCGTAGAAATACAGGCCGGTCACGGCAAAGCTGGACTTGGGTTTTGCCGGCTTTTCCTCGATCGACAGCGCATTGCCGGCGGCGTCGAACTCGACCACGCCGAAACGCTCTGGGTCGCTGACCCAGTAGCCGAAGACCGTGGCACCGCTATTGTGGGTGGCCGCGCGCAGCAGCTTCTCGGTGAAGTGCTGACCATGGAAGATGTTGTCGCCGAGGATCAGGCATACCGAGTCGTTGCCAATGAACGACTCGCCGATCAGGAAGGCTTGCGCCAGGCCGTCGGGAGAGGGTTGCTCGGCATATTGCAGGTCGATGCCGAACTGGCTGCCGTCGCCGAGCATCTTGCGGAAGTTGGGCAGATCTTCGGGGGTGGAGATGATCAGAATCTCGCGAATGCCGGCCAGCATCAGCACCGACAAAGGGTAGTAGATCATCGGCTTGTCATAGATCGGCAGCAGTTGCTTGGACACGCCGAGGGTGATGGGGTGCAGACGAGTGCCGGAGCCACCGGCGAGGATGATGCCTTTCATGTTTTCTATGTTCCTTGTCGATGCGTAGGGCGGGTGCAACCCGCCGCTGCCTGGCTGGCGGGTTGCACCCGCCCTACGTCTTGAGCTCTAGAGTGCTCCGAGTCGCTGACCCTGATAGCTACCATCCTGCACGCGGCGGCACCAGTCGAGGTTGTCCAGATACCACTGCACGGTCTTGCGCAGGCCGGTTTCGAAGGTTTCCTGCGGTACCCAGCCCAACTCGCGCTCGATCTTGCTGGCGTCGATGGCATAGCGCAGGTCATGACCTGGGCGGTCCTGCACGTAGGTGATCAGGTCTTCATAGCGCGCCACGCCGGACGGCTTGTGCGGTGCCAGCTCTTCCAGCAGTGCGCAGATGGCGCGCACCACATCGAGATTCTTCTGCTCGTTATGCCCGCCGATATTGTAGGTCTCGCCCACCTCGCCTTCGCAGACCACCTTGAGCAGCGCCCGCGCGTGATCCTCGACATAGAGCCAGTCGCGCACCTGCTGGCCGTTGCCGTATACCGGCAGCGGCTTGCCCGCCAGGGCGCTGAGGATCATCAGCGGGATCAGCTTCTCGGGGAAATGGTAGGGGCCGTAGTTGTTCGAGCAGTTGGTGATCAGCACCGGCAGGCCGTAGGTACGCTGCCAGGCGCGCACCAGATGGTCGGAGGCCGCCTTGCTCGCCGAATAGGGCGAGCTGGGCGCGTAGGGAGTGGTTTCGGTGAAGAGGTCATCGACACCGTGCAGATCGCCGTAGACCTCGTCGGTGGAGATATGGTGGAAGCGGAAGGCCGCCTTGCGTTCGGCGTCCAGCTGCTGCCAGTAAGTGCGGGTGCTTTCCAGCAGGCTGTAGGTGCCGACGATATTGGTCTGGATAAAGGCCGCCGGGCCATCGATGGAGCGATCAACATGGGATTCGGCGGCCAGGTGCATGATGGCGTCTGGCTGAAACTCGGTCAGGCTTGCGGCGACTCGTTCGCTGTCAGCGATATCGGCGTGAACGAAGCGATAGCGCGGACTATCGGCCACCGGCGCGAGCGACTCCAGGTTACCGGCATAGGTCAGCTTGTCGAGGTTGAGCACCTCATGCCCGGTATGCTGGATCAGGTGGCGAATAAGCGCCGAACCGATGAAGCCGGCGCCGCCGGTAACAAGAATACGCATCTGCTCATGACCTCGCGATGTAACCTTCACCATACCCACGCTCCGAGTGCGGTAAGTGCAATGAACATGCTGCAGAGTTGGGCAGTGCAAAAACAAAAAAGGCCTGCATGAAAGCGGGCCCTGATATTAGATGGTGCCGGCACCAGGAGTCGAACCCGGGACCTACTGATTACAAGTCAGTTGCTCTACCAGCTGAGCTATACCGGCATCTGAGGCGCGCCATTATATCCATTCGTCAGCCTGAGTAAAGCCAGGTTTTTTCAGGCTCGGCTATCAGTAGCTTTTGGCTTATGCACAAAGAGAAGGCGTGCTCGATAGCTGCGCACTGGTTCTGTGCGGTGGATCACGAATTTTCGCAACCCATTGTTTTTGCTACCACTTCAGTCTTTGATCGAAAACTGATCAGATGTCTACGGGGCAATTCCCAAGTGGCTTTGCAGTATTTGCCCAGAAAGAATCAACAGAGTTATCCACAGCTTCTGTGTGCAACTCATGTGCGCTCGGCCAGCAGCAGCAGGTTGCGTGGGCTCAGGCGATAATCGCAGAAGGTGCCCAGTTTCACGCTGTAGCCCTGTTCCTGCAGATACAGGGCGCGGTCGAGCAGCAGCCAGAGCTCCAGCGGTCGGCGAAACAGGTTGCGCAGCAACTCCAGGTTGCGCACTTCGGCCAGGCGTTGCCAGCCGCGTGCTTCCAGCTCCGGCCAGTTCTGTTCGCCGGGCGAAGGTACGCCGCGCAGCGCGGCGAGGTCGTGGCAGAAGTGGGCGAAGGGTTTGCTGAACCAGGCGCTGGGCAGTGAAGGCGTCGGCAGGTATTCATCGAGGCTGCGTAGCTGGCGCTGCAGCAGGTCGAAGGCCAGGCGCCAGGCCATCGATTGGTCGCGCTGCCGGCGTACGCGCGCGCCGGCGGTGACGGTTTCGCTTAGCGGCAGGCCGAGGTCGTCGCGTGATAGCTGCAGTGCTGATGCTTGCGCGGCAGATGACAGAGGCTGGTAGTGCAGGCCGGCGATGCGGTTGTAGCAGCAGGGCGCGACTGCCAGTTGCGGGTAGTCGTTGTGGCTGGCCAGTTGCAGCAGGCGTACGTGCAGGTCGCCACAGGCGTGCAAAGCCACCGGGGTATGTTCTTTCGTCAGGCGCTCGTCGCAATCATCGGCAAGCACATCCTGCTGTAGGTGTGCGGCAGCCAGTCCCAGGCGTTTGCTCAGTGCGCTACCGGACTCGATCAGTGCCGGGTCGTACTCCAGGCAGGTCAGGCGTTGGTCATCCTGAGTCAGCCAGCGACCGAGGTGGCCCTTGCCGGCGCACCAGTCGAGCCAGTGTGTGGGGCGTTGCTGAAACTGCAGGCGGCTGGCGAAGGCCTGAATCTGCGCCAGCTTTCTACCGGGGACGTCGACGCTCAGGGTGTGCGCGCGTTGCACAGGGTCGCCCCCCGGCAACTCACCGATTGTACTCAGCGTCTGCGCCTGGGAGGCCAGCTCAGGGAAGGGCGCCGGTGCCGCCAGTGCGAAGGGATCAGAGGTCTCGGCGTGCTCCAGCGAGCGGCGGCGCAGCCAGGCGGCGAGCTCGGGTGCTTCAGCCTCCCAGGGCAGGTGCAGATGATGAAAGGGGCGTGGCCGCCAGAGTGCCTGGTGCTGGAGTAAGAAGTCGTCCAGCGCCTGGAAGCGCGTCAGCAGATCGTCTGAGGTCAGGATGGTGGCGGGCATGCTGGTTTATGCGGCTGGCAACTCGGGCTGCCTGTGCAGGCAGCCCGGTTCGCTCAGCGACCCTGGCAGGCGTCGACGCGTAGCCAGCGTTCCAGTAGGCGGAAGGCGCGCACCAGGACGAAGGCGATGACCAGGTAGAACAGGCCGGCGGCGAAGAAGATCTCCACCGGCAGGTAGGTACGCGCGATGATGGTACGTGCCATGCCGGTCAGCTCCAGCAGGGTCACGGTACTGGCCAGGGCGCTGGCCTTGAGCATCAGGATCACTTCGTTGCTGTAGGCTGGCAGGCCGATGCGCGCGGCACGCGGCAGGACGATGTAGAACATGGTCTTGGCCCGCGACATGCCCAGTGCGCGCGCCGCCTCAACTTCTCCGGGGGGTACGGCCTGGATGGCGCCACGCAGAATCTCGGCGATATAGGCGGTGGTATGCAGGGTCATGGTGATGATCGCGCACCAGTACGGGTCGCGCAGATAGGGCCACAGCGGGCCCTGGCGCACGGCGTCGAATTGCGCCAGGCCGTAGTAGACCAAAAACAGCTGTACCAGCAGCGGTGTGCCGCGGAAGAAGAAAATGTAGCCATAGGGCAGGGCGCGCACGTACCAGTGCTTGGAGGCGCGGGCGATGCCCATCGGCAGTGCGAGGATCAGGCCGGCGACGACCGCGATGGCCACCAGCTCCAGGGTCAGCAGCGCGCCTTGCGACAGACGCGGCAGCCATTTGATGATCACAGCCCAGTTCAGGCTGGAGAGGCTCGTCCAGAGCGCCAGTGCGATGAGCACGCCTGCTGCGAGCCAGGCGATGATGGCAGCGTTCTTTCTCATGAGGCGCTCCGCACGAAGCCACGGCTGGCGCGCTTCTCGAGGAAATGCAGGCCGATCATGGCGAGAACGGTCAGGCCCAGATAAATGAAGGCTGCGACCATATAAAAAGTGAAGGGCTCCTTGCTGGCGGTCACGGCGATCTGCGAGCGGCGCATGATCTCTTCCAGGCCAATCACCGACACCAGGGCGGTGTCCTTCATCAGAATCATGAACAGGTTGCCCAGGCCGGGCAGGGCGATGCGCCACATCTGCGGCAGAATCAGCTTCCAGAGGATACGTGTCTTGGACATGCCGAGTGCCTGGCCGGCTTCGCGGTGGCCCTTGGGGATCGCCAGGATGGCGCCGCGGAACACTTCGGTGGCGTAGGCACCGAAACACAGGCCAAGGGCGATGGTGCCGGCAGCGAAGGCGGAAAGCTCGAGGCTCTCGACGCCAAGCAGATCAGCCAGGCTACGCATCAGGCCGACCGTACCGAAATAGATCAGCAGCACCCAGAGCAATTCGGGTACGCCGCGCACGATGGTGGAATAGCTGCCGCCGAGCCATTGCAGCGGCTTGTACGGCGAAGTCTTGGCCAGTGCGCCGAGCAGGCCGAGCACCAGACCCACCGCCAGCGCGGACAGCGCCAGTTTGATGGTCATCAGGGTGCCGGCGGCCAGGGCGGGGCCGAATCCGTGGAGGTCAAAAATCATCGGAGGGCTCGGGCAATTGCGCCGCCCAATAGGCGGCGCAATGCCTTCAGGTCATCAATAGATGCTGAACGGGAAATACTTGTCGTTGATCTGCTTGTAGGTGCCGTCTTCGATGATGGCCTGCAGAGCGGTGTTCAGCTTCTCGCGCAGCGGGTCGCCCTTGCGCACGGCGATGCCGATCTTGTCGTTGTCGAATACCGGGTCGCCCTTGAATTCGAAGTCCTTGCCGGCGTCGCTTTTGAGCCATTCCCAGTTGACGAAGGTGTCGGCCAGCACGCCGTCGAGGCGGCCGGAGGCCAGGTCGAGGTAGGCGTTTTCCTGGGTGTCGTACAGCTTGATGTCGACCACTTTGCCCAGGTTATCTTCCAACCAGGTACCGGCGATGGTCGCGCGCTGGGCGCCGATCACTTTGCCCTTGAGGCTGGCTTCGTCAGTCTTGAAGTCAGCCGACTTCGGTGCGATGAACTGCAGCTTGTTGGTGTAGTACGGCTCGGTGAAGTCGACCGCGGCCTGACGCTCTTCGGTGATCGACATCGAGGCGATCAGGAAATCGAACTTCTTGGCGTTCAGGGCCGGGATGATGCCATCCCAGTCAGAGGTCACCACTTCGCACTCGGCCTGCATCTTGGCGCACAGTGCCTGGCCGATTTCGATATCGAAACCAGTGACCTTGCCGCTAGCATCGATCAGGTTGAAGGGCGGGTAGGCGCCTTCGGTGCCGAGTTTCAGTTTGTCAGCTGCGACAGCGCTGGTGCCGAAAGCCAGGGTAGCGGCCGCGGCCAGCAGGATCTTCTTATAGTTCTGCATGCATGTTGCTCCGTGTTAGCGATTGCTGGACATGAATTGTTTACAGCGTGCCGAGTTCGGGTTGTCGAACACCTGGGCGGGTGCCCCCTGTTCCTCGACCAGACCCTGGTGGAGGAACACCACCTCGCTGGACACCTGGCGAGCGAAACTCATTTCATGGGTAACCAGCAGCATGGTGCGACCCTCGTCGGCAAGCGCGCGAATCACATTAAGCACTTCTTGTACCATCTCCGGGTCGAGGGCCGAAGTCGGCTCATCGAACAGGATCACCTTGGGCTGCATGGCCAGGGTGCGGGCAATGGCCGCGCGCTGCTGCTGGCCGCCGGAAAGCTGGTTGGGGTAGACGTGACGTTTGTCGGCGATGCCGACCTTGGCCAGCAGCGCTTCGGCCACCTCGATGGCCTCGGCCTTGCTCTGGCCGAGTACGCGACGCGGCGCCTCAATGATGTTGTCGAGCACGCTCATGTGCGGCCACAGGTTGAAATTCTGGAAGACGAAACCGATCTCGCTGCGCAGGCGGTTGATCTGCTTGTTGTCGGCGGCAACCAGCTCGCCGTTCTTCGCTGACTTGAGCTTGAGCTCTTCGCCAGCGACGAAAATCTGACCCTTGTGCGGGTTTTCCAGCAGGTTGATGCAGCGCAGGAAGGTGGACTTGCCGGAGCCGGAGGAGCCGAGAATGGAGATGACGTCGCCATCTTTGGCCGTCAGGGAGATGCCCTTGAGCACTTCGAGATCGCCGTAGCGTTTGTGCAGGTTGCGGATTTCCAGCGCGGGCGTCGCCTCGGCCATGGGGTGGGGTCCTCTTCTTCTTCGAATGCGCTCCGGCGTACGGCGGGCCGTCCTGGCTGGCGGCCAAGCTAGCATGCGTTGCCGTGACCGCCAAGCCGTTTGCTGGGCTGTGGCTTGCTCTATGGTCAGGGTGTCGCCTGGCTGCAGATGGTTGTCGCGCAGGCGAAACAATGGCGCGAGAAAAATGCCGGACACAGAAAGCAAAAAGCCCCAGCACATGGCTGAGGCTCTTCGTCATATATCAGTGGTGCAGGTACAGCCCCTGGCCATCGGTGAGCTTATAGGGCTTGTCCTGCGCTTTGGCGGCCTTGATGGCCGATTCGGTCAATGGCGTGACTTTGCGGGGCATTGGGGCACCTTCGTAGGGGCATGATTCATGACCGAACCGGCGATGCCCCCAACAATGCCCCCAAAACTTTGGGCTTACAGGGGTGGGGTAGGGAATTGCAGGCAATAAAAAACCGGCTCAGAGGCCGGTTTTTCGGGGCTTTCAGGCGGTTTAGGCATTGCCTGAAAACTAAAGATGGTGCCCAGGGACGGAATCGAACCGCCGACACGGGGATTTTCAATCCCCTGCTCTACCAACTGAGCTACCTGGGCCAACGGGGCGCTATTAGACGGATTTGAAGGAACAGTGTCAAGCGCAGGTTTGAAAAATATTTAATTATTTCGGGCGCTTAGGTTCGTGAGCGCGGAAAACGGGGAGGGCGAACCGGGGCTGCGCGCATGGATATGCGGCGTTTGTCGCGGCTGAAGCCCTTCCCTCGGGTGTCGTCACTCGCTTGGCGGCACGTAGCCTTCGGCCTGGGCGTATTCCTCGCCGGAGAGGAACTTGTCCATCTCGGTCTGCAGGAACTTGCGATCCTCGGCGTTCATCATGTTCAGACGACGTTCGTTGATCAGCATGGTCTGGTGCTTCTGCCATTCGTCCCAGGCCTGCTTGGACACGTTGGCGAAGATGTCTTCACCCTTGGGGCCGGGGTAGGGCGCGCGATCCAGGCCGGGCAGTTCCTGTTTGTATTTGCGGCACAGCACGGTGCGGGTCATGTCGGTTCTCCAGCGGTAATGGCTTGCGCCGCGCGTTTCAGCAGCTTCTTCACCGGGGCGGCGAGGCCCAGGCGCGGCGGGGTGGCGAGGTTATACCAGAGCCAGTCGGCCTCGGCCACGCGGCCGGGTTGCTCGGTGGCTTCGATCAGCCAGGGTTCGATGGCCAGTTGGAAGTGGCTGAAGGTGTGGGTCAGGCCTTCCAGTTCGCGGCGTGCGCCGAATGTGAGCTGTTGCTGCTGGCCGAGGCTGTCGAGCTGAGCGAGATCGTCCAGCTCCGGCAGGCTCCACAGGCCGCCCCACAGCCCTGTCGAAGGGCGGCGATAGAGCAGGATGTCGCCCGAGTCGTTGACCAGCAGTGGCATCAGGGTGCGTTTCTGCGGCAGTGCCTTGCGCGGCTTGGGCACCGGGTAGCGGATTTCCAGGCCGAGCAGGTGCGCCTGGCAGCCGCTGCGCACCGGGCACAGCAGGCAGGTGGGTTTGCTGCGGGTGCAGAGGGTGGCGCCTAGGTCCATCATCGCTTGGGTGTAGTGGTTGACGCGCTCGTGCGGGGTGAAGCGCTCGGCGACGTCCCACAGCTGCTTGGCTACTTTCGGCTCACCCGGATAACCCTCTTGCGCCACGTAGCGCGCCAGCACGCGTTTGACGTTGCCGTCGAGGATCGGCGCACGCAGGCCCATGCTCAGGCTGGCGATGGCGCCGGCGGTGGAGCGGCCGATACCGGGCAGCTCGCTGAGCGCATCGACGCTGCGCGGAAATTCGCCGCCATGCTCGCGCATGACGATCTGCGCGGTCTTCTGCAGGTTGCGCGCACGGGTGTAGTAGCCCAGGCCGGTCCACAGGTGCAGCACTTCGTCTTCCGGCGCTTCGGCCAGGTCCTTCACGGTCGGCAGCGCGGCCATGAAGCGATCGAAATAGCCGAGCACGGTGCTGACCTGGGTCTGCTGCAGCATGATTTCCGAGACCCAGACACGGTACGGCGTGATGTTCTGCTGCCAGGGTAGATCCTTGCGCCCGTGCTGGTCGTACCAGGCCAGTACGGCGCCGTTGAATTGCTCGGGACTCATCGGTTGAACAAGCCCTTGAGTGCGTCTTTCAGCTCGGGGCTGACCTTGTCGCCGAGTTTTTCTTCCAGCTTCTCGGTCAGCTTGTTGCCGGCCAGGCGTGCGGCGATCTTGCCGAGGCCGTCCTGATCCAGGCGGCAGGCCTTGGCGCCCAGCTCCAGCGGGCCACGGCAGCGCAGCGGCCATTCGATACCGACATAGCGCTCGTTGACCTGGCAGGCTGGGTCGGGCATTTCGCGCTGATCGCCTTCGAGGGTGACGCCGACCTTGTAATCGAGGCCGAGTACGCGCAGGTCGAGATCGCCGTTGCCGCTGACTGCCAGGCCCGGCACCTGAGCCTTGAGGTCGGGGTTGTGGGCGACGCCGTCGCGCACGCTGAGGCTGCCCGTAAGCTTGCGGAAGGGGGTGTCCTTGCCGGTTGGCGGGTTGCTCAGCGCCTTGCGGTTGAGGGTGGCGATGCCGCGGCACAGCTGCTGCTCGAGGTTGGCGTCGACCAGCACGCCGTCATTGAGGACGAAGTTGGCGGTGCCGTTGAGCGCTTCGATCCACTCCTTCTGGCTGTTGCCACGGGTGTTGAACTTGGCGTCGAGGTCGAGCTGGCCCTTGATCGGCGAAGGCTGATCGTCCTTCTTCAGCAGCGGTTCCAGCGGTATGCGGCTGATGCGTTGTTCCAGGCTGAGCATCGGCTCGGCCTGGCGAATATCGATACGCCCGCTGCTGACGAAATTGCCGCCCTGCAGTTTGCCGCGCGCTTCTTCCACGATGATCAGGCCGCCACGGCCATTGGCCTTGAGGTTGACGTCGCTGAGCTGATGCTTGTCGTAGGTGAGTTGGCCGAGGCTGAGCGCCAGTTGCAGGTCAAGTTTGCGCAACTGATCCACCGGCAGCACTTTCTCGCTGCTCCAGGCTTGCTGGGTGGGTTTGTTGGGCAGTGGGGTGGAGCCGTCCTTGCCGGCGCCGGCGATGCTGTCCTTGACCTCGGCCTTGCGCGCTGCCACGGCGCTGTCCTTGGCTTTGGGCGGCAGGTAGCGGTTCAGATCGAGCTTGTCGCCCTTGAGATCGGCACGCAGCGCCTGCTTGGCAAAGTCGCTCACGCCGAGCTTGCCAGTGAAGGCGCTGCCGTCGAGCTTGAGGTTGAGCTCTTCGAACATCATGCCCTGGCGCGAACCGTTGAGGCGGGTGACAAGTTCGAACTGGCTGAGGCTATCGCTGGCCTGCATGGCCGGCAGTTCGACGCCGATACCGTCGAGAAACTCACGCAGGTTGAGCGCGGCGATGGACAGTCCGCCGGAGATCTTCGCGTCCTGATTCAGCTCGCGTGCCTTGATTTCGCCGAGGGCGCGCAACTGGTTGGCGGAGAGCTTGAGGCCATTCCACTCGGCGACGTTGGCGGCCTGGTCGAGCAGCAACTGGCCCTGGGCGGAGAAATTCAGGGTCTTGCCCTTGAGCGGCTCGCCCGAGGCTTCGCCGCTCAATTTGAGGTCTTCGAACTGGTAGCGCTTGAGCGCGCGGTCGAAGCGCAGTGCGCCCTCCACCTCGCTGCGTGCGCGCAGCAGCGGCTGATTGGTGCCGAAGAAGGCGCTGAGCTTGACCGGGATACTGGCGCCTTCGCGGATGGCGCCGGTTTTCAGCTCGATGTTCTCGACGGTGAATTGCTGGCCCTTCTGCGCGTCGCTGTAGTCGATGCGCGAGTTGCTCAGGGTCAGGCTGTCGATATCCAGTTTGAGCGGCTGGCCGGCTGGCTTTTCGCTCGGCTGGCTCGGCTGCGTGTCTTCACTTGGCGCTGGTTCGCTGGGCGCCGGCTGCGGCGCGCTGGCCTGAGCCGGGCGGCCGACGCCTTCCCAGTTGCCATGGCCTTTGTCGTCACGCTGCAGGTTGAGGTTGAGGCCGTCGACGCGGATGTCGCTCATCTGCACTTCCTTACGCAGCAACGGCATCACGCGGACGGAAAGGCCGATCATGCGCAAGTCGGCGAAGGGTTTGTCCGGGGTGTCGGCGCTGGCCAGGGTGGCGTCGGTCAGTTCCAGGCCCAGCCAGGGAAACAGGCTCCAGCCAATGTCCCCCTTGAGCTGCAAGTCGAGGTTGGCCTTGTCGTGGGCGATCTGGCGGATCTCGTCCTTGTAGTCGTTGGGATCGAACAGATGAGTCAGGGCGAACAGCAGCGCCACTACGATCAGCAGTAAGCCGAGAAGGAACAGGCCCAGGATCTTGCCTAACGCTTTCATGAACGGGTCCTTGGTTTTGAGAGCTGGAATGGCGGATGCAGATAAGCGCCGAGTATAACGCCATGCCTCGCGGCCAGGCGCCTGGCAAGGCGGGTGGGCGGTAACCGGCTCGAGTTTGGATGGAAAACGCTGCGGGCGGTTCCCCGACAAGCAAATAAGGCGTGCAAGGGCAGGGTGTATCGACGCTATCTATCGCGCCATAGATGTGGTCTTTTGGATTTTTGCGGAAAAAGCAAAAAAACTGCATAAATTGATAAAAAATGGCTTCTTGCGCGGCGATTTGTCGCGCCATGGTGCTACTCTCCGCAAGCTTTTGCCTTGGCGGGCTGATGCGGTCGCCTTTGCTTGCTCGTAACCATAAGAAGAGACACACCTATGACTGACGCCTTTGTATTGGACGGCGATGTGGCGAAGCCTGCCTTTCTGTCCAAGGAGCGCATCATCGCGCGCCCTGGTTTCAACCGTTGGTTGGTTCCGCCAGCTGCCCTCGCCATTCACCTGTGCATCGGCATGGCCTATGGCTTCTCGGTGTTCTGGTTGCCGCTGTCGAAGGCGGTCGGTATCACCGCTGCCACGGCCTGTGCCCCGGAAATGGGTTTCTTCGAGCAAATCGTCGCCAGCAACTGCGACTGGCAGATTTCCATGCTCGGCTGGATCTACACCCTGTTCTTCGTTTTCCTCGGTTGCTCGGCTGCCATCTGGGGTGGCTGGCTGGAGCATGCCGGTCCGCGCAAGGCAGGCGTGGTTTCCGCACTGTGCTGGTGCGGCGGTCTGCTGATTTCCGCGCTGGGTATCTATACCCATCAGATCTGGCTGCTCTGGCTGGGTTCGGGAGTGATCGGTGGCATCGGTCTCGGCCTGGGCTACATCTCGCCGGTCTCGACCCTGATCAAATGGTTCCCGGACAAGCGTGGCATGGCCACCGGTATGGCGATCATGGGTTTCGGTGGCGGTGCGATGGTCGGTGCGCCGCTGGCAGCGATGCTGATGAACCACTTCGCTTCGCCTGAAGGTGTCGGTGTGTGGCAGAGCTTCGTGGTCATGGCGGTGATCTACTTCGTCTTCATGATGGGCGGCGCGCTGTCCTATCGTGTGCCGCCGACCGGCTGGAAACCGGCAGGCTGGACCGCGCCGGCAGCCAAGGCCAACAACGCGATGATCACCAAAGGGCACGTGCACGTTAATACTGCGTGGAAAACCCCGCAGTTCTGGCTGGTCTGGGCCGTACTGTGCCTGAACGTGTCGGCCGGTATCGGCATCATCGGCATGGCTTCGCCGCTGCTGCAGGAGGTGTTCGCCGGCAAGCTGATCGGCGTCGACCTGGCCTTCAACGAACTCAGCGCCGCGCAATTGGCCGAGATCGCCGCCATCGCTGCCGGCTTCACCGGTCTGCTCAGCCTGTTCAATATCGGTGGCCGCTTCTTCTGGGCCTCCTGCTCGGATTTCATCGGGCGCAAGGGCACCTACTTCGTGTTCTTCGGCCTGGGCTTCGCGCTCTATGCTGCGGTGCCGATGCTGGGTCAGCTGGGCAGTCTGGCGCTGTTCGTCCTGGCGTTCTGCATCATTCTGTCGATGTACGGCGGTGGTTTCGCCACCGTGCCGGCCTACCTGGCCGACCTGTTCGGCACGCAGATGGTCGGCGCGATCCACGGTCGCCTGCTGACGGCCTGGGCGGTTGCCGGTGTGCTCGGCCCGGTGCTGGTCAACTACCTGCGCGAGTACCAGCTGAGCATCGGTGTGGAGAAGGCGGCAGCCTACGACATCACCCTGTACATTCTCGCTGGTCTGCTGGTGCTGGGCTTCATCTGCAACGCCCTGGTGCGTCCGGTGGCGCCGAAGTACTTCATGAGCGAGGCCGAGCTGGCCGCCGAGCGCGCCCATGGCGAGAAGTCGGCGCCAGCGGCGAGCGAACTGGAGTGGTCGGCTGATCCGTCGAGCAAGCCGGTGGCCGTTGCTGCCTGGCTGGTGGTGGGTATTCCGCTGGCCTGGGGGGTGTGGATCACCCTGCAGAAGACCGTCGTGCTGTTCCAGTAACGTCGCGCCTCTGGGAAAAGCCCGCTCAGGCCTCGCGCCTGCGCGGGCTTTTTCGTATCTGCCCGTCCGACCATCGCCGGTAGCCGTTGCCGCCCTGGCCCGCCTATAATACTGGCCTTTTTCCGTTGGCAATTTTGTGGAGCTGGTGATGGCCGAACGTACGGCATTCGTCGAGCGCAACACCCTGGAGACGCAGGTCAAGGTTTCGATCAATCTGGATGGCACCGGCAAGGCGCGTTTCGATATCGGTGTGCCCTTTCTCGAGCACATGCTCGACCAGATCGCCCGTCATGGTCTGATCGATCTCGATATCGAGTGCAAGGGTGATCTGCATATCGACGACCACCACACCGTCGAGGACGTCGGCATCACCCTCGGCCAGGCCTTCGCCAAGGCCATCGGCGACAAGAAGGGCATGACCCGCTACGGCCACTCCTACGTGCCGCTGGACGAAGCGCTGTCGCGCGTGGTGATCGATTTCTCCGGTCGCCCGGGCCTGCAGATGCACGTGCCGTTCACCCGCGCGGTGGTTGGCAACTTCGACGTCGATCTGTTCCAGGAATTCTTTCAGGGCTTCGTCAACCACGCCCTGGTCAGCCTGCACATTGACAACCTGCGTGGGCACAACACCCACCACCAGATCGAGACCGTGTTCAAGGCCTTCGGCCGCGCGCTGCGCATGGCCGTGGAGCTGGACCCGCGCATGGCCGGGCAGATGCCTTCGACCAAGGGCTGCCTGTAAATGCAGACGGTAGCCGTAATCGACTATGGCATGGGTAACCTGCACTCGGTGGCCAAAGCGCTGGAGCATGTCGGCGCCGGCCGCGTGCTGGTGACCTCGGACGCCAAGGTGATCCGCGAGGCTGACCGCGTGGTGTTCCCCGGTGTCGGTGCGATCCGTGACTGCATGGCTGAGATTAAACGCCTGGGCTTCGATGAGCTGGTGCGTGAAGTCAGCGCCGACCGCCCGTTTCTCGGCATTTGCGTCGGCATGCAGGCGCTGCTCGAGCGCAGCGAAGAGAACGACGGCGTCGATTGCATCGGTCTGTTCCCCGGCCAGGTGCGCTTCTTCGGCAAGGACCTGAGCGAGGACGGCGAGCGCCTCAAGGTGCCGCACATGGGCTGGAACGAAGTGGCGCAGGCGGTCAAGCATCCGCTGTGGCACGACATTCCCGACCACGCGCGCTTCTACTTCGTGCACAGCTATTACATCGAGGCCGGCAAGCCGCAGCAGGTGGTCGGTCGCGGCCACTACGGCAAGGACTTCGCAGCGGCACTGGCCGAGGGCTCGCGCTTCGCCGTGCAGTTCCACCCGGAGAAGAGCCATACCCATGGCTTGCAGTTGCTGCAGAACTTCGCCGCCTGGGATGGGCGCTGGTAATGGCCCGCAGCAAGGTCCCCAGTCTCGCGCTCGAGCCTGCCCAGGAGCAGGCCGCGCTGCTGATGCTGCAACGCTTTCTCGATGAGCGTTTCGAGCTGCAGCTGGGCACCTTCGAAGTGCAGGAAGTCCTCGACCAGATCACCCGCGAGCTGGCGCCGCACTATTACAACAAGGCGATTCTCGATGTGCAGGCGCACCTGAAAGACAGGTTCGAAAGCATCGAGAGCGACCTCTGGGCGCTCGAGAAGAGCTGAGCGCCTTACTGAATTCAAACTTGAGCAGGTTCAACCGATGCTGATTATCCCCGCTATCGATCTGAAGGACGGCGCTTGCGTGCGTCTGCGCCAGGGCCGTATGGAAGACTCCACGGTGTTTTCCGATGACCCGGTGAGCATGGCTGCCAAATGGGTCGAGGGTGGCTGCCGTCGTCTGCATCTGGTCGACCTGAACGGCGCCTTCGAAGGCCAGCCGGTCAATGGTGAAGTGGTCACCGCCATCGCCAAGCGCTACCCGACCCTGCCGATCCAGATCGGCGGCGGCATCCGTACCCTGGAGACCATTGAGCACTACGTGCGCGCTGGCGTCAGCTACGTGATCATCGGCACCAAGGCGGTGAAAGAGCCGGAGTTCGTCACCGAGGCGTGCAAGGCCTTCCCCGGCAAGGTCATCGTCGGCCTGGATGCCAAGGACGGTTTCGTCGCCACCGACGGCTGGGCAGAAGTGTCCAGCGTGCAGGCGACCGACCTGGCCAGGCGCTTCGAGGCCGATGGCGTCTCGGCAATCGTTTATACCGACATCGACAAAGACGGCATGATGCAGGGCTGTAACGTCGAAGCCACCGCCGCGCTGGCTGCCGCCAGCCGCATTCCGGTGATCGCCTCCGGCGGCATCCACAACCTCGGCGACATCGAGAAGCTGCTGCTGGCGCGTTCGCCCGGCATCATCGGCGCCATCACCGGCCGCGCCATCTACGAAGGCACCCTGGATGTGGCCGAGGCGCAGAGCTTCTGCGATAACTTCAAGGGTTAAACCGTAGGGCGGGTGAAACCCGCCGCAATTGACGCAATCTTTATCGGTGGGTTGCACCCACCCTACGGGAGCTCCGTATGGCACTGGCTAAACGCATTATCCCCTGCCTCGACGTGGACAACGGCCGCGTGGTCAAGGGCGTCAAGTTCGAGAACATTCGCGATGCCGGTGACCCGGTGGAGATCGCCCGTCGCTACGATGAGCAGGGCGCTGACGAGATCACCTTCCTCGACATCACCGCCAGCGTCGACGGTCGCGACACCACGCTGCATACCGTCGAGCGCATGGCCAGCCAGGTGTTCATTCCGCTGACCGTCGGTGGTGGCGTGCGCACCGTGCAGGATATTCGCAACCTGCTCAATGCCGGTGCCGACAAGGTGTCTATCAACACTGCCGCGGTGTTCAACCCTGAATTCGTCGGCGAGGCCGCGGCGCGTTTCGGTTCGCAGTGCATCGTCGTCGCCATCGACGCCAAGCGCGTGTCGGCGCCCGGCGAGCCGGGCCGCTGGGAAATCTTCACTCATGGCGGGCGCAAGCCGACCGGCCTGGATGCCGTTGCATGGGCGCGCAAGATGGAAGGGCTGGGCGCCGGTGAGATCCTGCTCACCAGCATGGATCAGGACGGCGTGAAGAGCGGCTACGACCTCGGCGTGACCCGCGCCATCAGCGAGGCCGTACGGGTGCCGGTGATCGCCTCCGGCGGTGTCGGCAACCTGCAGCACCTGGCCGACGGTATTCTCGAAGGCAAGGCCGACGCGGTGCTGGCTGCGAGTATTTTTCACTTCGGTGAATACACCGTGCCGGAGGCCAAGGCCTACCTGGCCAGTCGTGGCATCGTGGTGCGCTAGGTTTTCTACTCTCGGGCCGCAGTTGCGGCCTTGTGGCGGACTCGACAAGGCGGGTGCGAAAGCTGCGGGCGAGTCGACGGCAAAGTGCCAGCGATCCAGCTAGCATTACGCGTTAATCACAAGCCTTGAGAATCCGCGCGATTGCACGGGGCTGCTTGTCGCCGAGCATTTCGACACGGAGTCTGCATGTTTCTTCTTCGATTCGTGACCGTCCTGGCCCTTGCATCTGGCCTCAGCATTGCCCGCGCAGCGCCATTGGTGCTGCTGACGGAAAATATGCCTCCTTTCAATATGTCGGTATCCGGTACCAACTATGCCCGTGACGAAGGTGTAACCGGTATCAGCTCGGATATCCTGCGTGCGGTATGCGGGCGTGCAGAGGTCGAGTGCCAGCAGATCCTGCGTTTCCCCTGGCAGCGCGTATACCAGCAGACGCTGGACGATGCCGGTTATGGGGTGTTCTGTGCCGCGCGCACAGCGGAGCGTGAGAGCCTGTTCAAATGGGTCGGCCCATTTCCAGGTACGACTGGGTGCTTTTTGCCAAGAGCGACAGCCCGATCCAGTTGGCCAGCATCGAAGACGCGCGGCAATACCGGATAGGCGGCTACAAAGGCGATGCCAAGACCCAGTTCCTGCTGGACAGAGGCATAGAGGTGCAGGCTGCACTGCGTGATGCCGAAAACGTCCGGAAACTCAACAAAGATCAGATCGACCTGTGGATCGCCTCCAGTCAGGCCGGGCCGCTCACGGCCCGCCAGGAAGGTGTGGATAGTCTCAAGGTCGTTCAGCACTTGAACTCGGTAGATCTTTACCTGGCGCTCAATCTGCAAACCCCGGATGAGCTGGTTCAGAAGTTGCAAAGTGCCCTGGACGCATTGCGGGCCGAGGATGCATTGAAGGGCATCGAGGCCCGCTACTGAGTGAGATTGCCGGCAATCGCTGGGCCGGGGAGGGCTTGGCGGTTATCCTGTGGCGGTCTGCCTCATTACTAGAAAGAGAAATGCCATGTTCAAACGCCTGCTGGTCGCGCTGGGCGGCACCCTTGTGGTGCTGACCGGTGTCGCGCGCGCCGAAGTGGACCCGAATTTCAACGTGGTCCTGCTTACCGAGAATTTCCCGCCCTACAACATGGCGGTCAATGGCAAGAACTTCGCCCAGGAAGAGAATATCGATGGCATCGCCGTGGATATCGTCAGGGAAATGTTCAAGCGTGCCGGAGTCCAGTACAGCCTGACCCTGCGTTTTCCCTGGGATCGTATCTACAAGCTGGCCCTGGAGAAACCAGGCTATGGCGTGTTCGTCACTGCCCGCCTGCCGGAGCGCGAGGCGTTGTTCAAATGGGTTGGCCCCATCGGCCCGGACGACTGGGTGCTACTGGCCAAGGGCGACAGCCCGGTCAACCTGGCCAGTCTGGATGAGGCCAAGCAGTATCGCATCGGTGCCTACAAGGGCGATGCCATCTCCCAATACCTCACCGAGAAGGGCGTCGAACACAGCACCTCGCTGCGTGATCAGGAAAATGCGCGCAAGCTGATGGCTGGTCAGATCGATCTCTGGGCCACTGGTGACCCGGCCGGCCGTTACCTGGCCAAGCAGGAGGGTATTTCCGGTCTGCGTACGGTATTGCGCTTCGACAGCGCCGAGCTGTACCTGGCGCTGAACAAGGAAATGCCTGACGAGATCGTCGCCAAGCTGCAGGCCGCGCTGGATCAGATGCGCGCCGAAGGCTTTGTCGACGAGACGCTGAACAACTACCTGTAAGCACCGAACACGCGACCGGCCACGAGCCGGTCGCTGGCCATGGATGGCAGAGCCGCTGAGTGCCAATGAGCGGGCTCGGGCCCATGCAGGGATGTCGCTAGCCATAACCAAAATCATGCGAGCGGTACGTCTTATGCTGAATACTCTGAAGAAAAGCCTGTTTGTCGCTTTGTTCATGCTTTGCGGTTCCGCGCACGCGGAGTTGCCGCAGGATTACAAGGTGGTGCTGCTAACCGAGAATTTCCCGCCCTTCAACATGGCGGTGGACGACAAGAACTTCGCCCGTGACGACGGCATCGATGGCATCAGTGCCGACATCGTACGCGAAATGTTCAAGCGTGCCGGCATCGATTACACCCTGACCCTGCGCTTCCCCTGGGATCGCCTC
The DNA here is from genome assembly GCF_029814935.1 of Pseudomonas sp. GD03919. NCBI lineage: Bacteria > Pseudomonadati > Pseudomonadota > Gammaproteobacteria > Pseudomonadales > Pseudomonadaceae > Pseudomonas > Pseudomonas sp. GD03919. The sequence goes on from NZ_CP104582.1 coordinate 233,215, forward strand.
TATCGCCTGACCCTGGACAAGCCCAACTACGGGCTGTTCTCCACCACCTATACCGAAGAGCGCAAGCCGCTGTTCAAATGGGTGGGCCCACTGGCCAAGACCGGCTGGGTGCTGCTCGCCGCCCCGGGCAGCGATATCAAGGTGTCGAGCCTGCAGGATGCCGCCAAGTACCGCGTCGGTGCTTACAAGAACGATGCGGTCAGCCAGCACCTGGAAAGCCAGGGGCTAGCTCCGATCAACGCCCTGCGTGACCAGGAGAACGTGAAGAAGCTGGTGCGCGGGCAAATCGACCTGTGGGCCACCACCGACCCGGTGGGGCGTTATCTGGCCAAGCAGGAAGACGTCACTGGCCTCAATACCGTGCTGCGTTTCAGGGATGCCGAGCTGTATCTGGCCCTGAACAAGGATACCCCGGACGAGGTGGTGCAGCGTCTGCAGAAGGCGCTGGATGAGCTGCGCAGCGAAGGTTTCATCGACGACATTACCGAGAATTATCTGTAACCGTGCGATAGCGCGAACTAGGCGGCTTTGCGGTGCTCTGCGGAAACGCTGATGCCTGTCAGTGAGGCATAGGAAGATGAGCCTGTAGGAGCCAGCTTGCTGGCGATCCAACGTATCGATAACCATCCGGCGTTGCTGGCGAAAAGCATCGCCGGCAAGCCGGCTCCTACGATTCTGTAGCGATGCCGGCTCCCGGGGCACCTATGGTAGGTGCCTCGGGAGCCTTATCTGGTCGGCTTGGCTCAGTTGCCGCGTGTGACGTTCAGCCCCTTGAGCAGGTTGAGCGCCTGGCTCAGTTGGTAGTCGTCGTCCTGCGGGCGTTCGGCGCGTGCTGCCTGTGCGGCCTTGCTCGGGCGATCAGCGCCGCCGTTGCCATTGCCCAGGTGGCCCTGCAGGTCGGCTTCCTTGATGCCTTCGGCGTCCTGCTCGCGGGTAACCCTGGCGCGCGCCACTTCGATATCGGGGATGATGCCCTGGGCCTGGATCGAACGGCCATTGGGGGTGAAGTACAGTGCCGTGGTCAGCTTCAGCGCGCGGTCGTTGTTCAGCGGCAGCACGGTCTGCACCGAGCCCTTGCCGAAGCTGTCGGTGCCCATCAGTACCGCGCGCTTGTGATCCTGCAGCGCGCCGGCGACGATTTCCGAAGCCGAGGCGCTACCGCCATTGATCAGTACCACCAGTGGTACGCCTTCGCTGGCATCGGCCGGGTCGGCGTTGAAGCGCAGCTCGGAGTTGGCCATACGCCCTTCGGTGTAGACGATCAGCCCGCTCTTGAGGAAGTGGTCGGCCACTTCCACGGCGGCCTGCAGCACGCCGCCCGGGTTGTTGCGCAGGTCCATGACCAGGCCGCGCAGCTTCTTGTTGCCGTTCTCCTGGCGCAGCTTGGTCAGCGCCTTGCCGACTTCCTCGCCGGTGTTGACCTGGAATTGCGAGATACGCAGGTAGCCGTAACCGTCTTCGAGCATCTGGCTCTTGACGCTGCGCACTTTGATCACGGCGCGGGTCAGGGTCAGGTCGAACGGGCGGCCGCCGTCGCGCACCAGGGTCAGTTCGATCTTGCTGCCGGCCTTGCCGCGCATCTTGTCCACGGCTTCCATCATCGACAGGCCCTTGGTCGGCTGGCCATCGATCTTGACGATCAGGTCGCCGGGTTGGATACCGGCCTTCGATGCCGGAGTATCGTCGATGGGCGAGACCACCTTGACGAAGCCATCCTCTATGCCGACCTCGATGCCCAGGCCGCCGAACTCGCCTCTGGTGCTTTCCTGCAGCTCGGCGAAGGCTTCCGGCTCGAGGTAGGCCGAGTGCGGGTCGAGGTTGCTGAGCATGCCCTTGATGGCATTCTCCAGCAGGGTCTTGTCGCTCACCGGCTCGACGTAGGCTGCCTTGATGCGGTCCATCACCTCGGCGAAGGTGCGCAGATCATCCAGCGGCAACGGGGCCTTGCCGCTTGCCGCCGCTGCCGGCGCGGGGGCAGGCTCGGCGGCGTGCAGGGCTGGAGCGCCGAGCAGCAGCCCGAGGGCCAGGGCCAGGCAGGTGGGGCGGAAGCGATGAGACATGAAAAGAACTCCTAAATGAATGAGGCGCCATCAGACTCGAGGCCTGACTATCCCTGCGCGCGGCACCACTGTGCCGGATCACTCGGACGACCGTTCTGGCGAATGGCGAAGTACAGTGCCGAAGCCTCCTGACCGCCGCTGCTGCCAACGGTGGCGATGGGATCGCCGGCCTTGACCACGTCTCCGGCATTCTTCAGCAGGCTCTGGTTGTGGCCGTACAGACTCAGATAACCATTGCCATGGTCGAGAATGACCAACAGACCGGCGCCACGCAACCAGTCGGCGAAAACCACGCGACCGCCGTGCACGGCACGTACCTGAGTACCGGCAGGTGCACCGATCAGCACGCCATCCCACTTAGTACGAGCGTCGCCGCCGCGCGGGGTTCCATAGCGTGCTACCAATCGGCCATCGACCGGCCACGGCAACTTGCCGCGTGCACTGGCGAAAGGCCCGCCATAGACGGCGCCGGTACTGACCAGAGGGCCGCTGGCCGGAGCGCTTGCCGGGGTGCCCGGGCGCGCTTGCTGTGCGGCCAGGGCACGTTTGCGTGCCTCCTCTGCTTCGCGCGCCTGGCGCGCCAGGGTTTCTTCGATGGTCTTCAGTACGCGGCCCAGTTCGGCCTGTTCCTGCTGGCGCGCCTTGAGCCGCTGATCGCGGCTGGCGAAGTCACGGTTGAGCTTGGCCAGCGCCTGCTGGCGCTCCTTGCGGGCTTCGGCGAGTTGCGCGTGACGCTGATCCAGTTCGGCCTTCTGCGCCTGCAACTGGTTCTGGTGACCGAGGATTTCCTGCTCGACATTGGCCAGTTGGCGCAGGGTCTCGTTGAAGGCTGCGAGTTGTTCGAGGCGCGCCTGGCTGAGGTAGTCGTAGTAGGTGAGGGTGCGGGAGAATTTTTCCGGGTTCTGCTGGTTGAGCAGCAGCTTGACGTATTCCTGACGGCCGCTCTGATAGGCCGCGCGCGCCTGGATGGCGATCAGCCGTTGCTGTTCAGTGCGTGCGCTCTGGAGTTTTTTTTTCTCCTGATCCAGGCGGCGGATTTCCTGCTCGCTGTCCTTGAGTTCGCGCTGTAGTTCCCTGACCTGGCCTTCCAGGTCGCCCATCTCGGTTTCGGTTTTCTTCAACTGCTGCTGCACGCCGGATTTTTCCTGCTGCAGCTTCTCCAGCAATTTCTTCAACTCGGCGACGTCCTGGCGTGCCGCTTCCAACTGGCGTTGGGCGTCAGCGCGCTGATCGGCGCTGGCTGGAGCGATCAGGCTGCTGAGCAGAATCAGGGCAAGGATGCGAAGCATGGGCGGGGCGATACCTGGCGGAGTAGCGAATGGCGCTTAGTATGCCTAAAAAAGCAGCGGCAAGCTGCATGCCACTGGCGGCAAGACGCGCGAACGTGACGCGTAGCCTGGATGCAATTCGGGGGCGATTCCCCGGATTGCATCCAGGCTACGATGCTTGCGTCTTATTGCAGCTCGACGATGGTCTTGCCGGTCATCTCGGCTGGCTGTGGCAGGCCCATCAGCGTGAGCAGGGTCGGCGCCACATCGGCCAGCACACCACCTTCACGGATACGCGCCGGGCGCTTGCCGACGTAGATGAAGGGCACCGGCTCGCAGGTGTGGGCGGTGTGCGCCTGGCCGGTGCACTCGTCTTCCATCTGCTCGACGTTGCCGTGGTCGGCGGTGATCAGCGCTTCGCCGCCGACCTTTTCCAGCGCCTCGGTGATGCGCCCGACGCAGGTGTCGAGGGTTTCCACGGCCTTGACCGCCGCTTCGAACACGCCGGTGTGGCCGACCATGTCGCCGTTGGCGTAGTTGACGATGATCACGTCATAGCGCTGGTTTTCGATGGCATCGACTATCTTGTCGGTGACTTCCGGCGCGCTCATTTCCGGCTTGAGGTCGTAGGTGGCGACGTTCGGCGACGGAATCAGGATGCGTTCTTCGCCCTCGAACGGCTCTTCGCGGCCGCCGGAGAAGAAGAAGGTGACGTGGGCGTATTTCTCGGTTTCGGCGATGCGCAGTTGGGTCCTGCCGTTCTTCGCCAGGTATTCGCCGAGCACGTTGGTCAGCGCTTCCGGGGCGAAGGCGCTGGGCGCCGGGATGCTCGCCGCGTACTGGGTGAGCATGACGAAGTTGACCTGCGGTGCGCGCTGGCGCTCGAACTCCTTGAAACCGGGCTCGACGAAGGCTCGGGTCAGTTCGCGGGCGCGGTCGGCGCGGAAGTTCATGAACACCACGGCGTCGCCATCTTCCACCTGCACCGGCGTGCCGATGGTGGTGGCCTTGACGAATTCGTCGCTCTCGCCACGTTCGTAGGCGGCCTGCAGGCCTTCAACGGCGCTGGCGGCGTTGAACTGGCCGGCGCCGTCGACGATCAGGTTATAGGCCTGCTCGACGCGGTCCCAGCGGTTGTCGCGGTCCATGGCGAAGTAGCGGCCGATGAGGCTGGCGATGCGGCCTTTGCCGAGGCGGGCGAAGGCGGCATCGAGCAGCTCGATCGAAGGTAGTGCGCTTTTCGGTGGGGTGTCGCGGCCGTCGAGGAAGGCGTGCAGGTAGATCTTCTCGGCGCCGCGCTGGGCGGCCAGTTCGGCCATGGCGACGATGTGATCCTGATGGCTGTGTACGCCGCCATCGGAGAGCAGGCCGAGAATGTGCACGGCCTTGCCGGCGGCCACGGCCTTGTCCACGGCCTGGTTGATCGTCGCGTTCTGGAAGAACTCGCCATCGCGGATCGCCTTGGTCACGCGGGTAAAGTCCTGATACACCACGCGCCCGGCACCGAGGTTCATGTGACCGACTTCGGAGTTGCCCATCTGCCCGTCCGGCAGGCCGACGTCCATACCGCTACCGGAGATCAGGCCGTGTGGGTAGGTTGCACGCAGGCGGTCGTAGACCGGCGTGTTGGCAGCATGGATGGCGTTGTACTCGGGTTTGTCGCTGTGACCGAAGCCGTCGAGGATGATCAGAACCAAGGGTTTTGGCGTGGCACTCATTAAGCTGGCTCGCTCTGCGTCTGAGGGGGCAAGGAAACAGCCCGGCATTCTAGAGGCAAGCGCCTGGCGCGTCACTGCCAGACGGGGTTTGGCCGACCTGTGGGGCTGTGTATACTTGCCGGCATTTTACCGTCCTGGGCCCTATAGATGTTCGCCAACCTGATTGAATTCATCATTAACCACTATGTACTGAGCGGCATGTTCGTCGTGCTGCTGGTGCTGCTGATCGTTACCGAGATGCGCAAGGGCGGGCAGAGCCTGTCGAGCCGCGAGCTCACCGCGCTGGTCAACAGCGACAAGGGCGTGGTGCTCGACGTGCGCGCGCAGAAGGACTTCTCCGCCGGTCATATCGTCGGCTCGCTGCACATCCCTTACGACAAGGTCGCAGCACGCATCGCCGAACTGGAAAAGCACAAGGCCAAGACCATCGTCGTCGTCGACGCCATGGGCCAGCACGCCGGCAGCATCGCCCGCGAGCTGAAGAAGGCCGGCTACACCGTTGCCAAGCTGTCCGGTGGCATCGCTACCTGGCGTGGCGACAACCTGCCGCTGGTGAAGTGATATGACCAGCGTGGTCATCTACTCCAGCGACTGGTGCCCCTACTGCATGCGTGCCAAGCAACTGCTGAGCAGCAAAGGGGTGGACTTCGAGGAAATTCGCGTCGACGGCCAGCCGGCCATCCGCGCGGAGATGACCCGCAAGGCTGGCCGCACCTCGGTGCCGCAAATCTGGATCGGCAGTACCCATGTCGGTGGCTGTGACGACCTCTATGCCCTGGAGCGCGCCGGCAAGCTCGATGCGCTGCTGCAGAACCCTGCTTGAAACCTCAACGTTAAGGAAGGCTAACGCCATGACTGAGCAAGCCAACAGCGGCGCAGCCGCTGCCGATTCGCAGAACCCGCAATTCTCCCTGCAGCGCATCTACGTCAAGGACCTGTCCTTCGAAGCGCCGAAGAGCCCGGAAATCTTCCGTCAGGAGTGGACCCCGAGCGTTGGTCTGGACCTCAACACCCGCCAGAAGGCCCTGGAAGGTGACTTCCATGAAGTGGTGCTGACCCTGTCGGTAACGGTGAAGAACGGCGAAGAAGTCGCCTTTATCGCTGAAGTGCAGCAGGCCGGCATCTTCCTGATCAAGGGCCTGGACGCGGCTTCGATGAGCCACACTCTCGGTGCCTTCTGCCCGAACATCCTGTTCCCTTACGCTCGCGAAGCGCTGGACAGCCTGGTGACCCGTGGCTCGTTCCCAGCCCTGATGCTGTCGCCGGTGAACTTCGACGCCCTGTACGCCCAGGAGCTGCAGCGCATGCAGCAGGCTGGCGAGACCGCTGCGCAATAATAAGCGTCATAGTGCTGGAAAAACGCCGCGACTCCCTGCGAGGGAGCGCGGCGTTTTGCTTTTTCAGGGGCGACATGAACCGGTTTCCATAACCGGTGCTGCCCACATTCTGCAGGGTTACCAGTGTTTGCAACGCCCACTTCATGCCGGGTGGCGCAGGCAGAGCATAAGAATGACCCATCAGGCGCCCCCTGGGTTTCGCTGAGCTCAACTCAGGCTACAGGCTTGACGCTTCAGCATGCGCGTAGGAGCCCGCTTGCGGGCGATGCTTGGCTGGTGTGGTCGCCGGTAAGTCGGCTCCTACAGGTTGTGTTGTGGCGTTTATTCGGCATCGTGGGATGGCTAGAGCAGGGTGCGCGCCTCACTCGGCTTCGGCGAAGCCGTTCTGCCGCCAGGCTTCATAAACCGTCACCGCCACGGTGTTGGAGAGATTCAGGCTGCGGCAACCGGCGCGCATCGGCAGGCGCACGCGCCGTTCGGGCGGCAGGGCATTGCGTACGTCCTCGGGCAGGCCGCGGCTTTCCGGGCCGAACAGGAAGGCATCACCGGGCTGGTAGGCGATTTCATGGAAGGGTTGCGAGCCCTTGGTGGTGAAGGCGAACAGGCGCGGCTGGCCAAGGCTGTCGAGGCAGCTCTGCAGGTCCGGGTGGCGCTTGAGGGTGGCGTATTCGTGATAATCCAGGCCGGCGCGGCGCAGGCGCTTGTCGTCCAGTTCGAAGCCCAGCGGCTCGATCAGGTGCAGCTGGCAGCCGCTGTTGGCGCACAGCCTGATAATGTTGCCGGTATTGGGCGGAATTTCCGGTTGAAAGAGGATGACGTGGAACATGCAACACTCCGAGCGCTGGGACGAGCGCCATTCTACGCCGCCAGAAGATCCACGGCCGCGTTTGCGCTGGCGTTTCGTGGCATCGGTGATGCTGATCGCCTTTCTCGTCGGCATGATGATCGGCCGCGTGTTCGATCCACCACGTCTGCGTATCGAGGATGCCGAGGCCTGGGAACAGGGGTTGCAGCTCTGGTTCAACCGTGAGCCACAGGCGCAGGCCGAACATGTCGACGGCGCCCTGGTGTATCGCTACGCGGATGCCTACGGGCGGGTGCGTGAGGGGCAATTGAAACTGCCGTTGGGGCTGGTGAACTGGCGCGTGGAGCGCGACGGACGGGATCTGCTGCTGGTGCTGGTGTCACCCCGCCCGCTGGACGGGGAATGGCGCGGTGCGCAAGAGGATGGACGTTGGCGAGCGCGCCTGACGCTGCGTCCCAAATAAAGAAGGGGATTCCCCGGCCTGCCTGTACCAAGGTCCCCGAAACGGGTGGCGCCGTGCTCATTGGCAGAGCAACGGCGCGTTACACATGACGCGCGGTGGCGTCGAATAAAGAAGGGGATTCCCCGGCCTGCCTGTACCAAGGTCCCCGAAACTGGGATTGCCTTAGCTTATGCAGGGCGTGTGCCAATTTTATTGCCGCAGCGGGAAGGCGCTATTTCGCTGGGTTTGAGGCCCGCGGGCGAGGGCTGCGGCGCCAGTTGCGACGCCACGGTGCACCAGCGTGCAGCGTGATGCACCGCTGGCGCACCACGCTGTTCTGGGGGCTGGATGGGGGCTCAGCGTGGTAGCAGTTTCAGCGTGCCCTGGCGGTTGGCTTTGACGTCGGCCTCGCTCAGGTGCTGTGGCTGATACTTGCCGGCCACATGGGGCGCCGCCTGATCGCCGTAATGCGCGTCGAACGGCACGCCGCTCTGGCCGACGGGAATGCCGCCCAGCGCCTTGTCGGCATCGGCCAGGTCGACCAGTCGTCGGGTGGAAGGGCCATAGACCACGGGCCAGGGCGCCGGGCCAACCTTGTGCGAGAAGTTGTTCGGCGTTTCATGGCCGCCTGGTGCGGCGAATGGGCCGATGTTCAGCAGCCAGGCCAGTGGCTGCTGTTGGCCAAGCGGGTGGCTATGAGTAAGGGTATGACCACGGCCCCAGGCCCAGGCTGCGGGATCACCGCCGAGAACACTGCGCAGGTGCTCCAGGCTGGCGCGCCAGGCGTCGGCGACGATCTGCGCGCGGCTCTCGCGCTGCTCGCTGCCCTGGCGACTCCACCAGGGCGAGTCGGCATTGGCGGTCAGGCGCGGCAGGGCCGTGTCGAGCACGCGGGTCTGCAGCAGGCTGTCGAAGAACACCTCGCCCAGCTCGTCGGCCATGGCTTCGTGGGCAAGCTGATAGGTCAGCTGGTTGAACAGGGTGGCGGCCACGGAGTCGAGCTCGTGGTCGCCATTCCACTTGGCCAGTTGCTCCACCAGTGCGCGCTCCTCATCGTTCGCCGCTGCGGCGCGCAGCTCGTCGAGGATCGGCGCCAGCAGACGCGGACCATAGCCGGTACCAGGATCGAGCTGCAGCGCCTGGCTGTTTTGTGTGTCCCATTTCACCGAGGCGTCGCTCAGGCGCTGGTTCAGGCGCTGGCCGCGGTCCGGCAGGTTGTAGTAGCCGGGAATCTCGATGCCGCTGGCCGGTACCGGCTGATAGTTGGCCGAGAGAATGTAGCCGCGCTCTGGGTTCTCTTCCTGCGGGTTGGTGCTGAAGGGGTGGTAGCCGAGCTTGTCCGCGTCACCGCTGGCACCGTCAAGAATGAAGGTCGGGTTGACGCCCTCCGGGCGCAGCGGCAGCTTGGCCGCGGCCCACCAACCGATATCACCGCTGGCATTGGCCCAGAGCACGTTGAGGCCGGGGGCCTCGATCTTCTCGACGGCGGTGCGGGCCTTGTCCAGGCTGTCGGCGCGGTTGAGCTGGTAGAAGGCGTCGAGCATCGGGTTGTCGGTTTCGAGGAAGGCCCACCACATGGCGATCGGCGTGCTGCCGCTGGTCTGGCCCAGGGCATCGTTGATGATCGGCCCGTGCGGCGAGCGGCGCAGGGTGATCTGCACCGGCTCGGCGCCCTTGACCTTGATGCTCTCCGTACGTTGTTCGAGGTCGACCCAGTTGCCCTGGTACCAGACCTGGTTGGGGGTGTCTGGATTGGTGCGCTCGGCGATCAGGTCGAGGTCGTCGTTCTGGAACATGGTTAGGCTCCAGGCAAAGTCACGATTGTGGCCAAGCATGGCGCTGGGAATCAGCGCGTGGTGGTAGCCATACAGCTCGTAACCGGGCGCCTGCAGGTGCGCTTCGTACCACACGGCCGGCAGCGAGAAGCGAATGTGCGGGTCGCCTGCCAGCAGCGGTTTGCCGCTGGCGGTGCGGCTGCCGGATATCACCCAGGCGTTGCTGCCTTCGAACTGCGGCAAGCCTGTGCCCTCCAGGGCGCTGTTGCTGAGCTGGGCCAGGGCGGAAAGATCCTGCCAGTCGCCTGCGGCCAGGGAGGTGCCGAGCACACCCTGCGGATGCCAGTTGAGATCGAACAGCTCGAGATAGTCCGCACCCAGGGCGTCACGGACATGGGTCATCACCGGTTCGGTGCCCAGGGCCGCGGCGAAGCTGTAGGCCATGTAGCCAGCGATGCTGAGCGTATCGGCCATGGTGAAAGGGCGTGGCTCGATGCCCAACAGATCGAACTCCAGCGGACGTGGGCGGCTGGCCTGGTACTGGTTGACCCCTTCGAGATAGTGCTGCAGTGCTTGTGTGGATGGGCTGCCTGCGTCCAGGCGGGCGGCGTAGGCATCGGCGTGGCGGCCAATTTCCAGGGTGCGGAACAGGCGATCAGTGGGCACCAGCTTTTCGCCGAGCACTTCGGCCAGTTCGCCGCGCGCCAGGCGCCGCAGCAGCTCCATCTGGAACAGGCGATCCTGGGCGTGGACGAAACCCAGGGCGCGGTACATGTCCGCTTCATTCTCGGCGCGAATGTGTGGCACGCCGCGTTCGTCGTAATCGACCGTGACCGGCGCCTGCAGCGCGCCGAGTACCACCTCGCCATCGCGTTGCGGTTGCTTGTCATGCAGGTACCAGGTCAGGCCGCCAGCTGCGGCTGCAATCACCAGCGCAAGGGCGGTCAGGGAACGTTTCATCCAGCGATCCTTATTGTTGTGGGGCAAGCGTGCAGGCATTTTGCTCAGGCGCGTGGGCGGCGGCATTGACCATATGCCTCAATGCTGAAAGTCTATGGTCAATATTTGCCAGAGATCGCCATGGTCGATAACGCCTTCGTCGCCCTTACTCATTCCTCGACCCTGCGTCGGCTGCTTTACGAGGCCCTGGCGGCGCTGGGGCTCGACCCGACCGACACCTACCGTCGTGCCTACGCTAGTGTGGCCCTGGCGGCGCCGCTGCTGGAAGCGCGCGAGGAGCACGACAACGCGCCGCGCTTCTGGCAGGCGCTGGAGGGCATCAGCGGTGACGCCGATATCGGTCTGCACCTGGGCGAGGTCATGCAGCCACGGCCGATGGATGTGGTCAGCTATCTGCTGCTGGCGGCTCGCGATCTTCGTCAGGGCTTGCAAGCCTTCGTGCGCTTCCAGCACATCCTCTCCGGCGGTTTTGCCGCGCGGCTGCAGGAGCAGGGAGACGAGGCGCACCTGGTGATCGATCTCAACTACCGCGAGGTTGGCTCGCTGCGTCAGCAGATGGAGTGCCTGGCCGTGCTGCTGAGCAAAATGCTGGCGTCGGCCGCTGGCGGCGAGTTGCCGTTGATGGGCGTCGAGTTTCGCCACCGGGCGCCGCGCAAGCTTGCCGAGCATCGCCGCCTGCTCGGCGTCGAGCCGCGTTTCTCGCGCCCGCACGACGTGCTGATCCTGCCGCGTGCGCTGCTCTCGCGACCCTCGCGCAGTGCCAGCCCGCGGCTGTTCGAGGTGCTCAGCGAAGAAGCCGAGAAGCAGTTGGCAGGGTTGGTGGAGAACCAGTTGCTGGCGCGGGTGCGCTACTGGCTGGAGGTCAATCTGGGGGGTACGACCTGCAACCTGGAGGCCTGCGCACTGGCGCTGGGCAGCAATCGCGGTGCCTTGCAGCGTTCGCTGAGCGAGCAGGGCAGCAGTTTTCGCGCACTGCACGATGAGGTGCGGCGCCTGCGCGCGCTGCGTCTGCTGGATCAGGGCCTGAGTGTACGCGAGGTGGCGCGGGCCTGCGGTTTCGCCGAGCTGTCGCCGTTCTACCGCGCCTTTCGTCGCTGGCAGGGCGGGACGCCGCGCGGTTTGGTATCGCGCCACGGATCGACTGGCGGTGAGGCCCTCGCGTAGGGTGGGTTAGCCGCCTGTCGTACTTATCAGTCGATTCGCCATATTAGCTGCGGCGTAACCCACCGCCGGCGTAAGGCGATCTACCGCCTGGTGGGTTACGCGACGCTCCACCTCCGCGGCGTTCCTCGATTCACCTGAGGCGCCGCTAACCCACGGGGTCAATCGTTGCTCGGCTTGGCCCACTCACAGAAGCAGCCCACCGCCAGAGTATTGCTGGCATTCACTTTGCGCCCGGCCGCCAGCGCTTCGAGTATGGGTTCGATAAAGCTGTTGCTCGAGTTGCAGGTCAGGCCTTCGCTGTAGGGGCCGAAATAGGCCAGCTGGCCCTGCTTGTCCCAGATCGCCACCGCGGGGCTGGCCGGCAGGTTGGCGCTGCCGGGTAGCTCATCGATGAGTTGCAGCGCGGCCAGTTCGGCGGGCAGGCGGCCCTGGCTGCCGGGCTTCTGTACGACATGAAATTGCACGCCCTTTGGCGTGTAGTGTTCGATCAGTTCGGCAAGGTGCTGCTGGTTGCCGACATTGCATGGGCAGGCCGGGTCCCAGAAATGCACCAGGCGGATCGCGCCGGGGCCGCTCAGTTCAGTGGGTAGCTGCAGTTCGGCGCCGGAGAACACTGCTGCGCGCTCGTCGAAGGTGCGCAGGTAGCGCGTTTCGAACCAGCGGTAAGCCAGCGCCATACCGGCCAGCCAGGCCAGGGCGAGCAGGGCGATGAGCAGGTTCTTGCGGGACAGGCGGAGCATGGGCGGGCCGGGCGTAAAAAGGGCGTGTAGCTTGCCACGATGCGCCGGGCAGCTGAATATCGCAGCATTCGAGGAGATGTCGTCGGGATCGTCCGCGCGCATCCTGCAACTTATGGAAAGCCCTATGTCAGAGCCGTTTCAGCCCGATCACTTGCGCCCTCTGCTGCGACCCTTGGCCGCAGCGCACCTGGATTTGCCGGCGCTGCAGGCGTATCGCAGCTTCTACGGTTTCGACCTGGCCGCGCGCTTTGCCGGGCTGGACAACCGTCTCGGCAGCTTCAATGCAGCCGGCTACCAGATCGCCGTGCAGCTGTGGGCGCCGGCCGAGCCGCAGGGCACCCTGCTGTTGCTGCACGGCTATTACGACCATATGGGCCTGTACCGACATGTGGTCGACTGGGCGCTGAGCATGAATTTTGCCGTGCTCGCCTGCGACCTGCCGGGACACGGTCTGTCCAGCGGTGCGCGTGCCAGCATCGGTGATTTCGCCGAGTATCAGCAGGTGCTGGCTGGCTTGTTCGAGCAGGCCAGCGAGCTGGGGCTGCCGCAGCCCTGGCATCTCTGTGGGCAGAGCACGGGTGGGGCGATTCTGCTGGATTATCTGCTCGCCGACGGCAAGCGCCCGGAGCTCGGGCAGAGCATTCTCCTGGCACCACTGGTGCGGCCGCGCGCCTGGGCCTGGTCGAAGCTCAGCTATCGGATGCTCAGTCCCTTCGTTCGGGAAATTCCGCGGCGCTTCAGCGAGAACTCCAGCGACGCCACCTTCATCGACTTCGTGCACAACCTCGATCCCCTGCAGCCGCGCAGCTTGCCGACTGCCTGGGTGGGGGCATTGGCCAAGTGGGTGCCGCATGTCGAAGCGGCCGGGCGCAGCACGCACAGCCCGCTGATCATTCAGGGCGAGGCGGACATGACGGTCGACTGGCGCTACAACCTCGAGGTGCTGCAGGACAAGTTCCATCAGCCGCAGATCCTGCGATTGGCAGACGCCCGCCATCACCTGGCGAACGAGAACGAGACGTTGCGTAAGCACTATTTCGACTTTCTGCGCGAGCGATTGGCGTAGGTTCTACCGGCACCAAGGAGCATCGTAGATGGGTAGAGCAACGCGAAACCCATCAGATGGCCCAATACCGATCAGATAAGGTTGCAAAAGCGGCCTTTCGTAGGAGCCCCGCCCCGGGGCGAAGCTTTTCAATTGCGCATCGCCCTGGTTCGCGGCGGGGCGCCGTTCCTACACATTCGCAGCGTCGATGCTTAACTGACTGGCATTAATCAAATGGCCCCGGGTTTCGCTGCGCTCAACCCAGGCTACAGGCTGTTATATGCCCTGCGGCGCCGGCTCCAGCTCGTTGCTGCTCATGCCTACTGCAAGGCCTGCGCGCAGCGCCTGTAGGGCGGCCTGGTAATAGGCTTTGCCCGCCTCCGACTGGGCGAATTCGACGAACTGCTCCAGCTCGGGGTCGCTCAGCTCGCGATAGACGTGCAGCAGGGTGTTGTCGAGATCCTGTTCGATCTGCGTCATCAGGCGCTCACGCTGGCCATTGAGCAGCCCTTGAGCCTGACTGCCGCCGAGCAGGCCGGGAATCATCTGGCTGAGGCTGTCGGCTGCCACGCCGGCCAGCGCCAGGCTGACTTCAGCCCCCGCTTCCTTGGCGGGAATGGCCTGGGCCAGGTGACGAATCAGTAGGCGGCGAGTGGCATCGGCATCGGTGCGTGGCAGGCCATTGGCGTATTTGGCCAATTGGTCGCTACGGGTGGCCAGCGTCTCGGCGGCAACGATCTTGCGGCCCAGCGCGGATTCGAAGAAGGCCAGCGCCGGCTGCGGGTCGGCCAGCTCCATGCGCAGGCTGTGCTGCGCGCGCTGGTCGATGGCGGCAGCAGCGAAGCGGCGATTGCTGTTATCCACCAGCGCCTGAAACACCGCCGGTGGCAGAGTGCTGCGGTAGCGCTGCTGAGCCGCGTCGAGCGCCTGGTTGAAATGTTCGCGCTGTTGCGGCCAGCCGGCGGCCTGATACAGGCGCAGGTGGTCGTCTGCCAGGGCCGGCAAGGTCAGGCCAATCAGCAACAGGGCAAACAGAACGCGCATCGAGAACTCCTTGGCAAACTTTCCTGGTCGGCCGCAGGTGTTGCGGCCGGTTATTTTCGGTGGCTGGTGGAGGCTTGTCGAGTCACGACATGCCACTGATACAATCGCCGCCATGACCGAATCCAGCCTGCACGACCTCTTTTCCGGCCTTATCGACGACCTTGCCAGCCAGGGCTGGTCGCAACGGGCGTTGTTCGCCCCAGAAGTTCTGACCCGCGAACTGGCCGTCGAGTGTCGCACGCGTGCACAGAATGGCGAACTCAATGCCGCCGGCGTTGGGCGCGGGGGCGCGCAGCAGGTGCGGGAAGGGATTCGCGGCGATCGCATCCAATGGCTGGAACCTGGCCAGAGCCAAGCCTGTGACCAGTATCTGCAATTGATGGACGGTTTGCGTCAGGCACTCAATCAGGCGCTCTATCTGGGGCTCGAAGACTACGAATGCCACTTCGCCTGCTACGCACCGGGGGCCTTCTACCAGCGGCATCTCGATCGTTTTCGCGATGACGACCGCCGCACGGTGTCGGCGGTGTTCTATCTGAACGAGGACTGGCAGACCGAGCAGGGCGGGGCGTTGCGCCTGTATCTGGCCGATGGCCGGGAGCATGACGTACTGCCTCAGGCTGGAACACTGGCGCTGTTTCTATCTTCCGAGATGCCTCACGAAGTGCTGCCGGCCACCCGCGAGCGACTGTCATTGACCGGCTGGTTCAGGCGTCGGGGTGGCGCGGTACTCTGAGGCCTGTGGGCTGTCTGGCGACAGTCATGGAGAGGGCGATGCAGAAGATATTGGTCAGCCGCTGCCTGCTCGGGCATCGGGTGCGTTATGACGGTGGTGCTCACGGACCCTTCGATCAGCTGCAGCGGTGGCTGGACGAAGGACGGGTGGTGGCGCTGTGTCCGGAGGTGGCGGGTGGGCTGCCGACGCCACGTCCGCCTGCGGAAATTCGCGATGGACAGGGTGGTGCGGTGTTGGATGGTCGGCTGCCAGTACTGACGATCGAGGGCGAGGATGTCACGGCTGCGTTCGTCGACGGCGCCGAACAGGCGCTGGCGCTGGTGCGCGAGCACGACATCCGCCTGGCACTGCTGAAGGCGCGCAGCCCTTCGTGTGGCAATCTGGAAAACTATGACGGCAGCTTCAGCGGTGTGCGTTTGCCGGGTGAGGGCGTGACCGCTGCCCTGCTGAAACGAGCTGGAGTGAAGGTGTTCAACGAAATGCAGTTGGACGAAGCGGCCGCCGAGTTGGCGCGGTTGGAGCGGGATTGAGGTAGCCCGGATGCAATCCGGGGCACGGTGGTGCGCGCGGCGCACCCTACGGAATGAGAAAGGGAGGCCCGAAGCCTAATGCTGATCAGATAAGTTCGTCACCACCCCCTCCTACTTGCAGTAGAGGGGGGCGCTTTTCGTAGGAGCCAGCTTGCTGGCGATGCTTTTTATGGCGGATCGCCGGCAAGCCGGCTCCTACAAAGATCGAGTGCAACGGCTTAACTGACTGGCATTAGCCCGAAGCCTCCCTTTGTTCATTTCTGCATACCTTCGGGGCTCGCGAGCCAGAGCGAGACAAGGCGGGAGCGACCGAGGAGAGCGGAGTTTACGTCAGTAAATGAGCATCTCCGAGGTTGTTCCCAACGCCGTATCGCCGACGCGCAGCCGCTCCGGTTTAGAACAGGACGCGGCTGCGGATGGTGCCATTGACGTGCTGCAGCTTCTCCAGCGCCAGGTCGGAGTACTCGGCGTCTACGTCGATCACCACGTAGCCGACCTTGTCGTTGGTCTGCAGGAACTGACCGGAGATGTTGATGCCGTTGTCGGCGAACACCTTGTTGATGTCGCTCATCACGCCCGGAATGTTCTGGTGGATGTGCAGCAGGCGGTGCTTGCCTGGGTGTGCCGGCAGGGCCACTTCAGGGAAGTTGACCGAGGACACCGAGGTACCGTTGTCGCTGTACTTGACCAGCTTCTCGGCCACTTCCAGGCCGATGTTGGCCTGCGCTTCGGCGGTGGAGCCACCGATGTGCGGGGTCAGGATCACGCGATCCAGGCCACGCAGCGGGCTCTCGAACTCTTCGTCGTTGGACTTGGGTTCGACCGGGAACACGTCGATGGCCGCACCGATCAGGTGCTCGTCCTTGATCGCCTGGGCCAGGTGATCCAGCTCGACCACGGTACCGCGTGCGGCGTTGATCAGGATGCCGCCCTTCTTCATCGCGCGGATTTCCTTCTCGCCGATCATCCACTGGGTGGACGGCAGCTCCGGCACGTGCAGCGAGACGATATCGCACAGGCCCAGCAGCTCGTACAGGTCACCGATCTGCGTGGCGTTGCCCAGCGGCAGCTTGGTCACGGTGTCGTAGAAGAACACCTGCATGCCGAGAGCCTCGGCCAGTACCGAGAGCTGGGTGCCGATCGAGCCGTAGCCGACGATGCCCAGCTTCTTGCCGCGGATCTCGAAGGAGTTGGCCGCCGACTTGATCCAGCCACCGCGATGGCAGGAGGCGTTCTTCTCGGGGATGCCGCGCAGCAGCAGGATGGCTTCGGCCAGCACCAGCTCGGCCACCGAGCGGGTGTTGGAGTAGGGTGCGTTGAACACGGCAATACCGCGTTCGCGGGCAGCGTCCAGATCGACCTGGTTGGTGCCGATGCAGAAGCAGCCGACGGCGACCAGTTTTTTCGCGCAGTCGAAGACGTCAGCCGTCAGCTGGGTGCGCGAGCGGATGCCGATGAAGTGGGCATCGGCGATCTTCGCTTTCAGCTCATCGCCCGACAGAGCGGTTTTGAGGTACTCGATGTTGGTGTAACCGGCGGCCTTCAGCGTGTCTACGGCGTTCTGGTGCACGCCTTCGAGAAGAAGGAACTTGATCTTGCTCTTGTCCAGAGAGGTCTTGCTCATCGGAGTACCTGTGTCCCACGGGATGTTGTCAGGGAAGGGCTGAGAAACTCAGCCGGCGCCCGCAGATCGCTGCATGGCTCGATTCACGGGGTGCGTATGCTAGCATGTTCGCCTTTTTCAATGCTCGGTTGCGACCTGAATGGTTCTCAGGGCGACCATGAATCCTTTGAGAGTTCCGTAGATGACCACCCCTGCCCAGATCGAAGAGCTGAAGACCCTGGTTGAGCCCGGCAAGGTGCTGACCGACGCCGATTCCCTCGAGGCCTATGGCAAGGACTGGACCAAGCATTTCGCCCCGGCGCCCTCTGCAATCGTCTTCCCCAAGACTACCGAGCAGGTGCAGGCCATCGTGCGTTGGGCCAATGCGCACAAGGTCGCCCTGGTGCCGTCCGGTGGCCGAACCGGTTTGTCGGCGGCAGCGGTCGCGGCCAATGGCGAAGTGGTGGTGGCGTTCGACTACATGAACCAGATTCTCTCGTTCAACGAATACGACCGTGCGGCGGTGTGCCAGCCGGGCGTGGTGACCAAGCAGCTGCAGCTGTTCGCCGAAGAAAAAGGCCTGTATTACCCGGTGGATTTCGCCTCTTCGGGCTCCAGCCAGATTGGCGGCAATATCGGCACCAATGCCGGCGGGATCAAGGTGATTCGCTACGGCATGACCCGCAACTGGGTGGCCGGCCTGAAGGTCGTGACCGGCACCGGCGAATTGCTGGAGCTGAACAAGGACCTGATCAAGAACGCCACTGGCTATGACCTGCGTCAGCTGTTCATCGGCGCCGAAGGCACCCTGGGCTTCGTGGTCGAAGCGACCATGCGCCTGGATCGCGCGCCGAAGAACCTCACCGCGATGGTGCTCGGCACCGCTGATTTCGACTCGATCATGCCGGTGCTGCACGCTTTCCAGAGCAAGCTCGACCTGACCGCGTTCGAGTTCTTTTCCGACAAGGCCCTGGCCAAGGTGCTCGGCCGTGGCGACGTCCCCGCACCGTTCGAAAGCGAATGCCCCTTCTATGCGCTGCTGGAATTCGAAGCCAGCACCGAGGAAGTGGCCAACCAGGCGCTGGAAACCTTCGAGCATTGCGTCGAGCAGGGCTGGGTGGTCGATGGCGTGATGAGTCAGAGCGAACAGCAGCTGCAGAACCTGTGGAAGCTGCGCGAATATATCTCCGAAACCATCAGCCACTGGACGCCGTACAAGAACGACATCTCCGTCACGGTCAGCCAGGTGCCGGCCTTCCTCAAGGACATCGATGCCATCGTCGAAGCCAACTACCCGGATTTCGAGGTGGTGTGGTTCGGCCATATCGGTGACGGCAACCTGCATCTGAATATCTTGAAGCCCGATAACCTGTCCAAGGACGAGTTCTTCGCCAAGTGCGCGGTAGTCAACCAGTGGGTGTTCGAGACCGTGCAGAAATACAACGGCTCGATCAGTGCCGAGCATGGCGTGGGCATGACCAAGCGCGACTACCTGCACTACAGCCGTTCGCCAGAAGAAATCGCCTGCATGAAAGCGATCAAGGCGGTGTTCGATCCCAACGGCATCATGAACCCCGGCAAGATCTTTGCCTGATCGCAGACGCCCGCCTGACAGCGGGCGTTTTCGTATCCGGCCATGTGTCGGTTAAGGTACGGCACCGGCCACAAGCCGCGATGCCCACAATACGAACAACACAGGAGTCGGTGATGAGCTATCAGCACCAGTATGTCGACGGTACCACCGTCCACTTCCCGCTCGGCAAGGTCGTCTGCATCGGCCGCAACTACGCCGAGCATGCCGCCGAACTGAACAACCCGGTGCCCACCGAGCCGCTGCTGTTCATCAAACCCGGCTCCTGCGTGGTGCCGCTAGAGGGTGGCTTTGTCATCCCCGAGGATCGCGGCTCGGTGCATTACGAGGCGGAAATCGCCGTGTTGATCGGCAAGCCACTGTCGAAAAAGCCGGATGCCGAAGAAGTGCGTGACGCCATCAGCGGTTTCGCGCCGGCGCTGGACCTGACCCTGCGCGACGTGCAGGCCAGGCTCAAGGAGAAGGGCTATCCCTGGGAAATCGCCAAGAGTTTCGACGGCGCCTGCGTACTGGCGCCTTTCGTGCCGGGTGATGCCATCGAGGATCTGGCTGATATTGGCATTCGCCTGTTGATCAACGGTGAAACCCGCCAGGACGGCAACAGCCGCGACATGCTCAACCCCATCGTGTCGATGATCCAGCACATGGCCGGGCACTTTGCCCTGCAGCCGGGCGACGTGATTCTCACCGGTACGCCGGTCGGCGTGGGTGCGCTGAACAAGGGCGACGAGTTGGTGCTGGAGCTGGTCGGTCACAGTAGTTTCACCAGCCGCGTGTTATAAGCTCTGACCGCCGCCTTCCAGGCGGCGGAACTCTTCCAGACATCGGATGTCGGATTGCCATCAAGCAGCCGAGCCGTCGCCGATGCCCTCCCTTCGTTCCCGCCTTTCTCGCCCCCGTTACTGGTTGTTCGGCATAGCCGTGCTGGTCGTGGCAACGGTAGTAAAAACTCAGCATTGGGATGATCGCGCCCTGCTCTGGTGGCAGGAGGGGCATACGCCGTTGGTCGAGCGCTTGTCCAGCGTCTGGCTGCCTGGCTACCGTGCGGTGATTCAGGCCAAGGCGTTGTCTGGTCTGGAACAAGATGAAACCTCGGGGCTTACCTACAACCCGGTAACCGGCACCCTCTTTACGGTGACCGGCAAGAACCCTCTGCTGGTGGAACTCTCGCGTGAGGGTGAGGTGTTGCGGCGTATCCAGTTGAAGGGCTTTGCTGACCCGGAAGCGGTGGAGATGATGGACAACGGGCGCATGGCCATTGTCGATGAGCGTCGGCGTCAGCTCACCACCTTTACCCTGCGTGACGACGACCTGGAGCTGGATGCGGCCGATTACCCCGGTTTTGACCTGGGCTTTGCCGATGCAGGCAACAAGGGCTTTGAGGCCCTTGCCTGGGATGCACGCAGCAGCAGCCTGATGCTGGGCAAGGAGCGCAGCCCGATGGGCTTGTTCAGCCTGCCTTTCCCCGGTGAAGACGGCGCCGCCGGAGTGATGCAGCCCTTTGGCGATGGCAACCTGGGCATGCGCGATATTTCTTCGTTGACTATCGATGCGCGTACCGGCCATGCACTGGTGCTGTCCGACGAGTCGCGCATGCTGCTGGAGCTGGATCGCAGCGGTCACCCGGTCAGCTTTCTCAGCCTTACCGGCGGTCTCAACGGTCTGGAACAGGGCATCAAGCAGGCCGAGGGCGTGACCATGGACGAAGAGGGCAACATCTATATCGTCGCCGAGCCCAATCTTTTTTACGTCTTCAGCAAGGCGCAGCCAGATGCCAGTTGAGTGGCGTGGCGGATTCAGTTTGGCTTAAGCCGCGATTCAGTCTGGCTTCAGCTAGCGGCACTAATCTGACCCCGTCACTTACGAACAACGAGGTTCACGCCATGAAACGTACCGCTCTCGCTCTGATGGTTCTGCCGCTGCTCAGCACCGCCGCTTTCGCCACCGGTTACACCGGCCCCGGTGCCATTGCGCAGGTCACCACCGTGGCTGCTGCACTGGAAGCTGCTGACGACACCCATGTTGTGCTGGAAGGCCAGATCGTCAAGCGCCTGCAGGATGAGCTCTACGAGTTCAAGGACGCCACCGGCACCATCCAGGTCGAAATCGACGACGAAGACTGGCCGGGCCAGAAAGTCTCTGAAACCGCCAAGGTGCGCCTGACCGGTGAAGTCGACAAGGACTTCAACAGTCGCGAGATCGATGTCGATCACGTCGAGCTGATCAACTGATCGCGATTTCACCGCTGCCCGCCACGTCAAACCCGTGGCGGGCTTTTCTGTGGTAGTCAGAGAAATTCATCATGCGTCGTTTGCTCTCCATAAACCCCTGGCTCTATCTGCTGTTCTTCGTCTTGTTGCTTGGCGCGGTGTTGGGCCAGCAGTATCGGCTGTTCGAGCGAGCCTGGTTCTCCGTGCAGGAGTGGCAGCATGGTGCGCAGTGGCGTGATCAGTCGCTGTGGCTGGGCGACTACCGCGTGGTGATCGAGGCCAAGCCCATTGCCGATATCAGCGATGTGTCGGCGCTGACCTACGATCCGGATCGCCGCAGCCTGTTCAGCGTCACCAACAAGCCGGCCAAGGTGATCGAGATCAGCCTGCAGGGCGAGCTCAAGCGCACCATCGATCTTGAAGGTTTTGGTGATCCCGAGGCCATCGAGTACGTGGCGCCCGGCACCTATGTGATCGCTGACGAGCGCGAACAGCGTCTGGTCAAGGTGCGTATCGACGATGACAGTCGTGTGCTCAACGCCGCCGATTTCCAGCAGCTATCCCTGGGTATCGGCCTCAACGGCAACAAGGGCTTCGAAGGCCTGGCCTACGACGCACGGAACCAGCGCCTGCTGGTGGCCAAGGAGCGCGATCCGGTGCGCATCTTCGAGGTGCTCGGCTTCCCTCATGTCGACGAGAGCAAGCCACTGGTGCTGCAGGTCAATACCGACCCGAAGCGCGATGCGCGGTTGTTCGTGCGCGACCTTTCCAGCCTGGACTTCGACGCCGCGACCGGCCATCTGTTGGCGCTGTCGGACGAGTCGCGCCTGGTAATCGAACTCAATGCCGACGGCAAGCCGATCAGTACATTGTCGCTGTTACGTGGCCAGCATGGCCTGCAGCGCAGTGTGCCGCAGGCCGAGGGAATAGCGACGGATGACGACGGCAACCTGTACCTGATCAGTGAGCCGAACCTGTTCTATGTGTTCAGGAAGCAGGGCGACTAACTCGTCTGGTCGTCGATCACCGCGCTCGGTGCATTTTTTTGCACCGACTCGATGCCGCTCTTGCAGCTGGCGGCGCTGGCATACATCTGACTTTGCCCGACCACCTGGCCGTTGGTGGCCATGAGCAGGAAGTAGTGTTTATCGTTGCTCGAGGTCTTGATCTCGAAGGCGCCCTCGCGTTGTGAGTTCTTCCTCACCGACTCGATGCCGTTAAGCGCCGAGTCCTTGGCCTTGTACATCTCGCTGCTGAGGATGGGCTGGCCATTGGTCGCCAGCAGGTTGAAGTGGAACTGACCGTCTTTGGCCTTCTTCAGCTCGAACTTTCCAGACATGTTCATTTCTCCCTGAGCGCTCGGCGGTATGCCGCAGCGATGCTCAGCAAGCGTAGTTCATCAATGCGAGTGGCTCTTGCCGACATGGGTATGGCCATCGTCCGGTAGCAGTTGCACACCGCCGCTGACGTTGAGCTGGCGCAGGATGCCGCAGTCTTCCGCCCCCTTGGGGTCGTTGCAACGGTCGCGCAACTCGGTGAGTTGATCACGTAGCGCCTGCAGGCTGTCGATGCGCGCCTGAACATGCTCGATATGTTCGTCTACCAGGCTGTTGATACCGGCGCAGCTCTCGTGGGGCAGGTCACGCAGAGCCAGCAGTCGTTGAATCTCTTCCAGGGTCATGTCCAGCGTGCGGCAATTGCGGATGAATACCAGCCGCTCCAGGTGCTGGGCGCCGTACAGGCGGTAGTTGCCCTCGCTGCGTGCGGGCGCCGGCAGCAGACCTTCGCGTTCGTAGTAGCGTACGGTCTCTACCCGGCAGCCGGCCTTTTTCGCCAATTCTCCGATTTTCATGGGATCGCTCCGTAGGTGCTTGACCCTATAGTGACTACAGGGTGTGTACTCGGCAATAGATACCTGACGGAGATTTGCCATGAGCCGCTGCTGCGATCACTCGCACCAACAGCCACTTGCTCACCCTGAGCATGTCCACGATCACGCTGGACACAATCACGAGGCCGTGCCGCAGCCAGCGGACACCGCGCTGACGGGCGCGTGCAATACCCGTATTCGCATCGAGCAGATGGATTGCCCCACGGAAGAGCGCCTGATTCGTGACGCGCTGGGTCGGCTACCGGGCGTGGCCGGTCTGCATTTCAATCTGCTGCAGCGCGTGCTCACCGTCAGTCATGACGAGGGAATGCTGGCGCAGGTGCTGCCGGCCATCCGCGCGCTGGGGTTCACCCCGCAGGTCGAAAATGATCGCACTGCGCAGCAGCCGGCTGCTGCACCGGCAAAAAAACCGTGGTGGCCGCTGGCGCTGGCTGGTGGGGTGGCAACTGCTTCGGAAATCGTGCATTTCGCCGGGCTCGGCCCCGACTGGCTGGTGGCACTGCTGGCCGTTGCCGCCATCCTGATGTGCGGGCTGAACACCTACAAGAAGGGCTGGATCGCCCTGAAGAACCGCAACCTCAATATCAATGCCCTGATGAGCATCGCCGTGACCGGCGCGGTGCTGATCGGTCAGTGGCCGGAAGCGGCGATGGTCATGGTGCTGTTCACCCTGGCCGAATTGATCGAGGCGCGTTCGCTGGATCGGGCGCGCAATGCGATTCGCGGGCTGATGGATCTGGCGCCGCCGCGCGCTACCGTGCAGCAGGCCGATGGCAGTTGGCAGGAGATCGACGTGCAGGCTGTCGGGCTGGGCGCGGTGGTGCGTGTGCGCCCCGGTGAGCGCATCAGTCTCGATGGCGAGGTGGTCGGCGGCAGCTCGACGGTCAATCAGGCGCCGATCACCGGGGAAAGCCTGCCGGTGGAAAAGCGTGTGGGCGACGCGGTGTTCGCTGGCACCATCAACGAGGCGGGCTCGCTGGAGTTCCGCGTAAGCGCGGCAGCACGTGACACCACCCTGGCACGCATCATCCATGCGGTGGAGGAGGCGCAGGGCTCGCGCGCGCCGACCCAGCGTTTCGTCGATCAGTTCTCGCGCATCTATACCCCGGTGGTGTTCGCATTCGCCCTGGCGGTGGCTGTGGTGCCTCCGCTGGTCATCGGTGGCGCCTGGCTCGACTGGGTCTACCGCGCCCTGGTCCTGCTGGTGGTGGCCTGCCCCTGTGCGCTGGTGATTTCCACCCCGGTGACCATCGTCAGTGGCCTGGCGGCGGCTGCGCGTAAGGGCATCCTGATCAAGGGTGGTGTGTATCTGGAGAACGGGCGGCATCTGGCCCTGCTGGCGCTGGACAAGACCGGCACGCTGACCCATGGCAAGCCGGTGCAGACCGACAGCCTCCACTTGCTGGAAGTGGATGAACCGCTGCACGCCACTTGGGCGGCGAGCCTGGCCGCGCGCTCGGATCACCCGGTTTCCCGGGCGTTGGCCCGGCACGCAGTGGAGCAGGGGCAGACCTTGCGTGAGGTCGAGGATTTTGCGGCGCTGCCGGGGCAGGGTATTCGAGGGCGGATCGATGGCAGGCTGCTTTATCTGGGCAACCATCGCCTGGTCGAAGATCTCGGGCTGTGCTCGGCGCAACTGGAGCAGCGCCTCGAGGCGCTGGAACGTCAGGGCAAGAGCGTGGTGGTGCTGTGCGACGAACAGCGCGCACTGATGCTCTTCGCTGTGGCCGACACGGTGCGCCAGAGCAGCCGCGAGGCGGTCGCCGAATTGCACGAACTGGGTGTGCGCACCTGCATGCTCAGTGGTGATAACGCCCATACCGCCGCAGCTATCGCTGAACAGGTCGGTGTCGATGAAGCGCGCGGTGATCTGCTGCCGGCGGGCAAGCTGGCCTGGGTCGAGGCGCGTCAGGCGCAAGGCAGGGTGGTCGGCATGGTCGGCGATGGCATCAACGATGCCCCGGCGCTGGCCAGGGCCGAAATCGGCTTCGCCATGGGCGCCGCCGGTACCGATACCGCTATCGAGACCGCTGACGTGGCATTGATGGACGACGATTTGCGCAAGATTCCGGCCTTCGTTCGTCTGTCGCGGCAGACCCACGCCATCCTGCTTCAGAACATCGTCCTGGCGCTGGGCATCAAGGCCGTTTTCCTGGTCATGACGCTGACCGGTGAGGCGACCATGTGGATGGCCGTGTTCGCCGATATGGGCGTGAGCCTGATGGTGGTGTTCAACGGCTTGCGCTTGTTGCGCAAGTGAACACCCGACCCGTAGCCCGTTTCCGGTGCGCATGGCGAATCGCAGCAGACTCGGATTGCACTCGGGCCACCGACTGCGCAAATCAGAGTGGGTGGAACAAAGGACTCTGTGGGAGGGGCTTCAGCCGCGACAATCGCCGCTGAAGCGCCTCCCACCGATTCAGCGCTTGAGCGTTTTCACGCCTTCGGCGGTGCCGAGCAGCAGCAGGTCGGCCGGGCGGGCGGCGAACAGGCCGTTGGTGACCACGCCGACGATGGCGTTGATGTCCGCTTCCAGCTTCACCGGGTCGGTGATCGACAGGTTGTGCACGTCGAGAATGACGTTGCCGTTGTCGGTCAGCACACCTTCGCGGTACACCGGGTCGCCGCCCAGCTTCACCAGCTGGCGGGCGACATAGCTGCGGGCCATCGGGATGACTTCCACCGGCAGCGGGAAGGCACCCAGCACCGGTACCAGCTTGCTGGCGTCGGCGATGCAGATGAAGGTCCTGGCCACGGCGGCGACGATCTTCTCGCGGGTCAGTGCGGCGCCGCCGCCCTTGATCAGGTGCAGGCGTTCGTCGCTCTCGTCGGTGCCATCGACGTAGAACTCCAGCTCGGCGGTGCTGTTGAGGTCGTAGACCGGTATGCCATGGCCCTTCAGGCGTGCTGCGGTGGCTTCGGAGCTGGCGACGGCGCCATCGAAGTCCATCTTGTGCTTGGCCAGTGCGTCGATGAAGAAGTTGGCGGTGGAGCCGGTGCCGACGCCAACGATGCTCTTGCTGTCGAGGCGCGGGAGAATGTGGTCGACGGCGGCCTGGGCCACGGCCTGTTTCAGCTGATCCTGGTTCATCGCGGGGAAATGCCTGGGAAGGTGGGGGAAGTAGGCGCGAATTATAGCCGCAAGTGCTGTGCTGACGGAGCAGAACCCACGCGTTTCGTATGGTCGTCCGGCGCGGCGCTGGGGTAGACTCGGCAGTCCTCTCAAAGCCCGAACGCCTGCGAAATCACCATGCTCGAACAGTACGTGAAGAAGATCCTCACCTCGCGCGTTTATGACGTCGCGGTGGAAACCCCGCTGCAACCCGCCCGCCAGCTTAGTGAGCGGCTGGGCAGCCAGATTCTGCTCAAGCGCGAGGATCTGCAGCCGGTGTACTCGTTCAAGATTCGCGGCGCCTACAACAAGCTGGCGCAACTGTCCCCTGAAGAGCTGGCACGCGGGGTGGTCACCGCCTCGGCCGGCAATCACGCCCAGGGCCTGGCCCTGGCGGCCAAGCACCTGGGGGTGAAGGCGACCATCGTCATGCCGCGTACCACGCCTGAGCTGAAGGTGCAGGGCGTGCGCTCGCGGGGCGGCAAGGTGGTGCTGCACGGCGACGCCTTCCCCGAGGCGCTGGCGCATTCGCTGAAGCTGGTGGAGGAGAAGGGCTACACCTATATCCACCCCTACGACGACCCACTGGTGATCGCTGGTCAGGGCACCGTGGCCATGGAAGTGCTGCGTCAGCACCAGGGGCATATCGATGCCATCTTCGTGCCAGTCGGTGGCGGTGGCCTGATCGCCGGCATCGCGGCTTATGTGAAGTACCTGCGCCCGGAAATCAAGGTGATCGGCGTCGAGCCGGACGACTCCAACTGCCTGCAGCAGGCGATGGCGGCGGGCGAGCGCGTGGTGCTACCGACGGTCGGGCTGTTCGCCGACGGCGTGGCAGTGGCGCAGATCGGCCAGCACACCTTCGATATCTGCAAGCATCACGTCGATGAAGTGATCACCGTCAGCACCGATGAAATCTGTGCGGCAATCAAGGACATCTACGACGATACCCGTTCGATCACCGAGCCGGCCGGCGCGCTGGCCGTGGCCGGGATCAAGAAGTACGTCGAGCGCCAGGGCGCCAGTGGCGAAGTGCTGGTGGGTATCGACTCCGGCGCCAACGTCAATTTCGACCGCCTGCGCCACGTTGCCGAGCGCGCCGAGCTGGGCGAGAAGCGCGAAGCGATCATCGCCGTGACCATCCCCGAACAGCCGGGTAGCTTCAAGGCCTTCTGCGAGGCGGTGGGCAAGCGCCAGATCACCGAGTTCAACTATCGCTATCACACTGACCGCGAAGCGCACATCTTCGTCGGCGTGCAGACCCATCCGGAGAATGACCCGCGCCAGGCGTTGGTCGAGGGCCTGCGTGCGCAGGGCTTCCCGGTGCTGGACCTGACCGATAACGAACTGGCCAAATTGCATATCCGCCATATGGTCGGTGGTCATGCCGCTGGTGTCGGTAACGAGATGGTGCTGCGCTTCGAATTCCCCGAGCGGCCGGGCGCGCTGTTCAACTTCCTGCAGAAACTGGGCGGGCGCTGGAATATCTCGATGTTCCATTACCGCAATCACGGCGCAGCCGATGGCCGCGTACTGGCGGCCTTGCAGGTTCCGGACGACGAACGCCATCTGGTGCCGGCGGCGCTGGATGCCATCGGTTATCCCTACTGGGATGAAAGCGACAATCCGGCTTATCGCCTGTTTCTGGGTTGAAAGCTGCCTTCGAACCGTAGGGCGGGTGTAACCCGCCGCCGCGTTCTGGCGGGTTGCACCCGCCCTACTTAATCGCCGAATAAAAGGAAACCACGATGGAACACTACCTGCTGGTCCGTATTCTCCACAGCGCCCCGGGCGTGTTGCTGCTGCTCGGCCTGATCGCCCATGGCGTCATGCTGTTCAAGGCGCAGCGCGGTGGCGATGCGACGGTGCTGGCGCGCAAGCTGCGCGTGACCCTGCTGTTCAGCTTCCCGGCATTCGCCGTGCTGGCGCTGAGCCTGCCGGTTACCGGCTACTGGCTGGTGGACACCGCCGGCTGGCCGCTGGGACAGACCTGGCTGCTGCTGGGCAGCATTCTCTATGCGCTGATGATGCTGCTCGGTTTGCTGCTGGCCGGTCGTCTGGCGGTCTGGCGTGCGCTGGGTGATACACCGGCGCCGACATCGCTCAAGCGTCTGTGCCTGATCTATGCCGGGCTGATTCTGCTGCTCTTGATCGTCATCATGGCGTTGATGGGCGCCAAGCCGGCTTGAAGCAGCCGCCGAGCGGCTTCTGCTGACCCTCTCCCACTGGGAGAGGGTGCCCGAAGGGCGGGAGAGGGCTTGTGGTTCGATGCATCTCGACTGCCAAGCTCTGTAGGGTGTCGCGGGGCCGCCCAGGCAGTGCGCACCGGCGGCTAATGATGGGGCTTGCGGTGCGCACAGCGCACCCTACGGTTGGTAGTGGCGCTCAGCGCAACGAGATCACCGGCCAGCCGCGCTCGGTGGCGGTGGCGCGCAGCACGTCGTCCGGGTCGACTGCTACCGGGTTGGCCACGGCCTCGAGCAGCGGCAGGTCATTGCGTGAGTCGCTGTAGAAGTAGGCGCCATCGAGGTTGTACCCCGTCTCGGCCAGCCATTCGTTCAAGCGGGTCACCTTGCCGCCCTGGTAGCACGGCGTACCGGTGATCTGCCCGGTATAGCGACCATCCTGCATGCCGCATTCGGTAGCGATCAGGGTTTCCACACCCAGGCGCGCGGCGATGGGCGCGGTGACGAAGCGGTTGGTGGCGGTGATGATCACCAGCTTGTCACCCGCTTCGCGGTGTTCGGCCAGCAATGCCTCGCCCTTGGCCAGGATGATCGGCTCGATCACCTCGGCCATGAACTCGCGGTGCCACTGCGCCAGTTGCGCCATGTCGTGGCGGCCGAGAATGGCCTGGCTGAAATTCTGATACGCCACCACGTCCAGCTTGCCGGCACAGTAATCGGCATAGAAGGCATCGTTGCGCGCCAGGTACTCGGCCGCATCGACCAGGCCGCGCTGGCAGACGAATTCGCCCCAGCTGTGATCGCTGTCGCCAGCCAGCAGGGTGTTGTCGAGATCGAAAAGGGCCAAGCGCACGGTTCGTTACCTGTTCTGTAGAAAGGGAAGGCGCGCCAGAATAGCCGCTTTGCCGGGGCTTTCAAACAGCGCCTAAACCCGCGTTGCTGCTGTCGCCGGCTTTGTGGAACAATGCCGGAACTTGCGTGTACGAGGTTGCTTGCCGTGATCGATTCTGATGGTTTCCGCCCGAATGTCGGCATCATCCTGACCAATGATGTCGGCCAGGTGCTCTGGGCCAGGCGTATCAACCAGGATGCGTGGCAGTTTCCCCAGGGTGGCATCAATGATCGTGAATCGCCGATCGATGCGCTTTACCGTGAACTGAATGAAGAGGTCGGGCTCGAAGAGCAGGATGTGAAGATCCTCGCCTGCACCCGAGGCTGGTTGCGTTATCGTTTGCCGCAGCGTCTGGTGCGCACGCACAGCCAGCCGCTGTGCATCGGGCAGAAGCAGAAGTGGTTTCTGCTGCGCCTGACGGGGGCTGAAGACCGCGTACGCATGGACCTGACCGGCAAGCCCGAATTCGATGGCTGGCGCTGGGTCAGCTACTGGTATCCGCTGGGCCAGGTGGTCACATTCAAGCGCGAGGTTTACCGTCGCGCGCTCAAGGAACTTGCCCCGCGTCTTATAGTGCGCGACTGATACGGACCCCAATCGAGCATGCTCAATACGCTGCGCAAGATCGTCCAGGAAGTAAACGCCGCCAAGGACCTCAAGGCGGCGCTGTCGATCATCGTGCAGCGGGTCAAGGAAGCGATGGGCAGCCAGGTCTGCTCGGTCTACCTGCTCGACCCGGAAACCAACCGTTTCGTGTTGATGGCCACCGACGGCCTCAACAAGCGCTCCATCGGCAAGGTCAGCATGGCGCCCAGCGAAGGTCTGGTCGGCCTGGTCGGTAGTCGCGAAGAACCGCTGAACCTCGAAGACGCTGCCAGCCATCCCCGCTACCGCTACTTTGCCGAGACCGGCGAGGAACGCTACGCCTCCTTCCTCGGTGCACCGATCATCCACCACCGCCGGGTGATGGGCGTGCTGGTTGTGCAGCAGAAGGAGCGCCGCCAGTTCGACGAAGGCGAGGAAGCCTTCCTGGTCACCATGAGCGCGCAGCTTGCCGGCGTTATCGCCCATGCCGAGGCAACCGGCTCGATTCGCGGCCTGGGGCGCCAGGGCAAGGGCGTGCAGGAGGCCAAGTTCGTCGGCGTGCCGGGTGCGCCGGGGGTAGCGGTCGGAACCGCTGTCGTGGTGCTGCCCCCGGCTGATCTGAATGTGGTTCCAGACCGCAGTGTCGATGACATCGCTGCCGAGCTGGAACTGTTCGACAAGGCGCTGGGTTGGGTGCGCGAGGACATGCAGGAGCTGTCCGAGAAACTCGCCACTCAGCTACGCAAGGAAGAGCGCGCGCTGTTCGACGTCTACCTGATGATGCTCGAGGACGCCGCGCTGGGTAACGAGGTGCGCAAGGTCATTCGTACCGGCCAGTGGGCGCAGGGCGCCTTGCGCCAGGTGGTGCTCGACCACGTCAAGCGCTTCGAGCTGATGGATGACGCTTACCTGCGCGAACGCGCCTCCGATGTGCGCGACCTCGGTCGGCGCCTGCTGGCCTACCTGCAGGAAGAGCGCAAGATCTCGCTGGTCTACCCCGACAACACCATTCTGGTCAGCGAGGAGCTGTCGCCGGCGATGCTCGGCGAGGTGCCGGAAGGCAAACTGGCCGGTCTGATCTCGGTGACCGGTTCGGGCAACTCCCACGTGGCGATTTTCGCCCGCGCCATGGGTATTCCCACGGTCATGGGTGTGCTCGACCTGCCGTACTCGAAGATCGACGGCATCAAGCTGATCGTCGACGGCTATCACGGCGAAGTCTTCACCAACCCCAGCGAGCTGCTGAGCAAGCAGTACGCCGAGGTGCTCGAGGAGGAGCGCCAGCTCACCGAAGGGCTCGACGCTCTGCGCGCGCTGCCCTGCGAGACCCTCGACGGCCACCGTATGCCGCTGTGGGTCAACACCGGCCTGCTCGCCGATGTTGCTCGTGCCCAGCAGCGCGGCGCCGAGGGCGTCGGCCTGTACCGTACCGAAGTGCCGTTCATGGTCAACGAGCGCTTTCCCAGCGAGAAGGAACAGTTGGCCACCTATCGCGAGCAGTTGCAGGCCTTCCACCCGCTGCCGGTGACCATGCGCACCCTGGATATCGGCGGCGACAAGTCGCTGTCCTACTTCCCGATCAAGGAAGAGAATCCCTCCCTGGGCTGGCGCGGCATTCGTGTGACCCTCGATCACCCGGAAATCTTCCTGGTGCAGACCCGCGCCATGCTCAAGGCCAGCGAGGGGTTGAACAACCTGCGCATCCTGCTGCCGATGATTTCCGGCACGCAGGAGCTGGAAGAGGCGCTGCACCTGATCCACCGTGCCTGGGGTGAGGTGCGTGACGAGGGTACCGATGTTCCACTGCCGCCTATCGGCGTGATGATCGAGATTCCGGCAGCCGTTTATCAGACTCGCGAACTGGCGCGCCAGGTCGATTTCCTCTCGGTCGGCTCCAACGACCTGACCCAATACCTGCTGGCGGTCGATCGCAACAATCCGCGTGTGGCCGACCTCTACGACTTCCTCCATCCGGCGGTGCTGCAGGCATTGCAGAAGGTGGTCAACGACGCTCACCTCGAAGGCAAGCCGGTGAGCATCTGTGGCGAGATGGCCGGCGACCCTGCTGCTGCCGTGTTGTTGCTGGCGATGGGCTTCGATTCGCTGTCGATGAACGCCACCAACCTGCCCAAGGTGAAGTGGCTGCTGCGCCAGATCACCCAGAGCAAGGCCAGGGAACTGCTGGGCCAGGTGATGACCATGGACAACCCGCACCTGATCTACAGCACCCTGCACCTGGCGCTGCGTAACCTGGGCCTGGGTCGGGTGATCAACCCGGCGTCGAATATCCAGGCCTGATTCGCCTGCCGCGGATGCTGGTGCATCCAGCATGAGCTTGGTGACACCCGGGGTCGGCTGACGGGTTTCGCCTTGCTCTAACAGGCTGTTGAAAAACTATCTGCGTTGCCACTGCTGCGTTAAAACAGGCTCGTGCGCGAGTCCGATCAAAATGCTCATTTACAGCTCGTAAACTCCGCTTTTTCGCCTATTTTTGCCTTGCATTGGCTGCCTCGCCTACGTTTTTCAACGGCCTGCTAACCATCCCACGATGCCGAATAAACGCCGCAACCCGACCTGTAAGAGCCGGCTTGCCGGCGATCACGTCAGCCGCCATCGCCCGCAAGCGGGCTCCTACTTCAGGGGATTTATCCCGCCATCGCCTTTCCCCGGATTGCATCCGGGCTACCGGCGTAACGCGACCTCGCCGAGTACGGCGCCATGCGCGCCGAAGCTGCGCTCGGTGATGTTCCAGTCGCCACTCTGCTCAAGGTTCAACACCGTGCTGGCGCGGGTGCCATAGGTTGCGCTGGCGATGAACACACTCGATAGCAGGCGCTCCGTTGCCAGCCCTACGCCGGTGTCCGGCAGCAGATGATCGGCCGGTTGGCGGTTGTCGCTCAGCAGCTCGAGCAAGTCCTCATCCACACCCTCGATGCGCTCGCGCAACGCCTCTCTGGCGTACAGCAGTTTCGGCCAAGGCGTGTCGAGACTGGCGTTGGACATGCCGTAGATGCCGCTGCGCAGTTGCCGAGGCCGCCCTTCCCGGGAGTTGAAATGCCAGAGCTGCTGGCGGTCGCCCAGCAGCAGGTTGAAGCCGGCATAGTCGGCGGCGTCGCGCATGATCCTGTCGAGATAGGCCGGCGCTGAGGTCTGGCCCAGCAGATACTCGGTCGTCAGGGCGCCGCGTGAGCGCGGGCCGGCTTTCAGCCTGGGGTCGCGGATATTGGTCAGTGCGGCGAAGCGGCCTTCGGCGGTGATGCCCAGCCAGGTGCCGCCAGCCTGCAGGTCGCGACCAGCGAATATGCCGGGGGCATCTGCCCATTCACTCAACGCGGCGCTGGGACGCGCGTAGAACTCGTCGCGGTTGGCCGCCAGGCGCAGCACCGTCGGGCTTTCCGGCTGCCAGGCGAAGACGATCAGGCACATGCGCATTCCTCCTATGGCGGAATCTGCCAGGCTAGCGAGCGGAGCCTGGGGCGGCAACCATTGCGTCGCCCCGTGTGCCGTTGCGAGGGAATTTCCGCTACCATGCGCC
The DNA here is from genome assembly GCF_029814935.1 of Pseudomonas sp. GD03919. Lineage (NCBI taxonomy): Bacteria > Pseudomonadati > Pseudomonadota > Gammaproteobacteria > Pseudomonadales > Pseudomonadaceae > Pseudomonas > Pseudomonas sp. GD03919. Next base: position 266,444 of record NZ_CP104582.1, read on the forward strand.
TTTGATTGTGGGGGTGTCGATGGAGCTGCTGCTCTACCTGGTACTGGGCTCGGCTGCAGGTGTGCTGGCCGGTCTGTTTGGCGTGGGCGGTGGTCTGATCATCGTGCCGGTGCTGGTGCTGAGTTTTACCGCTCAGGGCATGGCCCCGGAAATCCTCACGCACATGGCCGTGGGCACGTCTCTGGCGACCATCGTCTTCACCTCGATCAACTCGCTGCTCGAGCATCACCGCAAGGGGGCGGTACGCTGGCCGCTGTTTCGCTGGCTGACGCTGGGTATCCTGCTGGGTGCAGCGCTGGGTGCACTGACCGCAGCGCTGATCCAGGGGCCTTGGTTGCAGAAGATCATCGGTACCTTCGCCATCGTCGTGGCGGTGCAGATGGCGCTGGATCTGAAACCCAAGGCCAGCCGTGGTGTCCCAGGCAAGCCCACATTGACCGTGGCTGGCGGGGTAATCGGCTGGGCCTCGGCGATCTTCGGCATTGGCGGTGGTTCGCTGACCGTACCCTTCCTGGTCTGGCGCAGCGTGCCGATGCAGCAGGCGGTGGCCACCTCGGCGGCCTGTGGTTTGCCGATTGCTATCGCCGGGGCGCTGAGCTTCATGTTCACTGGCTGGGGGCATGCGAGTCTGCCGCCATGGAGCGTCGGTTTCGTGTATCTCCCGGCAGTACTGGGGATCGCCATGACCAGCATGTTCTTTGCCCGTTTGGGGGCGCGTCTGGCTCATCGCCTGTCGCCCCTGTTGCTCAAGCGTCTGTTCGCCCTGCTGCTGCTGAGCGTGGGCCTGAGTTTTTTCATTTAAGGAGTCCTGGATGCTGCCTTATCCGCAGATCGACCCGGTGGCCATCGCCCTTGGTCCCCTGAAAATCCACTGGTACGGCCTGATGTACCTGGTCGGTATTGGCGGTGCCTGGTGGCTGGCCTCGCGCCGGCTGGAGCGTTTCGATGCGACCTGGAGCAAGGACAAGCTGTCCGATCTGGTGTTCTGGGTGGCCATGGGGGTGATTCTCGGCGGCCGTCTGGGTTACGTGTTCTTCTATGACTTTGCTGCCTATATCGCCGAACCGGCGAAGATCCTGCGAGTCTGGGAGGGCGGCATGTCCTTCCATGGCGGGCTGATCGGGGTGATGCTGGCGACCTGGTGGTTCGGCAAGCGCAACGGCAAAAGCTTCTTCGAGCTGATGGACTTTATCGCACCACTGGTGCCGATTGGCCTGGGTGCCGGACGCATTGGCAACTTTATCAACGCCGAGCTGTGGGGCAAGGCCACCGATGTGCCCTGGGCGATGGTCTTTCCCACCGACCCCGAGCAACTGGCGCGGCATCCGTCGCAGCTCTACCAGTTCGCCCTGGAAGGCGTGGCGCTGTTCACCATCCTCTGGTTCTATTCGCGTAAACCACGTCCGACCATGGCGGTATCCGGCATGTTCGCCGCCTGTTACGGAGTGTTCCGCTTCATCGTCGAATTCGTCCGTGTGCCGGATGCCCAGCTGGGCTACCTGGCCTGGGACTGGCTGACCATGGGGCAGGTTCTCTGCCTGCCGATGATCCTCGGTGGCATCGGCTTGATCGCCTACGCCTACAAGCGCCAGCCCGTTCAACGAGCCGCCTGATGAAACAGTATCTCGACCTGATGCGCCACGTGCGCGAGCACGGCACCTTCAAGGAAGACCGTACCGGTACCGGCACCTATAGCGTGTTCGGCTACCAGATGCGCTTCGACCTGGCCGACGGCTTCCCCCTCGTCACCACCAAGAAGTGCCACCTGCGTTCGATCATCCACGAGCTGCTGTGGTTTCTGCAGGGTGACACCAACATCAAGTACCTCAAGGACAACGGTGTCAGCATCTGGGATGAATGGGCCGACGAGAATGGTGACCTCGGCCCGGTGTACGGCTACCAGTGGCGCAGTTGGCCAGCGCCCAATGGCGAGTCCATCGACCAGATCGCCAAGCTGATCGAGATGATCAGGAAGAATCCGGATTCGCGCCGCCTGATCGTCTCGGCCTGGAACCCGGCGCTGGTCGAGCAGATGGCCCTGCCACCGTGCCACGCGCTGTTCCAGTTCTATGTGGCGGACGGCAAGCTCAGTTGCCAGCTCTATCAGCGTTCGGCGGACATCTTCCTTGGCGTGCCCTTCAACATCGCCAGCTACGCGCTGCTGACCCTGATGGTGGCGCAGGTGTGCAACTTGCAGCCGGGCGAGTTCATCTGGACCGGCGGCGACTGCCATCTGTACGCCAACCATATCGAGCAGACCGACCTGCAACTGACCCGCCAGCCACTGCCGCTGCCGACCATGAAGCTCAACCCTGAGGTGAAGGATTTGCTGGCTTTCAGGTTCGAAGACTTCGAGTTGGTCGGCTACGAGGCGCATCCGCATATCAAGGCGCCGGTGGCCGTCTGAGATGGAAATGCGTGGGCTCTGGTGGGCTAAAGCCCACCCTACGGTCTGTAAGTTCTACTAGGTTGTAGGGTGGGCTTCAGCCCACCGCAAACACCGCTCCGAATCATTCCCAATGGACAAAGGATTGCCCATGCCCAACTACCGCCGCGAACGGATTGTCGGTGCTACCTATTTCTTCACGGTCACTCTCGCTGATCGTCGTTCCCGCATACTGGTGAAGGAAATCGCGCTACTGCGCCGGATCTATGGCGAGGCCAACAAGCGCATGCCGTTCAAGACCGTCGCTATCTGTGTTCTACCCGACCATCTGCATGCTGTTTGGGAGTTGCCTGAGGATGACCGCGACTATTCCCTACGTTGGGCATTGATCAAAAGCCAGTTCTCGCGTGCGCTACCTGCCGTGGCCAGCGTCAGCGCCAGCAAAATCATAAAGCGGGAGAAAGGCATCTGGCAGAGGCGCTTCTGGGAGCACTGCATCCGTGATGAGGATGACCTGGCACGGCATGTCGATTACATCCATTTCAACCCGGTCAAGCACGGCCTGGTGACGAGGGTTGGCGACTGGCCTTATTCGAGTTTCCATCGTTATGTCGCGCGAGGGCTTTTGCCGGCAGATTGGGGTGGCCGGGATGATTGTGATGGGGAGTTTGGGGAGTAGCGGGGCGCCGATCTGGTGGGCTGAAGCCCACCCTACAGGTAACTATCGCCCATCGCGTAGGGTGGGCTTCAGCCCACCGCTTGCATGGCAATTTCACTGCACAAACGCTCTACCTGTTCAGCGCGCTCGGCCGCTTCCAGGCGTGCGCCTGGATTGAGCGACGACCACTCGGGATGGGCGCGCGCCACGTTCAGTGGGGCGGGTAGCTTGCCTTGGCGCCACAGGGTTTCCTGTGGGGAGTTGAGGGTGATGGCGTCCATGGCGGCGTGGCCGCGTATGTCGAGCGCCGCCAGCAACTGTTGTTGGCGCAGGGCGAGCAGGCGCAGCACGGCGTCGTCGACGGTCAATTCGCGCTGGCCTTTCAATTTTCCTTTCAGTCTTTCCCCGTAATTGCGCAGTGTCTGCGCACTGCCGCCGATCACCGCGCCCAGTGCTGCGGCAGCACCGAGGGTGAGGCCGCCGACCAGCAGGTCGACACCGACGCCAGTGGCGGCGCCGGCAGCCATGCCGCCACCGACCTTGATGCCCAGCTGCTTCAGCGTTTCCGGGTTGAACAGATCATCACCCCAGCGGCCGTCGAGCAGCGGCAAGTCGGCCGCTTTGGCATCGCCGCTGCGGAAGGCATACAGGCGCAGCAGGGCTTCGACGCAGCGCTGTTCGCGTTGGCGAATCGCATCGCGTAGCTCAGAAATGGCGCCTTGTTCCAGCACCGGTTGCGCGGCGACGCTGCGGCGGCAGGCGGCACAGTCGATCAGCAGTTCGGCGATCAGGCGTTGGCCGGCCTGGCGTCGGGCCTGACGCTGCGTCTCGTGATCCTCGATCAGGCGCTGCAACTGCGGGCGCGAACGCTCCAGCAGCAGGGCCAGGCTTTCGTACAGGCGCCGCTCGCCATCTTCGGGGGGCGCCACGCTGTCGAAGGCTACCAGGGCATGCAGGCCGAGGCGCGCCAGTGCCTCGCGCCACTCACTTTCACGATGGCCGGCAGTGGCGACGAAGTTGAGCACCGGCAGTAACGGTCGGCCGCACATGGTCAGCACCGCCAGTTCGTCGCGGTACTTGGCCAGTACCGGCTCGCGCACATCGATCACGTACAGGCCGGCATCGGATGCCATGAGTTGGCGCAGCACCTTGGCTTCCTGTTCGTAGCGCTGGCGCGCCTCGCTGCCTTCGAGAAAACGGCTCAGACGGGCCGGCCCGTCCAGGCGTTCGCCGGGGCGGTCTAGGCGCTCCAGGTAATCGAGCAGGGCAATGGCGTCTTCCAGGCCGGGGGTATCGTATAGCTCCAGCAGCGCCTGACCATCCACCGACAGACGCGCACCCTCGACATGGCGGGTGGTGCTGGCGCGCGGCGAGACTTCGCCGAACTCCACGTCGCGGGTCAGGGTGCGCAGCAGTGAGGTCTTGCCGACATTGGTGTGGCCGACCAGGGCGAGTTTCAGCGGCTGGTTCATGGTGTAGACCCTGGCACGGTTTCCCCGGATTGCATCCGGGCTACGCGCTCCCCTTTCCCGCTTGCGCGAGAGGGGTTGGGGGAGAGGGTAATGGAAGCGTCAGTCATGCCCGTTCTCCAGCCAGCTCAAGGGCGACGTATCGCTGTATGCCAGGCCCAGGCTGGCGAGTGCCTGATGCCAGTCCGCCAGACGTGCGCTGTCCAGGCTTTCGCCGGGTGCCGGCGACAACAGCCAGATGCGCGTGGCGGCGGCGCAGCGCGCCAGTTCACCGAGCAGCGCCAGGGTGCCGCGATCCGGCGAGCGGCGCGGGTCGCAGGCGATGGCCAGGCGTTCGGGGGGGAAACGGGTCAATTGTTCGAGCAACTGCCGGCGTTGTTCACGGCTGTCGATCACCCCGGCATTGGCCACGTTCTTGGGTAACGGAGTCGGCGGCCAAGGGCGATGCTCGTCCAGTTCGATGCCGAGTAGCAGGGCGCCGCTGCCGGCTTGGGTCGCGGCGCCGCCTTGTGGCTGATGCAGTGCGGCGGGCGCCAGGTCGCAGATGCCGAGGCGTTCGCTGTCCGGCTGCAGGCGCTGGCGCAGCAGGCTGTAGCCGGGCAGGTCGAGATCCAGACGCAGCGCGCGCTTGCCGGACTGCCAGCGCCACAGGCACAGCAACGCCAGCAGCAGGCGTGGTAGCAGGCCGTAGACCAGCACCACGCCGACCAGCCAGCCGGCCCAGCTTTGTCGTGCCACCTCGCTGGCGATGGCAGCGTCGCCGCTGGCGCGGATCAGTTCGACATCCGGCAGGCTGAAGCCGAGCAGCGCGGGCAGGGCGCCGATGGCCTGGGTCAGGGCGATGAAGGTGTCGCCGCCGAGGATGGTGGTTTCCCAGACGAAGCCGTAGCGGCGCGTGGCGAGTAGCAATAGCAGGGTGACCAGCGCCGCGAGCATGGCCAGCGCCCACAGAGCGTTGACCATCAGGCCCAGGCCCCAGCGGGTCAGGCGCTGGCGTTGCAGCATCAGCAGCAGGGCCGGGGCCAGTTGTGTGGCGCTGGCGTCGCGCGCCAGCTTCTCGCTGAGCCACAGCCACAGGCGACCCAGCGCGCCGGGGTGATCACGGGTGAGCAGCAGGCCCAGCAGCCAGCCGAGCAACATCAGCAGGTTGAGCCCGAGCAGGCTGCCCAGTGCCCAGAACACGTTGATCGGACGGCTGCCGTCACCGAGTGCGGCCAGGGCCAGGCCGAAGCCGCTGAGCAGGGCCAGCAGTGCCAGCAGTACACCGGCCAGGCGTGCGCCCTGCAACCAGTGCAACAGCGCCTGCCACTGACCATCACGGCGGGCCAGCAGTAGGGCGCGCTGCTGAATGCGCTCGGCCAGCTCGCCCGCATCGGCGCGGGCCAGGCGATTGGCTTCGGCGTCCTCGAGTGGGCCAGCGTGTTCCTCGCGCAGGCGAATGGTCTCGCTGAGCCAGAGGCGTTGGAAAGGCGTGGGGGAGGAGGCGTCTGTCACGCGGCGTCTCGTCGTTCGGATCAGGGGTTGAGGATAACCCCTGATCCGCCTTGGTGCTAATCAGCTCTGCTGGCGCAACCGCACGGCGATGTCCGGTTGGTCGATGAACAGGCCGTCAATGCCGGTGGCGAGGAAGGCGCGCAGCTCGGCCTCGATATCGCCGCGCTCGGCCGGCTCGCTGCCGTTGCGCAGGCTGGTGGGCAGGAAGGCGTTCTCGGCGCGGAAGGTGTAGGGGTGAACCTTGAGCTTGGCCGCATGGGCATCGCGCACCAGGCTGGTGGGCTTGGTGAGGTTACCGGCGGCGTCACGCGGGATGATCATGCCTTTTTCAGGGCCGATGCCGCTGGCGTAACGCGCGATGTTTTTCAGACCTTCTGGCGTGATCATCTGTTGATAGCCAAGACCGCTGCCAAGCACCTGCTGGTCGTAGGGCTGACCTTCTACCCAGAGCAGTTGTACCAGGCGAATCGCGGTCAGTTTGCTCAGCTTCTGGAGGTTGTCCACTTCGAAGGACTGGATGTACACCGGCGCCTCGGCACTGTCATAACCGTTGCGTTTCAGGGTGGCCAGCAGCGGCTCTTCCATGGCCAGATTCAGGCGCTGGAAGTGGGTGGGATGTTTGGTCTCCGGGTACAGGCCAATCACCCGTTGCTGGCTGGCCTCCAAGCTTTTCGCCAGATCGATGATCTCCTGCAGGGTGGGAATCTCGAACTGACCATCGAAGCGCGTGTTGCCCGGGCGTTGCTGGGGAATGCGTTCGATGGCGCGCAGGGTCTTGAGTTCGGCCAGGGTGAAGTCCTCGCTGAACCAGCCTTCCAGGCTGACGCCATCGACCGTCTGAGTGCGCTTGCGCTCGGCAAACTCGGGGCGCTGCGCCACGTCGGTGGTCAGCCCCAGTTCGTTGTCATGGCGGGCGACCAGTTGGCCGTCGCGGGTCATTACCAGATCCGGCTCGATGTAGTCGGCGCCCTGCAGAATGGCCAGTGCGTAGGCGGCCAGGGTGTGCTCGGGGGCGTAACCGCTGGCACCGCGATGGGCGATGATCAATGGCGCGCTGGCACTATGGGTGTGTGTCTGCTGGGCGCTCGGTTGTTGCCTGGCCCAGTCGATGGCGGCCTGGACGTTGTCGGCGGGTGTCGGGCCGGCGAAGGCCAGAACCGGCAGTAGTGCGCTGCCCACTAACCAGGCAGAGAGTGATTTCGACATGATGCTGGCTCCTTGCTCGTAAGTTCAGCCGCTAGCCTGCAATGGCAAATGTGACGATACGATGACCGCGCGGCTGCAGTCACGGGTGGGCTGCAGGGCTGCTGGGTGCTCTGCTATGCTCGCCGCCATGAAAACGACTCTATCCCTTTCCCTGATTGCCGCGCTCGCGCACAACCGCGTGATTGGCCGCGACAACCAATTGCCCTGGCATCTGCCGGCGGATCTCAAGCACTTCAAGGCGCTGACCCTGGGCAAGCCGATCATCATGGGGCGCAAGACCTGGGACTCGCTCGGTCGGCCGTTGCCGGGGCGGCTCAATATCGTGGTCAGCCGCCAGCCAGGTCTGACCCTGGAAGGTGCCGAAGTGTTCGCGACATTGGAAGACGCCATCGCGCGTGCCGATGTCTGGGCGCGTGCAGAGGGTGCCGAGGAGTTGATGCTGATCGGCGGTGCGCAGCTGTATGAGCTTGGCCTGGCAAGGGCTGATCGCCTGTACCTGACGCGCGTAGGTCTGGAACCCGAGGGTGATGCCTGGTTCCCCGAGGTCGACGAGGCTACCTGGCGCATGACCTCCAGTGTCGAGCACCCGGCTTCGGCCGAGACACCGTTTTACGCCTTCGAAGTGTGGGAGCGCCGCGGCGCATAATCCTGCCGCGCTTTCCGGCCGTCTCTGCCGCCAGATTCCCCTGTGCGGCGTGATGGCCATTGCCTTGCCTCTGCCGTAACTTTCTTTCGTGCATCCTGATGCAGGTTTTTACATGTCTGAGCAATCGCCCGACGACGAGCAACTGAACGCCGTCGCTGCACTCTTCGTGCGCCATCCACTCTGGGAAGATGCACTGGCCCTGCTGTTCGGCACTGCTCTGGTGGCGCTGGGCATCGCCTTCTACGCCCATGCGGGTTTGCTGACAGGCGGCACCGTCGGCCTCGCTTTTCTCGCCAACTACCAGGCTGGTTGGTCGTTCGGTCTGGTGTTCTGCCTGGTCAACCTGCCGTTCTATTTGCTGGGTATCTGGCGCATGGGCTGGGGTTTCACCTTGCGCACAGGCTGCGCGGTATTGCTGGTTTCGCTACTGGCCGAGCTGACGCCGCAGTGGGTCGTCTTTGCCCATCTCAGCGCCGTGTATGCCGCGCTGTTCGGTGGTGCTGCGATGGGGCTGGGGTTGCTCATGCTGTTTCGTCACCGCGCCAGCCTGGGCGGGGTGAACATTCTCGCCCTGTACATGCAGGAACGCTTCGGTCTGCGCGCGGGCGCCGTGCAGATGTCCATCGACGCGAGCATCGTGCTGGCGGCCATCTTCGTGGTGTCGCCAGACAAGGTGCTGCTCTCGGTGCTGGGGGCGGTGATGCTCAATCTGGTGCTGGCGATCAACCATCGGGCGGATCGCTACGTCGGCGTCAGCTGAACCCCGCAACGAACGAGGGGCTGCCTCGCTGGAGGCAGCCCCTCGTTGTTTCGTTTTTCGCGGAGGCGAGAATCAGATCACTTCGGTGAATTGGATGATCTCCACCCAGTAACCGTCCGGATCCTTGATGAAGGCGATGTCGCGCATGCGCCCGTCGGTGAGGCGTTTCTGGAAGTCCACGCCGAGGTCTTCGAAACGCTGGCAGGCCGCCTTGATATCCGGCACCGATACGCACAGGTGGCCGAAGCCGCGCGGGTCGCTGTTGCCGCTGTGGTAGGAGAATTCCGGGTCCTTCTCGGTGCCGTAGTTGTAGGTCAGCTCCAGTATGCCGGGGATGGACTTGCGCCACTGATGGCGAGCTGCCGGGTCGGTCGGGATCTGCGACTTGTCATTGATCAGCGCGAGGAAGTACAGGCTGAACTCGGCGTCGGGGAAGTCCTTCTTCTCCAGCAGGGTGAAGCCCAGCACGCGGGTGTAGAAATCCAGCGACTTCTGCAGATCCTTCACACGGATCATGGTGTGGTTGTAGACGAAGTCGGCGGTGGCTGCGTCGGGTTTGGCGGTCACGCCGGGGATGGCGTTGAGCTCGTCGAGGGTCATGGGGTTCTCCATCAGGCGGGAAAAGGGGGGCACGGAAAGGCCGGGTCTACCTATATGGCTTCGTCCATGGCGTTTTTCAAGGTCGAATGTCACAGCAGGGTGGATGGGACTCTTTCATCTGCCTTGCTTGCGTGGTGTCTTGAATGGTGGGCTGAAGCCCACCCTACTCGATCGGGCATGGCTGTAGGGCAGCGATCCGCTTCAGCCCACCAATTCCAGCACCCGCATTAGACCTGTAGCGTGATCAGCTTGGCCCGTGCCCGGCCATCCTCGATATGCACAATGCCCACGCTGATGGGCAGCTTGAAACGTCGCGGCCCGGCGCTGCCAGGGTTGAGGTAGAGCACGCCGTTACGTTCCTCGTGCAGCGGCTTGTGTGAGTGGCCGGCGATCACCACGTCGATGCCTTGCTCAGCCGGGTCGATATTCAGTTGCTTGAGATCGTGCAGTACATGCAGTGTAACGCCGCCAAACGTCAGCGACAGGCGCTCGGGGATGGCATCGGCCCATGGTTCCTGATCGTTGTTGCCGCGTACTACCGACAGCGGCGCGATACGCTGCAGCTCGGCCAGGATATGCGGCCCGCCGATATCGCCGGCATGGATCAGATGATCGACGCCCTGCAGCGCTGTCAGTGCCTCGGGGCGCAGCAGGTTGTGGGTGTCGGCGATCAGGCCGATACGGCTCACGCTTCGCCCTTGAGCAGTTGCAGCAGGGCGTCTGCGTCAAGCTTGCCGCTGACTTCGCCGCCGTCGAGCAGGCTGTCGGCCAGGTCGCGTTTGCGCCCGTGCAACGCGACGATCTGTTGCTCGATGGTGTTCTCCGTCACCAGGCGGTAAATCGTCACTGGGCGCTGCTGGCCCATGCGGTGGGCGCGGTCGCTGGCCTGGTCTTCCACGGCTGGGTTCCACCAGGGGTCCAAGTGGATGACGTAGTCGGCAGCGGTCAGGTTGAGGCCGCTGCCGCCAGCCTTGAGGCTGATCAGGAAGATTTCGCCGCTGCCGCTCTGGAAGGCGTCCACGGCAGCCTGACGGGCCTTGGCCGGTGTCGAGCCGTCGAGGTACTGATAGGCGATGCCGCGCTCATCGAGCCAGCGACGGACGATGCTCAGGTGGTCGACGAATTGGCTGAACACCAGCGCCTTGTGACGGTTTTCCAGCAGTTCGCTGACGATGGCCTGGAATGCCGCGAGTTTGCTGCTGGCCAGGGGCGAGCCGGGAATGACCAGCGACGGATGGCAGCAGAAGCGCCGCAGTCGGGTAATTTCCGCCAGCACCTGCAACGGTTGGTTGTCCTTGTCGCTGGAGGCATTGAGTTTTTCCACTGCCTGTTGGCGCAGGGCTTCGTATTGCAGGGCCTCGCCGTCGGATAGCGGTACGCTGTAGGTGATTTCGGTGCGCGCTGGCAATTCGTCGAGCACCTGGCTTTTCAGGCGGCGCAGGATGAACGGCTGGATCAGTTGCTTGAGGGCGCGGCGGGCGCCTGCATCACCATTTTCGATGGGGTTGGCGAAGCGCTGGGCGAAGCTTTCCTGGCTGCCGAGCAGAGCGGGGTTGATGAAGCGCATGAGGTTCCACAGCTCGCCGAGGTGGTTTTCCAGCGGCGTGCCGGTGGCCACCATACGGAAGTCGGCCTGCAGTGCCATGGCAGCTTGGGAGCGCTTGGTCTGGGCGTTCTTGATCGCTTGTGCTTCGTCCAGTACCGCGCTGGCCCAGGACACGGCGGCGAAGGCCTCGGCATCCTGTTGCAGCAGGCCGTAGCTGGTGATCAGCAGGTCGCGTGGGCCGAGGCCTTCGAGGCTGCGTTGCTGGTTGTAGTTGCGCACCTGCAGGGTCGGGGCGAAACGCTGCGCTTCGTTGAGCCAGTTGAGGGCGACCGAAGTGGGCGCCACCACCAGTTGTGGGCCTTGCGTGGCTCGCAGCAGGAGCAGGGCGAGAGTCTGCACGGTTTTGCCCAGGCCCATGTCATCGGCCAGGCAGGCGCCGACACCCCAGTGCGCCAGGCGCGCCAGCCAGTTGAAGCCTTCCACCTGGTAGTCGCGCAATTCGGACTGCAGGGTGCTGGGCACGCTGGGCTGGTAATCACGCAGTGATTGCAGGCGTTGCAGGTGCGCCTGCCAGTCCTGGCCGGCCTTGAATTCGCCGGCCTCTTCGGCCAGTTCGGCGAGCAGTGGAGTGGTCAGCGGGCTGAGGCGCAGGCCGTCGTCGTTGACCCGTTCGGCCAGGTGGGCCAGTTCGTCCAGGCGTTTGCGCAGGCTGTTGCCGAGGGCCAGCCAGTCGTTGTCGCCGAGCTTGATGAAGCGCCCGGGGCTGGCCTTGAGCAGTTCCAGCAACTGGCGCAGTTGCAGCACCTTGCCATCGTCGAGGGTCAAACCGCCCTGCAACTGGAACCAGTCGCCTGTCAGTTTGAGGCCGAGCTTGAGCTGCTGGATTTCACGGCGACCCTTGATGCGCATGCGCTCGCCTTCCGGCCAGACGCATTCGAGCTGGTCGCTGTCTATGGTTTGCAGTTCGCTGAGTAGTTGCAGGGCATCTTGCGGTTGCTGCAGTTGCCATTCCTGGCCGTCATACTCGGCGCCTGCCAGGCTCGGGCAGGCGTCGAGCACGCGTTGCAGGGCTTGTCGTTCCTGTTTCAACACTCGCACCACCTGTACGGTTCGGCCCTCATGCTCGCCGAGCAGGCGCTCGCTGCCTTGGCCAGGGCGGAACCAGCTACCCGAGGTGAGCGGGCGCACCAGCAGCTGCAGGCGTAAACCTTCGGCCAGGGGCAACAGGTGGGCGTACAGACGGTTGTCGGCGGGGCGTTCCTCGACGTTTGCGGCCAGCTCGGGGATGTCCGAATGGATGGGCAGCAGTGGGGCAATGCTGCCGATGGCGTCTACCAGTTGCGCCTTGGCTGACAGGGGAACCGTCAGGCCGCCGCCCAGGATCTCGGCGATCTGCCGCAGCTCCTTGCTGACGGGATAGATTTTCAGCCGTGTGGGGGTTTCCTTTTCCAGCAGCAACTCGCCCTGGCCAATGCCTTTAGGTTGCAGGTGCAGGGTGATCTGACCGTTCTTTTCCTTGAGGTGCAGGCCAGCTTCACCTAGGCAGACATCTACGCGCACATCCGGTGCATCCTGCCAGTACAAGGCCGAATGGCCTGCCAAACACTGCAACGCGGCTGGCGCCGGTAGGTAGTATTCGCGGCTGCCGTAGTAGTTGCTGGTGGACTGGATCAGACGACAAGCCTGGCGATCCTGGTCGCTGAGAAAGTCCAGGCTGGCGGCCTCTTCGAGCAGGCGCTTGAGTGCCACGGGGCGACCCTTGCTCCACTGGCCCTTGGCGCCGAGTTTTTGCTCGCGCGGTTCGAGTTGTAGGCCTGTGTAGCGATCCATGTGGATCAGCCAGGCCAGGCGTGAGTTGCTTTCGGCACTCTTGCCAGTGGCGGCTGGGGCTCGGATCTGGCTCAGGGCGTTGAGCGCCAGTTGCCAGCTCTCTTTGCGTTGGTAGAGGTCGACCAGCGGCGCTACGCCATTGGCTAGGGGCGCCGTGCTATTGCCGAACTGGCGGCTGATCAGCGCTTCGTATTGTTCGGCCAGCCATGGATAACCATTGCTGCGCAGTTGTTGGGCATATCGCTGCAAGGCTTCGTGCCAGGCCTTCTGCTTGGCCAGCGGCTCGTCCAGCCAGTACAGCGCCAGGGCCAGCAGCAGGCCATCTAAGCCAGGCACCAAGGGGGGAAGGGTGTACAAGTGTTCCGGGCGGCTGCCTTGCAGCAGGTCTAGAACATCCAGCAACTGGTTGTAGGCCGCTGCGTAGCCGTTCTTGCTGCCCAGTTGCAAGGCTTGCTTGAGTGAGGGGTATTGCTTGGGATCGTTCTCCTGAATCAGTGCCAGGCAGTACAAGGCATTGAGTATTGGCGGCAGGTCGATCTTGCGCTTCTTGGTTTGCTTGCGCACCTCGGCCATCCAGGCGCGTAGGACGGCGAGCATGTCGCCCAGCGCGCCCTTGGCGAACAGGGTGACGACGTTTTGCATGAGGTCTTTCGAGTCGCCGAACAGCCCGTCCAGCGTCGCTTGGTCGCAGCGCCACAGGGCGTGCAGCAGCACCTGCAAGCTGAGGCTTGAATTGCCGTGCTGCTGCAGGCTCTGCAAGGCCAGTTGGTAGCTCTGCTCGGCGGGCGCGCAGAGCAAGGAGGACAAGTGCAGATGGTCATCCAGCAGCGCCTGACGTACAGGCAGCGATAGGCGCTCGAACAACGTCTTGCCGGCTGCGTCACCCAGCAGTTGCTGGAACGGGTGCAGTTTCAGCGCCTGTTGGGTCGGCAAGAAATCGTCGAGCCGCTCCAGTGACTGCTGCAGATATTCTCCATCGTCGGCGATGATCGACAGCCACACATCCTGCATGAGCCGATTGCTACTGGGGGCTACCCAAGGGTCGATGGCGCTCAGTTGATCCGTGTGGCTCTTGAGCAGGGCGAAGCGATCCGGCGACTCGAACATCCGCAGCAGCATCGGGTTACGCATGCGCGGTTGCAGGCACAGCAACGTCTGCTTGTTGTGCTCCTCACGGGTCAGCCAGCCCGCGCTCACCAACTCATTGATTAGCGCCTCAATGCTGGTGTTATCGATCAGGCGCGAGCTGGTCGCATGGGCACCCATGGCTCGCAAGTGCTTGACCAGTGAGGTTTTGTTCTGCCCTGGAAAGCAGGGCGTCAGGACGAACAAAATGAGCTGGTAATTGAAGCTCAAGGCATCGAAAGCAACGGGCGATTTCTTCATGCTTATGGCGCACAGGTGGAGAAGTTGGAGGTCGATGGTAATCGTGACCCGCCTAAACGACCAAGCCCGGCGCAGGGCCGGGCTTGGTTGATGTCTTGCTCGGGCTCAGCCTTCCAGCATCGCCTTGTTGCGCACCGCGCCCTTGTCGGCGCTGGTGGCCAGCAGGGCGTAGGCTTTCAGGGCGGTGGTCACCTTGCGCGCGCGCGGCTGCGCCGGCTTCCAGCCCTTCTTGTCCTGCTCGGCGCGGCGGGCGGCCAGTTCTTCATCGCTGACCAGCAGGTTGATGCTGCGGTTGGGAATGTCGATGAGGATCTTGTCACCGTCGTTGACCAGGCCGATGGCGCCGCCTGCTGCCGCTTCCGGCGAGGCGTGGCCGATGGACAGGCCACTGGTGCCGCCGGAGAAACGACCGTCGGTGAGCAGGGCGCAGGCCTTGCCCAGGCCCTTGGACTTCAGGTAGCTGGTCGGATACAGCATCTCCTGCATGCCCGGGCCGCCCTTCGGGCCTTCGTAGCGAATGATGACGATGTCGCCGGCCTTCACCTCATCATTGAGGATGCCCTTGACCGCGCTGTCCTGGCTCTCGAACACCTTGGCGGTGCCTTCGAACACATGGATGGACTCGTCGACACCGGCGGTCTTCACCACGCAGCCGTCGAGGGCGATGTTGCCGTACAGAACCGCAAGCCCACCCTCTTGGGAGTAAGCGTGCTCGACGCTGCGAATACAGCCGTTCTCGCGGTCATCGTCCAGGCTTGGCCAGCGGGTGCTCTGGCTGAACGCGGTCTGGGTCGGGATGCCGGCCGGGCCAGCCTTGAAGAAGTGGTGAACCGCTTCGTCCTGGGTCTGGGTGATGTCCCACTGGGCGATGGCTTCGGCCATGTTCGGGCTATGGACGGTGGCTACATCGGTGTGCAGCAGGCCGCCACGGGCTAGTTCGCCGAGGATGGAGAAGATGCCGCCAGCGCGGTGCACGTCTTCCATGTGGTACTTCTGGATGTTCGGTGCGACTTTGCACAGTTGCGGCACCTTGCGCGACAGGCGATCGATGTCGCGCAGGTCGAACGGCACCTCGGCTTCCTGGGCTGCGGCCAGCAGGTGCAGGATGGTGTTGGTCGAGCCGCCCATGGCGATGTCGAGCATCATGGCGTTCTCGAACGCCTTGAAGTTGGCGATGTTGCGCGGCAGCACCGACTCGTCGCCTTCGCCGTAGTAGCGCTGGCACAGCTCGACGGCCAGGCGGCCAGCACGCAGGAACAGCTGCTCGCGGTCACTGTGGGTGGCCAGGGTCGAACCGTTGCCCGGCAGGGAAAGCCCTAAGGCTTCGGTCAGGCAGTTCATCGAGTTGGCGGTGAACATGCCGGAACAGCTGCCGCAGGTCGGGCAGGCGCTGCGCTCGTATTCGGCGACCTTTTCGTCACTGGCCGAAGAATCGGCAGCGATGACCATGGCGTCGACCAGGTCCAGACCATGGTTGGCCAGTTTGGTCTTGCCGGCTTCCATCGGGCCGCCGGAGACGAACACCACCGGGATGTTCAGGCGCAGGGCGGCCATCAGCATGCCGGGGGTGATCTTGTCGCAGTTGCTGATGCAGACGATGGCGTCGGCGCAATGGGCGTTGACCATGTATTCGACGGAGTCGGCGATGATCTCGCGGCTCGGCAGCGAATAGAGCATGCCGTCGTGGCCCATGGCGATGCCGTCGTCCACGGCGATGGTGTTGAATTCCTTGGCCACGCCGCCGTGCTTCTCGATCTCGCGGGCGACCAGCTGACCCAGATCCTTCAGATGCACGTGGCCGGGCACGAACTGGGTGAAGGAGTTGGCGATGGCGATGATCGGCTTCTTGAAGTCTTCGTCCTTCATCCCGGTGGCGCGCCACAGGGCACGGGCGCCGGCCATGTTGCGGCCGTGGGTGGAGGTTTTCGAGCGGTAATCGGGCATGACGATGATCCTGCGGCTAATGCGGTTGTATAGGCGGTGAGCGTCGGTGGGCGGCAGGTCGCCGCGTAGTGTGGGCTGCATGACGAAACGGGATCGCCGTTCGTGCGGCCAGGGCTCACAGGCCCGCCGGAGGATGCCGGGCGGGGAATGGGGCGATTCTACGCCCGCCAGGGCTGGCGGGGGAAGGTTGCCGGTCGTGCGCAGGCCTGTGAAGGCTCAATGCGGTATTTCGATCCCGCGCATGCGCTCGGCACGTCGGCGTAGCAGTTCCAGGGTGACCAGCAGGGCGATGGAGAGCAGGATCAGCAGGGTG
Organism: Pseudomonas sp. GD03919; assembly: GCF_029814935.1. Taxonomy (NCBI): domain Bacteria; kingdom Pseudomonadati; phylum Pseudomonadota; class Gammaproteobacteria; order Pseudomonadales; family Pseudomonadaceae; genus Pseudomonas; species Pseudomonas sp. GD03919. The sequence goes on from NZ_CP104582.1 coordinate 282,682, forward strand.
GCGATGGCCAGGATGCTCGGGTTGATCTGCTCGCGCAGGCCCGAGAACATCTGCCGCGGAATGGTGCGCTGTTGCGGGCCGGCCATGAACAGGATCACCACTACCTCGTCGAACGAGGTGATGAAGGCGAACAGCGCACCGGAAATCACCCCGGGGCGGATCAGCGGCATGATGATGTCGAAGAACACCCGCAGCGGCGTGGCGCCCAGGTTCAGGGCGGCGCGCGCCAGGCTGTAGTCGAAGCCGGTCAGCGTGGCGGTGACGGTGATGATCACGAAGGGCGTGCCGAGCGCGGCGTGGGCGAGGATCACCCCCAGGTAGCTGCCGGCCAGGCCGAGGTTGGAGTAGAAGAAGAACATGCCGGCGGCGGTGATAATCAGCGGCACGATCATCGGCGACAGCAGCAGGGCGGTGATGAAACGGCGAAACGGCATCTCGTCGCGCGCCAGGCCGACGGCGGCGCAGGTACCCAGGATCGTGGCGAGGATGGTGGAGAGGATGCCGATGAAGAAGCTGTTCTTGATCGCCAGGATCCACTTCGGGTCGTCGAGGATTTCCCGGTACCAGCGCAGCGAGTAGGCCTCGGGGTCAAGGGTGAGCATGCCTTCGGTGAAGCTGAAGAAGGGCTCGGCGTTGAACGACAGCGGTACGATCACCAGGATCGGCAGGATCAGAAACAGCAGCACCAGCCAGGAGCTGACCTTGAGCAGCCAGTTGCCGAGGTGGTGCCAGAAGCCGTAATAGGCGGGGATTTTCATAGCGCTGAGCCCGGGTTGTAGGGACGGCGAGTGCCGCCCGTAGCCTGGATGAAATCCGGGGAGGGATGGGGGCCGGTTTTTCCGGATTGCATCCGGGCTACGCCGTTATGAGGAAATGACGGTACGGACATGTTCATCCCAACTTGATATTGCTGGCGCCGACGAAGCGGTCGTACACCCAGTACAGCAACAGGATCAGCCCGAGCAGCAGCGAGCCCAGCGCGGCGGCCAGCTCCCAGTTGTTCGAGCGCTGCATGTGGAAGGCGATGATGTTGCTGATCATCTGCCCGTCGGTGCCACCGACCAGTGCCGGGGTGATGTAGTAGCCCACCGAGATGATGAATACCAGCAGTGCCCCGGCACTGAGTCCGGGCAAGGTCATCGGGAAGTAGATGCGGACGAAGGCAGGTACCGGCTTATCGCCCAGGCTGAGCGCGGCGCGCATGTAGCTGGGGTCGATGCCGCGCATCACGCTGTACAGCGGCAGAATCATGAACGGCAGCAGGATGTGGGTCATTGCCATCACGGTGGCGAACGAGGTGTAGAGCATCTCGAAGGGCTGGCTGATCAGGCCGATGCCCATGAGCGTGGAATTGATCACGCCGTTGGTCTGCAGCAGGGCGATCCAGGAGGTGGTGCGCACCAGCAGGGACGTCCAGAACGGCAGCAGGACCAGCACCAGCAGCAGGTTGGCGCGATTCGACGGCAGGCCGGCCAGGTAGTAGGCCAGCGGGTAGCCGAGCAGGGCGCAGAGCAGGGTGATGACCAGCGCCATGTTCAGCGTCTTGGAATACAGCTGCAGGTAGATCTGCGTGTCCTGGCGCACCTGGATGCCATCGTCGGGATGCAGCTCCAGGTCCAGGGCGGTCAGGTAGTAGTCGTAGGTGTAGACCTTGCCGGCACGCTCGATGGCGTACCACAGCTCGGGGCGGCTCCAGTTGCGGTGGCTCTCGAGCAGGGTCTCGACGCCCTGGCTCGACAACGCTTCGGCATCCATCCGGCCGATGCGCCGCGCGGTGGATTTGACCACGCTAGACATGCCGGTATAGGCGCGGTTGAACTCTTCGGAGAGTTTGCCGGACAGGCGTTGCTCGTTAAGTCCATGCAGTTCGCTGACGAAGACCTGCAGGGTCTGTTCGTCCGGCAGTTGTTTGTGATCGTCCCAGCGCTCCAGTTCGGCCAGGGTCAGGGGTATCAGCTCGGCCACCGTCGGGTGATACACGCTGCGCCATAGCATGCTGCCGATCGGGGCGACGAAGGTGACGAGGATGAACAGCAGCAGCGGCGCCACGAACAGGAAGGCGGTCAGGCGCTTCTTGCGGCGGGCGCTGGCAGCTTGGCCAGCTTCGTGGGTGGTCAGGGATGACAAGGCGTTACTCCGTAAACTCTGGTGAGGCCGATACCCTCACCCCAACCCCTCTCCCCATGGGGAGAGGGGCTCCTGCGGGTGTTACTTCAGCAGCCACTCGTTGAATTTCTCGCCCAGCGACTCGCCGTAGTCAGCCCAGAACTCCGAGCCGGCCTGGATACCTTTGTCCAGGTGCGCGGTTGGCAGATGCGGTGCGGCGCTCTGGTCGGCCAGCGGCATGGACGACTTGCGGGTCGGGCCGTAGGCCACGTCAGGCATGCCGGCCAGCGGCTTGGAGCCGGTGGCGTACTTGATGAACTCCATCGCCAGGTCCTTCTTCTTCGAGCCCTTGACGATGGCCCAGGCGTCGAGGTCGTAGACGTGGCCGTCCCAGACGATTTCGAAGGGTTTCTTCTCCTGCACGATGGCGTCGTAGAAGCGGCCGTTGGCCGACTGCACCAGCACCGCACCGCCGTCATTGAGCAGTTGTGGCGCCTGCGACCAGGAGTCGAACCAGACGATGTCCTTCTTGATGCTGTCCAGCTTGTCGAAGGCGCGTTGCTGGCCTTCGGGGGTGGCCAGCACTTCGTAGACTTCATCGGGCGCCACGCCATCGGCCAGCAGTGCCCACTCCATGTTTACCTGCGGGCGTTTGCGCAGGGCGCGCTTGCCGGGAATCTTGGCGGTATCGAAGAAGTCGTCGATGCTGGCTGCCTTGGTATCACCGATGGTGTTCTGGTTGTAGGCGAATACCACCGACCAGACGATGTTACCCACCGCGCATTCGCTGGCCAGGGCTTCGGGGATGAAGTCCTGGGCCGCCGGGGTGCCGTCGATGCCGGCCGGCAGTACGCTGTGGTCGATGGTTTCCAGCAGGCCTTCGGAGCAGGCGCGTTCGAGGTCGATCACCTCGAAGTCGACCACGTCCCACTGGATGTTGCCCGACTCGACCTGCGCCTTGATCTCGGCGACGCCGCCGGAGTAGTCCTCGAACAAGACCTTGACCCCGGTTTCCTTCTGGTAGGGGTCGATGACGTGTTTTTTCTGCGCCGCGCCATAGGCGCCGCCCCAGGACACCACGGTGAGGCTGTCCTGGGCCGTTGCGGTGCTCGCGGTGAGTCCCAGCGCCGCCACCAGGGCGAAGGTGGAAACGCTGGTAGTCAGTGATCTAGCCATTGCTGTGCTCCATTTGCTTCTACTAGTTGTGGGGTGGGACTTCCGATCGATCCAGGGCCTGGCTGTCTTCCGGCAGCCAGGCGAGGGCGACTTCGTCATGAGCGCTGAGGTGCGGGGCCGAACTGTCGTTGAGGTTCTTCACCACCAGCTCGCTGCCGCTGGCAGTCTCGAAGTGATAGCGGATGTATTCGCCGACGTAGTGGCGGGTGACGAAGCGCGCCTTGACCTGGTTGCCGCTGCCGCCGAGGCGGTCGGTGAAGTTGAGCTTCTCCGGGCGTACCGACACCGTGGTCAGCTGGCCGACCTCGGTGCAGTTGGCCTTCAGCGCCCGGACCAGGCCGCCATCGTCCAGACGCACCTGCACGCTGTCTTCGGCGACGCTCTCGATCACCCCGGCCAGTTTGTTGCTCTCGCCGATGAAGTCGGCGACGAACAGGTTGGCCGGGCGTTCGTAGAGCACGTGCGGCGCCGCGCACTGCTGCACCACGCCGTTGTTGAACACGGCGATGCGGTCGCTCATGGTCAGCGCTTCGGTCTGGTCGTGGGTGACGTAGATCACGGTGAAGCCGAGCTGCTCGTGCAGGCGCTTGATCTCGAACTGCATCTGCTCGCGCAGTTTCTTGTCCAGCGCGCCGAGCGGCTCGTCCATCAGCACGATGTCCGGGGCGAAGATCAGTGCGCGGGCCAGGGCCACGCGCTGGCGCTGGCCGCCGGAGAGCTGGCCGGGGTAGCGGCCGCCGAAGGCCTGCAGTTCGACCAGGGCGAGGTAGTCCTCGACCTTGGCGCGAATCTCGTCCTTGGGCAATTTGCGGATTTTCAGGGGGTAGGCCAGGTTCTCGCGGATGGTCATGTGCGGGAACAGGGCGTACTGCTGGAAGACCATGCCGATGTTGCGAGCGTAGGGGGCGATGCTGGTGACGTTGCGGCCGTTGATCAGGATCTCGCCGCTGGTCACGTCCTCGAAGCCGGCGAGCATCATTAGGCAGGAGGTCTTGCCTGAGCCGGAGGGGCCGAGCAGGGTGATGAATTCGCCCTTGGCCACGTTGAGGTTGAAGTCCTTGACCACCAGGGTCTTGTGATCGTAGGTCTTCTTGACGTTGGTGAATCGCAGGAACGCGTCGTTCCCAGCTTGCGCAGCCATAGTGCTCCCCATTACCCGCAATCTGAAGTCAGCTCGTGGCCGTCTCCAACATCCTCAATCGATACGGCCCTATCGTGTAAGCCGTTCGTTATGTAAATAGCCAAAAGCAATAAGCACGCCAGGCGACCGCTATTTGGCCGATGACGCTCTGCTTCGCTGCCTGAAGCCTAGTTCAGCTTGCGCAGACGTGCCGTGTGGGTGTGGGAGGAAGTAACAGGCGGGAAGATGGAAGGCACCTGACGACACGCACTGGGTTGGTGCGTATCGCTCGAGCCTGGGGCGGGCGCCGGTTGCCGATCACATGGCCGTTGCGCCGCCAGACCCTAGCCCGGATGCAATCCGGGAATGGCCAGCGCCAGGCACCGCCCCGGATGGCATCCGGGCTACGGCTGCAACTGTCTTGGTCCGGGGGCTTAACTATTGGGCAGCAGGCGCACGGTCAGGCTCTTGATGTAGCGGGTCTCGTTGATCGCCGGGTGCACCGGGTGATCCGGGCCCTGGGCGCCGCGCTCGAGCAACTGGATGTTGCGATCCAGATGGCGGGCGCTGGTCAGCAGGATGTTCTGCAGGTTGTCCTCATCCAGGTGCATGGAGCAGCTGGCGCTGACCAGGATGCCGTCCTTGTTCAGCAGGCGCATGGCGGTTTCGTTGAGGCGGCGGTAGGCCGCCTCGCCGTTCTTGATGTCCTTCTTGCGCTTGATGAAGGCGGGTGGGTCGGCTATCACCACGTCGAAGCGCTCTTCGGCGGATTTCAGTTCACGCAGGGCGGCGAACACGTCACCTTCGACGCAGGTGACCTTTTCGGCGAAACCGTTGAGCGTGGCGTTGCGCTCCACGCCGTCGAGGGCGAAGGCCGAGGCGTCCACGCAGAACACTTCGCTGGCGCCGAACGCTGCAGCCTGCACGCCCCAGCCGCCGATGTAGCTGAACAGGTCGAGCACGCGCTTGCCTTTGACGTAGGGCGCCAGGCGTGCACGGTTCATGCGGTGGTCATAGAACCAGCCGGTCTTCTGCCCTTCGATCACCGGTGCTTCGAACTTCACGCCGTTCTCTTCCAGCGCTACCCACTCCGGCACCTCGCCGTAGGCAGTCGCCACGTAGCGTTCGAGGCCTTCAGCGTCGCGCGCGCTGGAGTCGTTCTTGAACAGGATGCCGCTGGGTTTGCACACCTGGATCAGCGCGGCGAGCACGTCGTCCTTGTGTGCCTCCATGGTGGCCGAAGCCAGCTGCACCACCAAAATGTCAAAGAAGCGGTCGACCACCAGGCCCGGTAGCAGATCGGAGTCGCCATACACCAGGCGGTAGCAGGGCTTGTCGAATAGACGCTCGCGCAGCGACAGGCAGACGTTGAGGCGATGCACCAGCAGGGATTTGTCCAGCACGTGCTTGACGTCGCGCGACAGCAGGCGCGCGCAGATCAGGTTGTTCGGACTCATGGCGACGATGCCCAGCGGCTTGCCGCCGGCAGCTTCGAGAACAGCCTGGTCCCCGGCGGCAAAACCATGCAGCGGGGTGGCGGCGACATCGATCTCGTTGCTGTAGACCCACAGGTGGCCGGCGCGCAGGCGTCGGTCGGCGTTGGCTTTCAGGCGCAGACTGGGCAGGGAAGACATGAGTTCGGGCTCCGCGGGGAAAAGAGCGGGATTATAGCGGTTTGCACACGGGGCCGGCGGTTACAAAAGTCGACTGCGGGCTGGTCTGTGCTTTGGCTAGACTGTGCGCTACTTCTCACCCTGCACGATCCCTCTTTCATGACCTACGAACTTACCGCCGAACAGATCCAGCAAGTCCTGCAGGGGATCAGCGTACCGCCGCAACCACAGATCATGGTCGATCTGCAGATGGAACAGATCATGCCCAGCCCCGATCTGCGCAGCATCGCCAAGCTGATCAGTCAGGACCCGGGTCTGTCCGGCGCACTGCTGAAAATCGTCAACTCGCCGCATTTCGGCCTGGCCAATCGCATCGCCTCGATCCAGCAGGCGGTCAATCTGCTGGGCTGCAACACGGTGATCAACCTGATCAATGCGCAGTCGATCAAGGGTGAGCTGACCGATGAGGCGATCCTGGTGCTCAACCGCTTCTGGGACAGTGCTCAGGATGTGGCCATGACCTGCCTGACCCTGGCCAAGCGCCTCGGCTATCACTCGCCGGACGAGGCCTACAGCCTGGGGCTGTTCCACAACTGCGGCATCCCGCTGATGATCAAGCGCTTCCCCAACTATATGCAGGTACTGGAGGAGGCTTACGCCAGCGCCAGCGACGAGCGCCGCGTGGTTGATACCGAAAACCGTCTGCTGACCACCAATCATGCGGTGGTGGGGTATTTCACGGCGCGTTCCTGGCGCCTGCCAGAACACCTCTGCGAGGTCATCGCCAACCACCACAACGCGCTGTCGATCTTCAGCGACGACTCCGGGCGTGATGCACAGCTCAAGACGCTACTGGGCATCCTGAAGATGGCCGAGCATATCTGCGACACCCATCGTGTGTTGGGTGGCCAGGCCGTCGACATGGAATGGCAATACATCGCCCAGCCGATTCTGGAGTATGTGGGGCTCTCGGAGTATGACTTCGAGAACCTGCGTGAGAGCATCCGCGACCTGGCCGTGCTCTGAAGCGGGGTGCGCCGCTCACGCGCGGGTGTGCGCTACCGTTTTCTGCGCCGCTCCTGCTAAGGTGGCGCACCGTCGTTTTCCTGCCGTAGCGCCATGCCTGAATTACCTGAAGTCGAAACCACTCGCCGGGGCATTGCCCCCTATCTGGAAGGTCAGCGCGTCAGCCGCGTGATCGTGCGTGAGCGCCGCCTGCGCTGGCCGATTCCCGAAGATCTGGACATTCGCCTGTCCGGTCAGCGCATCGAGCGCGTCGAGCGCCGTGCCAAGTACCTGCTGATCAAGGCCGAGGCAGGCAGCCTGATCAGCCACCTGGGCATGTCCGGCAGCCTGCGCCTGGTCGCGTGCGGCCTGGCTGCGGCCAAGCACGAGCATGTGGACATCGAGCTGGAGTCCGGCCTGGCGCTGCGTTACACCGATCCGCGGCGCTTCGGCGCGCTGCTCTGGAGCGAAGACCCGTTGCGCCACGAGCTGCTCAGCAAGCTTGGCCCGGAGCCGCTGGGTGGCGCCTTCGATGGTGAGCGCCTGTTTCAGTTGTCACGCGGGCGCAGCATGGCGGTCAAGCCGTTCATCATGGACAACGCCGTGGTGGTGGGCGTGGGTAACATTTACGCCAGCGAAGCGCTGTTCGCCGCCGGTATCGACCCGCGCCGCGAGGCCGGCTCAATCTCCCGGGCGCGTTATTTGAAGCTGGCCGATGAAATCAAGCGCATCCTCGCTTATGCCATCGAGCGCGGTGGCACCACGCTGCGCGACTTTGTCGGCGGTGATGGTCAGCCGGGCTATTTCCAGCAGGAGCTGTTCGTCTACGGCCGAGGCGGCGAGTTCTGCAAGGCCTGTGGCGGTACCCTGCGAGAGGTCAAACTGGGCCAGCGAGCCAGCGTCTACTGCCCACGTTGCCAGCGTTGAAACGCCTGATACGAATAAAAAATCCGAGGTACTGATGTCCGGCAACTATCTGCCCCCCAATCCTTTCGCCGAATGGCTGGGCCGCACGGTGTTGAAGCTGATGGGCTGGCGTATCGACGGCCAGTTGCCGAAGCTCGACAAGTTCGTCGCCATCGGTGCCCACCATACGTCCAACTGGGACTTCGTGATTTTCATCGCGCTGAAGTTCGTGCTGCGCCTCAATGCCCGCTGGTTCGGCAAGCACAGCATCTTTCGCTGGCCTTTTGGCGGTCTGATGCGCAGCTGGGGCGGTGTCCCGATTCGCCGGGACCGCACGCTCAACACCGTCGAGCAGGCGGTGCAGGCCTTTCTCGAGCATGATCAGTTCATCCTGGTACTGTCGCCCGAAGGCACGCGCAAGAAGGTCGAGCGCTGGCGGATGGGCTTCTACCATATCGCCCTTGGCGCCGGTGTCCCCATTGTGCTCGGCGCGCTGGACTATCAGAACCGGCGGGTGGTGATCGGCCCTGTTTTCCAGCCTACTGGGGATGAGCGCGCCGATCTGGCGGCGATGCTGGCGTTCTTTCGTCCTTACGTGCCGAAAAAGCCGGAGTATGCCTTTCACGGCGATTGACGTCCGTCACGCTGACAATTGCCAATGCGCTGTTATAGTTAACTGGCAGTTGAAAAACTACCTGCGTTGCCATTGCTGCGTTTAAAACAGGCTCGTGCGCGAGTCCGATCAAAATGCTCATTTACAACGCGTAAACTCCGTTTTTTCGCCTATTTTTGCCTTGCACTGGCTGTCTCGCCTACGTTTTTCAACAGCCTGTTAATGTCAGTTTCCCGAATAACCTGAAGGATCGATCCATGAAAGCGTTCCGCACTTCCGCCGTTGTCCTGGCGCTGACCTCTGGCCTGCTGGCGCTCTCGGCGCAGGCGGAAGTGGTTCAGCAGAACGTCAGCGGCGACCCGCTGTACACCGTCGAAGCGCCCAAGGGTTTCGCCATGGTTGGTGATCTGGTTGTCGCCCGCCCGCTGCTGATCGGCGCAACCCTGGTCGGCACTGCAGCCTTCATTGTCAGCCTGCCGTTCACTGCGCTGGGGGGCAACGTCGGTGAAGCCGCGCAAGCCCTGGTGGTCGAGCCGGGGCGTGAAGCATTCGTACGTTGCCTGGGCTGCACCAGCAGCGGCTACAAGCAAAACTGATTCGCTGTAACCTGTTTATCGCGGCCCCACGCCTCCTGGTCGAGGCGTGGGGGCGCGTGCATGTGTATGCCGAAAAAGGAAAGCACGGTGATCATGAAGTACCTGCGTGCGGTGATGTTGCTGCTGGTGGTGGCGGGGTTGATTGCCTCGTTCTGGTTCAGCCAGGGCTGGCTGCAGCTTTGCGCCGGGCTGGCGATCTTCCTGTTCGGCATGCAATGCCTGGAAGAGGGCTTGCGCCAGCTGGCCGGCAGCAAGCTGGAACAGATACTCGGACGTAGCACCTCCACGCCCTTCAAGAGCCTGTTGTTCGGCGTTGGCGGCACCTTGTTGCTGCAGTCCAGCACCCTGGTGTCGCTGCTGACCATCGCGTTCATCAGCACCGGGCTGATTCAACTGGCCGGTGGCATCGCCATTCTGTTTGGCGCCAACCTGGGCGCCACCAGCGGCATCTGGCTGCTGGCACTCGCCGGGCAGAACCTCAGCCTGAGTCCGCTGGCGCTGCCCCTGCTGGTGTTCGGTGTACTGGCGGGCTTCTTCGGGCCCAAGAGCAAGGCGGCCGGGCGCATCGTGCTGGGCATCGCTTTTATCTTTCTCGGCATCGATCAGATCAAGGAGGGCTTTGCCAGTTTCGGCGATGGCCTGGACATGACCGCCTATCACGAGAGCGGGTTGCGTGGGGCGCTGCTGTTCACGGCCATTGGCATGGCCGTTACTGTGGTGCTGCAGTCCAGCCACGCCACGTTGATGCTGACTCTTGCCGCGCTGGCCAGCGGCCAACTGGAGCTGGGGCAAAGCCTGGCCATCGCTATCGGTTCCAACGTCGGCAGCAGCGTGACCACCGCCTTCGTCGGCTCATTGGGTGGCAATCGCAGCGGTCAGCGGCTGGCCCTGGCGCATGCGTTGTTCAACATCACCACAGGGGTGATCGCGTTCATCCTGCTCGGCCCGCTGACTTGGCTGGTGCAGGCGCTGGCCGAACCACTTGGGCTGGGCGGCAATAGTCTGATTCAACTGGCGATGTTCCATACCCTGTTCAATGCAATGGGCGTGGCGCTGTTCTGGCCGTTACAGGCGCGTCTGGCGCAGTGGTTGATTCGCTGGCTGCCGGAGCGTGTCGAACCGTCGGTGCTGATCACCGAGTTGCTGCCGGAGCAGATGGCCGAACCCGAGCTTACCCGTGCCCGTTACCTCAATGAGCGGGCGCTGGACTCGGTGGATGCGGCCTCCGGCGCGGTGGTGCAGGAGTTGGGGCACCTGGGGCGCCTGAGTCTGGAAGTGATCTGCCATGCGCTCTACCTGCCGGTGGATCAACTGGCGCGTGTGCGCGGCGATGAGCATTTGCTGCAGGCCAAGCCCGCCCATGGTGGGTTCGAGGCCGATCACCTGTATCGCGTACATATCAAGGGCGTGTATGGCGATCTGCTGAGTTTCATGGGCCGCATGGAGCTGCCCATGGATGAAGCGCACCAGCAGTTCTGGGTCAGCTGCCAGTTGGCAGCGCTGCAACTGGTGGATGCGGTCAAGGATGCCAAGCACTTGCAGAAGAACCTCGGCCATTATCTCGACGCGCCGCCCTCGGCCGTGCGTGACGCCTATGTGGAGCTGCGTCGCCATTTGCTCGCCACCCTGCATGAGGTGCGCGAGCTGGCGCGTACCGACCTGCCGGAGGAGGCCTGGCAGTCACGCCTGCGCTGGCTCGACGAGCAGGCGGCCAATTTCGATGCCGCATTCCGCCAGCGGCTGTTTGCCCAGGTACGCGAGGGGCGTCTGGATGGCCTGCAGACCAGTTCCCTGATGAATGATCTGGGCTATGCCAGCCGTATTTTCCAGAGCCTGCGCAACGTGCTGATGCTGGGCAGCGAGCAGGCGCTGTTCCGTGAACTGCGCAAGTTCGGTGAGGAGCAGGAGAGCCTGATACGGCTCCCCTGAGGCCTGATAGCCCGGATGAAATCCGGCAGCGGTTGTGCAATTTCCCCGGATTGCATCCGGGCTACGGTCATATGCGGTCGGTGCGTATCAGGGCGTCGCGGTGCCAATCCCGCGCGGATCGCTGGCCGCCTGCACCTCGCCGCTGGCCTTGTTCCAGAACAGCACTTGCTGGTTGCCGTACTGCCGCTCCAGAGGTTTGAGTGCATGGCCGCGCTTTTGCAGCGCGGCGATCTGCTCAGCGCTGAAGGTATCCGGCTCATGCTCGATCACGTCGGGCAGGAACTGGTGGTGGTAGCGCGCCACCGCCGGCCAGCGCCCGATGGGCTGATCGTCCAGGTATTCGAGCATCGACAGCAGCACCATGCTGGGGATACGGCTGCCACCCGGTGTGCCGAAGGCGGCGAACTCATCCACACTTTCGATGAAGCTCGGGCTCATCGATGACAGTGGGCGTTTACCGCCGGCGATGCTGTTGGCCTGGCTGCCGGCTAAACCATAGGCGTTGGCGCCCTGTACGTCGGCGGCGAAATCGTCCATCTCGTCGTTGAGCAGCACACCGGTGCCGGGCACGGTGAAGGCGGCGCCGAACGGCAGGTTGATCGACAGCGTTGCAGCCACCGCGTTGCCTTCGGTATCGAGCACGGCAAAATGCGTGGTGTGGTCGCCTTCATGCCAGGTGCCGGCTGGCGGCAGGCTGGCGCTGGGGGTGGCCTGCGCGGGGTCGATGCTGCCGGCCAGTACCGCCAGGTGTCCAGGCGAGAGCAATTGCTCCACCGGGTTGTTGACGAAGTCCGGGTCGCCCAGCAGGCCTCGATCCCGGTATACGCGGCGCAGCGCTTCGACCACGTAATGCACCCGTTGCACCGGCTCCGCGTCGCGCCAGGGCAGTTGGCCGAGTATCGCCAGGCTCTGCGCCAGGGCGATGCCGCCAGCCGAGGGCGGCGGTGCGCTGATCAGCTCGCGGCCATCCGCCAAAGCGAAACGTAGCGGTGCGCGGCGGACGATGTGGTACTCGTGCAGGTCATCCAGCGTCCAGATGCCGCCGGCATGGCGCACACCGGTCACCAGGCGTTCGGCCACGGGGCCGGCATAGAAACCGGCCCGGCCCTGTTCAGCCAGCGCCTGCAGGGTGTCGCCCAGCTCCGCTTGGCGCAGCAGGAAACCTTCTGCCGGCACCTCGCCCTGATCGAGAAACAGTCTGGCGCTTTCGGCATCATCGCGCAGCGCTGCCAGACGCCAGGTGGCGCGTTCGCGGTAGACGCGGTCGACCGCGAAACCCTCGTTGGCCAGGCGAATGGCCGGCTCCAGGCTGGTTTTCAGGGGCAGACGGCCGTGTTTCTCGGCCAGTTCGACCAGCGCGGCCGGCAAGCCGGGAATGGCCGCTGCCAGTGCGCCATTGAGCGACAGCTCGCGCTGTACCTTGCCGTCACGCACGTAGAGATCCGCCCGGGCCTCCAGCGGCGCACGTTCGCGGGCATCGAGGAAGTCGTAGGTCGGCGTCTCGCCGCCACTGCGCAGGAGGAAGAAACCGCCGCCGCCAATACCCGAGCCGTAAGGCTCGACCACGGCCAGGGCTGCGCTGGCGGCTACGGCGGCATCGAAGGCATTGCCACCGGCGTCGAGCATCTGCTGGGCGGCGGCTGTGGCGGCGGGGTGGGCGGTGGCAATGGCGGGTTGCTGTGGCGCTGCCTGGGCCAGCAGGCTGGCGCCGAGCAGCAGGGTCGATAGCAGGAGAGTGCGCAACATGCGATCTACCAGGGGTGGCTGAGTGAAGCGCGAAGCTTAACAGCCTGGCCGCGGCGATAGGGCACAACCCACGCGGAGAAGCAGGAGGCCGCTGGCCTCCCGGCACTATCAGGCTTTGCCGGTGATGATGCGGTACTTGTGCATCAATTCATCCTTGCTCTCGACGTTGTTCTCGTCGAGCGGGATGCAGTCCACCGGGCACACCTGCTGGCATTGCGGTTCATCGTAGTGACCGACGCATTCGGTGCACAGGTTGGGGTCGATCACGTAGATCTCCTCACCCTGGGAGATGGCGCCGTTGGGGCACTCGGGTTCGCAGACGTCGCAGTTGATGCAGTCGTCGGTGATGATCAGGGACATGGAACAACTCCTGTCGCAGCGCGGGCTTCGACATTGACGGACAACGATGGCGCGAATTGTGCCGTATTGGCGTGCCTTGTGCCATTGGCCTGGTCAGTCAGGCGCCGCTACCTGTAGCAGCGGCGCCCCGCCACGAATGTGCAGGTGCCTGAATGATTCGCCCTGAATCAGTGGGGCATGGAGGCGAACATCGCTGCCATGCGTGTAGGAGCGGCGCCTCGCCGCGAATCTGGGTCCGCCAGACACGCTTCGCCCCGGGGCGGGGTTCCTACTAAAAGCCGATATTGCTTAGCTTTTACGAAACCGCGCGTTCAGGGCGTCGGCCACGGCGGGGTGAACGAACTTGGAAATATCGCCACCCAGGGCCGCGATCTCGCGTACCAGGGTCGAGGAGATGAAGGAGTACTTTTCTGACGGCGTAAGGAACAGGCTCTCGACGTCCGGCGCCAGTTGGCGGTTCATGTTGGCCAGCTGGAATTCGTACTCGAAGTCCGATACTGCACGCAGGCCGCGCAGGAAGACGTTGGCGTTCTGTTCCTTGACGAAGTGCGCCAGTAGCGAAGAAAACCCCACCACTTCGACGTTGGGCAGGTGCTTGGTCACCTCGCGGGCCAGTTCGACGCGTTGCTCCAGCGGGAACAGCGGGTTCTTCTTGGGGCTGGCGGCGACGGCGATGATGACGTGATCGAACAGGCGCGCAGCGCGTTCGACCAGATCACCGTGGCCCTTGGTGATGGGGTCGAAGGTGCCGGGGTATAACACTCGATTCATCGGGACGTCCTGGCAGGTCGAAAAGGAGTCGGATGGTAGCGCAGCGCATGCCAGCGGCCAAGCCACGGCCGCCGCCGGGTTTTTCAAGGTTGTAACGCCGACGTCTAGCCCGGACTTTTCAGGCGCTCTGCCAGTAACGTGGCGAGCTTCGAGGTCAGCCCGTAGATCGACAGCTGCGGGTTGGCGCCGATGCTGGTGGGGAACAGCGAGCCGTCATGAACCGACAGGTTGGCCAACTGATGATGCCGGCCCAGGCTGTCGACCACCGCCTGCTGTGGGTCTTCGCCCATGGCGCAGCCGCCCATGACATGGGCGCTGCCCAGACGCGTGCGATAGAGCACCAGATCGAGCTGCTCGATCAGTGTCCTGGCTTGCTGCCAGCTCTTCACGTAACCGGCATCGGCGTGCAGTGGCATCACCGCCTTGGCACCGGCGGCGAACTGGATTTCGGCCATGCTCAGGAAGGCGCGGCGCACGCCATCCCAGGTGTAATCGGTCATCTGGTAATCGAGCACCGGGCTGCCGTCGCCACGCAGCTCCACGCGGCCTTCGGCGCTGTCCGGGTGGAAGCCATCGCGCAGCAGGGCGAGCATCACGTTGGTATGCGGCAGCTGCTCCATGCGCAGGGCATTTTCGCGGCCAAACTCGCCGAGCAGGGTGGCGGTCAGTGCCGGTTGCAGCGGTGGCACTTCCAGCTTGTAGGACAGCCGCCCGGTGGTGCCGTCGTCCCACTGGAAATGGTCGGAGTAGAGCGACTGCGGTGCCCCATAGAAGGGGTTGATGACCTGCTCGAACTGCGCAGCAGAGAAGTTGACCAGGTGCAGGTAGGTACGCCGGCCGACGCGCTGGTGCGGGTCGGGCGCCGCCGAGCGCAGCAGGATGCCCGGGGTATTGATACCGCCACCGGCCAGCACGTAATGCCGCGCCTTGACCTGGATGCGCCGGCCATTGGGCGCTACGCAGCGTTCGTCCATGCCCAGGCAATCGATGCCGACCACCTGGTCGCCCTCAATCAGCAGCTTGTCGGCGCGCGCCAGGTAGAGCAGCTCACCGCCTGCGTCGAGGGTGGCGGGGATGGTGGTGACCAGCATCGACTGCTTGGCGTTGGTCGGGCAGCCCATGCCGCAATAGCCCAGATTCCAGCAGCCGCGCACGTTGCGCGGGATCGGCGCCCAGTGATAGCCGAGTTTTTCGCAGCCGCTGCGGATCACCTCGTTGTTGGCATTCGGTGGCACCGCCCAGGGGGCGACGCCCAGGCGTTGTTCCATCTTCTCGAACCAGGGCGCCATGGACGCGACATCATGGCCCTTCACGCCATGTACCTCGGCCCAGTGAGCGAGGGTTTGCGGCGGGGTGCGAAAACTGCTGGTCCAGTTGATCAGTGTGGTGCCGCCGACTGCGCGGCCCTGCATGATGGTGATGGCGCCGTCCTTGCTCATGCGGCCGATGCCTTCCTGATAGAGGGTCGGGTAGGCGTCGGCTTCCTGCATCTTGAAGTCGTCGCTGGTCTTCAGCGGGCCTTCCTCGATCAGCAGCACCTTGTAGCCGGCAGCGCTGAGGATTTCCGCCGTGGTGCCGCCACCGGCACCGCTGCCGACGATGGCGACGTCGGCCTCCAGGGTCAGGTCGTTTTCCAGGCGTGAACCGTCGTGGGTCTTCCAACCCCTGGCCAGGCCTTGCTTGAACAAATCGGGTACAGGCATTTCGAATTCTCTTGTTGTTATGGACAGCGCAGCCCTGGTAGGAGCCGGCTTGCCGGCGATCCAGCAATCGCCGGCAAGCCGGCTCCTACAACCTAGACCGTAGGCGGACCTGGATAGCCGCAATGCGCCCAGGCCTCCTGACGGCTGTACCAGGCCATCATCACCAGCTGCAACAGCGAGGCGTGACCCATGCGCAGCAAGCTCAGGCTGCTGTTCTGCCAGCGGGTGAGGAACTGCCGCACGTCATCGCCGCTGGCGTTGTCCCAGCTGCCCCATACCCCGGTCAGCGGGCCACGGCTGATGGGCAGGGCCAGCACATCGAACAGTTGCACGGTCAGTTTCAGCATCGCCGGCGACAGGTGCGCCAGGCTGGTGTCGAGGCTCTTGAGTGTGCCGTCGATGGCCTGCGGCATCTGCTCGGCGCTGATGGCGCCATCGAGCATCACCGGGATCAGCGCGCGCAGAAAGGGCAGATCGCTGCTGCGCAGGATCAGGTAGCCGCTGGCCGGCGTGCTGGCCGAGCAGCCGCTTAAGGTAGCGGTCAGCCCGGCGGTGCCGAGCAGCGCCGTGCCCAGCAGGCCGACCTTGAGCAGGCTGCGCCGCGACAGCTGCGGCGCGTCGAGGGTGGTGTCGTTCATTGTTGTTGTCACCAGGCGTAGAGCGGGCCAGGCCCGCGTTGATCAGCGTACGAACAGCTTGTAGAACAGCTTCTGCAGCGCCTTGCCGTAGGGCGGGTAGATCAGCCGCGCGGCGTTGAAACGCTGCTTGATGAACACCCCTTTGGCCTTGCTGAAGGTCAGGAAGCCTTCATGGCCGTGGTAATGGCCCATGCCAGAGGGGCCGATGCCGCCGAACGGCATATCGTCCTGGGCGACATGCAGCAGGGTGTCGTTCAGGCACACGCCGCCGGAGTGGGTCTCGTGCAGCACGCGCTGTTGCTCGCGCTTGTCGTAGCCGAAGTAGTACAGCGCCAGCGGCCGTGGCCGCGCGTTGACGTAGGCGAAGGCGTCTTCGATACGGTCGTAGGGCACCACCGGCAGCAGCGGGCCGAAAATCTCGTCCTGCATGACCTTCATGTCGTCGTTGACCTCCAGCAGCAGGCTCTGCGGCAGGCGTCGGCCCTGTGCTTCGGGATACAGCGGAATGATCCGGGCGCCCTTGGCCTGGGCATCCTGCAGGTAGCCGTTGAGGCGGGCCAGTTGGCGCTCGTTGATGATCGCGGTGTAATCCGGGTTGTCCTTGAGCTGCGGGTAGAAGCGCTGCACTGCTGCCTGGTAGGCAGCGACGAAACCGTCGACACGCTCACGCGGTACCAGCACGTAATCCGGCGCTACGCAGGTCTGCCCGGCGTTGAGGGTCTTGCCGAAGGCGATGCGCTCGGCAGCATCGGCCAGTGGTACGTCGGCGCTGACGATGGCGGGTGACTTGCCGCCCAGCTCCAGGGTCACCGGCGTGAGATTTTCGGCGGCGGCGCGCATCACGTGCTTGCCGATGCTGGTGGCGCCGGTGAACAGCAGGTGGTCGAACGGCAGTTTGGAGAAGGCCATGCCGACTTCCGCTTCACCCAGGGCGACGCTGACCAGATCCTCGGGGAAGATGCGCGCCAGCAGATCCTTGACCAGTTGCGAGGTGGTCGGGGTGGACTCGCTCATCTTGATCATCACCCGGTTGCCGGCGGCCAGCGCCCCGGTCAGCGGGCCGATGGCGAGAAACAGCGGGTAGTTCCACGGCACGATGATGCCGACGACGCCCAGCGGCTGGTAGATGACCTTGGCCGAGGCGGGCATGAACTGCAGGCCGACGCTGCGCCGCGAAGGCTTCATCCACTTTCTGATGCGTTTGGACGCGTAATGGATGCCATGCAGGCTGGGCATCAGCTCGGCGAGTAGGGTCTCGTCGGCCGAGCGATTGCTGAAGTCGGCAGAGATCGCCGCGATCAGCGCATCCTGCTGCTCGGTCAGCAGCTCGCTGAGGGATTTCAGCCACTGGATGCGTTGTTCGGCCGAGGGCATCGGGTTGGCGGCGAAAGCCGCGCGCTGCAGAGCGAAGGTGGCGTCTAGCTGGTTGATCTGCTGTTGGCTCTGCTGCAGGTAGGCGATGTCGGCGACCATGGGTTTCTCCTCGACGTTCCAGCGGGCAGGCTGTTGAAAAACTATCTGCGTTGTCATCGCTGCGTTAAAAACAGGCTCGTGCGCGAGTCCGATCAAAATGCTCATTTACAACTTGTAAACTCCGCTTTTTCGCCTGTTTTTGCCTTGCGCTGACTGCCTCGCCGACGTTTTTAAACAGCCTGCTGGAGGCGGCTATAAGCCGCGATTAGGCTAAGCTGGATTTTTAGAGCAATTACTCTAATGTGTCAAGCGAGGTGTCGCCTGTCCGGGCGAGACGTATCCCGGTCAGCGTGCATGTGGCTTGATCGGGGGCTAACGCGGCGGCTGTTTCGCCTGTACCTTTGCCACTTTTGAAGTCGAGATCGAGCTGCGTTATGGCGCCACCCAAGACCCGCGAGCGCATCGTTCAAGCCAGCCTGGAGCTGTTCAACAGCCAGGGCGAACGCAGCGTCACCACCAACCATATCGCCGCGCACCTGGGCATATCGCCGGGCAACCTGTACTACCACTTCCGCAACAAGCAGATGATCATCGCCGAGCTGTTCGCCCAGTACGAAGCGCAGGTCGACAGCTTCCTGCGGCCACCCGAAGGGCGAGCGCTGACGGTGGCGGACAAGACCTTTTATCTGGAGGCGCTGCTGGCAGCGATGTGGCACTACCGCTTCCTGCACCGCGACCTGGAGCACCTGCTGGAATCCGACGTTGAGCTGGCCGGGCGTTACCGCACCTTCGCCCGCCGTTGCCTGGTGGGCGCGCAGTCGGTTTATCAGGGCTTCGTCGAGGCCGGCATCCTGTCGATGACCCCTGCACAGATCGAGGCTCTGACGCTCAACGCCTGGATCATCATGACCTCCTGGGTGCGCTTTCTCTGTACCGCTGGCGCCAGCCCGGACAACCTCAGCCAGGACATGCTGCGCCGCGGCATCTATCAGGTGCTGGCGCTGGAGGACGGTTACCTCACGCCTTCCGCGCGCGCGGCGGTCGAGGCGCTGTATGAGCGCCTGCATGTGCCGCTTGAGCAGGTGCTGGGGTGATTGCCTCACACGCACGGCATTCGTTGGAGGGGCTTTAGCCGCGAACTTCTCGCCGCTGAAGCGCCTCCCGCAATCCGCTGCGACTGCCGTGCCCGGTTGCAATCCGGAAAGGCCTTTGTCGCGTCTTCTCGGATTTCATCTGGGCTACGGTTCTTGCAGTCCTTGAGCGGCTTTAGCCGCGATTATCCGAGGCTTGCCAACCACTGCGGAATACGCCGTTCAAGGTAATAACCTGGCCGGCGCGGAGTACCCTCGACGAAGCCGACATGCCCGCCCTTGGCATGCAGCTCGAACTCGGTGCCGGGGGCCAGTTCGCTGGCGTCGGGTAGGCTGTGGCGGAAGATGAAGGGATCGTCCTCGGCCTGGATGATCAGCGTGCGCGTGCGAATGTCGCCTAGGTAGAAGCGGCTGGAGGCGCGCCGGTAGTAATCGTGGGCATCGGCGAAGCCGTGTAGCGGTGCGGTGATGCGCCCGTCGAAGTCCCAGAAGGTGCGCATGCCATCCAGCGGGCCGAGGCGCTCTAGCACCGACAGGCGTTCGCCCTGGCCACTCTCGGCGAACAGGCGCTGCTTGTTGCTGACGTAGGCGACCATCTCGCGCATGAAATGCGCCTGATACACCCGCGAGAAGCCCAGGCCGATGCGGTCGGCGCACTGATCCAGGCGGAACGGCACCGAGACCGCCACCGCTGCTTGCAGCTGGCTTTGCTCGCCACTCTCCCCCAGATACTTGAGCAGCACGTTGCCGCCCAGGGAATAGCCGACGGCGTACAGCGGCGCCATCGGCCGTTGCGCGCGCAGGTGGGCCACGGCCGATGCCAGATCCTCGCTGGCGCCGGAATGGTAGCCGCGTGGCAGCAGGTTCGGTTCACCGGAGCAGCCGCGCCAGTTCAGCGCCACGCTGGCCCAGCCGCGCGCGGCCAGCGCCTGTTGCAGCCCCAGCACGTAGAGCGAGTTGGAGCTGCCGGTCAGGCCGTGCAGCACCAGCACCAGCGGCGCATGGGCGTCATGCGGGCCGTGCCAGTCGAGGTCGAGAAAATCGCCATCGTCCAGCCACAGCCGCTCGCGCTGCCGTTCCAGTTGCGGCGGCTTGCGGCAGAAGGGGTTCCACAGCGTCTGCAGATGCGGGCCGGGGAGCCACCAGGCGGGTTGGAATGGTGTCATGGGTATGGTCTATCCAAAACGTAGCCTGGATGAAATCCAGGGGCAGCGCTCCCGGATTGCATCCGGGCTACATTGGCACCTGCGACGAACTTCTTTGCCACAGCGCGTAATGCACCTGGCCGGTGTGCTTCTCGCGGTGCAGACGCCAGTTGCCGGGCAGCCCCAGCGTCGAGGGCGCGGTTTCGCTTTCGGTATAGACCCAGGCGTCGTCGCTCAGCCAGCCCTGCGCTTCCAGCAGGTTGCAGGCGTCCTGCAGCAGATCCTTGTGGAACGGCGGGTCGAGCAGAACGATATCGAAGCGCCGCGGTGCCGGCCGGGCCAGCAGTTGTAGGGCGTCGCCCAGTTGAATCTCGCCGGCGCTGCACTGCAGCGTTGCCAGGTGGCCGCGCAAGGCGCTCACCGAGGCCGGGTTGAGGTCGCAGGCCAGGCCGCTGGCGGCGCCGCGCGACAGCGCTTCGAGCAGCAGCGCGCCGCTACCGGCGAAGGGGTCGAGCACATGAGCACCCTCGACATAGGGCGCCAGCCAGTTGAACAGCGTCTCGCGCACCCGGTCCGGGGTCGGGCGCAGGCCCGGCCCGTCGGGGAAGGCGAAGCGCCGCGAACGCCACTGCCCGCCAATGATGCGCAACTGGCCCTGGCCGCCGTGGGCCTTGCCCGCTTCGGGTTTCTGCGGTGTGCGACTGCGCATCAGTGCGGCACCGTGCTGGGTAGCTCGGCCGGGCGCTCAGTGGGCCGTGGCAGTTCCTTCTGCGGCACCGTCGGGCCGGCGGTGACCACCACCAGTGCCTCGGGGTCGAGGTGTTTGGCCATCGCCGCTTTCACCTGCTCGGTGGTGAGGTTCTGCACGTCACGCATAAAGTCGTCCAGGTAGCTCAGCGGCAGGTCGTAGAAGCCCATCGAGGCCAGTTGGCCGACGATGGCAGCGTTGCTCGCGGTGGACAGCGGGAAGCTGCCGGCCAGCTCACGCTTGGCGTTATCCAGCTCCTGTTGGGTGGGGCCGTCACGCAGGTAGTCGGCGAGCAGTTGCTTGACCAGCGCCAGGGTGCCTTCGCTCAAGTCAGCCCGGGTCTGCAGGTTGATCATAAACGGGCCACGCGCCTGCATGGCGCTGAATCCGGAGTAGACGCCGTAGGTCAGGCCACGCTTCTCACGCACTTCGCTCATCAGGCGCGTGCCGAAACCGCCGCCGCCGAAGATCTGGTTGCCCAGGTACAGCGCAGCATAGTCCGGGTCGCGACGATCAATGCCGAGCTGGGCGATCATCAGGTGGGTCTGGTTGGACGGGTACTCGATATGGCTGGCGCCCGGCTTGGGTGTTTGCGGCTGGGCGATCTGGGGCAGCGCCGGGCCGGGCGGCAGGGCGGCGGAGACCTGATTGGCGATGGCCTCGGCTTCGCTGCGCGACAGATCACCCACCAGCGCGATCACCGCATTGCCAGGCGTGTAGGCGCGGGCATGGAACGCCTGCAACTGCTGGCGGGTGATGGCCGGGATCGACTGCGCCGTTCCTTCGCTCGGGTGAGCGTAGGGGTGCTGGCCGTACAGGCGCTCGAACAATTCGAGGCTGGCCAGTTTGCCCGGGTTCTGTTTCTGGAACTCGAAGCCGGCCAGCAGCTGGTTCTTGATCCGCGCCAGCGAGTCGGCGGGGAAGGTGGGTTTGCCCAGCACCTCGGCGAACAGCGCCAGTGCCGGTTCGCGTTGTTCGCGTGCGCTCAGGCTGCGCAGGCTGGCTACGGCCATGTCGCGGTAGGCGCCGTTGCCGAACTCGGCACCGAGGCTCTCGAAACCGGCGGCGATGGCGCCGACGTCCTTACCCGGCACACCTTCGTTGAGCATGGCATTGGTCAGGGTGGCCAGGCCGGGTACGCCGTCGTCCTGGCTGCTGCCGGCGGCGAAGGTCAGGCGCAGGTCGAACATTGGCAGTTCGCGGGCTTCGACGAACAGCACCTTGGCGCCTTGCGCGGTGCTCCAGGTCTGGATATCCAGCGTGCGGCGCGTTGGCGCCTTGCCGTCCAGTGCCGCCAGGGATTGCAGTTTGGCGGCATCGCCCGTGGGGGCCTTGTCAAAGAGGTTGGCGCAGGCGCTCAGCATCAGGGTGCTGGACAGGATCAGGCCGAGCAGGCCCAGGCGGCGGTGCTCAGGCTTCATGGGTGGGACTCCTCATTGCGGGACTCTTCGGGCAGTACGTGGGCGACGCTGAGGCGGTCGCGGACGAAGAAGGTGCGGGCGGCCTGCTGGATGTCGGCCGGGGTGACGGCCTCCAGCTCGGCCAGCTCCTGGTCGATCAGTTGCCAGGACAGGCCGACGGTTTCCAGTTGACCGATGCTGGTGGCCTGGCTGGTGATCGAGTCGCGCTCGAACACCAGGCCGGCGATCACCTGGGCGCGTACGCGGGCCAGTTCGGCAGTGGACGGCGGGGCTTTTTTAAGTTCTTCCAGCTCGCGCCACAGGCCGGCTTCGGCCTGCTCCAGGGTCTTGCCTTTCTGCACGTTGGGCGTGGCCGAGAGAACGAACAGGCTGTCGCCGCGGGTGAAGGCGTTGTACCAGGCGCTGGCGCCGGAAACGAGTTCTTCGCCGCGTTCCAGGCGGGTGGACAGGCGTGCGCTGTAACCGCCGTCGAGCAGGGCGGCGGCCAGGCGCAGGGCATAGGCCTGGCGCGGCGTTTCCGCGGTGGCCAGACCCGGTACGTTGAAGCCCATGAGCAGGCTCGGCAACTGCGTCTTGAGGTACAGCGTGGTGCGGCGTTCGCCCGGCGCGGCCAGCTCCAGCGGCAGTTTGGCGGTCGGCACGTCACCGCGCGGGATGTCGCCGAAGTAGCGCTGCACCTGGCTCTTGACCTCATCCACGCTGACGTCACCGACCACCACCAGGGTGGCGTTGTTTGGTGCGTACCACTTCTGGTGCCAGGCACGCAGGTCATCGATATGCATGCGGTCGAGGTCGGCCATCCAGCCGATGGTGGGGATGCTGTAACCGCTGGCCGGGTAAGCCATGGCCTTGAAGCGCTCGTAGGCCAGCGAAGACGGGCGGTCGTCGGTGCGCAGGCGGCGTTCTTCCTTGATGACTTCGATTTCCTTGGCGAACTCGTCGGCTGGCAGCTTCAGGCTGGCCAGGCGGTCGGCTTCCAGCTCCAGCGCCACGCCCAGACGGTCGCTGGCCAGCACCTGGTAATAGGCGGTGTAGTCGTCGCTGGTAAAGGCGTTTTCCTCGGCGCCCAGCTCCCGCAGGATGCGCGAGGCTTCGCCGGGGCCGAGCTTGCCACTGCCCTTGAACATCATGTGTTCCAGTGCGTGAGAGAGGCCGGTGGAACCGGGCGTCTCGTAGCTGGAGCCGACCTTGTACCAGAGCTGGCTGACCACCACGGGGGCGCGGTGATCTTCGCGGACGATGACCTTGAGGCCGTTGTCCAGTGTGAATTCGTGGGTGGGCTGCGGCGCAGCAGCGAACGCTGCCAGCGGCAGGCAAAGCACCCCCAGAATCAGGCCGAGGGTGCGGCGTGCAGTGACAATCATCAGGTGTCGTCCTGTTTGGATGGCCGAGGCGGTCGAACCGCCGTTGACAAGAGGGCGTCAGGATACCCCATCCACACACGAGGCACCGCCCGTCGTTCCGACAGCGGCACATGCGCTTAGGTTCTGCGGCACGGCGAATTGCAATCAGTCGATGATCGGCGCGCTGATGGTGCTGACGTTTGCCGAAAGCTCCAGCAACAGGCCGTTGACCTGCTCGGCGCTCATGCTGAAGGGGTCGAGGCGGTCGCTGCAGGAATATTTCAGAAACAGTTCTCTGTTGGCCTGCTTGGCGCCTGCCCAGCCCATGCTCCAGTTGGCATAGCGGCGTACGCTGATCTCTTCATAGTCGAGGATCGTCAGATCATTGTGGCGGTTGTCCTCGGTCAGGCGGTTGTACAACGCATTGATGGCGTTTCGCGGCCCTTCCAGTGCCTGGAGAAAGGTATCGGCGTTGCAGCAGAGGATGCCGGTGAGGCCGCGTGCCGGATTGTTGCGTTGCGAGCTGTCGAGAATCTCGCGGATCAACTGTGAAGAGATGCCATGGCTGGCGCGGCTGGCATAGGTTAGGCGGACAAGCATGCTGGCAACCCCGCAAAGGTTGGCTTGGGAAGAAGTTCGCCGATTGTGCATGGATTTGTACAGCTGTTGTATAGCTTTTTGCTGTCGCCGTCAGAGGCTGTTGCTCTGGTCGTACCCATGACGGCAAGCGCCTGATCAGTGGCAGGCAACTGGCCGGGCGTAACGCTGCGCGGCGGCCCGCTAAAGTGGTAAAGTCTCGGGCTGTTTCGTACAGCGCAAGCCCTTTGCAGTGCCCGTGCGGGCGGTTGCCCCGGGCCGTGCCTGGCAAGCGAATTTTTCCGGATGCGCCTGCGGCACCCGCTGCCTGCAATGGCTGCTCGCCCCTTTGAGAAGACCCATGTTTGGTTCCAAAGACGACAAGAACTCACCGGCCGTGACCGACCCCCAAGCCCAGCCCGTGAGCGAAGAAAAGAAATCCCTGTTCAGCTGGTGGCGCAAGAAACCGGCAGAGACGACTGCCGAGCCTGCTCAGCCCGCGCCCGTTGAGCAACCTGCTGCTCAGGCGCCTGTCGAGCCGCCGCCCGCTCCGTCAGCGCCGCCTGAGCCGCACGTCGTTGCACCGCCGATTGTTGCTGCTGCTGTGCAGCCGCAGCCGGTCGTGCCCGAACCTGTCGTCGAGGCAGCACCCGTGGCGGCAGTACCGGCTCCCTTCGCTGCAGCGGCCACGCAGGAAAAGCCAAGCTTCTTCGCCCGCCTCAAGCAGGGCCTGTCCAAGACCAGCGCCAGTCTCGGCGAAGGGATGGCCAGCCTGTTCCTCGGCAAGAAGGTCATCGACGATGACTTACTCGACGACCTGGAAACCCGTCTGCTCACTGCTGACGTCGGCGTCGAAGCGACCACCACCATCATCGGCAACCTGACCAAGCGCGTGGCGCGCAAGGAACTGGCCGACAGCGGCGCCCTGTACAAGGCGCTGCAGGAGGAGCTGGTGACCCTGCTCAAGCCGGTCGAGCAGCCGCTGGTCATCGACACTGCCAAACAGCCTTACGTGATTCTCGTCGTCGGCGTGAACGGTGTGGGCAAGACCACCACCATCGGCAAGCTGGCCAAGAAACTCCAGCTCGAAGGCAAGAAGGTCATGCTCGCCGCGGGCGACACCTTCCGCGCCGCTGCGGTGGAGCAGTTACAGGTCTGGGGTGAGCGCAACAACATCGCGGTCATCGCCCAGCACACCGGTGCCGACTCGGCCTCGGTGATCTTCGATGCGGTGCAGGCGGCCAAGTCGCGTGGTATTGATGTGCTGATCGCTGACACCGCCGGGCGCCTGCACACCAAAGACAACCTGATGGAAGAGCTGAAGAAGGTGCGCCGGGTGATCGGTAAGCTGGATGACACCGCGCCGCACGAAGTGCTGCTGGTACTCGATGCCGGTACCGGGCAGAACGCCATCAGCCAGGCCAAGCAGTTCAACCAGACGGTCAATCTCACCGGCCTGGCGCTGACCAAACTCGACGGCACCGCCAAGGGCGGCGTCATCTTCGCCCTGGCCAAGCAGTTCGGCCTGCCGATTCGCTACATTGGCGTGGGTGAAGGTATCGATGATCTGCGTCCGTTCCAGGCGCAGGCTTTCGTCCAGGCACTCTTCGAGGAGCGTGAGCGCGGATGATCCGATTCGAGCAGGTCGCCAAGCGTTACCCCAATGGCCATGTCGGGCTGCACGAGCTGACTTTCCGCGTTCGCCCCGGCGAATTTCTCTTCGTCACCGGTCACTCCGGTGCCGGCAAGAGCACGCTGTTGCGCCTGCTGCTGGCGATGGAACGGCCCACCAGCGGCAAGCTGCTGCTGGCCGGGCAGGATCTTTCCACCATCACCAACGCGCAGATTCCCTTCCTGCGCCGGCAGATCGGCGTGGTGTTCCAGAATCACCAACTGCTGTTTGATCGCACGGTCTACGACAACGTCGCCCTGCCGCTGCAGATTCTCGGTCTGTCCAAGCCGGAAATCGGCAAGCGCGTCGGCGCTGCGCTGGAGCGCGTCAGCCTCAGCGACAAGGCCGCGCAAGCGCCGGGTGATCTGTCTACCGGTCAGCAGCAGCGCGTCGGCATCGCCCGTGCCATCGTCCACCGTCCCGCTCTGCTACTGGCGGACGAGCCCACCGGTAACCTCGACCCGCGCCTGGCCGCCGAGATCATGGGCGTGTTCGAAGACATCAACCAGTTGGGCACCACCGTACTGATCGCCAGTCACGACCTGGCGCTGATCGCGCGTATGCGCCAGCGCATGCTCACCCTGCAACGCGGTCGCCTGATCGGTGACGGGGAGGCTGCCTGATGAGCGCATCGAAGATGCCCACGCCGCAACCGGCCGAACGTGTCGGCGCGGCGCCGCGCAACAAGGTGGTCGATGGCCCGGCGGATGAGCCGGATTTTCGCACTCTGCTCAACGCCTGGCTGGAAAGCCACCGCGCCAGCCTGGTCGACAGCCTGCGCCGCCTGGCGCGCCAGCCCATTGGCAGCTTCTTCACCTGCCTGGTGATGGCCGTGGCGCTGAGCCTGCCCATGGGCCTGTCGCTGCTGCTGGACAACGTCGAGAAGCTCGGCGGCTCCTGGCAGCGTGCCGCGCAGATCTCCCTGTTCCTCGACATGTCCGCTGGCGAGCGCGATGGCCAGGCACTGCGCGAGCAGATCGCGGCGATGGATGACGTTGCCGAGGCCGAGTGGATCAGCCGCGAACAGGCACTGGAAGAGTTCCAGCAGCTGTCCGGCCTGGGCCAGGCGCTCAAGGAGTTGCCGGAGAATCCGCTGCCGGGCGTAGTGCTGGTCACGCCCAAGGAAGTCGACAAGGCCAAGCTCGAAGCTCTGCGCCAACGCCTGGCCGAGCTGCCCAAGGTGGAGCAGGCACAGCTCGATCTGGTCTGGGTCGAGCGTCTGACGGCCATCCTAAAACTGGGTGATCGCTTCGTCTTCGGTCTCAGCCTGCTGCTGATCCTGGCGCTGCTGCTGGTGATCGGCAACACCATCCGCCTGCACATCGAGAATCGCCGCGCCGAGATCGAGGTGATCAAGCTGGTAGGTGGAACCGATGGCTACGTGCGACGTCCCTTCCTTTATATGGGTGCGTTGTACGGTTTCGGCGCGGGCGTCTTCGCCTGGTTGCTGCTGGCCTTCGGGCTGGATTGGCTGAACGATGCTGTAGTACGTTTGGCCGGACTTTACGGTAGCGATTTCGCGTTGGGTGGCGTACCTTCGTCCGACGGTTTTTCGCTGCTGCTTGGCGCCGTGCTGTTGGGCTATATTGGCGCCTGGCTGGCAGTGGCTCGGCATCTGAACGAATTGGCGCCCCGTTGAGGCGCCTTTCGGCAAGGCTGAACGCCAGCTGATACGTTATTGTTTTGGTTGATATTGACTATCTGGGCAGGAACTTATCCACAGGCCCTGCATCAGATAGCGCAGTGCTACACTGCATGAGTTTCGTGAATCGGAGGATTCGAATGTCCACTTCCTTGCAATCTGTTCATGCCCTTGTTCCAGGCGCCAACCTGGAAGCTTACGTGCATGCGGTCAACAGCATCCCGCTGCTGACGCCTGAGCAGGAGCGTGAACTGGCCGAAAATCTCTACTATCAGCAGGACCTCGAGGCCGCCCGCCAGATGGTGCTGGCCCACTTGCGTTTCGTTGTGCACATTGCGCGCAGCTACTCCGGTTATGGTCTGGCCCAGGCTGACCTGATCCAGGAAGGCAACGTCGGCCTGATGAAGGCGGTCAAACGCTTCAATCCTGAAATGGGTGTGCGTCTGGTGTCCTTCGCCGTGCACTGGATTCGTGCGGAAATCCACGAGTTCATCCTGAAGAACTGGCGCATCGTCAAGGTGGCCACCACCAAGGCCCAGCGCAAACTGTTCTTCAACCTGCGCAGCCAGAAGAAGCGTCTGGCTTGGCTGAACAACGATGAAGTGACTGCCGTAGCGGAAAGCCTGGGCGTCGAGCCGCATGAAGTGCGCGAGATGGAAAGCCGCCTGACCGGCCAGGACATGGCCTTCGACCCGGCAGCCGATGCCGACGACGACAGCGCCTTCCAGTCGCCTGCGCATTACCTGGAGGACCACCGCTACGACCCGGCTCGCCAGCTCGAGGATGCCGACTGGAGCGACAGCTCCAGCAGCAACCTGCACGAAGCGCTGGAAAGCCTGGACGAGCGCAGCCGCGACATCCTCTACCAGCGCTGGCTGGCTGAGGAGAAGGCGACGCTGCACGATCTGGCCGCCAAGTACAACGTATCCGCCGAGCGTATCCGCCAGCTCGAGAAGAACGCGATGAACAAGCTCAAGGGCTGTATTGCCGCCTGAGTCTGCTGTTACCCCGAAAAGCCGCGCCCCCTGGTGCGGCTTTTTGCTGTCTGGAGCATTGCCATGAACAAAACCCCGCTGAAAGCGCAGCACTGGCTGATATTCGCACTCGTCGCCGCGCTGTTCTTCGCCTGGGGCGCCTGGTTGATGCGCAGCAGCGAGGTTCGGCCGGTGGCCAACCTGCAGCAGTGGCGCGATGCGCTGTTGCAGCCGCTGGCCGAAGATGGGCTGACGCTGCGTGATGTGCAGGCGCTGGTGCCGGGTGAGCTGTGGCTGGAGCCGCGTCTCGATGGCGCACGGCTGTTGTATCGAGTAACGCTCGAAGGCGAGGAGGGCGAGTGGTTGCTGCAGGCTGAAGTGGCACTGAGCAAGAATCAGCGCGACAGTCTGATGGCGGCGCAAGGCCTGAAACCTGGCGATGCCGACACCGTGCTGGATGACTCGTTGAGCGAGCAGATGGCCGGTTTTGCTATTGCCAGTCTGACTCTGCAAGCGCCTGATGCGCTGGCCAGTGAGCGCTTGGCTGCCAGTCTCGGGCAGCCGCGCCTGACTTTGGAGCTGGCCGACGGCCAGGCTTGGGTCTATCCGCAATGGGGGCTGACCGTGCATCTGCGCGGTGACGAGGTCGAACTGTTGCACGCCGTCCCGCGCAAGGCGTTTCGCGCTACCCGCTAGCTTACAGCCAGCGTGGCCACCAATCGGGGCGTTGCGGCTTGAGCTGATTGAGGTAGTGGCTGCCGCCGAGCTGGTTCATCTGCTGGCGAATCCAGGCCGCGCGGCGGATCACGTAGCCATTTGGCCGGCCTGCGCTCCAGCGCAGCGGGTTGGGGAGCACGGCAGCCAGTTGGCTGGCCTGCTGGCGATTGAGGTACGGCGCGCCGATACCGAAATGATGCTGTGCGGCCGCTTCGGCGCCGAAGATGCCATCACCCCACTCGACGCTGTTGAGATAGACCTCAAGGATGCGTTCCTTCGACCAGAACAGCTCGATCAGCGCGGTGAACCAGGCTTCCAGTCCCTTGCGCAGCCAGCTACGGCCAGACCAGAGGAACAGGTTCTTCGCCACCTGCTGGCTGAGGGTACTGGCGCCACGTAGCGAGCCGCCACTCTGGTTGTGTGCCAGTGCCGCCTGGATGGCGCCCATGTCGAAGCCCCAGTGTTCGGCGAACTTCTGGTCTTCGGCGGCTATCACCGCCATCTTCAGGTGATCCGGCAGCTCGTTCCACGGGCGCCATTGACGCTTGAGTTCCAGCGACTGCCCGCTACCCCAGGATTCGATCTTGCGTTCGATCATCAGCGCCGTACCGGGCGGCGGCACCCAGCGCAACACGAGCACCAGCAGGGCACTGGCCAACATCAGCCAGAGCAGCAATTTCAGCAGGCGGCGGGTCAGGGCTCGGAGCATGGGGTCTCGCAATGATTGGGCGTTGCGCTATTAAAACAAAAAATCGCCGGGAGCGATTTTTGACGTCGGCTCTGCCGACGGCCCGGAGGGTTACCGCCAGGGATGGCGGGTAGCAAAAAATCGCCGGGAGTGATTTTTGACGTCGGCTCTGCCGACGGCCCGGAGGGTTGCCGCCAGGGATGGCAGGCAGCAAAAAATCGCCGGGAGCGATTTTTGACGTCGCCTTTTACATTCCCGCGACACCACAGGCTTGGGCGCCGGTGTGACAATAACGACCATCTCGCCACACGAGCCAGTGGTTAAACTGCGCTCTGGTCGATCTATCCAGGAGTTTCCATGGCTCGTCTCTGGCTGTTGCTATCCGCTTTTGCCGGTTTTACCGGTGTCGCGCTTGGCGCCTTTGCCGCGCATGGTCTGAAGAACCGCCTGACGCCCGAGTATCTGGCGGTGTTCCAGACCGGAACGCACTATCAGCTGATCCACGCGCTGGCTCTGTTCGGCGTCGGTCTGCTGGCGCTGCACATGCCTGGACGCTTGGTAAACCTGGCCGGTGGCGCCTTCGCGCTGGGTATCCTGCTGTTCTCCGGCAGTCTCTATCTGCTGACGCTCAGCGGCATCGGCAAGCTCGGCATCATCACCCCGTTCGGCGGTGTCGCGTTTCTGATCGGCTGGCTATGCCTGGGCTTGGCGGCCTGGAGACTGGCCTGACCCTGGCGTCAGAAATGAGGACGAATGGCGCCTTTTAGCCTTGGTCGCCGGCGGCTGTCGGGCTAGAATGCCGGCCCTCTTCCTAGTTGTGACCGAGTCGTCATGCGTATCCAGTTGAATGGTGAACCCTTCGAACTGCCGGATAACCAGAGCGTCGCCGACCTGTTGGTTCGCCTCGACCTGACCGGGCGCCGTGTGGCGGTCGAGCTCAATCTGGACATCGTTCCACGCAGCCAGCACGACAGCACCCAGCTCGCCGAGGGCGATCAGGTGGAAGTGGTGCACGCCATCGGCGGCGGTTGACTTCACGAGGAGTATTCCATGAGCCAAGTTCGCAGCGACAAGCCCTTCACCCTGGCCGGTCGTACGTTCCAGTCGCGCCTGCTGGTCGGTACCGGCAAGTACAAGGATATGGACGAGACCCGCGATGCCATCGCGGCTTCCGGTGCCGAGATCGTCACCGTGGCCGTGCGCCGCACCAACATCGGCCAGAACCCCGGCGAGCCGAACCTGCTCGATGTGATCAGCCCGGACAAGTACACCATCCTGCCCAATACCGCCGGCTGCTACGACGCTGCCGAGGCCGTGCGTACCTGTCGCCTGGCCCGTGAGCTGCTCGACGGCCACAACCTGGTCAAGCTGGAAGTGCTGGCCGACCAGAAAACCCTGTTCCCCAACGTTATCGAAACCATCAAGGCCGCCGAAGTGCTGGTCAAGGATGGTTTCGACGTCATGGTGTACACCAGTGACGATCCGATCATCGCCCGCCAACTGGCCGAGATCGGCTGCATCGCGGTGATGCCGCTGGCTGGCCTGATCGGCTCGGGCCTGGGTATCTGCAACCCGTACAACCTGCGCATCATCCTCGAGGAATCGAAGGTGCCGGTGCTGGTCGATGCCGGCGTGGGCACGGCCTCCGATGCCACCATCGCCATGGAGCTGGGCTGCGAGGCGGTGCTGATGAACAGCGCCATCGCCGAAGCGCAGAATCCGGTGCTGATGGCGCGTGCCATGCAGCATGCCGTCGAGGCCGGGCGCCTGGCCTACCTGGCCGGGCGCATGCCGAAGAAACTCTATGCCAGTGCGTCGTCGCCGCTGACTGGCCTGATCAATTAAGGATGACGATTGGCTGCGCGTCGGCCTGCCCGCGCGCCAAGTCGTAACGCAATCTACAAGAGCCCAGCATGACTGATACCCAACAGCCCGAATTGACCGAAGACGGTCGCCAGCGCCGTACCATCAAGAGCTTCGTGATGCGCGCCGGGCGCATGACCGAAGGCCAGCAGCGTGGCCTCGACAAGGGCTGGCCGCTGTTCGGCCTGGAGCTGGAAGACGGTCTGCGTGACTTCGATCAGGTGTTTGGCCGCAGCGCGCCGCGTACTTTCGAAATCGGTTTCGGCATGGGCCATTCCACCCTGGAGATGGCCGCTGCCGCGCCCGAGCAGGACTTCATTGGCGTCGAGGTGCACAAGCCGGGCGTGGGCGCACTGCTCAATGGCGTTATGGCGCAGAACCTGAGCAACATCCGCGTGTACAGCTGCGATGCGCTGGAAGTGCTGCGCGATTGCGTCGCCGATGCCAGCCTGGATCGCGTGCTGCTGTTCTTCCCTGATCCCTGGCACAAGTCGCGCCACCACAAGCGCCGCATCGTCCAGCCGGCGTTCGCCGAGTTGGTACGTCGCAAATTGAAGATCGGCGGCGTGCTGCACATGGCTACCGACTGGGAGAACTATGCCGAGCACATGCTCGAGGTGATGAACGCGGCGCCCGGCTATCGTAATCTGGCGGTCGATGGCACCTATGTGCCGCGTCCTGAAGAGCGTCCGGTGACCAAGTTCGAGCGTCGGGGCGAGCGCCTCGGCCATGGCGTATGGGATCTGAAGTTTCAGCGTCAGGCATGATTCACCCGGCGACACGCGTTTGATTAGAACCGGCAGGATGCATGATTAGATCGGGATAATCCGACAGCCAGGACGGCGCCTCATCTCAGAACCTGCTCACGATCTGCTGCGCGTCGGCGCTACTGCGTTAAAAACAAGCTTGGAAAGCCGCTTGCGGCTAACGCGCCTCTGGTGCGGTCCCGAAGGGGCGAGCGAAGCGAGTCATGCTCATTTACCACTCGTAAAGTCGAGCGCGACTCCGACCGTTCCTCGCTTGTTTTTGCGGGGCCGCCATCGGTGTTGTATCGCTCTAGCTCGCGAGATCGTGAGCAGGCTCTCAGAACACAACAAAGACAAGCGCACCTACAAGGCGCGCGGACAATAGCGGCGCCGCTGTCATGGCGTCGCGAGGAGAGCATTGTGTTGAGATCGGTTTCCATTCTTCTGCTGACCGCACTGGCCTTTCAGGCCCAGGCCAAGGTCGATGCCAGCCAGGCCGCGCGCCTGGAGCAGGACCTGACCCCGCTGGGCGGCGAGCGTGCGGGCAATGCTGCCGGCACCATTCCGGCCTGGACGGGTGGTCTGGCGACGCCGCCAGCCGGTTACCAGCCCGGTATGCACCACCCGGACCCTTATGCCGGCGACAAGCTTCTGTATCGCGTCGACAGCCAGAATCTGGCGCAGTACGAACAACAGTTGCCGGTCGGCCTCAAGACGCTGTTGCAGCAGAACCCAAGCTTCTATTTGCGCGTATTCCCGACTCGCCGCAGTGCAGCTGCGCCGCAGCGCATCTACGATGCCACCCGCTTCAATGCACTGAATGCCGAGCTGATTTCTGGCGGTAACGGTGTTCAGGGCGCTGCGGCCGGTGTGCCGTTCCCGATACCGCAGAATGGCCAGGAGGCCATCTGGAACCACATCATGCGCTACCGTGGCGACCAGATCAGCATGGTCACCAACCAGGCAGCGGTGCTCGCCAACGGCGGCTACAACCTGCTCAAGCTCGAGCGCGACATCTATTTCCTCTACGGCCGCGCAGGTGTGGCCCCGCAGGATCTGGACAACACCCTGTTCTACTACAAGTACAAGGTGGTGGCGCCGGCCAAGCTGGCCGGTTCGGCGCTGGTGGTGCAGGAGACCCTCGACCAGGTGCTGGCGATTCGCAAGGCCTGGCGCTTCAATCGTGGTGAGCGCCGTGTGCGCCGTCTGCCGATGCTTGCCTACGACACCCTGCAGCCCGATACCAACGGCATGGCCACGGCCGACCAGGTGGACGCCTACAACGGCGCACCGGATCGCTACGAATGGCAACTGCTGGGCAAGCGCGAGATGCTGGTGCCGTACAACAGTTATGCCGTGCACCAGCAGGGCATCCCCTACGCCGATATCCTGCAGGCCAAGCACATCAACCCCGAGCTGCTGCGCTATGAGTTGCACCGCGTTTGGGTGGTGGAGGCGGATCTGCGCACGGGCTTCAGCCACCCATATGCCAAGCGCCGCTTTTACCTGGACGAAGACAGCTGGCAGATCCTTGCCGTCGACCTGTACGACCGCAGCGGCAACCTGATTGGCCTGCAGGAAGCGCATCCGATCAGCTATTACGACGTGCCTATGTTCGGTTCCACGCTTGAAACCGTCTATGACTTCAAGGGCGGGCGCTACTTCGCCGATGGTCTGGACAACAACGAGAAGATGTACGACTTCAACGCCCGCCTGAGCCCGCGCGACTTCACTCCGCAGGCGCTGCGCCGCGAAGGCAACTGAGCCGGCATCATCCGCGCGACCAGCGCATCGTCAGCTCCGGCTGGCCGGTGTGCGGGTCGCGCGTTTCGTTCAGCGTGACGAAACCGCCTGCGCGGTAGAAGGCCGCCGCCCGGGCATTGGCGCGGTAGACGCCCAGTTCGAGGCTGTCACGCCTGCGCTTGGCTTCGTCCAGGAGCTGGCGACCGAGGCCGCGGCCCTGAGCATCCGGGCTGACGAACAATGCGGCCAGGCGCTGTTCGTGCAGCGATGCGAAGCCCAGTACCTGCCCCTTTTCCTCCAGCACAAGGGTTTCGGCCTGCGGCAGGTATAGCTCGCGCATCGCGGGCAGCTGCTCGCGCCAGAAGCTCTCCGGCACGAAGTCGTGGGCCAGGATGGAGGCCTTCAACCAGAGGTCGAGTACGGCGTCACTGTCTGTGGGATGGTAGGGGCGAATCATGATGAAGTCCTGTTCGAGGAGATGTGAATCCATGGAGGTTCGGTTACATATATTCGGTGCATCCGGCTCGGGCACCACTACCCTGGCCCGCACGCTGGCCGAGCGCAATGGCTGGCTGCATCTGGATACCGACGATTTCTACTGGCTGCCCAGCGAGCCGCCCTATCTGCACAAGCGGCCGCCCGAGGACCGGGTCAGGCTGATCCGCGAGAGCGCCGCACAGGCACCTAGATGGGTGCTCAGTGGTTCGCTGTGCAGTTGGGGTGAGGCGTTGATCCCGTCTTTCAGCCATGCCTTGTTCCTGCGCCTGGATGATCAGGAACGCATGTGCCGGCTGCGCCAGCGTGAAGCACAGCGTTATGGCGCGCGCATCCAGCCGGGAGGTGACATGCATGAGCAAAGTCAGGCCTTCCTGGAGTGGGCCGCCGGTTACGAGCAGGGCGACTTGAGCACGCGTAGCCTGGCCATGCACGAAGCCTGGATGACCCGCCACCTGAATTGTCCGCTGCTATGCCTGGACTCGACCCGGCACACACCCGAGCAATTGGCCGAACAGGTTCTGGCGTGGTTGCACGCCTGAGATCGGTGACGATCTGCCTTGCGTTCATGCCGCCCTGGCTAATTGCGGTCGGCCATGATGCCGATCACCACGAAGATCAGGATCAGCACCGGCGCCAGGGTGAAGTTGTTGAAGTGCGCCAGCCCCTTGGCCAGCCAGGGCGTGAGGAAGACGATCGCCAGGCCATAGCCGACCGCGCAGAACACCACGAACAGCAGGGTACGCAGGACGAAGTTGAGGTTGCCGATGGTGCGCTGAACCCAGGCGTTGATGGCCGGGCCGAACAGCACCAGCAGCGTGGCCATGATGGCCAGGGAGATATCGCCGAGGTGGCTGCGACTCCAGCGCGAGAGGGTGACGATCAGGTCCAGTAGCAGATCCATGCAGGCTCCTTCAGTACAGCGCGGCGTGAGCGATGGCCGCGCGAATGGCGCGTTAGCCTACCGGATTCACGCCGCGCTGTGGGTGATCTAGGCCAGGAACTGCTGCAGCAGATCGTTAAGAAACAGCTGGCCCTTGGCCGTGGCGACCAGTCGGGTTTGGTCGGCTTGCAGCAGCCCCTGACGTTCGGCTTCGCGGCGTGACCGTTCAAGTTGCTGCAACGGCAGACCGGTGCGCTGGCTGAACAGCTCGGCGGGCGCGCCTTCGGTCAGGCGCAGCACGTTCATCAGAAACTCGAAGGGCAGTTCGTCGGCTTCGAGCGTGCGCTCGCCGGCCTGGAAGGCCTTGGCCGGGTCCAGATAGTCCTTGGGCAGACGGGTTTTCCAGGTGCGCTGAATGCGCCCGTCGGGCGTACTCAATTTGGCGTGGGCGCCGGCGCCGATGCCGAGGAAATCACCGAAGGTCCAGTAGTTGAGGTTATGCCGTGCCTGTTTGCCGGGTTGGGCGTAGGCGGACACTTCGTACTGCGCGTAGCCCTCGGCGGCGAGCAGCGCCTGGCCGGCTTCCTGGATGTCCCACAGCAGATCGTCTTCCGGCAGCGTGGGGGGCTGGCTCCAGAACACCGTGTTCGGCTCCATGGTCAGCTGGTACCAGGACAGGTGCGTCGGGCCCTGGCTGATGGCGGTGCGCAGGTCGAACAGAGCGTCCTCGATGCTCTGCTCGGGCAAGCCGTGCATCAGGTCGAGGTTGAAATTGTCGAAACCGGCAGCACGGGCCATATCGGCGGCGCGAATGGCCTCGTCGCCATCGTGGATACGCCCCAGCGCCTTGAGCTTGGCCTGCTGGAAACTCTGCACACCGATGGACAGGCGATTGATACCCAGCGCCCGATAGCCCTTGAACTTGGCCTGCTCGAAGGTGCCGGGGTTGGCTTCCAGGGTGATTTCGATGTCACCAGCGAAGGCCACGCGCCGTTCGACGCCTTCCAGCAAACGGCCCAGGGCGCGGTCGGAGAACAGGCTGGGCGTGCCGCCACCGAAGAAGATCGAAGTCAGTGGCCGGCCATGGACGTGCTGCAGGTCGATATCGAGGTCGGCCAGCAGCGCGTCGACGTACTCTTCTTCAGGCAGCGTCGGCCCGGCGGCGTGGGAGTTGAAGTCGCAGTAAGGGCATTTGCGCACGCACCACGGGATGTGGATGTAGAGCGCGAGGGGCGGGAGCAGGAAACTCCCGCCAGCGGAATCGCTCATGCCAGCCCCAGGCGCTGCTTGAGCAGGGCCATGGCGCGGGCGCGGTGGCTGAGGCGGTTCTTCTGCTCGGCCGGCAGTTCGGCACTGGAGCACTGGGTTTCCGGCACCCAGAACAGCGGGTCATAGCCGAAGCCGTGTTCGCCACGGGCTTCATGCAGGATGCTGCCGTGCCACAGGCCTTCGCAGAGGATCGGCAGCGGATCGTCGGCATGCCGCACCAGGGCCAGGGCGCAGACGAACTGGGCGCCGCGCTGGGCGTCCGGCACGTCTTTCAGGGCGTCGAGCAGCTTGGCATTGTTCGCCGCATCGCCCTGGCCATCGGCATAGCGCGCCGAGTAGATGCCGGGGGCGCCGCCGAGGGCGTCCACCGCCAGGCCGGAGTCGTCGGCCAGTGCCGGCAAACCGGAGATGCGCGCGGCGTTGCGCGCCTTGAGGATGGCGTTTTCGACGAACGACAGGCCGGTTTCCTCCGGCTCGACCTGGCTGAACTCACTGATCGAACGCACGCGCACGTCGTCGCCGAGCATGGCCTGCAGCTCCTTGAGCTTGCCGGCGTTATGGCTGGCCAGTACCAGTTCCTTGAGGTCGATCATGCGCATAGTGCCTGTCAGTTGAACGTTGAATTACAGAATTTGCAGGAGCAGCGCCCCGCCGCGAATCAGGAAGAAAGCTTCGCCCCGGGGCGGGGCTCCTACGCAAAGGCGCTGGCAGCGCCTGCGGCATCAGTCATCCGGGAACATTTCCTGGTTGAAGGTGATGCGGTGTGCGTCGTCGCCCTGGCGCACATCGAGGGTGAAACTGAGAATCTCGCGGCTGGAGAAGGGAAATTGCGCCAGGTAGTAGATGGCGCCGCTCTCGGTGACCTGCCTGAAGGTCAGTGCGGTGCTCTGTCCCATCAGGTTCTTCACCTGGCCGCTGACCTGCGCGGTGCTGGCCTTGCCGGCCTTGAGCGCGGCGACGTTGATAACGCCCTGGGTCTTGCTGCGTACCAGGCCGGAAGCGCTGGCAATATCCGGCTGGATGAAGCTGGAGTTGAACACGCTGTAGTGCACGTCGAGATCGCCGAAGCTCTGTTTGCGCTCAGCGGCGGCCGGTAGGGCCAGGCACAGGGCGATCAGGAAGGGGATGATGCGGCGCATGTTGTTCTCCTCGTTCAGACCGCGACGCGGTGGGCGGACAGATCCGCGCCGCTGATGCGGTAAATGCCGATTTCACCCAGCAGGTTGGGCCAGATGCGGCTTGCCAGGCCATGGCGATGGTCACGGTCGACCGCCAGGCGTTCTTCCACACGGGCACCCTGGGCGTGACAGAGACGCTCGAAGTCCTCGAAGGTGCAGAAGTGGATGTTCGGGGTGTTGTACCAGGTGTAGGGCAAAAAGTCCGACACCGGCATGCGACCTTTTGTCGTCAGGTACCACCGGCAGCGCCAGTGGCCGAAGTTGGGGAAGGTGATGATGCAGGTCTTGCCGACGCGCAGCATCTCGGCCAGCACCTTGTCCGGGTAGTGCAGCGCCTGCAGCGACTGGGTCATGACCACCACATCGAAGCTGTTGCTGGCGAAGTTGCCCAGGCCCAGGTCGAGGTTCTGCTCGATGACGTTGACGCCGCGCTCGATGCACAGGGCGATCTTGTCCGGGTCGATTTCCAGGCCGTAGCCGGAAACCTGCTTGTTGTCACGCAGCCAGGCGAGCAGTTCGCCGTCGCCGCAGCCCAGGTCAAGCACACGGCTGCCCGGGGCGATCCATTCCTGGATGATGTCCAGATCCGCTCGCATGCTCATACCTCGATTCGCTTCATGTAGCTGCCGAACGCCTGCAGGTAACGCGGGATCGGCATGAGGAAGGCGTCGTGGCCCTGCGGCGCATCGATCTCCAAGTAGCAGACGTTCTTCTTCGCCGCCGTCAGCGCGTCGACGATCTCCCGCGAGCGGGCAGGGGAGAAGCGCCAGTCGGTGGTGAAGGACATCAGGCAGAAGTCCGCCTTGGCCACGGCCAGGGTCTTGGCCAGGTCGCCGTCGTGGGCGGCGGCCGGGTCGAAGTAGTCCAGGGCCTTGGTCATCAGCAGATAGGTGTTGGCGTCGAAGCGGCCGGAGAATTCCTCGCCCTGGTAACGCAGGTAGCTTTCCACCTGGAACTCGACGCTGTGGAAGTCGTAGTTGAGCTTTTCGCTCTTCAGGCCACGGCCGAATTTCTCGCCCATGGCATCGTCGGACAGGTAGGTGATATGCCCGACCATGCGCGCCAGCATCAGGCCGCGCTTGGGAATCACGCCCTGTTCCAGGAAGTGTCCGCCGTGGAAGTCCGGGTCGGTGAGAATCGCCTGGCGCGCCACCTCGTTGAAGGCGATGTTCTGCGCCGACAGCTTGGGCGCCGAGGCGATGGCCAGGCAGTGGCGTACGCGCTCGGGGTAGCTGATGGTCCACTGCATGGCCTGCATGCCGCCGAGGCTGCCGCCGATTACCGCCGCCCACTGGGCAATGCCGAGCACATCGGCCAGGCGTGCCTGGCTGTGCACCCAGTCTTCCACGGTCATCACCGGAAAATCCGCGCCGTAGGGTTTGCCAGTGGCCGGATTGGTGCTGCTCGGGCCGGTGGAACCGTTGCAGCCGCCAAGGTTGTTGAGGCTGACGACGAAGAATTTGTTGGTGTCTATCGGCTTGCCGGGGCCGATGCAGCTGTCCCACCAGCCGGGTTTGCGGTCATCCGGGCTGTGGTAACCGGCGGCGTGATGGTGGCCGGACAGGGCGTGGCAGATCAGCACGGCATTGCTGCGTGCGGCGTTCAGTTCGCCATAGGTTTCGACGACCAGTTCGTACTCGGCCAGGCTGCGTCCGCAGGCCAGGGCCAGCGGCTCGCTGAAGCGGAATACCTGGGGGCTGACCAGGCCGACGGAATCTTCGGGAAATGCAGTGGGCATGGAGGCGCTGCTAATGAAACGGAGGAGGGCGCCAGTCTAAAGAGCACCGCCCCCAGCGGCAACCTGGACGCTAGGTTTCCTCTGCAATGCAATGTTTGATCTGCAATGCCCAGTCGGGGATATCGGAGTCGGCCGCATAGGTCTTGCAGAGACTGCCCTGCCGAGTGCGAAAAAGCAGGCGTGGGCCTTGGTCGTTCACAGAGTTGTCGTAGACATAGAGACGATCTACTACAGACGACAGCGCGACACAGTTGGCGATGGACTTGGTGTAGCGAGAAACGATCTTGCTGATTGGCACTTCATGGCCGCCATCCATATAGCGGTAGGTGATTCGGTAGGCGTTTATGGCGGGGTGCGAAGTGCTGACGAAAAATACCCGGACAAAGAAGCCGGCACTGATCGCCCGATGGATGAACTCGAGTTTGTCTTCGGTCGACAGCACTGTCTCGAAGGCCAGACTGCGACCAGTCAGTAGGCACTGTTCGCGCAATTGCTCAGCCTTTTCGGCTGCTTGCCTGAAAGCTTCCTCCGAGTTCCAGCCGCCAAACTCCTCCTGAGCCATTTCATCGGGGTTGATGAGGGGTTGATGAAGGTGCAGCCGGACAGCCAGTGGTGCTCGCGCAGGGTTTCGGTGATCGACGTCTTACCAGAGCCGTTGGGGCCGGCAAAGACGATCAGTTTGGGTTTGTTCTCAGGCATCACGGTTGGCGCGTGCGGCTGAGTTTTCCTTCTTGGCATGTATTGCCTGGATCAAAGCCCGGTTTAACTGATTGTCAACGCGCTCGACACGCCTGTGAGCCGTCTTGCGAACTTGATTCATGAGTTCTGCAAGCTGTGTATCCGTTGGGTCGTCCTGAGACGTAATCAAACTAAAGTGGTTGTTCATCACAAGCCTCCTGATCATGGCTTTGGCACAGCATATGGGCTTGCGCGAATAAATCCAATCAGCCAAGGTCGCCTGCTCCCCTTCGCCGCGCCGCCACCGGCAAACTGACCACCTTGCCCTGGCGCTGCACTGGTGCCGGGCGGCGCAGCACGCGGAGCATGTCGCTGGCCTGGGCCAGCTGTTGCTCCAGCTCTTCCTGGTAGCGCGCCAGTTGCTGGCTGCGTTTGCGCGTCTGCTGGGTTTCCTGAGCCAGCGCCTTGAGGCGCAGCATGTGGCTTTCCAGCATCTGCTTGTGTTCCAGGGTGTGCTGCATCAGCGGCATCAGTGCATCGGCGGCCCACTGTTCGGCGTCCAGGCGCAGGCGCTGGTGCAGGCCGATCACTTCCTGGGCCAGGGTGGCGAAGAAGCGCCGGGTCAGGCTGCGCTGTTCGGTGAGCAGGGTCTTCAGGTGCAGGCGGAACTGGTCGCCCTTTTCCTGCAGTTTCTTCAGCTCGCGCAGGTAACGCTGAATCTTGAATTGCGGCGCATCGACACCGCCCAGCGGGCTTTCTTCGTTATGCCGGCGATAGATGGCTGCAACCATCTTGTTGGCCATGTCGGCTTCGTGCTGCAGGTTGTGCAGATCCTGCTCGACGGCGCGGAAGAAATGCAGGATGGCCTGGTTGATGCCCAGGGTGGTCCAGCTGCCGGTGAGATTGCGGCGCACCTCGCTCAGGTGTTCCTCCAGGCGTTCGGCGCGCGCGGCGTGGCGCAGCAACTGACCCTGACGCTGCAGCAGGCGCTGGTTGGTCTTCAGACCGAGCAGGCGCTTGTGGTGCAGGCTATGGTCTTCCTTGGTCTTGGCGGTCAGCTCGAGCAGCAACTGGCCATTGTCCTGTTGGTGGTTGCCGAGCAGCGCCAGTTGTTCGCTGACCTTTTCCAGGCGCAGATTGAGCACGTGCTGGCTGTTGTTCAGCAGGGCTAGCACCTGACGCACCACATGATCTTCGATCAGGCGCTCCTTCTGCGCGACGATGCGCTCGCATAGCAGGTTTTCCAGACCGGCCATCTGGCTGCGTGCCAGCAGTTCTTCGTCCTTGCGCACCTTGGCCAGCAGTGCCTGCTTGGCCGACAGCGGCAGTACGTCCTGCTTGGCGATGCCCAACTGCTTGGCGGTGGCGCTCTGGATTTGGCCAATGGCGTTCTGCACGAAAGTTTCGCCGGCCAGGTCGTCCCACAGTACGTCGATCTTGTTTAGCACGGCGAACAGGCAGGTCTGCGCGTCTTCATCGAGTTGGCGGATGTGCTGCTGCCAGATGCTCATGTCGCTGGCGGTGACGCCGGTATCGGCGGCCAGCAGGAAGATGATCGCCTGGGCATTGGGTAGCATCGACAGGGTCAGCTCCGGCTCGCTACCGAGGGCGTTGAGGCCGGGGGTGTCGAGAATGCGCAGGCCCTGGCGCAACAGCGGATGGTCGAAGTTGACCATGGCATGGCGCCAGGCCGGCACCAGCACCTGGCCGCGCTTGCCGGTGCCTTCGAGCATATCCGGGTGGAAACCGAGCTGGATGGCCTGCTCCACCGGCATGGCTTTGGTCTTGGCCACCTGGCTGAAGGCCAGCGCCATGTTGGCGGGGTCGCTGGTATCCAGCGGGATGTTCACCCAGTGACGGGGGATGCGCTTGAACTGTGCGACGCTGGCCGAGGCCGTGCGGGTCTCGATGGGCAGCAGGCGAATGTAGGGACGTTCCGAGCGCGGATCGAAGAACAGCTCGGTTGGGCACATGGTGGTGCGTCCGGCTTGCGAGGGCAGCATGCGCTGGCCGTATTCTGAGAAGAACAGGCTGTTGATCAG
This sequence comes from Pseudomonas sp. GD03919, assembly GCF_029814935.1. Classification (NCBI taxonomy): domain Bacteria; kingdom Pseudomonadati; phylum Pseudomonadota; class Gammaproteobacteria; order Pseudomonadales; family Pseudomonadaceae; genus Pseudomonas; species Pseudomonas sp. GD03919. Next base: position 325,029 of record NZ_CP104582.1, read on the forward strand.
TTCGGTCTTGCCGCGCGAAAACTCGCCGACGAACGCCAGGGTGATGTGGTCGGTGCGCAGGATCTTCAGCGCGCGCTCGAGCTTGGCCTGCACCGCCTCGGAGTTGAGCCGGTTGTGCTCCAGCCAGCTGCGATAGCGCGTGATCTCACGCATCAGTTCGCGTTTCCAGGCGATGTAGGCATCGACCTGCTGGCTGAGACGTTCCATGCTCATCCTGGCTCTCCTCTCGGCAAGATCATCCACTTGCGGGGGCTGCGTAACGGTTCGGTTGGGTTTGCCGCCAGGACGCACGGCGTTTCGCGAGAACAGTTTGCATTATGCGGCGTACAGGGCCGCCGTCAATTGGCTGCTTGAGCAGTCCCGCCTTATGGTCGGCAATGGCGGCTGAGTGGTCGTCAGGGGCGCTGCAGGCCGGGAATCGGCGGCAGGCTCTGCGGGGCGCGAATGCGCAGGCGTTTCTGTCGATTGAGTTCGCCGCTTTCCAGGCTCACCTGGCTCTTGGCTACGCCGAAGGCCTTGGCCAGGAAGGCCTGCAAGATGGGCGTTGGCCTTGCCGTCGACCGGTGGGGCGGTGAGGCGGATCTTCAGCCGCTCACCATGCAGCCCGGCGAACTCGTCCGTGCTCGCCTTGGGCTGCAGTTGGCAGTCAAGGATCAGATCCTCGCCGTCCCAGCGGTAGAAGCTTGCGGTATTGATGGACATGCCCCTCATCTGGCGCTGCGCGCCACCTTCTCCCGTTGGGAGAAGGTCGGCAAGGAAAGCGTCGCTGCGCGACTTTTATGTTTAAAGGAAGGGGCTGAGCATCGGTGGCAGGCCAGTGGACGCGGCCAGACCACCGATGACGAAGCGATCGATCAGGTTGATGGCGATGAAGGCGAAGATCGGCGAAATATCCAGGCCGCCCAGATTTGGCAGCAGCTTGCGGAACGGCGCCAGCAGCGGTTCGCAGATCTGACTCACCAGTTGTGCGCCTGGGTTGTAGCTACCCGGCGCGACCCAGGAAAGGATCACGCTGATGATCAGGGCGAAGAAGAACACCTTGAGAAACAGCGAGGTCACGCCAATCACCGACCACACCAGCAGTTGCGGAATGACACCGCCAACGTTGATGCCCATCAATGTCAGGGTGACGATCATCAGCAGCAACTGCACCAGGATGGCCAGCACCAGCGAGGCCAGATCCAGCCCGGCGAAGCCGGGGATGATGCGGCGCAGCGGTGTCAGCAAGGGTTGCGTGGCCTTGACGATGAACTGGCTGAGCGGGTTGTAGAAATCGGCGCGTACCAGTTGCAGGATGAAACGCAGCAGCACGATCAGCAGATACAGGCTGCCGAGGGTCTGGATGATGTAGATGAGGGCTTCGATGAGTCCGGACATAAGTGCTTCCTTATTGACCCAGTTGTTCGGCCAGTTCGGCCGAGCGGTTGGCGGCGGCATTCAGCGCCTGTTGTACCAGCGCTTCGAAGCCGCCGGTCTGGAAGGTGTTGATCGCTGCCTCGGTGGTGCCGTTCGGCGAGGTGACACGACGACGCAATTCGGCGGCGTCGACATCGCTTTCACTGGCCATGCGTGCCGCACCCAGCGCGGTCTGGATGCTCAGGCGTGCAGCGGTTTCGCGCGGCAGACCGAGTTTTTCGCCCGCAGCGGTCATCGCTTCGATCAGCAGGAAGAAATAGGCCGGGCCGCTGCCGGATACTGCAGTGACGGCATCGAGCTGGCTTTCCTCATTCAGCCACAGCGCCAGGCCAACGGCGCTCAGCACCTGTTCGGCCTGTGCCTTCTGCGCGGCGCTGACGCGGGCGTTGGCGAACAGCCCGGACACGCCCTGACGCAGCAGCGCCGGCGTGTTGGGCATGCAGCGCACCACTGCACGCTCGCCCAGCCAGTTCTCCAGGCTGGCGCAGCTGATGCCGGCCGCGATGGAGATGATCACCTGGTTGGGAGCCAGGTGCGGTGCCAGATCCAGGCATACCGCCTTCATGATCTGCGGCTTGACCGCCAACACGATCAGATCGGCACCTTTTATGGCTTCAGCGTTGTCGGCGAAGGTGGCGATACCGTGCTCCTGCTGCAGGCGTGCACGTTGTTCGTCACCAGGCTCGCTGGCACGAATGGCGCTGGCCGCCACGCCCTGGGCGCGCAGGCCGCCAATCAGGCTGGCGGCCATGTTGCCGGCGCCGACGAAGGCGATGTTCGGGTTGCTCATTGCAGAAATTCCTTCATTCAGTGAGTGGGCTGGCCGTAATCGCGGGCGCCGAACAGGGCCGTGCCGATGCGCACCCAGGTGGCGCCTTCGGCGATAGCGGCTTCCAGGTCATGGCTCATGCCCATGGACAGGGTATCGAGGTTCAGCGCCAGCTCATCACGCAATTGGCGCAAGCGGGCGAAGGCGGCGTGTTGTGCGGCGACATCGTCGGTCGGTTCGGGAATCGCCATCAGCCCGCGCAGCCTGAGGTTGGGCAGGGCAACGACGGCCCGGGCCAGCGCCGTTAGCTCTTCGGGGCTGCAGCCGGACTTGCTGTCCTCGCCGCTGACGTTGACCTGTAGGCAGATGTTCAGCGCTGGCAGATGGGCGGGGCGCTGATCGGACAGGCGTTGGGCAATTTTCAGGCGGTCCACGGAGTGCACCCAGTCGAAATGCTCGGCGATGGGGCGGGTCTTGTTCGATTGAATGGGGCCGATGAAGTGCCAGATCAAGGGCAGGTCAGCCAGCTGGGTCTGTTTTTCCAGGGCCTCCTGCAGGTAGTTCTCGCCAAAATCGCGCAGACCGGCGGCGTGCGCTTCGCGGATGGCTTCGGCTGGTTTGGTCTTGCTCACCGCGAGCAGGCCGATATCCGCGAAATTACGCTGCGAGGCTTGCGCCGCCTCACGGATACGCGCACCGACCTTTGCAATATTCTCTGCTATCGTGGACATTACCTGCGCTCTATCAAAGCCCGCTCGTTCAGCGTTCGCGGCATTCTACCTGCTTGCTTGTAATTGGGGAGTCCCATGGATATCACTGAGCTGCTCGCCTTCAGCGCCAAGCAAGGCGCGTCGGATTTGCACCTCTCGGCGGGGCTGCCGCCGATGATCCGCGTCGACGGCGATGTACGCCGCATCAACCTGCCGCCGCTGGATCACAAGCAGGTACATGCGCTGATCTACGACATTATGAACGACAAGCAGCGCAAGGATTTCGAAGAGTTCCTCGAGACCGACTTCTCCTTTGAGGTGCCGGGCGTGGCGCGTTTCCGCGTCAACGCCTTCAACCAGAACCGTGGCGCGGGTGCGGTGTTCCGGACCATTCCATCCAAGGTACTGACCATGGAAGACCTCGGCATGGGCGAGGTGTTCCGCAAGATCACCGACGTGCCGCGCGGCCTGGTGCTGGTCACCGGCCCCACCGGCTCGGGCAAGTCGACTACCCTGGCGGCGATGCTCGACTACCTCAACAGCAACAAGTACCACCATATCCTCACCATCGAGGACCCCATCGAATTCGTTCACGAGTCGAAGAAGTGCCTGGTCAACCAGCGTGAGGTGCACCGCGACACCCACGGCTTCTCCGAAGCGCTGCGCTCGGCCCTGCGTGAAGACCCGGACATCATCCTGGTGGGCGAGATGCGCGACCTGGAAACCATCCGCCTGGCGCTGACTGCCGCGGAAACCGGCCACTTGGTATTCGGCACCCTGCACACCACCTCTGCTGCCAAGACCATCGACCGCGTGGTCGACGTGTTCCCCGCCGAAGAGAAATCGATGGTGCGTTCGATGCTGTCGGAATCGCTGCAGGCGGTGATCTCGCAGACCCTGCTGAAGAAGATCGGCGGCGGTCGTGTGGCGGCGCACGAAATCATGATCGGTACGCCGGCCATCCGAAATCTGATCCGCGAGGACAAGGTGGCGCAGATGTATTCGGCGATCCAGACCGGTGGCGCCCTGGGCATGCAGACCCTCGATGCCTGCCTGAAGACCCTGGTGTCCAAGGGCCTGGTCAGCCGCGACAGTGCGCGCGAGAAGGCCAAGAGCCCGGAAAACTTCTAGGAAAACCCAGTGGGTAGGGTGGGCTTCAGCCCACCAAGGCCGGCCACTGTTGGTGGGCTGAAGCCTACCCTACGGACTACTTCACGGCTGCGATGACACGCTCGCAGCCGCTGGTCCTGCGCTGCGGGGCCTTGTATTCATGCGTGCGGATGAGCGAACACGACGATGGAATTCGAAAAACTACTGCGCCTGATGGTCGAAAAAGGTGGCTCCGACCTGTTCATCACCGCTGGCGTGCCGCCGTCGATGAAGGTCAATGGCAAGATCATGCCGGTGACCAAGACCGCCATGTCGCCGGAAATGACCCGCGAAACCGTGCTGGGCGTGATGAACGAGGCGCAGCGTCGTGAGTTTGCCGAAAAGCACGAATGCAACTTCGCCATCAGCGCCCGTGGTATCGGCCGTTTTCGTGTCAGTGCCTTCTACCAGCGCAATCTGGTGGGCATGGTGCTGCGCCGCATCGAGACCAATATCCCCACCCTCGATGAACTCAAGCTGCCGGAAATCCTCAAGAAGCTGGCGCTGACCAAGCGCGGCCTGGTGCTGTTCGTCGGTGCCACCGGTACCGGTAAGTCCACTTCGCTGGCGGCAATGATCGGCTACCGCAACAGGAACAGCAGCGGTCATATCATCTCCATCGAAGATCCGATCGAGTACATCCACCAGCACCAGAGCTGCATCGTCACTCAGCGTGAAGTGGGTATCGACACCGAGTCGTTCGAAGTGGCGCTGAAGAACACGCTGCGTCAGGCGCCGGACGTGATCCTCATCGGCGAGGTGCGCACCCGCGAGACCATGGATCATGCCGTGGCTTTCGCCGAAACCGGTCACCTGTGTCTGGCCACCCTGCACGCCAACAACGCCAACCAGGCGCTGGACCGCATCATCAACTTCTTCCCGGCCGACCGGCAGAACCAGGTGTGGATGGACCTGTCGCTCAACCTCAAGGCCATTGTCGCTCAGCAGCTGATTCCAACCCCAGATGGTAAAGGTCGCCGCGCGGTGATCGAGGTCCTGATCAACACCCCGCTGGCCGCCGACCTGATCCGCAAGGGCGAGGTGCACGAGCTCAAGGGCCTGATGAAGCGCTCCACCGAGCAGGGCATGCAGACCTTCGACCAGGCGCTGTACAACCTCTACACCCAGGGCGAGATCACCTACGAAGATGCGTTGCTCTACGCCGACTCGGCCAACGACCTGCGCCTGATGATCAAGCTCGGTTCGGAAACCGATGGCGATCACCTGACCAGCATGGCTCAGGGGTTGGCGCTGGAGGTCAGCGAGGAAGATCCGGGGCGTCGCTTCCGCTGACGCTACCTGACGGGGGACGCGCTGCGTCCCCTTCGTTTATCCGGGCGATACGTTTGCCCTTTCTGCCGGCCAGCACCAGGGCCTGGCCATCGCGCTGCGCATCAGCGCGGGCTTCGCTCATCAGGTGCGGAATCAGCGGGCCTTCCGGCAGGTGCTTCCAGAAGCGCAAGGGCAAATGCTGCTGCATCACCGTGCGGTTGAGCCGCGCCGGGTTGAAGGTACTGCCGTAATAGGCGCGCCACAGGGCCTGGCCGTCATCCTCGGGCTGCTGCGCCCAGGCCTGCCACTGCGCCGGGCAGCGGCGTTCGTGCTGCAGGTGCTGGCCATCCCAGTACACACCGTCACGCGGCGTGGCGATCAGCCAGCTGTGTTTGCCCAGGCGTTCGGCGAAGTGCCCGCTGGCCGAGGCGAGAATGTCATGCGCGGGTTCGAACCAGGCGACGAAGTCCGGCGCGTCAGGGATTTTGCATGGCTGGAAACGCACGAAGGCATGCAGGTGATGCGCCTCGCGGCGCACCGCCTTGAGCCGGCGATGCAGCTCGCTGCCGTCGGGATCGCCGGCCAATACGGCGCTGCGCTCGCCCTGCACGAAACGCCAGAGCACGCGGTAGAGCAGGCTCCAGCGCTCCTCACCACGGTACTGTGCGGCGCTCTCCAGCAAATCCAGCAGTTCGGGCGATACGCGCAGGCGACCGCTGGGCTGCGGCGTACACTCGGCGGGCTGGTCGAACAGGCTGGGGTGTTCCTCTTCGTCCAGCCATTGCAACTGATGGGAAGCCAGGCCCTGCAGTAGAGCACGGCGCGCGGCCTGGCGCCAGGTGGTGAAGGTGCCGTCGAAGCGCAGGCTGTGCATCACCACAACGCCATCTGCGCCGGGGTGTCGCGCAACTTCTGGCGCAGCACCAGGGACTCGTGTTCGGCCCGCGGCGGTCGGTAGTCCTGGGTGACGATGAAGGGCTTGGCCTTTTCCAGCACGCAGCGCAGGCGGGTCAGGTCTTCGTAGCGGATGCGCCGTTCACGCCGCAGCGCGCCCAGGCGTCGTGCGCTGAGTACGCCGATGCCGGGTACACGGGCAATCAGTGATTCGTCTGCGCGGTTGAGATCGACGGGAAACTGCTCGCGGTTGGCCAGGGCCCAGGCCAGCTTGGGGTCGATGTCCAGCGCCAGGTTGCCGGGACCGGCGAGCAGCTCCGTGGCGCTGAAACCGTAGCCGCGCATGAGGAAGTCGGCCTGGTACAGGCGATGCTCGCGCAGCAGTGGCGGCGCCTCGAAGGGCACCGTTTTCGGGCTTTGAGGAATCGGGCTGAACGCCGAGTAGTAGACGCGGCGCAGGCGGTAGTCGTGATACAGGCTCTGGGCGTTGTGCAGGATGGTGCTGTCATCGGTGGCATCGGCACCGACGATCATTTGCGTGCTCTGCCCGGCTGGGGCAAAGCGCGGCGCGCGGCGTTCTTCCTTGGCCTCACGCTCGCCGAGATGAATCTTGTGCATGGCCTGGTGGATGCTGCCGACGTTCTTTTCCGGTGCCAGGCGTACCAGGCTGGTTTCGGTGGGCAGCTCGATGTTGACGCTGAGGCGGTCCGCGTACAGGCCGGCTTCGGCGATCAACTCCGGTGCGGCATCGGGAATGGTCTTGAGGTGAATGTAGCCGCGGAACTGGTGCTCCTGACGCAGCAGCTTGGCGACGCGAATCAGCTGCTCCATGGTGTAGTCGGCCGAGCGGATGATGCCGGAGCTGAGGAACAGGCCGCTGATGCAGTTGCGCTTGTAGAAGTCCAGTGTCAGCGTCACTACTTCCACGGGGGTAAAGCGCGCGCGAGGTACGTCACTGGAACGACGGTTGATGCAGTATTGGCAGTCGTACAGGCAGAAGTTGGTCAGCAGTACTTTGAGCAGCGCCACGCAGCGACCGTCTGGCGTATAGCTGTGGCAGATGCCCATGCCGTTGGTCGAGCCGATGCCGTCCTTGCCCCTGGAGCTGCGCTTTGGTGCACCGCTGCTGGCGCAGGAGGCATCGTACTTGGCGGCGTCGGCGAGGATGGTGAGCTTTTCGATCAGTTGCATGGTACGCGATATCTATACTGTTTTTTTATACAGTATATGGGCGCTGTACAGCTATCAAGTGGTTCGTGCTATTGCGTCGCCCCGGTGCGCGTGAAACCTTATCCCGGCCTGCAGCGTCTTATGCTGTATCTCGCACAAGGAGTTCGCCATGCAACGACAGGATACGCACAGCAAGCTGATTGGCTACCTGCTGTGGATTTTCGGCTTTCTCGGTTCGCACCGTTTCTACTACGGCAAACCGGTCACTGGCACCATCTGGTTCTTCACCCTGGGATTGTTCTTCATCGGCTGGATTATCGACCTGTTTCTGATCCCGGCGATGGACCGCGAAGCCGATCTGCGCTTCACCGCCGGCGACACCGACTACAACGTGGCGTGGATTCTGCTGACCTTCCTTGGCATTTTCGGCGTACACCGCATGTATCAGGGCAAGTGGATCACCGGGATCATCTACCTGTTCACCGGCGGCCTGTTCCTGATCGGCGTGCTCTACGACTTCTGGACGCTCAATACGCAGATCTCGATCAAGAACGCGCAGCGCGGTTGAGCCTGTCTCAATAGGCGGCGCGCGCGGCGCACTCTAAGGTTTGCTCATGGTTCCGTAGCCCGGATGCAATCCGGGGACATTCTCCGAGAAACGAAAAGGGCATCCCATGGGATAATGCCAGTCAGTTAAGCATCGACGCTGCCAATGGGTAGGAGCGGCGCCCCGCCGCGAACCAGGGCGATACGCGATTGAAAAGCTTCGCCCCGGGGCGGGGCTCCTACGAAAGACCGCTTTGGCAAGCTTATCTGATCGGCATTATCCCATGGGATGCCCTTTTTCGTAGCGCTGGCGGGATCAGTCGTCGCTGTCGTCGTCGTCCGCGCCGTCGACCTTCATGCCCAGCTCCTTGATCTTGCGCGTCAGGGTGTTGCGGCCCCAACCCAGCAGCAGGGCCGCATCGCGGCGGCGGCCAGCGGTGTGCTTGAGGGCGGTCTCGATCATGATGCGCTCGAAGGCCGGCACGGCGACATCGAGCAGGTTGGACTGGCCACGCGCCAGGGCCTGATCGGCCCACAGGCGCAGCGCCTGTTCCCAGTTGGTCACCGGCGCGGCGTCCTGCGGCTGGGTCAGCAGTTCCGGTGGCAGGTCGTCGACATGCACTTCGCGTCCCGAAGCCATGACGGTGATCCAGCGGCAGGTGTTCTCCAGCTGGCGCACGTTGCCCGGCCAGGGCAGGTGCTTGAGGTAGTCCTCGGTTTCGCTCTTGAGCAATTTCGGCTCCACCGCCAGCTCCTGCGCAGCGCGGGCGAGGAAGTGATGAGCCAGGGTCGGAATGTCCTCGCGGCGGTCGGCCAGACGCGGGATATGGATGCGGATGACGTTGAGGCGGTGGAACAGGTCTTCACGGAACTTGCCGGCCTGTACCAGGGTTTCCAGGTTCTGGTGGGTGGCGGCGATGATGCGCACGTCAACCTTCACCGGGGTGTGGCCACCGACGCGGTAAAACTCGCCATCGGCCAGAACGCGCAGCAGGCGCGTCTGGGTATCGGCCGGCATGTCGCCGATTTCGTCGAGGAACAGCGTGCCGCCGTCGGCCTGCTCGAAGCGACCGCGGCGCTGGTTGGCCGCGCCGGTGAAGGCGCCTTTCTCGTGGCCGAACAGCTCGGACTCCATGAGATCCTTGGGGATCGCCGCCATGTTCAGGGCGATGAACGGCGCCGCCGCGCGCGGGCTGTGGCGGTGCAGGGCATGCGCCACCAGCTCTTTACCCGTGCCGGATTCGCCGTTGATCAGCACGGTGATATTGGAATGGCTGAGGCGCCCGATTGCGCGAAAGACCTCCTGCATCGCCGGGGCTTCACCGATGATTTCCGGCGTGCGCGCCTGTGCAGCGGGCGCGGCCAGGCTCTGCTGTTCCTGGGCGTGCTGGAAGGCGCGCTTGACCAGCGACACCGCTTCATCGACGTCGAATGGCTTGGGCAGGTATTCGAAGGCGCCACCCTGGTAGCTGGCCACCGCGCTGTCCAGGTCGGAATGCGCGGTCATGATGATCACCGGCAGACGTGGGTACAGCTCGCGGATGCGGGCCAGCAGGTCGAGGCCGCTGGCGCCGGGCATGCGGATGTCAGAGATGATCACGTCCGGCTGCTGGCGGGTCAGGCGGGCGAGTACGCCGTCGGCACTGTCGAAACTCTGGGTGGTTATGCCTTCCTGTTGCAGGGCCTTTTCCAGAACCCAGCGGATGGAACGATCGTCGTCGACAATCCAGACGGTTTCACTGCGGCTCATGGCGTGGGCGCTCCTTGTTCCAGCGGCAGGAAGATCGAGAACACGGTATGGCCGACGTGGCTCTCGCACTCGATCAGACCTTGGTGCTGACTGATGATGTTCTGGGTGATGGCCAGGCCCAGGCCGGTGCCGTCGGCACGCCCGCTGACCATGGGGTAGAAGATGGTTTCCTGCAGCTCCGGTGGAATGCCGGGGCCGTTGTCGATGATCTCGACCTTGACCACCAGGCGGTGGCGCGTATGGCCGATGGTGAACTGGCGCAGGGTGCGGGTGCGCAGGCTGATGCGCCCCAGGCCCATGTCGTGTTTCTGCCCGGCGATGGCCTGCATGGCATTGCGCACGATATTGAGCACGGCCTGGATCATCTGCTCGCGGTCGATCAGCAGATCCGGAATGCTCGGGTCGTAATCGCGCACCAGGGTGATGCCGCCCTGGCATTCCGCTTCGATCAGGTTGGCGACGCGCTCGAGCACTTCATGCACGTTGGTCATCGCCAGCGACGGCAGCTTGTTCGAGCCGAGCATGCGGTCGACCAGGTTACGCAAGCGGTCGGCTTCTTCGATGATGACGTTGGTGTAGTCCTTGAGCTCTTCATTGGGCAGTTCGCGCGACAGCAGTTGCGCCGCACCGCGAATGCCGCCGAGCGGATTCTTGATTTCGTGAGCCAGGCCGCGCACCAGCAGTTTGGTGGTTTCCTGCTTGGACAGCTGCGCCTCTTCCTTGGTGATGCGCAGCAGGCGGTCGCGTGGGTGCACCTCCAGCAGCAGCAGGGTTTCGCCCTTGCTGAACAGTGGCGTCACCGCGTAGTCCACGGTCAGCGTCTGGCCGGTGACCGAGGTCAGCACCGCCTCACGCTTGTTGAACGGGTGCGCCTGCTCCACCGCCTGGCGCAGGGATGACAGCGCCTCTGGCGATTCGGTGAACAGGTCGCTGATGAACTGACCATGGCTGCGCTGGCCGCTAACGGCCAGGAGCATTTCCGCCGCCGGGTTCATGTACTCAAGGCACAGCTTGCTGTTGAGCAGCAGGGTGGCGGTGGTCAGGTTGTCGAGTAGCAGGCGGTGCAGCGCGTCGTTGATGATCATAGGCAGTGCGTTCCGGCGATGGGGCAGAAAATGCAAGAAGCAAACCAAAGCCCCGAAAAGACGCATTTTTTCTGGCCTGCCATCCCCGGCAGCCGCCTCTGGGCCGTTGCAAGCGAGGTGAAAAATGGTGCGAGGCCGTTTTCTCTGCGATCTACCCGGGCTTTGTGGGTGCCAACGGGTGGCGACGTGAGGAAAAGCGACCCAAAACAGGGAGAGCTTAGGAGGTGGTGCGCCAGATTGCACCATTAAGGTGCAATCAGCGTTCAGAGAAAGGGCAGGATGCTGGTTTTTTCCTTGGGCTTGTCTTTCAGTGGGCACTCGGGCCGCACGCCGTATTCCTCTTTCTTGCAGGGATTGATCTTGCGCTTTTGCGTCAGGCTCATGCGGTGCATATGAAAGGGTTGCGCCGGTGTGCGCTCGACGATGAGACCGGCAGAGTCGAGGATCTCTGCTGCCAGTTGGTGCGTGCCCCGGTCGATGTGCTGCAGGGAGAAAACCGGGCTGCGGCTGCTTTCACCCTGTTGCTGGCCATTGAGCAGCAGGCGGTAGTTGTGCCCCGGCAGCAGGCCGGGCTCGCTGCTCAGGGTAACGATCATCTCGCCTGAACCGTTATGGATGGAGGCATCCGGCTCCGGTACGAGAATGCGCAGCACCTGGTAATGCACGGTGGGCTTGCTCACTGCGGGTGCCGGCGCCATGCGCACCGTGGGCGCGGGTTGGCTCAGTTCGATGTTGTTGGAGGGCGCTAGCATCACCCGCTCGGCATTGCTGCTACGCGGTTTGTCGGTAAACACGCGGTTACCTTCGGCATCGATATAGGTATAGACCTGGGCCGAAGCCACTGGGGTGATGAACAGCAGGCAGAGCAGCAGTACGCGCATCATGATCAGTTCGCAGGTTTCGGGGCTGGGCGCGGTGGCGATAGCGGTGGGCGGGCTGGGCTGTTGACGCTGATGCGCTGCACGGTAAAGGTTTCGCTGGCGCTTTGCTGGACGATACGGTCACCGGCCATGACGGCGACGGCTAGGCTGTGTTCGCCTCGGTCGAGTTCAGTCAGTTGCAGGCTGGGGACGTTGCTGGGCTGGCCGTAGGGTTGGCCATCGAGTATCAGCCTGAGCACATGTCCTGGTTGCAGGCGCGGCTCGATGTTTACCCCGACGACGAAGCTGCCATTGTTGGCGCGCATGGCTTCATCGTCCGGTATCCCGCTCAGGCTCAGTACGGCGTAGGGCGCCTCATTCTGTGCGGAGGCATTGTCGCCTTCGGCTGCCATCGCGGGCGCTTGGCTTTCCACCGTATTGGTAGGTGGCAGGTTGATGCTTTCAGCTGCCACGCCTTCAGGCGGCTGGTTGGTGAAGACCGTATTGCCGTTGGCGTCAATGTACTTGTAGATCTGCGCATGGGTCGGCAGGGCCAGGGCAAGCAGCAGGCAGGCGAGTAGCGGGCGCATGGGCCGTTCCTTCCGCGGATGATGCGCTAAGCCTTGCACTGCAATCGGTTCCTGGCAAGCGCAGGGGATTGTGGCTGTGATGTTTGGCTACAAATCGGCCGCTTGGCGTGCGGTCGTGTATGGGTGAAATCCGCTTGCGAGCATTCGAGGCGAGCGGGTTCGTGAGTAGCGACAGTCGGTGCGCAGGCGCATAAAAAAGCCCCGCACGGCAGGCCGGGCGGGGCTTCGGGTACGCCGCAGAGCGGCGCGAATCTGGCTTAGACGCTGTAGTACAGGTCGTATTCCAGCGGGTGTACGAAGGTACGTACCTTGATTTCTTCTTCGGACTTCAGCTCGATGTAGGCATCGATGAAGTCGTCGGAGAACACGCCGCCCTTGGTCAGGAACGCGCGGCCCTTGTCCAGCTCTTCCAGGGCTTCCTTCAGGCTGCCGCACACCTGCGGGATCAGCTTGCCTTCTTCTGGCGGCAGGTCGTACAGGTTCTTGTCCGCTGCATCGCCAGGGTGGATCTTGTTCTGGATGCCGTCGATACCGGCCATCAGCAGAGCAGCGAAGGCCAGGTAGGGGTTGGCAGCCGGGTCCGGGAAGCGCGCTTCGATGCGGCGGGCTTTCGGGCTGGCAACGTACGGGATACGGATCGAGGCGGAGCGGTTGCGAGCCGAGTAGGCCAGCATCACCGGTGCTTCGAAGCCCGGAACCAGACGCTTGTAGGAGTTGGTCGACGGGTTGGTGAAGCCGTTCAGGGCCTTACCGTGCTTGATGATGCCGCCGATGAAGTACAGAGCGGTCTCGGACAGGCCGGCATAGCCTTCGCCAGCGAAGGTGTTCTTGCCGTCCTTGGAGATCGACATGTGCACGTGCATGCCCGAGCCGTTGTCGCCGTACAGCGGCTTCGGCATGAAGGTAGCGGTCTTGCCGTAGGCGTCGGCGACGTTGTGCACGCAGTACTTCAGGGTCTGAACTTCGTCAGCCTTGGCGACCAGGGTGTTGAACTTCACGCCGATTTCGTTCTGGCCGGCAGTGGCCACTTCGTGGTGGTGCACTTCGACGACCAGGCCCATTTCTTCCATGGCGTTGCACATGGCAGTACGGATTTCGTGGTCGTGGTCGCACGGCGGAACCGGGAAGTAACCGCCTTTGACGGCCGGGCGGTGGCCCTTGTTGCCGCCTTCGACGTCGCCGTCGGTCATCCAGGAGCCTTGCTCGGAGTAGATCTTGAACATCGAGCCGGAGATGTCGGACTTGAACTTCACTTCGTCGAAGATGAAGAACTCGGGCTCCGGGCCGACGAATACGGTGTCACCGATGCCGGTGGTTTTCAGGAACTCTTCAGCGCGCTTGGCGATGGAGCGCGGGTCGCGGTCGTAGCCCTGCATGGTGCTTGGCTCGATGATGTCGCAGACCAGGATCAGGGTCGGCTCTTCGGTGAACGGATCCAGCACAGCGGTCTCGTCGACCGGCATCAGGATCATGTCGGAGGCTTCGATGCCTTTCCAGCCGTGAATGGACGAACCATCGAACATCTTGCCGTGCTCGAAGAAGTCTTCGTCCAGGGCGTCACGGGCCGGCATGGTCACGTGGTGCTGCTTGCCTTTGGTATCGGTGAAGCGCAGGTCTACCCACTTCACGTCGTGTTCTTTGATCAGTTGAACAGCCTTAGACATGTTGTCCTCCAGATGGAAAAGGCTCGCTTCGTGGAGCCCTGATATGTGCGGTGAAGCCCGGCGGGATACTCCTTCAGGGCGACCTGCCTCACAAGGGAGCAAATTGCATGCCAGTGCCCTGTATTGGGCAGAAGCCGCGAAACTCAGGGATTGAGCCGCCTGCATCGTCATTTGCCAGGAATATTTGCACTGTTTAGGGTCTGGAAATTTCAATAAAGAATCATTTTGGTGCATGAAGTGGTCGATGCAGTATTTTTGGTCAAGGCTTGAACAATTTCCGCTATAATCCGCGCCCCTGTTTTTTCGTCCCCCAAGTGGGCGGCTTATTCATGAAGCTCATCGTCAAAGTTTTCCCGGAAATCACCATCAAGAGCCGCCCGGTGCGCAAGCAGTTCATCCGCCAGTTGGGGAAGAACATCCGCTCCGTGCTGCGTGATCTTGACCCCGACGTTCGGGTGACCGGTGTCTGGGACAATCTGGAGGTCGAGACCGATCTGGACGATCCCAAGCTGCTGGCCGAGATGACCGAACGCCTGCGTAACACGCCGGGCATTGGTCTGTTCCTCGAGGTGAATGAGTACCCGCTGGGCGATCTGGACGACATCACCGAACACTGCAAGCGCCACTACGCCGACCAGTTGCCGGGCAAGATCTTCGCTGTGCGCTGCAAGCGCGGTGGCAAGCACGCCTTCAGCTCCATCGATGTCGAGCGCCATGTCGGCTCGCGCCTGCGCCAGGAGTGCGGTGCAGCCGGTATCGATTTGAAGAAGCCGGAAGTGGAAGTGCGTATGGAAATTCGCGACCAGCGCCTCTTCGTGGTGCACAAGCGTCACGAAGGGCTCGGTGGCTACCCGCTGGGCTCGCTGGAGCAGACCCTGGTGCTGATGAGCGGTGGTTTCGATTCCACCGTGGCCGCCTACCAGATGATGCGTCGCGGCCTGGTCAGCCACTTCTGCTTCTTCAACCTCGGCGGTCGAGCCCATGAACTGGGCGTGATGGAAGTGGCGCATTACATCTGGCAGAAGTTCGGCCGTTCGCAGCGCGTGCTGTTCATCAGCGTGCCGTTCGAGGAAGTGGTCGGCGAGATTCTCGGCAAGGTCGACAACAGCCAGATGGGCGTCATCCTCAAACGCATGATGCTGCGCGCGGCCACCCGTATTGCCGAAAACCTGCAGATCGAAGCGCTGGTCACCGGCGAGGCGATCAGCCAGGTATCGAGCCAGACCCTGACCAACCTGGCGGTGATCGATTCGGCCACCGACATGCTGGTGATGCGTCCGCTGATTGCCAGCCACAAGCAGGACATCATCGACACCGCCACGCAGATCGGCACCGCCGAGTTCGCCAAGAACATGCCCGAATACTGCGGCGTGATCTCGGTCAACCCGACCACCAAGGCGCGCGCCTACCGCATCGAGCACGAGGAAGCGCAGTTAGACATGGCCATCCTCGACCGTGCCCTCGAGCGGGCTACTCAGTTGCCCATCGACCGCGTGATCGACGAGTTGGGCAAGGACGTGCAGGTCGAGGAAGTAGGGGAAGCGCTGGCTGGTCAGATCGTCATCGATATCCGTCACCCCGATGCTGTCGAAGACCAGCCCCTGGCCGTGCCGGGCATCGAAGTGCAGGCGCTGCCGTTTTATGCGCTGAACAACAAATTCAAGGAACTGGATGAGAACCGCCAGTACCTGCTGTATTGCGATAAGGGCGTGATGAGTCGCCTGCACGCCCATCACTTGCTGAGCGAGGGGCATGCCAATGTGCGCGTTTATCGCCCGGCATAAGGTGCCCGGATTGTATGGCGGCAGCATCCGCCATCGCCCTCCCGACCACACGGCGCGGTGACCACACCTACGCTCTTCATATTTTTCGCCCAGGCTGGGCGATGCACCGAATCCTCTGATCGAGACATACACAGTGATTGAAAATCTACGCAATATCGCCATCATCGCCCACGTCGACCACGGCAAGACCACCCTCGTCGACAAGCTGCTCAAGCTCTCCGGCACCCTCGACCGCAAGGAAGCCGAGAACGAGCGCGTGATGGACTCCAACGACCAGGAAAAGGAACGCGGCATCACCATCCTGGCCAAGAACACCGCCATCAAGTGGAATGACTACCGGATCAACATCGTCGATACCCCCGGCCACGCCGACTTCGGCGGCGAGGTCGAGCGCGTGATGAGCATGGTCGACTCCGTGCTGCTGGTGGTCGATGCCCAGGACGGCCCCATGCCGCAGACCCGCTTCGTGACCCAGAAGGCGTTCAAGGCCGGCCTGCGCCCGATCGTCGTGGTGAACAAGATCGACCGTCCGGGCGCGCGTCCTGACTGGGTCATCGACCAGATCTTCGACCTGTTCGACAACCTCGGTGCCACCGACGAGCAGCTGGACTTCCCGATCGTCTACGCCAGCGCCCTGAACGGCATTGCCGGTCTGGATCACGAGAAGATGGACGACAACATGGACGCCCTGTTCCAGGCCATCGTCGACCATGTGCCGGCCCCGCAGGTCGACACCGAAGGCCCGTTCCAGATGCAGATCTCCCAGCTGGACTACAACAGCTTCCTCGGCGTGATCGGCATCGGCCGCATCGCCCGCGGCAAGGTGCGCTCCAACACCCCGGTGACCGCCATCGGCGCCGACGGCAAGAAGCGCAACGGCCGCATCCTGAAGATCATGGGCCACCACGGCCTGCAGCGCGTCGAGGTGGAAGAAGCCACCGCCGGCGACATCGTCTGCGTTTCGGGCATGGACGAGCTGTTCATCTCCGACACCCTGTGCGATCAGAACAACGTCGAGGCCCTGCCGCCGCTGACCGTCGACCAGCCGACCGTGAGCATGACCTTCCAGGTCAACGATTCGCCGTTCGCCGGCAAGGAAGGCAAGTTCGTCACCAGCCGCAACATCAAGGACCGCCTGGAGAAGGAACTGCTGCACAACGTGGCGCTGCGCGTCGAACAGGGCGACAGCCCGGAGAAGTTCAAGGTCTCCGGCCGTGGCGAGCTGCACCTGTCGGTGCTGATCGAAACCATGCGCCGCGAAGGCTTCGAGCTGGCCGTCGGCCGCCCGGAAGTGGTGATCATCGAGAACGAGGCCGGCGAGAAGCAGGAGCCCTACGAGAACGTCACCATCGACATCGAGGAGCAGCACCAGGGTTCGGTGATGGAGCAGATGGGCCTGCGCAAGGGCGATCTGACCAACATGATCCCCGACGGCAAGGGCCGTATTCGCCTCGAATACACCATCCCGGCACGCGGCCTGATCGGCTTCCGCAACAACTTCCTGACCCTGACCTCGGGCACCGGCATCCTCACCTCGACCTTCAGCCACTACGGCCCGATCAAGGCCGGCGAAGTCACCAACCGCCTCAACGGCGTGCTGGTCTCCATGGCCACCGGCACCGCGCTGACCTACTCGCTGGAAACCCTGCAGGATCGCGGCAAGCTGTTCCTGTCCCCGGGCGACGAAGTCTACGAAGGCCAGCTGGCCGGCATCCACAGCCGCGACAACGACCTGGTCATCAACCCGACCAAGGCCAAGAAGCTCGACAACATGCGCGCTTCCGGCAAGGACGAGACCATCCAGCTGACCCCGGCGCTGAAATTCACCCTGGAACAGGCGCTGGAATTCATCGCTGACGACGAGCTGGTGGAAGTGACGCCGAAGTCGATCCGCCTGCGCAAGAAGATGCTCAACGAGAACGACCGCAAGCGCTTCGAGCGCTCCAAGGTCTGAGTCGCTTCAGGCTGAAATGAAAAGCCCCGCCAGGTCGCTCTGGCGGGGCTTTTTTGGTTTCGCCGAGCGCCGGGACGCGCGGGCATGAGTCGCGAGCTAGCGGCTCAACTCATACACGCAGATGTTTACCGTGCTGGCCAGGTTCAGTGACTCGATCGCGCCGCTGCCGGCAATGGTAAACGGCGTGGCGTTGAGCTCGCTCAGCGCCTGGCTGGGGACGCCGCGCGCTTCATTGCCGAACAGGTAGCAGTCGGCCTGCGCGAAGTCCGGCGCGCGCAGGCTTTGGCCCTGCATGTCGAGGCAGGCGATGCGTGCAAAACGTGTGCTCAGGCTGTCGAGGCTGACATCCTGCTCGATGGGGGTGTGAAAGATTGCCCCCATGCTGGCGCGCACCACCTTGGGATTGAAGGGGTCGACGCTGCCGGGGCTGAGCAGGCAGCGGAAGCCGCCGAACCAGGCCAGACTGCGCAGGATGGTGCCGAGGTTGCCGGGGTCCTGGATTTCGTGCAGGTAAATGGCCTTGCCGGCCGGCGCCGACGGGCTGGCGCCAATCGCCGCCATCGGCACTACCGCGATGACTCCCTGCGGGGTCTTGGTGTCGGCGATCTGCGCCATCTGTCGGTCACTGATCAGGTGCGTCCTGAACGGGCTCTGCCAGTGCTCGTAGGCGGCCGTGACGTAGAGTTCGCTGCTCGCCAGCAGGGGCGCGTGCTGCGCCGCTTTCTGCAGTTCCAGCACCAGGTGTTCGCCCTCGACGAGGAAGTGGCCGAATTGCTCCCGGTACTTTTTCTGCTGCAGTTTCTTGACGTCGTCGAGTTTCATGGAAGGCCTGGAAAGGGGCGTGAAAGCGGGGCTCCTCGCGGTAGCGAGGCCGCTGCGATTGTACCTGCCACCCCGCGGGCTGTCAGGCTGCAGGGCCGGCCGGCGTGAGCCGGAGGGCTGCGATGGCTTATACTCGCGACAATTGTGCAGCCCGGGTCACCATGCCGGCGGGCTGCCTTCCTGGAATTGATCTGGTTGAACGATGAAACGCTCAAAAAGCAGCAGCCGCTGGCTGAACGAACATGTGAACGATCCCTACGTGAAGCAGGCGCAGAAGGACGGCTACCGCTCGCGTGCCGCCTACAAGCTGATCGAGATCAACGAAAAGGACAAGCTGATTCGTCCCGGTATGCTGATGATGGACCTGGGCTCGGCCCCCGGTGGCTGGTCGCAGATCGCCGGACGTATGGTGGGGGCCACCGGCCGGGTAATCGCCAGCGACATCCTGCCGATGGATTCGCTCGATAACGTCGACTTCATTCAGGGTGACTTCACCGACGACAAGGTGTTCCAGCAGATTCTCGATCTGCTCGATGGTCGTCGCCCGGATTTGATCGTCTCTGACATCGCCCCCAATATCAGCGGCGTCGGCGTGGCCGATCAGGCAGCGTCGATGTATCTGGTGGAACTGGTGCTGGACATGGCCCGACAGGTGCTCAAACCTGGCGGCAACTTCGTCGCCAAGGTGTTTCAGGGCGAGGGTTCGGATGAGTACCTGCGCGACGTACGGCGTTCCTTCGAGAAGGTCATGGTGCGCAAGCCGGCAGCCTCGCGTCCGCGTTCGCGTGAGGTGTACTTCGTCGCCAAGGGCTTCAAGGGCGACGCTCAGTAAGGATCAGTTTGCGCGCATGCGCGGCGTTTGTGCTGAGCCAGCCAGCGCTCGGCGTTCAGTGATGCGCTTGCTGCGGGGTGGCTTACGGGGGAAGTGGCCGGCCTGATGAGGCCGGCCACTGGGATGGCCCGTCGGGGCGTTGTCAGCCCTCAACCTGGCGCAGTTGCGCCGGGGTGTCGCCGAGGTTGTTGAGCATGCGCTCGCTGTACCAGTCGAGGAAGTTGATCACGCCGAACTCGTAGGTCTTGGAGTACGGGCCCGGCTGGTAGGCGGTGGAGTTGATGCCGCGCTGGTTTTCCTCGCCCAGACGGCGGTCCTGATCGTTGGTGGCATCCCACACCTGGCGCAGGCGCGCCACGTCATAGTCGACGCCTTCTACTGCATCCTTGTGCACCAGCCATTTGGTGATGACGATCGTCTCCTGGGCGCTGACCGGCCACACGGTGAAGTTGATCAAGTGATCGCCCATGCAGTGGTTCCACGAATGCGGCAAGTGCAGGATGCGCATGGAGCCCAGGTCCGGGTCGGTGATGCGGCCCATCAGCTTGTTGCAGCCCGGTTTGCCGTCCAGGGTCATGGAGACGGTGCCCTTGAGCAGCGGCATGCGCACGATGCGGTTGCGCAGGCCGAAGCTGGCGTGGGCGTAGGGGATGTTGTCCTTGTCCCAGCGGCTGGTGCATTCGGCGACCTGGTCCTTGAACGCCTGGCTGGCGCGTGGGTCGGTGACGTCATCCCATTCCAGCAGGGTGTTGAGTAGCTCCGGGTGCGAACCGTTGCAGTGGTAGCACTCGCGGTTGTTTTCCATCACCAGCTTCCAGTTGGCCTTCTCGTGCATAACGCTCTGCACGGCGACCTTGGTGTTCTCCATGTCGTACGGTTCCATGTAGTGAGCCAGGGTGCTCAGGAACTCGTCGATGGCCGGCGGGTTGTCTGCCAGGCTGATGAAGATGAAGCCGCCTGCGCTCTTGCAGTTGACCGGCTTGAGGTTGTAGTCGGACAGCTTGAAGTTGTCACCCATCTCGGTGCCGGCGAACAGCAGGCGGCCGTCCAGCTCGTAGGTCCACTGGTGGTAGGGGCACACCAGCTTGGCGACCTTGCCCTTTTCCGATACGCACAGGCGCGAGCCACGGTGGCGGCAGACGTTGTGGAAGGCGTGGATCTGACCTTCGGCACCGCGGATGACGATGATCGGGTTGTCGCCGATCTGCAGGGTGAGGAAGTTGCCCTTGGCCGGGATTTCGCAGGTCATGCCGGCGATCAGCCACTCCTTGTGGAAGATCTCCTGCATGTCGACCTGGAACAGGCGCTCGTCGTTGTAGAAGGGCTGCGGCAGCGAGAAGCTGTGGTCGCGTTCGTGCAGCATCTGGGCAGTGGCCTTGCGGACGGGCTCCAGCGGGTCGCCCAGGCTCAGGTTTTGGGTGCAGTCCATGTTGGCTCCTCATGTGGCTGACGCGCTGCGCCCGCCGGAAATAGTGGCTGATACGGTGTGTGCCGCAAGGTCTTGAGCAATCGCTGCTGCCTGCAAGGGGCGTGCATGCTGGTTGTGGCGAGTGTGGAGCCGGCGCACGGGCAAACCTTATCCATGGGCGACATGGCTGGATTCGTTTCCGACGCGCCAGAGCCCGTGGCATGGGGGCAGGTCGCGATAAGCATGCGAATGTCGCGGATGGATAAATGAAGGCGCACGGGCTTTCGCACAATCGCAGCCATATAGGCCGACATCCGGCCGCGTGGAGAGCCGTGCATGACCACCAATGCCTTCCTCAACCCGGTTACCACTCAGACCTGGACCAATGGCCGCCACCTGGTGCGTTGCGTCAAGGTGATCCAGGAAACCTGGGATGTGCGCACCTTCTGCTTCATGGCCGATCAGCCGGTACTGTTTTTCTTCAAGCCGGGGCAGTTCGTTACCCTGGAGCTGGAGATCGACGGCCAGCCGATCATGCGTTCCTACACCATTTCCAGCTCGCCTTCGGTGCCTTACAGCTTCTCCATCACCATCAAGCGCGTACCCGGTGGCAAGGTGTCGAACTGGCTGCATGACAACCTCAAGGAAGGCGACGAGGTGCCGGTGCATGGCCCGGTCGGGCTGTTCAACGCCATCGATTTCCCGTCCGAAAAAGTGCTCTACCTCTCCGGTGGCGTCGGCATTACCCCGGTGATGTCGATGGCGCGCTGGTTCTACGACACCAACGCCAACGTCGACATGGTCTTCGTACACAGCGCCCGTTCGCCCAAGGACATCATCTACCAGCGCGAGCTGGAGCACATGGCCGCGCGCATCAACAACTTCAGCCTGCATGTGATCTGCGAAAAGCATGGCCTGGGTGAATCCTGGGCCGGTTATCGCGGTTACCTGAACAAGCCGATGCTGGAGATGATCGCCCCGGACTACCTGGAGCGCGAGATCTTCTGCTGCGGCCCTACGCCCTACATGGCGGCAGTCAAGCGCCTGCTTGAAGTCTCTGGTTACGACATGAGCCGCTACCACGAGGAAGCCTTCGGCCCGACGCCGCCGGAGATTCGCGCCGAGGTCAAGGAGCTGGCCGCCGAGGCCGCCGACGCGCCGGAAGTGCCGGTGGCCGAGCTCAATCAGGTGGAGTTCGTCAGCACTGGCAAGAGCATCCGCGTGGCGCCCGGCGAAACCGTGCACGCCGCCGCTGCCAAACTCGGCCTGCATATTCCCAAGGCCTGCGGCATGGGTATCTGCGGCACCTGCAAGGTGATGAAGACGGCGGGTGAGGTGGAGATGGAGCACAACGGCGGCATCACCGACGAGGACGTCGCCGAGGGCTATATCCTGTCGTGCTGCAGCGTGCCGAAAGGGGATGTGGCGATCGATTACTGATCGTCACGGTCGCGGCTGAAGCCCCTCCCACGAGTGCGCGGCTTAGTCTGTAGCCCGGATGAAATCCGGGGCGGTTGAGCGATTGCCCCGGATTGCATCCGGGCTACGGTCGCAGCTCAAGCCCCTTCCTCGGGCATGTCAGAGCGTTATTCAGGCGCTCATCACTTCACGGATATCGGCGGCGAGCTGGCGTACGCGGGCCTCTTCGGTATCCCAGCTGCACATGAAGCGCGCGCCGCCAGCGCCGATGAAGGTGTAGAAGCGCCAGCCACGGGCAGTGAGGGCGGCGATGGCCGGCTCCGACAGTTGCAGGAACACGCCGTTGGCCTGTACCGGGAACATCAGGCTGACGCCGGGTACATCCGCCACCAGGCTGGCGAGCAACTGCGCACAACGGTTGGCGTGGTTGGCGTATTTCAGCCAGACATCGTTCTGCAGGATGCCGACCCAGGGCGCGGACAGGTAGCGCATCTTCGAGGCCAGTTGGCCGGCCTGCTTGCAGCGGTAGTCGAAGTCCTCGGCCAGATCCTTGTTGAAGAAGACGATGGCCTCACCGACGGCCATGCCGTTCTTGGTGCCGCCGAAACACAGCACGTCGACGCCGGCCTTCCAGGTCAGTTCCGCCGGGCTGCAGCCGAGGAAGGCGCAGGCGTTGGAGAAGCGTGCGCCGTCCATGTGCAGGTGCAGGCCCAGTTCCTCGCAGACCTGGCTGATGGCACGGACTTCTTCCGCGCTGTATACGGTGCCGACTTCGGTGGCCTGGGTGAGGGTGACCACGCGCGGTTTCGGGTAGTGGATATCCTGACGCTTGCGGGCAATTTCGCGGATCGCTTGCGGCGTGAGTTTGCCGTTCTCGGTCTTGGCCAGCAGCAGTTTGGAGCCGTTGGAGAAGAACTCCGGCGCGCCGCATTCGTCGGTCTCGACGTGGGCGGTTTCCGAGCAGATCACGCTGTGGTAGCTCTGGCACAGCGAGGCCAGAGCCAGGGAGTTGGCGGCGGTGCCGTTGAAAGCGAAGAACACTTCACAGTCGGTCTCGAACAGGCGGCGGAAGTGGTCGGCAGCGCGCGCCGTCCATTCGTCATCGCCGTAGGCGCGCTGGTGGCCCTGGTTGGCTTCGGCCATGGCGGCCCAGGCTTCGGGACAGATGCCGGAGTAGTTGTCGCTGGCGAATTGCTGGGCATTGTCGGACATGGGCGTTCCTTCTCGAGCGGGGCCGGCAGGGAGCACCGGCGGATGGCGCTACTTTACTCCGCGCGGGCCCTGGCCTGGGGCCGCCAGGGCGACAACTTGTTGTATTCATGCGTACTGCAGGGTCGCGATCCGGACGACCGTTCGACCATTCGGCGGAACTCATGGCGACGCCGGGGGTTCACAACCCCAGGGCGGCGGTTTGCCGCCTGTCATCGAAAAGGAGTGCCTTATGAACCATCGCCACCTGCTCGCCTTCGCCCTGTCGCTGGCCGTTGCCCTGCCGTTGTCTGCGGCCGAGTGGACGGCGCAGGCGAAAACCGAATTCGTCCAGCACTGCATCAACGGCGCGCCGGCCGGCTACGAGCAGCCGCAGCTGCAGGCCTATTGCGACTGCGCCGCCGACAAGGTCAGTCGGGAGTTCAGCGAGGCCGAAGTGCAGGCGATCAGTCGCCAGTCGCCGCCCGATGCGGCGCTGCAGCAGCGTCTGGTCGACGCCAGCGGCAGCTGCGCCGGCAAGCTCAAGCCCTAAGCCAAAGCGCATGGCTGGCGATGCCCTGCGGGGTGGCCTTGTGCGCTGACGGTGGTGCGGCGTGATTGGCCCTGGAGGAGCCGGCTTGCCGGCGAGCCTGTGCCGCGGTTGCCGGTAGGAGCCAGGCATCCCCGCGGCTGCTCCAGGTTCTGCCGCTTGATTGAGCAAATAACGCGCGCCCGGATCCAGGCCCCACAGGGCCTGGCCTGGCGCCGCCTGCCCACAGGCTGTGCACAGAACGGCGCACAGCATTTGTGCACAAGCATCTTCTATCTGATTGATTCTGCTCGATTTTTGCTCGATTGCCGGAAAGCCTTGCGCAGCCTGGGCTGCAGCCTGGACCGAACAGCCTATGCACAGTTTGCTCCACAGCATCTGTGTGCATAGTCCACCGCGCCGCAGCCTGACGCCGGCTGTCGCGGGTGGATAAGTCGCCGCGCCGCCGCGCCTGGCTGTTTCTCGGCCAGCCGCGGCAAGTCCAGTGCCGGTAGGGGCTGGCGCCGACTGATCACAGCTTATGCACAACCTGGTGCACAGTATCTGTGCATGGTCTGATCTATTAACTGCTTGATATCGTTCAATAAATACACGATTCACGGCAGGCCTTGATGGGCCTGGCCCGGCGGCTTCTGTGCACGGCTTATCCACAGCTTGATCCACCCATCCTGTGCATAGCGGCAGGGGGGCGACTCTGAACACTTTCGCGTCGAAGTTGAGCAAATTTGCTGCCTAGCGACATCGGACAATCTGCCGCACTGCGCCCCGTGGCGCATCCGAGCTAAGGAGTCCTCTCGTGGCCATCAGCGTATTCGACCTGTTCAAGATCGGCATCGGGCCGTCCAGCTCGCACACCGTGGGGCCGATGCGCGCCGCCGCGCTGTTCGTCGAGGCGCTGCGCGAGCGCCAGCTGCTGGCGCGGGTGCGGCGCATCGAAGTGCGCCTGTATGGCTCGCTGTCGGCCACCGGCGTCGGCCACGGCAGCGACCGTGCGGTGATCATGGGCCTGATGGGCGAGTGGCCGGATCGCATCGACCCGGCGCAGATCGTCCCGCGCATCGTCACGCTGCTCGAGCGCGGCGAGCTGCTGCTCGACGGCCGCCTGCCGGTCGCCTTCGACTGGGCGCGCGACATGCGCCTGCTGGAGGAGAACCTGCCCTACCACCCCAACGCCATGACCCTGGTGGCCGAGGGCGAGGGCGGCGAGCTGCATGCCGACACCTACTACTCGGTGGGCGGCGGTTTCGTCGTCGATGCCGCGCAGGCCGCTACCGGCGCGCTGGACCAGGACCACACCGCGCTGCCCTACGATTTCTCCAGCGGCGCCGAGCTGCTGCGCCTGTGCCGCCAGCATGGCCTGCGCGTGTCGCAGCTGATGCTGGCCAACGAAAAGGCCTGGCGCAGCGAGGCCGAGATCCGCGCCGGCCTGCTCGGGCTGTGGCAGGCCATGCAGGACTGCGTGGCCAACGGCCTGCGCGAGGAGGGCATCCTCCCCGGCGGGCTGAATGTGCGCCGGCGCGCGGCCAAGCTGCACCGCAGCCTGCAGGAGCTGGGCAGGCCCAACGTGATCGGCAGCACCATGAGCGCCATGGAATGGGTCAACCTCTACGCCCTGGCGGTCAACGAGGAAAACGCCGCCGGCGGGCGCATGGTCACCGCGCCGACCAACGGCGCGGCGGGGATCATCCCGGCGGTGCTGCACTACTACATGCGCTTCAACCCGGATGCCAGCGACGCCGACGTGGTCGACTTCCTGCTGGCCGCGGCGGCGGTGGGCATCCTGTGCAAGAAGAACGCCTCGATCTCCGGCGCCGAAGTCGGCTGCCAGGGCGAGGTGGGCTCGGCCTGCGCCATGGCCGCGGCGGGTTTGGCCGAAGTGCTCGGCGCCAGCCCCGAGCAGCTGGAGAACGCCGCCGAGATCGGCCTGGAGCACAACCTGGGGCTGACCTGCGACCCGGTCGGCGGCCTGGTGCAGGTGCCGTGCATCGAGCGCAACGCGATCGCCGCGGTGAAGGCGATCAACGCGGCGCAGATGGCCCTGCGCGGCGACGGCGAGCACCACATCTCGCTGGACCGGGTGATTCGCACCATGCGTGACACCGGCGCCGACATGCACGACAAGTACAAGGAAACCTCGCGCGGCGGCCTGGCGGTGAGCCAGGTCGAGTGCTGATTCTCCTGCCCGCTGGTTTTGTCGAGGACTGCCGCAATGACCCGTTTCGAGAAACTGCCGACCCTTGCCGCCGTGGAGTCGATCGGCTTTCTGCTGGATGACCAGTTCAGCCTGGTAGCCTTGGCCGCCGCGCTGGAGCCACTGCGCCTGGCCAACCAGCTGGCCGGGCGCAGCCTGTACCGCTGGCAGACGCTTAGCCTGCAGGGCCGGCCGCTGCGCGCCAGCAACGGCATGTGGATCACCCCGGATGGCGCCGCCGACGCGGCGGGCGAGCTGCACGGGCTGATCCTCTGTGGCAGCGATGCCGCGCAGGCGCGCGAGCGGCCCGAACTGGAGCGCTACCTGCGGCAGCAGGCGCAGCCCGGGCGGTTTCTCGGCGCGCTCGGCAGCGGCAGCTGGACGCTGGCGCGCGCCGGTCTGCTGGAGGGCCACCAGTGCAGCACCAGCTGGCGCTGCCGGGTCGATCTGCAGCGCGCGTTTCCCGGCGTGGCGCTGAGCGCCCAGCCCTTCGTCGTCGACCGCGACCGCGCTACCGCCGCCGGCGGCGCGGCGGGGCTGGAACTGATGCTGCAGCTGATCGCCGGCCGGCATGGCCAGCCGCTGGTCAGGGCGATCGCCGAGACCCTGGCGTTCGAGCTGGTCCGCTGCGAGCCGCTGCCGGCGCAGATGCCCTTGCACCTGTGCGGCGACGAGCCCAGCCCCAAGCTGCGCGAGGTGATCAGCCTGATGGAGAGCAACCTCGAGGAGCCGCTCGAACTCGGCCAACTGGCGGGGTTCGTCGCGTTGTCGCGGCGCCAGCTGGAGCGCTTGTTCGAGAAATACCTGCAGTGCTCGCCGGCGCGCTACTACCTGCGCCTGCGCCTGGTGCGCGCGCGCCAGTTGCTGCGTCGTACCCGCCTCAGCGTGGTCGAGGTGGCAGCCGCTTGCGGCTTCCTCTCGGCGCAGACCTTCTCGCGCTGCTACCGCGAGCACTTCGCCCTCTGCCCCAGCGACGAGCGGCGTACGCCGCAGGTGGCGCTGCACTGACCGCCGTCCCTCCGGCTGTCACCCTTTCGAGGCCCGTCCGTGCTGGCAGCGCGGTACGGGTCTCTTTTTTTGCGCGCGGAAATTGCCCGCTCGGCAGGGCATAGGCCGCAGCGGATCTGACCAACTTCGGGTCGGAATCGTACAAAAGTTCGCGTAGGGCATCTGGTGCAATCCTCTCAACGACCCGCCAAACCGGCCGGTCGCCTTACCGCAGACAGCAAAGGGATTCACACCATGCAGATGCCCCAAACCCTCCGAATCCGCAACGGCGAAAAGGTCAAATCGACGTTCTCCGCCGAGGAATACGCCAACCGTCATGCCAAGCTGCGCGCCCACCTGGCGGCCGAGAACCTCGACGCGGCGGTCTTCACCTCGTATCACAACATCAACTACTACTCGGACTTCCTCTACTGCTCCTTCGGCCGCCCCTACGCCCTGGTGGTGACCCAGGACGCCGTGGTCAGCATCAGCGCCAATATCGACGGCGGCCAGCCCTGGCGCCGCACCGTCGGCACCGACAACATCGTCTACACCGACTGGCAGCGCGACAACTACTTCGTCGCCATCCAGCAGGCGCTGCCGCGCGCGCGCCGCATCGGCATCGAGTTCGACCACCTGAACCTGCAGAACCGCGACAAGCTGGCCGCCCGCTATCCGGACGCCGAGCTGGTCGACGTCGCCGCGCCCTGCATGCGCATGCGCATGATCAAGTCCGCCGAGGAGCATGTGATGATCCGCCACGGCGCACGCATCGCCGACATCGGCGGCGCGGCGGTGGTCGAGGCCCTGCGCGACCAGGTGCCGGAGTACGAGGTGGCCCTGCACGCCACCCAGGCCATGGTCCGCGCCATCGCCGAGACCTTCGACGAGGTCGAGCTGATGGACACTTGGACCTGGTTCCAGTCCGGCATCAACACCGACGGCGCGCACAACCCGGTGACCACCCGCAAGGTGAACAAGGGCGACATCCTCAGCCTCAACTGCTTCCCGATGATCGCCGGCTACTACACCGCGCTGGAGCGCACCCTGTTCCTCGACCACTGCTCCGACGACCACCTGCGCCTGTGGCTGGCCAACGTCGAGGTGCACGAGGCCGGCCTCAAGCTGATCAAGCCCGGCGCACGCTGCAGCGACATCGCCAAGGAACTCAACGAGATCTTCCTCAGCCACGACCTGCTGCAGTACCGCACCTTCGGCTACGGCCACTCCTTCGGCACCCTCAGCCACTACTACGGCCGCGAGGCCGGCCTGGAGCTGCGCGAGGACATCGACACCGTACTGGAACCGGGTATGGTGGTGTCGATGGAGCCGATGATCATGCTGCCCGAGGGCCTGCCCGGCGCCGGCGGCTATCGCGAACACGACATCCTGATCGTCAACGAGCAGGGCGCGGAGAACATCACCAAGTTCCCCTACGGCCCGGAGCGCAACATCATCCGCAAATAGTCTCTGCCACCGCCGTGCCCTTGCCGGGCACGGCCCCATTCGGGTCGCCTGCCGCCAGCAGGTGACCAGGAGGTCACTTAATGAATGACAGCGTGTTCGTCGGCGAACTGAGCTGGAAGGAATACGAAGCCCTGGTGGCCGACGGCCAGCGCGTGCTGTTCCTGCCGGTCGGCGCCCTGGAGCAGCACGGTCACCACCTGTGCATGGACGTCGACGTGCTGCTGCCCACCGCGGTCAGCCAGCGCGTCGCCCAGCGTATCGGTGGCCTGGTGCTGCCGGCTCTGCCGTACGGCTACAAGTCGCAGCAGAAGTCCGGCGGCGGCAACCATTTCCCCGGCACCACCAGCCTGGACGGGGCCACCCTCAGCCACACGGTGCTGGACATCATCCGCGAGCTCGGGCGCCACGGCGTACGCCGCCTGGTGCTGATGAACGGTCACTACGAGAACGCCATGTTCCTGGTCGAAGGCATCGACCTCGGCCTGCGCGAGCTGCGCTACGCCGGCATCGACGATTTTCGTGTGGTGCTGCTGTCCTACTGGGACTTCGTCAAGGACCCGCAGGTGATCGCCCAGCTCTACCCGGACGGTTTCCTTGGCTGGGATATCGAGCATGGCGGCGTCTTCGAAACCTCGCTGATGCTCGCCCTCTACCCGCAGCGAGTGGACATGAGCCGCGTGGTGGATCACCCGCCGGCGACCTTCCCGCCTTACGACCTCTACCCCATCGATCCTTCGCGCACCCCGGCACCCGGCACCCTGTCCTCGGCGCGCGGCGCCAGCCGCGAGAAGGGCGAGCTGATTCTCGAGGTGTGCGTAGAGGGTATCGCCAAGGCGGTCGGCGAGGCGTTCGAGAACGCCCCCTGACGACGCAGACGCGACATCCGCATGACTTCGCCCACTGATTCCGACAATGACAAGAATGATCGAGAGGCTAGCATTATGAAAGCGCACCAATGCGTGGCGGAACCCGCATCAACCTTCGTCGGGCCGCCACAGGAGGCCCGCGTGGACATCTCCGAGAGCGCCTGGCTCAAGGGTCTCAACCCCGTGGTTACCCTCGGCTCGCTGCTGGTGATCGTGGCGGTAGTGGTCGGCCTGCTGCTGTTCCAGGAACAGGCGGCGCTGCTGTTCGACCGGGTGCGCAGCGGCATCACCTACTACTTCACCTGGTACTACGTACTGATCGCCGCGTTGTTCCTGTTCTTCAACGCCTGGCTGGCCTGCAGCCGCTTCGGGCGCATCCGCCTGGGCCGCCAGGACGAGCGGCCCGAGTTTGGCTACTTCTCCTGGTTCGCCATGGTGTTCTCCGCCGGACAGGGCATCGGCCTGATCTTCTGGAGCATCGCCGAGCCGATGTTCCACCTGCAGGGCAACCCTTTCAGCGACGGCAGCATGAACGCCGCGACGGCGGAAAGCGCCATGCGCATCACCTTCTTCCACTGGGGCCTGCATGCCTGGTCGATCTACTGCATCGTCGCCCTGGCGTTGGCCTACGCCGCCTTCCGCAAGAACCTGCCGCTGACCATACGCTCCACCCTGCGCCCGCTGTTCGGCCGGCTGATGGACGGCCCGCTCGGCCATGCGGTGGATATCCTGGCAATCCTCGCCACCATCTTCGGCGTCGCCACCTCGCTGGGCCTCGGTGCGCAGCAGATCAATGCCGGGCTCAGCCGTCTGCTCGGCCTGGACAGCTCGATCCTGGTGCAGCTCAGCCTGATCGGCGGTATCACTCTGGTCGCCGTGCTGTCGGCGGTGTCCGGCGTGACCCGCGGAATCAAGCGGCTCAGCGAGTTGAACATCTGGTTGAGCTTCGTGCTGATCCTGTTCTTCTTCATCTGGGGGCCGAGCCGCTACCTGATCATGTCGCTGGTCGACGCCACCGGCGATTACCTGGCGCACTTCATCGAAATGAGCTTCTGGATGGACGCCAACCGCCAGGATCCGGGCGCCTGGGAAGGCTGGAAATCCAGCTGGCAGGGCTGGTGGACGGTGTTCTACTGGGGCTGGTGGCTGTCCTGGGCGCCCTTCGTCGGCGTGTTCATCGCCCGGGTTTCCCGCGGGCGGACCATCCGTGAGTTCATCCTCGGGGTGATTCTGGTGCCATCGCTGATGACCTTCGTGTGGATCGCCGCATTCGGCGGTACCGCCATGAGCCACGAGCTGTTCGATCAGGGTGGCGTCGCCGCCGCGGTATCCCAGGACGTCGCCAGCGCCTTCTTCGCCACCGTGGACAGCATGGCGCTCGAGGGCCTCGGCACCCTGGCGCTATGGCTGGGCACCCTGCTGGTGGCCACCTACTTCATCACCTCGGCCGACTCCGCCACCTTGGTGCTGACCACCATCATGTCCCACGGCGGCATTCACCCGGCCAAGCGCCATCGGGTGTTCTGGGGCGCGCAGCAGGGGGTGGTGGCCGGTGTGCTACTGTTCGCCGGCGGCACTGCCTCGCTGGCCACCCTGCAGACCGCGGCTATCGCCGGCGCCCTGCCGTTCTCGCTGATCATGCTGCTGATGTGCCTGAGCCTGACCAAGGCCCTGCATGCCGAGGCTGCGGTTCCCGCGCCGGCCAGCTGAGTGGCACTGATCGCGCAGCGCGATCGGCCCTTGCCCCTAGCCCCCACTTGTGGGGGTACCCATAACGACAACAAGAGGCCTCATCTATGAACTCCTGGGTACTCACGCTCTTCGTAGCGCTAAACATCCTCATGTTCCTGATCGCGGCCGCCACCTATGTGTGCCGTGCCGCCCACGAAACCTCCCGACCGGCGGAGTAAGCGCAATGGACTTCTATGAACTGTTCAACTGGGCTCTGCTGGTCGTCACCTTCGCGGTAATGATCGGAATAGGTTTTCTCTCCTCGCGCAAAGTCAGGGACAGCGACGAAGGCGGCTTTCTGCTCGCCGGCCGAAGCCTGGGCGCCTTCGTCGGCGCCAGCACCATAGTCGCCACCGGCTTCAGCGGCTGGGGCTTTATGGGCTCGCCGGCGGTGGCCTACGAGTTCGGCGCCATCGAGTTGCTGGGTAACTTCTTCTTCGCCCCGGCGATGATGATCGCCGTGCTGTTCTTCGCCAATCACATGCAGAAGCGCGCCCTGTGCATGGGCAGCAACACCATCCCCGAGTACATCGGCCAGATCCATGGCGGCGGCGCCGGCGGGCGCCTGCTGCAGGGGGTGGCGGCGGTCATGACCATCGTCCTGCTGATGGTCTTTCTGGTCAGCCAGATCAAGGCGGTGGGCATGCTCGGCGCGTCCTGGCTGAACATCGATATGACCAGCAGCGCCTGGCTGATGATCTCGGTGATCATCCTCTACACCATGCTCGGCGGCCTGGCTGCGGTGGCCTGGACCGACACCGTGATGGTCTGCGGCATGGCCCTGGCCGCGGTGGTGATCATGCTGCAGATGTTCACCAGCGTCGACCTGGGGCTGTGGGAGGCCAACCTCAACGGTATCGACCCGAACCTGCTCAACCCGGTCACCGCGGCGCCCTACGGCGCGAGCAAGGCTTCGGTGTTTCTGGTGCTGCCCTATGCCTTCCTGTTCGCCGCGGTGTTGCCCTATATGGCCATCCGCTTTCTGGCCTTCCGGCCCAAGGTGAAGATGCACAAGGTCGGGATCTACGTGGCCATTCTCGGCGGCCTGCTCAGCCTGATCCCCATCGTCGGCCTGTACATGCGCGCCTTCGGCCCGCAGCTGGCCGATCCTGACAACGCCATGCCGATGTACCTGCAGACCTTCATGCACCCGGCGCTGCAGGGCTTGATCACCCTGTTCATCATCTTCGCCATGAAGTCCACCGCCAACTCCATGCTGCATACCGTGGCCTCGGCGACCTCGCACGACCTGCGCCTGGCACTGAACAAGCATGCCGAGACAGATTCGCCGCGTGCGCTGATCGTCAACCGTGTCGCGGTGGTGGCGCTGGGGCTGCTCGGCTTGCTGATGATGATGTACGCGCCGCCGTTCATGCTGTCCTGGCTCGGCATCCTCGGCTCCGGCACCCTGCTGGCGGCGATGATCGGCCCGGTGTTCATCTCCACCTTCTGGCGTGGCAACGTCGCCGGCGCGCTGACGGCCATGCTGGTCGGCTTCTTCACCAGCGGCGGTCTGTTGCTGAGCACCGATATCGGCTGGGTGGAAGGACCGTTGCTCGGTTGCCTGGTCTCGTCGCTCTGCTACGTGACGGTATCCGTCCTGACCCGCAGCCGACTGCCGGTGTTGCAGCGCGGGCTCTGAGTCCTGCTCTGTTGAGCAAGGCCACGGTCTTTCTGGAGTCCGTGGCCTTTTGCTATCCGTAGCCCGCCGGTGGCGGGCCCAAGGTTTCTACAGGAGTTCGAACACGATGAGGATCAGCACCAAGGTGGCGTTAGCCGCAGCATTGGTTCTGCTGTTGACCACCAGCCTGTTGTCGCTGATTCTGATCAGCCAGGTGCGCGGCACCTTGCGCCAGCAGGTCGAAACCAGCATCAACGAATCGAGCACGGCGCTGGCGCGCCGGATCGAGGCCTGGCTGAACGCCAAGTTGCAACTGATCGACATGGCTGCGCAGCAGATAGATCTCAATTTCAGCGAGTCGCAGATAGAACAGGTTTTCGCATCAGTCGTGCTCAAGGAGCAGTTTCTCTCCATGTTCGGCGGGCTGGAGGCGACCGGAGGGCGAGCTCTCAGCAACGATCCGGGTTGGCATCCTCCCGCCGATTGGGACGCCCGCCAGCGGCCCTGGTATGCGCAGGCCCGGGACGCCTCGCGAGCCGTGCTAACCGAACCCTACGCGGTAGCCGGGACCGGTGAGGTCCTGATATCTGCAGTGGCTCGGTTCAGCGACGTCGGGGCGTTCAAGGGAGCATTCGGTGGCGACATCCGCTTGCAGACGGTGGCCGACGCGATCAACACCCTGGATTTCAACGGGGCTGGTTATGCCTTCCTGTTGAGCCGCAGTGGCACCATCATTTCCCACCCTGATACCCGCATGAACGGCAAGGCCTACAGCGACCTGTTCGACGGCCAGACACCTCCGCTGGACAAGGGGCTGCAGGAGGCCTGTGACGATGGGCGGCTGCTGCTTTCCTTCACGCCCCTGAGCGATCTTGCGGATATGGATTGGTACATCGGTGTGGTGTTGGACAAGCGCTTGGTCATGGCCGAGGTCGATGCCCTCAGTCAACGTGCCGTGCTCGGCACCCTGCTCGGGGTGGTTGTCAGCCTGGTGCTGCAGGGGTTGTTGATGAGGCGGCTGCTCGAGCCCCTCGATCGGCTCAGGGCTTCTTTGCGCGAGGTCAACAGCGGTCAGGGCGATCTCACGCGTCGTCTGCCGGCCAGCGGTAGCGATGAGATCGCCCTGGTCTCGCGCGAGTTCAACGGCTTTCTGCAGTACCTGCAGGGTTTGATCGGCAAGATGGTCGGTGGCTCGCAGCGGGTGCGTGCCAGTACTGCCCTGACCTGCAACGAAGCCGAGGTGTCCGCCGAGCGTTTGCAGGCGCAATTGCAGGAGCTCGACCAACTGGCCACGGCGATGCAGGAAATGGCGTCCACTGCCGAGGAGGTTGCGCGCAACGCCCAGGCCGCCGCCCAGACGGCGACCGGCGCCAACCTGGAAACCGCAAGCGGCCTCGTCGTGGTTGCGCGCACCAGCCGGGCGATCAAGCAGTTGGCCGCCGATATGGATGACACCGGCCAGGCAATCAATCGGCTGGTCGGGCTCAGCCACGACATCGAGTCGATTCTTGCGGTGATCGTCAGTATTGCCGAGCAGACCAACCTGCTGGCCCTCAACGCGGCAATCGAGGCGGCCCGTGCCGGGGAGTCTGGGCGAGGTTTTGCCGTGGTGGCTGACGAGGTTCGCTCGCTGGCCTCGCGTACCCAGCAATCGACCGAGGAGATCCGCCAGATGATCGACCATCTCCAGAGCGGGGTGAAGGAGGTGGAGGCGCGCATGCGGCAGAGTCGCGACAGCGCCATCTGGACCGCCGAAGATGCCGGCGACGCCAATCGGCTGCTCGAGAGTGTTGGTGAGGCGATCGCCCGGATCAGCGACATGAACCTGCAGATCGCCGCCGCGGCCGAGCAGCAGAGCGCCACTACCGAGGAGATCAACCGCAATACCTGCAACATCCGCGACATCAGCCAGCTGGTCGCCGCCGGCGCTCAACAGCAGGTCCGGCAATGTGGGCTGATGGTCGAGCAGGTGGTCCAACAGGATCAGTTGCTGGGTCGTTTCAACGTGTGAGCCTGCTGCGCGGAGGAGGGCGCTCAGTTGTGGTGAAGACGGCAAGCGCCCTGGCGAGACGGTCTCCGGGGGGCCGCGAGCGTTGTGCAGCAGCGCTCAGCCCAAGGGGCTCTGCTTGCGCTCGCCGCGCGGCGACAGGCCGAACTGGCGGCTGTAGCACTTGGAAAAGTGCGCCGGCGAGGCGAAGCCGCAAGCCAGGGCGACGTCGCGCACCTGGGCATCGCTGCGCAGCAGCAGCTCGCGCGCCCGGTTCAGCCGCAGCTCCAGGTAGTACTGGCTGGGCTTGCGCCCCAGGTACTTGTGGAACAACCGCTCCAGCTGGCGCACCGACACCTCGTTGAGCTGCGCCAGCTCCTCCAGTTCCAGCGGTTCCTCCAGATTCGACTCCATGATCGCCACGATCTGGCTCAGCTTGGGCTGGGCGTTGCCGATCTTCTGCCGCAACGGGATGCGCTGCTGGTCGCGGGCGCTGCGCACCCGGTCGCACAGCATCAGCTCGGCGGCGCGGCTGGCGATCTCGGCGCCGTCGGGCTCGCGGCTGACCAACTGCAGGGTCATGTCCATCGCGGCGGTGCCGCCCGAGCAGGTGTAGCGATCGCGATCCAGCTCGTACAGCTGGTTGGAGATGATGATTCCCGGGAACTTCTCCTTGACCTGCTCGATGTCTTCCCAGTGCAGGGTGCAGCGATAACCCTTGAGCAGGCCGGCGCAGGCCAGCAGGTGGCTGCCGGTGCAGATGCCGCCCAGCGGCACGCCCTGTTCGGCCAGCCGGCGTAGCCATGCGAGCAGCGTCCGGTCGTACTTCTGCGGGATCGGGTTGGCGCCGACGACGAACAGGGCGTCCAGCGGTGGCGCCTGCTCGAAGCTGGTGTCCGCCAGCACGCGCATGCCGTTGCTGGCCGGCACCGGCTCGTTGCCGGCGGCGATAAGCAGGGTACGGTACAGCGGTCGTCTGGCGGCCAGGCCGGCCATGCGCAGGGTCTCGATGGACGAGGCGAAGCCGATGGCGGTGAAGTTGGGGATCAGCAGGAAGCCGAAGGTCTTCAGCGTGCCGCAGGCAGGCGCTTGCGGTTGCAGATATTCGGTGTAGCTCATCTGGTGGTGCTCCTGTCCGGTCCTCGCCAGCGGGAGGCGGGTCAACCCTGTTCGGCCCCCGGCGCGCATGACGCGATCTTACACCGAATTGGCCCTGGCCCGGCGCTGTGGTCCAGGGCGCCACCTGTCTCTGCGCGACATCCCCGGCGTTGGGCCGCCAGGCACCGCCGTCACCGCCCGTCGCGTGATTCGTGGCAGGTCAGTTTGAGCATTTTGACGTCGTATTTAGGCAAATGACCCCCCAGGCTATTTCGCACAATCGATTCCAACAGATGTCTTGCCTATGGCTACGCGAGCCAGCGCGGCGGGCGCTTCACCAACACTGATGTGGCCCTGACGGGTTGCCGGGAGATCGAGATGTTCAGCAAGCAGGATCAGATTCAGGGTTACGACGACGAGTTGCTCGCGGCGATCAATCAGGAAGAGCGCCGTCAGGAAGAGCATATCGAGCTGATCGCCTCGGAGAACTACTGCAGCCAGCGCGTGATGGAAGCGCAGGGCAGCGGCCTGACCAACAAGTACGCCGAAGGTTATCCGGGCAAGCGTTATTACGGTGGTTGTGAATATGTCGACAAGGTCGAGCAGCTGGCCATCGACCGCGCAAAGGCGCTGTTCGGCGCCGACTACGCCAACGTCCAGCCGCACTCCGGCTCCTCGGCCAACAGCGCTGTCTACCTGGCGCTGCTCAATGCCGGCGACACCATCCTCGGCATGAGCCTGGCCCACGGCGGTCACCTGACTCACGGCGCCAAGGTGTCGTCCTCGGGCAAGCTCTACAACGCCGTACAGTACGGTCTGGACACCGCTACCGGTCTGATCGATTACGACGAGGTCGAGCGTCTGGCCGTGGAGCACAAGCCGAAGATCATCGTCGCCGGCTTCTCCGCCTATTCCAAGACCCTGGATTTCCCGCGCTTTCGTGCCATTGCCGACAAGGTCGGCGCGCTGCTGTTCGTCGATATGGCGCATGTGGCGGGCCTGGTCGCTGCGGGTCTGTACCCGAACCCGATCCCCTTTGCCGATGTGGTCACCACCACCACCCACAAGACCCTGCGCGGCCCGCGTGGCGGCCTGATCCTGGCCAAGGCCAACGAAGAAATCGAGAAGAAGCTCAACTCCGCCGTGTTCCCGGGTGCCCAGGGCGGCCCGCTGATGCACGTCATCGCCGCCAAGGCGGTGTGCTTCAAGGAGGCCATGGAGCCGGAGTTCAAGGCTTACCAGCAGCAGGTGATCGACAACGCTCAGGCCATGGCCAGGGTGTTCATCGAGCGCGGCTACGAGGTGGTCTCTGGCGGTACCGACAACCATCTGTTTTTGCTCAGCCTGATCAAACAGGGCCTGACCGGCAAAGAGGCCGATGCTGCCCTGGGCCGCGCCGGCATCACCGTGAACAAGAACGCCGTGCCCAACGACCCGCAGTCGCCGTTCGTGACCTCGGGCATCCGCATCGGTACGCCGGCTGTGACCACTCGAGGTTTCAAGGTCGCCCAGTGCCAGGCGCTGGCCGGCTGGATCTGCGACATCCTCGATCACCTCGGCGATGCCGATGTCGAGGCGCAGGTGGCCAGGCTGGTCGCCGGGCTGTGCGCGGATTATCCGGTCTATCGCTAACGCGTTTTGTTCTGTTGCCGGAGCGTGATAACCAGGGTCATAGCCGTAGAGTGGGCTTCAGCCCACTAGCAGCAGGCAGTCCTGGTGGGCTGAAGCCCACCCTACTGGAAACATCTGACGATCAAAAAAGCATCTACAGGTCAGGCGTTCGAGAACAGATTCAAGGAGCATTTTCATGCAACGTTATTCCGGCTTCGGCCTGTTCAAGCACTCGTTCAGCCACCATGAGAACTGGCAGCGCATGTGGCGCAACCCGACGCCCAAGCCGGTGTACGACGTGGTCATCGTCGGCGGTGGCGGCCATGGCCTGGCCACGGCCTATTACCTGGCCAAGGAGTTTGGCGTGAAGAACGTCGCCGTGGTCGAGAAGGGCTGGCTTGGCGGCGGCAACACCGCGCGCAATACCACCATCGTGCGTTCCAACTACCTGTGGGACGAGTCCGCGCAGCTCTACGAACACGCCATGAAGCTGTGGGAAGGTCTGTCGCAGGACATCAACTACAACGTCATGTTCTCCCAGCGGGGTGTCTACAACCTCTGCCACACCCTGCAGGACATGCGCGACGCCGAGCGCCGCGTCAGCGCCAACCGCCTCAACGGCGTGGACGGCGAACTGCTCGATGCCAAGCAGGTGGCCGAGGAGATTCCCTACCTCGACTGCAGCAAGAACACCCGTTACCCGGTGATGGGTTCCACCGTACAGCGTCGCGGTGGCGTTGCCCGTCACGACGCCGTGGCCTGGGGCTACGCGCGTGCCGCCGATGCCCTGGGCGTCGACCTGATCCAGAACACCGAGGTGATTGGTTTTCGCAAGCAGAACGGTGCGGTGATTGGCGTGGAAACCAACAAGGGCTTTATCGGTGCCAAGCGTGTCGGTGTGGTCACGGCCGGCAACTCCGGGCACATGGCCAAACTGGCCGGGTTCCGCTTGCCGCTGGAATCGCACCCGTTGCAGGCACTGGTGTCCGAGCCGATCAAGCCGATCATCGACAGCGTGATCATGTCCAACGCCGTGCATGGCTACATCAGCCAGTCGGACAAGGGCGACCTGGTCATCGGCGCCGGTATCGACGGCTACAACGGCTACGGCCAGCGCGGCTCCTACCACACCATCGAACACACCCTGCAGGCCATCGTCGAGATGTTCCCGGTGCTTTCGCGGGTGCGCATGAACCGTCAGTGGGGCGGCATCGTCGACACCAGCCCGGACGCTTGCCCGATCATTTCCAAGACCCCGGTGGACAACCTGTTCTTCAACTGCGGTTGGGGCACCGGTGGCTTCAAGGCTACGCCGGGTTCGGGCCACGTATTTGCCGCCAGCCTGGCCAAGGGTGAGATGCACCCGCTGGCCAAGCCGTTCTCCATCGACCGTTTTCACACCGGCGCACTGATCGACGAGCACGGCGCCGCTGCAGTGGCTCACTAAAAGCGCGCGTAGCGCAAAGCTGATGACCCTCTCCCGCTTGCGGGAGAGGGTGGCCCGCAGGGCCGGGAGAGGGCGGTTCGGCCAACACCGTAGCCCTCTCCCCCGACCCCTCTCCCACAAGTGGGAGAGGGGAGAACAAAACGTCCTCCTCCGCTTGCGGGAGAGGGTGCCCGAAGGGCGGGAGAGGGTGCTGAGTTCGGCACTGCAGCTCCCAGTAACTGACTCGGGGGATGGCGTGCATAGAGCAGCCCTCTCCCCCAGCCCCTCTCCCGCAAGCGGGAGAGGGGAGCAAAGCAAGCGGAGGCTCCACCATGCTGCACATCTTCTGCCCTTACTGTGGCGAACTGCGCTCCGAAGAGGAATTCCACGCCAAGGGTCAGGCGCACATCGCCCGCCCGCTCGATCCCGATGCCTGCAGTGATGCGGAGTGGGGCGAGTACATGTTCTTCCGCGACAACCCGCGCGGCATTCACCATGAGCTGTGGGTGCACGCAGCCGGTTGCCGCAAGTATTTCAACGTCACCCGCCACACCGTGACCTACGAGATCCTCGAGACCTACAAGGTCGGCGAGAAGCCTTCGGTCACCGCGGCCGGGGCCACCGACAAGCAAGCCGTGGTAGAAGGAGTAACGGCATGAGCCAGGTCAATCGTCTTGCCAAGGGCGGTCGCATCGACCGCAGCCAGCCGTTGAGCTTCACCTTCAACGGCCAGACCTACCAGGGCTATGCCGGCGACAGCCTGGCCGCCGCGCTGCTGGCCAACGGCGTCGACATCGTCGGGCGCAGCTTCAAGTATTCGCGCCCACGCGGCATCGTTGCCGCAGGTGCGGAAGAGCCCAATGCCGTGCTGCAGATCGGCTCCACCGAGGCGGCGCAGATTCCCAACGTGCGCGCCACCCAGCAGGCGCTGTACAGCGGTCTGGTGGCCAACAGCACCAACGGCTGGCCGAGCGTCAACACCGACCTGATGGGTATCCTCGGCAAGGTCGGCGGCGGCATGATGCCGCCCGGTTTCTACTACAAGACCTTCATGTATCCACAGAACCTGTGGATGACCTACGAGAAGTACATCCGTAAGGCCGCAGGCTTAGGCCGTTCGCCCACCGAGGTCGACCCGGACATCTATGACCAGCTCAATCAGCACTGCGACGTGCTGATCGTCGGCGCTGGTCCGGCCGGTCTCGCCGCCGCGCTGGCTGCCGGCCGTAGCGGTGCGCGGGTGATCCTCGCCGATGAGCAGGAAGAGTTCGGCGGCAGCCTGCTCGACACTCGCGAAACCCTCGACGGCAAGCCCGCCGCCGACTGGGTGGCGCAGGCCATCGCCGAGTTGCAGGCAATGCCGGAAGTGACCCTGCTGCCACGCGCCACGGTCAACGGTTACCACGACCACAACTTCCTCACCATCCACCAGCGTCTGACCGACCACCTCGGTGAAACCGCGCCGATGGGCCAGGCCCGTCAGCGCATGCACCGCGTGCGTGCCAAGCGTGTGGTATTGGCCAGCGGTGCCCATGAGCGGCCGCTGGTGTACGCCAACAATGATGTGCCCGGCAACATGCTGGCCGGCGCCGTATCGACCTATGTGCGTCGCTATGGTGTGGCGCCAGGGCAGGAACTGGTGTTGTCGACCAACAATGATTACGCCTACCGCGTGGTGCTCGACTGGCTCGATGCCGGGCGCCAGGTGGTGGCTGTCGCCGATGCCCGCAGCAACCCGCGCGGCAGCTGGGTCGAGGAAGCGCGTGCGCGTGGCGTGCGCATCCTCACCGGCAGCGCGGTGGTCGAGGCGCGCGGCAGCAAGCGCGTCACCGGGGCGCGCATCTGCGCCATCGATGCCAAGGCACACAAGGTCACCAGTCCCGGCGAAGTGTTGGACTGCGACCTGATCGTCAGCTCCGGCGGCTATAGCCCGGTGGTGCACCTGGCTTCGCACCTGGGCGGTCGCCCGGAGTGGCGTGAAGACATCCTCGGTTTCGTGCCGGGGCCGGGTAACGGTATCCAGCAGCGCATCGACGCCGGTGCGGTGAATGGCGTGTTCGCCCTCGGCGACGTGCTCGCCAACGGTTTCGAGGCCGGCGCCAAGGCAGCTGCCGAGGCTGGTTACAAGGCCGTCAGCGGTAGCCTGCCGCAGGCCGAGGCGCGCCAGGAAGAGCCGATGCTGGCGCTGTTCCAGGTGCCGCACGACAAGTCCACGGCGCGTGCGCCCAAGCAGTTCGTCGACCTGCAGAACGACGTCACCGCCGCCGGCATCGAGCTGGCCACGCGCGAGGGCTTCGAGTCGGTCGAGCACGTCAAACGTTACACCGCACTGGGCTTCGGCACCGACCAGGGCAAGCTGGGCAACATCAACGGCCTGGCTATCGCCGCGCGTTCGATGGGCATCAGCATCGTGCAGATGGGCACCACCATGTTCCGCCCGAACTACACGCCGGTGACCTTCGGTGCTGTGGCCGGTCGCCACTGTGGCGAGCTGTTCGATGCCAAGCGCTACACCGCGATGCAGGCCTGGCACGTGAAGAACGGTGCCGAGTTCGAGGACGTCGGCCAGTGGAAGCGCCCCTGGTACTTCCCGAAAAATGGCGAGGATCTGCACGCCGCCGTGGCCCGTGAGTGCCTGGCCGTACGCAACAGCGTGGGCATCCTCGATGCCTCGACCCTGGGCAAGATCGACATCCAGGGCCCGGATGCGCGCGAGTTCCTCAATCGCGTCTACACCAACGCCTGGACCAAGCTGGACGTGGGCAAGGCGCGCTACGGTCTGATGTGCAAGGAAGACGGCATGGTCTTCGACGACGGCGTTACCGCCTGTCTGGCCGACAACCATTTCGTCATGACCACCACCACTGGCGGCGCGGCGCGGGTGATGGAATGGCTGGAGATCTACCACCAGACCGAATGGCCGGAGCTGAAGGTGTACTTCACCTCGGTCACCGACCACTGGGCGACCATGACCCTGTCCGGCCCCAACAGCCGCAAGCTGCTGGCCAAGGTCACCGACATCGACCTGGACAAGGACGCCTTCCCGTTCATGAGCTGGAAGGAAGGCCTGGTCGGTGGCGTGCCGGCGCGGGTGTTCCGCATCTCTTTCACCGGCGAGCTGAGCTACGAGGTGAACGTGCAGGCCGACTACGCTCTGGGCGTGTGGGAGCAGATCATCGAAGCCGGCAAGGAGTTCGACCTGACTCCCTACGGCACCGAGACCATGCACGTACTGCGTGCGGAGAAGGGCTTCATCATCGTTGGCCAGGACACCGACGCCTCGGTGACCCCGGACGACCTCAACATGGGCTGGTGCGTCGGTCGCACCAAACCTTTCTCCTGGATCGGCAAGCGTGGCATGAACCGCGCCGACTGCCTGCGCGAAGACCGCAAGCAGCTGGTCGGGCTGAAACCGGTCAACCCGAACCAGGTGCTGCCGGAAGGTGCGCAACTGGTGTTCGACCCGAAACAGTCCATCCCGATGCAGATGGTCGGTCACGTCAC
This sequence comes from Pseudomonas sp. GD03919, assembly GCF_029814935.1. Classification (NCBI taxonomy): domain Bacteria; kingdom Pseudomonadati; phylum Pseudomonadota; class Gammaproteobacteria; order Pseudomonadales; family Pseudomonadaceae; genus Pseudomonas; species Pseudomonas sp. GD03919. The sequence goes on from NZ_CP104582.1 coordinate 367,350, forward strand.
CTCCAGCTACATGAGCGCGGCTATGGGCTACAGCTTCGCTATGGCGGTGGTCAAGGGCGGCCTCAAGCGCATGGGCGAGCGCGTGTTCGCGCCACTGGCCGATGGCAGCGTGATCGAAGCCGAAATCTGCAGCTCCGTGTTCTATGACCCGAAAGGGGATCGCCAGAATGTCTAACGTCAACGTCTATCAACAACGTCCCGCCGACATCGCCGGGCAATCGCCGCTGCACCATGCCGGCCTGCACGAACTGGTCGGCAAGGGGCGCAACAACGCCGGTATCACCCTGCGCGAGAAGAAGCTGCGTGGGCATCTGGTGATCCGTGGCGACGCCCGCGACACCGCCTTCTCTGGCGGCGTGCACAAGGCCCTGGGCCTTGAGCTGCCGGTGGCGCTGACCCTGGTAGCCGACGGCGACACCTCACTGCAGTGGCTGGGCCCGGACGAGTGGCTGCTGATCGTGCCTGGCGGCAGCGAGTTCGAAGTCGAGCGCAAACTGCGTGCGGCCCTTGAAGGCCAGCATGTCTCGGTGGTCAACGTCAGTGGCGGGCAGACCCTGCTGGAGCTGTCCGGGCCGAAGGTGCGCGAGCTGCTGATGAAGTCGACCAGCTATGACGTGCACCCGAGCAACTTCCCGGTCGGCAAGGCGGTGGGCACCGTGTTCGCCAAGTCGCAGCTGGTGATTCGCCACACTGGCGAGGACACCTGGGAGCTGGTGGTTCGTCGTAGCTTCGCCGACTACTTCTGGCTCTGGCTGCAGGATGCCAGTGCCGAGTATGGGTTGGCGGTCGAGGCTTGAGGCTGAACTTGAGGCATACGCGGACAGCTCCCTCTTCCTCCCGGAGACGACTGCATGGAGCAGGAGGTAGGGGGCGCAGGATGCCAACGCTGAGGGGAGTTCGCTATGACGTGTGTCTGGCGTGGGTCTCACAAGCAGCCACGAACAACCCCCTCTCCCTCCGGGAGAGGGTTGGGGTGAGGGGAAGGCAGACCGCGTTGTGTCGGATAGCCCTCACCCCCGGCCCCTCTCCCGGGGGGAGAGGGGTGAAGAGCAACGGAGTTTGTTTTGGAGTCTATGATGAGCCGCACCCCCGACACCTGGATTCTCACCGCCCACTGCCCGAGCGTGCTCGGTACCGTGGATGCGGTGACGCGCTTTCTCTTCGAGCAGCGCTGCTACGTCACCGAGCACCACAGCTTCGATGACCGGCTGTCCTCGCGCTTTTTCATCCGCGTCGAGTTCCGCCAACCGCAGGACTTCGATGAGGCTGCGTTCCGTGCCGGGGTGGCCGAGCGGCTGGCGCCCTTCGACATGCAGGTCGAGCTGACCCCGCCGGGCTACCGCGCCAAGGTGGTGCTGATGGTGTCCAAGGCCGACCACTGCCTGCATGACTTGCTGTATCGCCAGCGCATCGGCCAGTTGGCCATGGACGTGGTGGCGGTGGTGTCCAACCACCCGGATCTGGAACCGCTGGCGCGCTGGCACGGCATTCCCTACCACCATTTCCCGCTCGATCCGGCCGACAAGCCGGCGCAAGAGCGCAAGGTGCTGCAGGTGATCGAGGACACCGGCGCGGAGCTGGTGGTGCTCGCCCGCTACATGCAGGTGCTGTCGCCCGAGCTGTGTCGCCGGCTGGACGGCTGGGCGATCAATATCCACCACTCGCTGCTGCCCGGTTTCAAGGGCGCCAAGCCCTACCACCAGGCCTACCAGAAGGGCGTCAAGTTGGTCGGTGCCACGGCGCACTACATCAACAACGACCTCGACGAGGGGCCGATCATCGCCCAGGGCGTGGAGGCGGTGGATCACGCGCATTACCCGGAGGACCTGATCGCCAAGGGCCGCGATATCGAATGTCTGACCCTGGCCCGCGCCGTCGGCTACCACATCGACCGCCGTGTGTTCCTCAATGCCAACCGCACTGTGGTGCTCAACGCCTGAACACGAGGCTACCTGGCTGTAGGGTGGGTCGGGCGGCGCTCCGCTTCAGCCCACAGGCTTTTTCGGTAGGCTAAAGTGGAAGGCCGCCCGGCCCACCCTAGAGAAGGAGTCGCAACGTAAAACGCTATTTGGTGGGCTAAAGCCCACCCTACGGTAACAACGGTGCCATTTGTAGGGTGGGCTTTAGCCCACCAGGCGCAACGGAAGAACGTAATTGGTGGGCTAAGGCGGATCGCCGCTCGGCCCACCCTACGGAAACCGCCCTGCCAGGCTTTACCGGCGGTTTCCGGCAACAGATGCAACAAGCTCCAGTGCAAGGTCGCGCGGCCCGTCGGTCGCGTCTTGTGTCCACAACAAGAAAGGAGAGTTACGCATGTCTGGTAATCGTGGTGTGGTTTATCTCGGTACGGGCAAGGTCGAAGTGCAGAAGATCGACTACCCGAAAATGCAGGATCCGCGCGGCAAGAAGATCGAGCACGGGGTCATCCTGAAAGTCGTTTCCACCAATATCTGTGGCTCCGACCAGCACATGGTGCGTGGCCGTACCACCGCACAGGTCGGCCTGGTGCTGGGCCACGAGATCACCGGTGAGGTGATCGAGAAGGGCCGCGATGTCGAGCGTCTGCAGATCGGCGATCTGGTTTCCGTGCCCTTCAACGTCGCCTGCGGCCGCTGCCGCAGCTGCAAGGAACAGCACACCGGCGTCTGCCTGACCGTCAACCCAGCGCGTGCCGGTGGCGCCTACGGCTACGTCGACATGGGCGACTGGACCGGCGGTCAGGCCGAATACGTGCTGGTGCCCTACGCCGACTTCAATCTGCTCAAGCTGCCGGACCGCGACAAGGCCATGGAGAAGATCCGTGACCTGACCTGCCTGTCCGACATTCTGCCCACCGGTTACCACGGTGCGGTCACTGCGGGCGTTGGCCCGGGCAGCACCGTCTACGTCGCCGGTGCCGGCCCGGTCGGTCTGGCCGCCGCCGCTTCGGCGCGTCTGCTCGGCGCCGCCGTGGTCATAGTCGGCGACGTCAACCCGGTGCGCCTGGCCCATGCCAAGGCGGTGGGCTTCGAGATCGCCGACCTGTCCAAGGACACGCCGCTGCATGAGCAGATCGCCGAGCTGCTCGGCGAGCCGGAAGTCGATTGCGCCATCGACTGCGTGGGCTTCGAGGCCCGCGGTCACGGCCATGACGGCGCGCAGCACGAGGCCCCGGCCACCGTGCTCAACTCGCTGATGCAGGTCACCCGCGTGGCCGGCAAGATCGGTATTCCCGGCCTCTACGTCACCGAAGACCCGGGCGCGGTGGACGCGGCGGCGAAGATCGGCGCTCTGAGCATCCGCTTCGGCCTCGGCTGGGCCAAGTCGCACAGCTTCCACACCGGCCAGACCCCGGTGATGAAGTACAACCGCGCGCTGATGCAGGCCATCATGTGGGATCGCATCAACATCGCCGAGGTGGTCGGTGTGCAGGTCATCAGCCTGGACGATGCGCCGCGTGGCTACGGCGAGTTCGATGCCGGCGTGCCGAAGAAATTCGTCATCGACCCGCATAAGACCTTCAGTGCGGCGTGACGTCGTGACCTGGGCGTAGTCCCAGGTCGCCCTTTCACGGCCTAGACGCATTGGTCCGCGCCTTTCTTTGGGAGCCTTCGGGCTCCCATTTTCTGTTACGTGCAATCACTGCCACTCGGCACGGATTTGCGCTATGCGCGCGTCCTTCTCCTGCCAGAGCTGAGTGACCCAGTCCTGCATGTACTGGCGAAATACCGGGTCGTTCTGGTAGTCGCCCTGCCACAGTTCGGCAGCCAGGTTGCGCGTCTGGATATCGACGATCACCTTGTCCACCTGACCGCTGAGCAGTGCCCAAAAGCCCGGCGCTTTGCCCTCGGGATACACCAGTGTCACGTCCAGCACGGCGTCGATCTGTTCACCCAGCGTCGCGAGTACGAACGCCACGCCGCCGGCTTTGGGCTTGAGCAGGTAGCGGTAGGGCGACTGCTGTTGCGCCTGCTTGGCCGGGGTGAAGCGGGTGCCCTCCAGGTAGTTGACCACGGTGACCGGCAGGCGCTTGAACTTCTCGCAGGCGGCCTTGGTGATCTCCAGGTCCTTGCCCTTCATATGCGGGTTCTTCTGCAGAAAGGCCTTGGAGTAACGCTTCATGAAGGGGTAATCGAGTGCCCAGAAGGCCAGGCCGAGAAAGGGCACCCAGATCAGCTCCTGCTTGAGGAAGAACTTGAAGTAGGGCGTGCGGCGATTGAAGGCCTGCACCAGTGCCGGAATATCGACCCAGGACTGGTGATTGCTGATCACCAGGTAGGAGGTGTCGCGGCGCAGCTCGGCATTGCCGCGAATGTCCCAGTGCGTCGGGGTGAGCAGGGCGAAGAGGCGCTTGCAGTTCTCGGCCCAGAACTCGGCCACCCACATCACCCCGCGCGAGCAGGCATCGCGCGCCGCCTGGCCCGGCAGGACGAACTTGGCCAGGGCGATCAGCAGCAGTGGGCCGATCAGCAGCAGGGTGTTACCCAGCAGCAGAATGACATTGAGTAAGCCGATCAACAGGGGGCGCATGGCAACTCCTTGGCAGGCGTGGACGCCGCATCATAAGCACCTGTTGGTTGTGGCTCAAAATCGTCACCAGTGGCCTATGGCCATTTTTTGTCAAAGCCCTGATGCGGGTCAGTGTGAAAAATCAGGGAATTATCCGACAATGACAAGGCCCAGCTCCCGGACTCCCTCGCCAACCCGTTCTGGATGATGTCGATGTTGAAACGTATTGCGGTGGCCGATCTGCGGATCGGTATGTACATCCAGGAGTTTTGCGGATCATGGATGGATCACCCCTTCTGGAAGTCCAAGTTCGTGCTCAGCTCGGAAAAGGATCTGGCCCGCATTCGCAGCAGTGCGATCACCGAGCTGTGGATCGATGTCGGCAAGGGGGCTGATGTAACCCCTGGTGTGCAGGCCACGACCGAAGAAGAGGCCGAATGCGAGGCCGAAGCGCGGCTGCTGGCCGCCATCGAGCCGCCCAAGGTCAAAGCCCTGTCGATGGAGCAGGAGCTGGAACAGGCCGTCAGACTCTGCGCGCGTTCCCGGCAGGCGGTCATGGAAATGTTTAACGATGCGCGCATGGGGCAGGCGCTGCAGTTCGAGCAGGCCGAGGCACTGGTCGAGGAGATTTCCGAATCGGTTCTGCGTCACCCCAACGCGCTGATCAGCCTGGCGCGGCTCAAGCACAGCAATGAATACACCTACATGCACTCGGTTGCCGTATGCGCGCTGATGATCGCGCTGGCGCGCAAGCTCGGCTTGCCCGAGGATGCCGTGCGCGAGGCCGGGCTGGCCGGGCTGCTGCATGACATCGGTAAGATGGCCGTCCCGCAGGAGCTGCTGGACAAGCCCGGCAAGCTTACCGACACCGAGTTCGCCAAGGTGCGCAAGCACCCGGAGGAAGGCGGCAGCATTCTGCTGGCGAGCAAACAGGTCAGCGCGCTGGTGCTCGACGTATGCCTGCATCACCACGAAAAGGTCGACGGCAGTGGCTATCCTCACCGTCTGCAGGGCGACCAGATCAGCCTGATGGCGAAGATGGGCGCGGTCTGCGACGTGTATGACGCCATCACCTCGAACCGTCCCTACAAGCAGGGCTGGGATCCGGCCGAGTCGATCCGCAAGATGGCCGAGTGGAAGGGGCATTTCGACGAGGCCGTGTTCCAGGCCTTCGTCAAGACGGTTGGCATCTACCCGGTCGGCGCGCTGGTGCGCCTGCAGAGCGGGCGTCTGGCGGTAGTCATGGAGCAGAATCCCAAGGCGCTGCTGGCGCCCAGGGTCAAGGTGTTCTTCTCGGCCAAGTCGCGTTTGCCGCTGCCACAAAGCATCGTCGACCTGAGCAAGATTACCGACCAGGACCGTATCGTCGGCCGTGAGTCGGCCGAGGAGTGGGGCTTCGAGCGGCTCGACGAGTTGTGGAGTGGGATGGATCTGGAGGGGCGCGGCCGCTAGTTCGCAGCATGTTATAACGCTTCTGGTGGAACACGGCAGGCGCATGGCAGTCGTAGGTTCGGTTACCGCAAACGAGAGGACCTGACCGTGAAATACGCTCTGCTCCTGCTGGCCGCCGCCATCAGTCTGCCGACCATGGCCGATGAACAACCGGACCTTTACGGCCGCTACGAACTGATCAAGCTCCCTGTTCTGGGCCAGACCCTCAAGGCCAAGATGGACACCGGCGCGATGACCGCCTCGCTATCGGCCAAGGACATCGAATCGTTCGAGCGTGATGGTCAGGACTGGGTGCGTTTCCGCCTGGCTGTAGAGGGTGCCGAAGATACGGTTTACGAGCATCCGCTGGTGCGCATCGCCGAGATCAAGAAGCGTACCGAAGAGAGCGGTGCCGAGGCTCAGGAAGTCGCCTACTCGCAACGCCCGGTGATCGAGATGCCGATCTGCCTCGGCGAAGAGGAACGCACCATCGAAGTCAACCTGACGGACCGCAGCACTTTCAGCTATCCGCTGCTGATCGGTGCCAGCGCCATGCGCGATCTTGGTGCAGCCGTGGACCCGGCCGAGCGCTACACCCGCGATCGTCCCCAATGCTGAGTTAATTGTCGCATTTCGGAAAAGGCTGATACTCATTGGCCATTACATTCGTCGAGAGTGCCTAGTATCGACTTCCTTGCCCTCAGGGGTGTTGGACCTAGCGCCACTCAGTTGAGCCTCAATGCACCGCACATGTAGGAGCGGCGCCCCGCCGCGAACCCAGGCGGAGCGGACTCGAAAAGCTTCGCCCCGGGGCGAAGCCTGCGGCCAGGCCGATGGCGATATCGGCAGCGTGCTGGCCATGAGCGACGAGTTGCAGAACATCGTCGACTCGGTGCAGCGCGTCAGTGATCGTCTGGCACAGATCGCCACCGCCGACGAGGTCAGTGGCAATATCCAGCAGGTCGACCAGGCGGCCGGACAGTTGCTCGATGGCGCTCAGGCGGTCAGCCATGCCGCCGAGCAGTTGCGCCGAGGCAGCGAGGGGCTGGCGCAGAATACCGGGCGCTTCACCCTCGGCTGAAGCCAGGGAAACATTGCAGAGGTCGTCATGATCTGCGCAGGCGGGCGCCCGGAATATCCGGGTTGCTGTCGCCGATAAACGGCTTGTAGAACATTACCGGGCTGACCTGGCTGGCCAACTCTGCTAAAAACACTGCAAACAACGCGGAGCCCCCAGCATGAAAACGGTTGCCGAACTGCTCAGAACCAAGTCCAACACCTTTCTCTACAGCGTCGACGTGGACGACTCCCTGCTCGATGGGCTGCGCATCATGGCGGAAAAGGGCGTTGGTGCGCTCGTGGTGCTCTCCGGCGGACGCATGGTCGGCATCGTTAGCGAGCGCGATTACGTGCGCAAGGTGGCACTGGCCGACCGCTCGATGCTGGACGCCAAGGTCAACACGATCATGACCCGTGAGGTGATCAGCGTCAGCCCGCGTGACAACCTGCAATATTGCATGCAGCTGATGACCGAGCGGCGCCTGCGTCACCTGCCGGTGCTGGCCGAAGGCGAGCTGATCGGCCTGCTGTCGATTGGTGATCTGGTCAAGGAAACCATCGCCGAACAGGCTGAGCTGATCCGTCAGCTGGAACAGTACATTCGCGGCGAAATTCCATGAACGAGTAGCCCGGATGCAATCCGGGAAGCCGTGCCGTTCGTTCCCCGGATTGCATCCGGGCTACGGGTGAGCGACAGGCCTTCGTTCAACCTCCTGCATCCATGCGGTCGCCGCGGCGCTTGTCGCGTAGTGTGTATGTAACCCGCCACCCCTCCTTGGGCGGCTTGCCCCAGCCCTGCGCCATTGCCCGCTTGACGCATGATTCCGCCCTCGGCAGTCTGCCGCCGTTGCCCAACAGGTGCAGGACGCCCGATGCCGCAGATACTCATCGTCGAAGACGAAGCCGCGATTGCCGATACGCTGGTCTATGCCCTGTAGGCCGAAGGTTTCGCCACGCAGTGGTCGAGCCTCGCTGGCGAAGCCCTGAGGCTGCTGGAAAACGGCGCCTTCGACCTGGCCATTCTCGACGTGGGGCTGCCCGATATCAGCGGCTTCGAGCTGTGCAAACGCTTGCGCCGTTTCTCCGAGGTGCCGGTGATTTTCCTCACCGCACGCAGCGAGGAAATCGACCGTGTGGTGGGCCTGGAAATCGGCGCCGACGACTACGTGGTCAAACCCTTCAGCCCGCGCGCACCGGCGCCTCGTGGAGAAGGCCTCAGCCGCGATGGGCATTGGGCTCGCGTAGGATGGGTAGCGCAACGCGCATCCCACCATCTGTGAGTTCCCGGTCTACCCAGGCTACACGCTTTGATGCCAGCGCCTGAGTGCCGCGCGGCGCTCCGGCTCGTTAAAATGCCAGCTACTAGCGCCTCTCGGCGCATGGCTGCATACAATAGCCGGCCACGCATACGGCTGTATCGAACAAGGAACCTGCCCCATGGCCTCCCCGGATAAACAGAAAAAGCGCGCCCAGCGGGCCAAAGCCAAGGCCAAGCAGAACCGCATGGGCAAACCCAAAAGCCATGCACTGCATCCGCTGCTGGCCAACCCGCTGATCGATGAGCCGTTCGACGATGTGGCCATTGACTTGAGCACCTTCGACTTCAGGGACATTGAAGAGAACGGCTTTGACCCGGCGGACTTCGACGACCTGTTCCAGGCGATGAAAATGGGCGAAGCCATCAGCCTGCTGGCGATGTGCCTGGTATTCCTGCAATACCCGGTGCTGGAGCTGGTTGTCGCCGAAGAAGAGGAAGGCCCGGCCACCGACTTCATGATGGGCCTGCTGATCGTCTACCGCGCGATCTACCACAACGAAGACGAAGACACCGCTGTGGCGTGGATCGGCAGCGAAGCCTTCCAGGCGGCCTACAACGAGGCCTCCGTGATCCTGCAACAAAAGAACGCCCGCGCAGCAGGCCGCACTAACTAGGCACCGTCCCCGCTGCTGGGCTCGTGGTAACGCCCGGTAGCCACGCATCTACGTCGGGTGGGTAGAACAACGCGAAATCTATTGTGTGTGGGTTCCGGGTTTCGCTGTGCTCTACCCAGGCTACGGCTCTACGATTTCCGGCCGCATGGTCGCGGATAAGTCCGTTTCTATAGGTCGGGCTGCGGTTCGGGTGTGGGGGCTTTGAGCGGCAAGCGTAGCAACTCCACTTGCCACCAGGTCGGCAGCAGTCTGCGGACTTCGGGGCGGGCGAAGCGGTCGTCGATCAGGTAGAGCACGCCTTGATCCTCTGGCGTGCGGATCACGCGGCCGGCGGCCTGCACGACCTTTTGCAGGCCGGGGTAGAGGTAGGTGTAGTCGTAGCCATTGCCGAACAGGCTGTCCATGCGCTGGCGGATTTCTTCGTTGATCGGGTTGAGCTGGGCCAGGCCGAGGGTGGCGACGAAGGCACCGATCAGGCGTTCGCCGGGCAGGTCGACACCTTCGCCGAATACGCCACCGAGTACGGCGAAGCCGATGCCGCGGCCGCCGATCTGGAAGCGCTCGATAAAGCCCTGGCGCGCCGCTTCGTCCATCTGTCGTGACTGCGTCCATACCGGGATCTGCGGATGCTCGCGGCGCAGTTCCTGTAGTACCTGTTCCAGATACTGGTAGCTGCTGAAGAAGGCCAGGTAGTTGCCGGGGCGTTCGGCGTATTGGCGCGCCATCAACTGGCAGATCGGCGCTAGCGAGGCGTCGCGGTGCTGGTAGCGGGTCGACAGGTTGCGCACCACCTGCACGTGCAGCTGTTCGGCGCTGAACGGCGAGGCCACGTCCAGGCATTGGGTCTCTTCCGGCAGGCCGAGCAGGTCGAGGTAGTAGTGGCTGGGGCTGAGGGTGGCGGAGAACAGTGTGGCGCTGTGGGCGTCCTCGAAGCGTGGGCCGAGGAAGGGTGCCGGCAGGATATTGCGAATGCACAGGGTCGAGTAGCTGCGACCATTACCCGCCTCGTCGCGATTGATATCGAACAGCGAATGCGGGCCGAAGCTTTCCGCCAGCCGGCAGAACAGCATGGCGTCCATATAAAAGCTGAGCAGTTCGCCGCCATTGCCTTCGGGCTGGTCGGTCAGCAGGTCGGTGATGGCGCTGACGGCCTTGCCCAGGGCGGCGAGCAGCAGGTCCGGCGCCAGCGGATAGACCTGATAGGGCACCTCTTGCTCGCGGTGCAGTTGCTCCCAGTGGCGGTCGACCCTATCCAGCACGCTTTTCAGGCGTTTCGGCGCGTCACGGCACATGGCCTTGAAGCGCGCCTGATCCAGTTCGGCGCTGTACATGCCGCGCCCGCGTTCCACCAGGTTGTGCGCTTCGTCCACCAGCAGGCAGACGCGCCACTGGTTGATCAGGGTGAGGCTGTGCAACAGCGCGCCGAGGTCAAAGTAGTAGTTGTAGTCGCCCACCACCACGTCGCTCCAGCGGCACAGCTCCTGGCTCAGGTAGTAGGGGCATACGCCGTGGGCGATGGCGATATTGCGCACTGCTCGTTGATCCAGCCAGCGTTCCTTCAGCGCCGCGCTGCGTGCTGCCGGCAGGCGGTCGTAGAAGCCCTTGGCCAGCGGGCAGGAGTCGCCATGGCAGGCCTTGCTCGGGTGTTCGCAGGCCTTGTCGCGGGCGACGTGTTCCAGTACGCGCAACGGCGTATCCGGTTCGCGCAGGCGTTGCAGGGCATCCAGCGCCAGGCGCCGGCCCGGCGTCTTGGCACTGAGGAAGAACAGGCGGTCGAGCTGCTGGCCGGGCATGGCCTTGAGCTGCGGGAACAGGGTGCCGAGGGTCTTGCCGATGCCGGTGGTGGCCTGCGCCAGCAGGTAGTGGCCGTCGCGTGCGGCGCGGTATACGGCTTCGGCCAGTTGCCGTTGGCCATGGCGAAATTCGCCGTAAGGAAACTCCAGCGCTTCCAATGCCTGATTGCGTGCCTGCTGGTGCGCCTGCTCCTGCCGCGCCCATTCGATGTAACGGCGGCAGTGCAGGGCGAAGAACTCGCCAAGCGAGGCAGCGCTGTGGCGCTCGCGGAATACCGTTTCCTGCTGGGTCATGACGTTGAAGTACACCACCGCCAGATCCAGTTCCTCGAAGCCCAGTTCCTGGCACAGCAGCCAACCGTAGATTTTCACCTGCGCCCAGTGCAGCAGGCGGTGGTTGGCCGGGATGCGCGAGATGTCGCCGCGATGGGTCTTGATCTCTTCCAGCAGGCGAAACTCGGGGTCGAAGCCATCGGCGCGGCCACTGACGGTCAGCCCCTCGAACTCGCCGATCAGTGGCAGCTCGCACACGTAATCCGGGCCGCGCCGGGCCACCACGGTGGCGTGGCCGGCCATACCCTCCTGTGCGGTGGGTGAGGGGGTGAAGCGCAGGTCGAGGTCACCTTCCTTGGCGGTGAACTCGCACAGTTCACGCACGGCGACACGCAGGTTCAATCGCTCCACTCCACGTAGCAGACGCTGACCGGCATGCCATGCTCGGCGCAGAAGGCCAGCCAGCGTTTCTGGTTGTCCTGCAGGCGGTCGCCCGGGCCTTTCACCTCGATCATTCGGTAGCGCGCCTCACTGGGCCAGAACTGGATCAGATCGGGCATGCCCGCGCGGTTCTCGCGGATATCGGCCAACAGGCGGCGGAACCAGGCGGCCAGGTGCGCGGGCGGCAGACAGGCCAGGGCCTGTTCCAGGCGTTCGGCGTCGAGCAACTCCCAGAACACGAAGGGCGACTGGATGCCAAATTTCTCGGCGTGGGTACGGCGCATGGCCTCGGCGTAGCTGCCATCGTCCAGGCGCGCCAGGCAGGCGGCGAACAACTCGGCGCGGCGCGCATGGAAGTCGGCACGATGCAGATCCACCGGGCCTGTGTGAAAAGGATGAAAGAAGGCGCCGGGCAGCGGGGCGAAGATCGCCTCCCAGCAGAGCAGGCCGAACAGCCCGCAGATCAGCGTGTTCTCCACGTAATGCACGGGGGCATCGGGTTCGGCCAGGTGCATGGCCACGGCCAGCTCGACGCTGGCGGCGCGCGGCAGGCAAAGGTCGAGGCGATCCTCGATCAGCTTCGCCGCCTTGGCTGCTGGCGCCAGGCCGAGGCGTTTGCGCAGACGTGTGCGTGCCCGCTCGGCCAGTTGCGCTTCTTCGGCATTGTGCGGCGCCGCGATCACCTGTTCGGCCAGCGTTAATGCTTCGGCATCCTGGCCGAGGCGCTCCAGCACGCGGATTTGTCGCTGCCTCGAGCCTACCGCGCGGGTGTCGCGGTACAGCGCCAGCGCCGACTCCAGTTCACCAGCGCGTTCCAGGTGTTGTGCCAATTGCAGCAGCAGGCGCTGGTGACGGTCGCCGATATGCGCGCTGTCGCTGCTGAAATCACCGAGCTGCTGCAGCACCTCGGTAACCGCCATGCCTGCCTCGAATGCTTCGCGGCAGGCGCGCAGGTGAAGGTAGTCGTCCACGTCCTGGCGGTGGCGAAAACCGCGCGAGCCCGGTGTGATTGGTACCTGCTCGTAGCGGAATATCCCCAGGTCAGCCAGCACGAATTCCGACCAGTCCTGCGCCAGGTTGCCGAAGAACATCAGGCGCAGGCGGTCGCATAGCGGCCCGATGGCCAGGCTCAGCAGACGCTCCTCCATATTTGGGCACCAGTCGGCCAGGCTGCGCGGTTCGATATGCAGTTCGCGTAGATGGTCGAGCACTTCGCTTTTCTTCAGCGTCCCGCGCGGCAGGTCGGCGGCGAAATGCGCGGCGAGTTCGTCCTTGAGCAGCAGGGCGCCGAGTTCGTCGAAGCTCAGTGCGGCGCAGTCGATCAGCCAGCCCAGTTCCAGCAACGGAGCGGCAGCGGTCGGGATGTCGCCGATCTCGGCATAGCGCAGTTTGCTGACACGAAAGTGAATGCCCTTGCGCATCACCAGGCGTACCAGCAGCGCCTGGGTCGGCAATGGCAACTGGGGAAATTCCGCAACGAAGGCGCACTCGGCGTCATCCATCAGGTCGCGGTGATGGGCGTCGAGCCAGGCGAGCGCCTTGCGGAAGTTGGCCAGGTAATAGAGTTCGGGGGCGTCGAGGGCGAGCATGCTGCGAAGTTTCACTGGTTTTTATACAGATTCCAGTGCCGCTCGCCGATGAAGCTGCCGAGTGGACGGAAGGCGAGGGTGATGCCTCATGGTCATTTCTGCTGCCTATCTGGCTGATTGATAAGGGCTTTCCCAGGTATCGATGACGTCGATGGTCACTATCCCGAGATGTGCCTTTTGCCGTTCTGGGGCGTGCGTAACATGACAACCGTAGCCAGTTACTTACCCCTCTCAGGAGAACGAACATGAAAAAGCAAATCCTCGCCAGCCTCGTCATCGCCGCCCTGTCAGCCAGTGCTTTCGCCCTACCGCAGATCAACGCTCAACAGTCTGCAGCCCCTGTAGTCGCTGAAGATGGTGCAGATCGCGTTGGTCTGAATCGTGTTGCAGAAGGTGGTGCTGACCGTGTTGGTCTGAATCGTGTCGCCGAAGATGGCGCCGACCGCGTGGGTGCCAGCCGTATCAGCTGATCCGGTCATTCATCACGCGGGAGCATTCGTATGCCGCATTGCAGTTAGGAAGGGCGCCCCGAATCGGCCAATGCCGATCAGATAAGCTTGCCAAAGCGGTCTTTCGTAGGAGCCCCGCCCCGGGGCGAAGCTTTTCAATCGCGTATCGCCCTGGTTCGCGGCGGGGCGCCGCTCCTACCCATTTGCAGCTTCGACGCTTAACTGACAGACATTACCCCGAATCGGCGCCCTTTCTCTTTCACCCATTCTCCACACAATCTCCACGCGCGCCCCATACGCCTCCCTCCGCCCTTGCCCAGACTCTGCCGTACCTTCACTCGCTACGGAGAGCCGTACCATGAGCCGTTCCCTGGGCTTCAAGCTGGGCGCCATCGCCCTGCTGATTTTGTTGCTGATGATTCCCCTGCTGATGGGCTCGCTGCTGGCGCTGGGCTTTATGCGCCTGTGGTACCGGGCATGAGTGGGCATATCGGTTTGCGCGAGGAGGCGCGTGCCGGGCAGTTACTGGCAAGGCGGATTGCTGGATTGTTTCTTCGATTGCAGGCGAAGCAGGGTGATCGAAAGGAATGTAATGAGGCGCCGCAGAAACCGCGCTTGAGGGGGGAGATGTTGTAGCCGGTTGCAGTCCGGGATATTACGTCAGGCAATTTCCAAACGCTCCAGGCGTGCTCTGCGATGCGGCTAATACCAATGTCTAGCTGTCGGTCGGTGCTGGCCTGCTGCTAGCTTGAAGCTGCATCAGAATAACAATAACCGGAGGCGTCTATGACTTCTGAACAAAGCAATGCCGCGGCCTATTGGAAGGCCAATGTGCGGCTCATCACCTGGAGCCTGGTTGTCTGGGCGCTGGTTTCCTACGGATTCGCCATGGTTCTGCGCCCGATGGTCGCGGGAATCTCGGTTGGCGGCTCCGACCTCGGATTCTGGTTCGCCCAACAAGGCTCCATCCTCTTCTTCATCGGGCTCATTTTTCACTACGCGTGGAGACTGAACAAACTCGATAAAGAATTTGGCGTTGAGGAGTAAGTGGTCATGAGCCAATTCGTTATCAACATGTTGTTCGTGGGGGCGTCCTTCGCGCTCTACATCGGCATCGCCATCTGGGCGCGTGCCGGTTCCACCAAAGAGTTCTACGTCGCTGGCGGTGGTGTGCATCCGGTCACCAACGGCATGGCGACAGCCGCCGACTGGATGTCCGCTGCTTCCTTCATTTCCATGGCGGGCCTGATCGCCGCCGGTGGTTATGCCAACTCCACCTTCCTCATGGGCTGGACCGGTGGCTACGTGCTGCTGGCGATGCTGCTGGCGCCCTACCTGCGCAAGTTCGGCAAGTTCACCGTGCCGGATTTCATCGGTGATCGCTTCTACAGTCGTGGCGCACGCCTGACTGCGGTGATCTGCCTGGTGATCATCTCCGTGACCTACGTGATCGGCCAGATGGCCGGTGCCGGTGTGGCCTTCTCGCGCTTCCTCGAAGTGAGCAACTCCACCGGTATCTGGACTGCCGCAGCCGTGGTCTTCGCTTACGCCGTATTTGGCGGCATGAAGGGCATCACCTACACCCAGGTGGCGCAGTACGTGGTACTGATCGTGGCCTACACCATCCCGGCCATCTTCATCTCCCTGCAGCTGACCGGTAACCCGATTCCGCCGCTGGGCCTGTTCGGTGACCATGTCGATTCCGGCGTGCCGCTGCTGCAGAAACTCGACGAAGTGGTGCGTGAGCTGGGCTTCGCTGCCTACACCGCGGATGTCGACAACAAGCTGAACATGGTGCTGTTCACCCTGTCGCTGATGATCGGTACCGCCGGTCTGCCGCACGTGATCATTCGCTTCTTCACCGTGCCGAAAGTGGCCGATGCGCGCTGGTCCGCTGGTTGGACGCTGATCTTCATCGCCCTGCTGTACCTCACCGCGCCGGCTGTAGCCTCCATGGCGCGTCTGAACCTGGTCACCACCATTTATCCGGAAGGCGCTTCGGCCCCGGCCCTGTCCTACGAAGAACGTCCTGAGTGGGTCAAGACCTGGGAGCAGACCGGCCTGATCAAGTGGGAAGACAAGAACGGCGACGGCCGCATCCAGATGTACAACGATGCCGCACCGGCCTTTGCTGCGACCGCTCAGGAGCGTGGCTGGAACGGTAACGAGCTGACCGTGAACAACGACATCCTGGTACTGGCCAACCCCGAGATCGCCAACCTGCCTGGCTGGGTGGTGGGTCTGATCGCAGCGGGCGCCATCGCGGCGGCTCTGTCGACGGCGGCTGGTTTGTTGCTGGCGATTTCTTCGGCGATCAGTCATGACCTGATCAAAACGCTGATAAATCCGAAGATCAGCGAGAAGAACGAGATGCGCGCAGCACGGCTATCGATGGCGGCGGCGATTCTGCTGGCGACCTATCTGGGCCTCAATCCACCAGGGTTCGCTGCGCAGGTGGTGGCGTTGGCCTTCGGTATCGCCGCTGCAACGCTGTTCCCGGTGCTGATGATGGGGATCTTCTCCAAGCGCATGAACGACAAGGGTGCGATCTGCGGTATGGTCGCCGGCCTGGTGATCACCCTGCTGTACATCTTCACCTACCTGGGCTGGTTCTTCATTCCGGAGACCAACATGCTGCCCAACACCCCGGACCAGTGGTTCATGGGTATCTCCCCGGCTTCCTTCGGTACCGTCGGTGCGCTGATCAACTTCGCTGTGGCTTACGCCGTATCGCAGGTCACCGCCGCACCGCCGCAGGAAATCCAGGATCTGGTGGAAAGCGTACGTACCCCCAAAGGTGCTGGTGCCGCGCTGAGCCACTAAGCATAATCCTGGCCTGACGCCATCTGTCGATGGTCCAGGGTCTGACAGACGGGCCTCCACTGGAGGCCCGTCTTTTTTCGGGAACAACCATATGTTGTGGACTTTGCTTGCCATCGTGGTGGCGGGGCTCGGCGCTGCCGGTATCGCTCTGCTGCTGCGCAAACTGACGCGTAACAAACTGCCGAAGTGGATCGTGCCGCTGTTCGGTGGCCTGGGGATGCTGGGGTATCAGGTGTTCTACGAGTATTCCTGGTTCGAGCATCAGCAGGCGCGCCAGCCTGCAGAATCAGTGGTGGTGGCGACCGAGGCAGGGCATGTGTTCTGGCGTCCGTGGAGCTACTTCGTGCCGATGGTCACTGCCTTTACCGTGCTCGACAGCAAGAGCGTCGTGCACAAGCAGCTGGCGGATGCGCAAGTGGCCGAGTTCATGCTCTATCGGTTCGAGAAGCAGCATATCGACCACGTATCGCACCGCGCCCATGTGCTCAATTGCACGACGGCCGAGTTGTTGCCGCTGGATGAGAAACAGCAGCCCCTGCTGGCACAACTCAAGCGTATCGACCAGGACGACGCGCTGTATCGCCAGGTGTGTCGCTAGCCTTCCATTTTTATGTCGCAGCAGTGGTGCGCACGGCGCACCCTACGCGATCGCCTGATCCATTTAACCCTCCGGGTGCTTTTCCGCGCCCGATAGACCCAGATCAATATCCACGCCTGCCACCTGCATAGAATCGCCAGCCCCTGATTTTTCGAGCGTGCGGTCATGCCCCGTTTTCCTGAGCTGTTGTCGCCAGCCGGCACCCTGAAGAACATGCGTTATGCCTTCGCCTACGGCGCCGATGCGGTGTATGCCGGGCAGCCGCGTTATAGTCTGCGCGTGCGCAACAACGAGTTCGACCACGCCAACCTGGCCCTGGGCATCGCCGAGGCACATGCGCAGGGCAAGCAGTTCTATGTGGTGGTCAACATCGCCCCGCACAATGCCAAGCTGAAGACCTTCCTCAAGGACCTGGCGCCGGTGATCGAGATGCAACCCGATGCGCTGATCATGTCCGACCCTGGCCTGATCATGCTGGTGCGTCAGCACTATCCGCAGGTGCCGATCCACCTCTCGGTGCAGG
Organism: Pseudomonas sp. GD03919; assembly: GCF_029814935.1. Classification (NCBI taxonomy): domain Bacteria; kingdom Pseudomonadati; phylum Pseudomonadota; class Gammaproteobacteria; order Pseudomonadales; family Pseudomonadaceae; genus Pseudomonas; species Pseudomonas sp. GD03919. Next base: position 384,749 of record NZ_CP104582.1, read on the forward strand.
CCAACGCGGTGAACTGGGCCAGTGTCGAGTTCTGGCGGCAGCAGGGGCTGAGCCGGGTGATCCTCTCGCGCGAGTTGGCGCTGGAGGAAATCGAGGAAATCCGCAGCCAGGTGCCGGGCATGGAGCTGGAGGTGTTCGTCCACGGTGCGCTGTGCATGGCCTATTCCGGGCGTTGCCTGTTGTCGGGCTACATCAATCGCCGCGACCCCAACCAGGGCACCTGCACCAACGCCTGCCGCTGGCAATACCAGGCCACGCCCGCGACCGAGAACGAGCTGGGCGAGATCGTCCGCGTGGTCGAGCCGACGCTCGGCCAGGGCGCACCGACCAGCCAGGCCTTCGTGCTCGAAGAGGCTGGGCGGCCGGGTGAGGAAATGGCCGCCTATGAGGACGAGCACGGCACCTACATCATGAATTCCAAGGACCTGCGCGCGGTGCAGCACGTCGAGCGTCTGGTGCGCATGGGCGTGCATTCGCTGAAGATCGAGGGGCGTACCAAAAGCCACTTCTACGTGGCGCGGACTGCGCAGGCGTACCGCCGCGCCATCGATGACGCGCTGGCCGGCAAACCCTTCGACCCAAGCCTGCTGGGCAGCCTGGAGTCACTGGCGCATCGTGGTTACACCGAGGGCTTTCTGCGCCGCCATGTACATGACGAATACCAGAACTACGAGCGCGGCAGCTCGGTGTCGGAGCGTCAGCAGTTCGTCGGCGAGCTGACCGGCGAGCGCCGTGGCGAGCTGGCCGAGGTGCGGGTTAAGAACCGCTTCGCCGTGGGTGACGCTCTGGAGCTGATGACGCCGCAGGGCAACCTGCGTTTCAGTCTGGAGCATCTGCAGAACGCTCAAGGGCAGGCGCAGCCGGTGGCGCCTGGCGACGGCCACGTCCTGTATTTGCCGCTGCCGGCGGATGTGCAACTGGAATACGGGCTGCTGATGCGCGATCTGTAGCCCGTAGAGTGCGCCGGGCGCAGCGCCTTTTTCCGCACCCTGTTCGCGCTGGCGTAAGGTGCAGATTCCCGGTGCTTGCGGCACACCTCACTGGCGACGCCTGGGCAGCAGAGGCCAGAGCCCCAGTACCGCAGGTATGCCCAGACCGAGCCAGGCGACGGCATCCCAGGCACCGTCACCCAGCAATGCGCTGAACAGGCCCGCGGCGCTGAGCAGACCGATCAGCAGCGGCAGGGCGAAGGTCGATTGGCGTGCGCTCATACCGCCGCCTCTGCGCGTTCACGCGCGTTGGCCGGGGCGCGGCGGCGAACCCACCAGAGGTACAGGCCGCTGCCCAGCACGATGATGGTCAGCACATCCAGCACCGCCCAGAGGGCTTTCATCGGCATGCCGCCGTAGTCACCGAAGTGCAGCGGTTGCGACATCGACAGCGCATCCATGTACCAGGGGCGCTGGCCGATGGCGGTGACCTCTAGGCTGCGCGCATCGATCAGCACCGGTGTCCACAGGTGCGCGGTGAGGTGTGTGCTGCCTTTCATAAACACCGTGTAGTGGTGCTCGCTGGAAAAACGTGTACCGGGGAAGGCGATAAAGTCAGGTTGCATCGCCGGGGCGGCCTGCGCTGCAATCGTCAGCACCTGGTTGACCGGCGCGAGCTCGGTCAGCGCTGGCGCGTCACGATAAGGCGCGACCATCGCCGCCAGGGCTTCGGTGCGCCAGGCGCTGATCAGCAGGTCGGCACTGGCACTGATCACGCCCGTCACACCCACCACCAAAGCCCAGGTGACTGTGACGATGCCGATCAGGTTGTGCAGGTCGAGCCAGCGCGTGCGACGTGCCTTTTCATGGCGCACTTCGGCGAACTTCAGCCGGCGCATGAAGGGCGCATAGAGCACCACGCCGGAGATGATTGCAGCCACGAACAGCAGCCCCATAAAGGCCAGCAGCAGCTTGCCTGGCAGGCCGGCGAACATGTCCACATGCAGGCGCAGGATGACCATCAGGATGCCGCCATTGGCTGCCGGCATCTCCACCGCTTCGCCGCTGCGCGCATCGAGCATAAAGGTATGCGACGAATTCGGCTCAGTGCCGGCGGTGGCCGCCGTGATCGCCACTACACCGTTGGGCTCGTCGTCCTCGAAGCCGAAATACTGAATCACCTCGCCCGGCCGATGCCGCTCGGCGGCGTCGACCAGCTGCTGCAGGCTCAGGTGCGGCGTGCCCGCTGGCAGTTCACGCAGCTCCGGCGCTTCGCCGAGCAGGTGCTCCAGCTCGTGGTGGAAAATCAGCGGCAGGCCGGTCAATGCCAGCATCAGTAGAAACAGGGTGCAGATCAGGCTGGTCCAGGTGTGCACCTGGGACCAGCGGCGGATGGTGGTGCTTTTCATCGATATATCCAAAAGCCTACGCCGCCCTATGTGCCGGCGTAGGGTCACTGCGTTGGGTGCTTACCAGGCGTAGTTGAGGCTGGCAGTTACGCGGCGTGGATCGCCGGCGTAGCAGTAGAAACCGTCGCAGGTGGCCAGGTATTCCTTGTCGAACAGGTTGTTGACGTTGAGTGCCACGCTGGCGCCATTCAAGCTGCTGTCGAGGTGGCGGAGGTCATAACGCACGGCGGCGTCGTAGACGGTGTAGGCGCTGGAGTGACCATCCGATGGATCACGCACAAAGCCGACGCTGCCCACCGAGATGTTGTCGGTAGAGCCGATGTAGCGCGCACCGAAACCAACGCCGAAACCGGCCAGGGCGCCTGCACTCCAGTCATAGTCAGCCCAGAGCGCGGCCTGATGCTCTGGCGTCAGCGGTAGCGCACGGTTCTTGTCGCGCAGGTCGCCGACCTTGGTCATCTTGCTGTTGGCGTAGGTGTAAGAGGCGGTCAGCTTGAAATTCTCGGTCACGTTGCCGATCGCTTCCAGCTCGAAACCACGGACTTGCACTTCCTCCAGGGGCTGGGTAGCTCCCTGGGTGTTGGTGCTGACGATGTTCTGCCGTTTCAGGTCATATGCTGCTGCGGTGAACAACATGTCGCTGCCCGGCGGTTGATACTTGACCCCCAGTTCATACTGTTTGCCTGTACTCGGCTGGAATGCTTCGCCCGCACTGCCACCCGCTTCTGCCTGGAAGGATTCGGCGTAGGAGATGTAGGGGGTGAAGCCGGAGTCGAAGACGTAGCTGAGCGCCGCGTTACCGCTGAATTGGCTGTCGCGGCGACTGTCCTCAGCGTTGCCTGCGTTGTAGAACACCGAGTCGGTATCCAGGCGATCCCAGCGCCCGCCCAGGGTCAGGCGCCAGGCATCCAGGGCCATCTGGTCCTGCAGATACAGGCCGGTGTTGCGACGTTTTTGGTTGTAGTCCTGGAAGGCCGTATAGGTGACATTGCTGAAGTCCTGGCCGTAAACCGGGCGAATGATGTTGCTGCTGGGGGCCGTGCCGTACAGCCAGCGGTAATCGGTATTCACCCGCAGATAGTCCAGGCCCACCAGCAGAGTGTGAGTCACCGTGCCCGTGCTGAAATTAGCCTGGAAATTGTTGTCCACCGCGAAGTGGCTGATGTTCTCGTCGTAGACGTTGGCGCCGCGCGCCACCGTGCCGTCATCGGCTACGGCGGTTGCCCAGCCGCCGGCGGTGATGATCTGGTTATCCAGCTCAAGCTTGCTGTAGCGCAGGTTCTGGCGGAACTGCCAGACATCGCTTAAGCGGTGCTCGAACGCATAGCCCAGTGCGTAAAAGGTCTTGTCGTAAAACTCCCACTCAGGGTCGCCCAGGTTCTTGTTGGTGTCGACCTTGCCAGCCGGGGAGCTCAGCTTGGTGCCCTGCAGCGGCAGAAACTGGCTGGTGCCACCGGTATCGTCGCGGTTGAACTGGCCGAGCACGGTCAGCGTCGTCTCGTCGGCGATGTTCCAGGTCAGGCTCGGTGCCAGGTTGAAGCGCTGATCGTCGATATGCTCAATGGCCGTGCCGCTGTCACGGCCGGTACCACTGAAGCGGTAGAGAAAACGGCCGTCGTCATCGATTTTGCCGGTGCTGTCGAAGCTGATCTGCTTGTGGTTGTAGTTACCGACCTGCACCTGGACTTCATGGCTGCTTTCGTACTGCGGGCGGCGGCTGACGGCATCCACCAGGCCGCCCGGCGGGGTCTGGCCATAGACCGAGGACGCTGGGCCGCGCAGGACGGCAACCCGCTCCAGGTTCCAGGTTTCCAGTTTGGGCATGGTGTAACTGCCTTTGGGCAGTGGCAGGCCATCAAGTATCTGGATGGGTTCGAAACCACGAATCTTCATCCAGTCGGCGCGGCTGTCGCTGCCGTAGCTGCTGGCGATGACGCCCGGCATGTAGCGCACGGCATCGTCGAGGCTCTGCACTTTGCGGTCCTGCATCTGCTCGCGGGTGGCCACTGAAATCGAGCGCGGCGCTTCGAGCAGCGGGGTATCGGTTTTGCTGCCAACGGCGGTGCGCGAAGCGAGATAACCCGGGGCTTCACCCCAGGCACTCTCCGCCGGTTGCGCGGATGCGGTAACGGTGGCGTCCGGCAAAGCAACCGCCGCTTCCTGACTCTGCGGCACCAGGCTGTAAGCGCCGCCGCTGCCAGGCTGCAATTGCAGGCCGGTACCACGAAGCGCCTGATTCAGTGCGCCGATCGCGTCGTAGTCACCTTCGACCGGCGCCGATTGCTTGCCGGCGGTCAAGGCGGGGTCGATGCTCAACACGATGCCAGCGTCTGCGGCGATTTGGGTGAGGGTAGTGGCCAGAGGTGCAGGGGGCAATTGATAGGGCGCCGCCAGCGCCTGAGTTGCAGTGCCGCCCAGGGTGATGGCCAGCGCCAGCAGCGTAGGGCAGAACAGGGGGGAAGTGCCACGCATTGCGAATATCTCCTGGAGGATAATAGATCTCATTGACCTGTTGCCGAAGGAGATTGCAAAAGTGACAGGGGGTCGCCGAAATAAATGTGCGGTCGCTGTTTCAGGGTGAGGCTGGAGCGGCCGGTACCACGCGTACCCACCAGGGTTGCACGCGCTCGATACGTATTGGCAGGCTCAAGGCCAGGGCGTCCAGGGCCAGATCGCTGTCGTGCAGTGGGAAGCTGCCGCTGATGGTCAGACCGGCGATACGCGGGTCGACGCCCAGGTAGCCGGTTCGGTAGGGGCTCAATTGCGCCAGCACCTGATCCAGGCGCTGCCCTTCGGCCACCAACATGCCGCGGCTCCAGGCATCGGCCGCCGGAGCGGCGGGCTTGCTGCTGCCCAGCCCGGTCGACAGCATGTCCACCTGCTGGCCTGCCTGAATCACGCGGGTTTGGTCGCTGTTGCTGGGGTGTGCGGCCACTGCTGACTGCAACACGGTCAGGTGCGTACGGTCACCGTCGCGGCGCACCAGAAAACGTGTTCCCAGTGCGCGTAGACGGCCTTGGGCGGTGGCGACGACAAACGGACGTTTATCGCCCGGAGCCGTCTGCACGAGGATCTCACCACTGCGCAGGGTCAACAGGCGCTGCTCGGCATCGAAGTCGATATCCAGGGCGCTGGCGCTGTTGAGGGTGACCTGGCTGTTATCACTCAGGCGCAGCTCGAGTTGTTCACCTGCACCGGTGCGGGCGTCGGCCAGATAATCGGTGAGGGGACGTTGGCTTGCCAGCAGAACCAGGGTCAGCGCACCCAGCAGGCCCAGGCTGAGCAGGGCACGGGACGGGCGGCGCGAGGCGGGGCGGCTTAGCAAGGCGCGGCGCATCAGCGGTGTTGCAGCCGGGGTCAGGTGGGTGCTCAGCGCGTTGAGCTGATGCCAGGCACGGGCATGTTCCGGATCGGCAGCCAGCCAGGCATGAAAGTCTGCGGGCGCTTTATCCTCCGCGATGTTGTCCAGGCGCAGTTGCCACTCGATAGCAGCGTCCAGCGCCCGCGCCGAGACAGCGCTCATTGCGCCTCTCCATAGACAGCTACGTAGCACTGACGAAGGCCCTGGGCCAGGTATTGACGCACCCGTGATACCGACACGCCCAGGCGCTCAGCGATTTCCGCATGGCCCAGACCATCGAGGCGGTTGAGCAGAAATGCCTGACGCGCTTTGACGGACAGGTTGCCCAGCAGCCGGTCGACCTCCTGCAGCGCTTGCAGCGCAATGGCTTGCTCTTCAGGGCTGGGATGAGAGGTCTCGGGTTGCCCCTGCAGGGCATCGAGGTAACTGCGTTCCAGGGCGCTGCGGCGGAAGTGATCGACCAGCAGGCCGCGGGCGATGGTGGTCAGCAGGGCGCGTGGCTCGCGTACCTCGGCCAGGTCAGTGCGCCCGAGCAGGCGCACGAAGGTGTCCTGGCTCAGGTCTTCGGCACGTTCGTGGCCGTACAGGCTTTTGCGCAGCCAGCCGAGCAGCCACTCGCGGTGATCGCGGTAGAGCAGGCCGAGCACATGCTGCTGAGTGGGATCGCCCGCGGACACGCTGACCTCGGTAGGTGGATAAGAAACAAATCGAGAACTATTCGCATAATCGCAGAGCGGGCCAGTATCCTGCAATCTCTGCGTGCGTGATGGGCGACGGGTGGGGGCGAGGTGTGCTTCGTTGTGTCCAGACGTGCGTGTCAGCGCTAAAGCGAATGCGCCCGTTGGCGACGACGGCTGTTGAGCTGTTGCTGCAGGGCCGCAAGCGTGTCGATGCCCTGGCGGCGCGCCTTGCTGAACAACATCAGCGCCAGTTCGGCTGTGACCAGTGCATCGGCACTGGCGTTGTGACGTTGGTGCACCTGCAGGCCGAATTCGGCGACCCAGTCGTCGAGCCCGCCTTGGCGAATGCGTGCCTGCGGGCACAGCAGCGGGGCAATCTCGGCAACGTCGAAGAAACTGTGTTGCAGGCGATAACCCAGGCTCTGCCGCAGTGCGCGGGCCAGCATGCGCTGATCGAAACCAGCGTGGAACGCCAGCAGCGGGCTGCTGCCGACGAACTCCATGAAGTCCAGCAGCCCTTCGGCGGGGTCGACGCCGCGAGCGACTTCGCTGGGGGCAATACCGTGGATCAGGGTGCTGGCGCTGGCCTGGTGATCGGGTTGGTGCAGGGTGCATTCGAACTGTTCGGCGAAGTCGATGGCACCGTGGTCGATCACCACCGCGCCGATGGCCAGCACCTGATCGCGGCGCATGTTCAAACCGGTGGTTTCCAGATCGAGCACGACCAAGCGCTGCTCATGCAGTGGGCGCTCGTCGAAGGGCGCCGGCGCGCTCAGCTCGTTGCGGCGCTGCAACTGCTGCTGGGTCAGGGCCGGGCCACGGCCGGTGAACCAGGTGAACCTGCTCATAGCTGATACCTCATGGCCAGGCTGCTCTGCAGGCGCTGCGCCTGGCGGAACGACTCGCGCAGAATACGCCGGTCCAGGTGGTTGAGGTGGTCGGGGTCGACCCGATTGGAATAGGGCAGCTCGTCACGTGCCTGCAGCTGATGCTGCTGCATGCGCGTCTGCTGAATGAAATGATAGGCCTCTTCATAGGCGGCGCCGTCCAGCGCATCGATCACGCCCTTGGTGATCAACGCGCGCAAACGCTCGAGAGTGCCTACTGCGCTGATGCCGTTGGCCAGTGCCAGCAGGCGCGCGCCGTCGACGAAAGGCGTCAGGCCCTGCACCTTGAGGTCGAGGGTGTCCTTGTCGGCGCCGGAACGCGCCACCACGAAATCACGGAAGCGCCCGACCGGCGGGCGCTGGCGTAGAGCGTTCTCGGCCAGCATCTTCTGGAACAGGCTGTTGCTGGCGACGCGGCCGAGCAGCTCGCTGCGCAGTTGTTCGCAGCCTTCGTCCGGGCCCCAGATGGTGCGCAGGTCGAAGTAGATCGACGAGCCCAGCAGATTCTCCGGCGTGGCTTCGAGGACGAAGCCGGCAAAGCGCCGTGACCATTCCTGGCGCGACAGGCACAGCTCGGGATTGCCGGCCATGATGTTGCCCTTGCACAGGGTGAAGCCGCACTGCGCCAGGCGCTGGTTGATCTCGTGGGCGATGGGTAGCAGGCGCTCGCGAATTGTCGCAGCCTCGCTGGCATTTTCCGCCTCGAAGAGGATGCCGTTGTCCTGGTCGGTGTGCAGGGTCTGTTCGCGGCGGCCTTCGCTGCCGAAGCATAGCCAGGTGAAGGGGATGCCCGGATCGCCCATGTCCTCGAGGGTCAGCTCGATCACCCGGCATACGGTGTGGTCGTTGAGCAGGGTGACGATATGGGTGATCTGCGTCGAGCTGGCGCCATGGGCGAGCATGCGGTCGACCAGCAGGCGGATGTCGCTGCGCAGCCCGGCCAGGGTTTCCACCTTGCCGGCATGGCGGATGGTGCGTGCTAGATGCACCAGGTCGACGCGCTGCAGGCTGAACAGATCGCGCTCGGAAATCACCCCGCAGAGTTTCTCGTGCTCCACCAGGCAGACGTGGGCGATGTGCCGCTCGGTCATGGCGATGGCGGCATCGAAGGCGCTGGCATCCGGCGCCAGATGAAACGGATTGGGTGTCATCAGATTGTCGATGGGCTGGGCCAGATCGACGCCATCGGCGACCACCCGGCGCAGGTCGCGCAAGGTGAAGATGCCCAGCGGTTTGTCGGCCGGGTCGAGCACCACGATGCTGCCCACGTGCTGTTCGTGCATCAGCCGAACGGCATCGCGCAGCGGCGTGTCGGGCGCGCAGCCGATGGGTTGGCGCATGGCCAATTCGCCCAGACGGGTATCCAGCGAATACTGCGCGCCGAGGGTTTCAACCGCACGCAACTGCACCTGCTGGTTGACCTGATCGAGCAGGCTGCTGACCCCGCGCAGGGCGAAGTCGCGCAGCGGGTTGGAAACGGCGAACAGCTTGATGAAGGCGTGCTTGGCCAGTAGCAGGCAGAAGGTGTCTTCGGCGGCCAGGTGTTCGGTGCGCGTGGCGCGCTCGCCGATCAGCGCGGCCAGAGGGAAGCATTCGCCAGCGGTGATCTCGAAGGTGGTCTCGGTACCGCGTCTTGCGCTGTGCGGGCGCTCGCCGTGTACGCGACCCTGCTTGACGATGTAGAAGTGCTCGACCACGCCATCGCTGGGTTTGATGATCGAGTCGCCCTCGGCATAGAAGCGCAGCTGGCAATGCTCGACCAGAAACGCCAGGTGGGCGGTGTCCATCTGGTTGAAAGGCGGGAACTTGTGCAGGAACTCCATGGTGCCGTGGATGTTCTGAAGCACCGCAGTCTTGCCCGCATCGGCCATCGCGTCGGCCTTGCTCATGGGCTTGCGCCTCGCAGTCTCGGGATGGTGTCAGTGTGGCCCTGGCCCGCCGGGTTGCCCATTGCACCTAAGTAGGGTGGTGAGGGCGCAGGTTCTTGACGAAATTTTGACTTGTGCCCAGGCAGACTGCGCCAGACCCCGTATTCCGTAAAAGAGCAAGGCATATCCATGCAGTCATCCGTACCAGCTGCCCGTGGGGCGGCGCAGGTCAGTGTTGGTAGTCACCTGGCTTTCATCCTCGGCAGCGCACTGTGCATGCTGCTGCTGTTCGCCCTGGCCCGCTTGGGGCTGTTGGCCTACAACCAGGCGTTGATCGCCGATACACCGGCCAGCACCTTCGCCGAATCCTTCGTCAACGGTGCGCGTTTCGACCTGCGCCTGATCGTCTACCTGTGCATCCCGCTCAGCCTGTCGCTGCTCAGCGTCACGGCGATGCGCGCGCGACGTCTGCATGTCGCCTGGCTGACGTTCGCTACCAGCCTGTGCCTGTTCTTCGCCGTGGTCGAACTGAATTTCTATCGTGAATTCCACCAGCGCCTGAACAGCCTGGTGTTCCAGTACATGCAGGAAGACATCGGTACCGTGGCCAGCATGATCTGGAATGGCTTCCCGGTACTGCGCTTGCTGCTGGCCTGGGCCCTGACTACGCTGCTGCTGGCCTGGCTGTTCCGCCGTATCGAGCGTGCCACCCGCGCGCGCGGCCACGCTGCTGCGCCGCGCTGGCCGGTGCGCACGGCCGTGTTCGTGCTGTTGCTGCTGGTCTGCGTGGTCGCCGCTCGCGGCACCTTGCGTTCTGGACCGCCGCTGCGCTGGGGCGATGCCTATACCACCGATTCGATGTTCGCCAACCACCTGGGCCTCAACGGTACGCTGACCCTGGTCGATGCGGCCGACAACTTCTTCTCCGACCACCGCGACAACAGCTGGAAAGCCACGCTGCCGGCTGACGAGGCGCAGCAGATCACCCGCGACCTGCTGCTGACCCCGCGCGATGAGCTGATCGACGCCGACGTGGCTGCGGTGCGCCGCGTCTATACGCCTCCAGTCGAAGGTCAGCTGCCGCAGGTGCGCAACGTGGTAGTGATTCTCATGGAGAGCATGGCCGGACGCTACATCGGCGCCATGGGCAACCAGGACGGCATCACCCCCAACTTCGATGCGCTGGCCAAGGAGGGCCTGTTGTTCCAGCGCGTGTTCTCCAACGGTACCCATACCCACCAGGGCATGTTCGCCACCATGGCCTGCTTCCCCAACCTGCCGGCGTTCGAATACCTGATGCGCATGCCGGAAGGCAGCCACCAGTTCTCCGGCCTGCCGCAACTGCTCAGTGCTCGCGGCTATGACGACGTGTACGTGTACAACGGCAGCTTCGCCTGGGATAACCAGTCCGGCTTCTTCGCCAATCAGGGCATGCGCAACTTCGTCGGCCGAGATGACTTCGTAGACCCGGTGTTCATCGACCCGACCTGGGGCGTGTCTGATCAGGACATGTTCAGCCGCGGCGCCGAGGAGCTGGCCAAGCTCGGCAGTCAGGGCAAACCCTTCTATGCGCTGTTGCAGACGTTGTCCAACCACACGCCCTATGCCCTGCCGGAAGACTTGCCGGTCGAACCCGTCACCGGCCATGGCTCGCTGGACCAGCACCTGACGGCCATGCGCTATGCCGACTGGGCGCTCGGCCAGTTCTTCGCCAAGGCGCGCCAGGAGCCCTATTTCAAGGACACCCTGTTCGTGGTGCTGGGCGACCATGGCTTTGGCAACGACGAGCAGATCACCGAGATGGACCTGTCGCGCTTCAGCGTTCCGCTGCTGCTGATCGGCCCTGGTGTGCAGGAAACCTTCGGAAAAAGCCGCGATACCGTTGGCAGCCAGATCGACGTTGTACCTACCATCATGGGCCGCCTCGGCCAGCCCGTGCAGCAGCAATGCTGGGGGCGCGACCTGCTGGCGCTGCCTGAGGGCGATGCCGGCGTGGCGGTGATCAAGCCCTCCGGCAGCGACCAGACCGTGGGCCTGGTGACCGGTGACAATATCCTGGTCAAACCGCGTGACCGTGATGCGCGCCTGTATCGCTACCAGCTGGGCCATGATGCGCGCGGCGAAGTGATCGACGATGCGCAGCGGCGCAGCGATCTGGAGCGCAAACTGTCGGCCTTCGTGCAGACTGCCACCGCCAGCCTGCTGAGCAATACCACCGGCGTGACGGCGGACAAAACAGCGCAGACCAAGCCCTGACTGCCTGCCGTGGCTAAAGCCCCTCCCACAACATTAGCGCCCGTGGGAGGGCTTCAGTCGCGACTGCTCAATAAAAAACCGCCCCGGAGGGCGGTTTATTCATTCGCGCAATGAGCGAATCACAGACCGTTCTTGGCCTTGAACTCGCGGCGACGGCGATGCAGCACCGGCTCAGTGTAGCCGTTGGGCTGCTTGGTGCCTTCGACGACCAGCTCCAGCGCGGCCTGGAAGGCGACGTTGTTGTCGAAGTCCGGGGCCATGGGGCGATACAGCGGGTCATTGGCGTTCTGACGATCCACCACCGGCGCCATACGCTTGAGGCTTTCGACCACCTGCGCTTCGCTGACGATGCCGTGGCGCAGCCAGTTGGCCAGCAGTTGGCTGGAGATGCGCAGGGTGGCACGGTCTTCCATCAGGCCGACGTCGTTGATGTCCGGTACCTTGGAGCAGCCGACGCCCTGGTCGATCCAGCGCACCACGTAGCCGAGGATGCCTTGCGCGTTGTTGTCCAGCTCGTTGCGGATTTCTTCTGCAGACCAGTTGGTGTCCTTGGCCAGCGGGATGGTCAGGATGTCGTCCACCGACGCCGGGGTGCGCTTGGCCAGTTCGGCCTGACGGGCGAACACGTCGACCTTGTGGTAGTGCAGAGCGTGCAGGGTGGCGGCTGTCGGCGAGGGGACCCAGGCGGTATTGGCGCCGGACAGCGGGTGAGCGATCTTCTGCTCGAGCATGGCGGCCATCAGGTCCGGCATGGCCCACATGCCTTTGCCGATCTGCGCGCGGCCCTGCAGGCCGGTGGCCAGGCCGACGTCGACGTTGTTGTTCTCATAGGCGCCGATCCAGGTCTCGCTCTTCATGGCAGCCTTGCGCACCACAGCGCCGGCTTCCATGGAGGTGTGGATCTCGTCACCGGTACGGTCGAGGAAGCCGGTGTTGATGAACACCACGCGCTCGCTGGCCGCCTTGATGCACGCCTTGAGGTTGACGGTGGTGCGGCGCTCCTCGTCCATGATGCCGACTTTCAGGGTGTTGCGGGCCAGGCCTAGCACATCCTCGACACGGGCGAAGATTTCGCTGGTGAAGGCGACTTCTTCCGGGCCGTGCATCTTCGGTTTGACGATGTACACGCTGCCGGTGCGAGTGTTCTTGCGCGTGGTGTTGCCGATCAGGTTGTGCACCGCAATCAGGCTGGTGAATAGCGCGTCCTGGATGCCTTCCGGAATCTCGTTGCCTTCGGCGTCGAGGATGGCCGGGTTGGTCATCAGGTGGCCGACGTTGCGCACGAACAGCAGCGAGCGGCCATGCAGGGTCAGCTCGGAACCGTCCGGCTTGGTGTAGACGCGATCCGGGTTCATGGTGCGGGTGAAGGTGCTGCCGCCCTTGGACACCTGCTCGGCCAGGTCGCCCTTCATCAGGCCCAGCCAGTTCTTGTAGACCACCACCTTGTCGTCGGCATCGACGGCAGCGACGGAGTCTTCGCAGTCCATGATGGTGGTCAGCGCGGCTTCCATCAGCACGTCTTTGACGCCGGCGGCGTCGGTGCTGCCGATCGGGCTGGAGGCATCGATCTGGATTTCGAAGTGCAGGCCGTTGTGCTTGAGCAGCACGGCGGTCGGTGCGCTGGCCTCGCCCTGGAAGCCAACCAGCTGCGCGTCGTCACGCAGGCCGGTGTTGCTGCCGCCCATGAGGGCAACGACCAGCTTGCCGTCGACGATGGCATAACCGGTGGAGTCGACGTGCGAGCCGGCAGCCAGCGGTGCGGCTTCGTCGAGGAAGGCGCGGGCGAAGGCGATGACCTTGTCGCCGCGCACCTTGTTGTAGCCCTTGCCCTTCTCGGCGCCGCCTTCTTCGCTGATCACGTCGGTGCCGTACAGTGCGTCGTACAGCGAGCCCCAGCGGGCGTTGGAGGCGTTCAGGGCGAAGCGCGCGTTCATCACCGGCACCACCAGCTGCGGGCCGGCCAGGCGGGCGATTTCTTCGTCGACGTTGGTGGTGGTGGCCTGGAAGTCTTCCGGCTCCGGCAGCAGGTAGCCGATTTCCTGGAGGAAGGCTTTGTAGGCGGCTGCGTCATGCGCCTGGCCCTTGCGCGCCTGGTGCCAGGCATCGATCTGCGCCTGCAGCTCGTCACGCTTGGCCAGCAGGGCGCGGTTTTTCGGCGCCAGGTCCTTGATGACCGCGGCGGCACCGGCCCAGAACTGGTCGGCAGCGATGCCGGTACCGGGAATGGCTTCGTTGTTCACGAAGTCGTACAGGGCTTTGGCGACCTGCAGGCCACCGACTTGAACGCGTTCAGTCATCACTTGCCTCACTCTCTGAGCTTTACTCAATCGCCGCTTCGGGCACCTCTGAAAACGACCTGCGCACTCTACACCTGCGCTTTCAGAGAGGCTCGTCGGAGACGGGCTGGCCGTCTTGTAGTCCGTGGCGCGGCATACTACATGAAGATTCCGGGGAAATGCAGTAGGTATGCGTCAGACCGCGACCAAAAGACTATTTCCAGTCACGCCCAATACATAGTGTGTTCAAAAAACTTACATATTGTTCCATAGGATTGTTAAAAGCGTACACGATTAATTGCTCGGGCTAGTGACAACGACGTCAATATGGCCTACGCGCCAGCTCGCCTATACTGCCTGACACATCATTCCGGAGCTGCCATGACGGTTTCCGCTGCGACCACGGCCGACCTTGCCGATCTCACCCGCCTGTTCGCCGGCTATCTGCGTTTCTATCAGGTGCCGCGCGCTGATGCGGACATCGCCGCCTTTCTCGGTGCGCGTCTGCAGCACGGTGATGCGCAACTGTTCATCGCCCGTGACGGGCAGGGCACTGCGCAGGGCTTCGTGCAGCTGTATCCCTTTTATGCTTCGCTGGCGCTGGAACCGGCCTGGCTGCTCAGTGATCTGTATGTCGACGAAAGCGCGCGCCGCTGCGGCGTTGGCGAGGCGCTGATGAAGGCTGCCCGCGCCCATGCCGAGGTGAGCGGGGCCTGCGGTCTACAACTGGAAACGGCGCAGACCAACCTGGCTGCTCGGCGTCTTTACGAGCGTCTTGGCTACGTGCGTGACGAACAGTTCCTGACCTACTGGCTGTCGCTGCGTGGCTGACTATTTCCCATCCTGTGAACGAGTGAGGTAGTACATGGATCATCTGGTACTGACGGTGATTGCCGAAGACCAACCGGGCTTGGTCGAGCGCCTCGCCGGCTGCGTGGCGAAACATGGCGGCAACTGGCTGGAGAGCCGCATGGCGCGCATGGCCGGACAGTTCGCCGGGATCGTGCGGGTGGATGTGCCGGCCGAGGCCCATGCCGGCCTGATCAAGGAACTCGAAGCCTTGAGCGCGCAGGGCATTCGCGTGCAGCTGGCGGCCAGCGGTAGCGAACCGGGCGGGCGCTTCACCGCGATTCGTCTGGAGCTGGTCGGCAACGACCGGCCCGGTATCGTCCGTGACATCACCCGAGTGCTGGCCGAGCAGGGCGTCAACCTGGAGAGCCTGCTGACCGAGGTGGCGCCAGCGCCGATGAGCGGCGAGTTGCTGTTCACCGCCGAAGCACTGCTGGCCGTGCCGGAGGCGCTGGCGCTGGAGCAATTGCAGGCACGCCTGGAAACCCTGGCCGATGACCTGATGGTGGAGCTGAATCTGCGCGCCGAGGAGTGATATCCACGACGAGCGTGGATCAGCCTGTGGATAAACTGGGGAGCCCCGGCGCACTGCCTAGTGCCCCGGGGCTTTTCACTGGATGGTCAAAAATGCAGCAGGATCAATGGCTTGTGCACAGATGCCGGGGATAGATCTGTGGATAAGCCGGGGGTGACGGGCGCGAGCCCAAGGATGGCGCGGACCGGGAATGGCTGAGCGTTTTCTGCTCAGGGCACTCCCGGTGCTGGTTGGCGGATCGATCGCTGGGTCAAGCGTTCGAGCGTTTGCGCAGGTGCAGCCAGATATCCAGACTGTATACAAACAGCCCGGCCCAGATGCAGGCGAAGGCCAGCAGGGTACTCGGCGAGAAGTGCTCATCGAACAGCAGAATGGCCTGCAGCAGCACCAGGGTCGGCGCCAGGTACTGTAGAAAGCCCAGCGTGGTGTAGGGCAGATGCCGCGCCGCGGCATTGAAGCACACCAGCGGCACCAGGGTGATCGGCCCGGCGGCTGCCAGCCACAACGCTTCGCTGCTGCTCCAGAAACTGGCCTGGCTGCTCATGGCGGCGGGATGCAGCGCCAGCCAGGCCAGCGCCACCGGTAGCAGCAGCCAGGTTTCCACCACCAGGCCGGGCAGCGCCGCCACGGGAGCCTGTTTGCGGATCAGTCCATAGAAACCGAAGGTCAGCGCCAGCACCAGCGACACCCAGGGCAGGCTGCCCACCTGCCAGACCTGCTGCGCCACGCCAACCACGGCCAGGCCGACAGCCAGCCACTGCAGGCGACGCAGGCGCTCGCCAAGAATCAGCAGGCCGAGCAATACGTTGATCAGCGGGTTGATGTAGTAGCCCAGGCTGGCCTCAAGCATGCGGTCGTTGTTCACCGCCCAGACGTACACCAGCCAGTTGGTCGCGATCAGCAACCCGCAGCCGGCCAGCACTGCCAGACGCTTGGGGTTGTCGCGTAGTTCACGCCACCAGCCGGGGTGCTTCCAGACGAGCAGCAGCAGGCCGCCGAACAGCGCCGACCAAAGCACGCGATGGACGATGATCTCCATCGCCGGGATGCTTTGCAGGGCTTTGAAGTAGAGCGGGAACAGGCCCCAGATGATGTAGGCGGTAAGGCCCAGAACGTACCCGCGTTGCGGGTTGGCGGTGGCCATCGAAAATCCTTGGTTAGGCAGCTAACGGTTGCCGCGAAATTCTAGCGCTCTGGCCTCTGTCTTGTCTGTTCGTTCAGCTTTTTATGCATACCGAAACGCCGGCAAAGTCGTAAGGCAAACTTTACGCGGTGCGCGCAACTGTATGGGTGCGCGGACCTGGCGCCCCGGAGGCAATCCGGGAGCTGCGGTTCCGGATGCCATCGGCTCAGAACAGCCGCAGTGGCTCTTCATCCAGCGCCGCCATCTGTTCGCGCAGGGCGAGAATCTGCTCGCCCCAATAGCGCTCGCCGGCAAACCAGGGGAAGGCCAGAGGGAAGGCCGGGTCGTCCCAGCGCCGCGCGATCCAGGCGCTGTGATGCATCAGGCGCAGGGCGCGCAGACCTTCGATCAGCGGCAGCTCGCGGGCGGCGAAGTCATGGAACTCCTGGTAACCGTCGACCAGTTCGGCCAACTGACCCAGGCGCTCGTGACGCTCGCCGGCCAGCATCATCCACAGATCCTGTACCGCCGGGCCCATGCGGCAGTCGTCGAGGTCGACCATATGGAAGGCATCATCGCGGTGCAGCAGGTTGCCCGGATGGCAGTCGCCGTGCAGGCGAATCGGCGTGTAGCGCACGCGGCTGAACAATTCATCCAGGCGCGCGAGCAGATCGCGTGCGACCGACTCGTAGGCAGGCAGCAGGCTGCGCGGCACGAAGCCGCCGTCGAGCAGCGAGGCCAGGGCGGCGTGGCCGAAGTTGTCCACAGTCAGGCTTTCGCGGTGTGCGAACGGACGGCTGGCGCCAATCGCATGCATACGCCCGAGCAACTGCCCCAGGCGATACAGCTGGTCGAGATTGCCCGGCTCCGGTGCCCGGCCACCGCGACGCGGGAACAGGGCGAAGCGAAAACCGCCGTGCTCGAACAACGTCTCGCCATCGCGCGCCAGCGGCGCCACCACCGGGACTTCGTGCTCGGCCAGCTCAGCGCTGAAACTGTGCTCCTCGCGGATCGCCGCATCGCTCCAGCGATCCGGGCGATAGAACTTGGCGATCAACGGCGTTTCGCCTTCGATGCCTACCTGATAGACGCGGTTCTCGTAACTGTTGAGTGTCAATACGCGTGCGTCGCTGAGGTAGCCAAGGCTCTCCACGGCATCGAGCACCAGATCCGGGGTGAGGGTGGCAAAAGGATGGCTCATGAACGGCTCCGCATGATTGGGCGCTCAGTCTACCGGCTTGCGCCACACCTGGGGCGGGTGTAACCCGCCGTCAGCGTATTGGCGGTTTATCCCACCCTTATAACTGAGTACCGAGCAGCACCTGACTGGCAGCGAACTGCGCACGCACCGGATCGCCCACCGTCAGCCTCAGGGCTGCCAGGCGCTCGGGTTCGATTGATGCGCACAGGGTCTGGCCGTTGCTCAGGCTCACGCGTACTTCGCTGGGGCCATCGTTGGCCGGCAGAATCTGTTCGATATGGCCTTCGAGTGCGTTGTGCTGTGCTGTGCGGGGAGCCTGTAGCGGTTGCAATTCCAGCCAGCCTGCTTTGATCAGCGCGACCACGCTGCTGCCTTCGCTCAATTGCAGGCTTTCCGTGCTGTCATGGGTAATCTGCGCCTGCAGGCGGCTGCCGCCGGGCAGTTCGATGTCGATCAGGTCGTTGTGTCCGTGGGCGTGAATCGCGCGCACACGGCCGGTGAGCTGGTTGCGCGCACTGGTGCGCAGCATCAGGCGACCGAGCAGTTCCAGGTCGGCGTCGTCACCGGCCGCCTGCAGCAGTTGCACCTGCAGCGCCTGCAGGCGTTGTTGCAACGCCAGCAGGCGCTCGCCCGCCGGCGTCAGGCGCGCGCCGCCGCCCCCTTTGCCGCCGACGCTGCGGCTGACCAGGGGCTGCTCCGAGAGGTTGTTCAGCTCGTCGATGGCGTCCCAGGCGGCCTTGTAGCTCAGCCCGGCAGCCTTGGCGGCGCGGGTGATGGAGCCCTGCTCGGCGATCTGTTCGAGCAGGGCCAGGCGTTTCGGGCGGCGGCTGAGCAGTTGGGCAAGGGCATCGAGCTGCGACATGATTCAGGCCTCGTCGGGGAGAATGTCGGGCACGGTGCGTGACAGCAGCAGAGGCGTCAAGTCAGGTATCGCCCGGTCGCGGCGTACGTGCCAGGCAGTACACATCGACGCGCAGGGTGCCGGCCCGACGCAGCAATTGCGCGAGCATGGCGGCGGTGGCGCCAGTGGTGAGCACGTCGTCGACCAGTGCCAGGTGTGCACCGGCTACCTGTGCTGGCTGTTTCAGGCTGAAGGCCTGGCGCAGGTTGCGCTTGCGCGTCGCGGCGTCCAGGCCTTGCTGCGCGGGCGTGTCGAGGTGGCGCAGGAGCCAGTCATGCCTGACGGGCAGATCAAGGCTGCTGCCCAGCCAGTCGGCGAGCATCTGTGCCTGGTTGAAGCCGCGTTGCCGTTGTCGTCTGCGCGCCAGCGGCACCGGTAGCAATGCCTGGGGGCGCGGCAGACCTTCATCGAAGGCGTGGTGCAGATGCTCGCTCAAGAGTTCGGCAAGCAGACGCCCGTGCGGCCATTGCGCCTGGTGCTTGAAACGGGTGATCAGGTTGTCGACGGGAAAGGCATAGCGCCAGGGCGCTTCCACGCGGCTGAAACTCGGTGGTTTCGATTGGCAGGCGCCGCAGATCATGCCGTGTGCCGGCAATGGCACCGCACAGATCTGGCAATGAGCCCCGAGCCAGGGCAGCTCGGCTTCGCAAGCCGTGCAGATGCTGTGCGTGGGGTGATCGGTGGTTTCGTCGCAGAGCTGGCAATGGCGGCGTGGCCTGAGCCAGGGCAGGCGGCGCAGCGAGGTGAGATCGAACAGTGGCATGGCGGCTCGTCCTTGAGCGGGGATGCCGGAAGTGTAGCCAGCGTCAGCGGATCAGCCAGCCCATGACGATCAGACCGAGAAACAGCCAGATCACCCCACCGATGATCGAGCGCCGCAGCAGCGCGCGCACGCCGTTGAACAGAAACAGCAGGCCGATGATCAGCAGGATGATGCTGAAAATCGACACATCCATGCCAATGGCCCTGGCCATACCCTGGAGAAAGTCGTCGATGGCATCGGCCATGGCACCCCGCACGCTGGACAGCATATCGACGATGAAACGGATGGCACGCCCCAGCGCTTCGCCGAGCTCTTCGAAAAAGCCTTCTACCTGCATGCAGAACATCCTGTTGAAGAGGTAAGCATTGGGCCTTGTGCCATGCCATAAGTTCTGTTGTCTGTTATTTGATCAGATGTAAACCTGTGCCTTTTTTGCGGTTGACAGCATCCAATCGCCACTTATGATGGCCAAAGCCTGAATGCCCCGCGCGGGCCTGACAACAGATGCCACCCAGCGTCGAAGGACTTCCCAGATGAGCGCAACCGCCGCAATCACCACCCGCCACGACTGGAGCCTCGCCGAGGTTCGCGCGCTGTTCGAGCAGCCGTTCAACGACCTGCTGTTCCAGGCGCAGAGCGTCCATCGCCAGCACTTCGACCCCAACCGCGTGCAGGTCTCCACCCTGCTGTCGATCAAGACCGGCGCCTGCCCGGAAGACTGCAAATACTGCCCGCAGTCCGGCCACTACAACACCGGCCTGGACAAGGAAAAGCTGATGGAGGTGCAGAAGGTGCTGGAGGCCGCCGCCGAGGCCAAGGCCATTGGCTCCACCCGTTTCTGCATGGGCGCGGCGTGGAAGCACCCGTCGGCCAAGGACATGCCCTACGTGCTGGAAATGGTCAAAGGCGTGAAGAAGCTCGGCCTGGAGACCTGCATGACCCTCGGCCGCCTCGATCAGGAGCAGACCCAGGCGCTGGCCGAAGCGGGGCTGGACTACTACAACCACAACCTCGATACCTCGCCGGAGTTCTACGGCAACATCATCACCACCCGCACCTATGGTGAGCGCCTGCAAACCCTGGCCTACGTTCGTGAGGCGGGGATGAAGATCTGCTCCGGCGGCATCCTCGGCATGGGCGAATCGGTGGATGATCGCGCCGGGCTGCTGATCCAACTGGCCAACCTGCCGGAACACCCGGAATCGGTGCCGATCAACATGCTGGTCAAGGTCAAGGGCACGCCGCTGGCCGAGGAGAAGGACGTCGACCCCTTCGACTTCATCCGCACCCTGGCCGTGGCGCGGATCATGATGCCGAAATCCCACGTGCGTCTGTCTGCCGGTCGCGAGCAGATGAACGAGCAGATGCAGGCCCTGGCCTTCATGGCGGGCGCCAACTCGATTTTCTACGGCGAGAAGCTGCTGACCACCGCCAACCCGCAGGCGGACAAGGACATGGCCCTGTTCAAGCGCCTCGGCATAAAGCCTGAGGAGCGCGAAGAGCACGCCGACGAGGTGCACCAGGCGGCCATCGAGCAGGCGCTGATCGAGCAGCGCGATTCCAAGCTGTTCTACAACGCCGCTTCGGCCTAAACCGCTGTTTATGTAGGAGCCAGCTTGCTGGCGATTGCGACTGCCGCTAATTGCCGGCACAGCCGGCTCCTACAAGGTATGCATATGCCTTTCGATTTATCCGCCCGCCTGGCCGAGCGCCAGGCCGCCGACCTGTTCCGCCAGCGGCCGTTGCTGCAGAGCCCGCAGGGGCCGCTGGTGCAGGTGGACGGTCAGCACCTGTTGGCCTTTTGCTCCAATGATTATCTCGGCCTGGCCAACCACCCCGAGGTGATCCATGCGCTGCAGCAGGGCGCGGAAAAATGGGGCGTCGGCGGCGGCGCATCGCATCTGGTGATCGGCCACAGCACCCCGCACCATGAGCTGGAGGAAGCCCTGGCCGCGTTCACCGGCAGGCCGCGTGCGCTGCTGTTCTCCACCGGTTACATGGCCAACCTGGCGGTCGTCACCGCCTTGCTCGGGCAGGGCGACAGCGTACTGCAGGATCGTCTCAATCACGCCTCGCTACTCGATGCCGGCCTGCTCTGCGGCGCGCGTTTTTCTCGCTACCTGCACAACGATGCGGTGAGCCTGGCCAACCGCCTGCGCAAGGCGACGGGCAACTGCCTGGTGGTCACCGATGGTGTGTTCAGCATGGACGGCGACCTGGCCGATCTACCGGCATTGTGCGCCGAGGCGCGCGCCACGCAGGCCTGGGTGATGGTCGATGACGCCCATGGCTTTGGCCCGCTGGGCGCCACCGGCGGCGGTATCGTCGAGCACTTCGGTCTGGGCCAGGATGCCGTGCAGGTGCTGGTCGGCACCCTGGGCAAGGCCTTTGGTACCGCCGGCGCCTTCGTTGCCGGCAGCGAGGAGCTGATCGAGACCCTGATCCAGTTCGCTCGCCCCTACATCTACACCACCAGTCAGCCGCCAGCGGTGGCCTGCGCCACGCTGCAGAGCCTGGAGCTGCTGCGCAGTGAACACTGGCGTCGGGAGCATCTGAACCGACTGATCGCACGCTTTCGTCAGGGCGCCGCCGAAATCGGCCTGAGCCTGATGGACAGTCCCACGCCGATTCAGCCGATCCTGGTGGGCGACAGCGCGCGGGCGCTGAAACTCTCGTCGCTGCTCAAGGATCGCGGCCTGCTGGTGGGCGCCATTCGGCCGCCGACCGTGCCTGCTGGCAGTGCCCGCTTGCGCGTGACGCTGTCCGCTGCGCACAGCGATGCGCAGCTCGAGCTGCTACTCGAGGCGCTTGCCGAGTGCTGGCCGCAGGTGCAGACCGATGCGTGAGACGCTGATTCTATTGCCGGGCTGGGGCCTGGACGGCGCCTTGCTGCAACCGCTAACCAAGGCGCTGGGTAGCGATATGCAGGTGCAGGTGTCGGCCTTGCCGCGCTTGAGCAGTGCGGCAGCGGCCGATTGGCTCGACGAGCTGGATACGCGTTTGCCACATGATTGCTGGCTGGCCGGCTGGTCGCTCGGCGGCATGTTGGCCGCTGCCCTGGCGGCACGTCGTGGCGAGCGTTGCCGTGGCCTGATCACCCTGGCCAGTAACGCCTGTTTCGTCGCCAGCGCTGCCTGGCCGACGGCAATGCCGGCGCAGACCTACGCAGCCTTTTACGAGGGTTGCCAGGAGAACGCCAGCGCTACCCTCAAGCGTTTCGCCATGCTCTGTGCCCAAGGCTGCGCCGACACGCGGGGTCTGTCACGACAGCTGCAGAACCATCTGGCGTCCAGCGACGAGCCATCCTTGCTGGCTGGGCTGCGTCTGTTGGCCAGCCTGGACAATCGCGCGGCGCTGGCGGCTTTCACCGGGCCGCAATTGCACCTGCTGGCCGAGCAGGATGCGCTGGTTCCGGCTGCGGCGGGTGACGCGGTGCTGGCGCTGTTGCCAACGGGTGAGGTGGACGTGCTGGAAGCTTGTGGTCACGCCTTCGTACTTGACCAGGCGGATGCTCTGGCGGCCTTGATGCTCGATTTCATCTGCGAGGCCAACGATGTCTGAGCTGCGTATGGCGCCTCAGGAGTTCCCCGGTGCGCACGGCGCACCCTACGGAGATGTGGCGTTGCCGGACAAGCGTCAGGTCGCTGCGTCGTTTTCCCGTGCGGCAGCCAGTTACGACTCGGTGGCCGAGCTGCAACGCAGTGTCGGCAACCAGCTGCTGGCGTATTTGCCTGCTTCGCTACAGCCGCTTCGCTGGCTGGACCTGGGCAGCGGCACAGGCCATTTCACCCGCGCCCTGGCCGAACGTTATGCTCCGAGCGAGGGCCTGGCGGTGGATATCGCCGAGGGCATGTTGCGCCACGCCAGGCCGCAGGGCGGCGCTGCGCACTTTATCGCCGGCGATGCCGAAGCCCTGCCGTTGCATGACGCCAGCGTCGACCTGTTGTTCTCCAGTTTGGCGCTGCAATGGTGCGGCGATTTCCCGCGGGTGCTGAGTGAAGCGCAGCGGGTGTTGCGTCCCGGCGGGGTGCTGGCGTTCACCAGTCTGTGCGTCGGAACCCTGCAGGAGCTGCGTGACAGTTGGCTGGCGGTCGATGGTTTCGTCCACGTCAATCGTTTTCGCCGCTTCGAGGATTACCAGCAGCTGTGCGCGGCCAGTGGCTTGCAGGTATTGACGCTGCAGCGCGAGGCTGAGGTGCTGCATTTTCCCGATCTACGCAGCCTGACCACGTCGCTGAAGGAACTCGGCGCACACAACCTCAATCCGGGGCGACCGGGCGGATTGACCGGGCGCTCACGCATTCGTGCGCTGATCGAGGCTTACGAGTGTTTTCGTCAGGCACAAGGGCTGCCGGCGACCTATCAGGTGGTGTACGGCGTGCTGCAGAAACCTTCATAGAAACAGCCTCGCTCGCCAACACGCTTCGCGAGCAGAGCTCGCTCCTACGGGAATATCAGATGACCCAAGCCTACTTCGTCACCGGAACGGATACCGAAATCGGCAAGACCACTATTGCCGCTGGCCTACTCCATGCGGCGCGCCAGCAGGGTCTGAGCACCGCCGCGGCCAAGCCGGTCGCTTCCGGTTGCAGGCGCACCGCCGACGGTTTGCGCAACGACGACGCGCTGGCCTTGCTCGCCCAGTGCTCGTTGCCGCTGCGCTATGAAGAGGTCAACCCATTTGCCTTCGCGCCGGCCATTGCGCCACATCTGGCGGCCCGTGAGGCGGGTGTCAGGCTGGATGTCGCCAGTCTCTTGCCGGCGGTGCAGACGATTCTGGCCAAGGGGGCGGACTTCTCGCTGGTGGAAGGCGCCGGTGGCTGGCGCGTGCCCCTGGCCGGTGAGGAAAACCTCTCGGATCTGGCCATTGCCCTCGGCCTGCCGGTGATTCTGGTGGTGGGTGTGCGCCTGGGCTGCATCAACCATGCATTGCTCAGTGCCGAAGCCATCGAGCGGGACGGGGTCAGGCTGGCCGGCTGGGTGGCCAATATCGTCGAGCCGAAAACCGCCCGCCTGGAAGAGAATCTCGCCACGCTCTGCAAGCGCCTGCCGGCGCCCTGCCTGGGGCATGTGCCGCACCTGGCCCAGGCGAACGCAGCCGCCGTGGCGGCGCACCTGAATCTCGAGTTACTGGCAGACTGGTAATAAACAGTAAACGGAGCATAGCCTTTTGCCTGTACGTTTTTTAGCCGGTTTCTGCTTCAATAGGATTGTCTAGGTTCTACAGCCCTCAGGGGGTTGCCGATGGAAATCTCTGCCAACGCATTCCGGTCGGGTCTGAGCGGTATCCAGTCCGGCCAACGCCGTGCCGATCAGGCTGCTGCCGATATTGCCAGCAATACCGTCAATCCGGCGCAGCAGGCGACGCAGACCCCACCACAAAATCAGGTCAACCCCAGCTCGCAGGTTGCCGAGCGTAGCCGTCCCGACCTGACCGAAAGCCTGGTGACATTGCGTGCCGCTGAAAACGAAGTGCGTGCCAATGCGCGCGTCGTTGACACCGCCGATGAGGTGTTGGGTACGCTGATCGATACCCGCGCGTAAGCAGTTCTACCCCGGCCGCCCTCGCTGCCGGCAAGGGGGCAGGAGGGCGCTCATGCAGATTGGCAGCAGCCTGCCACCTTTCCTCCCCGCGCCGTCCGTCAGTTCGGCCAGGCCACTGTCGCCCGAAGTTTCTCCTGACATTGCCCGTGCCGACCAGGCGCCCCTAGTGGCGCCGCAGGAGCAGCAGGCCGACTCGCCAGCCTCCGGACGCGAAGAGGCTGATCGCGATAGCGCTGCAACAAGTGCTGACAAATCCGAACCCAGCCCTCGGGAGCAGCGCCAGCAGCAACTGGAAATCACCGAGCTGGCGCAGCGTGACCGCGAAGTGCGTACTCACGAACAGGCGCACGCTGCCGTAGGTGGCCAGTACGCCGGTGCGCCGACATACAGTTTCAAGCGCGGCCCGGACGGGCAGCGCTATGCCGTTTCCGGCGAAGTCAGCATCGACACGGCTCTCGTTCCCAATGATCCCGCCGCCACGTTGCGCAAGATGGAGATCGTCCTGCGCGCGGCGCTCGCCCCCGTTGAGCCTTCCCCGCAGGATCTGCGCGTCGCCGCCCTGGCCCAGGCGCAGGCGGCGCAGGCGCGGGTCGAACTGGCCGAGCAGCGGCGAGAAGCCGCCACCACCGTCGTCGAGGAGCGCAAAGCCCGCGACGAGGCGCGTGAGGCTGAAGACCAGCCCGCCGAGCAGTCGCAGCAGGCATTGCCGCCAGCGCCTGGTCTTGATCTGTATCGGCGCATGGGCGAACTGCCAGCGCCTGAATCGCGCATCGATCTGGTCGCGTAGCCGGACGATTGGCAGCGCTTGACAAGGGGGTGGCGTAAACGTATGTTTCAAACGCCTGTTTGATTGCTTCGGCCGCAGCCTCGTGGCCAGGCAGCCGGGAGTGATCCCGAAAGCGACCGCCAAAGCCGGTCACCCCAACTACTAGGAATCCACCGCAGAGGTTTACCGTTATGCCTGACTACAAGGCCCCCTTGCGTGACATTCGTTTCGTTCGTGACGAGCTGCTGGGCTATGAAGCTCACTACCAGAGCCTGCCAGGCTGTCAGGACGCCACGCCGGACATGGTCAACGCCATCCTCGAAGAAGGCGCCAAGTTCTGCGAGCAGGTTCTGGCTCCGCTGAACCGTGTGGGTGACATCGAGGGCTGCACCTGGAGTGAATCCGGCGTGAAGACCCCGACCGGCTTCAAAGAGGCGTATCAGCAGTTCGTCGAAGGCGGCTGGCCGAGCCTGGCCCATGACGTCGAGCACGGCGGCCAAGGCCTGCCGGAATCGCTCGGTCTGGCCATCAGCGAGATGGTCGGTTCGGCCAACTGGTCCTGGGGCATGTACCCGGGCCTGAGCCATGGCGCGATGAACACCCTGAGTGCCCATGGTACCGACGAGCAGAAGCACACTTACCTGACCAAGCTGGTGTCCGGCGAGTGGACCGGCACCATGTGCCTGACCGAGCCGCACTGCGGCACCGACCTGGGCATGCTGCGCACCAAGGCCGAACCGCAGGCCGATGGCACCTACAAGGTTTCCGGCACCAAGATCTTCATCTCCGCCGGTGAGCACGACATGGCCGACAACATCGTCCATATCGTCCTGGCCCGCCTGCCCGATGCACCGGCCGGTACCAAGGGTATCTCGCTGTTCATCGTGCCGAAGTTCCTGCCCAATGCCGAAGGCGGCGTAGGTCAGCGTAACGCCGTTTACTGTGGCTCCATCGAGCACAAGATGGGCATCCACGGCAACGCCACCTGCGTGATGAACTTCGACGGTGCCACCGGCTTCCTGATTGGCCCGGCCAACAAAGGCCTGAACTGCATGTTCACCTTCATGAACACCGCTCGTCTGGGCACTGCGCTGCAAGGCCTGGCCCACGCTGAAGTCGGTTTCCAGGGTGGCATCAAGTACGCTCGCGAGCGTCTGCAGATGCGTTCGCTGACTGGCCCGAAAGCGCCGGAAAAAGCCGCTGACCCGATCATCGTGCACCCGGACGTGCGCCGCATGCTGCTGACCATGAAGGCGTTCGCCGAAGGCAACCGCGCCATGGTCTACTTCACCGCCAAGCAGGTGGACATCGTCAAGTACAGCCAGGACGCAGAAGAGAAGAAAGCCGCTGACGAACTGCTGGCCTTCCTCACGCCGATCGCCAAGGCCTTCATGACCGAGGTGGGCTTCGAATCCGCTTCCCACGGCATGCAGATCTACGGTGGCCACGGTTTCATCGCCGAGTGGGGCATGGAGCAGAACGTTCGCGACTGCCGTATCTCCATGATGTACGAAGGCACCACCGGCA
Source organism: Pseudomonas sp. GD03919 (assembly GCF_029814935.1). Taxonomy (NCBI): domain Bacteria; kingdom Pseudomonadati; phylum Pseudomonadota; class Gammaproteobacteria; order Pseudomonadales; family Pseudomonadaceae; genus Pseudomonas; species Pseudomonas sp. GD03919. The sequence goes on from NZ_CP104582.1 coordinate 411,624, forward strand.
TTCAGGCACTCGACCTGCTGGGCCGCAAGGTGCTGATGACTCAGGGCGGCGCGCTGAAGAACTTCACCAAGATCGTGCACAAGTTCTGCCAGGCCAACGAAGGCAACGATGCCGTCAAGGAATTCGTCGAGCCGCTGGCCAAGCTGAACAAGGAGTGGGGCGACGTCACCATGAAGATCGGCATGGCGGCGATGAAAGATCGCGAGGAAGTCGGTGCCGCTTCGGTGGACTACCTGATGTACTCCGGCTACGCCTGCCTGGCCTACTTCTGGGCCGACATGGCGCGCCTGGCTGCCGAGAAGCTGGCCGCCGGTACTGAAGACGAGGCCTTCTACAAGGCCAAGCTGCAGACCGCGCGCTTCTACTTCGCGCGTATCCTGCCGCGTACCCGCATGCATGTCGAAGCCATGCTGTCGGGCGCCAGCAACCTGATGGAGATGGAAGAAGAGCACTTCGCTCTGGGCTTCTAAGACTGGCTCTGAGCCATCTCTTTCGCTTGAATCACAACGCCGCCCTCGGGGCGGCGTTGTCGTTTTTGCGCCGGGCACTGCAGAGAATGGCGCATCCTGTCGCTGTTTTAAGAGGGTCAAGCAGGCAGAATGCCTTCATCACTCCTCAGGATGCCCACGTGATTCGTCCGGTCGCTCTGCGTTTCAGTCACTTCTTTTCCTCGCTGCCCTTGCTGGTCGGTGGGGTCGTGGCTGCACGGCTGCCGGTGCTCAGCGAGTTCTTCATCTCTCTGTTCAACGTATTGCCGACGCTGCTGTTGCTGCTCGGCGGTGCGTTCTGTCTGGTCTATGGCCGTCAACGCGAGGTGTTTCTGCTGCTGGCGCTGTATGTCGGCTACTTCCTGCTGGATATCCAGGTCGATCACTTCCGTGACAATGGCCAGATACGCGGCGATGCAGCTCTGGTCTTTCACCTGATCTGCCTGTTGCTACCACTGCTCTATGCCCTCTACGGCTGCTGGGAGGAACGCTCGCACCTGGCTCAGGACATGCTCGCCCGTGGCCTGGTGCTGCTGGCGGTCAGTGCTGTGGCGTTCGGTCTGGCGCGCCGTTATCCGCAGGGGATCGCCGAGTGGCTGGCGCAGATTCACTGGCCGGCGCTGCACGGCGCCTGGATGAGCCTGGCGCAGCTGGGTTATCTGCTGTTTGCCCTGGCCTGCATCGCCCTGTCCGTGCAATACCTGCGTCGGCCCAGGCCGTTGCATGCAGCGCAAGTGGTGGGCTTGTTCGGGCTGCTGTGGATGCTGCCGCAAGTGTTCATCCTGGCCAATGCGCTGCAGGTGATGATCAGCATGGTCATGCTCATGCTGGTCGCCGCTGTGGCGCACGAGGCCTACCAGATGGCTTTTCGCGACGAGCTCACCGGGCTGCCGGGTCGGCGCGCGCTCAACGAGCGCCTGCAGCGTCTGGGGCGCGACTATGTAATTGCCATGGTCGACGTCGATCATTTCAAGAAATTCAACGACACCCATGGTCATGACGTCGGCGATCAGGTGCTGCGCCTGGTCGCCAGCCAGTTGCGCAAGGTCGGTGGTGGCGGCAAGGCCTACCGTTACGGCGGTGAGGAATTCACCCTGCTGTTTCCCGGCAAGCGTCTGGAGCAGTGCATGCCGCATCTGGACAGGGTACGTCTGGCCATCGAGCAGTACCGCATGCAGCTGCGTGACTCGCAGAGCCGTCCGCGCGATGACCAGCAAGGCAGGCAGCGCCGCGCCGGCAAGGCTGCCAGCGAGGTGTCGGTGACCGTCAGCATGGGGGTGGCCGAGCGCCAGGCCGAGCAGCGCACGCCGCAGGAGGTGATCAAGGAGGCGGACAAGGCGCTCTACAGCGCCAAGGCTGCCGGGCGTAACTGCATACGCAGTGCCGCGCAACGGCGTGGCGCGGTTAAGGTTGCCAGCGCTGCCGACTGAGCCGGTTTATGGCGCCGCATTCAGGCCGCCAACGATGATTGTTGCCGGTTCGCGCATGGCAGTAGCGTGGTGATACCTGACCGCCAACCCGAACGGAGAATCAACATGCCTGAGTACAAGGCCCCCCAGCGCGACATGCGCTTTCTGATCGACGATGTCTTCGACTTTTCTGCTCATTACCAATCGCTGGGCGCCCATGAAGCCAGTCCGGATATGGTGGCGGCGATTCTCGAGGAGGGCGCGAAGTTCTGCGAGCAGGTGCTGGCGCCGCTCAACCACAGTGGTGACGAAGAAGGTTGTCACTTCGACAATGGCGTGGTGACCACGCCCAAGGGTTTCAAGGAAGCCTTCGCCCAATACTCCGAGGGCGGCTGGATGGGGCTGGCGGCCGACCCTGTCTACGGCGGTCAGGGGTTACCGGAGTCGCTTGGGCTTATCTTCAGCGAGATGGTCGGCTCGGCCAACCTTTCCTGGGGCATGTATCCGGGGCTGACTCAGGGGGCGATGTCGGCCATTCATGCGCACGGCAGCGAGGAGCAGAAACAGACCTACCTGACCCGCCTCACCGAAGGTCGCTGGACCGGCACCATGTGCCTGACCGAGCCGCATTGCGGCACCGACCTGGGCATCATCAAGACCCGCGCCGTGCCACAGGCCGATGGCAGCTACGCGATCAGCGGGACGAAGATCTTCATTTCCGCCGGCGAGCACGACATGAGCGAGAACATCGTGCATCTGGTGCTGGCCAAGTTGCCGGATGCGCCGGCCAGCACCAAGGGCATTTCCCTATTCATCGTGCCCAAGTTCATGCCCGAAGGGGATGGCATCGGTGCGCGCAATGCGGTGAGCTGTGGCTCCATCGAGCACAAGATGGGTATCAAGGCCTCGGCGACCTGCGTGATCAACTTCGACGGCGCCACCGGTTACCTGATCGGTGAGGCCAACAAAGGCCTGGCCTGCATGTTCACCATGATGAACCACGCGCGTCTGGGCACCGGCATGCAGGGGCTTTGCCTGGGCGAAACCAGCTACCAGGGCGCCTTGCGCTATGCCCGTGAGCGCCTGCAGATGCGCGCGCTGACCGGCGCCAAGGCGCCGGACAAGGCGGCCGATCCGATCATCGTGCACCCGGACGTGCGGCGCATGCTGTTGACTATGAAGGCCTTCAACGAGGGGAACCGTGCGCTGGCCTATTTCACCGCGCAACTGATTGACACCGCGCACCGTGCCGAGAGCGCCGAGGCACGCCAGGAGGCCGAGAATCTGCTGGCCTTCCTCACGCCGATCTGCAAGGCGTTCATGACCGAGACCGGCCTGGAGGCCACCAACCATGGCATGCAGGTATTCGGCGGGCATGGCTACATTCGCGAGTGGGGCATGGAGCAACTGGTGCGCGATTGCCGTATCGCCCTGATCTACGAAGGCACCAACGGCATCCAGGCGCTCGACCTGCTCGGGCGCAAGGTGCTGGGCAGCCAGGGCAAGCTGCTGCTGGGCTTCACTCGTCTGGTACACAAGTTCTGCCAGGCGCAGGCGGCGCATCCGCAACTGGCTGCCCAGGTGGCTCAGTTGGCTGCACTGAACAAGCAATGGGGCGAGCTGACTCAGCAGATCGGCATGGCGGCAATGAAGAACCCGGACGAAGTGGGCGCGGCCTCCGTCGACTACCTGATGTTCTCCGGTTACGTCACCCTGGCCTATTTCTGGCTGCGCATGGCGGTGGTTGCGCAGGAGAAGCTGGCGGCTGGCGCTGATGATGGTTTCCATCAGGCCAAGCTGACGACATGCGCCTTCTATTTCCAGCGCATCCTGCCGCGCACCGAGGCACATCGTCTGGCGATGGGCGCCGGCAGCGCCAGTACCATGGAGCTGGCGGCGGAGCACTTTGCCTTCTAAGTGCCCAGGTGTTTGGCATGCATAGGCGCGGCACTCCGCCGCGAATCCCAGGCCCGCATTTTTGCGGGCCTTTTTCCTGGTGGTGAGTGCAGACTTTTCATGAATTATTGGTCACAACACGACCCTATGTGTCTATCTTGTTGTTGTATTAAGCTCGTGGCTCTCAAGTAAGTCCGTTTCCGAGGATGTGTCATGGCCGATTACAAAGCCCCCCTGCGCGACATGCGCTTCGTGCTCAATGAAGTATTCGAAGTCTCCAAGTTGTGGGCCGAGCTGCCGGCCCTGGCCGAGGTGGTGGATGAAGAAACCGCCAATGCCATTCTCGAAGAAGCCGGCAAGGTCACGGCTGGCAGCATCGCCCCGCTGAATCGCAGTGGTGACGAGGAGGGCTGCTCCTGGGACAACGGCGTGGTGAAGACCCCTGCCGGCTTCCCCGAGGCCTACCGTACCTACGCCGAAGGCGGCTGGGTCGGTGTCGGTGGCGCGCCGGAATTCGGTGGTATGGGCATGCCCAAGGTGATCGGCGCCCAGGTCGAGGAAATGGTCAACTCGGCCAACCTGTCCTTCGGCCTGTACCCGATGCTGACCGCCGGCGCCTGCCTGTCGATCCTCAACCACGCCAGCGAAGAGCTGAAGCAGCATTACCTGCCGAACATGTATGCGGGCGTGTGGGCAGGCTCCATGTGCCTGACCGAGCCGCACGCCGGCACCGATCTGGGCATCATTCGCACCAAGGCCGAACCGCAGGCCGATGGCAGCTACAAGATCAGTGGCACCAAGATCTTCATCACCGGCGGCGAGCACGACCTGACCGAGAACATCATCCATCTGGTGCTGGCCAAGCTGCCCGATGCACCGGCCGGACCTAAGGGCATTTCGCTGTTCCTGGTGCCGAAGATCATGGTCAACGCCGACGGCTCGCTGGGCGAGAAGAACGCTCTGGGTTGCGGCTCCATCGAGCACAAGATGGGCATCAAGGCTTCGGCCACCTGCGTGATGAATTTCGACGGCGCCACCGGCTACCTGATTGGCGAAGTGAACAAGGGCCTGGCGGCGATGTTCACCATGATGAACTACGAGCGTCTGGGCGTTGGCATCCAGGGCCTGTCCCTCGGTGAGCGCAGCTACCAGAGCGCCATCGAGTACGCCCGCGAGCGTATCCAGAGCCGTGCACCGACCGGTCCGGTGGCCAAGGACAAGGCCGCCGACCCGATCATCGTGCACCCGGACGTGCGCCGCATGCTGCTGACCATGAAGGCGCTGAACGAGGGTGGTCGTGCCTTCTCCAGCTACGTCGCCATGCAGCTCGATACCGCCAAGTACAGCGAGGACAAGGCCACCGCCCAGCGCGCCGACGAACTGGTCGCCCTGCTGACCCCTGTGGCCAAGGCCTTCCTCACCGACATGGCGCTGGAAACCACGGTGCATGGCCAGCAGATCTTCGGCGGCCACGGCTTCATCCGCGAGTGGGGTCAGGAGCAGTTGGTGCGCGACTGCCGCATCACTCAGATCTACGAAGGCACCAACGGCATCCAGTCGCTGGATCTGGTCGGGCGCAAGATCGTCGGCAGTGGTGGCAGCTACTACAAGCACTTCGCTGACGAGATCAAAGCCTTCGTCGCTTCGGCCGATGCCTCGCTGGCCGAATTCACCAAGCCGCTGGCGGCGGCCGTGCAGAACCTGGATGAGCTGACCGCCTGGGTACTGGACCGTGCCAAGGGCAACCCCAACGAGATCGGTGCGGCCTCGGTGGAATACCTGCACGTGTTCGGCTACACCGCCTATGCCTACATGTGGGCCTTGATGGCGCGTGCCGCGCTGGGCAAGGAAGGGCAGGACGAGTTCTACGCCAGCAAGCTGGGTACCGCGCGCTTCTACTTCGCCCGCCTGCTGCCGCGAATTCACTCCCTGAGTGCCTCGGTCAAGGCCGGTAGCGAGTCGCTGTATCTGCTGGATGCTGCGCAGTTCTGATCGCACAGCATCGTCCAAAAGAGCCCCGGCCTGCGTGCCGGGGCTTTTCATTTCAGGACGCGGACGGGTTAAGTCTGGCCATATACAGCAGGGAGGGGCGTTGCGCTTGCAGGTGCAGCTGGCCGGGCTCGTTCTCGATCAGCAGGCCATTGCCCGCCGCGAGGCTATGCATCACGCCGCCTGCCCAGACTTCGACAGTGCTCTGGGCTGCATTCCATAGCAGCAACACCTCGGCGTCGTTCTTCAGCACCTGCTTGCCCAGCAGTTTCATGGGTTGCAGCTCATGGCGCCAGACGCCGCGGCGGGTCATCAAATTGAGGTCGGTGATCGGGCCGTCCAGCAGCTGCGCGTCGATTGCCTCTTCCCCTGCAAAGACCGCTATGGCGTCACCGCTGTGCAGCGTTTCGATCCGACCATCCTCTCGTTGCAGGCGCAAGCCGTTGCCGGCGAGCACGACCAGGCTGCGGTCGACGCCGGGGTAGCTAGAAAAAGCGCCATCCACCGCCACCTGAGCACTGCTGATACGCCAGGCGAAATCTTCCAGGCCGACACCCTTCGGCGAGATGGCCAGCTGCAGCGTCGTGCCGCCGCCGTTCTTCCAGGGCATCGCAATGGCTGTCGCGGGATCGAGCAGGGTGCAGGGCATGAAGCCTCCAAATGTATATACATAATGATTGAGCGACGAACGGCTCAAGCGCTTGCCTTAATTCTGCCCTCTCCAGCTTTAGCGTTGCGGCGCCCTGTAGCTGAATCTCACGCGTCTCGCTGTGACTTGGGGCGGCTGTGTAAGGCTTTTGTCTCTGACTTGACGACGATTTGATCTATCCATATTGTATATACAAAATAAGCCGGGAGAATCCCATGCCGATGCAATCCCCCTCGAAACAGCTCTGGCGCGATGTGCAGGTCTTCGATGGCCTGGCGCAGCTGGACGAGGTGATGAGCCTGCTGGTCGAGGACGGTCGTATTGCCGGCCTGTGGCCGTCGCGCACTTTCGACGAGGCGCTGGCTCAGGGAGCAGTCGAAGCCGGGCGCGGCGGCGTGCTGACCCCCGGCCTGGTCGATTGCCACACCCATCTGGTGTACGCCGGTGACCGCGCGGGTGAATTCGAGCAGCGCCTGGAAGGCGTCAGTTACGAAACCATCGCCCGCAACGGCGGCGGCATTCTCAGCAGCGTGCGCGCCACTCGTGCTGCCAGCGAAGACGAGCTGATCGCCGCCAGTCTGCCGCGTCTCGATGCGCTGCTGGCTGATGGCGTGACCACGCTGGAGATCAAGTCCGGCTACGGCCTGACCGTCGCCGACGAATTGAAGATGCTGCGTGTGGCCCGTCGCCTCGGCGAGCTGCGCCCGGTGCGGGTGCTGACCACACTGCTCGGCGCCCACGCCCTGCCGCCGGAATATGCCGGCCGTGCCGACGACTACGTGAGCCTGGTCTGCGACGAGATGATCCCGGCCGCTGCCCGTGAAGGCCTGGCCGATGCGGTGGACGTGTTCTGCGAAGGCATCGGCTTTTCCCCGGCGCAGTGCGAGCGCATCTATCAGGCAGCCCAGGCCCACGGTCTGGCGATCAAGGTCCATGCCGAGCAACTGTCCAACCTGGGTGGCAGTGCATTGGCTGCCCGTTACGGCGCCCTGTCCGCCGACCATATCGAATACCTCGACGAGGCTGGCGTGCGCGCCATGGCCGAGGCCGGCACCGTTGCCGTGCTGCTGCCCGGTGCCTTCCATGTGCTGCGCGAAACCCAGCTGCCGCCTATCGAGCTGCTGCGCCAGTACGGTGTGCCGATGGCCGTGGCCAGCGACGCCAACCCCGGCACCTCGCCAATCTGCATGCCGACGCTGATGGCCAACCTGGCCTGCACCCTGTTCCGGCTGACCCCGCGCGAAGCGCTGAGCGGCATGACCGCCCATGGGGCCCGCGCCCTCGGCCTGCCCGAGTTGGGCCGCATCGTGGTCGGCGCGCCGGCGGATCTGTGCCTGTGGGATATCCAGCAACCGGCCGAACTGGCCTACGCGGTGCAGGCCGGGCGCCTGCGTCAGCGTGTGTTTCAGGGAGCCATCAGCTATGACAAAGGGGTCATCACTCATGCTCGCTGATCATCACTCCATGGCCGCCTGGAGCGGTCGTACCGACCCGGAAAGCGACAGCGCGCGCTGGCACCAGCGCATCCGCGCACTCACTGAAGACAGCCAGCCGGGCCTGGCTCTGCTCGGCTTCGCCTGCGACGAGGGTGTGCGCCGCAACCATGGCCGCGTCGGTGCTGCCGCTGCGCCGCAGGGCGTGCGCAAGGCGCTGGCCAACCTGGCCTGGTACCGCCAGGCGCCGGCCTACGATGCTGGCGACGTCGTCTGTGAGGATGGTGACTTGGAGGCAGCACAGGCCCGCCTCGGTCGCAACGTCTGCGCGCTATTGGATGCCGGCCATCTGCCGTTGGTGATCGGTGGTGGCCATGAGGTGGCCTTCGGTAGCTGGTCGGGCCTGGCCGAGCATCTATCCGGCAACCCGGCCCCCAAAATCGGCATCGTCAACTTCGACGCCCATTTCGACCTGCGCGACCCGACCCATGTGCATTCCTCCGGCACGCCCTTCGCGCAGATCGCCGAGCAGTGCGCCGCACGCGGCTGGCCGTTCCGCTACGCCTGCCTCGGCGTCAGCCGCGCCAGCAACACCCGCGCGCTGTTCGCCCGCGCCGCCGAACTGGACGTGCTGGTGCGCGAGGATCACGAGATTCGTGAATCGACCCTCGATGCTATCGGCGCCGACCTGGACGCCTTCGCTGCCAGTTGCGACGCGCTCTACCTGACCATCGACATCGACGTGCTGCCGGCCTGCGAGGCGCCGGGCGTCAGCGCACCGGCAGCGCGTGGCGTGCGTCTGGAACTGCTCGAGCCGCTGCTCGAACGGCTCAAGGCCAGCGGCAAGCTGCGCCTGGCTGACCTGGCCGAGATCAATCCGCAATACGACATCGACAACCGTACCGCCAAGGTGGCGGCGCGACTGATTCATCTGCTCAGCCTCTGAGCACCAACAACAAGAGGAAAACGCTGTGACCACCAAGTACCGCGATATCGAAATCCGCGCCCCGCGCGGCACCACGCTCACCGCCAAGAGCTGGCTGACCGAAGCGCCGCTGCGCATGCTGATGAACAACCTCGACCCGGACGTGGCCGAGAACCCCAAGGAGCTGGTGGTGTACGGCGGCATCGGTCGCGCCGCACGCAACTGGGAGTGCTATGACAAGATCGTCGAGAGCCTGACCAACCTGAATGACGACGAGACCCTGCTGGTGCAGTCCGGCAAGCCGGTCGGCGTGTTCAAGACCCACAGCAACGCACCGCGCGTGCTGATCGCCAACTCCAACCTGGTGCCACACTGGGCGAGCTGGGAGCACTTCAACGAGCTGGATGCCAAGGGCCTGGCCATGTACGGCCAGATGACCGCCGGCAGCTGGATCTACATCGGCAGCCAGGGCATCGTGCAGGGCACCTATGAAACCTTCGTCGAAGCCGGTCGCCAGCACTACGCCGGCAACCTCAAGGGCCGCTGGGTACTGACCGCAGGCCTCGGTGGCATGGGCGGTGCCCAGCCGCTGGCCGCGACCCTGGCTGGCGCCTGCTCGCTGAACATCGAATGCCAGCAGAGCAGCATCGATTTCCGCCTGCGCAGCCGTTATGTCGACGAGCAGGCCACTGACCTCGACGATGCCCTGGCGCGCATCGCCAAGTACACCGCAGAAGGCAAGGCCATCTCCGTCGCCCTGCTGGGCAATGCCGCCGAAATCCTGCCGGAACTGGTACGCCGTGGCGTTCGTCCGGATATGGTCACCGACCAGACCAGCGCCCACGACCCGCTCAACGGCTACCTGCCGATCGGCTGGAGCTGGGCCGAATACAAGGATCGTGCAGCCACCGACCCGGCTGGCGTGGTCAAGGCCGCCAAGCAGTCCATGGCCGTGCACGTGCAGGCCATGCTCGACTTCCAGAAGATGGGCGTGCCGACCTTCGACTACGGCAACAACATCCGCCAGATGGCGAAAGAGGAGGGCGTGGCCAACGCTTTCGACTTCCCCGGCTTCGTACCGGCCTACATTCGCCCGCTGTTCTGCCGCGGCATCGGCCCGTTCCGCTGGGCGGCGCTGTCCGGTAACCCCGAGGACATCTACAAGACCGACGCCAAGGTCAAGGAACTGATCCCCGACGATGCCCACCTGCACCGTTGGCTGGACATGGCCCGCGAGCGCATCGCCTTCCAGGGCCTGCCGGCGCGTATCTGCTGGGTCGGCCTGGGCCAGCGTGCCAAGCTCGGCCTGGCCTTCAACGAGATGGTGCGCAGTGGTGAGCTGAGCGCACCTATCGTGATCGGTCGCGACCACCTGGACAGCGGCTCGGTGTCCAGCCCCAACCGCGAGACCGAGGCGATGCAGGACGGCTCCGATGCCGTGTCCGACTGGCCGCTGCTCAACGCGCTGCTCAATACCGCCAGCGGCGCGACCTGGGTGTCCTTGCACCATGGCGGCGGCGTCGGCATGGGCTTCTCCCAGCATTCGGGTATGGTCATCGTCTGCGATGGCACCGACGAAGCCGCCGCGCGCATCGCCCGCGTGCTGACCAACGACCCTGGCACCGGCGTGATGCGTCATGCCGATGCTGGTTATCAGATCGCTATCGATTGCGCCAAGGAGCAGGGGCTGAACCTGCCGATGATCGGCTAAGACAAGTTCGCCGCCGGCCCGCTGGGCCGGCGCATCAATCACTGCAAGCATCGCGACTTCAGCCATTATTCGGCTCTGATTCGCCAGGCGCGAACTCACTCCGTGGAAGAACAGAACATGACCACCCTGAACCTGAAACCCGGCCAGCTGACCCTGGCCGACCTGCGCGCCGCCTACCAGGCGCCCGTGCACCTGACCTTGGACGCCAGCGCCCATCAGGCCATCGACGCCAGCGTCGCCTGCGTCAACCAGATCATCGCCGAGGGCCGCACCGCCTACGGCATCAACACCGGTTTCGGCCTGCTGGCCTCGACCCGCATCGCCAACGACGACCTGGAAAAGCTGCAGCGCTCGCTGGTGCTGTCCCATGCCGCCGGCATCGGCGAGCCGCTGAGCGATGCCATGGTGCGGCTGATCATGCTGCTCAAGATCAACAGCCTGGCACGCGGTTTCTCCGGCATCCGCCGCCAGGTGATCGACGCGCTGATCGCCCTGGTCAACGCCGAGGTCTACCCGCACATTCCTTTGAAAGGCTCAGTGGGGGCCTCCGGTGACCTGGCGCCGCTGGCGCATATGTCGCTGGTGCTGCTCGGCGAAAGCCAGGCGCGCTACAAGGGTGAATGGCTGCCGGCCAGCGAGGCGCTGGCCATCGCCGGCCTGGAGCCGATGACCCTGGCCGCCAAGGAGGGCCTGGCGTTACTCAACGGCACACAGGTATCCACCGCCTACGCCCTGCGCGGTCTGTTCGAGGCCGAAGACCTGTACGCTGCCGCCAGCGTTTGCGGCGCGCTCAGCGTCGAAGCGCTGCTGGGTTCGCGCTCGCCCTTCGATGCGCGCATCCATGCCGCTCGTGGCCAGCGCGGGCAGATCGACGCGGCGGCAGCCTTCCGCCATCTGCTCGGCGACAGCAGCGAGATCGGCCGCTCCCACGCCGCCTGCGACAAGGTGCAGGACCCGTACTCGCTGCGCTGCCAGCCGCAGGTCATGGGCGCCTGCCTGACCCAACTGCGCCAGGCCGCCGACGTGCTCGGCGTCGAGGCCAACGCGGTCTCCGACAACCCGCTGGTGTTCGCCGCCGAGGGCGAGGTGATTTCCGGTGGCAACTTCCACGCCGAGCCGGTGGCCATGGCCGCCGACAACATCGCCCTGGCCATCGCCGAGATCGGCTCGCTGTCCGAGCGGCGCGTCTCGCTGATGATGGACAAGCACATGTCGCAGCTGCCGCCGTTCCTAGTGGCCAATGGCGGGGTCAACTCCGGCTTCATGATCGCCCAGGTCACTGCCGCGGCCCTGGCCAGCGAGAACAAGGCACTGTCCCACCCGCACAGCGTCGACAGCCTGCCGACCTCGGCCAACCAGGAAGACCACGTATCCATGGCGCCGGCCGCTGGCAAGCGCCTGTGGGACATGGCTGCCAACACCCGCGGCGTGCTGGCCGTGGAATGGCTGGGCGCCTGCCAGGGCCTGGACTTCCGCGAGGGGCTGAAGAGCACGCCGGCGCTGGAACAGGCGCGCCAGGCGCTGCGCGCCAAGGTACCGTACTATGTCGAGGACCGCTTCTTCGCCCCGGACATCGCCGCCGCCGATGCGCTGCTCGCCGAGCGCGTGCTGACGCCGCTGCTGCCGGCCGGCATGCTGCCGTCGCTGGGCTGATGCGCGCTACATCTTTGTAGGAGCCGCGCCCCGCGGCGAATGGTGGGCACGCCGCAGAATGTGCTGAGTGGCCACAACCGCTTCGCCCCGGGGCGGGGCTCCTACGGTGGAGTGGGCATGCTGGCTGTGTTGTAGGAGCCGCGCCCCGCGGCGAATGGTGGGCACACCGCAGAATGTGCTGAGTGGCCACAACCGCTTCGCCCCGAGGCGGGGCTCCTACAGGGCGAATCGCGCGGTATCATCCGCGCACCGGGCATATCCAAGGAGCAGCCGTGACCAGTCCCACCCCGCGCTACAAGGCCATCGAGGATTTTCTCCTCGAGCGCATTCACGGCGGCGCCTACCCGGTCAACCACCAGATTCCACCCGAGGAACAGCTGGCGCGCGACTTCGGCGTCAGCCGCATGACCGCCAACAAGGCGATCCAGAATCTGGTGCAGAAGGGTTATCTGGTGCGTCAGGCCGGGCTCGGCACCTTCGTCACCGACCGCAAGGCCGAGTCGCCGCTGCACGAGGTGATGAACATCGCCAGCGAAGTACGCGGCCGCGGCCATGCCTACAGCAACGAAGTGGTGCGCTGCGAGGCCATCGCTGCCGATGACGAAGTGGCCCTGCGCCTGGGGCTGCGCCTGGGCGCCGAGGTGTTTCACAGCATCCTCGTGCACCTGCAGGATGACCTGCCGATCCAGCTCGAGGATCGCTTCGTCAACCCGCGCTGGGTGCCGCATTACCTGCAGAGCGACTTCACCCAGGTCACCCCTAACGAGGTGCTGGTCGCCAGTTGCCCGATCTCGGATGTCGAGCACGTGGTCGAAGCGGTGCTGGTGGATGCACGCACGGCCGAGCTGCTGCAGATCGATCCGGCCATGCCCTGCCTGAGCGTGATCCGCCGTACCTGGTCGGACGATCACCTGATCAGCTATGCACGGCTGATCCATCCCGGTGATCGCTACAAACTGCGCTCACTGCACAAACGCAGAGCGTAGGCTGTTCACCACCCGTAGGAGCCGGCTTGCCGGCGATTCGCAGCGTTCCTGTCGCGGCTAAAGCCCCTGCCACTGCGTTCGGGGTCAGTCGCTGATCAGCTGATCCACTAGCGCAGGATCGTCGATAAAGCGATTGCGCGTGCCCTGCAGCACCTCGATCTTGTCGTTGCGTGCCTTTTCTTCGGCATCCGGCGGGTCCATGCGGTGCCAGGCCTTGTACATCGGCACCAGGCCAACGATAGGCAGGCCGTACTCGATATGCATGTAGAAGATTGCCCGGGCGATATTGCCCTTGGCTTCGCCACGCGGCTCTACCAGCTGGAAGCTGGTTTTCAGGTCGCAGCCGATATCGGCGAACTTGCTCGGTACATCATCGGCCAGGTCGGCGAACTGGGCATTGCGTCGCGCTAGCTCCACGCGGGTCAGCGCCGGGTAGTAGTTGTGCAGGTCGGCGACGATGTACGGATAGCGCGGGTTCATGATGGTGCATTGGCGGTCGGTGACGCAGCGCATCGCGCTCTTGAGCTGCTTGCTGCTGTAGATAGGGCTGGCAGTGAGGGTGCCGCTTTCACGGGCGAAGGTCTGGCCGCAATAGAGAGTCGTGCCGCCATTACCGTAAAGAGCCTGCCAGAACGCCTGATCGATGGCCTGTTTGACGTCGCCCAGTTGGGTCTGGCCATTGGCCAGGGAGAAGCTGCTGATGCAGGTTGCCAGGCAACCAAGAAGCAAGGTGACTGCGCGCATACTCTAGCCCCAGTGACTGCCGTTGTCGGAGTCTGTTGTTTTTGTAGGACAAGATGCAGTCTAGCAAGACGTACGTCACAAAAAACATGGCCAAATGCTTTCTCCCAACCTGGAGTGGCCCGGGCAAAGTCAGACGGCTGACAGAGGGAGAACTCGTGTAAGCCATGGCTTACACGATGTCACGATTTTCGCCACTGTCGGTCGATCAGGTACGGGCGTACTCTGCTGCACATGGATTCAGCGCAGGAAGCGCCTAGACGAACAGGGACACGCTGGACAGCCGCCAGGATGGTGAGCAGATCAAGGATGTCAGGACAGCAGTCTGCAAGGCCCCGCAATCGCGGGGTTTTCTTTTTTGGGCGTTCGCCCGATTTCGCATTACCCCACCGACTCAGCCAACCGCGTGCTCAACCCAGCAGCTGACGCAGCGCGCTGGGCGACAGGCCGGTCCAGCGCTTGAACGAGCGGCGGAAGTTGGTGCTGTCGTTGAACTGCAGATAGGCCGCTACTTCCTCGTTGCTGTAGCCCTTGACCCGGTACAGGTACAGCGCGATGTGCTTGCGCACCAGATCGAGCTGTTCCTGGAAATGACTGTCGTGCTTGCCCAGCTTGCGCTTGAGGGTGGCCGGGCTCATGCCGAAGGCCTGCGCCACGCTGTCCAGGTTCGGGGTCTGACGGATATGACTGCGCAGGTGGGCATACAGGCGATCCAGCAGGCTGGCGGAAAATCCCAGTGCCTCCAGCTGCGCCAAGCTCTGCTGTTCGGCCACCCGCCCGGCGGTGAGCGAGGCGCCCGGCCAGGGCCGCGTCAGGTATTCGCGCGGCAGGCTCATCACGTCCACCTGGCGCGCGAACGCCACGTCCTCGCCCAGGTGCGCCCAGTACTGTTCGATGTAGCGCGGCTGCGCATGGGCGAATTCGAAATGCCAGGGCAGGCGCTCGCCGGCCAGCCAGCGGCTGCAGGAGGCCAGCGCGGTCATGCTCGCCTCGAGCAGAAAGCGCCGCTGCTCGCCGCAACCGCAGGCGTCCAGCCACACCACGTAGGCGCGCTGCTCGTCGAGCAGCAGGCGCGGAGCCAGCAGCGGGCTGAGCAGCGCGCGCAGGCGCACCAGCAGCTCCAGCGCCTGCTGCAGGTTGCCGGCCTGTTGCAGGGCCTGGCTGGCCGCGCCGTAGTGTCCCGGCAGCAGGCGCTGGCCGAACAGGAAGCTGCTGTCGTCGGCATCGAGCAGACGCCTGGCGTTGTCGATCATCTGCAGAAACTGCTGCGGGCTGATGCAGGCCTGGCCGCCGAGAATATCCTCATGGAACAGGCCGCTGCCGCGCAGCAGGCGGTGGCTGTCCAGATCGCGCGCCAGCGCCAGGTCGAGCAACAGCGCCGGCTGGTGGTGGGCGGCGATGAAGCGGCTGTCGCGTTCGTACCAACTGCCCTTGATGGCCATGGCGGATTCCTCAGGCGCGCTTGACGGCGGGGGCTTGCTTGGCGTGCGCCAGGGCCAGGTTGAGGCGTCTGAGCAGGCTTTCGCCATCCTCGTCCTGGGCCAGCACGCTGGCCACGCTGGCTGACAGCCGCAGGCGCTCGCCGTTGCGGCTGCTGCGGTAGGCCAGGTGGCGTACGGCATCCTGCAGCTCGCCGGCGATCTGTTGCGCCTGCTGCGCGCCGGTGCCTGGCAGCAGCGCGACGAAGCGATCGCCGGCCAGACGGCAGAGCAGATCCTGACGACGCAGGTTGAGCAGCAACAGCTGGGTCAGGTTCTGCAAGACCAGGTCACCCTCGGCATGACCATGCTCGCGATTGAGGCGGTCGAAACCATCCAGATCGAGAATCACCAACGCCAGGGGTTGGCCCTGTTCGTGGTTCTGCTGCAGCGCCTGCTGCACCTGCAGACGCAGGTAATCGGCGCCCCCCAGTGGGGTGAGTTTGTCGAACAGGCGGTGTTCGCGGAACAGCCGCTCGCGCTTTTCCATCTGCGCGCTGATCGCCAACTGCTCGCGGTGCCAGTGGTAGATGCCCAGGGTCATGAGGATGAAGCCTACCGGCATCGGTCCGGACTCCAGCCACTTGTCCCAGTGGACGCTGGCCGGCAGTTGGACGAACTCGTCCACCGAATCCATCCACAGCGAGAAGAACAGGCAGGCTAGGCCGCAGAACAGCAGGTTGGTCACCCGCCCGGCCGGGCGGCTTTTCAGCAGCAGGCCGATCCACAGCAGCACCAGCAGCGCCGAGCCTCCTTCGCCGAGGATATCGGTCCAGTTCCATTCACTGGTGGGTTTGATATGGCCGGCGATCAGATGAGCGAGCAGGCCGAGGTTGGCCAGCAGTAACAGGCCGGCGAGTTTCCAGGCATGCAGTTTCAACAGGGGCGGCATCGGGCGGGCTCCGCAGGCTTCAATGACGGCCAGCAGAACAGAGGCTCATGACACTTTGGTTGCAGCGGGGGCGGTCGATTTGGCTCAGGGCAGTTGCACGATTTTTTTGCTCAGGATGCGCTGCGCGCACCGACTCTGGGGGCGCGCACCTGTAGCGCCGGGCTCGTTGCAGGCGCCCATCGGGCTCTGAGCTGTGCTGCGTCAGGTCATTTTGGCTCATCTGCTGTGGATATTGCCGACAAAACCCGGTTTTTCGCCGCATGCGCTGCAGGGCTGTCACAGAAGCGTCATTCGCCCCACCTAGCTTGCGCCTCCAGCGAGCCGGCCCCGTGCCGGTGGATTTCACTCTTGGGGAGAGCAGGCCATGCGCCTAGGTCACAGCAGCACCCGCCATGCGGGCTTTCGTATCAGCACCCTGGCGCTGGCCATCGCCGCCAGTACCGTCGTCCTGGCCGAGGAGCCGGTGCTTCTCGAGCACATCGAGGTGGTCGGCCAGGCGGTGAGCATAGACAAGGCGCTGCAGGATCAGCGCCGCTCCGACAGCGTCACCAGCGTGGTGCACGCCGATGGCATCGGCCAATTGCCGGATGACAACGCCGCCGAGGCGCTGCAGCGCATTCCCGGCCTGTCGGTGGAGCGTGACCAGGGCGAGGGGCGCTTTGTCAGCGTGCGCGGTATCGGCCCGGATCTCAACGCCGTGACCATCAACGGGACCCTGGTGCCGTCGCCGGAGAGTGACCGCCGTGCCGTGGCCCTCGACGTGCTGCCGTCCGAGCTGGTGCAATCGCTGTCGGTGGTCAAGACCCTGACCCCGGACATGGACGCCAACTCCCTCGGCGGCACCGTGCAGGTCGAGAGCCTCTCGGCCTTCGACCACGACGGTCTGTTCTACACCCTCAGCGGCGAGGCCAGTTACGACGACAACAGTAGTCAGACCAGTCCGAAATTCTCCGGTGCGATCAGCGAGCGCTTCAGCCTCGGGGACGGTATCGACAACTTCGGTGTGGCTGCGGCGCTGAGTTGGCAAAAACGCGATTTCGCTTCGGACAACGTGGAAACCGGCGGCGCCTGGGATTTCAGCGACGGCGCCCGGCTCGAGGAGCTGGAGCAGCGCGATTATGACATCCGCCGCGAGCGCACCGGCTTCGGTCTGAACTTCGACTACAAGCCGGACGACGCTTCCAGCTACTACCTGCGCACCCTCTACAGCCGCTACAAGGACACGGAAACGCGCAACGCCGCTGGCGTTGAGTTTGCCGATGCCCAACTGCCCGGTGAGACCGGCGAAGCCGAAGGCTGGCGTGAGCTCAAGAGCCGCGAAGAAACCCAGCAGATCCAGTCCTACGTGTTCGGTGGCGAACGCAGCCTGGGCCTGTGGACGGTCAGTGGCCAGCTCGGCTACAGCAAGGCCAGCGAAAAGACCCCGGAAGGTATCGCCGGCGCCACCTTCGAAGGAAACGACGACTTTGCCGATGTCGGCTTTGGCGGCACGCGCAAGCCGAAGCTGAACGTCGGCTCGGCCTTTTACGATCCTGCCAACTTCACCCTCGACGAGGTGGAGTGGGAGAAGCAGAAGACCACCGACACCGAAAAGAACATCAAGCTCGACCTGGCCCGCGACTACGAGCTGAGCGGCTATGCAGCACAGGCTAAGTTCGGTGGCAAGCTCAGCCGGCGCAAGAAGGACAACGACCTGGAGGCGTGGGTCTACGAAGACCTGGGCGACTTCGGCCTGACGGACGAGCAGCTTAACCTCGGCCAGTTCGTCAAGGGTGAGGTTGACTACGGTCTCGGCCGCTTCGGCCCGGGCATCAGCGCCAAGGCCATCGAGCGCCTGCTCGCCGGGCTGAACAAGGCTGACTTCTACGACGAGGAGGAGTCGCGCATCAACGATTTCAAGATGCGCGAGGACATCAACGCCGCCTACCTGATGAACAGCGTCGACATCGACGACTGGCGCTTTATCGCCGGGATGCGCTACGAGGGCACCGAGTTCGAGGCCAAGGGCACCGGTCTGCGCGACGACGCCTATGAGTCGATCAGCAGCCGCAAGCGCTACGACCACTGGCTGCCGGGCCTGCACGCACGTTACCAGCTCGATGCCAACACGCAGATCCGCGCCGCCTGGACCAACTCGGTGGTGCGTCCGACCTTTGGTCAACTGGCACCCGGCTTCGTCATCGACGGCGACGGCGACAAGGCCAGCTTCGGCAACCCCGATCTCAAGCCGCTGGAGTCGAGCAACTTCGACCTCGGCATCGAGCGCTACCTGGGCCGCGCCGGGGTGGTCTCGGCCTTCGCCTTCTACAAGGATATCGACAACTTCGTCTATGCCACGGACCTAGCCGGCAGCGGCGCCTGGGCCGATTTCAGCGAGGCCAACACCTTCGCCAACGGCGCCAGCGCCAAGCTGTACGGCATCGAGCTGGCCTACTCGCAAAAATTCGACTGGCTGCCGGCACCTTGGAACGGCCTGCTACTCGGCGCCAACGCCACCTTCAGCCGCTCCGATGCGCGCATCGAAGGTCAGGGCAGCAAGCGCAGCATCGATCTGCCCAACCAGTCCGACCAGGTCGGCAACCTGACTCTGGGCTGGGAGAGCGACAAGCTCAGCCTGCGCCTGGCGGCCAACTACAAATCCAGGTACCTGGCCGAGGTGGCAGCGGTGGACGACAAGGCTCACGACCTCTATGCCGATTCGCAGCTGTTCGTCGACTTCAGCGCCGGGTATTTCCTCAGCGACAACCTGCAGCTCAAGTTCGAGGCGCAGAACCTCACCGACGAGTCCTATTACCTCTACACCGGCAACCGTCGTTACAACGCCCAGTACGAGGAATACGGCCCGACCTACAAGCTTGGCCTGACCTTCACCCACTTCTAATGCACTGCCCTGCGCGCCCGCCGGGTAGCGCAGGGCGACCCGTAAAAGGATCGCCCCTCTGATGAACCGTGTCTTTTCTCCCACTCCCCTGGCCCTCGGCCTGCTCGCCGGTGTCCTGAGCCTCGCTGGTTGTGAGCCACAGGCGCCGGCTGCCCAGGCCCAGCCCGCGGCAGTCGAGACTGCGCCGCTGGCGCCACAGGCCTGGCAGCCGGCCACCGAGATCGCCGTCGAAGACCTGCAACTGCTGAGCGAAACCTCGTTCTGGCCGGGCGCACGCTTCCTGCTCAGCAGCAAGAAGCAGGGCCTCTACCTGCTCGACGAGCAGGGCACCAAGCTGGCCCACCTGCCCGGGCGCTTCGGCGCCCTGGACCAGCGCAGCGATGCCGAGGGCCTGCTGCTGGCCAGCGTCGATATCGACCGCCAGCAGCCTATGCTGGTGGCGCTGCGCGGCGCCGACCGGCGCTGGGGCGAGCCGGTGTACCTGCCGCGCGCCAGCTTCAAGGTCGACGGCCTGTGCCTGTCGCGTGACGCGGCCGACAACCAGTTTCTGTTCCTGGTCGGCGAGGAAGGCATCGGCGAGCAGTGGCTGGTGGCCCAGGCCCTGCAGCCGCTGGCCGAGCCGCGCCTGGTGCGGCGCCTCAGTCTGCCGCCGGCCAGCGAGCATTGCCGCGTGGATGATGACGCCGAGCTGCTCTACGTCAACGAGGAGAACGTCGGCCTGTGGGCCTATGCCGCTGGCGCCGAGGATGACCTGATCCGCCATCCGGTGGGCCTGCGCCAGCCGTTCGGTGATATCGCCGAGGCCATGGGCGGAATGGCGGTGGTGCCGGGCGGGGTGCTCGCCCTCGATCCCGAGGCCGGTGTGCTGCACCGCTACACCCGCCAGGGCAAGGGCTGGCGCGCCGAGGCGCCGCTGTCGCTGCCCGGGCTTCAGGAGCCGGAGCGCCTCAGCGCGCGGCCGCTCGAGGGTGGCCTGGAACTGCTGATCGCTGGCGATAGCAGCCTGTACCGCGCCCAGCTCGACTGGGCGCCGGACGCGCCGGCGCTGGCCGAGCCGTTGCCGGTGCTGACGCCGCTGGTACAGACCGACGAGGTGCCGAGCCTGGGCGATGCCGCCGACGACCCGGCGATCTGGCTGCACCCGCAGGAGCCGAGCCGCAGCCGCGTGCTGGGCACCGACAAGCAGGGCGGCCTGCTGGTCTACGACCTGCAGGGCAGGCAGCTGCAGGACCTGCGCGTCGGTCGCCTGAACAACGTCGATCTGCGCGCCGGCTTCGAGCTTGGCGGGCAGCGCGTCGATCTGGCCGTGGCCAGCAATCGCGATCATAACAGCCTGCACTTCTTCGCCATCGACCGCGCCAGTGGCGAGCTCAGCGACCTTGGCCAGGCGCCCACCGCGCTGAGCGACATCTACGGCCTGTGCCTGTTCCAGCAACCCGATGGCGCCATTCACGCCATCGCCAACGACAAGGACGGCACCTTCCTGCAGTACCGCCTGGACGGCAGCAGCGGCCGTGTGCAGGCCACGCTGGCGCGCCAGTTCAAGGTCGCCAGCCAGCCGGAAGGCTGCGTCGCCGATGACCGTAATCAGCGCCTGTTCGTCGGCGAGGAGGATGTCGCGGTCTGGGTGCTGGACGCCCGCGCCGAAGCACCGGCCGAGCTGCAGCAGGTGATCGGCGTCGGCGAGATGGTGCACGACGATATCGAGGGCCTGGCCTTCTACCAGGGCGCGCAGCGCGACTACCTGGTGATCTCCAGCCAGGGCAACGACAGCTACGTGGTGCTCGACGGCCAGGCGCCGTACGCCGTGCGTGGTGCCTTCCGCATCGGCCTGGACGCCGCGCGCGGCATCGACGGTGTGTCTGAAACCGACGGCCTGGAAGTGACCTCGGCCAACCTCGGCGGCCCCTGGAGTCAGGGGATGCTGGTGGTGCAGGACGGCCGCAAGCGCATGCCCGAAGGCCGGCAGAACTACAAATACCTGCCCTGGAGCGCAGTGGCCGAGGCCCTTGGCCTGGAGTGAACGCTTTTCACGGCCCGGATTTTGTCCGGGCTCCGGGTAGCAATAAAGAGAGTGCCCGCCACCCATGGCGGGCGCAGCAAGCAAGGAGTCGAAGATGCACAGTTCACTCGAACAGATGACCGTCTGGGGCCTGGTCAGCGAGGCCAGCCTGCTGGTGCAGGCGGTGATGCTCAGCCTGGTGCTGGCGTCGCTGGTCAGCTGGTACCTGATCGTCCAGCGTAGCGCCGTGCTGCGCCGCAGCGAACGCGAGGCGAAAGCCTTCCTGCAGCGCTTTCGCGGCAGCGCCGAGCTGGCCCAGCTGCAACGTGAGTGCGCCGCCGAAGCCGATCAGGACGCTGGTGTGCAGCAGCTGTTTCAGGCCGGTTACGGCGAGTACCTGCAGCTGCAGCGCGAGCCCGGTATTGCCGCCGACGCGGTGATCGAAGGGGTCGAGCGCAGCCTGCTGGTGGCCATCGCCGAACAGGAGGAGCGCCTGGAAAAGGGCCTGCCGCTGCTCGCCACGGTCGGCTCGGTGAGCCCCTACGTCGGCCTGTTCGGCACCGTCTGGGGCATCATGAACTCCTTCATCGGCCTGTCGCAGGTGCAGCAGGCCACCCTCTCCACCGTCGCCCCGGGCATCGCCGAGGCGCTGATCGCCACCGCCATCGGCCTGTTCGCCGCGATTCCCGCGGTGATCGCCTACAACCGCTTCTCCGCGCGCGTGGCAGGCCTCGGCGCGCGCTACTACAGCTTCGGCAACGAGCTGCAGGGACGCTTGCAGCGCAGGCTGCACAGCAGCGCCAGCCGCGTCGCCGTAGCGGCCTGAGGGGAACGTCATGCGCAGGCCGCAGAGCAAGCATGGCCCCAAGGCCGAGATGAATGTGGTGCCCTACATTGACGTGATGCTGGTGCTGCTGGTGATCTTCATGGTCACCGCGCCCATGCTCACCCAGGGGGTGCATATCGAGCTGCCCAAGGTGGCCGCCGAGGCGCTGCCCAGCGATAACCAGCAGCGCATCCTCACCCTGTCGGTGCAGGCCGACGGCAGCTACTACTGGAACCTCGGCAGCGAGCTGGACACCGAACTGGGCGCGGCCAGCGAGCAGGCCGTGGACCTGGCGGTGATGAGTGCGCGAGTGGCGCAACTGGTCGCCGAGCAGGGCGACACCCAGGTGTACATCCGCGCCGACCAGGCCGCCGACTACGCCAGTGTGGTGGCCGGTATCGCCGCCCTGCAGCAGGGCGGGGTGAGCAGCCTGGGACTGATCACCGAGGCGCCGCAATGAGCAGCCTGACCCTGCCCGCCGAGCACGACATACGACGCCCGTTCGTGCCGTCCGTGCACTGGCGCCGTCGTTGCGGCGCGCTGGCGGCCACCCTGGCCCTGCACCTGGGGTTGGGCGCACTGCTGCTCGCCCATTGGCAGATCGGCGAGCCTCTCGCGCCGCAGGTCAGCACGGTGCGGCTGCAACTGCTGACCCTGGACCCGCCGGTACCGCCGGAGCCGCCTGCCGTGATTCCCGAGCCGACGCAGCCGGCGCAACCCGATCCGGCCATCGAACGCCAGCGTCTGGAACAGGCCGCCCTGGCGCGCAAACGCGCCGAGCAGCAGCGCCTTGAACAGGAGCAGCAACGCCAGCGCGAGGCGCAGCAGCGTGAACAGGAGCGCCAGCGCCGCGAGGCCGAGGCCCGCGAGCAGCTCGAGCAGCAGCGCCTGGCCGAGCAGCGCGAACAGGTCGAGCGTCAGCAGGCGGCTGCGGCAGCCGAACGCGCGCGCCAGGCCGAGGCTGCGGCCGCCGCCAGCCGCGAGTTCCTGCCGATTGCCAAGCAGGCCCCGGCCTATCCGCAGCGCGCCCTCGACAAGGGGCTCGAAGGACAGTGCACGGTGCGTTACCGGGTCAACGAGCAGGGCCGGGTGGAAAACCCCGAGGTCGAACCCGACTGCCACCCACTGTTCGTCCGCCCCTCGCTGAGCGCGGCGAAGAGCTTTCGCTACCAGCCAAGGGTGATCGATGGCCGCGCCGTGGCGGTGGAGAGCGTCAGGAACACCTTCACCTACCGCATCGAATGACCACGCAGCGCAACGGAACCTGGCCCATACGCAGCCGGCCGCCGCGCGCACCATCAGTCCCCTCGCACCTCTGGGGAGAGGGTTAGGGAGAGGGGGCATTTAACCGCGTATCCCCGACCCGGCTGCAATCCGGGAACACCAGCCAGCATAGAGAAGCTCGATGAAGCACGATCCGCAGGACTTTCACCAACGCCTCGAAGCCCACGACGACCAGTCGATCAACCCCAGCGCCAACCCGTCGCTGGCGACGCTGATCGACCCCACCCGGCGCAACCTGCTCAAGGGCGGCTTGGGCCTGGCCGCCCTGGGTTTCTTTGGTGGCGGCCTGGCCGCCTGTAGCAAGGCGTCGGCCAGCCCGTTGCTGAACTTCGCCAGCGTGCCGCTGCAGTTCGATCCCCAGTTCGACCAGGTACTGGTGCCACCGGGCTACCGCGCCGTGCCGTTCTTCTCCTGGGGCGATGCGGTGGAGCCTGGCGCGACGGACTGGCGTCCGGACGCCAGCGACGACTGGCAGGCCCAGCTCAAGCAGGCGGGCGACAACCATGACGGCATG
Organism: Pseudomonas sp. GD03919; assembly: GCF_029814935.1. Classification (NCBI taxonomy): domain Bacteria; kingdom Pseudomonadati; phylum Pseudomonadota; class Gammaproteobacteria; order Pseudomonadales; family Pseudomonadaceae; genus Pseudomonas; species Pseudomonas sp. GD03919. Next base: position 435,381 of record NZ_CP104582.1, read on the forward strand.
AATTTTTTCGCCTTCGAGGGCGAAGAGGATCGTGGCCTGCTGGTGATGAACCACGAGTACGTCAACCCGCCGTTGCATCCGTCCGGGGTGATCGACCAGAGCCGACCGCGCCCGCTGGACGAGGTGCGCAAGGAGCAGGCCGCCCATGGCGTCTCGGTGATCGAGGTGAGAAAAGGCTCGGACGGCCAATGGCACAGAGTCATGGATTCGCCCTACAACCGACGCATTAGCATGCTCACGCCAATGCGCCTGGCCGGGCCGCTGGCCGGGCTGGAGATGATGAAGACCGCCAGCGATCCCGAGGGCCTGACGGTGCTCGGCACCCTGAACAACTGCGCCACTGGCGTCACGCCCTGGGGCACCTTCCTCACCTGCGAGGAGAACTGGCACAACTACTTCATCAATCGCGACCAACAGGATTATGAGCGTCGTGTGTCGCACAAGCGCTACGGCCTGGCCACCGAGGGCACCAGCAAGAACTACGCTTGGGAAACCGCCGACGCGCGCTTCGACGCCACGCCCTATGCCGACCAGCCCCACGGCGGGCACGTCAACGAGCCGCACCGTTTCGGCTGGGTGGTGGAGATCGATCCCTTCGACCCCGGCGCGCAGCCGATCAAGCGCACCGCTTTCGGCCGCTTCAGTCGCGAGTGCGCGGCGCTGGCGCTCGGCGAGGACGGGCGCATGGCCTTCTATTCGGGCGACGACGCACGCGGCGAGTACGTCTACAAGTTCGTCCCGAGTGGGCGCTTCGACGCCGCCAATCCACGGGCCAACCGCGATCTGCTGGACGAAGGCACGCTGTATGCCGCGCGTTTCGATGCCGACGGCAGCGGCCAGTGGTTGGCCCTGGTTCACGGGCAGAACGGCCTGAGCGCCGAGCACGGTTTTGCCAGTCAGGCCGAGGTGCTGCTCAACGCCCGCGCCGCCGCCGACCGCGCCGGCGCCACGCCGATGGATCGCCCCGAGTGGGCCACGGTGCACCCCGGCACCCGCGAGGTCTATGTCGCCCTGACCAACAACGACGGCCGTGGCGACAAGCAGCCCACGGACGCCGCCAACCCGCGTCCGCACAACCTGCACGGGCAGATCCTGCGTTTCAATGAGCAGGGCGGCGACCCGACCGCCACCGCCTTCACCTGGGAGCTGTTCCTCCTGGCCGGCGAGGCCAGGGGCGCGCGGACTGCTGGCGGTGAGCCGATGCCGGCCAACCTCACCGGCACCGTCAACGGTGACATCTTCTCCTCGCCGGACGGTCTGGCCTTCGACGCCGCTGGGCGGCTGTGGATCCAGACCGACTACGACGACGAAGAGGCGCCGATGCAGGGCATGGGTTGCAACATGATGCTCTGCGCCGACCCCGCTACCCGCGAGGTGCGCCGCTTCATGGTCGGCCCGCGCGGCTGCGAGATCACCGGCCTGGCCTGGAGCCCGGACGGCAAGGCGATGTGGGCCAATATCCAGCACCCGAGCCTCAGCTACCCGGCCAGCGACGGTCGCAGTCGCCCGCGCTCGACCACCGTGCTGGTGACCCGCCTCGACGGCGGAGTGATCGGCAGCTGATCGCTGCTGCAGCGACGCAGCCTCTCCGTAGGGTGCGCCGCGCGCACCGATGCCTGTGCCCGCCTTGGCTGGTGCGCGCAGTGCACCCTACGAGGTCAGGCCGCGCGGCGCTCGGCGTGCAGCCGCTCGAACCAGTCCAGCGTCTCGTCCCACAGACGCTGCGCCGCAGGGCGGAAATAACCCATATGACCGATGGCGCCCAGGCCCTCTGCCTGCGAGTCGAGCGTGCGCGCCTGATAGGGCGCATTCACATAGGCGGCGCTGATGCGGGCGCAGTTGCTGCAGTTGTTCTACTCGCTGCGCAGCGAGCGGATGCTGATGGAGCAGCTGGGCTACAACCTGCTGTTCCGCTGGTTCGTCGGCCTGGCCATTGATGATCCGGTGTGGGATCACTCGGTCTTCTCGAAGAACCGTGACCGTCTCAATGCCCAGGCAGTGGCCGCCGAGTTTCTGAGCGAGGTGGTACGCCTGGCGGAGAAGCAGGGGCTGATCTCGGATGAGCACTTCTCGGTCGACGGCACATTGCTGCAAGCCTGGGCCTCTCAGAAGAGTTTCCGTCCCAAGGACGATACGCCAGACGACCCGGGCCCCGGCCCGCGCAATGCCCCGCCGGACTTCAAGGGGCACAAGCGCAGCAACGACACCCACGCCTCGACCAGCGATCCGGATGCCCGGCTGTACCGCAAGAGCCACAACACCGGCGCGCAGCTGAGTTACATGGGGCATGTGCTGATGGAACACCGCAGTGGCCTGGTGCGCAGTGCTCATGTGACTCTGGCCGGTGGCCATGGCGAACGCGAAGCCGCGCTGGCGATGCTGAGCAAGCTGGGTGGTCGCCGTCGACGCACCTTGGCCGCGGACAAGGCTTACGACACGGCAGACTTCGTGGCCGCCTGTCGTGCCCTCGGCGTGACACCCCATGTTGCGCAGAACACCAATGGTCGGCGCAGCGCCATCGATGGCCGTACCACGCGCCACGCCGGCTATGGTCTGAGCCTGAAGATTCGCGCCTGGATCGAAACCCACTTCGGCTGGCTCAAGGCGGCGGCCGGCCTGCGCCAGGTGAAGCAACGCGGACTTGAGCGTGTCGACGCGCTGTTCCAGCTGGCCATGGCGGCAAGCAACCTGGTGCGCCTGCCGAAGCTGCTGGCTACAGGCTCAATGGCATGAGCGCGTTGATGGGGAAGGTGCGCCTGGAGCACGCCAAATCGGGCTATTTCCATCGATTGGCGCCCTAAACGGGAAGTAAACGAGCGCGACCGCTGCTGCCAGAAGCAGTGGATGTAATCATCGCGGCGAATTTCAACAGGCTGCTAGCGGCTCAGGGCCGTTCTATCGTGAGCGCGCGGATACACCAGCGCGCCTCTGAGGTTTACAGAGCGAGAGTCGTGCCAGGGCACGGTTGGGCCTTCTTGGAAAACGCGCTAAGGCCTGTGGATAAAAGGTCGCAGCGGTTTATAACGGGTTCGGCGTGGCTGTTGCAGTGTTGAGCAGTTGTCCATTTTTCTGGACTTATTCCATGGTTATGGAATTACAGGTGGAAAATTGTCCAGAAACTTGGATTAAGACGCTGTTGCAGAGGGCGCTGCTGATTTCCCGGTGCTGTTCGCCGGTATGGGGTGCCGATTGTGCCCCGTCTCAGGCCGACGATGCGCTTGTCCGCCAAGCCTGAGGTGTTGTCTGTTGTCGTGCGCACTGGCACCTTGTCATGCAGCTCGATCAGCCATGCAGGGAGTGACAGATGAAAGGATTCACCGATCTCAGCGACCAGGCTCGCCGCCTCTGGGCCAAGAGTGGTGATGGCTTCGGCCATGGTGTGCTGGCGCATTTGCTGGACGTGGCGGCGGTGGCCGAGCGGATGCTGGCGCATGAACCGCCGAGCACGCTGGTTTGGGCCGCTCAGGCGTTGGGGCTGGAACGCGAGCAGGTGGCGCGCTGGGTTGCCTGCCTGGTGGGGTTGCATGATTTCGGCAAGGCCATTCCCGGCTTTCAGGACAAATGGCCCGAAGGGCGGCAGACCGACGAGGCGCTGGGGCTGACCTTTCCCGCTCGCTCATTGGCTGTGACCGACCATGCCTGCGCCAGTGCGGCGCTGCTCTGGGAGCATCTGCCTGGTCAGGGCATCGGCCATCTGCTGTGGATCCGCCATGTCTTGCAGGCCATCAGCGCCCACCATGGGTACAACTTCAACCAAAGCGAATTTAATCGGGCCAAACCGGCGTTCGAACCGCCGCTCTGGAGCGAGGCGCGTCAGCAAATCTTCGCGGCCTACTGGGCCGTATTGGCGCCACAGGGCGCGCCGCAGAACGAGGCGTTGTCGCAGCCGGCAGTGCAGTGGCTGGCGGGGTTGACTAGCGTGGCTGACTGGATTGGCTCCAATCCCGAATGGTTTCCCCTGGGCGAGCGCCATGCGCTATTGGCCGAGCATCATGCCGATGCCTGCGCGCGCGCCGATCAGGCCTTGCGGGAGATCGGTTGGCGTCCCTTTCAGTCTCTGCTGGCCGCCCCGGCCACGGCCGATCAACTGATCGCCCAGATCGTCCAGCGCCCGGAACTGACAGCGCGCCCGCTGCAAGCGGAAGCTGATCGCCTGCTCGACGGTGTGCAAGGCCCGGCACTGCTGCTGGTCGAGGCGCCGATGGGCGAGGGCAAGACCGAGCTGGCCTTTCTCGCTCACCTGCGCTTGCAGGCGGCCAACCAGCATCGCGGCCTCTATGTTGCGCTGCCGACCCAGGCCACGGGCAATGCGCTGTTCAGCCGTGCGCTGACCTTTCTCCACGGCTTCTCGGGCGATATGGCGTTGGATGTACAGCTTGTGCATGGCGGCGCCGGGCTCAACGAACAGGTGCTGGCGCTACGGGGCATTTATGGTGCCGAGGGCGAGAGCGTGTCATCGTCGGCCTGGTTCTCCCAGCGCCGCCGTCCGTTGCTGTCGCCTTATGGCGTCGGCACCGTGGATCAGGCGCTGTTCGCCACGCTCAACGTCAAACACCATTTCGTGCGCTTGTGGGGGCTGAGCAACCGCGTGGTGGTGCTCGACGAAGTGCATGCCTACGACACCTACACCAGCGGCCTGATCGAAGCACTGCTGCGCTGGCTCAGGGCGATGGGCAGTTCGGTGGTGCTGATGAGCGCGACTTTGCCCGCTCCGCGCCGTTATGCCTTGCTGCGCGCCTGGGGCGTGGCCCCGGAAACCGCCCCCGAGCTGAGTTACCCGCGCCTCCTGCTGGCCGACGCGCGTGGCGTGGCTGGCGGTACGTGCGACTCGCGGCCACTGCCGCCGATTCACCTGCAGGCCGTGGCGGAAGACATCGACAGCCTGGTCGCCAAGGCTTCTGAGTTGGTAGAGCAGGGCGGTTGCGGAGCGCTGATCGTCAATACCGTGGATCGCGCGCAAAGCCTTTACCTAAAACTCAAGGCCGAGCCGGCTGATGCGGTGCCGCTGCTGCTGTTTCATGCGCGCTTCCCGGCAGATCAGCGTAGCCAGCAGGAGCAGGCGGTGCTGGCGCGTTTCGGTCAGGGTGGCGAGCGGCCCGCCAAGGCCTTGCTGATCGCCACCCAGGTAGCCGAGCAGAGCCTGGATATCGACTTCGACTTCATGCTCACCGACCTGGCGCCGGTGGATCTGATCCTGCAGCGCGCCGGTCGTCTGCATCGCCACCAACGTGAGCGCCCCGAGGTGCATCGGCAGGCGACCTTGTTTGTGGCGGGGCTGGCACCGGAAGCCTTGCCCGATCTCAAAAGCACGGCCTGGGAATATGTTTACGAGCCCTACATCCTCGGGCGCACCTGGGCGTTGCTGTCGCGTGAGCAGGCATTGCACCTACCGCAGGACATCGATCGTCTGGTGCAGGCAGTGTATGACAGCGAGGATTTACCGGCGGATCTGGCCGAGGCAGATCGTGCTTTTATCGAGGATGAGGCCTATGGCAGTCACCTGGGCAAACGGCAGACCGAGCGCATGATGGCACTCAATGTCGCCATCGATCCCGAGGCCGAACCGCAGAACGCCTACACCCAGAAGAATCGCGGTTATGAAGAGGGCGAGGAAGGTTTGGGGCTGCCCAACTACACCCGCCTGGGCGACGACTCCGTGACCTTGATTCCCGTGCATCAGGTGCCCGGTGGCTGGAGCCTTACGCCAAGTGGCGAGGCCTTCGACCCCGATCAGCCGCTGTCCAACGCGCTGGCCAAACAGCTCCATGCCCGCCAGTTGAAAACCTCACGCACAGCATTGGTCAAGCATGCGCAAGCGCTGGAGTCGCGGCGGTCGTTCAGCGAGCATCCGTTGCTGCGTCATCTCAAGCCGCTGGTGCTTACCGATGGCTGCCTGCAGATCGGGCGTTTGACGGTGCGTCTGGATGATGAACTGGGGTTGGTCTACCAGCGCGAGGCTTGAGTTCAGTCCGCACTGGGCCACTGACGCGCTGTATGCAGCACGCGCAGTATCCGTACCTGATCATTGGCCAGGTCGTAGATCATCAGGTAATGCTGATGAACAACCAGTTCGCGTGTACCGTTCACCCGGCCTGGTCGCCCCAGGCCGGGGTGATCGGCCAGACGGCCGGCCTTTTCTGCGAATAACTCATCCAGCGCCAGGGCGGCAATGGGATTGTCCTGAGCGATATAACTGCGGATGGCTTGGCGGTCGTTCAGCGCAAGGCGCGTCCAGGCCAGCTTCACGACGCGGCGCTGTCCAGCTTGCGGCGCATTTCAGCACGCCATGCGGCGGCTTCGGCTTCGACCTCTTCGCCACTGAGCAACTCACCAGCATTGGCCGAATCCAGCCCCATCTGTACCTGGCGGCGCAGCCAGACATCGTGCTCGGCGGCCTCCTGCTGCTGTCGGACGAAATCACGCATGAAGTCGCGCAGCAACTGCGCGCCAGTGCGGTCGCGGGCTTTGGCAGCCTGGGCAAATTCGCTTTTCAGGGCGTCGTCCACGCGAAAGGTAAAGGTGGCTTCACTCATGATTGAGCACCTCGATGTGTTACAGGATTGGTGCATCGTAGCACGCAGTCATTCAATGACGCGTCATCATGGACGGGTGGCATTGACTAGAGCGGTTTGCTGACCTGACTCATTTTCATGATGGCATTTTGTCTGCTTTACTGCAGATCTGTCGGATTCAGGGAGAGGGATATGGAGTCACGCAGACAACAGGGAATGGGGGTGGGGCATGGATGAAGCTTTCAATCTGCTCGACGAGCCATGGCTGGCGGTACGGATGCATGATGGGCAGGTGCGTGAGCTGGGCTTGCTGGCGCTTTTCGAGCAGGCCGGTGAGATCAGCGCCTTGGCGGAGACTTCGCCGCCGAGTCTGATCGCTCAATACCGGCTGTTGCTGGCCATTACCCACCGCGCCATCAGCCAGGCGCAAGGGCGCTGGACGGATGCCGAGCGTGTGCTCTGGTATCAGAGCGGGCTGCCGCTGGCCGCCATTCGCGAGTATCTGCAGCGTTGGCGCGAGCGCTTTTGGCTATTCCATCCGCAGTACCCCTTCATGCAAGTGGCGGCGCTGGGCGACGCCGAAGAAACCCGCGACAAGCTCAAGCCCTGGACGCAAATTTCCCTGGCCAGCGCCAACGGCAATGCGCCGGTGGTGTTCGATCACTCCTGTGATCTGGTGCCGCGCAGCATCAGTGCTGCCGATGCGTTGCGCACCTTGCTGGGCTTTTTGCAGTTCACCCCTGGCGGTCTGGTCAAGACGTTGCGCGATTCCGACAAAGCTGGCGCGTTGGCCAATACGGCAGCGGTAATGCCAGTGGGCGATTCGCTGGCGCAAAGCTTGTGTCTGGCCCTGCATCCACCGACTCAGACGGGGCATGACGACCTGCCCGCCTGGGAGCGCAATACGCTCAGCATTACTCAGCTACGCGGCGACCCTGAGATGGCGAGCGGCCCCAATGATCGCTACACCCGGCAGAGCCGTGCCGTGCTGCTATTGGCGGACGATGAGCAGCGTGTGCAGTGGATTCGCTTCGCCGCTGGTTTGGCACTGGGCGATGACGTGCAGGCCCCCGACCCCATGGCCAGCTATCGGGCCGGCAGCAATAGCATGGTGCGCCTGAGTTTCAGCGAAGGCCGTGCCCTGTGGCGTGATCTTCCTGCTCTGTTGCCGGACGCAGAGGGCAAAGCCTCGCAGCCTGCTGCAGTGCTGGACTGGGCGGCCAATCTGCAGTTCTACCTGGGCGGTGGCGTGCAGCCGCTACTGATTGCCGGTCTGGCCAGTGATCAGGCCAAACTGCTGCGCTGGCGCTCTGAGCGCATCGCGCTACCGGCCAAACTGCTTGCCTCAGTCGATCACGCCAACGAGCTGCGCCGCTATGTGCGTGATGCCGAAGAGTTGTTCACCGCCTTGCGCAAGCTGGCCACCGGCATGCTCGCCGAAACCCTGCCTGACCCCGGCAGCAAGGACACCTGGGCGCGTGCGCGTAGCCTGATCGATGCCGGCCCGGCAGGTGCTTTGTACTTCGCCAGCGCCGAGCGTCACCTCGGGCGCGTCATGGTGCTGCTGGGCAACGACGAGTTGGACGAGGCCGAAGCGCTTTGGCGCCAGAGCCTGCATGACGCCGCCCGTGATGCCTGGCAGGCCGTGTTGGCCGGTTTGGGCCGAGGCGCCAAAGCTCTGCGTGCCGAAGCACGTCATCATTCACGTCTGCTGGGGCTGCTCGCCCCGTTGCGGGCGACTCCCACACCTGACAAGGAGGTTCGCGTATGAGTGAGTTCGCGCAGAGCTTTATCGCCCATTTGCAGCGCCTGCAGGAGCGTGACCGAGGCGCCATGGCCGTGCTGCGCCGCAGCCTGAGCTTCGAGCCAGGTAGCTATCCGCCGGCTTATCCCTATGTGGAGCGTTTCGTCGCGGTCGAGCGGCATGCTCAGGACGCTTCGCGCCTGGCGCTGTACCTGACAGCGGGCCTATACGCCGTTCATCCTCATCACGCTGCGCGAAGCCTGGCTGCCAGCCTTGGCGAGCTGATGCGCAAGCGTGAAAGCGCCAGCATCGAGCAGCGTTTCATCGCCTTGCTTGGCGCCGATGCGGAAAACCTGGCGGTGTACCTGCGCCAGATCATCAGCCTGCTGGCCGCCGATGACCGGGCGCTGGACTACGCCGTGCTGCTGCGCGACCTGAGCGTCTGGCTCAACCCCTATATCGATGCCGAGCGCCGCGACAACGTGCGCCAGCGCTGGGCACGGGACTTCTATCGCGCCTTGGCGGCGCCTGCCGCAGAACCCACCGAACACGCTGCCAACGACTGAGAGGGACATCATGAGTCTGTTTGTCGAGTTTCACCTGATCCAGAACTTCGCCCCATCCAACCTCAACCGCGACGACACCGGCGCGCCCAAGGATGCCCTGTTTGGCGGTCATCGCCGCGCGCGGGTCAGCAGCCAGTGCTTCAAGCGCGCCATTCGTCTGGCGGCGCAGGAGCATGATCTGGTCGCCCCGGAGCATCGCGGCGTGCGTACCAAGAAGCTCAAGGCGCTGTTGCTGGAGCGTCTGGCCGAGCGTGACCCGCTCGAAGCTGAAGGCAAGATCGAAGTCGCCCTTGCCGCTGCCGGCCTCAAGCTCAAGGACGACGGCAAGACCGAGTACCTGCTGTTTCTCGGCGAGGCCGAAATCGCCGGTTTCGCCAACCTCATTGAGCAACACTGGGACGAACTCGCCGGTGCTCCGGCTGGTGGCGAGAAGAAGGGCAAGAAGGAAGCAAAGGCCAGCGCCCCGGCGGATGTGGTGAAAAAAGCCAAGGCCCTGCTCGACGGTGGCAAGGCCGTGGACGTTGCGCTGTTCGGGCGCATGCTCGCCGATATGCCGGAGGTCAACCAGGACGCTGCCTGCCAGGTAGCCCATGCCATCAGCACGCATCGTGTGGAACGTGAGTTCGACTACTTCACTGCCGTCGACGACAAGGGCGGGCCGGACGAAACCGGCGCCGGCATGATCGGCCAGGTGGAGTTCAACTCCGCCACCTTGTACCGCTATGCGGTGGTCGATGCCGGCAAGCTGCTCGGTAACCTGCAGCAGGATCGCGAGCTGACCCTGTCCGCCCTGGAGGCGTTTACCCAGGCCGTGGTGCGCGCCATCCCGACGGGCAAGCAGAACACCTTCGCCGCGCACAACCTGCCGAGCTTCGTCGGCGTTTGTCTGCGCCATGCCAGCCCGCTGAATCTGGCCAATGCCTTCGAGAAACCTATCGCCCCACGCCAGGATGCCGCGCTTAGCAGTCTGTCGGTCAGCGAACTGGCCAAGCACGAGGGCAAGTTGGCGGCGGTCTATGCCGACGCTCGCGACCAGTGGGCCTACCTCGACCTGAGTGAGGCCTGGCCGCAGCAGAAGGGCTTTGCTGTGCAAAACCTCGGTGAGCTGGCGACCTGGGTACGCACGCAGGTCGCCGCGCAACTGGAGGGCTGAGCATGGCCACCCTGTTGCTGCGTTTGCAGGGGCCGATGCAATCCTGGGGCACCACCAGTCGGTTCGATGAGCGCGATACCCAGTTGGAACCTTCCAAGTCGGGCGTGCTTGGCTTGATCTGTGCTGCCTTAGGGCGGGATCGGCATGAGCCGGTCGAGGATCTGGCTGCCCTGCGTATGGGCGTGCGTGTCGACCATGAAGGCATGCCGATGCGCGACTACCAGACCGCTACTGGCGTGTTGATCGCCACCGGCAAGTCGGACTTACGCCGTACCGTGGTCAGCCCGCGCTATTACCTCTCCGATGCCTCCTTTCTGGTGGGCCTCGAAGGCGCGGATGAAGCTTTGCTCGCACACATTCACGCTGCCTTGCGTGCGCCGCATTGGCCGCTGGCATTGGGGCGCAAGAGCTTCACGCCGGGCATGCCGGTCTGGCTGCCCGATGGTCTATCGCCCCTGCCGCTGGAGGCGGCGCTGGCGCAGTACCCACGGCTGGTCAGTGCGCGCCGAGGTGACCTGCAGCCGACCCTGCGCTGCCTGCTGGAGGATGATCAGGAAGGCGCAGTCCGTCTGGATCAGCCGGTCGCACCTTTTGCCGAGCGTCGTTTCGGCCCACGTTTCGTGAAATCGGGAGTGCTGCATGTACCTGACCAGACTGACGCTTGACCCGCGCAGCGCTCAGGCGCGGCGTGATTTGGCCGATGCCTATGAGATGCACCGCACCCTGGCCCGTGCCTTCGTCACCGATGAGCAGAGTGCTCCGGCGCGTTTTCTCTGGCGCCTGGAAGCGGGCAGTAATGCCTGGGCCAGCCCGGTGGTGCTGGTGCAATCGGTGCAGGCCGGCGACTGGTCGGCCTTGCAGGTGCTGCCGAACTACCTGCAACGTGAGATCGAAAGCAAACCACTCGACCTCCAAACCTGGACCGAGAGTGGGGCGCGCTATCGCTTTCGCCTGCAGGCCAACCCGACCGTGACTCGCCAGGGCAAACGCTATGGCCTGGTGGGCGAGCAGGAGCAGCTTGCCTGGTTGAATCGTCAGGGCGAGCGCCATGGTTTTGTGGTCGAAGCGGCCCTGGTCACGGCCAGTGATGTGCTGGCAAGCCGCAAGGGCAACAGCCGCATCAGCCTGCAACGAGTGTGTTTCGAGGGACGTTTGCAGGTGCGTGAACTGGCCGCTTTCAGCCGCGCGCTGGAGCAGGGCATAGGCCCCGGCAAGGCATTCGGTTGTGGGCTGCTCAGCGTGGGGCGCGGCTGATGCTGGAGCAGATATGGAGGGCAGCATGAAAGCCAAGCTGCAGGTGCTGGAGCAGGACATCAATACGCATATCAAGGATGGGGTTGAGTACATCTCCATAACGGATATCGCGCGATACAAGAGCCCTGATCGTACGGACATTCTGATCGGTAACTGGTTGCGAAACCGTAATACCGTAGAGTTTCTGGGGATCTGGGAGCAACTCAATAACCCAGATTTTAAACCCATCGAATTCGATGGGTTTAAAAAGCAGGCAGGGCTTAATAGCTTCACCCTGACCCCAAAACAGTGGATCGAGCGAACCTGCGCCATCGGCTTGGTCTCCAAGGCTGGGCGTTACGGCGGCACCTTTGCCCAGAAGGATATTGCCTTCGAGTTTGCCAGTTGGATTTCGGTGGAGTTCAAGCTCTACCTGATCAAGGAGTTTCAGCGGCTCAAGGAGCAAGAGTTTCAGCAGTTGGGTTGGGATATTCGCCGCAACCTGGCCAAGGTCAACTACCTGATCCATACCGATGCCATTCGCGAGAATCTGATTCCCGAAACCTTGAGCGCACAGCAGATCAGCTTCGTTTATGCCAGTGAGGCTGACCTGTTGAACGTGGCATTATTCGGCGTCACCGCTCGACAATGGCGTGATGCCAACCCAGGGCTGAAAGGCAATCTGCGAGATCATGCCGACGTCCATCAATTGGTCTGTCTGGCTAATCTGGAGTCGATGAACGCCCACTTCATCAGTAACGGGCTGCCACAGTCCGAGCGCCTGCAGAAATTGAACGAACTGGCTATTCGGCAAATGCGCGTACTGGTCGAAGCTACTCGGCAGCCCTTGCTTGATGAGGGCGTCTGAGCATGGCCGGTAACCTGCTCCCTCCGCTGAAGCCCCTGCCGATGAAGGATCGGGTGTCGATGATCTTCGTCCAGTACGGGCAGATCGATGTGCAGGACGGCGCCTTCGTGGTGATCGACAAGACCGGCGTGCGCATGCACATCCCGGTCGGCTCGGTGGCCTGCATCATGCTCGAACCGGGCACGCGGGTGTCGCATGCCGCCGTGCATCTGGCCTCGACGGTCGGCACCTTGCTGGTGTGGGTGGGTGAGTCCGGCGTGCGCCTGTATGCCAGCGGTCAACCGGGCGGGGCGCGGGCGGATCGCTTGCTCTACCAGGCCAAGCTGGCGCTGGATGACGAACTGCGGCTGAAAGTGGTGCGCAAGATGTACGAGTTGCGTTTTCAGGAGCCTGCCCCGGCTCGGCGCAGTGTCGAGCAGTTGCGTGGCATCGAGGGCGCGCGCGTGCGTGAAACCTACAAGCTGTTGGCCAAGCAGTACGGTGTCGACTGGCGCTCGCGCAATTATGACCGTAACGAATGGGATGCCGCGGACATACCCAACCGTTGCCTGTCGGCGGCCACCTCCTGCCTGTATGGCATCACCGAAGCCGCTGTGCTGGCGGCAGGCTATGCGCCGGCGGTGGGTTTTATCCACACCGGCAAACCGTTGTCCTTCGTCTACGATATCGCCGACCTGTTCAAGTTCGAGACCGTGGTGCCGTTGGCCTTCCGCATCGCCGCCAAAGCGCCTCATCAGCCCGAGCGCGAAGTGCGTCTGGGCTGTCGTGACCTGTTTCGCTCCAGCAGGATCCTGGCGAAGATCATCCCCACCATCGAAGAGGTGCTGTCCGCAGGTGGTATCTCGCCACCCGAGGCACCGCCGGAGTCCGTACCACCAGCTATCCCCAACCCGGAAAGTATCGGCGATGCCGGGCACAGGGCGCAGTAATGAGCTTTCTGGTCGTAGTCACCGAGAACGTACCGCCGCGCTTGCGCGGACGCATGGCTATCTGGCTGCTGGAGGTGCGTGCCGGCGTCTATATCGGTGATGTCTCCAAGCGCACCCGCGAAATGATCTGGGAACAACTGAACCGGGGGCATGAAGATGGCAACGTTGTTATGGCCTGGGCGAGCAACCACGAGTCGGGTTACGAGTTCCAGACGTTAGGCCCGAACCGTCGTTTGCCGGTGGACTTTGATGGCTTGAATCTGGTTGCCTTTCAGCCCTTGGAAAACCCTGATCTTTAACAAGGAAAAGTTGGTAGACTTTTAGCGGCTAATTTTCCCCTTTGGGGACAATTGGTTACGCTAAGTGTGTTCCCCGCGCCAGCGGGGATGAACCGTAGTCCGCGCGCACGCCCTTGTATGCGTGCATGTGTTCCCCGCGCCAGCGGGGATGAACCGGCGAAACCCTAACAGGCCTGGGCGCCTTCATCGTGTTCCCCGCGCCAGCGGGGATGAACCGCCACGCCCCATTACCGCACTGCCGTTTCGCGAGTGTTCCCCGCGCCAGCGGGGATGAACCGCCGCCGCGCAGGCATGAAAAAGGCGGCTCGCAGTGTTCCCCGCGCCAGCGGGGATGAACCGTCGACGCTGCTGATGTTCCTCTGGAAGCTGTTGTGTTCCCCGCGCCAGCGGGGATGAACCGCAACGTGGCGCTGGGCAGGCTGATCGACGAGAGTGTTCCCCGCGCCAGCGGGGATGAACCGTGGATCAACGACGACGGCCCGGACATGGTCGGGTGTTCCCCGCGCCAGCGGGGATGAACCGGCATGAGCACTCACCCGATGCCCGCCTGCGAGGTGTTCCCCGCGCCAGCGGGGATGAACCGCCGTGGCCATGCACGACATCAACCACCCGCACGTGTTCCCCGCGCCAGCGGGGATGAACCGTGGCCGAGCGCTACCGCACCTACTCCGCCACCGTGTTCCCCGCGCCAGCGGGGATGAACCGCTAGCCGAAAGAGCGCGAGTTTGATCCCAGCGGTGTTCCCCGCGCCAGCGGGGATGAACCGTTGAGCCCGCTCTGCAGGAACACGCTGGCTCTGGTGTTCCCCGCGCCAGCGGGGATGAACCGCAGCTGAATGGCATCGAACACCAGGCCGTCGAGTGTTCCCCGCGCCAGCGGGGATGAACCGTGACCGGGGCAGGGCGTGGTTTTGCGGGGCGCGTGTTCCCCGCGCCAGCGGGGATGAACCGGGGGCGGTGCCGTTGAAGATCCGGTTTAGCCGGTGTTCCCCGCGCCAGCGGGGATGAACCGCGATCGCCCCAGGCAGCACACCCGCCCCGGCCGTGTTCCCCGCGCCAGCGGGGATGAACCGCGCCTGGCGCTGGATGATGGCGTTGGTCAGGCGTGTTCCCCGCGCCAGCGGGGATGAACCGATGGTAGGCATGTCGGTATTCCTTCAGCTGCGGTGTTCCCCGCGCCAGCGGGGATGAACCGATGGTAGGCATGTCGGTATTCCTTCAGCTGCGGTGTTCCCCGCGCCAGCGGGGATGAACCGGCGAACTGCTGATCGAGAACCGTGGCGTGGTGGTGTTCCCCGCGCCAGCGGGGATGAACCGCACCCATCACGGAAGGCCTCTTCGAGCTGCTCGTGTTCCCCGCGCCAGCGGGGATGAACCGGCTTACCTCATCGGCCTGGCCATCACCGACAGGTGTTCCCCGCGCCAGCGGGGATGAACCGCCGCCCTGCCACTCCCAGACGTTGCCGCACAGGTGTTCCCCGCGCCAGCGGGGATGAACCGTCAGTCGGTGACGTGTCGATCAGCTACAACAAGTGTTCCCCGCGCCAGCGGGGATGAACCGTAGAGATTGGCTGTTTGGGAGTTGAGGCTGAGGTGTTCCCCGCGCCAGCGGGGATGAACCGTAGAGATTGGCTGTTTGGGAGTTGAGGCTGAGGTGTTCCCCGCGCCAGCGGGGATGAACCGCTGCGATCGACGCTGAGAAGCTCGAGCAGGCCGTGTTCCCCGCGCCAGCGGGGATGAACCGTTCGAGCGGCATGTACTCGGCGCAGAAATCAGGTGTTCCCCGCGCCAGCGGGGATGAACCGACGACCTGCGCGCCGCCGTGGAGGCCGCATCCGTGTTCCCCGCGCCAGCGGGGATGAACCGATATTGGCGCGCAACATTGCCTGCGAGCGCACGTGTTCCCCGCGCCAGCGGGGATGAACCGCTGGTGTGCAATAGTCGGCCACATCAGATGTGGTGTTCCCCGCGCCAGCGGGGATGAGCTTGGAGGGGGGCTCGGCACGCTGTTTTTTAGCCGGGCAGGCGAGTAATCTTGCCGCCGATGGTTCTGCGTGCACGTACATGACGCGGATGAAAAGGGAACAGGGTGCGGCGAGTCTCGCCAATGCCCTGGCTGCCCCCGCAACTGTAAGCGGCGAACGATGCCCGGATGCCACTGACTTCGGTCGGGAAGGCGGGCGAAGTGTCAAGCCGTGAGCCAGGAGACCTGCCATCGAATCCATCGATCCTCCAACTCGTCGCGCGGTGGGCGCGATCAAGGAACCTCTATGCATATCGAACCCGGTGTCGTCGAAGGCGCCAAGATCTTCCTCAGCTACGCAACCGCTGTCGGCGCCTTTGGCCTGACTGCCAAACTGGCGCGTGATGCCATTCGCGACAACGGCGGGGCGACCGCCCTGGCGCTGCGCAGCCTGCTGACCACCGCGCTGGTGTTCTGCTTCTTCGAGGTGTTGCCGCACCATGCGGTGGGGGTTTCCGAGGTGCATCTGATCCTCGGCTCGACCTTGCTGCTGCTGTTCGGCGCTGGGGCAACGGCCGTCGGTCTGGCGGCTGGCTTGCTGTTGCAGGGCTTGTTGTTCGCGCCGTTCGATCTGCCGCAGTACGGCATGAACGTCACCACCCTGCTGGCGCCGTTGTGGGCCATCAGTGTGCTGGCCAAGCGTATCGTTGCGCCGGGCACCGCCTACGTCGATCTGTCCTACAAGCAGGCGTTGGCGCTGTCGACCGCCTACCAGGGCGGCATTGTTGCCTGGGTCGGCTTCTGGGCCTTTTACGGCCATGGCTTCACCAGCGATAACCTGGCCGCTGTGGGCAGCTTCGGCCTGGCTTACATGAGCGTGATCCTGATCGAGCCTCTGGTCGACCTGGGCGTGCTGGCCGCGGCCAAGGCGCTGGCGCGTTTCAGTCAGGGGCCGCTGTTCAACGTGCGTCTGCACCAGGCGGCGGTCTGATCAGTGCGCGGTGGCCGCTGGTTCGGTCGCCGCGCTAGGTTTTGCCATGAGGATGCAGGCAAGATAGGGGCGTTCGTTCTGCCAGGAAGATGCCTGTGAAAGCCTGCTCCGATGATTTCATCATTGCCCATACCCCCGAAGAGGCCGTCGACCGCCTCGCCGCCCTGCATCAGGAAGCCACCGGTGCGTTGAGCCAGGCGCTCAAACGCTACCTCAAGGAGCGCATCCGCCCGGATGCCAGCGAGCACTGCCTGTTTCGTTACCCCGAGCTGCGCCTGACCTACCTGTGCCAGGGCGAGGTGCCGACTACCGTGCGTGCCTATGCCAAGGTGCAGGTGCCGGGCACCTATGCCATCACCGTGACCCAGCCGGCGGCCTTCCGCAAATACCTGCTGGAGCAGCTGCGCCCGCTGATGAACGACTTCACCCTGCGTGTGGAAGTTGGCCGTAGCCAGCAGAACATTCCCTACCCGTATGTGGTCGAGGGCGGCGATGAGCTGGCCGGCAGTGGCGTGACCGCCGCCGAGCTGGCGCGGGTATTCCCCAGCACTGACCTGTCCGCCGCCACCGACGGTACCGCCGATGGCCTGTACGACTGGGAGAACATCGACCCGCTGCCGCTGGCGCTGTTCGACGCGGCGCGCACCGACTTCTCGCTCAAGCGCATCCAGCACTACACCGGCAGCGACTGGCGCCATGTGCAGCCGTGGATCCTGCTGACCAACTACCACCGCTACGTCGACCAGTTCATCCGCCATGGGCTGGACATGCTGGTGAACGACTCGCGCTTTACCCGTATGGTGCTGCCGGGCAACGTGGTGGTCGAGCGCGGCATGGCTGAAGGCGAAATGCAGGCGATCATCGAGAACGTGGTCTGGCACCGTTACCAGATGCCGGCCTACCACCTGCAGGCCAACGATGGTCACGGCATCACCCTGGTCAACATCGGCGTCGGCCCGTCCAATGCCAAGAACATCACCGACCACCTGGCCGTGCTGCGCCCGCACTGCTGGCTGATGATCGGCCACTGTGGTGGCTTGCGTCAGTCGCAGACCATCGGCGACTACGTGTTAGCCCACGCCTACATGCGCCGCGACGGCATTCTCGACCGCGTATTGCCGCCGCACATTCCGCTACCGGCGCTGGCCGAAGTGCAGCAGGCGCTGCAGGAGGCGGCCAAGCAGGTGACGGGTGAGCACGGCGATGAGCTGAAGAAGCGCCTGCGTACCGGCACCGTGCTGACTTACGACGACCGCAACTGGGAACTGCGCTGGGCGCAGGAGCGGCCGCTGATCAACCTGTCGCGTGCGGTGGCGGTGGACATGGAAAGCGGCACAATCGCTGCGCAAGGCTATCGTCTGCGGGTGCCCTACGGCACGCTGCTGTGCGTATCGGACAAACCCCTGCACAGCGAGATCAAGCTGCCCGGCGCGGCCGGCGCCTTCTACGAACGTGCGGTGACCCAGCATCTGCACATCGGCATCGCCGCGCTGGAGCTGATGCGCAGCCAGCTCAACTCGCTGCACTCGCGCAAGCTGCGCAGCTTCGACGAGCCGCCGTTCCGCTGATGGGCAATCCAGTGGTGAAGGCTTGAACGGGGTCAGCAGGTTGCTGTTTGCCAGTGGTGCGCACAGCGCACCCTACACCTTCAGCCACCGCTGGTAGGCGTAGCTCAGGCTGCTGCCGGGGTTTCGTCACGCAGCAGCTCGGCCAGCGCTGCGCGGTCGATGTTGGCGCCGCTAAGCACCACCGCCACGCGCTGGCCGGCATTGAGCTGGCGCTCCTGTATCAGGGCGGCCAGCGCCGCGGCACCGGCGCCTTCGGCAAGGTTGTGGGTGTCTTCGTGATAGGCGCGGATGGCCGCGCGGATCTCGTCATCGCTCACCCGCACGATGCGTGCAGCGCCGGCACGCAGCATGTCCAGTGCCAACTGCTGCGGCTGGCGGCAGGCCATGCCGTCGGCCAGGGTGTCGGCGCGTTCGGTCTGCACCAGGCGACCCTGCTCGAAACTCTGCGCGTAGGCGTCGGCGCCGCTGGCGACCACGCCAATGATCTCGGTGTCGAGACCGAGCAGGTCACGGGTGCGGATCATGCCGCAGATGCCCGAGCCGAGGCCGATGGGCACGTACACCCGGCGCAGATTCGGCACCGCTTCCAGCAGTTCCAGCGCATAGGTGGCCATGCCGCGCACCAGATCCTCGTGCAGTGACGGTACCCCATGCAGGCCATCGCGTTCGGCGATGCGCGCGGCCTCGGCACGGGCCTCGTCGAAGTCGCGGCCATGTTCGATCACCTCGGCGCCGAGGGCGCGCATCGCGGCGTTCTTCTCGCGGGCATTGCCGTGCGGCACCACAATACGGATCGCTAGGCCGGCCTGGCGCGCGGCCAGCGCCAGGCTCTGGCCGTGATTGCCACGGGTGGCGGTGACCAGCCCGCGCACCTGCGGCTCGCGGCGCAGCAGGGCGTCGATATAGACCAGTCCGCCGCGTACCTTGAAGGCAGCAGTCGGGGCGTGGTTCTCGTGCTTGACCCAGACCTCGCAGGCGGTGCGCTGCGCCAGCAGCGGCCAGCTCAGTTGCGGCGTCGGTGCCATGTGGCGGTGAACCAGTGCAGCGCTCTGGCGCAGTTGGGCGAGGTCGAACATGGCGAAGGCTCCGGGAGGCGTTGACCCGGATGCTAGTGCGGCGCATTGTATGGGTAAATCTTTATATTGCATGGCAAACAATGTGGCTTCCTGATCTGCAAGGCAGCGCCCTGCCAACGTACCTGGCGCTGGTCGAGGCCATCGCGGCGGCCATCGGTCGTGGCGAACTCAAGCCCGGCGAGCGCCTGCCGCCGCAGCGCCGTCTGGCCTGGGCGCTGGGTATCAACCCGAGCACGGTGATGCTCGCTTACCGCGAGGCGGCGCGCCGGCATCTGGTGTCCGGCGAGGTCGGGCGTGGCACCTACGTGCTGGCCGGCAGCCGCGAGGCGAGCCTGTTCCGCCTCAAGCAACCGGCCGCGCAGGGCGAACTGATCGACCTGTCGACCAATGTGCCTGTGCATGACCCGGACAATCGCGACCTGTCGGCCAGTCTTGCCGAGCTGATTTCGCGCGGTGAGCTGGATGTGTTGCAGGCCTACCCATCTGCAGCCTTGGTCGAGCGTGCGCATCTGGCTGGCGCCACCTGGCTGCGTCGGCGTGGCCTGGAGCTGGCGCCGGGTGGTCTGCTACTCAGCGCGGGTGCCCAGCAGGGCGTGTCTGCGGCGTTGCTGGCGCTGTGCGAAGCGGGCGAGCCGATTCTGGTCGAGCGCTACACCGCACCGGGGATCAAGGCCGCCGCACGCCAGCTGCGTTTGCCGCTGCATGGCGTGGCGATGGACGCACACGGCATCCTGCCCGATGACCTCGACCGCCAGGCCCGTGCTACCGGGGCGCGCGTGGCGGTGCTGACGCCTTGTTTGCAGAACCCCACCGGCGCCAGCCTCGATGCTGAGCGCCGCGCGGCCATTGCCGAGGTGGCACGGCGTCGTGGCTTGTGGATCGTCGAGGACGATGTCTACGGCGTGCTCGGCAGCGAGGCGCCGCTGGCAGTACAGGCGCCGGAGCGTTGCCTGCTGATCAGCAGCCTGTCCAAGAGTGTCGCGCCCGGCCTGCGCCTGGGCTTTATCGCGGGTGCGCCGGAGCTGCTCGAACGCATCGACCCTGAAGCGCAGGCCACGCGCTGGGCGGTGACGCCGCTGAGTCTGGCGCTGGCCTGTGAGTGGATCGAAAACGGTATCGCCGAACAGCGCCTGGCCTGGCAGATCGAGGAATTGCAACAGCGCTGGCGCCTGGCCGCGCGCGTGCTCGGCCCGCGCATGCCGCAGGGCAGGACAGTGGCGCCGCATCTGTGGCTCGATGGCGCGCCGCCTGTGGGGCTGGTCGAGGCGTGTCGGCACAGCGGTGTGGAGGTGGTGCCAGCCGAGGTGTTCGCGGTCGAGGCCAATCCGGGGCATGCCGTGCGTATCAGCCTTGCGGCGGCGGTTAGCCGGGTCGAACTCAAGCGGGCGTTGGAAGGCATTGTGGCGGCCTGGCCTGTCTAGCCCAGCGATAGATGCAGAATCGGAAACGGCCGCCCGCCGCCATCCAGGCGCGAGCGGCCGGTCACCAGGAAACCCAGATGCTGGTAGAAACCCACGGCCTGTGGGTTCTGCTCGTTGACGTCGACGCGGGTGGCGCCCAGCTCGTCGATGGCATGGCGCATCAGTCGCGTGCCTACGCCCTGACCATGGCAGACCGGATCGACGAAGAGCATCTCCACCATGCCTTCGCGGGTGCCGAGAAAGCCCAGTATTCGCCCTGACTCATCGCGCGCGCAGGTCAATTGCACGGCCGGAAAATACTGTGTGCGCAGCAGTGGCTTGATCACCTGCAGATCGGTTGCTGGCAGGAAGTGATGGGTGGCGCGCACGGCAGCCTCCCAGATTTCTTCCAGCACAGGCAGTTTGGTGTCGGCGGGTGTGTCGAGAATCAGCATGCTAACAGGCCGTTGAAAAACGTAGGCGAGGCAGGCAAACGGGGGCGGAGTATACCCGTCGGCTGCGTGTCTCAAGGCTTCTCAACCCTGCGGATTTATCCCTGGAGCGCAACACCCGCGACGGGTAGGAGCCCGCTTGCGGGCGATCCTTCCAGGCCTATGATCGCCGGCAAGCCGGCTCCTACACTCAAGTGACGCCGATAGCTGTCGCCCGTGCTGTCATTGGCTGGCGTCGAGCACCACGCGGTAGCGCGCCTTGCCGCTGCGCAGGTGGTCGATGGCCGCGTTCACCTGGCTCATGGGGAAGTGCTCGACCTGCGGCAGGATCTGGTGCCGCGCGCAGAACTCGAGCATGGTCGCCATGGTTTTCGGCGAGCCTACCGGCGAGCCGGATAGACTCTTCTGCTGCGGGATCAGGTTGAACACATGCACCGGGATGGCGCTGGGCACGATGCCGACGAAGTGCAGGCGGCCCTTGCCGCGCAGGGTGGCGATCAGCCCCTGCCAGTCCAGATCGGCGCTGGCCGTCACCAGCAGAAAATCCAGGGTGCCGGCTATTGCCTTCAGTGCCGCGCTGTCGGTGGAGGCCACGACATTGTGCGCGCCCAGGCGTTTGGCTTCGTCCTGCTTGTTCAGCGACGAGGTGAAGGCGGTCACCTCGCAGCCCCAGGCATTGAGAAAACGCAGCGCCAGGTGACCGAGGCCGCCGATGCCGACTACGCCGACGCAATCGGTGGGCTTGATGTCATATTCCAGCAGTGGGCTGAACACCGTCGAGCCGGCGCAGAACAGCGGGCCGACCAGGGCCGGGTCGAGGCCGTCTGGCAGTGGTACGGCCCAGGCCCAGTGCGAGCGCAGGCGGTCGGCGAAACCGCCGTGGCTGCCGACGATGGTCGGTTTCACCGAGCGACACAGCTGGTGCGAGCCTTCCATGCAGGAGCCGCAATGCATGCAGCTGCCCTTGTACCAGCCGATGCCAACCCGTTGGCCGAGCTTGAGCCCGCGCGCCTGCTCGCCGAGGCGGACGATGGTGCCGACCACTTCATGGCCGGGGATGAAGGGATAGCGGGCGTTGCCCCATTCGTTGTCGATCATCGACTGGTCGGAGTGGCAGATACCGCAGTATTCCACGGCGATCTCGACGTCTTCGGCGCCCAGCGGGCCGGGGTCGTAGCTCATACGCTCCAATGGCGCCCCGGGCGTGGTGGCGGCCCAGCCGGTGAAGGTGGCGTGTTCGGCGTTGTTGCTCATCGGTGGCTCCTGAGTGCAGGGGTAGACCTGCAGCTTAGTCTCTCTGGCCAGGCGTGGAAGCACCATCAGTGGCGTTTATCGTGCGTTACACTGCGCAGCCCTGTCTGAGCGAAGATCGTTGCATGTCACGCCCTCGTCCTCCTGCCAGTCGCCGTACCGCAGCCCCGCGTCGTGTGGCCAAGGCGCCGCCTGCGCAGCCGCGCCTGCTGCTGCTGAACAAACCGTTCGACGTGCTCACCCAGTTCAATGACGAGCAGGGCCGCGCCACGCTCAAGGATTTCGTCGATGTGCCCGGTGTCTATCCGGCCGGGCGCCTGGATCGCGACAGCGAGGGTTTGTTGCTGTTGACCAATGATGGCCGTCTGCAGGCGCGTATCGCCGATCCGAAGCACAAGCTGGCGAAGACCTATTGGGTGCAGGTGGAGGGCGAGCCGAGCGAGGAGCAATTGCAGCAGTTACGCGCGGGCGTGACGCTAAATGACGGCCCGACCCTGCCGGCCGAAGCGCGTCTGCTCGACGAGCCGCAGCTGTGGGACAGAAATCCGCCGGTGCGCTTTCGCAAGAGCGTGCCCACGCGCTGGCTGGAGTTAGTGATCCGCGAAGGACGCAACCGTCAGGTGCGGCGCATGACCGCTGCGGTCGGTTTGCCCACGCTGCGTCTGGTGCGTGTGGCCATCGGTCCCTGGCGGCTCGATGACTTGCCGCCGGGGCAGTGGCGCGAGGTGCCGGCCAGGCTGGATTGAGATCAGGCGTTTTGTCGCAGGGGTGGCCCTGGCGAACATGACCTGAGTCAATAACCGGCCTTGATCACGGCGATACCTTTGTTCAGCACTTCACGCCAGGCCTGACGCACATCCGCGTCGCACTCCTTGTCGTGTTCGCTGATGGTCAGCAGCAGCGCGTCGAGCCACAGGTCGTAGAGCTCGGGGCGGATGTCCAGACGCTGGCGCGAGTGCGATTCACCCAGGGCGCGCAGCTTGGTATCGGGCATGCCCCGGGCGTGCATGACCAGGTTGAGAATGCCCTGGCGTAACAGCTGTTTCTGCGCACTCATGTCGGTGTCGACGAACTTCTCGCGAATCAGCGGCGAGCTGGCGAGGAAGTGGCGGTAGAAACTGTCAAAGAAATCCGGGCTGGCGCAGCAGCGGCCGTAGCTCTGCATCACCGTATTGACGGCGCTCATGTGTCACTCCTTGGAAGGGCAGCAGGCCGCGAATACAGCGGTCAGGTATCGATTGCGCTGGCTGGGTCAGCCGTGAATGCCGCGCGCGGTCTCGATGATATAGGTAATGATCGGCTTGGCCAGGAAGGCGAACAGGCACAGCCCCAGGCCAAGGAACAGGATGGCGGTGCCGAGGCGACCGGCCTTGGACTTCTTCGCCAGGTCCCAGATGATGAAGAACATGAACAGTATCAGGCCGCCCACCAGGACGTACATCATCAGGGCTTCGAATTGTTCGGTTTCCATGGTGCCTCGTGATTCGCAGGGAAAACGCAGGGCGCAAATTATACGCGCCCCGGCCTGGTGCGCGGCATGATCGGGTTCACCCTGCGACTTTCAGTCGCGCAGATGCTGTAAGGGCAACTGCGTGCTGGACAGAATCTGCTGCAGCACGAAGCTCGAACGCACGCTGGAAACCCCGTCGATGCGCGTCAGGGTGCCGAGTAGCAGCTTCTGGTAATGATCCATATCCGGCACCACCACCTTGAGCTGGTAGTCGGCATCCATCCCGGTTACCAGGCAGCACTCCAGCACTTCGGGGCACTTGCGGATCTCGTCCTGAAAGTGCTCGAAACGCTCGGGCGTGTGCCGGTCCATGCCGATCAGCACGTAGGCGGTCAGGCTCAGGCCGAGCTTCTTGCGATCCAGCAGGGCCACCTGGCCGGTGATATAGCCGTCGTCTTCCAGTTGCTTGACGCGACGCGAGCAGGGCGAGGGTGACAGGCCGATGCGTTCGGCCAGCTCCTGATTGGACAGGGCAGCGTTGCGCTGCAATTCGGCAAGAATATTCAGGTCGTAACGGTCGAGTTTGTCCATTTTTTAATCGGCTAAAGATTTAATTGCGCTAAATAGTGCTCTTTTGGGTGTTAATTGCGCAATTGGTAAATTTGTAAGCAATATTAGCAATCTTATTTCGGCGTGCCAGGCGTAAGCTTTATCTCAGTTTCACGGCCCGGACGACAAGTCCTACCGGCCTCGCCCAACCAGGTGAGCCGGCGCCGACGATCCTTACCGGATCGCCTCGGCACCCGGGTCCGCACTGCCCAACCAGGCGGGCGACGAAAGCGGCGACAGCATCGCCAGCACCGGACAGATTTCCCGAGGGGGCCGCAAGGCCCCTTTTTCTTGCCTGGCATTTGCGACGGCCGCAAGTCGGGGCGCTCAGGTCAGTGCGGGACCACTTCTTGCGGGTCGGCGTGTACCAGTACCTCGGCACGCGGATAGTGATCATGAATGGCCTTTTCCACGGCGACGCAATGGGCGTGGGCCTGCGACAGGCTCATCTCCCCCGGCAGTTCCAGGTGCAGCTGGACGAACCAGCGTGTACCGGAGATGCGCGTGCGCAGGTCGTGGGCGCCGAGCACGCCCGGTACGGCTGTGGCCAGCGCGTACATGTGCTGGGTGGTTTCGCTGGGCAGTTCCTCGTCCATCAGCACGGCAATCGCGCCGCGCACGATGCTCAGGGCGCTCCAGAAGATATAGACGGCAATGCCGATGGCGAAGAGTGCATCCATCTGCAGCCAGCCGAAGCGGGTCAGCAGCAGGGCAAGCAGGATGCTGCTGTTGAGGAGGATATCGGAGCGATAGTGCAGCGAATCGGCATGGATGGCCGTGGAGCCGGTTTCCCGCACCACCTTGCGCTGGAACGCCAGCAGGGCCACGGTCAGCGCCAGCGACAGCAGCATCACCGCGATGCCGATACCCTCGGCTGCCAGCGGTTGCGGCGACTGCAGGCGCTCGACGCCTTGCAGGCCGATGAGCACGGCGCTGATGCCGATGAACAGCGCCTGGCCGAGCCCGGCCAGCGCTTCGGCCTTGCCATGACCGTAGCGGTGATCCTCATCGGCCGGGCGCAGGGCGAAGTGCACGGCGATCAGGTTGATCAGCGAAGCGGCGCTGTCGAGCAGCGAATCGGTGAGACCCGCCAGCAGGCTGACCGAACCGCTCAGCCACCAGGCAATGGCCTTGGCCAGTACCAGGGTCAGCGCTACGGTCAGCGCTGCCCGGGTGGCCAGGCGCATCAGCCTGGCGTGCTGGGGTGTGTGCATGCTGTCAGGCTGCCGGGCGCAGGCCGTAGGCGGCCAGTTGCTCGGCGCTGCCGCTGTGCTGGATCAGACGCGGATCGTCGAGCGGCAGTTGATGGCCGGTGCTGGTCTCGATCAGCGTTTTCAGGGCGTACTGGTCGACCTTGCCGTCGGCGCCGATCAGTTGCCTGAGCTGTTGCGGATCGACCTGAGCGGTCTGGCCCTGCGGCAGGTAGATGGCACCGGTGGCGAAGTCCACGGCAAAGGCGATCAGGCCCGGAATCACGTAGAACAGGATGCCGATGGCGTTGGCGCCGGCGATTACCGGGTCGATCTTGCCTTCGATCTGGCCACGACGATCCGGGTAGAAAATCGAGCCGCAGGCCGTCAGTTGAGTGAGCAGGGTTGCGGCGACAACGCCGGCGATAACTCGGGATTTCGTGCGCATGAGCACCTCCATAAAAACCTGGCGCAACTATAGCAAGGCGATGATTGCAAAACTGCAGCGCGCTGTTTCAGACCCGCAAGTTGGCAGGCGGTTCGCCGTTATAATCGCCGGCCTGCTGTGGAGAAATGATGAATACCCTGCCGATCGATTCGCTGCTGCCCGCCCTGCGCGATGCCTTGTCCGCCCGTCACGAAGCCGTGCTGGAGGCGCCGCCCGGCGCTGGCAAGACCACCCGCGTACCGCTGGCACTGCTGGATGCGCCTTGGCTGGCCGGGCAGAAGATCCTCATGCTTGAGCCGCGCCGGTTGGCCGCTCGTGCTGCTGCCGAGCGCCTGGCCAGCGAACTGGGTGAGCGGGTTGGCGAGACGGTCGGCTACCGCATTCGCCTGGACAGCAAGGTCGGGCCGAACACGCGCATCGAGGTGGTCACCGAGGGTATTCTCGCCCGCCGCTTGCAGGACGATCCGGCGCTGGATGGCGTCGGCCTGGTGATATTCGATGAATTTCATGAATTACTAAATGCACGAAAAATCTTAATTCTTGTCAAAAAAAGGGATCTTCATCACGTTTGATGGGCTGGTGATCGCCGCTTGCCCTCACAAGCTCACCATGGTCAACGTAAAGCAATGTACCAGTGCCCCCATTTGGTCTGACTCAGCTACTTCCTTTATCAGAAAACATCGGATCATTTAACAGCCAGCTGACTAACACCGGATGTAGAGGTCCATGCTTGTCGGCCAATAGGGAAAGCTCCTGCTTGGATCGCTCTTCCACTCGACCAGCCAACCAGACGGCTTCTGCTGTCGGGTAATGCCGTAGTAGATTTTTTGCTTGGTACCGTATGCTTTCAGGAAGGCTCGTGTCCCTAGCCAGCTCCTGTAGGAAGTCCCGTGTTTGAACAACGCTACGGGTGCGTTCATGGGCCATCGTCATGGTATTGCTCCTGAAATGTCCGCAGGGGGAGACGGCTTCCCGTCAACATATTCCACGCCCTAGGGGAACACTTACGGTATCAAGCTTGATTTCCCTGGATAATTGCACAGCCCTGGAAGCGTGGCCTATCAATGTCATTCGCCTTGCGCATCAGAAATGCGCTCGCGGAGCCTGTTCCAGTGTGGCTTGAGCTGCTTCTTGATCGAGGGGGCGTTCATGGCTCTGGCTGCCCGGTAGCCATAAGAAATGAAGTTCCTTCGGCCCAGGTAGGAGTACCGCTTATACAGCTTCTTCAGGAACATCGAGCGAGGCAACTGCCCTCTGGCAATTCGCTTGGCGTTGACCTTGTCCATGCGTTTTCCTGCCAGCCAGATTCCTCTGTTTACACGGTCCTGATAGCGAGCTAGTGACGATGAACGCAGGTAAATGTTGGCCCCATCAAAGATAAAGCCCAGATATTGCAGCGGTCGGTCGGATCTCAACCCCTTGACTGATCGAGTGAATTTGCAGGCCTCCGTCTTGGCAGTCTGGATCTCCAGGCCTATCTCATTGACGCGTAGGTCGACTAGGGCTTTGGCCTCTGCCTCTTTCTCCAGTGGCACAATTAGCAGTACGTCATCGCAGTATCGGTAGTAGGAACCACCGTAGGATTGGACATACGCGTGGATCTGCTCATCGAAGCCCATCATGTACACGTTGGACAGCAGGGCACTGATAGGGGAGCCTTGGGGGATACCCTTTTTGTCCCTGTTGGTTTCGATCAGGCCGCCATCACGAACCTTGGCTCTGAATTCATGGGGCTCGCAAATTCGCTTGCGGCCTTGCTTGGGGTTGTTCTTGGAGAGGCCCAGCGCTTCGTAGACTTGATCCCTGTAGACGAACGAATACTTTGTGAGGGATCGAAAAACCGCGTAGTGGTCGTCGGGCAAATGGCTGGTGTCGAGAATCGCCTGCCAGGCATTTTTCAGGTGCGTATGGTCTAGGTTGTCAAAGAAGCCTTTGATGTCGATGGCTATGACGCAGCAGGACTTTCGCGCCGCGATATCCAGGAACGCATCCCGAGCAAAATCGATATTGCTTTTGCCAAGGGCTCTGAATGCCAAGATTGCTGAGGCCCACCGCACCTTAGCCAGATGTCCCTCGTAGGCCTGGTTCAGCAGGTCGCAGTAGTACGAATAAATATGGCTGTCGACGTGTGCGGCGTAGGAGATAGGCCGCTGCTTAGGGTCTTTTTTGACCACTTTCCCAATGCTTTTGTCGAAGAACACTTTCTGTGTTTGCGCGACATAGCGAATGAACGGGTAAAAGGCATGCTTAGCAACAGCCTTAGGACTTGAGACGATCTCCAGCGCTGCTGCCTGGTTTATCGGACGATCAAAGTGCAGATAGCCTCGAAACTTGTACCAATTTTCTGGCATCAGCGTACATCCTTGTTTCGAGCCAACCGGCCAGGCTTGGGATGGCGGCAATCCTCAAGCCGCCTGGCCGGATAAACCCAAATGTTCCTCACATTATCCAATCGGTCTCAGTCACCCAGTTCCGATTTCGCCGCGATTGCTAGGATCGACGTATAGTGTCAGCGTCACATTTGGAGTACCTATGAAGATAAGTATCCGAGGGCTGCTGGCCGCATTGCTGGTCAACCTGGGTTGTTATACCTGGGATGCCGCCTTGGGGCTTGACAGCTTGTGATGCACCTTCGGGTCTATACCCGAAGCGCTTGCAGGCTAGCATAAATCTGAGCTGAACAGCCCCCGTCTTTTCGAGAGGCATGACACTCCTTCAGCTAGGTGTCAGGTGCTCTGAAGTCTCCGTGCAACGGAATAGATGCCACAGCGTTGACGTTGGAAGCGCTCTGCCTTCAAGTATCTGGTAGGTGCCAAAACTTCATAGGGGTGGGATAGTTCCCGCTTTTGGCCATTTCTGGCTGTGGCCACCGTCAGCTTCGGATCGGCTCCAGTCACTCGTGACAGGCTGCCACAACCCTCAGCTGCCAGTGACAACTTCAGATCATCCCTAGTGTCGAGAAAGGGCTGAAGCTGCACCGTTACTGGAGTTCGCATTGCCAGGGTTGTGCGCTGAAAGAGCAGTGCACACCGAGTCCACAGCCACGCCGAGTGAGCCGCTGGGAGCATGAAGCAGTGCTCGAAGCGATGCAGAGTCGTCTGGATCAAGGGCCCGAGATGATGCGAATCCGCCGTCAGACGGTCGAGCACCCGTTCGGCACGCTGAAGAGCTGGATGGGTGCCACCCATTTCCTCACCAGAACGCTCGACCGGGTGAGCACCGAGATGAGCCTGCATGTGCTCGCCTACAATCTCAAACGCGTGTTGAACGTGCTGGGCAGCGGTGCCCTGATGGCAGCGATGAAGGCCTGAGGCCTGTTTTACGAGTCTTGCCCCCTCTCAACAGGCGCGCCGAAGCCGGAAGTGCCATAGCAACCAGAATCACCGAATGCGCCTGATTGGGTCTCCGGCGGCCTCCTGGACGCTGAGAAAATCACCCGGCAGTTGATTGCCATCGCTTGCTGCGTTTTTACACGGTCTGGGCCGAAAGCAGACAGTTAATGTCAGCATTGTCATCTGGCCCTCATGCTCTCGTTATCAGCCGATTCGTACCCTGACTAGAGCACTGCTAAGCAGTGCTTTCATCCGTCAGCGCACACAGGTCGAAGATATGAAGCTCAGAATAATCATGCTTTCAGTAGTCATTGGAATGACATCTGCAACTGCCTTCGCGAAGGGCGGCGATGGTTTTAACCGCCCCTCTGAAGCATTTTAGCGATTCCGCGAGAGCCGAGAAAAAGCCCAGGAAAATAAACAAAAAGCCGAAACTCAATCAAAGACCATCAAGCTCGATGACAAAACCTCAAAGCAATAAACATCTACATTAAGGAAGGTTTGAAGTAACCCTGTATTTCCGGTCGACTTCAGCCCTCGCTGCTTTTGAAAGCGGGCCGTCGATCAAAACCGACCAGGTAACCCGCTCAGTTCTGCGTTTTTGGCCGCCGCGAGCACCTCGCAGCAGCCATTTTCCGCATTACAGGCGTACCTCTCCTGCGGTAGTCAGCAAATGTCGGCGCGCCATCCATAGGTTCGACAGCGCGAACAGCGTCACCAGCTGAGCGGTGTTCTTGGCCAGGCCACGGAAGCGCACCTTCACGTAACCGAACTGGCGCTTGATCACTCGAAACGGGTGCTCGACCTTCGCTCGCACTTGTGCCTTGGCCTTCTCGATCTTGCGCTTGGCTTTGTACAGGGCGCTGCGTTTATCGAGCTTCTTGTAGGTGCTGCGGCGTGCTGCGACCTGCCAGATCACTTCGCGGCCAGCATGTTCGGGGCGCTTTTCGACGCCGGTGTAGCCGGCATCGGCGCAGACGACGTTCTCGTCACCGTGCAGCAGTTTGTCGACCTGGGTGACATCCGCCACGTTTGCCGCCGTGCCGACCACGCTGTGCACCAGCCCCGACTCGTCATCCACACCGATGTGGGCCTTCATGCCGAAGTAGTACTGGTTGCCCTTCTTGGTCTGGTGCATCTCCGGGTCGCGCTTGCCGTCCTGGTTCTTGGTCGAACTGGGTGCATGGATCAGCGTGGCATCGACGATAGTGCCCTGGCGCAGCGACAGGCCGCGATCCCCCAGGTAGCCATTGATTACGCCGAGGATGCCGGCTGCCAGCTCATGTTTCTCCAGCAAACGACGGAAGTTGAGGATGGTGGTTTCGTCGGGAATGCGCTCCAGGCTCAGCCCGGCGAACTGACGCAGGATGGTCGTCTCGTAGAGCGCTTCTTCCATGGCCGGGTCGCTGTAGCCGAACCAGTTCTGCATCAGATGGATACGTAACATGGCCATCAGCGGATAGGCTGGACGACCACCTTAACCCTTTGGGTAGTGTGGCTCGATCAGGGCAATCAATCCCTTCCACGGCACCACCTGATCCATCTCGATCAGGAACAATTCCTTACGGGTCTGCTTGCGCTTGCCGGCGTACTCGGCGTCGGCGAAGGTCATCTGCTTCATGGAAGAACTCGGGGGGCGGGATTACCGGCGTATTTCACCAGATTCTGGAAGTGTTTTTCAGAGTGTCCTTAAAGCCAAAGGCGCCCTCTATGCGCCTTTTTTATTAGTCCTACTTTTGGGAATGCCAACCAGCCTTCGACTCAAAGCATTGTCTACTTAAGACCTTCAGTTAGAACTCAGAAGCAGCCAATACTTACACCCGCACAAACAAAAAAGCCCTACCTGAAAGGTAGAGATTTTTGCTTATTTACTTCTGATTGCGACACTGGCCTTGCGAGATATAGCGAATGGTGTGTAAATCCCCCTGAGAGTCCTCATAGGTCATGAGCTTATTTACGTTTCCACAAAACTTAACAGTCGGCGTAATATAAATCAGCTTGGCCACGTCAAGCTTCATGCCGTACTTGTAATCACTCGGCTGGGGAGCCGCCTTCCCAACGCTCTGAGCATAATTCTCAGCCGCCTTCAGGCTTTTCTCCTCAATCTCTTTTTTGGCGCTCTCGGGAAAAGTTACAGAGTACGCATTAGCACTCTGAAACACGAACAGTGCAGAAAGAACAGCAAGTACTTTAATGGATTTCATGGTGCCATCTCCTCGTCAGAATTTACGCAATATTAGCCTTGCAGCACTTACCAGAAGATTGCTCGCAAATTACATTTGCGACATTAACTCAAAAAAAAGGCGCTCATTTCTGAGCGCCCAGGATTCACCTCTTCCAAAGGAGCACTAGGCTTCAAAGGTGAATTAGGTAAGACTCCGGACTCCGCCAAGAGCTAATCAGAGTCGTGTTCGAAAACACTTAGCCAACGACCTAATGTAACTTGCCGCAACTAACAGGAACATGATTGAAAGATTACAAATTTGACACTATGAGCGCCCGAGAATCAGGCGCTCACAAATAAGCGTTAAAGCACGCTCAGGGGGTACTCGACGATCAGGCGGAACTCGTCCAGATCTGACTCAAATTGAGTTGCTCGAGTATTAGCTTGTCGAATGCGGAAGGACATGTCCTTGAGCGAGCCTGTCTGCACCACGTATTTGGCCTCGATGTCCCGCTCCCAACGCTTTTGATCGACCAGCGGATTACCATCCGCGTCGCGACGCATATAGACGTCGTTGGCGTTGGAGTAATCAGCGTCGGTGCCTTTACCGTAACGAGCCATGAACGAGAGACCAGGGATGCCGTATGCCTGCATGTTCAGGTCGTAGCGGACCATCCAAGAACGCTCTTTCGGCGAGTTGAAGTCGGTGTACTGGATGGAGTTGTCGAGGTAGATCGAGTCCGCTTGGCGCAGATAGTCGAAGTCGTCATCACCGTTGTTGCGCTGGTGCGACAGGGTGACCGTGTGGGCACCAAACTGTACGCCGACCTTAGCGCTCCAGATGTTGTTGTTCAGCTCGCCCAGCAGCTGCTTCCCTTCATCCTGAACGTTGTAGTAGTTGAAGCCGGTGATCAGGGAAACGTCTTCGGTGAGGGGCTGGGTCAGAGAAGCACCGAAGTAGTACTGATCCCATGCGTCCTTCAAGCGTGCGCTGTATGCACTGACTTGAAGGTTTTCGTTGACGCTGTAATCACCCCCGAAGTAGCCGACCCATGGCGAGTCAACAGGACCCGCATAGAAGGTGGCGAACTTGTCACGCATGTCGCTGGACACCGGCTGACTCATAGCGTGGAGACGACCACCCTGCAGAGTGAGTCCATTTACGCTGCTGTTCTCTAGGGTAATACCCCGGAAGGATTCAGGTAGCAGGCGAGAGTCGCCATAGTGAACGACGGGAGTAGTTGGAAACACGTCGCCGACTTTAAGGACAGTATCGAAAGCTCGTGCCTTCAGCGCCCCGCCGACCTTGGAGTACTCATCACGTGCCTCGCCATTGCTATCGACGGGAAGCACATCGAATGTGCTGCGACCACCATTTCGGCCACCACCGGTGTCCAACTTGAGCCCGAGCATTGCAAATGCATCAACGCCCACCCCAACAGTCCCGCGAGTGAAGCCAGACTCAAACTGGCCAATGATGCCGTGTGCCCAGGTTTCAGAGTAACCGGCACCGCCAGCACCGCTCTCGCCGTTACGGTTATCTCGATTGAAGTAGAAATTGCGGTTAAGGATGTTCAGGCTGCTGCCTTCGATGAAGCCCTCGCGCTGCTCTTCAGCATTCGCGAGAGGGCTGATACCTGCCAGTGCTGCGAGGACGGCAAGCGACAGCTTGGTCTTTGAATTCATGTTTGCTCCATTCTAATCGGCAGTTTCTTGTTGATACGCGACGGCCTGTTTTCTTGTTGCGCTGCGTGTTGACGGCCGCCCCCTATCCTTACTGCCCGGAGCTTTCTGCAAGATGAGTGAAGAATTACAATTTTGAAAGATGATCGGCCGGGACATGCCCGGCCGATGTTTCAAGGAACTGCAGTTGATCAGGACTCGTCTAGTTTCCAGATCATGTGCGCGTCGATTAGTAGCGAAAGATGGGTCCGCAATGCTTCAACGTGCGCATCCAGCGCGTTGGTTGAAGCGGTCACCGCCTGACGCCGAGCCAGCAGCAATGATTGCAGGTCAGCCTCGCCAAGCTCATAGGCACGCTGCATCTGCGCCTCGTTCTGTGCCATTGCCTCTGCACCATCCTTCGCGATGATGTAGCTGTCATAGGCACCATTGGCCTGCACAACATCATGCGCGATGCGCATCTCTAGTTCCCGCTTAACCAGAGCAACGTCCTGGGCAGCAGCCTCCTCTTGAGATAGCGCCTGGCTGTATCGTGCACTACGCGTACCACTGGGAATCGGCATGCTGATGCTTACGCCGTAGATCCGCTCCCGGCTACCTTGCTCCGAGGTAGTGAAGACACCCAAGGTCGGATCAGGAATCTTGTCGGCTCTTGCGCGACTCGCCTGTCCTTGGGACTTGAGCGCCGTCGCCTCTGCACGCCGTAGCTCATCACTTTCCTGCAGAATCCGCTCACGCCAGCTTGCAAGGTCACCCAGCTCCTTGGACGGTGCTGGTAGCGCAATTTTGTTGCGTTCAATACCTGGGAATCGGTTGGAAAGGCGTGCCCAGTTGGAGGCTGCCAGTACCTTGGCATCGTTACCCTGCCGTAGTTGCTCCGCCTGCTCGGCACGGGCGAGACTCACATCGAGCTTAGAGGCATCTCCAGCTCTGCTGCGTTTCTCCACTGCTGCCAGGCTCTCCTTTGCTGACGTCAGCCCCTTATTGGCGATATCCAGAGCATGTTCGGCGGCGAGCCAGTCCAGCCATAACGCCATGAGCTCCTGAGCCGCCATGTGCCTCGCCTCGCCGTAACCGGCATAGGCTTCCTCAACCACAGCACTGCTGATGTCGTTATCCGCGCTCACCTTGCCTGGCAGCCTGATAGTGCGCTCTACACCTACGTTCCACTCGTTGTAGTTAGGCCCGCTATCCACACGGCGCTGCTGTCCTGTAGCAGCCACAACAAACTCATAGGGCGAGCGCCGGATGATGCCTGCCTCTTGCATCATTGCCTCCATGCTCGCTCTGGCCGATGCGACCCGAGGGTCGGAATTAAGTAGGGACGTTGCGATGGGTGTTGGCAATGCCTCCTGAATGGGCAGTGCCTGCGAGGCTGCAGAACCACTGGCCCCCATTAGCAATACAAGAAGAGCTAATCGTTCCATCACGCGAGCTCTCCGATGAGATTGATCTGGGCGGTCCAGAATCGCAGCCCTGTCCGAGGGAACTGCTCTCGCAAGATATCCAGTAAGTGCATGACGTGGTCCTGGTCCACTACAAGCTGTATCTGCACAGCCCGAGCTCTTCCCATCACCTGCTCAACTGGGTCCAGAGCAGACGTAGAAAGACCATGCGCCGCAACCGGCGTGCTGGTGAAGACCTGAGTACCGGCGGTCACAAGAAGTTGATCGATCAGCTTTTCTTCAAGGCTGGGTGGACACAGCAAGGTCAGCCAAATGTTAGACATCAGCAGTCTCCCTCTGGGGGTGAGCAAATCGGAGATAGAGGATTGGCAACAGCATTAGCGTCAGCGCTGTTACGGTGATCAGCCCGCCGATGACAACGATGGCCAAGGGGCGCTGGATCTCAGAGCCGGGGCCCGTAGCAAACAGGAGCGGCACTAGGCCGAAGGCTGTGATGGATGCAGTCATCATTACTGGGCGCAGCCGGCGCTTCGCGCCCTGCACAACCACATCTCGCAAGGCCATGCCTTCGCCGTATAGCTGGTTGAAGTAACTCACCAACACGATGCCGTTGAGCACTGCGATACCAAGTAATGCAATGAACCCAACCGACGCAGGTACCGACAGATATTCCCCTGTGAGCCACAACGCGACGATGCCGCCCACCAGAGCGAACGGGATATTGCTTAGGATGAGCAGTGCCTGTCGCACAGAGCCGAAGGTGGAGAAAAGCAGTACGAAGATCAGCCCCAAGGCGACCGGGATAACCACGGTCAAGCGCGCGGCGGCACGCTGCTGGTTTTCGAACTGGCCACCCCAGCTAATGCGATAACCATTTGGCAGCTCGACATTCTTGCCCACCAACGCCTTCGCCTCCTCGACGAAGCCCACCAGGTCACGACCTGCAACGTTGGCGATTACAACGCTGTAGCGGCTGCCCATCTCACGGTCGATCTTCACCGGCCCCTCGGCACGCTCCAGCTTGGCGACACTGCGCAGCGGTACGGTACGACCATCCGGCGTGGTGATGCGTACTGCATCAAACTCGGCGGGCGACGCACGCACCGATGCATCCGCACGAATGAGGATGGGCGTACGCTGATTGCCTTCGATAACTGTGCCGGCGCGTTGACCTTCGATCTGGGCGCGCAGTGCATCTTGAATGGCCTCGACAGACAGACCGAAGCGGCCAGCCTGAAGCCGATCGATCTCTACTCGCAGGTACTGCACACCGTCGTTCTGCACGGTGTATACGTCCTGGTTGCCAGGCACAGTTTTCAACAGACCTTCGATCTGAGCACCGAGCTCGTTGAGCTTGCCCAGCTCCGGGCCATAGACCTTAACCGCTAGGTCCCCACGTACACCGATGATCATCTCGGACACGCGCATCTCGATGGGCTGGGTGAAGCTGTAATCGATACCAGGCATTGGATCGAGAACCTTACGGATCTCGTCCATCAGCTCTTCCTTGGTATCCATCCGCCATTCATCGGTCGGTTTGAGCAGCAGGTAGGTGTCAGTCTGGTTGAGACCCATAGGGTCCAAGCCAATCTCATCCGAGCCAGCTCGCGCGACGATGCCGCGAATTTCCGGTATGGCCCCCATCAGCGCCTTGTGGATCTTCTTATCCAACTCAGCAGTCTGCTCCAGGCTCACCGAAGGCAACTTTTCGATGCCAACAATCAGGTCACCTTCGTCCATGGTCGGCATGAAGGTCTTACCAACCTGGGTGTAAACGAGCCCTGCAACGACCAACAGCGAAACCGCCATTACACCGATTAGCTTCTGTTGGCGCAGGCCCCAGTCGAGCGCGGGGCTGTAAATCGCCAGAAGCTTGCGGGCCAGCCACGGGTCCTCGTGTTTCACCTCGCGTAGCAGGTAAGACGAAAGCACTGGGATAACTGTTAGAGACAGCAACAGCGAGCCGGCCAAAGCGAAGACGATAGTCAGAGCAACAGGTACGAAGAACTTGCCCTCTAGTCCCTGCAGAGTCAGCAGCGGGAGGAACACAGTGATGATGATCAGAATGCCGGAGGTCACCGGCACCGCAACTTCCCGCACCGCTCGATAGATGATGTGCAGACGTGGCAGCTTGCCTTCAGAGGTGTCGGTGGCAAGGCGCTGCACTATGTTTTCCACCACCACCACCGCAGCATCTACAAGCATGCCGATGGCAATAGCCAACCCTCCGAGACTCATGAGGTTCGCGGACATGCCAAAGAAGCGCATGAGGATGAAGGTGATCAAGGCAGCAAGGGGCAGTACCAGTGCTACGGTGAGCGCCGCACGAATGTTGCCGAGGAATAGTGCTAGGAGCACGATTACCAGAACGGTAGCTTCTAGTAGCGCCTTGGATACGGCACCAACGGCTTTCTCCACTAGGGAGGAGCGGTCGTAGAAGCTGGTGATCTTGATCCCCTCTGGCAGGGTTGCTTCAAGCTCCTTGAGCTTCTGCTGCACCCCCTTAACAACCTCTTTCGCGTTAGCGCCGGCAAGACCGAGCACCAGGCCCTGTACCGCCTCGCCATTGCCGTCCTGTGTGACCACGCCGTAGCGCGTCAGAGTCCCGATCTCCACCTCGGCGAGGTCGGCCACTCGCACAGGCGAGGAGCCATTGGCGCTCACTACTACCGCACGAAGATCATCCAGGGTGCGAATACTGCCCTCGCTGCGGACCAGCAGGACCTCATCACCCTCTCCCAGACGACCGGCACCGTCGTTGCGGTTGTTGCCGTTCACGGCCTCGGACAACTGCTCCAGGCTCACGCCATTGGCGGCCATCCGTATCGGGTCAGGCATGATCTCGAAGGTACGCACCTGCCCACCTAGTGAGTTGACGTCGGCAACGCCGGGTACCGTGCGTAGTGCCGGGCGGATGACCCAGTCCAGCAGGCTGCGGCGCTCCACCAGTGACATCGATTCACCATCAACCGTGAACATGAACATCTCGCCCAACGGAGTAGTGATGGGCGCCATGCCTCCGGAAATTCCCTCTGGCAGGCTATCGGTCAGATTGCCTAACCGCTCCGCCACCTGCTGCCGGGCCCAATAGATGTCGGTCCCATCCTTGAAATCGATGGTCACATCAACCAGGCCGTACTTAGTGACAGAGCGCAGGATTTTGGTGTCCGGGATGCCAAGCATCTCGACCTCGATGGGTACTGCAATCCGGCTTTCCACTTCCTCCGGAGTCATCCCAGGCGCCTTCATGATCACCTTCACCTGGGTGCTGGCGACGTCTGGAAATGCATCAATAGGCAGTCCGCGGTAGGCATACCAACCCGCAGCCGCGATAAGGACTGTCGCCAGCAGCATGAACAGCCGCTGCGATAACGAAAATTGGACGAGGCGACTAAGCATCACTCACCGTCCTCCTCAAGCCAGGCACCTTTGAGCGCAACAACGCCACTCACGGCAACCTGGTCCTGGGGAGCGAGATCCCCCTCCACCCTCACCAACTGGCCAGCGCTGGCCTGCACCTTTACCGGCTTCGCAACAAATCCATCGGGAGTGCGGACAAAAATCACCGAGTCGTCTTTATTGCGTGCAACTGCAGTGAGCGGAAGCGACCAGGACTGCCCTGAAGATTCGACAGGGATTTCTACCGTCACCAACTCGCCAGGTCGCAGGAAGCCTGCTGCCGCGCCATCGATTTCGGCACGCAGTACAACGAACTGGTTGTCCGCAGTAATAGTCGGGCTCAGGCTCAGCACCCGACCAGTGACCTGCTTATCGGCCACTTCAACACGGGCGCCGACCTTGACGCTCAGGCTCGCCGCCGCAGGAATCTGCACATCGAGCCACAAGGTATCGACTTGGGTGACGTTGAGAATTGCTGTGGCCGCGTCAACACGCTGGCCAGGCCGCACTGAAATTGCGCTGACAATGCCGTCCTGTGCAGCAGTCAGCGTGATTGAGTCAGAAGGAACACCAGTGCGGATCACCAGCTCCATCGCCTCTTTCGACATCCCCGCCAAGGACAGCTCAGACTTCGCCTGAGCAAATGTGGCCTCAGCTTCTTTCAGTACCGCGAGGGACTCCTGGGCACGACGCTGAGGGATGATCCCCTCTTCAAACAGCGACTGCTCACGTACGTTTGCTTGGCGTGCCAGGGTTACCCGAGCGGAAGCCTGCAGGAGCTGCAGTTGAAGCTGACTCATGGCTGGACTTGAAAGACGTGCCAGCGTTTCACCGCGCTTCACTGCCTGAAATTCTCCAACTAGTAGCTGCGTTACCAGCCCTTCCAGAGGAGAGCTGATGACCTGTTCCGATTTCGGCGGTACCACCACCTGCCCCGGGTAGCGGCTACGCACCTCGCCCATGGCGTTCTGCACAGGGATCAACTTGATTCCGAGAGCCCGCATCTGCTCCTCGGAGACAGTGAACTTCTCGGCACCGAGAGCAGTTCCGGACAGGAGACAAGCACAGGCAAGCGACAAACTTTTCACATAGCCCAAGTGTCTATTCACTTTCATCGGAGAACTCCCATGCAGCACCATGCAAAGACATGATTTCGACCTATTTCTTGAGAAAGAAGATGGGGAGATATTCAGCAGCGCCGATCAAGACGAATGGCATCTCCACTCATCTATACTTCCCATCACGCGATAAATTAATGCCGTAGAGTTTCTCTACACTGAAAATTCTAAGTACCCATGACTGTCAGGAACGTGGCGCTTGAATTACAAATCTGTAGGGTTTGCCCGCAAGCATATTTTTCGCGCTAGAATCGCCAGGCACCCCGCAGGACAAGGGATTCGCCTCATGAGAAAGCATTTCTCAGGGCAATCTCTTTAAGTGCGGCAAACTGACGCAGAGTTGTGGGGCGACAGAATTAATGCAGGATCGGGGGCGCTGAGCAGCAGCAATTTTCAGCAAACTTAAAAATCACCAGAGAATAATTCTAATAATCTTCAAGTTAATAAATTCTTACATTATTAGAGCAAATCAATATGCGTGTACTGGTTGTAGAAGACGAACCCAAAACTGCCGAATATCTTCAACAGGGTTTAACGGAAAGCGGCTATGTAGTAGATCGAGCGGCAAATGGGATCGACGCTCTTCATCTTTTCAGTCACAACACATATAGCCTCGTCATTCTTGATGTGAACCTGCCCAACCTGGATGGCTGGGGCGTTCTTGAGCACATCCGAAAAACAAGTCGTGTACGCATCATGATGCTGACCGGGCGGGGTCGCCTTAACGACAAGGTCAAAGGCCTGGAAGGCGGGGCCGACGATTACATGGTCAAGCCATTCGAGTTTCCTGAGCTCCTAGCCCGTGTGCGCTCGCTGCTGCGTCGGGGTGATGAACTTGCCGAATCGTCCACGCTTCGTGTGGCTGATCTCGAAATGGATCCAGGTCGCCATCGGGCCTATCGCGGCACACACCGCATAGACCTGACGACCAAGGAATTTGCACTACTCCACCTGCTCATGAGTCGCACAGGTGAAGTACTGACCCGCTCGCAGATCATCTCCCTTGTTTGGGACATGAATTTCGACTGCGACACGAACGTCATCGATGTTTCCATTCGGCGACTGCGCGCCAAGATCGATGACCCATTCGATGTGAAGTTAATCCACACACTACGTGGAGTCGGCTATGTACTTGAGGACCGTTCATGAGGACAGACAGCCTCGCAACCCGACTTGGGCTGAAGGTTGGTCTGATGAGCGTTGCCCTCGTTGCGCTCATCGCTGCAGTTGGCGCCTTGATGCTTCATCAGGGGCTGGAGCGCATTGCCCAATCGAGTGCTAGTACAAAGATGGAGGGCATTGCTCACAGCCTGGCCACAGCGATCAATGTCGGTGACATCAGCTCCAAGACTCATGTGCTCGTCGACTTGGCCATGGGGCACAACAACCTCTATGTCAGCATTTTCGACTCGGCTCAGAGCACTCAGCCCGTGCTTACCCTTGGGTCGAAATCGATAACCTTTGAGTTGCACAGGTTCCCTGCAGAGAAGGTGCTTGGCTTTCACGAATGGCTCGACCCGCTTGGCCGTCCGATGCTCAGCGCCTCGCAGCTCATGCGCCTGAAGGATGGCACCGAAGTGGGCGTCTATCTCACTATCGATCAATCAGCGGATGCTGCCCTCTTGGACGCACTGCTGAAATGGGCACTGATCGCCTCTCCATTCCTGCTGCTGCTAACAATGACTGTTGCCTGGTGGACAGTTCGCCGCGGCCTACGCCCGCTAACCAGCTTTCTGCGAGTTGCTTCCAAGGTGTCCACCGACAACCTCGAGCACCGACTACCGATGGAAAAGCTCCCGGCAGAGCTGCGCGAGTTAGCGAACGGTATCAACTTCATGCTCCACCGGCTGGACAATGGGGTACAGCAACTCTCCCAGTTTTCCGATGACCTGGCCCATGAGCTTCGAGCCCCCATCACCAACCTGATGGGCAAGGTCCAAGTGACCCTTTCGCGCGAACGCCCACCGCAGGAGTATCGTGAAGTGCTGGAGTCTTGCTCTGAGGAGCTAGATCGTGTGACCCGCATCGTCTCCGATATGCTGTTTCTCGCGCATGTCAGTCACCCCGCTTCACAAGTGCAATTCGACACGGTAGCGCTCGATGATGAGCTACAGCGAGTAGGTGACCTGTTCAGCCTTAGTGGTGAAGAGAAAGGGGTGCATCTGGAGTATTGCGGGGGCGGACTGGTTCGAGGCAATCGCTTGATGATCCAGCGTGCAATCTCCAACCTTCTTTCCAATGCCATCCGCTACTGCCCCTCCGGCGCCTGTGTCCAAATGAGGATCGATCAGAAGGGAGGCCTTGTCCGTCTCTCTGTCGGTAACCCAGGACATGGGATTGGTGCTGAACACTTGCCGCATCTGTTCGAGCGGTTTTATAGAGTCGACAAGAGCAGAGCACGTAGTGAGGGCGGCACCGGCCTGGGGCTAGCCATTGTGCGGTCTATCATGAGCCTGCATCAGGGCAACGCCAGGGTCGAAGTGGATGCCGATGGCTACACTCGCTTTTACCTAGAGTTTCCTGCAGTGGCAGCTTGAGCGCCCGCATAACCAGTCCCAAGAGAGCCATGAGCCAAGTAAATTGCGCCAGACGGTTAGCGATTGTTGGCTCTAGGACTGAGTCGACGCGAGTGCAGTACGTATGCACTGCAACAACTCGATCAGCCATAGGGAACACATATGCTTTCAGTCCTGGCCAACCGTACCTATCGGCATCTGTTTCTGGCCCAATTAATCGCTCTAGCTGGAACTGGCCTAGCTACCGTAGCTCTTGGGTTACTCGCCTTTGACCTTGCGGGCGCACAGGCCGGTGCAGTGCTGGGTACCGCACTGGCGATAAAAATGACCGCCTACATTGGCGTGGCTCCGATTGCCGCTGCCTTTGCCGAGCGCCTACCGAGGAAGGCAACGCTAGTGATGCTGGACTTAGCTCGGGCAGCAGTGGCGATTTTGCTCCCGTTCGTAACTGAGATCTGGCAAGTCTATGTACTGATCTTTGTCCTGCAGTCCGCATCAGCGGCCTTCACCCCGACCTTCCAGGCCACCATTCCAGACATCCTGCCAGATGAGCGCGATTACACCCGCGCCTTGTCCCTTTCCCGTCTGGCCTACGACCTGGAAAGCGTCATCAGCCCTATGCTGGCGGCCTTGTTGCTCACTGTCGTCAGCTTTCACAGCCTGTTCGGCGGTACAGTCGTGGGCTTCTTGGTTTCGGCCGCAATGGTGGCCACCGTGAGCTTGCCAGTTGCACCACCTGTTCCCCAGCGAAGTATTTACGAGAGAACCACCAGGGGCATACGCATCTTCCTTGCGACACCTCGACTGCGCGGACTCCTCGCACTAAATCTCACCATTGCAGCAGCCAGCGCCATGGTTATCGTCAACACGGTAGTACTAGTGCAATCGAGATTTGGCTTGCCCCAAGAGGCGACAGCCACAGCACTGATGGCTTTTGGCGCTGGCTCAATGATTGTGGCGCTGGCCTTACCCAGGTTGCTGGACAAGCTCGATGATCGAAAGATCATGCAAGTCGGTGGAGGGATCCTAGTTGCAGGACTCTTTATGGGAATTTTCCTGCCGAGCTACCAAGGTCTTTTGGGGCTGTGGTTCTTCCTCGGTACGGGTTACTCACTGGCCCAAACACCATCTGGTCGGATTCTGCGGAGATCCTCTGCCGCCCAAGATCGCCCTGCATTGTTCGCCGCACAATTTGCCCTGTCCCATGCCTGTTGGCTGATCACATACCCCCTAGCCGGCTGGCTCGGTGCGAACCTAAGCCTAACGGCATCCTTCGTCGGGTTAAGCCTGCTAGCCATAGCAGCACTCATGATCAGCCTGAAAATTTGGCGCCCCGAGCATGACCAGGAGATTGTTGAGCATCGTCATAGTGACCTGCCGGAGGACCACCCGCACATTGCCGACGGCAAGATCCATGCTCATGCGTTTGTCATTGATGACGAGCACCAGCACTGGCCCAGAAGCTGAGGGCCAGCTCTGGCATCGAGCCTATTGCAGCTCCTTCTTTCGGGCGGCCGGCAACACGGAAATAAAGTTTGATAGGGCTACCTGGTGGGCCACATCGTGCGGCAATGCATCCAAGAATGGATTGAAGCCGAACATGTACTTACTCAGGCTGCCGAACGTCCCCACGACATCAGAGCCCACCATGAAGCGGTCGGGATATCTAGCTACTAGGTCTACCCAGTCCGCATCTGCTCTTCCCTGTTCATCCACGAGGTATGGGTGCAGCACGGTCCACGACATATCGATATAGAGATTGGGATAGCTCTCTAACAGCTGCTCAAGCGTCGGCAGAAGGAAGCTCATCTTGCCCTGGGTTCGATAGATTTCCATGCTTGTGCCTGCATGAGCCCAGATGAAGCGAACATCCGGATTGGAACGAAGTGCCTCCTCAAACTCTTCAAGGTACAGTGGATACCGCTCCCGTTTAGAGGTGATGTTGGAGTGGAGTAGAACAGGTAGGTCGAACTCGGCAGCCACCCGATAAACCTTGGCCATCGCCTTGCTGTTTGCCCGCGGAGCTTTCCCATAGATCAGTGCCGTCAGATAGTCATGACGGGTAAACACCTCTCCAATCCCTTGCCACAAACCAGGATCGAGCTCTAGCAGGCGCCGGATCTGGGCATCAGCATTCATATCGTTCGGATTGAATCCCGATATGAATGGGTGGAACCGCTTTTTCTGCTCCGGCGGTAGCTGCTTGTAGGCATGCGCGATAAGCGTATCGGTCGCGCTGTACCAGTAAGCCCTAGCATCATCCCCCGCATAGTAGCGGGGGCGCTTCGGCTCATCCTCGTCCCACTCCTTCGCGACTGAAATCCCCGACAACATGGCGTGGTCGATGTTTGCCGCCGCAGCCTCC
Organism: Pseudomonas sp. GD03919; assembly: GCF_029814935.1. NCBI lineage: Bacteria > Pseudomonadati > Pseudomonadota > Gammaproteobacteria > Pseudomonadales > Pseudomonadaceae > Pseudomonas > Pseudomonas sp. GD03919. The sequence continues at coordinate 479,065 of NZ_CP104582.1, forward strand.
TCAAGCAGTGGCCGAATTCCGGCACTTGCTTGGAAAAAATCTACGTAGTGCAGATGTGTATCGCTGTAGCGATAATTGTTGGCCTGGGCGCTAGTGCCCACAAGGCAGACAACTGCAGCCAACAGAAACGACATGGGGAACATGAAAAAGCCTCTGCTTGGCATCAGCCTCGGCAAATTGAGTTTCACCGCTAACTAGCAGCAGTGACCGAGAGAGCAAGGCGAAGGGCTTGAGTGACGACAGACTCGGCCATGCTCGGTGCATTCGCTTTATTGGCTGCCTGCCCAGGCAGATAGGGGATATGCACAAAACCAGCCCTGACAGAACGAGGAAGAGTGCTGACTGCGTGCATAAGGCTGTAGAACAGGCTGTTGCACACATAGGCCCCGGCACTAAGCGATATCTCCACCGGAATTCCGTAAACGCGCAACCTCGTTGCTATGGCCTTCACGGGCAAGGTTGTGAAATACGCCGCTGGCCCGCCCTCCAGTATCAACTGATCTGTTGGTTGCCTCCCGGCATTGTCCGGGATGCTGGCGTCCTGCAGGTTGATAGCCACTCGCTCTAGTAAGACCACAGCACGACCACCTGCCTGTCCGACTGCCACGATGATGTCAGGTTGATGCAGCGCCAGGAGTTGATCCAAACGGAGAAGAGAGTCTGTAAACGTACATGGGAGCAACGCACTGACAACGCGGTGCCCCAAGCCAATTTTCTGGCCATCAAGCCCCCGCACGACTTCCCAGGATGCATTGAGTCTTTCTCCACCGAAAGGCTCAAATCCTGTTAACAAGATGGTCTTAGGCATTTAGCTTTCCTTGGGCAGAACAACACCGCGCCGGCCAGTCCGAAGAATGGCCGGCGGGTTGCTTTCAACAGGGTTTCCCTTCCTCTGGGCGAGGAAGGGTTACAGCGTTAGATCACACGCTTGATGCTGATGTAGTCGCCCTCGGTGCGCAGGGTGACAGTCACAGGCTTACTGGAGCGGTTACGCCAGAACCAGCCATGTTTGCCGTCGAAGGCAGCCTCCAGCACACCAGAATCCTCCGGCGTGGAGCGGCCTTTCCCGTAGCCATGGTAGAAGTCGCGCGGAGCGTTATAAGGATCGCCATGGGTGTCGTAGTTAACAACGCCACCGTTAACACTCCACTGGTAGTGCACTTTGGCGCCTTGCTTCATCTCCAACTTGATCTCGGCGCCCTGGTTTGGGCTCAGAGTGACGGTCATCTCATGCTGCAGACCAGCAGGCTTTTCAGTCGCCGCTGGTTGGGCGGGAGCTACTGCAACCGGGGCGGGGGGTGGGGCTACTGCCGGAGCTACAGGTGCAGAGGGCGCAGCTGCCGCAGGTGCCGAAGCAGCCGCCTGAGCCGCAGCCTCATCCGCTAGCGCCTCTTCAGCCAGCTGTATTTTCACTTCGCCCATCTGCGTCAGGCCAAGAGCGCGACCCACCCCAGTAGGATCCATCGCATATTCCGAAGGCATGACCACTGTAACCAGCAGTCCGCAAGCGACGACTGCTGCGATGATGGTGGAGCGCAACAGCTGCGCCGAAGAGGGAAGCTCGTTGAGAGTCGGAAGCTTGGTATTGAACATTATGAGAGTTCCTTACTGAGAGACGATCAGGCCGGTGATCTGGTAGCCCATGAGCAAGAAGCCGGCGCTCATCATGGCGACGTTGGCGGTATAGGCATGGCGCCAGAAGCTGGCAGTACGTCGCCAGTAGCCCATCAGGATGAGGATGCCGCCGAGGGCCAGCAGTTGGCCGATCTCGACGCCGACGTTGAAGGCAATCAGGTTGGCAATCAGACCGTCAGGAGAGATTTCGAACTCCTGGATCTTGGTGGCCAGGCCGAAACCATGAAGCAGGCCGAAGATCAGAGTCGCCGCGCGAGTATCGGGCTGATAGCCAAACCAGCGCTGGAAGGCGCCGAGGTTATCCAGTGCCTTGTAGACGACCGAAAAACCGATGATCGCGTCGATCACATACGAGCTGATGCTGATATTGCTCAGCACTCCAAACAGCAGGGTGATCGAGTGGCCGGCCGCGAACAACGTGACGTACAGACCAACGTCCTTCATGCGGTAGAGGAAGAAGATCACGCCGAATAGGAACAGCAGGTGGTCGTAGCCGGTGATCATGTGTTTGGCGCCCATGTAGATGAAGGGCATCAACATCACGCCGGTACTTTCCTGGATGAAGCCCTTGTCGCCTTCGGGCACTCCGTGGGCCAGTGCGTCCGGCACAACCGCCAGTAAGAGTGCGAGGGCGAGCAGGGGTAGATAGAGCGGTCGACGCAGGCGCGCGATCAGCGCCCCGGCTCCGCTCTGGAGAAGCAAATTCATAGAAATTTCCTGGGTTGTAGTGGTCTGGGGCTGCGAGGCGCAGCCGGTTTCAGAACACGAACCCAGAGCGTGGTGGTCGCTCGATCAGATAGATCGGCCACTCAGGGGTAGTAGCTCGCTGGGAGCGGGGGGGAGGATCTTGCTCGGGGCGTGACTGCAATGTCACCGGCGTCCCGAGATACGGGACCTCATGTACATGGTCAGCAGCATGCTTGTGACTAGGAATAGATGGTGCGTCTACATCGTGGGAATGACCATGAGAGACAGCCCCGGTGTAATCCCCCGGTATCAACGGTGCCTTAATGGCAGTCAGCGAGTGCCCTACCCAGGCCAGCAATAGGGCCAGTATCAGCGCGATAACGGGTTTCTTTGAGGCACTCCGACTAGCCATTTTCCTGCGTCTTGCATCTCTCTATGGAGAAGAGTCTCGCTTGCTCACATCCCCTCTGGGGGGATAGGATGTGAGCGTAATTCATCAAGGCACAGGACTCAAGTCATGAGCGACCACGAACACGGCCATGGACACCGCCACCAGAGCCACGCCGATGTCATGAAACGCCTGAAGCGCGCCGAGGGCCATCTGCGCAGCACCATCGCGATGATCGAAGCCGGCCGCGAGTGCGTGGACATCGCGCAGCAGCTACATGCTGTTGAGAAAGCCGTTTGCCAAGCCAAACGCACTCTCATCCAAGACCATATCGACCACTGCCTCGAACACTCGATGGACTCCATCGCCACTGGCCAACGCTCGTCCCTCGAAGACTTTAAGCAGATCACGAAGTACCTGTAGGTATCCCATGTCCAGCTTTGCCGATTTGCTGCAGCAGGGTGCATCCCACGCCTGGCTGTACTTCCCCAGCGCTATCCTCCTGGGGGCATTGCACGGCCTGGAACCAGGCCACTCGAAGACCATGATGGCCGCCTTCATCGTGGCCATTCGGGGCACGGTGAAGCAGGCAATCCTGCTGGGTCTGGCAGCAACGATCTCGCATACAGCGGTGGTCTGGTTGGTGGCCATGGGCGGTATGTACCTAGGCCAGAATCTGAACGCAGAAACGACCGAGCCCTACTTCCAGCTCGCCTCCGCAGCGATCATCGTCACCATCGCTTTGTGGATGTTGTGGCGCACCTGGCGTGGCGAGCAGATGTGGCGCTTCGAAGAAGACGGCTCTCATGATCACCACCATGACGAAACCCGACGTATCGATACAGGGCACGGCCGCATTGAGCTATCGATCTTCGAAGAGGGAGTACCTCCGCGCTGGCGCCTGCGGACCCTGAGCGGCCATACCTGGCCAGCAGAGGAAATCAGTCTGGCTACAACTAGGCCAGATGGTGCGCTCCAGCAGTTCCGTTTTGTGCATCGTGGCGAGTACTTGGAGTCCGTCGCAGAAATCCCCGAGCCTCACCAATTCATCGCACGACTGAGCCTTGGACATGCCGGCCACTCACACGATTACGATCTGGATTTCCACGAGCATGATCATGGCCACGGCCATGCAGATCTGCAGGGTCTGGAGTTATCGCTAGAGGGATACCAGGACGCCCACGAGCGAGCCCACGCCAATGACATCCGCAATCGCTTCACCAATCGCAACGTCACGACTGGGCAGATCATCCTGTTCGGCCTGACTGGCGGCCTGATTCCCTGCCCAGCAGCGATCACAGTGTTGTTGCTGTGCCTGCAGGTGAAGGAAGTAGCTCTTGGGGCTGTCCTGGTGCTGTGCTTCAGCATTGGCCTGGCAGTAACGCTGGTTGCCGTCGGAGCAGCCGCTGCAGTAGGTGCCCGCCAAGCAACCAATCGCTGGCCATGGCTGGGAGCTGTTGCTCGTCGTGCTCCCTATCTCTCCAGCCTGCTCATCATTGGTGTCGGTATCTACGTCGGCATTCATGGCTGGATTGGCCTGACTGCGTAAATGTTAGAGCTGTCAGGCTATCTGGGCCTATTCCTCGCCGCCTTTGGCGCCGCAACGCTGATCCCCATGCAGTCCGAAGCGGTGCTAGCTGGGCTGCTGGCCAGTGGAAGCTATTCGGTCACCATGCTGTTGCTGGTAGCCACGGCAGGCAACGTATTGGGTTCCGCGGCCAACTGGCTGCTTGGGCGCTATATCGAGCACTTTCGGCACAAGCGCTGGTTTCCGGTCAGTGACGACAAGCTGGCTCGAGCTCAAGTTGCCTACCACCGATACGGCCGCTGGTCGCTGCTCCTGAGCTGGGTGCCGATCATTGGCGATCCGCTGACGATGATCGCCGGCGTCATGCGCGAACCGCTCTGGAGCTTCTTGCTGATCGTTCTGCTGGCCAAGTTCTCCCGGTACCTGGCACTAACTGCTATGACTTTGGGAGTGATGGGGTAATGCGCTCGACCAGCCTGGACCTCGTCAAATGGCTCGCCATGCTGACGATGGTGATAGACCACCTGCGCTACCTCCGGCCTGAGGCGACAGCATGGTTCTTCGTTATCGGCCGATTTGCGTTCCCATTGTTCTGCCTGGGTATCGCTGCCAACGTATCCCGCTCTCGCCCAGGTGATCTGTACAGTGAAAACAATTTTCGCTATCTGAGTTGGCTACTGGCCTTCAGTTTCGTATCCGAACTGCCTTACCGAATGCTGTCAGACATGAGCAATACGCTGAATGTCATGCCGACACTGATGCTGGGTCTGTTCGTTGCTTGGAGTGTCCACCATAGCGGCCGCACCGGTCTGATACTGGGACTCGCCACACTGACTGCTGCTGGCGCTCTTCATGATCAGTTGATGTATGGCGCGTTTGGAGTGCTGCTACCGGCAACGATGGTGCTAGCGATACAACGTCCTGGAGCCACCTGGCTCGTACCTGCGGTATTTAGCGTCTTGGCCAATAGCCGTTACGGGTGGACCGGGGTAGGCCCTTTTGATACTTGGTGGGCACTAGTAAGCACCTTCTTGGCGCCACTGGTAGGCCTCTGGCTCTTGAAACAAAAGATCTCTCGCCATGTATGGCCCGTCGGGCGCTGGGGATACTTCTTCTACCCCGGCCACATCACCGTGCTAGTAGGACTGCGTGCGGTTATCTGACCGTGGAGTAGAAATACCCTTGCCCAATGAAGGCACTTTGCCATACTCCGATTCGTGACCTCAGTCACACACAAGAACTAATCAAAACTGAGTTTGAACATGAAGAAGCTTTCCGCCGCTCTGATCGCCACTGTGATTGCCCTATCCTCTGCTGTTGCAGTTGCCCATAGCGGGGGCACCGACTCGAAGGGCTGCCATACCAATCACACCACCGGCGTCTATCACTGCCACTAACCTCGGCAGCAGTACCAGCCGCCTCAGCCGAGACGGCTGGATTAGCCGTGGCGTAAGCCAACAGTGAAAATAGTCGCGAACCGCTGGGATGGCGTAGGGCTATGAGACTCGCATCGAGTGTCCGCTAATGGCCCAGGCTGTGTAAAAACGTTGGCATCGACCTTGCTGTGATTTGATGGATTCGAAATCAGCGGGGGCGCCAATGAAGCGTTTTATCCAGGGAGAGCATCGAGGGCAAAGCGCGCTGCTTCCCGAGAGCCTGGATGACTACGTGGCGGACACTAACCCGGTGCGGGTGGTTGATGTGTTCGTCGATGAACTCGACCTTAGCCAACTGGGTTTCGAGGGTGTCGTCCCGGCGGAAAGCGGCAGACCCGCCTACCATCCTGCCGACCTGCTGAAGATCTACATCTACGGCTACCTCAATCGCATCCAATCCAGTCGCCGCCTTGAGCGAGAGACCCAGCGCAACGTCGAGCTGATGTGGCTGACCGGGCGCTTGATGCCGGACTTCAAGACCATCGCCAACTTCCGCAAGGACAACGGCAAGGCAATCCGCGGCGTATGTCGGCAGTTCGTGGTGCTGTGCCAGCAGCTTGGCCTGTTCTCTGAGGCGCTGGTAGCCATCGATGGCAGCAAGTTCAAGGCGGTCAACAACCGCGACCGCAATTTCACCAGCGCCAAGCTTCAGCGGCGAATGGAGGAGATCGAGTCCAGCATCAACCGTTACCTGACCGCACTAGATGCCGCTGACCGCCAGGAACCTGCCGTAGCGCAGGTCAAAGCAGAACGCCTCCACCACAAGATCGCAACGCTGAAAGCCAAGATGCAGGAGCTCAAGGAAATCGAGGTACAGCTCAACGAAACACCGGACAAACAGATCTCCCTGACCGATCCCGATGCCCGCTCAATGAAGACGCGGGGCAGCGGCATGGTCGGCTACAACGTGCAGGCGGCGGTCGACACAAAGCACCACCTGATCGTGACGCATGAGGTCACGAACGACGGAGTCGATCGCGATCAACTGAGCGCCATGGCCAAGCAAGCGCGAGAGGCCATGGGTGTTGAGAAGCTCTCGGCGGTCGCAGACAGAGGGTATTTCAAAGGCGAAGAAATCCTGGCGTGCCATGAGGCTGGGATCACCGTTTTCGTGCCCAAGACGCTGACCTCGGGAGCGACAGCGGCTGGCCGCTTCGGCAAAGGTGATTTCATCTATGACCCAGTAAAGAACGAGTACCTATGCCCGGCTGGGCAAAGCCTGATCTGGCGTTTTTCTAGTGTAGAGAAAGGGCTGAAGCTGCACCGTTACTGGAGTTCGCATTGCCAGGGTTGTGCGCTGAAAGAGCAGTGCACACCGAGTCCACAGCCACGCCGAGTGAGCCGCTGGGAGCATGAAGCAGTGCTCGAAGCGATGCAGAGTCGTCTGGATCAAGGGCCCGAGATGATGCGAATCCGCCGTCAGACGGTCGAGCACCCGTTCGGCACGCTGAAGAGCTGGATGGGTGCCACCCATTTCCTCACCAGAACGCTCGACCGGGTGAGCACCGAGATGAGCCTGCATGTGCTCGCCTACAATCTCAAACGCGTGTTGAACGTGCTGGGCAGCGGTGCCCCGATGGCAGCGATGAAGGCCTGAGGCCTGTTTTACGAGTCTTGCCCCCTCTCAACAGGCGCGCCGAAGCCGGAAGTGCCATAGCAACCAGAATCACCGAATGCGCCTGATTGGGTCTCCGGCGGCCTCCTGGACGCTGAGAAAATCACCCGGCAGTTGATTGCCATCGCTTGCTGCGTTTTTACACGGTCTGGGCCGGAAGCGGTCGCTCGTGGGAGGCCGCTTCCGGCAAGAAGCGGATATTTGGGGACTGCTCCGGATTAACCCCTGCGCCGACGGATTTTCATGATTGCAGAGTGCTAGTATCCGTGCGCAGGTTTTGAAGCTAGGTGAACGCGAGGGATAGCATTTGCAAGAGCATGAATATTCAGTCATAGGCCATAGCAGAAGCACTATTGGTCGCTACCTAGGCATGCTTGCCACCGTAGTCGTCTCCCTTCTTCCAGCCGTAGGTATCGGGCTGTCAGAGGCACTAGCCTCAGTCGGCCTTCCTGATTGGGGGAAGTACTTCCTTGTCATTCCTATCACCGCTGGCGTGATCTATACGGGCATCCACTGGTGCTTCAATAAATTCGCCTGGCGTCCCCTGAGCTACCTCTCGCAGATTCCACATATAGCGGGCCAGTGGGACTGCGAAGGAAAGACCTACGCCGATGACGGGAGTATTGCCCAGCACTGGGTAGCTGAACTGAGCATTTCTCAGACATGGGAAAAGATTCGAGTCCGACTCGAAACCAAGTCATCCATATCACACAGTATTTCTGTTGCCCTCATCCCAGAGGCCGATGGTTGCTGGATGCTGATGTACAGCTACATGAATCAGCCCAAGGTCGGGAACCTCAACCTCCATGCCCATAAGGGCTACGCCGAAATGAGGTTCACCAAAGGCTTGAAAGCCGCGAAAGGCGAGTACTTCACGGCGAAAAGCCGTGGCACGGTTGGGGCAATGGAATTCACTAGGAGAGAAGAATGAGCAAGGATGTAAAACGCCGGCTTTCCGATCTGAAGGCGCGGCGGCAAGGCAGTTTCATAGCGATGGACAGCCTTGTTGAAAACAGTGTGAGCATGGAAAGCTTTGAGGCCCGCTCGACCGGTGAGTGGGCGAAATACACGCTCGGAATCATGCAGGAAGTCGATCCCAAATATACGGCAACCTCAATCGCTGAAGGCGAGCGCGTAAAGAATCAAATCAAGAACAGAATCAGTACCTCCGTATCGTTCGAGTATCAAGGCTCCGTCCCACTCAACGTGCATATCCGTGGCGCTAGCGACATCGACATCCTGGTTCTGCTAAGTGGCTACCTGACCTATGACACCAATGGAGTAGGTGCTTCGGGATATCTCCCCTGGACTGGCCTCAGTGGTGTCGACCAGCTCGCATATCTCCGTATGGAGCTGGAGGATGGGCTAGAAGTCGCGTTCCCTGAAGCAGACGTGGATACTGCAGGCGATAAAGCCATCGGGCTTTCAGGCGGCAGCCTCAAGCGAAAAGTTGATGTGGTCCCGTCGTATTGGAACGACTCTGCAACGTACCAAGCGAGTAAGAATAAGAAGGACCGAGAGGTTTGTATTTTCCAAAAGCAGAGCCGTACGACCTTCAAAAACCGACCATTCCTCCACATCGACAAAGTGAGCGAGAAAGATCGCCGCTGCAATGGAGGGGCGAAGAAGATCATCCGCATGCTCAAGAACTTGAAAGCGGACTGTGACAACCCCTCCTCGATTGCTGTGAATAGCTACGAGATCGCGGGGCTCGTGTATCACTTCGAAGATCTGCCAATCAGTCTGCCCGTTTATCGTGAGCTGGCCTTAGTCGCGGTGACCCGGCAGCAGCTAGATCGGATGATCAATAACAAACAGTGGACGATGGGGCTCAGCACTCCAGATGGCATCCGAAAGATTATCGACTCCGAGGCGAAATTCGACTCCCTGAGACTGCTTCGCGCTGAGGTCAATGAGCTAGCTAAAAATCTCGCCATCGAGCTCACGCGTGAGATCTGGGTCAGCGACCACGATGCAATTCGTGCACTGAACGAGTCCTATGTTTCTGAGCGCTAACTGAAAGAGCCCAGCTAAATCTGAGCAAGAGCTGAGATTGCAGTGGCCAAGCGGTCTGGCCGCTTGCAATCACACTAGGAGTTCAGTTCTCGGCATAGAAAAAGCCCGCCTTTCAGGGGCGGGCTTTTCAGGTGTCTCCAAGGGGAGGCTAGGGCTGACGATGAGTTCGGCCTTGTGCAGCGGAGCGAGTTCTGGAAAGACAACTAAGCTCGGTTCAGATGGGACTATGGATACGGGCAGGATATGGGACGTTAGCCTCGCAGATGTGATGCAGCAGAGAAGATCACGTGGTTACTAATTCGACTGCCGAGTGACTGACTCGCTGAGGTTGAGTACGTGCGATCTCCCTCCACTCGGTACTGGTGCCCAAGCTCGCTACCTTGTGCATCACGAATTGAAAGAACCTCCAGTAACGGCTCCATCAACCAGCGACCAACCTCGTTCGTATGCCCAGGACTCACAAGATACGCCTGCTCCAGCCAGGCGTGCTCAGTCTGCGCAGCTATGACCTGTTCCAGCAATGGAACCGAGGGAACCATTAGCATGCTTCGAAAGGCCTGGTTTCCATCGTCCTCAACGATCTGCAAGTAGAACCAGGGCCAGGTCATCTCTAGCTCGACATATGACCAGAACTGCACGCCATCTGGCGCTGTTGAGAGCCCAGGAAGCAGTTCCGCATTCCGACTGGTTTTGAACACGAGGCAATTTCCTAATGAGAATTTTGCTTGATTGATGAACAATATATTTTGTAGTCATATATTGTTCAATCGCGCTTCATCGTCCCATTTTGCGGAGCAGCAAAATGGAAGTCCGGGATTCGTTCGGGAAGGCGTTGAGGTTCGTGCGACAGCGTAGGGGGCTGACACAGGAAGATTTCTCACTCGTTAGCAGTCGTACCTTCGTAAGCATGCTGGAGCGCGGGGCAACGAGCCCGACTCTCGAAAAGCTCGATAGCCTCTGCACGGTGCTCGACATTCATCCGGTCACCCTCTTGGCCCTGACCTACTTGCTTGGATCCGAAGCTCCTGAAAGTTTTGAGCAGCTCTTGGAGAAGGTTGGTGAGGAATTGAGAGATCTAGTCGAACCTGACTGATTGCTCAGCGGGGCTGTGTGAGGAGGCGGTTCCGTGACCGCACAGTGAGTGTTGACCTTGCTGTCCCTCTGTGTTGTTGGCGCTGATGGAAAATTGGGGGTCATATGTCCGTCGCGCAAGCAATTTTGAATCGAGTCAAGCACATGCCAAAGGGGAGACCCTTTGTCGGCGCGGTGTTCGCGCAGGTTGGTTCCCGTGCGTCGATTAATAAAGCGCTTTCTAGACTGGTGCAATCAGGCACGCTGGAGCGAGTGGCTCGCGGTGTCTACATGCGCCCTAAAACGAGCAAGTACACCGGTAGGGTGGTGCGCCCGAGTCCGCTGGCTGTCATGGAGGTCATCACGAAGGCGAACGGCGAGACGATCCAGATACACGGCGCGGAGGCTGTTCGGCGGTTGGGCCTCAGCACACAGATGCAGGTGTTGCCGACCTTTTACACCAGCGGATCTACTCGCGAGATCAAGGTTGGCAATGCGGTGGTTCGCCTCCGTCACGTATCCAAGGACCGCTTGCAGCACGCCGGCACGACGGTAGGTGTGGCGCTTACTGCTCTCTACTACATCGGGAAAGAAGGGCTGTCCGCTAATGTGGTTGCCAAGATTGTTAGTGCGCTGAGCGGCGAAGAGCTGATGAAGCTAAGGGCCTGCAAGATGCCGAGATGGATGCGATCGTCATTGAGCCTTGTGTGAGCGTACGTGGATGCGTCTTGCGTACTGGATCACTTGGCCTCGATGGTGGTGATGTGTGTGGCGATTCAATCAGCCCCCCCCCCCAGCATTTCACAAGAGAGGAGCCATTCGCTCTGATATGCGTGATCATCTCTGTCAGTCCTCCTTGTGCACTGTAGAATTAGTATGAGCTTTCTCTCTATCGACGTTGCTCTGCCTGCCCTTCGCTCAGCATTGGCAGAGCGAAATGAAGCTGTTCTTGAAGCTCCTCCAGGAGCGGGTAAGACAACCCGAGTTCCCCTCGCGCTATTGAATGAGACATGGCTTGGAACCCAAACCATCTTGATGCTCGAGCCGAGGCGTCTTGCTGCTCGAGCTGCGGCTGAGCGTCTAGCTAGCGAATTGGGTGAGAGAGTAGGTGAAACCATCGGGTACCGGATTCGCTTGGAAAGCAAAGTCGGTCCGAAAACCCGAGTTGAAGTCGTCACCGAGGGCATCCTGTCCCGTCGTTTACAAGAGGACCCCGCCCTCGACGGCGTTGGGATTGTCATCTTCGATGAATACCATCTTCGTACGCTTGACGCAGATTTAGCCTTGGCACTTTGTCTAAACGGCCGTGAGCTTCTTAGGGACGAAAGCCAACCACTTAAGATCCTTCTGATGTCTGCAACGCTTGAGGGGAATCGTCTTTCTAAGCTCCTGAACGACGCTCCAATAGTGAAGAGTGACGGCCGTATGTTTCCGGTCACCACGTATTGGGGGAGACCTCATCAATTCGGTGAGATCGTCGAGCAGCGCGTGATTCAGGTCTGTCTGCAGGCCCTATCTGAACAAAGCGGGAGCATCCTTGTGTTCCTTCCTGGTCAGGCTGAAATACGCCGGGTTAACGAGCAGTTGAAAACTCAACTGAAGGACCAAGATAACATTATGCTTTGTCCGCTCCATGGCGAACTTGACCTGTCGTCCCAGCGAGCAGCTATCGAACCCGCGCCACAAGGCAAACGCAAAGTAGTGCTTGCCACCAACATAGCCGAAACGAGCTTAACCATCGACGGCGTTCGCGTCGTAGTGGACGCTGGACTAGCACGCGTGCCGCGTTTTGACCCTGTCAGTGGTATGACTCGCCTGGATACGCAACGTGTTTCTCGAGCGGCAGCTACGCAACGTGCTGGCCGCGCAGGACGCCTAGAACCAGGTGTTTGCTATCGACTCTGGTCGGAATCGCAACATGACCAGCTTGCAGCATACGACGCTGCCGAAATTTTGCAGGCAGATCTATCTGGACTCGCGCTGCAGCTAGCACGATGGGGTGTGCAGCCTGACGATTTGGCTTGGTTAGATTCGCCTCCTGTAGCAGCTTATGCGCAAGCTCGTGATCTACTCACCCGGCTAGGAGCATTAGATGAGCGTGGTGTTATTACTGCCCATGGCCAAGCGATGGCTGAGTTACCTGCACATCCTCGAATCGCGCATCTGTTACTCCGTGGCCAGGCATTCGGGCTCGGTAACCTCGCCTGTAACATAGCGGCGCTGCTTGGAGAAAAGGATATCCTCCGCGGTAACGGCGCTGACCTTCATGATCGTCTTAGCGTATTGGGTAATGAAGCGTCCTCACGCGCCAGTCGAGGGGCTGTTCAACGAGCCCGTCAGCTAGCGAGGCAGTTCAGGGGATACCTACGCGGTCCGGTATCTGAACCTGTGGCAGACCCTGATCATCCACGGTGGCAAGGGGGGCTCCTGGCCTTCGCTTATCCAGATCGAGTGGCACGTCAGCGACGCGATGGTGGAGCCGAATACCGATTGGCAAATGGTCGTGCCGCACAGTTTGGCGAGCCTGACGCACTGATGAAAGAGCCTTGGCTAGTCATTGCAGACCTTGGGAGCAGACAATGTCAGAGAGAGGAGCGCATCTACATTGCCGCAGCACTTGATCCCCAGCTATTCGACACTCTGCTTGCCGAGCAGGTAAGCCAGCGTGATGAACTCGAGTGGGACGAACGCGAGGGTGTATTGAAAGCCGAGCGGCAGCAGCGTGTGGGCGAGTTGGTATTGAGTCGAGCTGCCATTCCTGGGCTTGATGAAGAGGCTCGTTCTCAGGCATTGGTCGGGCTCGTACGTCGCAAGGGCATGGCGCTGCTACCGTGGACACCGGAACTTCGTCAGTGGCAGGCACGAGTGTCTCTTCTTCGTGATCTGGATCTCGAGCAAAAGGGTGAAAGTGAGTGGCCTGATCTGTCAGATAGCGCACTCCAGAGCTCACTTGAAGTGTGGCTGGGGCCATACCTGGGCAAAGTTAGCCGACTCAGTCATTTCGATAACTTGGATCTCTCAAGCATCCTCCTTGGGTTGCTGCCTTGGCCGTTACCTGCACGCCTCGATGAGCTAGCCCCCAAAGCGCTGCAGGTGCCATCTGGCTCGCGCATTGCCATTGATTACTCAGAACATCCTCCCGTGCTTGCCGTTAGGCTACAGGAGCTGTTTGGCATGGCTGACACTCCTCGTGTAGCAGGGGGCCGACAGGGGGTGCTACTGCATCTACTTTCTCCAGCTCGCAGACCCGTACAGGTTACTCAAGATCTCGCCAGCTTTTGGGCCAATACCTACATTGAAGTAAAGAAAGATCTAAAGGGTCGATACCCCAAGCACTGGTGGCCTGATAACCCTATGGAGGCAGAGCCAACCGCTAGGAGTAAGCCTAGAAAGCAATGACTGCCGCCCGAGCGAAGCCAAGAAAAACCTAGAGATCGAGATAAGAAGCGACCGAGTTTACGTGGCGCGTGCCTTGGCAATTTCAAAATCTTCATTACGCAACTTCTTGAGCTTTTCAAGCTCTGTTGCGTACTCGGCAACAGGCATTCCTGCCTTTAAGTCGTTCAGAAGTTTCTCTTGGCTTTGGTCAAAGACTTCAATCGCCTTGATCATGTAAACTGAGGAAACCGTGGTGTGGTAGTTCGATACCTTCTCGAAGGCTAGGTGAATGTAGCGCTCTACAGAGTCAGGACTCTGGTGGCCAGTCCACTGCATCACCTCTGCAACGAATTTTTTGCTGTCGAGTAATGCACGCCTGAAGTCATCTACGCTTTCAAGTTCATGCCTGCGGATGAGCAGAACAAACAAATTAGTTATGAACGCGTGACGGAACATGTGTGCACAAATTGGCTCTTTGATCCCAGCATGATTCTTCAGTACGAAAACTTCATTTGAAATCGAGTCAGCGTTAAGCCTGGAGCCATTCTGGTCGGAGACAAACAGGAAGCCATGATCATTGGATTTTCTGAATTTGCTGATGAGCCTCTTTCGAGGAAAGTCTATGTACTTTTTCAACTCGTTCAGCAGCATCTTCGTGATGGGAATCATACGCTCTACACCCACCCCTCGCTTAAGAGTCTCAAGACGCAACATCGGAAACTCCATTGCTAGCGCAGCCAAGACGTCGCTGACTAAAATGTTTGCGATTTCACTACGCCGAGCACCTGTATGCTCCAGCAGGGAAATCATGACGTGGCGGCGCATCTGCAGATGTCTTGTTTTACCGAGGCTGTTGATGGCCTCCCTTAAACGGTCAATGTTCTGCGCCGTAATCGGATCACGCGTGCGTGGGCGTCCACCGGATAGTGAAAGCGAGTGATGGTGGATATAGTCCCTTTTTATAACTTTTCCTGAGCGGGTTTTGATTGTGGCTGTCTTATGAATCGTGCGAATTCTGCCGTTAGGCGAAACAAAGGCATTGTCGCCGTAGAAATGGCCAACGTGGCTCAAAAAGTCCAAGCAAACCCGGCCAACGTTCAATACCGTAGTCTCTGACTTCCTCTTATGTGTGGAGCCAGGCCTAAGCGCTTCTGTTCGAATTGAGCTGATGAAGCTGCTAAATCCATTGTCAGTCAACTCGATGAAATCTATATCATGGCGGAAACAGTAACGTATGAGCTGGCTGATTTTCGCCGCATAGTCCCCCATTGTGCCGCCTTTGCTGCCTTTTCTGGATAGCCCGGATTGACCGCCTCTCCCTGGTCTGTCTCGCAAGGCCAGCATATAAAGGTTCGCAAGCAAGCAAGGTCGTCCGTCAGGCCATACAATAAATGGCATGTTTGATCCATCTTTCGTAACAAGAGAGCCCAAGGCGTGATGGTCAAAGAGCTTTAGGTCGCTGACTGGCCTGAAAAGCTGCTTTATAGATGACGTACTCATTTACGGTACTTGTCGATTTTGGTGACTTTTCGATCATGCTCAATTGGCGGAAAATAATCGAAAGGTGGCGGGTTCATAGAGGCAATCATCGTCAGCGTCGTTAAAGCATCTTGCACACGCTTCTTGCGAAGCTTCTCGCTAGGCGTATCCCTGACAATTTTCAACTCGCCTATAGCGTACGATAAACCCTGTAGTAATATGAAGTTTATCTTTTGATGTTGCTCAAGGTCGCGCTCCATCTCATCTACACGCTTCGTTAGACCGCTTTTCGTACGTTTGTTGCTTTTTTGACCTCTATTATTGAAAGTGTCGATGCTGTCTTTGGCAGATAATCGAAGATATTTTATCTCTTCAAATCCGCGTTCAAATAGTTCGTTGGCGTACGTCTTAAGTGTATTTAAACTGACAGCCTTCGTCTGCTTGATACCTTCATCGTCTTCGAATTCGACTTCCAATGCGGCGATCCCGGCCTGGCTTTTAAGTGCCGAGATTAGTTCTACATTTTCAGCGAATATATGAGGTCTTGCAGCAACCTGCCTTAGAAAGTCTCGCAGGGCGCTTACAGCGCTTCTGCTATTTAATACCCGTGCGTCAGTCTTCATGGTTAACTCAATCTTTAATTTTTACGATAACGCGCATATGCTTCCCGGCGTTATCGACGAAAAACTCTGGCTCAATGCAAACCTCACCTTCCTGGATAAGATCCAGGATATGTTCTTCAAGCTCTTCAGTGTCGACTAGCGCAAAGTCGTCGGTACCATAGCGCGCTCGAAGTAGGTGAGCGAGCTGGGCGTAACTTTCAGTCCCTCCCTGATGAAGACTCTCGGCAACAAATTGAGCTTTAGCCCCGCGCAGAATCGTTCCGTCCAAGGTCTCGGTTATGTAGTTCCACAGGTGCTCAATATCAGTATGGCCAAGCATCCATTGCAGGGTCTCTAAACCACCGAAGCTGGCGGAGTGAAAGAACAGCATTGCAAAAAAACGACGTAGCTGGTGCTGGCGAATATAGTAACGTTCACCCTTATTGTTAATTGGGGTTTGGATGTAGTCGCAAAGAAAATCCAGGTTACGGTTGTAGCTATAAGAGGTGGGCTGAGAGAACCCAACGTCACCGCGAATTGAAGGTGTTGCAAACAAGTGACACATCTCTTCAATGTAACCCAGGCGAACAAGAATTTTTTGCATTCGGATCAGGTTTTTAATCATCTGGACAGCTATAGGCTCAATTGGTCGTGCTTCCAGGTTTCTGAGTCCATAAAGACGGTAGGTGCTTTTGCGGTTGTAAAAATTCAACCATTGCTCAGTGGAGTCCAAGCAATTTGTGCAATGCAAATCTAGTAGCTCGCCAACTCGACGTGCAGTAATAGCACCGACAACTAATTGTACGGCTCCAATGTAAGCTCCGATGAGCTCAAGTACGGCGCAGTTGGTGCGAAGTTTATTAAAATAACTCTCCTTGCTTTCTATTCTGATTCGCCCAAGTAATGAATCTTCATTGCGGAATGAGAGTCCAAATTGTCTCACGCCCAAGGCTGCAAGCTCCGGGCCTACTACATGTTGAAGTTCTTTGTCGGATAGTTCTCCAACTTTAATCTTGTGGATCTTGCAGTAAAGTATGAGTTTGCAAAAGCCGTTCACAATTGTCTTGCCATGCTTAAGGTGGAACTCTACGGAGTCTTTAAATGCACCAAACACCACGGCAGATGGAAGCGTCCTAAAACTGCCTGGGCTCGATAGATTAGCCTGGAATTTTAAGACCTCTATTAAATCGCTTACTGGCGGGGCAGGGATTCCAAGCTCATGCAGTCTTCCCATGCTATAAATAGATGCTTTATATCCATTAAAGGCAGTCGGTGTAATAGTTTTCCTTTCTCCCGTCGTTACTCGGACAGGCGGGTACTCACGTCTGAAGTCGGAGGCGGACTTGTAATAAGTTAAAATGTTTATAACTGATTTTGTTTCTGATTTTCCCTTGAGTGTTTTTTTATATATCACCTCTGATAGCATGGCTGAGTTGGGTGAGTTCCACCTTTGGTTCCCTTTCCTGTAATAGCCTTTAAGATAAAGAGCTGCGCGGATATTTGGAATTAGGTGAAGTTCTACATCCAGTTCATTTTCGTCCTCTTGGTCTGGGGTCACTATCTGCATTTCTGGTATGGCATCTAAAGTTTTACTGATCAGGTTTTGATCTATGGATTCAAGAAGTTCCAAACAGTAGGATGACATCCGTTTGCGCCACCCATACACTGACTCAGATGTGTCCGGGTGATAGGTGAGCGTGGTTAATATTGACTTAAGGTTGTTCGAGGAAAGTCCAGCCAGCCCATAAGTGGAAAACTCATACTCGGCCGAATGCAGAAGCAAATAATCAATTACATGTACTGCTCTTGCAAAATTGATTGCTTGAGATTTAATTGAGTTGGAATCTGCGCCGCCACCAGCAACCTTCTCTGTAGCTGAGGTGAGCATGTATTTTAGGCCAGCAAGCAGATCGTTATTCTTTCTGTCTGTAAGAATACTTCCGTCATCAAGATCTACGCTCCAGTTGAGTGTTTTGTCGCGCTTATAGTCGAAGTTGTAGTGCCATACGTTGTCGTGAAAGCTACTCTTAAGCCAGTCTGCTCTTTGTAGCTTGCACTTGGAATCCACAAAGAAAGGGTTCAAAAAATTAAGCTCGTGCGGCATTTCCATAAATGAGTGACTCCATTTTTTTAGGGTTGCAGTGCGAAAGTGCATCGGAGAGATGTTGCTTAAGCAAATAATCATTCCCTCTATTAATTTCTTCCACTACTGCCCTTGAAAGGTCGGCCCAATAAGTTGCACGGCCACATACTTTTTCGGGGCTTGAAGCCATATCCACTGCTTTTTCTAAGGAGATAAGTGCTGTCATTATTCCTGGGTCAATCGAAATCAGCACTTGTTTAACCCCGAGGCTGGTGCTTTTTTCTTTTTCAGCCGATGTGTGTTCTGGATCGCTAAGGTGATGTGGGATGTCTTTCAGTGCGTGGTTGGTAAGAAAGTTATGCAGCTCTTCCATGTTGGAAAAATTAGCTGCTTCCAATAGGTATGGGCTATCTTTCATGGCTTCGCAAATAAAGCCACGCTGAAAGATGCGAATCCATCTTGTTTGGAAAAATGCCAATATAGCCTCTGGTAGATATCTTTTCATAAGTAGCGTGTCATATCTGGCGTGACCAAGGGCTTTGGCCATCTCTGTTACGCTTTTTGTTTTCAGGTATACCAAAACTCCTGAGGAGGCTCTTAGTGTGGTAAGGGATACCCTTGTCAGAAATTTTACGAGTTCTTCTTCTCTGCGATGTGTATAGGGCTCGAATTGTTCTTTTAATATTTTCAGTGCATTCTTCTTGCTTTTAAAGTTTGATAGGTTCCACCCAGGGAGTCCGGCGCTCATTGGGTAGGAGAAACCAAGTCCGCACGTAATAAATAGCTCTTGCCAAGTATCATCACCATTCGCCCGCAGGAAATCTCTAAGCGGCTTGGTTATTTCAATTACCTGCTCAATGAGGAGTGTGGTGGTTTCATTCAGTTTGATTTTTTGCTCAGAAAGCCTGCTGCCTCTTCTATCTTTAAATCCGATCAGCCAGTTTCCATCTGTTTCCGACTTCCTGAAACCGATGTAATCACCATTTGCATCATGTAAGATCAATTTCTTCAGAAAGCTTGGAGTGATCTCGGCGTGCTCGATAGTTAGAAGGCATTGAAATGGGAATAATCTTTCCGCTGTCGGAAGACCAAGAGTCTCTGCAATGTGCGGTTTAGGGGATCTACCGCCATATCGGTTACTTAAGTAATTCGAGTCAATTTTAAATCCGTCTCGCTCGAATGTAGCGAATACATTTTCAACACCCATTTTCTCTAATGTTGACATGCTTGCGCCAGACTGGATGGGTGTTCCTTGTTGGGCTAGCAGCTTTCTGCGCTTTACATGGGCGTAGGTTTTTTCGCACTGGGCAGCCGCCCACCTCTTAACTGTATTTAGATCTGATTCTATGTCCTTAAATAATACCTCAATGGTTTCCGAGTCTGTAAGATGCAGCGGTATTGAAGTAAGTAGTTTTTCATGGACCTCGATGCCTTCTTCGTTTACCCTCGTTCTAGACGGCGTTCCAAGCGTTTTCCTTTGAGTCGGCTTAGGCAGCCGGCCGTCAAATGGAACTGCCCATACATTGCTATCGAGAAACGCCTCTTCCAGATTCGATATCGTTCGATTCCATGAGCTGATTTTGGCATTGATGTTGAGTTTTCGGTGATGTGCATCCATGAAGCTTTCTTTCATGAAGCTCAAGAAGAACTGCTTTATCAATATTGGATGGTAGAATGTCATCCTCGGCCAGTCTTGCGCGTTTTCACTAAGGAATTTAATAAGCCTGTTGATTTCAGTGAGGCTCGATCTCGCCTGCTTCTCATAGAACAAGCGGATATTTTCATAAAACTCTTCAGTGAAATCTTTTCCATGGGAATTCCAAAGCATCGGCAATGCAATGAAGGAGATTTGTCCTTTTTTGTCCACAATATCCCAACAGTTCCAATACCGGATGGTGGAGGGATCAAGTAGCGGTATGTTCTCACCCCAATTGTTTGGATAGCTTTCCTTTATCCAGTTGTCGTAGCTGATTGTCGCGAGCCAAGGTGATCCGATATCCATTTTTTCAAAGGCTCTAAGCAGAATCCGCGCATATACCCGCCGTGATTCCAGCTTTGCCCTTACAAAGTCCTCCCCAGCTAGGGCCTCTAGAAATCCCCGCAAGATTTGTGCAAATGCCTCGCTTGCGAGGCTGCTGAGTGTGACGTAGGTATCGTTGAGGTGGCAGTAGCATTCCAGCAGCTTCATGGCCACATCAGGTGATGCGATATCTCCCTCCGAGCAGAGCTCAATTTTTGCGACCACCTCGGGGGAAAGCATTTGGTACGGGTAGTTGGAAAGCGCGAAGGTGTTTTTGATGATTGTCAAAATTTCTTGGCCTTATTTTTCTGCTAGAAACTGCTCTAGTACGCTAGTTCATGAGATTTTTACAGGATCATGCGAATAGTAATGTATATCAGCGCAGCCTGGATGCCGACCTGGCCCTGGCGCTGACGCTCAATGGCCGCGCCATGTTCCGCGGCGCAGACAGTGGCGAGGCGCCGCTCAAGGTGCTGTTGATGTCGGCCACGCTGGAAGGCGAGCGCCTGGCCGCGCTGCTGGATGAGGCGCCGGTGCTGCGCAGCGAAGGGCGCATGTTCCCGGTAGATATCCGCTGGGGGCGCCGTTCCAGGCAGGCGAGTGGATCGAACCGCGCGTGCTGCAGACGCTGCAGCAGGCGTTGGCTGATGAATCCGGCAGCCTGCTGGTGTTCCTGCCGGGCCAGGCCGAGATTCGCCGCGTGGCCGAGCAGTTGCAGGAGGCGCTCGGCAATCGGCCGGATGTGCTGGTCTGCCCGCTGCACGGCGAACTGGACCTGGCTGCCCAGCGTGCGGCCATCGAGCCGGCTCCGGCAGGCAAACGCAAGGTGGTGCTGGCGACCAATATCGCCGAGACCAGCCTGACCATCGACGGTGTGCGCGTGGTCATCGATGCCGGCCTGGCGCGGGTGCCGCGCTTCGACCCGGCCAGCGGCATGACCCGCCTCGACACTCAACGTATCTCCCGCGCTTCGGCCACTCAACGTGCCGGTCGTGCTGGGCGCCTGGAGCCGGGCGTCTGCTACCGCTTGTGGTCGCAGGCGCAGCACGAACAGCTCAGCGCCTATTCCAGTGCGGAAATCCTGCAGGCCGATCTGGCCGGCCTGGCCCTGCAACTGCTGCGCTGGGGCGTGACGCCGCAGGAGCTGAGCTGGCTCGATGTGCCACCGCCAGCAGCATATGCCCAGGCGTTGGATCTGCTCGACCGCCTCGGCGCGCTGGACGAGCGTGGCGCACTCAATGCCCACGGCCAGGCCATGGCCGAACTGCCCAGCCATCCGCGCATCGCCCATTTGCTGCTGCGCGGCCAGGCGCTGGGCCTCGGTACGCTGGCCTGCGACCTGGCGGCGTTGCTGTCGGAACGCGATATTCTGCGCGGCGGTGGCGCTGATCTGCAGGGTCGCCTGGCCCTGCTCAGTGGCGAAAGCCGCGCCACTCGCTCGGCCCAAGGCGGCGTGCAGCGTGCGCGGCAACTGGCGAAACAGTTTCACGGGCTGATCAGGCATCGTCCGGTGACTCAGGCGGTGAGCGACCCCGAGCACCCACGCTGGCTCGGCTGCCTGCTGGCTTTCGCCTACCCGGATCGCATCGCCCAGCAGCGCCGCGCTGGTGGCGCCGACTATCGCCTGGCCAATGGCCGCGCCGCGCAGTTTGCTGAAAGTGATGCGCTGATGAAGCACGAATGGCTGGTGGTGGCCGACCTGGGCAGCCGTCAGGGCCAGCGCGAGGAACGCATCTATCTCGCCGCCGATCTTGACCCGGCACTGTTCGAGCACGAACTGGCCGAGCAGGTACGGGCCGTGGAGGTGCTCGATTGGGATGAGCGCGAAGGCGTGCTGCGTGCCGAGCGTCAGCGCAAGGTTGGTGAGTTGCTGCTCGAGCGCCAGGCGCTGGCAACCCTGGATGCAGACAGCCGC
Source organism: Pseudomonas sp. GD03919 (assembly GCF_029814935.1). Taxonomy (NCBI): domain Bacteria; kingdom Pseudomonadati; phylum Pseudomonadota; class Gammaproteobacteria; order Pseudomonadales; family Pseudomonadaceae; genus Pseudomonas; species Pseudomonas sp. GD03919. The sequence goes on from NZ_CP104582.1 coordinate 500,918, forward strand.
TGTCGGGCGCTGGTCGGTCTGGTGCGGCGCAAGGGGTTGCAATTGCTGCCCTGGACGCCCGAACTGCGTCAGTGGCAGGCGCGCGTGGCGTTGCTGCGCGAGCTGGATTTGCAACAGCAGGGACACAGCGACTGGCCGGACTTGTCGGATGCCGCGCTGCTGGACAGCCTCGAACACTGGCTGACGCCCTTCCTGAGCAAGGTCAATCGCCTCAGCCATTTTGCAGGCCTCGATCTGCCGTCGATCCTGCAGACGCTGCTGCCCTGGCCGCTGCCGCAACGCCTTGACGAGTTGGCGCCGCGCGCACTGAGCGTGCCGTCCGGCTCGCGCATCGCCATCGACTACACGGAAAACCCGCCGGTGCTCGCCGTGCGCCTGCAGGAGCTGTTCGGCCTGGCCGCGACGCCGCGCATCGCCGGCGGACGCCTCGGCCTCAAGCTGCATTTGCTGTCACCGGCCCGCCGCCCGGTGCAGGTGACCCAGGATCTGGCCAGTTTCTGGGCCAATACCTACGCCGAGGTGAAGAAGGATTTGAAAGGCCGCTATCCGAAGCCACCATGTAACGTTCACCGAGCTGCTTGATCACGCAACGTTGATTGGTTGACTTGGCTATTTTAATCTTCACTTAGAATCGGAGAGGTGTTCTGGTGGCAGCGTTCGAAAACCCCGCTCACAGAGGGCGGTTGGTTGTAATTCCTCAGGTCAACGAAGCCTTTGCTGACCTACATTTTAATCAGCAGCCAAATGGCTCATTACCTATCACGATAAATGGTATTGAAGCGTCGGTTCAGGGCTATCAAGTTAACGAAGCTCTTAGTGATTCAGTCTCTAGTAGCGTTTATAACCTCCCTTTTCTGTTTCACCGCAATGGTGAACCTTGGGTGGAAGCAAACTCATACATACTTTATCTCGTAAAAGATAAGCACCCTCAAAATCGCCCTACAGACGACGCTAGGCGTAAAGCTAGTCGCTTGCTTGATTATTTATTGTTCTGCGAAAGTAATGATATTGACTGGCTTGATTTCTCAGGTAGACGGTTAACGCAGCGGCCAACCTATCGATATCACCGTTATCTAATAGACATGCCGGGCCGTGGAGAACGCGTCGCTAACCAGTATACCGGTGTTGTCTATAATTTTTATAAATTCGTGTCGCAGTATTGGCATGATTTGGATATGTCTCGTGTTGATACCGTTCGCGAGATTAGTGTCCATGTCAATGGGGACTATGGGCTATCTAAGTACATAAAGGTAGAGAAGAGAAGTCAGACGCAGCCCTACAACCGGAAAAGAAATATTCCGTTGGGTTTTGTGGATGATGAAGGTGAAAGTCTTCGCCCTCTGACGAATGTGCAACTGGCAGAACTATTAAAAATTATTGAGTTAGACAGCTGGAGTGCACAGGAGCGGCTTATCATTCTCTTTGCAGTGATGACTGGTGCCAGAAAGCAAACGGTTTTGACGCTGCGGGTGAAGCATGTAAAGGCTTTGATGGATGGTTTTCTTCAGTCGGATGGGACCTATTTATTAAAGGCAGGCCCAAAAACGGATATCGATACGAAGAATAGTAAGCCTCAAACCTTGTATGTCCCTAAGCAATTGGCGGAAGATCTACTTACGTATGTCGAAAGTCCGTATGCTAAAAGAAGACGTAGGAAGTTTCAGGCTGCTTATGCATTAAAGTATCCGGAACTTGATGTTATGGCAGAAGATGATGTCTACGTGTTTCTGTCCGAGCAGAATAACTGCTATTACATGGCGTCTACAGATCCTAGGTATTGTTATGCTAAAACAAGACCAGTGGGGCAGGTGACTGATACTCTTAAAAAGAAGATTCTGCAAAGTTCTTCTCCTGAGTTTTCAAGAGATTTTACTTACCACTGGCTTCGAGCGACCTTTGCTTACCAAATGTATCAACGTCTAACTCCACGTCTAAAGGATGGAGGTCTGCAGCCTGGTGATGAGATTTCAATAATTCAATCTCGCATGCATCATGAAAGACGTGAGACTACTGAGAACTATTTGAAGCTATTTACGATTATTCCTGAAAAGATTCGCGCTCAGGAGGAATATGAAAATGAGCTTTTCAAGCTATCTGCGTATAGTGATTTGATTTTGGGTGATGATGATGCCCGGTGAGCTGCGGCCAAGGAAAGTTCAGGTTGTTGAGCTGTCGTATATGGAGGCTCATGATGAGATCCTTCATCCAGAGTTTCTTGCGCTAAAATTATCAACGCGAGTAAGTCCGTTAGATATTGGTGTTTATGCATATGCAGTTCGTGTAAAAGTCAATGCGCGCAGCGGCTCTTACTTGGTAGATGAAAGCTCGCTTATACCAAGCCGTAGAAAGATGATTGTTTCGCTTTTGGATAAGTTCTGGTTGTCGGGTGTGGGGCACAGTAGCATCGAGACCGATATTAAGAACTTCGATTATGCTATTGGTTGGTGCGATGCAAATGGGCATGGCCGTATTTTCTGTGATTCTGAGTCTGCCAGAATTGCTTATATGGATTTTTCAAATCATCTATATCAGGAGGTTCTTAAGGCCAATGGGATGGCCCCCTTAACCTGTCAATCACGTCAGGCCATATTGAGGCGTGTATTGGAATTACAATTTCCTGATGTGCATGCATACATTGTTGCGGGAATCCCTCCCATAAAACATAGGAGAGAAGGTTTAGATCCGCCTGGAGATGAGGAGGTAAAGAAGTATATTGATATCTCTTTAAATATTGCACTTTCCTTTTCTAGATTTCTGGTTGATTTTTCCCCTTTCCCGCTTAGGTTCGAAACTGCTGAATATCATACATATATTTTTCCAGGTACCGGTAAATATATAACGCCTTATACGGAAGGTGGTCATGGCTTTTCTGCTTATAACTATAAGGAAGGTCGGATTTTAACGATTTCTGAATTGAAAATGGCAAAGCCTGGTACGCGATTGGCGGATATTCGTGAAACTCTAGCTAGGGCCCAGCGACTGCTTGACGATGTTAACGCTTATTCACACCATCAGTTTAGGATGCGCCTGGCTGCTCTGGCTATGAAAGCGTATGCGTGTTTGATTAATTTGGTCGTGGGAGCTAATTCTGGTGAGGTAATTCAATTTTTATACGATGATGCAGTTGAGCTTGTGAAGTCGCCATTAAAAAATGAACTTTCGGCGATCAAGCTTAGAGCAAAGGGTTTGGAGGTTACTTACTCAGTAGGGCGAGGGCCTGGTATGAGGCTGCTGCGTGAGTATTTTAAGTTCCGTGATTGGGTCCTCATGGGGCGAAAGTGCGATTATCTTTTCTTTCATGTGCTTGATGGGCGCGGGCTCCCTTCTGATAATTTCTCGCCGCTTGAGACTAATTTCTCGACGAAATTCTATAATAAACTTCAAGGTGTGTTTGTTCCGAAGGCTTCAAAGAATATACCGCCGCTACTAATTCGAAAATACAAAAGCTTGGCACTTCACCAGTTGAAGCACTCTCCTCTTCTGGTGAGTGCGATCATGAATCATAGTGAGCATACTAATGCTCAGTCATATTCGGGAATAACGGTTAAAGATCAGAAGTCGGAGATTGGAAGTTATTGGGCTGCTGTGAAAGGCGCTGCGGAGAGAGCCAGGAAAAATACACAGGCGACCGGGGTGTCAATTGCGGTTGGTCATTGTGATGAAATAAACAGTCCAAGTAAAGATATAACTGTTGTGGCAATTGAGCCGGATTGCAAAAAACAGTATGGCTGTTTGTTTTGTATTCACTACCTTGTCCACTCTGATGAGGCTGACATACATAAGCTCATCAGCTTTCAGTATGTTATTGAGGTCATCAGGGCGAATGCTCCTAACTTTGAATTTTCTGAGGATACGTTCAGGGATGTTGCTATTCGCATAAATGCTATATTGGAGGCGGTTTCGCAGAGGTCGGAGGCTTCGGCCGAGTTGGTTGTTTCGATAAGGGAAAAAGTATTTGATTTGGGTATTCTCACGCCATTTTGGGAACGGCGCCTGCAGCGTTATGAAAAGATGGGGATATACATCTAATGGCTGATTTTTTTGAGAGTTTAGATAAGGTGCTTCACAGTTCAGGTGCTGCCTCTCTAATTTCAGTAGATCCAGGTTGGAGGCCGGCGAATGATTTTGTTATTTGTCATGATGTTGATGGCAGGCCTACGGCTGTTTATGGCGCGGCTGTATGGGATCTGAATCCAGTTAGACTCAAGGCGAGTAAAATTCCAAAAATTAATTTCCGTAAAGTTTTTGATGAGTATGCGCTTGATCAAGAATATTTGATTCAAGAGCTTAGATGGTTATTGTTCTGTCTGTTTTTTTATGTCAATACCGGACGCTTGGGTAGGATTAGTGCTGGCATGCTCTGCCAGTATTTTCTGACGCTGCGTACAGCGGCTCGTTTTTGCTATAGCCAAAAAAATAATGCGCTGGTTGGTGTTATCACCCTTCAGCAGCTGTTTACTAATCCGGCTTATCTAAATGCTTATAGACACTGGATGGATAAGAATATGTTGGGCCAAACTCAGCGTAAATTGACGCGGTCCATAATTTCACACATGGTTGTAATTGGTGAGGAACGGCTCGGTTATAAGCTCGCTGGTGTATTTGATCAAGATTTTGGGGCGGATGATGGCGCTGGTAAGCAACACCCTGTTATCCCCACAAGGATATATCTTGATTTAATAAATTCGCTGGGCGATTGGATAGATTTGTTGTATCTCCATAAGGACTCTATTGAGCGGTTCTTAAAATGCTTCGAGAAACCACTTTATGGATATACTGTCAATCATCAGAGGAAGATATCGGATGGGCTTTCGGTTTTTGAGTTAGATTTTGAGAGTGCTGTAAAAAGGCACAGGTTGGGAAAGGTTTTTGCGGGGGATTTGTCTTGTGCTGGCCGGGGCGTCCTATCGTCGGCAGTTTTGAAGATTCAGTGGATTTTAAAGACTGTCATCCATACTTATACAGGTATGCGGGATCAGGAGGTAATGCGTCTTCCTTATAATTGCGTGGATGAGGAGGAAGTGGTTTCTGCAACTAAAGATAATAATGGGGTTGTACGGGATAATCCTATTGTTGTTAATGTTATTTCTAGTGCAACGAAGTTTACTGGCTATCGTAAGGCTGTTTCTTGGTTGGCTACTGATGAAGTCGTACGAGCTGTTGAGATTGCTCGTTGTATCTGTCGGGGTTTATCTAGTTTGTACGGAGTTAAGTTCGATAATATGCCGCTTTTTCTGAATCCCGCTGTTATCAATCGGCGCGATACTCAGGTCGGCGTTTCGTCTTGGAATGAGGTGTCTAAGCCAAGGTTTCTGCTAGATGGTTTTATCATTCAGGCATCTGATCTGCAGGAATTGCAAGTGAGCGACCCTTCTCGTGATTTTTCAAGAGAAGAGGCATTCAGGGTAGGCTCGCCATGGCCGCTCACAAGCCACCAGTTTCGTCGTTCACTTGCTTTCTATGGCAGCAGCAGTGGTTTCATTTCTCTTTCCACTCTCCGTAAGCAGTTCAAGCATCTGTCAACTCAGATGACGCGTTACTATGCAAATAATTTTGAAAAGTTAAAAACTATTTTTGGTTATTATGATGAGGGTGTGGGTGATTTTGTTTTGCCAAAGCATCACGTGCTATTTGAGTATCAGACAGGCGTGCCTATGAACATGGCTTACGATCTGTTGGCGCATGCATTTGGTAGTGATGCTCCTCTTTTTGGTGGTGTTGGTAGTTTTATCTCCAATCAACGTGGAAAAATGGATGGTGGCGACATTCACATCGTGGAGCTCAGGGCGGATACTCATAAGCAGGCCAGAGACGGGAAAATCTCTTATCATCCTACATTCTTAGGTGGGTGTACTCACATTGGTAAGTGTGAATCATATCTTCTGGGAGCTATTTCGACCTGTATTAGCTGTAAGGATGGAATCATCGAGAAACATAAGTTGGAAGACGCCATAATGCAAAATGAGAACGATCTTACATTGTACGAGTCAGGTTCTGGTGAGTATCAAGTTATAGAGGCTGAATTGCTTGCTTTAAAGAAATTTCGGCAAAAGTTAATTCCTGCTCAAGAGGTGGCTTAAGATGGCTGGAGGCGGCCTTCAGGCGTGTGTGGATGCCTTCGAGCGATTGAAGGCGGGTAAGCCAAACCTCGCAGTTCACGTAGGATTGGATGGTACCAAGATCACTGCCGGGATCGTCAGTTTCGAGGCTGGTTTTGATCGGGGCTACTTGAAGAAGAAGCGTCCTGCCCATCAGCCTCTGATTGCCCAAATTGAGGCGTACCGACATAGCTTCGAATCTTCGAGCGCCTCTAAGGCTTTACAGGTCAAGCGCGCAAACGACAAGGTAAACAAGGCACGTAACGATCTCGAAATTGCTCAATCACAGCTCTATCACGTCATGACTCAGAATATTCAACTTGTCGAAAGAGTTCGGCTTCTCGAAGCACAAGTGAAGCAGTTTAGTAATGTGGCCGCGCTCAAGGGCGGATCTAAGAGCGGTTTAGCATAGTGCGCTATCTGTCCTGTGTTAGTAGTGGCGCTTGGCACTTTCATACTTCGCGGCCAGCACTTGGAGTGCTCATGAGTTACTTGCCGATCGAGGCAGCCTTACCTCCTCTTCTGACGGCTCTTCAAGGCCGCGACGAGGTTGTCCTGCAAGCGCCTCCTGGTGCGGGTAAAACTACCCGTGTACCTCTTGCTCTTCTTGGTGAGTCATGGCTTGAAGGTCAGAGCATCATTATGCTTGAGCCCAGACGCCTGGCTGCACGTGCTGCTGCCGAGCGAATGGCTTCTGAGCTAGGCGAAAAAGTCGGCGAGACAGTTGGATATCGAATCCGTCTCGAAAGCCGAGTAGGCCCAAACACGAGAATTGAGGTGGTCACTGAAGGGATTCTGTCGCGAAGATTGCAGGAAGACCCTTCGCTCGAAGGCGTTGGTGTGGTCATATTCGACGAATTTCATCTCAGGACACTTGAGGCTGACCTAGCTCTCGCCTTGTGCCTGAACGGGCGCGAGCTGCTACGGGATGAAAGTCAGCCCCTGAAGATCCTATTGATGTCAGCCACTCTTGAGGGGGAGCGGCTTTCCAGATTGCTAAATGATGCCCCCATTGTCACCAGTGAGGGACGAATGTTTCCAGTCACTATGGTCTGGGGTAAACCTTATCAACCTGGCGAAGCTCTTGAGCCCAGAGTCGTTCAAACTTGCCTACAAGCAATTTATGATCAGAGCGGTAGCGTATTAGTATTTCTACCTGGCCAGGCTGAAATCCGTCGCGTTCACGAACAACTTATTGAGCATATTGATGGACGCAATGAGGTCTTGCTTTGTCCGCTGCATGGTGAGTTGGATCTTGCTTCTCAGAGAGCCGCTATCGAGCCAGCGCCGGCCGGCAAGCGTAAGGTGGTATTGGCCACCAATATTGCAGAGACGAGTCTGACCATTGATGGTGTGCGTGTTGTGATTGATGCAGGTATGGCCCGGGTGCCTCGCTTCGATCCTGTCAGCGGTATGACTCGTCTCGACACACAGCGGATTTCTCGCGCGGCAGCGACCCAGCGTGCCGGGCGGGCGGGACGCCTTGAAGCAGGTGTCTGTTATCGCCTCTGGTCAGAGGCTCAACATGATCAACTCGTTGCTTATGATGCCGCTGAAATCCTCCAGGCAGATCTATCTGGGTTGGCACTTCAGCTCTCTCGTTGGGGGGTTAAACCCGAAGAGCTCGCATGGCTTGATGTTCCACCATCGGCATCATTTGCTCAAGCGTGTGATCTACTTTCGCGTCTTGGGGCGCTCGATGAACGCGGTGTTATTACTGCTCACGGCCAGGCCATGGCCGAGCTGCCAACGCATCCTCGAATAGCTCATCTTCTACTTCGTGGTCAGGCTTTAGGGCTTGCTAGCCTTGCTTGCGATATAGCTGCGCTGCTGGGTGAAAAAGACATCCTTCGAGGCAGTGGCGCTGATCTTCATGACCGCATAGCAGCAATGAGAAACGAACCGTCTTCGAAGGCTAACCGCAGTGCAGTTCAGCGTGCTCGCCTTCTTGCACGGCAGTTCCGTGGGCTCCTTAGAGGTTTGGCATCAGCCCCGGTAGCTGATAGCGATGATGCGCACTGGTTGGGTGCTCTTCTAGCTTTCGCGTACCCCGACCGGGTAGCACGGCAGCGCGTTGATGGTGGTGCTGGCTACAGGCTCGCAAATGGACGGGCTGCTCAGTTCGGTGGGCCTGACGCACTAATGAAAGAGCCTTGGCTGGTAGTCGCTGATCTTGGTAGTCGTCAGGGGCAACGTGAGGAGCGTATATACCTCGCGGCTGCACTTTCCCCTGAGCTTTTCGACACTGTACTCGCTGAACAAGTGGTACAGCGTGACAAGATTGAGTGGGATGAGCGTGAAGGTATCCTCAAGGCTGAGAGGCAGCGCTGTGTTGGTGAACTGGCTCTAAGTTCGGAGGCCTTGTCTGGGCTCAGCGAAGAAACACGCACCAAGGCTTTGACTGATCTGGTTCGTCGCAAGGGACTTGAGTTGCTTCCCTGGACTCCCGAGTTGCGCCAGTGGCAAGCACGTGTGGATCTCGTTCGCCAACTGGATCTTGAGATGCAAGGCCAAAGTGAATGGCCAGACTTATCCGATGCTGCTCTGCTTTCATCGTTAGACGAATGGCTGGCTCCGTATTTGGGACGGGTTAGCCGCCTCAGCCATTTCACCAGTCTCGACCTGCAAAGTATCCTTCAGGGGCTGCTGCCCTGGCCACTTCCACAGAAGCTGGATGAGTTGGCACCAAAAGCACTGAAGGTGCCTTCGGGGTCGCGCATTGCTATCGACTATTCAGTGCGTCCTCCTGTACTAGCCGTGAGGTTGCAAGAGCTATTTGGGCTGGCTGAAACACCGCACATTGTCGGTGGTCGACAGCGTGTATTGCTGCACCTCCTGTCTCCGGCAAGGCGACCGGTGCAGGTAACTCAGGATTTGGCCAGCTTCTGGGCGAATACCTATGGTGAGGTTAAGAAAGACCTGAAAGGCAGGTATCCCAAACATTGGTGGCCTGAAGATCCTATGGACGCAGAGCCAACAGCCAGAACCAAACCGCGATTGTAATTGAAGTGTTGACTATCGCGTAATTGATGAGCTGAAGACGGGGCCGAGCACTCCAATTGGCAATGTATCTATTTGCTCCTCGATCCGACCGGCCAACAGCATGTCATTCTTGCTTGGGAAATGACGTAGAAGGAAACGAGCGTCGCGCCGAACGCGTTCGGGCAAAGATGTGTCTTTGGAAAGCTCGACCAGAAAGTCGTATGTCTGTACCACGGCGCGGGTACGTTCGTGGGGGGTGGTCATTTTTCCATCTCCAGCATTTATAGTTTTCCTACCTAAACCAAGGCAGACATAGTCAAAGGGCCTTCACCTTGGTAGGTGTAGTTCCGCTGAGAAGATCGTGTGAGTGCTCAACTGCTCGTCCAAATGCGAGTCTGCTGAAGTGGAATACGTTCTACCTCCTTCTACGTGATACACATACCCAAGCTCTTGACCCTGTGCGTTACGGATTGCTGTGACCTTCAGCAGAGGCTCCATCATCCAGCGTCCCGCCTTGTTTATGTGAGCCGGTGTTACGAGTTGGGCCTGCTCCAGCCAGGCATTATCGGTTTTTGCTTCCACTATCTGCTCAAGCAATGGGGTGGTCGGAACCATTAACATGCTTCGATAAGCCTCCTGACCATCATCCTCTACGATCTGTAGGTAGAACCAAGGCCAGGCGACATCTTGCTCGATAAATGACCAGAACTGCACGCCGTTGGGGCTATGGGAGAGCCCAGAAAGCAGCTCCGCATTGCGATCAGTCTTAAACACCTTTAGCTCCTTGTTGATATGTAATCATCGATTGATGGAAAACATATTCAGCCGTTTTGGTTGATCATGACCTGCCAATAATCTTACGCGTGGCCGCCCATCATTTACGGTAAGTCACATAATGAATGCGTACGACTAGACTGGTGTCAGTAAAAATACTAATCAGCCGCACTGGCCTCCTATCAGTCGAATCTTAATGCTGTAGTCCATATGGCGTTCAGTTTCATGTAGATCTTTTGGTTTGAAGTCGCGTCGAGAAAAATTAACGATTTCCGAGTCAGAGAACCCATACTCCTGCATCTTCTTTAACGTGCACGAGCAGAGTGCAGGTGACGTCCCGTGCGCAATTGACGCAGACTCGCATCTTTTAACCAGCTACTGAACTCCAGTTTCTTCAGCAAAGGCTCCTGAATGCAGAGACATTGCAAATGATATGAAAGCAGCTATGCCAATAGTCCTCATATATCTTTAACATCCTTCTTTTTAACTACTTACTTATCTGCAATTAATTAAATTGCGCTTGAAATACAGCCGTTTGCGGAGGCGGCATGTGTAGGAAGGCGCTCCTCAAATTCGGTCGGTGGTGACGCCATACCACGTAGGAGGTCATGTTCTACCAAATTCACAGTATACTGTGAAGACCGGAGATGCCACCGCCCAGATAGTCCTTCCTTTTGGGGGGCATCTGTGGAAGTCGGATTAGCGTTCGGAAAGGTCTTGCGCAGACGGCGTATTGAGGCAGGTTTCACCCAGGAGCAATTGGCCCTTGAGGCAGCATTGCAGCGTAACTACGTCAGCCTGATGGAACGGGGCATCAATCAGCCAACGATCACCACTCTTATCAAGCTGGCCGTCCCCTTGGGATGCACGGCAGCTGAGATCGTCGACGAAGTAGAACGGCTCGTGGCAGACGAACGCTGAATACCGGCCGCCTAAGGCCTCACCCAACCTGCTTCTTGGAGTCGCGATGAAACATCATTTGGTGGTCGAAGACTGGGAGGGCGATGGCGCCATTCGCTTGCCCGACGACGTTCTGCAGGAGATGGGAGTCGATGTTGGGAGTACGCTCTACTTACTTGAGGAGTACGTAGGCACTACCCGCTGCCTAGTGCTCAGTAAGACACCGCGCATTCCTGATCGCCTTGATGAGCTGGTTAGCCAATGGGAGTCTTACGGCGAAGCTCCAGGCAACTTGGCAGCCAAGGATGGATGAGCTGCCTCCATCGACAGTTTTCAGGGTCAAGCTTTCGAATTATCCAACCATGGCATCAGGGCTGCATACCACCAGCTTCATCGATCCTCGGGTCATGGCTACGTACAGGTGCTGTGCATTCATATTCTCTGTGTTCAGCACTACCGCTACTTCTGCCTCCAGCCCCTTGAGCAGTAGAGTGCTTCCCACTGCACGCTTGGGTAAAGGTCGGCCCAATAGTCGGTTTTCTTCCCGCACTCTCCTGGCGGCTTCCGCCAGCGGTATGGTTCCTGGTGCGGCCTCCCGCAATGCCTTTAGCACGCTGTAAAGAATGGCGGGTCGGTGCACGCGCACGCTTGGCATGGCGCGCAGCTCCGACAACAGCGCAGCGGCGGCGGCAATAGACGGTGCGTGCAGGAATGCCAAGGCTCGGCTCTCCGCTTCGGACGGCGGATTCCTGGCGGTTCCTCGCGCTAACGAATCCAGACGCCGGGTAAGCTCTGGTACACCTACATTGGTCATGACGCTCTGCGCTAGGGTTAGTCGGCGCCATCCTCACCGGCGTGTTCTGCGTGCCGGAGCTGGGCGGCTACGTCGAAGGCAGAGAGATCATTCCGCAAGTCTGGGCACAGCTAAAGAGCGTGCTGTTCACCTTCGTCTACTGCTTCGCCGTCAGTTGGGTGCTGCTCAAGCTGGTCGACAAGCTGGTCGGTCTGCGCGTCGACGAACAGGCCGAGGACATAGGCCTGGACCTCGCCGAGCACAACGAGACGGCCTACAACCACTAGGGGGTACGCAACGCCGGGTTCTGCCCGGCGTTGCGCTTTGGCGGTTTCGTAGCCCATGGACGGAGCCGCTGCGGAGTGAAGCGCGCACGGCGCGGGTTTCCGCCACGATCAGTACCAGGCGCGGCGCAACGGTAGCCCGGTCGCCGACGAGACGGCTCCAATCGCAGGCGGAGGCTGGGAGCCGCGAGGCGCGAACAAAAAAGGGGGGCGCCGATTCGGCGCCCCCCTTTTTCTACCGCAGTCCCGCTTACAGGGTCTTGGAAACCGAGACCACTAAGGTCGCGTCGCAGTAGTCGTCCTTGCCGACGAAGCCTGCGCATTCGCTGCCGCTCAGGCTGGTGTCGCTGTAGGTCAGGCCGAAGTCGAGGCCGACCAGCGTCTTGCTCAGGCCGATGGACCAGTCGTTGTAGGAATCGTCGTTGCCGAAGGTGGCGTCCTTGAAATCGTACTTGCCGTACTGCAGGGCCAGGCCGACGTCGTAGGGCAGGGCGTACTCATAGTAGACGTAGGAGTAGAGGGTGGTGTCGCTGCCGCCGAAGTCATCGGAATAGGCCGCACCGACCGTGAGGCCGTAGGCGCTCAGGCTGCCGTAGTACTCGCTGAAGTTCAGCGCGCTCTCGCCTGGGTAGTCGTACTTGATCCAGCCCAGGTCGTAGGAAATGTTCTCGGTGATGTCGTTGCCAAAGCCCAGGTAGTAGTTGAACTCCACCGAAGCGTCACCGCCGAAGTCGACGTTGGAAGCCCAGGTGCCAATGTACAGGCCATTTTCATGGGCCACGTCCAGACCGCCCTGGATCGCGCCGTTGCCCTGGGTCTGCGAAATGCCACGGAAGATGTAGTCCGAGGTCAGGCCGACGTTCATGCTGACGTCGAAGTCGCCAACAGGGCTGGAGAGGGTTTCGGCGACGGCGAAGCTGCTGGCGGTCACGGCGATGGCGGCAGCGGTGGCGAGAGTCAGTTTCTTGAGCATGGTGGTATTCCCTAATGGTGGCGCCGGAAATTCAGTAGCCCGGCGGGTAAGTCGGCAACAGCTCGGAAGCAAGCTGAACGGGCTTTGCATATCCCGTGCCACTTCGAGAAATGCGTCTGTTTTCAGCGGCTTAGCTAATTTTTTCAGGGCTTGGAGCCAGCCTCCGTGGCACGCCTGGCATGGTCCTGCACTTTTCTGGAGCGCACTGGCGCGAAGGGTGATGCCAAAGGGCGCACAGGACATCGGCCGTGCCTCGTGACGGTGCGGGCTGCGCGGCGTGGCGGGCGCCATATGGGCAGGCGAGGAGTGCCCCCTTCACCAATCTATCCGAACGCAAGCTGATGGATTGTCTGAATCGCCTCGGCTACGACATCGAAATCAAGGTACGGCCAGCAGCCGAGCCGATCGGGCATCTAACGCTCGCAACCGCTTAATCGGAGCCCTCCTGATGGCAGCCCGCATCACCGACGACGAATGGGACGAACTGACTCCCGAGAATTTCGATACCACGGCACTGCTGCGTGCAGTCGATGCCGTGGACGTGCTGCGCGGCGATTTGAATGACAGCGCAGACGGCGCACCTCCGCAACTGCGCACCGACCTGTTGAAGCTGCATCAACTGGCAATGGCCGCGTTCAACGAGGGATCACGCAGCCGAGTGGCTGAGCTATTTGATCTCGCCGTGGATCTTCAGGATCAGGTTGATCATCTGATGACCTCGCTGGAACAAGTGCAAGAAACCCTGTCCCGGTTGACGGCGCTCTACCCAGAAAGCCTGTCCTGAATGTTCTTGGAGACAACCACATCATGAGCCGCAGCCGCCGCAACCCTCATCAGATTCATCAGGAGCTGATCAGTGTTGTCCGTTAATCAGGTGTTCCGTATGGGAGAGCTCCGAAAGCGCCTGCTCTGGTCCGGTACCGAGCAGGCTGTCTGGATTGATATCGATTTGGACACGGCGCTGCCCGAATCGATATCGGTTGCAGAGCTGGAGCGTCTGATTATTGAGGGTGAGCTGGAGAGCATTGGCGATCCCTTCGAGGAGACGGTCCTTCGGGAGGTGGAGGCAGGCTCCCCTGACCAGCTGAAACGTGATGAGGCGTGGGCGATGCTGGCGGATTATATGCACGATCCCCAGCTTTTCGTGCGGCGCCCCAGAGGGCTCATTGTCGGAAGCATCATGCAACGCCATGGTGTCACCAAACAGACGGTGTACAGATTACTGAGGCGCTACTGGCAACGAGGCATGTGTAGGAACGCCCTCTTGCCGGACTATGTCAACTCGGGTGCCCGTGGCAAGCGCCGAAAGCCGAACAGAGCCAAGCTGGGCAGGCCAAGAGTGGTGATGGCGGGGAAAGGGCGTAATGTCACGCCGGATATCGAGCGCATTTTTCGCCGGGTCATCGAGGAACGCTTGTTCAAGGAAAAACATCCGTCCATTCCTGATGCCTACGCCTCCGGGCTGAACCTGCTCCGTGCTGTTCAGCCGGAGCTGCCGACCTCCGAACTGCCTACATTGGGGCAGTTCCGGTACTTCTATGGGCGCGAATATCATTTCACCGACACCTTGCCGCGCAGGATGTCCGCAGTGGACTTTGCCAAGGACTTCCGGCCGCTCAACAGCACATCGACGACTGAGACCCTGGGTCCAGGATACCGTTACCAAATAGATGCCACCATCGCAGATATTTATCTGGTTTCAGAGCATGACCGCAGCCTTATCGTCGGCAGGCCTGTCGTTTACATGGTGCTCGACGTGTTCAGCCGCATGGTCGTTGGTATGTACGTCGGATTCGAGGGGCCCTCCTGGGTCAGTGCCATGGTGGCATTGGCCAACACGGTCGCCGACAAGGTCGAGTATTGTCGCCAGTATGGTTTGGAGATCGATGCCAGCGATTGGCCGGTCAAGGGTTTGCCGGATGTGATACTGGCCGATAAGGGCGAACTGAACGGCACCAAGGTTGAGGCATTTTCCCAAGCCTTCGGCGTCCGCATCGAGAACGCACCGGCCAGGCGAGGTGATGCCAAGGGCATCGTCGAGCGCTATTTTCGAACGGTGCAGGAGCGTTTCAAGCCTTACGCCAGCGGTGTGGTCGAGGACACTACCAGCCGGAAGCGAGGTGGCCACGACTACAGGCTTGATGCCAGTCTGACCTTGCCCGAATTCACGAAAATCATCATTGCCGGCATCCTCCACCACAACAATTTCCACACCCTGAGCAAATACGACAGGGCTGCGGGAATGCCGGGCGATCTGCCGGCGATTCCAGTCATGCTGTGGAACTGGGGCTTGGCCAGCTTGACCGGTCGGTTGCGCACTGCGCCGGAGGAACTGGTGTGGATCAATCTCTTGCCCCATGAGTCGGCCACGGTTTCGGAGCTGGGAATCAGGCTATTCGGCTGCTTCTACAGTTGCCCGGAAGCAATCAGGGAGGGTTGGTTTCACCGAGGCCAGGGGCGTCGGCCGACAGGGGTAACGGTCGCATACGACCCGCGTAGTGCGGACCATATCTACTTGCGGCCGTCCAATAGTCTCAAGGATTACTGGGTTTGCGATCTTGCCGACCGTAGTCGACGTTTCAGGGGGATGACCTTCTGGGATGTCTGGATACTGTCCAGAGAGGAACGGCGGAGCGATGTCAATGCGGCATCAAAAGCCTTGGCGGAAAGAGGCAAGCTTCTGGAGCAGATCGAGTCGATTGTTGCCCAGGCAGAGAACGCCAGTCCGCTCAAAACTGGCATTAGCAAGAAAGATCTGGGCACCCAGATCCGCGAGAACAAGCAGCAGGAAAAGCGCCAGGAGCGCCTGAAAACAGCATTTAAACCTGAGAAAGCACAGCGGGCGAAACCCGCGGAGGTGATCCCACTGCGGGGCGAGAAGCAGGAAGATTATGCCTTTCCGGATCTCAGTGACCTGATATTCAAGGAGGAAGAAGATGACTGAAGAATTACAGCGCGGAGTGATTCCCCTGGCGCGTTATCATGAGCAGCAGCTTCCCGAGTATCAGGACAATCCACTCATCAGTGCATTACCTCCGATTCCTGATCTGCAGGAAGTGGTCGGCTTGATGCAGCAACTTCCCAGTTTCGAGCCGCAGGAGGCGCTTCTGGATGGTCGGCTCCGGGCTCATGCCATTGCCCGTCTGTTGCACGGCTTCTTTCAGCCACTCAGCCACCACTTGGAGCTGGAGAGCAAGATCAGCCTGATGATCCGTCAGGGCTACATCGGTCGGAACCCGGCCAGCGGTGCCTGGTATGCACACCTGCAGAATGGCTATCGCCGGGTGGAGGAGGAGGATCTTGATGCGGCGGTGTACCAGAGTGTTACCTCCACAGCCAACAGTTTGTCGCTGTTCGGCTGCTCCGGTTGCGGCAAGACGCGCACGCTGGAGCGGATTCTGGGTATGTACCCCCAGGCTCTCCATCACCCCGATTACAACATCACTCAATTGGTCTATCTGAAGGTCGACTGCCCCATTGACGGTGACCTGGATGAGCTGTGCCTCAGCTTCTTCAACGAGGTAGACAAGATCCTGGGCACCCACTACAGCCGTAGCCACGGACGCAAGAAGCTGGGTACCAAACGTTTGATGGCATCCATGTGCCAGGTGGCCAACCTGCACGCACTCGGAGTGCTGATCATCGATGAAGTTCAGAACCTCAACGAGGCACGCTCCGGTGGTGCCGAAAAAATGCACAATTTTTTCGTGTCGTTGGTGAATACCATTGGCGTTCCGATCATTCAGGTCGGTACTCACCGGGCCAGCAAGTTCTTCCAGCGCACCTTCCGGGCAGCGCGTCGGGTCTCCGGGCTGGGCAGTATTCGCTGGGACAGGTTGCCTCGGGACGAGCACTGGAAGCGCCTGTTGAAGCGACTCTGGAAGTACCAGTGGCTACGAAATGCGGCGCCGCTGGACGATGAGTTGGAATCGACCATGTACGACCTCACACAAGGGGTCATGGACATCGTCATCAAGTTGTTCGCGCTGGCGCAGATCAGGGCAATAGTGACAGGCGTCGAGTGCATCAAGCCGCTGTTGCTGCGCAGGGTTTTCGAGGACGAGTTCAAACCGGTCCACCCGATGCTGGCGGCTTTGCGAAGTGGCAGGCCCGAACTGATCGCTAAATATGACGATCTGCTGATGCCGGAGATCGAGGGACGTTTGCTGACCCTGAGTCGCTCTCTGGATAACCTCCCCCAACCGAAAGCGCCGGCACTTCCGGCAGACGACAAGGCCAAGCGGCTGGCTTCACTGCTCGAAGAGATGGAAATCCCGAGGAATATTGCCATTCCCATAGCCGATGAATTGGTGGTTGAGTATCCGGATATCCCCCTGGCGGCCCTGATTCATAAGGCCACAGCTTACCTCGCACAGGACGTTCCCAAGAGGCCCAGCGTTTCCCGAGTTAAGCGGACGGAGTGGCGATGTCTATCCGAAGAGGATCTGCGTCGACGTTATGCCGATGGGCCTGAAAGTGAGGCCTACGACAGATTCAAGCAGGCTGGTCTGATCCTCGATATGCGGCCTCTGCTGAGAGCGAGCTAACGTGTACTTTCCCAGGCTCTATCCGGACGAGCTGCTCTACAGCGGCCTTGCTCGCTGCCGGGTCCATCTGGGGATCAGCAATCACAAAACTCTGCTTCATATGGCGTTCGGTGACAGCAAGGTCGCCGCCATCACCGACCTGCCCACGCACTTGGCCGCTCTGGCGAACAACACTGGGCTGGATACGGCGAACGTGATCATGCATCACACGCTGTTTCCGCTCTATGCCCCCTTCATTCCAGCGAAGCGGCGTAACGATCTGTTCCAGGCCATGCTTGCTTCCGACCGGTCGACCATCGGTCTGGCTGGGTCTTCGGCGGCTTTGGTCAAGTGGCCCGACTGGCTGCGTTACTGCCCTGTCTGTTTTGAGGAAATGGCTGCCCGTTTCGGTGAGACTTATTGGCGGCGAAGCTGGCAGATTAAAGGGGTAGATGCCTGTCCCGAGCATGGCTGTCAGCTCCTGAACTCACCTATCCTGTTGCCGCTGACCGAAAACTGACCCAGTAGAGGCTGTTCTGCCGACTGAAAACTGACCCAGGTGTTCAACTGCTTCTGCTCAATTTTTGAGCAGGAGAACACAGGGTGATCAGTATGGAAATGATGGGCAAAATCCGCCGGATGTATTTCCGCGACAAGCTGTCGCTGCATGAGATAGCCAAGCGCACCGGGTTGGCGCGCAACACGATTCGCAAGTGGGTCAGAGCACCTGAGGCCAAGCCGCCGGTCTACCAACGCCGCGCGATCTTTAACAAACTCAGCCCTTTTCACGCCACGCTGGAGCAGGCGCTAAAAGCCGATTCGCTGCGGCCCAAGCAACAGCGGCGCAGTGCCAAGGCGCTGTTGGCGCAAATCAAAGCCGATGGTTATGACGGTGGCTACAGCCAGCTCACCGCGTTTATCCGTGCCTGGCGAGGGGGACAGGGCAAGGCGTCGCAGGCCTTTGTGCCGCTGACCTTTGCTCTTGGCGAGGCGTTTCAGTTTGACTGGAGCGAGGAAGGCTTGCTGGTCGGCGGCATTTACCGGCGTATGCAGGTGGCACATCTGAAGCTGTGTGCCAGCCGTGCGTTCTGGCTTGTGGCGTATCCGAGCCAGGGCCATGAGATGTTATTTGACGCCCATACACGCTCGTTCGGCTCCTTGGGCGGCGTGCCGCGCCGGGGCATCTACGACAACATGAAGACCGCCGTCGACAAGGTCAATAAGGGCAAAGGCCGGGCGGTGAATGCGCGCTTTGCGGTGATGTGCGCGCATTACCTGTTCGATCCGGACTTCTGCAACGTCGCCGCTGGTTGGGAAAAGGGCATCGTTGAAAAGAACGTGCAAGACAGCCGCAGGCGTATCTGGCTAGACGCCCAGGACTGCCAGTTTCACTCCTTCGAGGAACTCAATGCCTGGCTGGGCCAGCGCTGCCGCGCGCTTTGGAACGAGCTGACGCACCCTCAATACAGCGGGCTGAGTGTGGCCGAAGTGCTGGAGTTGGAGCGCGCTGAACTGATGCCTGTGCCAGCGCCATTCGACGGTTACGTCGAGCGGCCTGCGCGGGTCTCCAGCACCTGCCTGGTCAGCGTCGGGCGCAACCGCTACTCGGTGCCGTGTGAGTATGCGGGTAAGTGGGTCAGCAGCCGTTTGTATCCGACGCGAATCGAGGTGGTGGCTGACGACGCGCTGATCGCCAGCCATGTCCGCTTGCTGGATCGCGACCAGGTCAGCTATGACTGGCAGCACTACCTCCCGCTGATCGAACGCAAGCCCGGTGCGCTGCGCAACGGCGCGCCCTTTGCTGATCTGCCGGCGCCGCTGCGTCAGCTTAAGCACGGTCTGGGGCGTCATGCCGGCGGTGACCGGATCATGGCGCAAGTTCTGGCTGCCGTACCGGTCGCCGGGCTCGATGCGGTGCTGGTGGCTGTTGAGCTGGTACTGGAAAGCGGCAGCCTGAGCGCCGAACACATCCTCAATGTCGTGGCGCGCCTGGCCGCGACCGAACCACCACCCAGCGTCGAAACCCACTTGTCGCTCAAGGAAGCCCCCGTCGCTAACACGGCGCGCTACGACCGCCTGCGTGGCCAGACCGAGGAGATCGGTCATGCGTGATTTGATGGCGGAACTCAAGGAGCTGCGCCTGCACGGCATGGCCACGGCCTGGGCGGAGTTGACTGCGCAGGGTGAGTCGAACACAGCCTCGTCCAAGTGGCTGCTCGAACACCTGCTGGAACAAGAGCACACAGATCGCGCCATGCGCTCGGTGAGCCACCAGATGAACATGGCCAAGCTGCCGATGCACCGCGACCTGGCCGGCTTCGACTTCAGCGCCTCCAGCGCAGACGCTCGTTTGATCAGCGAACTGGCCAGTCTGGCCTTTACCGACACCGCGCAGAACGTGGTGCTGATCGGTGGGCCTGGCACCGGTAAAACCCACCTGGCCACTGCGCTGGCCGTGTCCGGCATCACCCGGCACGGCAAGCGCGTGCGCTTCTACTCCACGGTCGATCTGGTCAATCTGCTGGAGCGCGAAAAGCACGACGGCAAAGCCGGGCGGATCGCCCAAGCTCTGCTGCGCATGGATCTGGTCATCCTCGACGAACTGGGTTATCTGCCCTTCAGCCAGGCCGGCGGTGCGTTGCTGTTTCACCTGCTATCCAAGCTGTACGAACACACCAGCGTGGTGATCACCACCAACCTGAGCTTCGCCGAATGGTCGAGCGTGTTCGGCGACGCCAAGATGACCACCGCCCTGCTGGATCGGCTGACCCACCACTGCCACATCGTCGAAACCGGTAACGAGTCCTATCGCCTGCAACACAGTAGCTTGGCGGCCCAGGCCAAGATCAAATCACGGGAGCGAAAGCGTAAGGGCGGCCAGGAACCGGAGGACGATGAGTCGTTCTGATTTCATGGTGACGACGGCCTGCTGCATGGCTGCATGTGGCAGGTCTTCAACAGCTGAACTGGGACAGCGAGGGAGTGGGTTCAAAAGCAGCTGCGCTGGTAGACTTATCCACAGTTGCTGGTAACAAAATCAGCAATCCGCCCTGGGTCAAATTTCAATCGGCAGGGTGGGTCAATTTTCCATCAGCGCCAACATTCATGGAGACAGATTATCTAATATGCCCTATTTATTTGCCAGGTTAATAGCTGAATTTTATCGTGACGAGCTGCTTATCTATATACCTGAAATATGTCGCAGGTCGAGGGCATAGCGCCAATAAGTGATATTCGGCTATTCGCTCTGTTAATACCTTGTTTTAATTGTAGCGCATAGTAAGCTTATGCTTCGCTGCAGTGATTGTCGGTCTGCTTGGTGTCGAGACAAACACTGCCGTCTAGCTCCATCTCGAGTGTCGAGTGGCTGATTTTGAATTGCTCATGGAGTACACGTTTCAAATCAGTCTTCACTCGTTCGATCCCAGGCAGACTCGCCTTCTTGATGACAACATGTGCTTCCAGTGCAATTGTATGCTCAGCGATTTCCCAAACATGCACGTGGTGAACGCCCTCGACGTCGTTTACTTGTTCCATGACATTGATTATATCAGCGACGGAAACGCCTTCTGGCGCGCCCTCCATTAACAGATGGATGGTTTTAGGCAGCATGCTAAAGCCTTGCCAGAGCACGTAGCCAGCAATCATCAGTGTCAGTACAGTATCCGCCCAGTACCACCCATACAGAAGTATCAATGTCCCGGCGATAACAACGCCGACGGAGGCCAGCGCATCCGACACATTGTGCAAGAATGCCGCCTTTATATTCATGCTGTTCTTGGACATTGTGTAGGTGAGAAAGGCCGTGACGATATCTACAACCAAGGCTATTCCCGCGACCACGACCACTGTCCAACCTTCAATGGGCTGCGGGGAAAACAACCGGCCTATGGCCTCGTAAATAAGATAGAGACCGACGATGATCAGGGTGACCAAGTTGATCAAAGCCGCTATGGTTTCACTGCGTCGATAGCCAAAGGTTTTAAATGCATCTGGCGGTCTGCGACCGATCTTACGTGCGATCAGCGCAATAACCAGTGATGCGGCATCGCTCAAATTATGTAGCGCGTCAGCAATGAGTGATAAGCTACCAGAGAGTATTCCACCGACTATTTGTGCCAGTGTTAATGCGGCGTTAACGCCTATAGCAGCAATTAGACGCTTATCGCCTATAGCTTCGGTGTTATGGTTATGTTCGTGGCCCATTGGTTTTAACCTGTATTTAAGCGCCTTTCGAGGCGCTTTTTTTGTTTCTCGATAACGTACCCGTCAGTCGTTACCAGCGCATTGGGGCCACAAATCCTTTCAGTGAACCCTTCGAAGCTTCGATTGGATATTCATAAAAAGGCCAGGCATCAAGCCTGGCCTACGTTGGGAGAAAACCAATATCAGCTCGCGTCCTCATCCTCTTCGTTGCGTTTCATGCGGCGCTGCAGAGCCGTGTAATAGAGCGCAGGCAATACCAGCAGCGTCAGTGCTGTCGAGGACAGGATGCCGCCAATGACCACGGTCGCCAGAGGCCGTTGGACTTCCGCGCCGGTCCCTGTGGCCAACGCCATCGGGACGAAGCCGAGCGACGCCACCAACGCCGTCATCAGGACCGGGCGTAATCGCACCAGTGCGCCTTCACGCACAGCCTCGGATAAAGGCCGGCCTTCCTCTAGCAATCCTTTAATGAAAGCAATCATCACCAGTCCGTTGAGTACTGCCACACCCGACAACGCGATGAACCCGACGCCAGCGGAAATTGAGAGGGGAATGTCCCGGAGCCAGAGTGCAAGAATTCCCCCAGTAAGCGCGAACGGAATGCCAGTGAAGACGACCAGCCCATCGCGCAGTGTGTTGAACATCATGAACAGCAGCACGAAGACCAGCAGTAAGGCGACTGGGACGACCAGCTGCAGGCGCTTGGCGGCAGCCTGCAGCTGCTCGAACTGCCCACCCCACGTCGTCCAGTAACCGGGCGGTACCGGGTTTCGTTCAGCGATTGCTGCAGACGCATCTTGGACGAAACTGCCAATGTCACGCCCTCGAACGTTGGCGCTTACCACCACCAGACGCTTACCATCCTCACGGCTGATCTGGTTCGGTCCCAGCACGAATTCCAGCGTGGCAACTTCAGCCAGCGGGATGAAGTCGATTCGGTCGCTAGCTGCGCCCGCCACCGCCGGCACCGGAATCGGCAAGCGAGCTAGCACATCCGGATCGGCACGCAGCGTATCGGAAAGACGAACAACGATGTCGAAACGACGGTCACCCTCAAAAAAGGTTCCGGCTTCCCGTCCGCCAATCGCGGCGGCGACGGTATCCTGCACATCGCCGATGTTGAGCCCGAAGCGTGCCGCCTTGTCACGATCCACATTGACGCTCAGCAATGGGAGGCCCGTCGTCTGCTCCACTTTAACTTCGGAAGCGCCTGGTACGTCTTGCAATATCGCCGCGATGTCATCAGCTGTTTTGTTGAGAACATCCATATCGTCCCCGAACACCTTAACGGCCACATCGCTGCGAACTCCGGAAATTAGCTCGTTAAAGCGTAACTGGATCGGCTGAGACATCTCATAGTTGCTGCCCGGCACAGATGCGGCCGCCTTTTGGATGTCCTCAATGAGCTGCTCGCGGGATTTGTCCGGATCTGGCCATTCTTCCTTGGGCTTGAGCATCACATAGCTGTCCGAAATATTCGGCGGCATAGGGTCAGCCGCGATCTCTGCGGTGCCGGTTCGGGCAAACGTACGCTTGACCTCCGGGACCTGTTCGGCAATTGCCTTTTCGAGCCGCTGCTGCATATCCACGGATTGGGAGAGGCTGGTCCCTGGAACGCGCAGAGCTTGAAGCGCAAAATCACCCTCGCTGAGGCTCGGAACGAACTCGCTACCCATTCGCATGGCCAGCAGCGTAGACAGCAGCACGCTAGCGACGGCGCCACTGAATACCAATGTGCGATGACGCATGACCCAGTCGAGCACCGGTGCGTAGCCATTGCGCGCGGCACGCATCAGGCGGTTGTCCTTCTCTTGCACTTTACCGGTGACAAAAAGGGCAACAGCAGCGGGTACGAAGGTGACCGAGAGAATCATGGCGCCCAACAGTGCGATTACCACCGTGAATGCCATGGGGTGGAACATCTTCCCCTCGACACCGGTGAGCGCAAAGATCGGCAGGTAGACCACCATGATGATCAGCTGGCCGTAGATCAGCGGACGCCGTGCCTCCTTGGCCGCCGCGAATACTTCGTGGAAACGCTCACTGCGGGTCAGAATCCTGCCATGTTTTTCCTGGGCGTGGGCAAGCCGGCGGATTGCGTTTTCGACGATGACCACCGCACCGTCGACGATGATGCCGAAGTCGAGTGCCCCTAGGCTCATGAGGTTGGCACTGACTTTGTTGGTGGCCATGCCGGTGAAGGTGAACAGCATGGACAACGGGATGACCATTGCTGTGATCAGGGCTGCACGCAGGTTGCCGAGGAAGAGAAACAGCACGGCGATAACCAGGATCGCGCCTTCGATCAGGTTCTTGCGAACCGTGGCGATTGCCTTGTCTACGAGGTCGGTCCGGTCATAGACCGTTATCGCGCTTACGCCTTTTGGCAGGTTCTGGTTGATAATCTCCAAGCGCTGCGCGACGGCCTGCGACACGCTACGGCTATTTTCTCCTACCAGCATGAACGCGGTCCCAAGGACCACCTCGCGTCCATTGTCGGTGGCTGCCCCTGAACGCAGCTCACGACCGATCCCCACTTCGGCAATATCGCGAACCCGCACGGGCGCGCCGCCTGCGTTGCTCAGGACGATATTGCCAATGTCCGCGGGGGAGCCGAGCTGGCCAGGTGTGCGGATCGACAACTGTTCGCCGTTACGCTCAATGAAGCCGGCGCCGACGTTGGCATTGTTGCGCTCAAGCGCAACGACGAGCTGTTCCAGAGTGATTCGGTAAGCGGCCATGCGCTTCGGATCGGGCGCTACCTGATACTCTTTGGCGAAGCCACCGATCGTGTTGATCTCGGCAACGCCTCGAACGTTTCGCAGCTGCGGCTTGATGATCCAGTCCTGGATTTCACGCAGGTCGGTCGGCGTGTAGGGCTGACCATCAGGACGGCGCGCCTCGGGCTCGGCCTCGACCGTCCAGAGGAAGATTTCCCCCAGGCCGGTGGAGATGGGACCGAGAGTGACCTCCACGCCCTGCGGAAGCTCGTTGCTCGCGGCCTGCAGCCGTTCACTCACCAATTGCCGGGCGAAATAGAGATCGGTGCCATCATCAAAGATTACGGTGATCTGAGCGAACCCGGAGCGCGATAATGAACGTGTCTGGCGCAGGTGGGGCAAGCCGGCCATCGCCGTCTCGATGGGGAAGGTAACGCGTTGCTCGGTTTCAAGCGGCGACGCGCCTGGGACTGCGGCGTTAATTTGAACCTGTACATTGGTGATGTCGGGCACAGCGTCGATAGGTAAGCGCTGATAGCTATAAACCCCGACGCCCGCCATGCCCAAGACCGCCAGCAGCACTAGCCAGCGCTGCTCGATGGCGAAGCGAAGAATACGTTCGAACATGAGTTAGGTATCCGGAGGATCAGTGAACGTGCTCGGCGGAGCCTTTGCCGAGTTCGGATTTCAGGATGAAGCTGCCAGCGGTCGCGATCTGTTGGCCGGCCTGCAATCCGTCACGAATTTCCACGCGATTTTCGTCGCGCTGGCCCAGCGAAACCGGGTGCGCCTGGAAGCCGTGCGGCGTGCGAACGAAAACCGTCGGCGCGTTTTCGACGGTCTGGACCGCCTCGACTGGAACCGTGACCGGTGCACTGCGTCCATCGGCGCTAACTCGGACCGTCACGAAAAGACCGGGACGCCAAGCCCCATCGGGGTTGGCCAGGGTCACGCGGGCTGTCGCGGCACGCGTCTGCTCGCCCAGCAGGCTGCCCACATGGGCGACCTTCCCCATTGTTCGCACGCCTAGCTCGCCGGCAACAACTTCGACTTCTCGGCCGACGGTTACGCGCATCAAATCACGGGCAGGTACGCTGAACGTGGCCCAAACCCGCGACAAATCAGTCAGAGTGAAGACGCTGGTCGTTTCATCCACACGCTCGCCCAGCACAATATGCTTCTCGACGACCACTGCATCGAAAGGTGCGCGCAGCTCGTAGCGGTTGCCTACGCCTGCGCCACTTCCGCCGCCCAGCGCCCGTGTTTTTTCTTGGGCATTACGCAAGTCGATTTCTGCTACGCGCAGGCTCTGCTGGGCCTGCAAATAGTCCTGTTCTGCAGAGATACGCTCCTGCCATAGGGTGCGCTCACGCTCGAACAAGGTGCGAGCCAGCCGGAGGCGCTGCTCGGCGGCAGCCAGCTCACTACGCTGCTCGGACAGCTGCTCGCTGGCGATAACCGCCAGCAACTGGCCCTTCTTCACTTGGTCACCCAGGTTGACCGAAACCGATTCGACAACGCCGGCCACACGGGGCACGACATGTGCGGTACGGTCTTCGTCGAAACGCAGCTCGCCCGGCAAAGATACAGACGAGCCGATTTCAGCCGGTCCGGCCTTGCTTAGCTGAATGCCTGCGGCACGTATCTGCTCTTCGGAAAGCTCAATCTCACCTTCGGCATGCGTTTCGTTGCCGTGCTCGTCCTCCTCACCGCCATGACCGCTTTCGTCACCATGGCCGTGGCCATCGCCTTCAGCGTCATGACCGTCTTCGTCCCCATGGTCGTTCTCAGATTCCTCGTGACCGCTTTCTCCATCCTCATGCGCGTGGCCATCCTCGGCGTGCTCAGCCTTGTTATCGCTGGCCTGCGCCTCAAGAACGAAGCCCTGTTTTACGCCAACGCCGGTCAGCAGTACCAAAGCGACCGCCAGAGCGATTCCCGTCTGTTTTTTCATGCAAGCTCCCCCACCGCCAATACGTAATGGCGGCGTTTCGGTCATTCGAAGGTAGTGGTAGGTCCGTACAGCCGCTCGATACGCGCCCAGGCGTCGACCACGGCTTGCAATGACTGCAGATAGCGCGTGCGTGCATCTATCAGCGCACGCTGTGCGTCGAGCACGTCGAGGAACGCGAAGCGGCCAAGACTGAAACCACGTGTGGCCGCTTCCACGGTTCGCTGTCCTGCCGGCAGTATCCGGTTGCGTATTTCCTCGACGTCTGCACGTGCGGTACGCCAGTCGCGAAGGGCCTGCTGGATCTCCGCACGAACGCGCAGCTCTGCCGCATTACGAAGATCACGCGCCTGCTCCGCCCGCCGTGCGGCCGCCAGAACATTGCCTTGGTTACGATCGAATAAAGGCAGCGGAACAGAGAGGCCGACGAGGTTGACGCG
Source organism: Pseudomonas sp. GD03919 (assembly GCF_029814935.1). Lineage (NCBI taxonomy): Bacteria > Pseudomonadati > Pseudomonadota > Gammaproteobacteria > Pseudomonadales > Pseudomonadaceae > Pseudomonas > Pseudomonas sp. GD03919. The sequence continues at coordinate 527,565 of NZ_CP104582.1, forward strand.
CTCACGCTCGATTTCGTCGTACTGGCTACCGATACTGACGCTTATGTCCGGGTAGCGCTGGCTTCGCTGAAGCCCCAGCTCGGCTTCACTCAAGGCCACTTGGCGCAGAGCCCTACGCATATCGGCACTCTCACGCACGCGCGCCAATAATGCAGATTCGCTAGGCACATCTGGCAGGTGTTCGAAACTGCCCAGCAAACTGCCAAACTCCGGTGCGTCGGTCCCGAGTAGGCGCGCTAGCATCTGTCGAGCGTTGTCCCATTCCTGGCGTGCTCGCCGCAGGTCCAGTTGTACGGTCGCCAGTTGCATATCGGCGCGCGTCGCCTCCACTGGCGAAACTTTTCCGGCATCGACCTGTGCGTCGGCGACCTTAGCAGCCCGCTCGGCCAATGACAGAGAGGCCTCGGCCAGTTGCATGCCCTCCTGGGCACGCAAGGCGGCGAAGAAAGCCTGGATCACATCTGCACGCAACCCCTGGCGTCGAAAGTCAAGGTCGGCATCCACCATCGAGCGATTGGCGTCCGCCACACCGATTCGAGCGCCGCGCTTGCCGCCTAACTCGATCGGCTGAGTGATTGTGATTGAGCGAGTCTGGCGATCGGACTGAGTGTCTTCCACCTCGAATCCTAATTCCGGATTTGGAATGGCCCCAGCCTGGCGGCGCAGCCCGCTCGCGATACCTATCTCTGCCCGCGCGGCGGAGAATTCTGGGTTGCGTTCATACGCAAGGGACACGGCTCGCTCCAGTGTCAGACCTTCTTGCGCGCCCACCTCAAGCGACATCAGTGCCAGCCCAAGCAGGCCGCTGGCAAGCAGATACAAGCGTTTCTTTTGGTACATACGCAACACTGCCGGGCAGTGCCCCCTTTATTGTCGATCGCGTTTCTCCAGCCGCGCTAAACCGGCCAGATAGCTGATGGGTAAACGGCGGTGACTATATATTAGGGCGGATATCGGCCGGGTGACTACGACATTACAAATTTGTAATCCAAGGAATATCTGCGATTGCACCGCTCAAGATTACGAGATCGTCATTTACCGCTAATCCTGCGGTCATTTACAGGGGAAGATCATCGCCCGGCACTCGAACAAAAAGGCGAAGGCGTCATTCGAGCGCTGACATGCCGTATATCAGGAGCATCATCATGAGCAAAAAGGCCGCCCTTTCACTGACAGCTCTTTCATTGGCACTGGGCGGCGCCTCGGTCTTTGCCCAGTCGGAAACAGCAGCGGAGGGCTTCATCGAAGGCAGCACGCTATCGCTGATCAATCGCAACTTTTATTTCAATCGAGATTTCCGCGACGGTGAGAACGCAACCGGCAATGGCTACTCTGAGGAATGGGCTCACGGGCTGATGGCCTTCTTCGAGTCCGGATATACCCAAGGCTCGGTGGGGATCGGCGTCGACGCCTTCGCCATGCTCGGCCTCAAGCTCGATTCTGGATCAGGACGTTCCGGTGCTGGCGGAACCGTCGATCTTCTCCCCTACAATAGCGCCGGCGATGCCGAGGATGACTTTTCTCGAGTAGGGGGGCCGTGAAAGCACGGTTCTTGGGCACCGAGATCAAGGCAGGCGATGTATTTCCCGCTACTCCTGTCGTGCACTTTGGTGACGCACGGCTGCTGCCGGAGTCTTTCAAGGGTGTCACCGTTGTGAACAACTCGCTGGACGACCTCACCCTCCAGGGCGGCCGCCTGCACGCGATGAGCCAGCCCAATACCAGCAACACGAACGATGACTTCGTCACGTTTTATGGCGGCGGCGTCGACTCGCCTTGGCTCGGCTACGCAGGCGGCGACTATAGCGTGAACGAAAACCTCAGTCTTAGCCTGTATACCAGCCGGCTGAAGGATGCCTGGGATCAACATTATTTCGGTGTCTCGGCCACCTATCCACTTTCCGATGCCGTCGTGCTGCTGGGCAGCTTCAACTACTACAAGGCAACCGACGAAGGTCGGAAATTGCTGGGCGAGTTTAACAACAGCATCTGGAGTTCCAGTCTGGGTGTCGCCTTCGGCGCGCACACCGTCACGGCGTCGTATCAGCGAAACAACGGTAACAACGACTTTGACTACTTGCGCCAAGCGGACTCGATCTACCTGAATAACTCCATCCAGTACAGTGATTTCAACTCACCTAAAGAGCAGTCCTGGATGCTGCGTTATGACCTGAACATGGCGGGTTACGGCATACCTGGGCTTACGTTCATGACTCGCTACGCCCGCGGCTGGGGCGCCGATTACAGCAACGCAAATGAGGTATATATGCGCCAAGACGATAACGGCGCGCCTCTGTCCGGACAGAAGCGCTGGGAACGCGACGTCGAAGCACGCTACGTTGTACAGACAGGCTCGTTCAAGGACCTCTCTCTGCGGGTGCGCCAGGCTACAACACGGGCGACTGCTTTCGAGTCCGACCTCAATGAGGTTCGATTCATCGCCGAGTACCCGCTCTCGATCCTGTGAAGCACTACGAGCAACACCACATCTTCTTTTTGTGCTCCCTTGGTTTGAAGATGTGTTTCAGGCGCCCGTAGGGCTAATGCCAGTCAGTTAAGCTGACTGGCATTTTTATTTCTGGTCGGATACTTGGACGGCTTGGGTTTGACCGCTCGTGGATAACTGCGATCCTCACGACGATGAGGTAGGACGTAGTGCATGGCCGAGGCCTGTAGTTCGGCCAGGTAGCGAGGGATGTTGCCGGGATGATTCAACGAGACCCCGTTCAAGAAGCCCAGAATCGCCCAGGTGCAAGCGGTAAAACTCATTTCGCAGGGGTAGATGCCAGGGCAGTGGCGGCTCATTTCCAGCATTTGATAACGCAGCAGGTTGTACCCCAGTAGTACGCCCCACAGTTCTTGTTCAATCATCTCCGGCGTTTTACTACGCAGTGTGTAGTGACCCGCGAGCATGCCTTGCTTCATTTCTCGATAGCCCAGTTCGATTTCCCAACGCTGGCTGTACAGATCCACGATTTCGTCTGGAGGGAAGCGCAGAGGATCGATCATTGAGGTCAGTACCTGCCGCACTTTGCCCTTGATGGTCTTGCTTAATAACCGAGCCTGTAGCGTGTCTGGCAGATCGGGCCATTGTTTACGCGCCTGCGGCGAGGTCTTTAGCGAGACGATGGCATCGTGGCGCCCTAACTTACGCAGCACCTCGTATTGAGCATCCTTGCGCAGCGGCAGTAACCAATGGCGCTGAGTGCCTGTCTGTTGCCAGCGATGAAGTAACCCCAGTGAATAGAAGCCACGGTCGAACAAGGTCAGCGAGTGATCGGGTGTACTGTCGATCAGTTGTTCGGCCAGTTTCATCTCGTTGCTGTGGTAGCCGGCAAAAGCACTACTCACCAGCATGTGGCTGGTCAGCTCCATCTGGCAGACCATGCGAACTTGGGGATAGCCGGTATCGCCATGCTGATTACTGGCGCTGCCATAGTGCTTGCGGTTGTCATCCGTATCCGGCGTGCGCCAGACCACGCCATCGACACTGAGCAGGCGCAAACCGGCCCAAGTGTGGTGATTGGCGCTGGCATGCCAGCGTTGTTGAGTCAGGGAAAAGACTTCTCGCACCGCAGCGCTGCCCAAACGCTGGCGACCTTGCACGATTGCACTGGGTGCTACCAATGGCTTCTGCCCAGGCAGCATGATGCCCATACGGCTCGCGGCATCCCAGGCCGACATCCGGCGAAACAACGCCATGGCGATCACGCACCAGATCATGGCTTCAAGAGGGAGACGTCGCTTACGCAGGGTCGCCACTCCCGCCGTTTCCAGTGCGGTGCTAACTAGGTCTGGATCAAGCAGCACCCCCAGCTCGTCAAGGGAGTGGGTGGCAGAAGCCGCTTCGTGAGTCAGTGCCAAGGCGCGGGAAAGTCGCATAAAAAATCCGATGCTCCAAACAAGCATCGGATTTTCGTTTCAGCGCGCAGAAGGTCAAGCTGTAGCGCTTAACTGACTGGCATTACCGTAGGGCGCCTTTTTTTGCTTAAGTGCACCTCCTTGCGCTGCGGGCCAACCAAATGACAGGTAGATTACAAATTTGCAAGACAGCCCCGCAGGACTTTTACCGCGTTAAAGTGCTTCCCGCTTCCCTGTGCAGGTCATTTCGCCTCTGCCTTTCACCCTAGAGCCAAGCCTCTTTCGTCTTGACCCTATAGTTACTACATGGATTATTTTTGGTTCCGCTTACCACGCACCTCCTTGCCGAGTTACCTGAAAACATGCGCATTCTGGTTGTAGAAGACGAGATCAAAGCTGCGGAATATCTGCAGCAGGGTCTTATCGAATGTGGGTACATCGTCGATTGCGTAAGTGATGGGCTAGATGGATTTCACCTGGCACTGCAGAACGACTATGACATCGTGCTACTAGATGTGAATCTGCCAACCATGGATGGGTGGGAGGTGCTCGAACTCATCAGGCGGCGTAAGCAGACACGCGTCATCATGCTGACCGCCAATGGTCGCTTAGAGCAAAAAGTCCGCGGTTTGGAACTGGGCGCCGACGACTACCTGGTCAAGCCGTTCCAGTTCCCCGAGCTGCTCGCTCGTATCCGGACACTGTTGCGGCGAGGCGAGGCAGTCGCACTTCCAAGCAACCTGCGTGTAGCCGACCTCGAACTGGACCCTGGCCGGCATCGGGCCTACCGGAGTGGTCAGCGTATTGATCTCACCAGCAAAGAATTTGCGTTACTGCACCTGCTCATGCGCCGGACTGGCGAGGTGCTGACGCGCACCGAAATTACCGCCTTGGTCTGGGACATTAACTTCGACTGCGATACCAACGTGGTGGATGTCGCAATTCGTCGCTTGCGGATGAAGGTGGACGAACCCTTTGGCGATCGCCTGATACACACCATTCGCGGTGTCGGGTACGTGCTGGAGGCGCGGCCTTGAAGCCACTCAGCCTCGCATCGCGTCTCGCGCTTCAAATCACACTGACCGGCGCCGCTTTGGTCGCGCTACTGATTGCACTGAGCTACTGGGTACTTGTGCGCCAACTGGAACTGCGCGCCCAGGAGGAGGTGACGGCCAAGCTCTCGCAGATCGATCATGGACTTCTAGAAGACACCAAAGCCCGTATGGGTCGTTCCTGGCAACACGCACTGAGCGATACGGTACTCGGCCATGACAACCTTTCGATTACGGTCATCGGCGATACGGCGCAATCAGCCATTTTCAATATCGGCCGGTTCGCCCATGCGCCGCAGCAGCTGGATCTCGTGAGCAGGGACGGCGACTATCTTGGCTGGACAACGAAGGATGGCGTGCAGATGCTAACCGGGCGCAAGCAAATCCAGGTCCCGGGACTGGCTCCAATGACGCTTTTGCTTTCGCAAGATCGCAGTGCCGATCAACGGCTGGTGGCTGCATTCCTGCGCTCGGCCTTAGTGATCGTGCCGATGCTACTGATATTGATCGGATTGGCTGGATGGCTAATCGCCCAAAATGGTTTGCGACCGCTGCGCAAGTTCCGGGTCTTGGCGACTAAGGTATCGACACAGGACCTATCACCCCGAATCCGCAGCGATCGGCTCCCACAAGAACTCCAGGCATTAGCGCACAGCCTCAACGTAATGCTTCATCGACTCGATGACGGAGTTCAGCAACTGTCACAGTTCTCGGACGATGTGGCCCATGAATTGAAAACTCCGCTGAACAACCTAATAGGCAAGGCGCAAGTGACTTTGGTACGTGAGCGAAGCAAAGAGCAGTATCGTGAAGTACTCGAATCATCCGTTGAAGAACTGGAACGTATGGATCGAATCGTGTCAGACATGCTGTTTCTCGCCCAGGCCAGCCACGCCAGCCCAGCACTGAAACTCGAACAACTATCCCTGGGAAGTGAGGCGAATCGCGTCTGTGAATACCTCGAAGTCCTCGCCGAAGAAGCCGGAGTCGCAACGACGGTAACGGGCGATGCCATAGTTCTAGGAAATCGGCTTATGGTCCAACGGGCCATTTCCAACCTGCTATCCAACGCGTTGCGGCATTCGAATACTGGCAGCACGGTCGAAATTAAGATACTTGAGAAGGACATAGACATCGTCTCGCTGGCTGTCACCAATCATGGCGCGACTATCGAATCGGATCATCTCCCGCACCTGTTCGACCGCTTTTACCGCGTTAACGGCATACAACCTCGTGGGGCAGGATTGGGGCTAGCTATTGTCCGTTCAGTGATGAACCTCCACAAAGGCCACGTGGCCGTCGCCAGCAAAGACGGTCGGACCACATTCGAACTCACCTTTCCTCGGCACGCCTGATTCAAAGTGATACGGCTTGGTACCCACTCCCCATCAGACCAACGCCATACATTTAATGCATGCATGTAATGCATGCATGGCCTAATCGAGCGTGGGATGGTCTACAAAAACGGGGTATCCGGATTTTTTGGTTGATTGGCTCATATCATGATGACGGAACCAACCATCAGCTCAGCGGATTACCTGGTTGATGACGACTCTTCTTCACGGCCCCTGCAAGTTTGCAGCAACGCCCAGGTTCGCATGCCGAGATACGCAGTGAGGCTTCGCGATCAACACACCATGCATTCACAATGTCACTGCAAGGTCCGGCATGTCTCTGCTCAGTCCTTACGGCCTGAGCTAGCCCTATACAGCTGTTGTTTGCTCTCCTCGCTGATCCCCGTCAGGATGCCGCAGGCATTGATCTCCCGACCCTCGTTGCAACTCGCCCTCAGTGAAACGAGTTGTTGCTCAAGCGCTTGCAGAGCAGTTATCTGCGACCGCACATGAGAGATGTGGTCATCGAGCATGGCGTTGACGGCGGTACAAGGCTGGCGAGGGTCGTCCTGATAGCTCTTTAGCTCGCGAATCTCTGTCAGTGACAGGTCCAGAATTCGGCAGCGGCGGATAAAGGCAAGCCACTCGCCATGCTTCTCGGTATAGACACGGTAACCATTCTCCTGCCGTTCTGGCGGCGGCAACAGGCCCTGCTGCTCATAGAAGCGGATCGTCTGCGTGTCGATACCCGCTATCTGGGCTAACTGACCAATGCGCATCGTGTGAATCCTTATCGGCTCTGCATTATTGACCTTGTAGTAGCTATATAGTTTTTAATACTAGCAATCTATGTTGGTTAACTGGAGCCGTATCGTGAGTAAAGCCTGTGGTGGCCCATGTAGCTGCGATGCAACGCCTGCAGCGGATACCGATATGCCGGTCTCCTCCGAAGCGTCAGGGGAATGGGTCAGCGTGTATGCTGTGCCGAAGATGGATTGTCCCTCAGAAGAACGGATGATCCGCTTGGCGCTGAACGGCTTTGATGAGATTCGAACGCTGTCCTTCGACTTGTCGAACCGCCGATTGGAGGTCGTGCATGACGGCGAGGCTGAGCCCATTACCGCGAAACTGGCGACCTTGGGGCTAGGCGCCTCTCTTCAGGAAACCGTCATTGCCGACCCAGAGACGATCAAGGCCGCTGAGAGCTCGGCAGTCTCTGCTACGCAGGAGTCAGGCACTCTGCGCGTGTTGCTCGGTATCAATGCGATCATGTTCGTGGTGGAAATGACTGCTGGCCTGATCGCCCAGTCTACCGGCCTGATCGCTGATTCCCTGGATATGTTTGCCGATGCAGCCGTCTATGGCCTGGCTCTCTATGCCGTAGGGCGCAGTGCGAAAATGCAGGTACGTGCCGCGCATCTGGCAGGGGTACTGCAACTGATTTTGGCTATCGGCGTACTCGTCGAGGTGGTGCGACGCTTTGTTTTCGGTAGTGAGCCTGAATCGCTGATGATGATGGCGATCGCCTTCGTCGCGTTGATCGCCAATACCGGTTGCCTGCTGTTGATATCCAAGCACCGCGAAGGCGGCGCGCATATGAAGGCAAGCTGGATATTCTCGGCCAATGATGTGGTGATCAACATGGGCGTCATCGCCGCCGGTGCCTTGGTCGCCTGGACGGGGTCCAGCTACCCTGACCTGATTATCGGTACCATCGTGGGCCTGATCGTCCTCAACGGCGCTCGGCGCATCCTGGCGCTCAAGGGGTGAGGCTGCACGGTACGCAGCTATCGATGCCTGGGACACTTGATCGAAGTGGCTGTACAAGCGCGCTAGGCCTGAACGACAGCATATAGCGCGAAGGCTCGGAGCCAGCAAGGTAGCGTATCTAGGAATCAACCAAGGAAGGAAGATGATGGATAGTATCTGGCTGGTACTCGGCCTGGCGCTGTTGCCCGCCTTAGGCAATTTTAGTGGTGGGCTCGCTGCGGAGGCCTCCCGAACTACCGGGCGCCGTCTCAATTACGCCCTTCACGGCGCTGCCGGCCTCGTCATTGCGGTGGTGGCGGTTGAAATCATGCCGCGCGTGCTAGAGAACCTCTCAGCCTGGGTAATCGCCCTCGCTTTCGCGCTGGGCGGCATTGCTTACGTAGGTATCGAGAAGCTCGTTGAGAGTCTCCAGAAGCGACAAGGCCAGCAGGGAGAAGGCGGTCAGACGAGTGTCTGGATGATCTATATCGCCGTATCCATCGACCTGTTCAGCGATGGCCTCCTGATCGGGGCGGGGTCGGCGGTCTCACCGTCGGTCGCGATAATCCTGGCGGCGGGTCAGGTTCTCGCCGATGTTCCTGAGGGCTTTGCGACGATCGCCACCATGAAAGATAAAGGAATCCCTCGTAGCAAGCGGATACTGCTCTCTGCTTCCTTCGCGATTCCTGTGCTCTCGGCAGCCGTCTTTGCTTACTTCGTACTCAGGAACCAGCCGGAGGCATTTAAGCTAGCGGCACTGACGTTCACGGCAGGCCTTCTCACGGTCGCTGCCATCGAAGATATGGTCTCCGAGGCTCACGAGAGCGGTGACGATACGCACATCTCACTGCTGGCTTTCATAGGCGGCTTCGTCCTGTTCGTTCTGGTATCAGCGGGCTTGGAAGGGGTGGTATCGCAAAGCTAACGTACTGCTCCCCAACACAGCCACTGTCGTGCTGGCCGAATACGAAGCAGCTCCCAGCTTACGGCGCACCTAGTCGAGTCCAGAAACATTCACTTTGCCACCCTGGCCAGCCGGCCGAATGAATTGACGCAGCTTGATTAAGCGGAGCAAGAAAGCATGAGCCACAGATCAGATCTAGCTCCGTAGCACGCGGAGTCGGCACAAGAAAAAGCATGGGCTCGTTAATGATCCGAGCCTCAAATTAAGAAGCGATCTTTATTGCCTGGCTTTATTGCAGATCAGACCTTTCGGACAGATGACCTGAGCATTACATTAATGTCAGCCTATAGCCTTAGGGTTCCCATAGACATCACAGTCCGCATAGCGTTTTTACGCTACCGACTAACCGCTTCTCGGTTTATAGAGGCGCTCGATGTGGTAAATCGACACACACGCCCTGGCTGATGCGTTCGCTCGAACTTCGTCAATAAAACTTCGCTCATCGCCGCGCTGTCCTGGCAGTCAACAATACAGCTCATGCTGCAGCCGATCCCATGAGCAGCAAGCAGTAAAAAATAACCAAAATGTAATTTTCAGGAAAGGCTCCAGTAAGCTGATTCGATTATTACAACTTAGTAAGTTAACTAATTATTTATATAGGGCCATATGCTGGCGGCATGCACGGATACCCGAGAGCGAAAACCCGCCACAGGCTTACAGAAATGTAATGCTTGGGTCAGGCCAATGTCAGCCGTTCGCGGGTACTCTATATAAAATATCTCCGAGTGCGCGCAGGGTTTAACAGGAGCGGTAATGTCTCAGGCCAATCAGCCACACCCCACACTTCAGACCCCATCGGATCGTGACCCTGTTTGTGGCATGACGGTCAAAGCCGACAGCCCGCATCAGACCAGCCACGCCGGCCAACAACTGCTTTTCTGCAGCCAGCGCTGTCTGGAAAAATTCACTGCCGAGCCAAGCAGATATCTGGATGCCGGGCATGCTCATGGCGAGACGCCGACCGTCGATCACGGCGCCGAATACACCTGCCCGATGCACCCCGAAATACTGCAGATCGGCCCAGGCACGTGCCCCAAATGCGGCATGGCCCTGGAGCCGGTCATGCCCGAACTGGAAGAAGAGGACAACCCGGAGCTCAGGGACTTTTCTCGACGCTTCTGGTGGACGTTGCCGTTCACCGTGATTGTCACCGTGCTGGCCATGGGCGGGCATGCCCTCAGTCCGTTCCACGGCGCCACGCAGAACTGGGTCGAACTGGCACTGGCCACCCCTGTGGCGCTCTGGGCTGGCTGGCCCTTCTACGTGCGCTGCGTGCAATCGTTCATCAACCGTAGCCCGAACATGTGGACGCTGATCGGCCTCGGAACCTCCGCCGCCTACCTGTACAGCCTGATCGCCACCCTGGCGCCCGGCGTATTCCCCGACCACTTCATGCAGGGTGAACGCATCGGCGTGTACTTCGAGGCGGCAGCGGTGATCATCTCGCTGACCCTGCTCGGCCAAATCCTGGAACTCAAGGCGCGCTCGCAGACCTCGGCGGCGATCAGGTCGCTGCTCGGCCTGGCGCCCAAGACCGCGCGACGGATCAATGCCGATGGCAGCGAAGAGGACATTCCCCTCACCCATGTGCACAGCGGCGACAAGCTTCGGGTGCGCCCAGGCGAAAAAGTGCCGGTTGATGGCTTGGTGGTGGAAGGCGAAAGCGCGGTGGACGAGTCGATGTTGACCGGCGAGCCGGTGCCGATCATGAAACGCGCCGGTGACAGCCTAATCGGCGCTACCCTCAACAGCCACGGCAGCCTGGTGATGCAGGCACAAAAGGTCGGCAGCTCGACCATGCTTGCGCAGATCGTCCAGATGGTGGCCCAGGCGCAGCGCTCCAAGGCGCCAATGCAGCGGCTGGCCGACGTCATTGCCGGGCGTTTCGTGCTGGCGGTCATCGCCATTGCTATCCTGACCTTCGTGGTATGGGGCCTGTGGGGTCCGGAGCCGAGCTGGGTGTTCGGTCTGATCAACGCAGTCGCGGTACTGATCATTGCCTGCCCCTGCGCCCTGGGCCTGGCCACGCCGATGTCGGTGATGGTCGCCACCGGCAAGGCGGCCGGCAGCGGCGTGCTGTTCCGCGATGCTGCCGCGATAGAAAACCTGCGCAAGATCGACACGCTGATCGTCGATAAGACCGGCACGCTCACTGAGGGCCGCCCTGCTTTCCACAGCGTCGAGGCGGCGCCCGGCTTCACGCGGGACGAGGTACTGCGACTGGCCGCCAGCCTGGATCAGGGCAGCGAACATCCCCTGGCCCACGCCATCGTCGATCATGCCCGTGCCCAGGGCCTGGCGCTGAGCACGCCTGAAACCTTCGAATCGGCCTCCGGCATCGGCGTGCGTGGCAAGGTTGACGGCCGCGACTTGCAGTTGGGCAACACCGCGCTGATGAATGATGCCGGCGTGGATGCCAGCCCACTCAAGGCGCATGCCGAACAACTGCGCGGCGAAGGCGTGAGCATCATGTTCCTGGCGGTGGACAACGTGCTGGCCGGTCTGCTGGCGGTTGCCGACCCGATCAAGCCGACCTCAAAACTGGCGATCCAGCGCCTGCAGGCAGACGGCATACGGGTGATCATGGCCACCGGCGATGGCCTGACGACTGCCCGAGCAGTAGCCCGCGAACTGGGTATCGAGGAGGTGCACGGCGAGGTCAAGCCGCAGGATAAGGAACGCCTGACCGCCTCGCTACAACAGCAAGGACACCGCGTGGCCATGGCCGGCGACGGCATCAACGACGCCCCGGCCCTGGCGCGCGCCGATATCGGCATTGCTATGGGCACCGGCACCGACGTGGCGATGAACAGCGCCCAGGTCACGCTGGTCAAGGGCGACCTGCTCGGCATCCTGCGCGCGCGCAGCCTGTCGGTGGCCACCGTGCGCAACATGCACCAGAACCTGACCTTCGCCTTTCTTTACAACGCCCTGGGGGTCCCTCTGGCAGCCGGCCTGCTCTACCCGCTGACTGGCCTCCTGCTGTCACCAATAATCGCAGCGCTGGCGATGAGCATGAGTTCCGCTTCGGTGGTGTTCAACGCCTTGAGACTGCGCAAAGTATCAATCGATTGAGGTTCTTGACCTTGCCACCTTGGCAAGGTTGAGAATTGCCTCAACCCCAACAGCAACCTCGCAAGGAGATGCCATGAGCACCGTTGAATTGAACGTCAAAGGCATGAGCTGCGGCTCATGCGTCCTGCATGTCACCGAGGCGCTCAACGCAGTTGAAGGCGTCACCGAGGTTGATGTCGACCTGCAAGCGGCCCGTGTGCGGGTCAGCGGAGAGTGCGACAGCGATGTGCTTGTCGCCGCTCTGGGTGATGCTGGATACCCCGCTCAACTGAGCAGTCCGGCGGCCTCATCGAGCACTGCGAAGAAAACCGGATGCAGTGGCAGCAGCGGCTGCTGTTGCAAATGAGCAAACCATTGAAAACAGGTTTTTTATGTCCAGAAGACTGACTACCGCGGCGCTCGCCGCTCTGCTGCTAAGTGGCGCCGCCCAGGCCGCGCAACCCCTGATCATTGATGTGCACCGCGACGCCAACTGTGGATGCTGCAAGGACTGGATTACCTACCTGGAGAACAACGGCTTCGAAGTCCGCGACCACGTCGAACGCAACATGAACACAGTCAAGCAAGACCTCGGCGTGAAACCGCGTCTGGCTTCCTGCCATACAGGCGTGATCGATGGAAAGTTCGTTGAAGGTCACGTGCCCGTGGCGCAGATCCTGGAGCTTCGCAAGCGCCCTGACCTGCTGGGCATCGCCGTGCCAGGCATGCCGGCTGGCTCACCAGGCATGGAGTATGGCGACGTCAAACACCCGTACCAGGTGATCGGAATAACCCGCACTGGCCGAGAAAAGGTCATTGCCAATTATCCGCTGGAACAAGCCGCGCATTAATAGCGACTCGCCGGGCGGGCTGGTACTGGCTGGCATCCTGCGATGCACTGAATCGCAGCGGAGGCCATCCCCCCAGCCCGCACTTCAAAAATCCCGGCTCCGTTAACAAGCTGAAATAGACCTCCTTTTCGTTATTAGCCCGCGAGATGGTCATGTCCCGCCTCCTGCCGTATCTGCTGCTGCTACTGCTTGCCTTGCCAGCCAACGCCGAGATATTTGATTCTTCGCGTCCTCAGTCGGCTCTGTTCGGCACTCCGCTGAACAACAGCCAGGATTTCCTTCCGGTAGACAAAGCCTTCCGCCTCGACCTGTTGGAAACCGGTAAGGACAGCGTCCGCCTGCGCTTCATAAATGCCGAGGGTTATTACCTCTATAAACATCGCTTCGCATTCACCAGCGACCACCCGCAAGTGTCAATTGGCACCCCGCAATGGCCCGCGGCCGAACCGAAAACCGATGAATTTTTTGGCGATGTCGAGGTGTTCTACGGCGTTACCGACTTGCTGCTACCCGTTAATAACCCTCAGAACACACCGTTCACCTTACAGGTGAGCTATCAGGGCTGCGCTGATCTGGGGCTGTGCTATCCGCCAGAGATTCGCAGCTTCGAGGTAGGTGATCCCCCCCTCATTGCAGCCCTGCAACAAGGGGTCGCCATTGACTGGCGTAGTCTGGCGCTGTTCTTCTTGGCGGGCTTGGGCCTGACTTTCACACCCTGCGTGCTACCGATGCTGCCAATTCTGTCTGGCGTGGTATTACGCGGACAACTCGGCGGAACGCGTGGATTACGCCTATCGCTTGCCTACGTACTCCCCATGGCTGCCAGCTTCGCCCTGCTTGGTGCGCTAATGGGCATGTTCGGCGCTGGCCTCAACCTACAAGCGCGCCTGCAGTCACCGTGGCTGTTGGTGCCCTTTGCGATGTTCTTCACTGTTTTCGCTCTGGCCATGTTCGGCGTATTCGAGTTGCGCATGCCGCGCTTTATCACCGAACGACTAGATCTCCTAGCCGGCCAGGCCCGCGGGGGTTCAATGTTGGGCGCCGCCACGCTCGGCGTACTGTCGAGCCTGCTGGTTTCGCCCTGTGTGACTGCCCCTCTGGTCGGCGCACTGCTCTACATAAGCACCACCGGCGACGCACTGGGTGGCGGCCTTAAGCTGTTTGCCCTCGGGTTGGGCATGGGCGCGCCGTTGGTATTGTTCGCCATCGGCGGCGGAGCATTGCTACCCAAGTCTGGCACCTGGATGGTCGGTGTGCGCAAAGCTTTCGGCGTGATGCTGCTGGCTGTCTCTGTATGGCTGCTAGAACGCGTACTACCCGCTCCAGTGACTTTGGCCTTGTGGGGCCTTTTGGCAGTTGGCAGCGCGATTTGGCTCGGTGCCTTGGAGTTCACCCTCAAGTCCGGCCGGCAAAGGCTCGCCCAACTACTCGGTGTGGCACTACTGGTCTACGGTGTCAGCGCCTGGCTCGGCGCTTTGCAAGGTCAATCCGATCCGCTGCGACCGCTGGGTCAGCTGGACGCCAAAGCCGTACTTCCGAGCGGCGCTAACGCCGGCTGGCAGACCGTGGATACACCAGCTGCTCTGGATGCCGCTCTGCTGTCAGCAAAAAATGCCGACCAACCACTGCTATTGGATTGGTACGCCGACTGGTGCATCAGTTGCAAAGTAATTGAACGAGAAGTGCTGGCAGCACCCGCCGTGCGTGAGCAACTGACCGGTTACCGACTGGTGCGCTTCGACATAACTCGTAGCGATGCCGAGCAACGCGCCCTGCTCGACCGCTACCAGCTGTTCGGCCCACCGGCACTGCAGTTATTCGCTCCCAATGGCGAAGAATGGCAAGATCTCCGTACTGTTGGCGAAACCGACGCTGAGAGTTTCGTCAAACGCCTGCACCAAGCCAACGGCCGAATCTAGATTAGCCCCTCCACTTCTGGAGGGGCGTGTTCTACCCCTGGCTGGCCAGCAGGCTAACGGAAATGCAATCGCCGCTACAGCCTACTGTCATCAGAGCAGCCGGCGGTGTGTAGTGGTCTACTGATTCCGGACACCCATTTAGGGCGAGAATGCTCGCCATAGAGAGGTGTCTGATGACCAAGCAACGTCGTTCCTTTACGCCCGAGTTCAAACGAGAGGCCGCCTGCCTGGTGCTCGATCAGGGCTACAGCCATATCGAAGCAGCTCGTTCACTGGGAGTGGTTGAGTCGGCCCTGCGCCGATGGGTAAAACAGCTTCAAGAGGAGCGCGTGGGCGTTACCCCGAAGAGCAAAGCACTGACGCCCGAACAGCAGAAAATCCAGGAGCTGGAAGCCAGGATCGACCGACTGGAACGGGAGAAAGCGATCCTAAAAAAGGCTACCGCTCTCTTGATGTCGGACGAGTTCAATCGTACGCGCTGATAGACCAGTTAAGTGAGCGGGAGTCGGTGGAAGTGGTCTGTTCAGCCTTCGGCGTGGTGCGGTCTTGCTACTACGCCGGAAGTTGAGGATGGTGGTTTCATCGGGAATACGCTCCAAGCTCAGCCACGCGAACTGGCGCAGGATGGTGGTCTCGTACAGCGCCTCTTCCATCGCTGGATCGCTGTAACCGAACCAGTTTTGCATCAGGTGCACGCGCAGCATCGCCATCAGCGGATAGGCCGGACGACCGCCTTCACCCTGGGATAATGCGGCTCGATCAAGGCAATCAAACCCTTCCACGGCACCACCCGATCCATCTCGATCAGGAACAACTCTTTGCGGGTTTGTTTGCGCTTACCGGCGTACTCGGCGTCAGCGAAGGTCATCTGCTTCATGGGGAAACTCAGCGGGTGGAATCCGGGTATTTTGCCAAAATCTGGAAGTCTTCTTCAGAGTTTCCCTAAAGGGCCGCTATTGGCCGGTTTCTGCCTGTTACTACCCTCTGCTTTACGGTATTTGGCACAAATCAGCGTATCGAAACTACCTTTCTGTCCCGATTTTCTTTGATAGCTGACATCGAAAGGTTGCCCGTCGCCGCTTCCTGAATGTGCTCGCTCCACCAGGCCATCATCGGGCGTCTGCGCTCAACTCAGTAGTGCCTGTTAAGCGGCTCGTTTATAGTCCTCTGCTTCGACATGGGAGGAAATATGCAAGTTAAGCCAGTAGGTCAGCTCGTTTTTGAGGTAACGGCATTATCTGGGATGGGGCAATTCGATGTGAAAGCCCGTGAGGCTAGCCGCTGAGGTGCACCAGATGCGGCCTTTGTGAGCCTCAATGATGGATCGGGTGATTGCAAGCCCGAGCCCGGCGTTGCTCGGGCTGCCCCCCCGCCGAGCGGGGTCAACCCGGTAAAAGCGGTCGAAGAGCTTCTCTAGATGCTCTGAGCTGATTGTGTCCCCTGGGTTCTCGATACTGAAGGTAGTGGAGTCCTCTGTCTCGCGGATCAGAACCGAAATTGTCTGTCCCGCCGGCGTGTAGCGCAGCGCATTGGACAGCAAGTTGGATAGCGCGCGATCAAGCATCAGCCGATCTCCCAGCACTTGGCCTTTGCCTGTGAGCGATAGCTCAATGCCGCGCTCTTCGGCCAGAAGGTGGTAGTAGTCAAACAGCTTGAAGACTACGTCAGCCAGTTCGATCCTGGCCTGCTCGGGGATGATCAGGCCATTATCAGCCTTGGCCAAGAACAGCATGTCATCAATCATCCGAGACATGCGCTTCAAGTCCTCCAGGTTGGAGTACAGATTCTCCTCATAGGCATTGATATCGCGTTTTTTACTCAGCACGACCTCGGTGTGGGTCATCAGATTGCTGACTGGAGTTCGTAGCTCGTGGGCAATGTCGGCCGAAAAATTGGAGAGCCTAACGAAGGCATCCTCTAGCCGAGTCAACATCGCATTGAAGGAGAGAACCAGTTGCTGAAGTTCCCGCGGCACTGGTTCGAGAGGGATTCGCTCCTGTAACGAGCGAGCGGACATCCCGGAGGCCACGCGAGTGACTTGCCGCAGAGGCCTAAGGCCGCTGCGAGCAACCACCCAGCCGAGTGCGGCACTGAACAGGGCGCTGATGACCAATCCAATCCAAAACCATCGTTGCAGCGTGCCGAAAAAGTGTGTGTGATTGGTGACGTCAAGAATCAGCAACGCAGTGAGCGGCTCAGCCTGATCGGCTACCGAGATTTGCTCCGTCATGCCACGGTACATGTGTTGGCCGTTCTGCCACTCCCACATGCTCTGCTCATTTGCACGTCTGAAACGCTCAGGTACTTCGACTGCTCTGGGGTCGGAAAACAGTACAGAACCGTCACTGGCCAGGATAGTGGCGGCCAGATCCTGATGGGCTCCCAGCAAAGCTCGCAACTGCGGTAATTCTTCCGAAAGGCTCGCTTCACCGCGAGCATTGTTGAGGATATGTTTGGCGGATTCGAGTTTCTCCACCAGGGCCTGCCGATCCAGCATCTTGAAGTGGTGCTGGCTGAGCATATTGAAACTCAGCCCTGCTACCGTCAGGACTGCAATTACCGCGGACATGAACATCAGGCTCATGCGTGCGGTCAGCGAAAGGTGCTTCATATTCACTCCGGAGCATCCATCATGTATCCCATGCCGCGGGCGGTATGAATCAGCTTGAGATCGAAATCGTCATCGATTTTTGCGCGTAGCCGGCGTACCGCAACCTCAATAACATTGGTGTCGCTGTCGAAATTCATGTCCCAAACCTGAGAGGCAATCAGCGACTTCGGGAGCACCTCGCCGCGCCGGCGCAGTAGCAGTTCCAGCAGTGAAAACTCCTTCGCGGTCAGGTCAATTCTTTTCCCGCCACGGATCGCACGCCGCTTCATCAGATCGACTTCCAGATCGGCAATTTTCATGGTGGTCTGCGTCGGCGAACCATTACCTCTGCGCAACAGCGTTCTGACCCTGGCCAGAAGCTCTGAGAAAGCAAATGGCTTGATCAGGTAGTCGTCCGCACCCAGCTCCAACCCTTTTACGCGGTCTTCCACACCATCGCGTGCCGTCAAGAACAGTACGGGGACGTCTTTTCCTGCTGCGCGCAACATGCGCAGCACTTCCCAACCGTCCAGCCCAGGCATCATTACATCCAGAATTAGCAGGTCATAGGCTTCGCTAAGTGCATGCTGAAGGGCATCTGTACCGGTCATAACCCGGTCGACATTGAACCCAGCCTCGGTGAGACCTTGCTGGAGGTACGTACCGGTTTTGGGTTCGTCTTCAGCTACCAGTAGTTTCATGTGTGCAGACTCCAAAAGTCGGGTGGCCTGAGTTTGCAGGCAAACCGCGGCCCCAACCAGAAGCTTACGAAAATGTAATTCTGACTTCAGCTCACTGACAGGGTGGCTTGTCTAGGGTGCAAGCATGAGTACTAGGTTGTGCTCTCGGCCCTCGACAGACCAAAAGCAGAGGTGCCGGCCATAGTTTGCACTGATGGAGACTGCCCATGAAATCGCTGAAACCTTTGCTTCTGGTTGGTTCGCTACTGCTGTCTTCCATGGCTTGGGCCGAAGGGGGCAGCGACCGTGTATTCGAGCGCATCCAGCAGATGCGCGACAAAGCAGAAGCCGTGCTGATCCAGGCGGAGAAGGCCCCGGTCGGCGAGCGGCATGTGCACATGAAGGAGCATATGAACATGCTCGAAGACATCATGAGCCAGCTGCACAACGAACATCCCGCGCCAAACATGTCTGCCGAAGAGCATCTGGCCTGGATGGAAAAGCATGACAAGCTGGTAGACGACGTGCTGGCTCAAATGATCCGCGAGCACAAGCTAATGATGGCCGACAAAGAGTGCCATCGATAAGGATTTTCCCATCTTCCAGGCCTTCCGTGATTGCTCCTTTGGCCTAGCGGCGCCTTTATGGCGCCGTGCTTTTTCCCAGCTGACGCAATTGTAGTTTTGGGGTCAGCGGCCTGGCAGCAAGCGGGGAATAGCATGAGATTTCCAGCACCCATCTCGAGGTCTCACCATGAAACGCTTACCCCTTAAACTGCTGATCAGCACTCTGTTCATCAGCACCACCTTTCCGGCATTTGCCGAGGTCGGCGGCAGTAGCAATGGCATTGGGCAGCAGGCCCAGGCGACGCCAGCGACTCGTACCATCTTGGTAAAGATGGACGACATCAACTACAGCCAGAAAACGATCGATGTGAAGCCAGGTGAAACCGTGCGCTTCGTTCTGAAGAACGAGGGCGCGTTGATGCACGAGTTCAACATCGGGCAGGCAGCGTCCCAGCTGGAGCACCAGCGCAAGATGGCGTCCTTGTTCAAGGACGGCACACTGACCCCGACCGGCATGGCCGAGCGCATTGTCTGGCATGAGCGTTATGGCATGGGAGACTCCAACCCTCCAGGCTATCCGGAAGTCATCAAAGCCAAGCATGACGACCCGAACGCGGTTCTCGTCGAGCCCGGCACAACCAAAGAGTTCGTGTGGACCTTCCCTAAGGCGGGCAGTTTGAGCTTCGCCTGTACATTGCCTGGGCATTACCAGGCGGGGATGGTCGGTGAGTTTGCTCTGCGTTAGTCCGGCATCGGTGCTACCCGTTGGCCGCGAGCTGGGTAGCACCGATCTGACGAACCTTACTGCGATGTAGTTTTCACGTCAGCGTACCGCCAGCTGCACCTCATTAGCATCGGGACTCATCCCTCCTCAACACCTCAGAGGCACACCATGAAACTCAGACCCGCTTTCATAATCACCACCCTTGGCTTGCTGCTCAGTGCTGCCAATGCGCTGGCCAGCCCGGGCCACAAGAAAGACAGTATTGGGCAACCGGGAGACGGTCAGGCAGTAGATCGCACCATCGAAGTCCGGATGGGGGACATCTTCTTCGAACCCAAAGCAATGGAGATCAAAGCAGGCGAGACAGTTCGCTTCGTCCTGAAAAATGACGGTGCACTGCTACACGAATTCAATCTTGGCAAAGCGGCATCCCATGCCGCGCACCAGAAAGAGATGGCCGCGATGTTTCAGAACGGCACGCTGTCCCCTACAGGTGCACATGACATGAGCAATATGGGCCATGCCATGGGCGGCATGAAGATGGTCGGTATGGAACACGATGACCCCAACAGTGTTCTTGTCGAACCTGGAGCACGCGAAGAGTTGATCTGGACCTTCTCCGCCGCCACCGAACTGGAGTTCGCCTGCAATATTCCAGGACATTATCAGTCGGGAATGGTCGGTAAGGTGACCGTACGCTGACGTTTATTGATACTCGCCAACTCCGTCCAGTCTGAGACACCTATAGTGATCCGGCCGCCATTGAAACGAGGCTATTGTCATGGACCATACCCATCACACCAGTACCACTGAGCCGCCTTTTTGGAAGAGCAAGATTGGCATTGCGCTGATCATGCTGGCCGTAATCGGCATCTTCTATGTAGCGCGTGAGCATTACGGTCATCTTTCGCAGGCCCTGCCGTACCTCATCCTGCTGCTATGCCCGCTGATGCATCTGTTTGGCCACAATCACGGCGGGCACTCCCACTCCAGCAGCACCGCTGTTTCCAAGGACGAAGAAAGGACATAGATCGCATGCAAAAGACCTCCTGCCATCATGACCAGGATCATTCACATAACTCGCACGCCCACTCCGAGAGCCAGCGCGACCCGGTGTGTGGCATGGAGGTCAAACCTGATGGCCCTTATCGCGGGAGCTTTGAAGGGAAGGCCTATCATTTCTGCAGTGCGAAGTGCCTAGAGAAATTCCAAGCAGATCCTCATCAGTACATGAGCCATCAGTCTCATGGGGAGCATCACCAGCACGCGACTCCAGCACCCACATCGACACCTGTAGGTGCTGAATACACCTGCCCGATGCATCCAGAAATCCGTCAACCGGCTCCCGGAAACTGCCCGATCTGCGGGATGACGCTGGAACCTGTCATCCCGGAGCTGGAAGAGGAGGAAAATCCAGAGCTGAAGGACTTCTCGCTGCGGTTCTGGTGGACCCTACCGTTGACCGTCATCGTGACCGTATTGGCGATGGCCGGCCATTCCTTGCAACTGTTTCATGGCACGACCCAGAACTGGGTCGAGCTGGCTCTGGCGACGCCCGTGACGCTATGGGGTGGCTGGGTATTCTTCACCCGCGGCATTGACTCCATCCGCCACCGCAGCCCCAACATGTGGACCCTGATCGGTTTGGGAACGGCCGCTGCCTACCTCTACAGCGTGGCCGCTACCTTGGTTCCGCAGTGGTTTCCGGCGGCTTTTGCCCAGGACGGACGTATCGGCGTCTATTTTGAAGCAGCCGCGGTGATTATCTCACTCACGCTGTTGGGCCAAATGCTCGAACTCAAGGCCCGCTCGCAGACTTCGGCAGCCATCAAGTCACTGCTGAGGCTGGCACCAAAGACTGCGCGTCGCATCAAGCCCGATGGCCAGGAAGAAGATATTCCGCTGACACATGTCCATCAGGGCGACCACCTACGTGTCCGGCCGGGAGAGAAAGTCCCGGTGGACGGTACGGTTCTAGAGGGGGAGAGCGCCGTCGACGAGTCGATGCTTACCGGAGAACCGTTACCCGCGACCAAGCGGGTAGGGGATGCCCTTATCGGTGCCACCCTGAACACCCACGGCAGCCTGGTGATGGAGGCGCAGAAGGTCGGTGCCGAGACCATGCTGTCGCAGATCGTTCAGATGGTGGCCAGAGCCCAACGTTCCAAGGCCCCCATGCAGCGTATGGCTGATGCGGTGGCAGGGTATTTCGTGGTCGGGGTGATCCTGATCGCGATTCTGACCTTCTTCGGCTGGGGGCTATTAGGGCCGGAATCAGGCTGGGTATTTGGCCTGATCAATGCGGTGGCGGTGCTAATCATTGCGTGTCCCTGCGCTCTGGGTCTGGCAACCCCGATGTCCGTCATGGTTGCGACTGGCAAGGCCGCTAGCAGCGGTGTGTTGTTCCGCGATGCCAGCGCCATCGAAAATCTATGCAAGATCGACACGCTCATCGTCGACAAGACTGGAACCCTGACTGAGGGGCGTCCCGTATTTCATAGTGCGGAAGGGACAGGCGGTTACGACTCCAATGAAGTGCTGCGCCTGGCTGCTAGTCTCGACCAGGGTAGTGAGCACCCGCTGGCTCATGCCATCGTCGATCATGCGCGCGGTCAGGGCATTGCACTGGTCAAACCGGACACTTTCGAATCTGGCTCGGGTATTGGTGTGCGCGGCCAGGTCGATGACCATCAGCTGCAGCTCGGCAACACCGCACTGATGGACGAGGCGGGCGTCGATATTACCCCGCTGCGCAATCGCGCCGAGCAACTGCGTCTGGAAGGCATCAGCATCATCTATTTGGCCGTTGATGGTCGCCTGGCGGGACTCCTGGCCGTTTCCGATCCGATCAAGCCTACTTCTCAACAGGCTGTCTCCAAGCTTCAAAGCGAAGACGTAAAGGTCATCATGGCCACTGGTGATGGCCTCACCACAGCAAGAGCCGTGGCGAAGCAGCTCGGAATCGAGGAAGTGCATGGTGAGGTCAAACCGCAGGATAAGGAGAAACTGGTCGCCGATTTGCAGGGCTATGGCCGTCGTGTCGCCATGGCGGGTGACGGCATCAACGATGCGCCCGCCCTGGCCAGGTCTGACGTAGGTATCGCCATGGGCACCGGTACCGATGTGGCGATGAACAGCGCCCAAGTGACGCTGGTCAAGGGAGATCTGATGGGCATCCTGCGAGCGCGCACCCTGTCAGTGGCAACCGTGAAAAATATGAGGCAGAACCTCGCCTTTGCGTTCCTCTACAACGCGATGGGAATCCCGCTAGCAGCGGGGCTGCTGTACCCGCTGACGGGGCATCTTCTGTCGCCCTTGATTGCTGCGCTGGCGATGAGTGTCAGCTCGGCGTCGGTGGTCTTCAATGCTCTGAGGTTGAAATCAACGGACATCGGATAGGCTTCCATACCACCGACCAGGTGATTATTCAGAAGCGCATCTGACCGGAAAATGCCGTACGGTAGTTTCCGGTCCGACCTATCTGTCGCAACACATACGGGCTTGACCTTGCCATCGTGTCAAGGTCGATGCTGTCCGTGCGGTAACTTGAGCCGCGGACGAAATGAGGTGAAAGACATGTTTAGTCTGAGTGTTGCGGGGATGGGCTGTGGCAGTTGCGTGAGCAAAATCACGAAGGCCATTCAAGCTCTGGATCAGGATGCACGAGTAGAAGTGGATCGAGCGGCCGGCAAGGTCACCGTTGAGAGCACAGAAAGTGCCGAATCGATCCGCGAACTCATCCAGGAGCTTGGCTATTCGGCCCAGGTCAGCGCTTGAGCGCTGACCTGCTATCCCACTAAATCTCCAGTTCTGAGAGCTCTTTTAGCCCTGGGATACTGGTGACCTCGTTGGTCATACCTTCTGAACCATCTCGGCCGCGAAGCCAGTTTGAGTGATCGCCTGGCTCGCGCATTTCCAGCGTGTCATAGGAGTACCGCTTGCGCTTGAACAGGCTTTTCAATGCAGCGAACTCGTGGCTTTTTTCGTCTTCTATGCCGACGACTTCTCCTGCAAGCCGCTCCCAGTGACCAACGCCGTCGGCCAGCATTGCCTGATAGGTCTCCGGGTCAAGCAAGGCTTGCTGTTTGAAATGAATGATGCGGTGAGTCATAGAAGCGCTCGGAGTGGCCAAAGAGAGAGCGCTAGCCTAAAGGTTCCGGGTCATTCGTGTAATAGCTGGCCGCGCTTTAGCAAACCGTCGTTGACCCACAACTTCAACCAGGTCGCGGCTTGCAAGGGAGCTTGCTCGCCATGCGTGGCGCTCAACGACTCGCAGAGTTCAGCGAACGATCCGCCCTCGATGAGAAACTGCAATGCCGAAGCCTCCGCTGGCTCCAGGCTCCGGTACTGGCAGACGAGTTCATGACGCCAAACAAGACAGGCTAGGTTCGTAGGCAGGCGGGTAACATCAGGCAGCAAGCTGCCGGACTTGGCGGCTTTCCACAACTCCAGCGTGTTGTACTGCAGCTGCAACCACCGGGCAGATGCAGTCAGGGAAACCCTGAGTGAAATCCAGTCTTCAGCCGAAAAATCACTCATGGTCTCCAGCGAAAGCGCTTCGACATCCTGAGCGTCGAAGGCCAGTGTAAAGGCCCATTCCAGTTCCGCGAGTTCGCGCATCGGCGATAGTTGGGGTTCTTCGACGTAGCTGCTAATGAACTCGGGCAGCTTCTCGCCCAGCCAGCGAATGCTGAAATGTCGTGGTGGCCAGGCGGCCAAGTAGGCCAGTGCGAGCTGCTCGAATGATTCGTTGCCGATCCAGTGAAGCAGGGCAGGGAAGTCTTCTCGCAAGACCGCAAGCAGGCGCGAACGGTAAGCGTTGTGGTAGATCTGCAGGCCTTCGAGAGCACTCAGCGCTGTGCTACCTCGGATCTGCTGCAAAAGCTCGTTGGAGGGCAGGGCACTGTCACCTGTCAGGTAAGTTTCAAATGCAGTCTGTAGGGCGATCAGGCTCAAGGGGTGGCCCCCGATATCACAGATTTGGCGATAGCACGGGCATGTGCTAATTCGGACAACAGCTCTTCCAGCGGCGGAAACTGGTCATCCCGCTCGATCAAGGTCGATGTCGGGCCCAAGTAGCTCAAAGTCTTGCTGTAGAGAGACCAAACCGGATCAGCGATGGGCTGGTCATGGGTGTCGATGAGGTACTGCCCGTAATCGCTGTGCCCGGCCAGGTGAATTTGCCGAATCCGCTCGTGCGGCAATTCCATGATGAACTGCCAAGGGTCGAAACCCTGGTTGCGCGAACTGACGTAGACGTTGTTCACGTCGAGAAGCAGCTCGCACCCGGTCAGGTAACTGAGCTCCGAGAGGAACTGAGACTCGCTCATGCTGGATGTTGTCCACTGCACGTAGGAGGAAACGTTCTCCAGCACGATGGGACGTTCCAAAACATCCTGCACCAAGCGCACCCGGGCCGCGACATGCAGCAGGCTCTCCTGGGTAAACGGCAGCGGTAGCAGATCGTGAAGTTGATGGGCGTTGCCTCGACTCCAGCACAGGTGATCAGACACCCACTGAGGCTGCACCCGATCCGCCAGCTGCTTGAGCTGTCGTAGGTAGTCTATGTCCAAGGCATGTGAGCCGCCAATCGAAAGAGATACTCCGTGCATCACCAGGGGGTAGTGCTCGCCGATCGCATCAAGGAAGTAGAGAGCCTTGCCGCCCTCCACCAGGTAATTCTCGGAAATGATCTCGAACCAGTCGACCGCAGGCCGTTCCTCCAGGATCTGCCGGTAATACTCGTTACGAAGGCCAAGACCGAAACCCAGAGTTTTGCGCTTACTCATTCGAGACTCCAGCAGGGGAGTGGCATGCACTCCCCTGAACCGCCTTATTCGCTGGTTTTGCCACCGGCTTCGTCACATTTGGTCTGGGTCATCAACTTGAACCCTTGGCCTTTGCATTCGCCTTGGCCTTTGCAGTCGTTTTTCGCGGTCATGCAGTCGTTCTGCCCTTTGCAACCATTGATCCCGAAGCACTTCACTTCTGCTGCTTTGGTTTCCTGAGCAGCCTGGACGGGCAGGGTGGAGAACAGGCTGGCGGCCACCAGAGCCAAGGCGGCACCGGTAGCTACGTTGGATTTGTTCGACATAGTGGCTATCTCTCTTGATTGTTTGATGGTCGCGATCCGTCGGTGCGAATGAACGAGTTAGCTCAGGCATTGCTACCGATCAGGCCCATGGAATCCGCAAGGCTGCGCGGGCAGGAAGACAGTACCGAGCCTTCAGGAGGGCCTACAAGAAAGAAATAGCAAACTGACAGAACTGTAATGTTCGGATCAGGTTGCTGACAGGCCCTCTTAGTTAACGTGACATCGAGCCTAAAGCTCGGCCTCTGCAGTTGCAGGGACCACTTAACTTACGAGGAATACCCAAAATGAAATCGATCAAAACCCTGTTTGTAGTTGCTGCCCTGAGTGTTTCCAGCCTGGCGATGGCCGAAGGCGGTGCTGATCGCACGTTTGCACGCATGGAGCAGGCACGCCAGACGTCTCTGGAGGCCTACCGGGTGGCCCAGCAGCAGAAAGTTGAGGCTCCTGTAGCCAGCAGTCCAACCGAGCAAGCAGAGCACACCAACTGCTGAAGTCATCTACCTTACAGAAATGTAATCACCGGATGGTTGAGATATGGCAGTTTCATACTGCTTGGTGTCAGGGGGAACTTGCGCAGCACGCAAAGCTTGAAGATCAAATCTCCCGACACTGGAGCAGTCAATGAACCCGAGACCGGATGCATATCACCGGCTCATCTGACGGATTGGACATAACGGCATGCAAAGCAAAACCACAAGACGTACTTTCGTCAAAGGCCTCGCCGCCGCCGGTATTCTCGGCGGCATGGGCATGTGGCGCACGCCGGTCTGGGCGGTGAACAGCCCCGGCCAGCCCAACGTACTGACTGGTAACGAATTCGACCTATTCATCGGTGAAACCCCGGTGAACATCACCGGCGCAGCGCGCACGGCCATGACCATCAACGGCTCGCTCCCTGGGCCGATTCTTCGTTGGCGCGAAGGCGATACCGTCACATTGCGCGTGCGCAACCGCCTCAAGGAGGACACCTCCATCCATTGGCACGGCATCATCCTGCCGGCGAACATGGATGGTGTTCCTGGCCTGAGCTTCCATGGCATCGCCCCTGACGGCATGTATGAGTACAAGTTCAAGGTCAACCAGAACGGTACCTACTGGTATCACAGTCACTCGGGGCTGCAGGAGCAGGTCGGCGTATACGGCGCGCTGGTCATCGATGCCAAGGAGCCCGAGCCCTTCAGTTACGACCGTGATTACGTCGTGTTGCTGAGCGACTGGACGGATGAAAATCCAACGCGGGTACTGGCCAAGCTCAAGAAACAGTCGGACTACTACAACCAGCACAAACGCACCGTTGGTGACTTCATCGATGACGTAAGCGAGATGGGTTGGTCCGCCGCCGTAGCCGACCGTAAGATGTGGGCCGAAATGAAGATGAGCCCGACTGATCTCGCCGACGTCAGTGGCTACACCTACACCTACCTGATGAACGGCCAGGCACCTGATGGCAACTGGACCGGCATATTCAAACCGGGCGAGAAGATTCGTCTGCGTTTCATCAATGCCTCGGCCATGACGTACTTCGATGTGCGCATCCCAGGCCTGAAGATGACTGTGGTTGCGGCCGATGGTCTGCACGTCAAACCGGTCAGCGTCGACGAGTTCCGTATCGCCGTGGCCGAGACCTACGACGTGATCATCGAACCAGACAGCGAACAGGCCTATACCGTGTTTGCCCAATCCATGGACCGCACTGGCTATGCGCGCGGCACCCTTGCGGTACAGGAAGGGTTGAGTGCACCGGTACCAAGCCCTGACCCGCGCCCACTGATTGCCATGGGTGACATGGGCATGGACCACGGCAGCATGGGCGGCATGGATCATGGGAGCATGGCCGGGATGGATCACGGCAGTATGTCGGGCATGGATCATGGGAGCATGCAGGGTGGCATGGCCGGCATGGATCACAGCCAGATGGCGGGAATGGATCATTCGGGCATGGCAGGTGCCATGCAGGCACACCCAGCCTCAGAGACCAACAACCCGCTGGTCGATATGCAAACCATGACACCAATGCATAAGTTGGACGACCCAGGTATTGGTTTGCGAGACAACGGCCGACGCGTCCTCACGTACTCTGACCTGCGCAGCACCTTCCCTGATCCGGACGGGCGTGAGCCAAGTCGCACCATCGAGCTGCACCTCACCGGGCATATGGAGAAATTCTCCTGGTCCTTCGATGGAATCAAGTTCTCTGACGCCGAGCCTCTGCGCCTCAAGTACGGCGAGCGTGTTCGCATCACGCTGGTCAACGACACCATGATGACTCACCCGATCCATCTTCATGGCATGTGGAGTGATCTGGAGGATGCGAACGGCAATTTCCTGGTGCGTAAACACACCATCGACATGCCGCCAGGTTCCAAGCGCAGCTATCGAGTGACTGCCGATGCGTTGGGTCGTTGGGCCTATCACTGCCACCTGTTGCTCCACATGGAAATGGGCATGTTCCGTGAAGTTCGTGTGGATGAGTAAAGGAGATTTCTGATGAGCACTTTTATGAAGCGAAATGCCCTGGCTGGCAGCGCAGTCATGTTCAGCCTATTGGCTGTCCTGCACGCACCGGTTTCGTTGGCAGGTGAGGGGCACAGTGAGCACGAACAACATGCTGCCGAGTCGGCTGTGCCCAAGACCGCCAGTGGCAATCACGCAGATCAGTCGAAGGATAAGGCGGCTGGCCAGCATATGGATCATGGCGCCATGGATCACGGAGACATGAAGCATGACGGCATGAATCACGAAAACATGATGGATAAGCATGGCGGCACCGAAGCCGAAGCAGGTTCGAACCATGACCACTAGGTTTTCACGTCCATCTCTCTTGGCGCTGGCTGTGTCGCTGAGTGCGTTCAGCGGCGGCGTTACTTTGGCTGCGGAAGAAATGGATCATTCGGCAATGGGGCACGGCACCATGTCGATGGACCATAGCCAGATGAGCCACGGCGCTACCAAAGCGCAGATGGAGGGCATGGATCACAGCAAGATGGACCATGGTGCCATGCAGGGTGGTTCGGGCAGCATGGATCATAGCCAGATGGGCCACGGCCAGAGCCAAGAGAAGGCCCAGGCTATGGATCACAGCAAGATGGGGCATGGCGCCATGCAAGGACAGATGGAGGGCATGGATCATTCAAAGATGAACCATGGCTCCGCTGAAGCCCCGAGAACCACCAGCCGTACGCCGATTCCCGTTCTGACGGATGCTGATCGCCAAGCGGCTTTCCCGCCATTACCTGGCCACAAGGTTCACGACAGCGCCATCAACAGTTTTTTCCTGCTCGATCAGCTCGAATACCAGGACGCAGATGAGGGCAGCACCCTGGCCTGGGATGCGTCGGGCTGGGTAGGCGGTGATATCAACCGGGTCTGGTTCCGCTCCGAAGGCGAGCGTACCAACGGCGTGACCGAGGATGCTGAATTACAGCTGCTGTACGGCCGCTCGATCGGCCCTTGGTGGGATGTCGTCGCGGGCGTTCGCCAGGACTTCAAACCGGAGTCGCCGCAGACTTGGGCCGCCTTCGGTATCCAGGGCATGGCGCTTTACGCCTTTGAGGCCGAAGCCACGGCCTTCGTCGGCGAGAATGGCCAAACTGCTGCCCGACTGGAGGGCGAGTACGACATTCTGCTGACCAACCGGCTGATTCTCCAGCCAACTGCCGAAATGAACTTCTACGGCAAGAACGATCCTGAGCGAGGTGTGGGGTCTGGGTTGGCAAATACCGAGCTCGGCTTGCGTCTGCGTTACGAGATTGTCAGGCAGTTTGCCCCCTATATCGGGGTTTCCTGGAGCCGCTCCTATGGCAACACGGCAGACATGGTGCGCGACGAGGGCGGTGATGTAGACGAGGCGCGTTTTGTCGCCGGTATCCGGATGTGGTTTTGAGAACCTGACATGAAAAGAACAATTAAAACTTTGGTGGCGGCCGGCGTGGTCGGTAGCACAGCTGTCCTGGCCGGCGCCTACTTTGGCGTGGTCAACGTGGGGGCCGACGATCCCCATTTTCCTGCAGTGCATGCGTTTCTCACGATGGCCCGTGACCGCTCTATCGAAGTCCGTTCGCGGGACATCGAGGTTCCCAACCTGGATGATCAAGCTCTTATTCGCGCCGGTGCGGGCAACTACAACTCCATGTGTATCGGCTGTCATTTGGCGCCAGGTGTGGCGGAGACCGAGCTAAGCCAATCGCTTTATCCTGCGCCCCCCAACCTCGCCAAAATCGGTCTCGATGGCAATCCGTCAGCAGCGTTCTGGGTGATCAAGCATGGCATCAAGGCAACGGGTATGCCTGCGTGGGGCAAGAGCATGGGCGATGAGTACATCTGGGGCATGGTTGCCTTCCTCAACCAACTGCCGACGATGGATGCCAAGCAATACCAAACACTCGTCGCATCCAGTGGCGGCCATCAGCACGGTGGTGGGGAAACGCAGATGCATAACCATGAAGGACAGCACGGCGACAACAAGCCTGGCCATCATGACAATAGTGGCGGTGGCGATGACCATCATGGATCAGGTGATGCTGGAGAGCCTGGTCATCACGATGCCGCGGCTACGGATAGCGAGGGTGGCTCCGCACCTAAGGCAGGTCACCATTCGGATATGAGTGGCGATGACCACCATGCTGGGGATGAGGCGTCGTCCAACGGAGGTGATCATCACGCCGAGCAGGCTCCGAACGCCTCGCCCAAGACCCACACCCACGCCGATGGCAAAGAGCACGTACATGAAAGCTAAATATCTGGCCTTACTGGCCGCTCTCTCCGTCACGTCTGCGGTTCAAGCAGCTGATGCCCTGACGATTGATGTCCATCGTGATGCCAATTGCGGATGTTGCAAGAAGTGGATTTCACACCTCGAAGCGAATGGCTTCAAAGTCGTCGACCATGTTGAAAGCAACATGACAGCAGTGAAGCAAAGACTGGGCGTCGCGCCACGGTTAGCGTCTTGCCACACCGCGGTGATTGACGGCAAGTTCGTCGAAGGTCATGTGCCGGCGGCTCAGGTCATCGAACTCACCAAACGCGATGATCTCGTGGGCATCGCTGTTCCCGGGATGCCGGCGGGCTCCCCCGGCATGGAAGTCGATGGCGTACAGCATGCCTACCAGGTCATTGGCTTGACCAAGACGGGTTCTGATCAGGTCGTTGCAGAATATCCCGCCCAGTAGTACTGCCTGCTGTCCCCTCGTAGTGCTCCTTTGGTTTGGAGACAGCCCTTGGCGCCCTAGGGCGCCTTTTTTACTTAGGTTAAAGGACGTATGAAAATGAGTCGGCCACTACACACAAGCGGCCGTGCTGGCAGGACCAAGGAGCGAGCGGGCAATCAACCCGCCCGCTTGCCAGGGTTAGAGAACTTCCAGCGGGTACTCGACAATCAGGCGGACTTCATCCAGATCCGACTCGTAATCGGTCGCGCGAGTGGTCATTTGGCGAACACGGAAAGACATATCCTTCAGTGATCCAGTCTGCACAACGTACTTGGCCTCGATGTCCCGCTCCCAGCGCTTCTGGTTGGTCAACGGATCGCCGTTGTCATCACGGCGCATATAGACTTCGTTGGCGTTGCTGTAGTCGGCATCCCAGCCCTGGGCATATCGAGTCATGAAGCTCAATCCAGGCACACCGAAAGGCTCCATATCCAGGTCATAGCGCACTTGCCATGACTTCTCCTTCGGCGAGTTGAAGTCGGTGTACTGGATGGAGTTGTCGAGGTAGATGGAGTCCGATTGGCGCAAGTAGTCGAAGTCATCATCGCCATTGTTGCGCTGGAGACCCACCAGCACTGTGTGAGCGCCGAATTGGATGCCGACCTTGCCGCTCCAGATGTTGTTATCGAAGCTCCCGAGGAGCTGCTTCCCTTCATCGACCGCCTTGTAGTAGTTCAGCCCGCCGATCAAGGCGACATCGTCCGCAAGCGGGTAGCTCAGCGTGGTGCCCGCGTAATATTGATTCCAGGCATCCTTGAGGCGGCTGGTGTAGAGACTAAAGCCGACGTTGTCATTAAGCGTGTAATCACCACCGAAATAGGCGATCCATGGCGAGTCCACTTCGCCCGCGTAGAAGGTAGCGAAGCCGTCGCGCATGCTGCTGGTATTGGGTTGGCTCATCGAGTGGAGGCGACCGCCCTGAAGCGACAGTCCTTCCACGCTGCTGTTGACCACGGTGACACCTCGAAAACTCTCCGGTAAAAGCCGTGCATCACCGTATTGGACGACCGGGCTGACGGGAAAGACGTCGCCTACCTTGATCTCGGTATCCATGAACCGAGCTTTCACCGCGCCACCCAGTTTGGAGTAGTTATCCTCAGCCTGCCCGAGGCTGTTGTAAGGCAGCACATCGACTGAGCCACCGGCTCCTGAACGGCCGTCGCCAGTGTCAAGTTTAAGTCCTAGCATGGCAAAGGCATCGACACCGAAGCCTATGGTGCCCTCGGTGAAGCCAGACTCGAATCGGCCTATCACGCCATGCGCCCACTCTTCCGAATAGCCATTACCCGAGCTGCTGGACTGGCCTTTGCGGAAGTCACGGTTGAAGTAGAGATTTCGATTGAGGATGGTCAGGCTGCTGCCTTCGATAAATCCCTCGCCTTTCTCGTCGGCGGCCATTGCAGCTTGCCCGGTACTGACGCTCAGAGTGAGCAGAGAAAGTCCTAACAGGGTTCTGTTATTCATAAATGCTCCTGATGTTATTGGCAGTTGTCATTGTGTGGTCGCATATATGTGCCAAGCGCGCCGGGCATAGCCAGGCACGCCTTGGTCATATTTCCACATGCCAAATAACGTCAGGGTGACTTGGAAATTACATTTCAGTCAGCGCGATGTCATTTATCTAGTTTTGATTAAGGCAACCTGTCCCGGCTGCCCGGTATTCAAGAATATTCAGATCGCCATTGGAGTCCTCGTAGGTCATCTGGGCCGGCATCACACCGCAGCTAGAGTCCGTCGGGGTAATGGCCACGACCCTGGCGATATCGAGCTTCATGCCGTAGCGGTAATGAATAACTTCAGGCGGATTCTTTCCGTTAGCGGCAGCATACTCTTGCATGGCCTGCTCATTGGCCTGAATCATCCGACCATAAACACGATCAGCGCCGCCTTCTGCCAGAGTGGCAGAGGAAACAACCATAGCGGCAAGGGCTGCAATAACTTTGAGGCTTTTCATGTTTAATCACTCCTTCAAGGTGGTGATTAAAATATATCCGCTCAACCTGTCATAAAAATGAAGTCAAAGTTACATCGCTGTAATGCTTCCTGCCGCGTTACCCGGGCGAGTCAGCTTGGCGCGTGGCTTGCCCGGGTTTGTAAAGCTATAGCTCCTGCGGTGCGCGAACCTTCTGTGTACGCTGCCTTCGCATCAGCCAGTACGCGGCCGGCAAAACCAACATGGACATCAGCGGCGCGGTAATCATGCCGCCGACCATGGGCGCGTCGATGCGCTTCATCACTTCAGATCCGGCACCTCCGCCCCAGAGGATTGGCAACAGGCCGGCGATGATCACGGCCACCGTCATCACCTTGGGCCGCACGCGCAGCACTGCGCCTTCACGAATTGCCTCCAGTAGTGCCGGGTCACCGCTGCGCCCGGCATCCATACGTGCATGCCAGGCATTCTTCAGGTACAGCAGCATGATCACCCCAAATTCCGCCGAGACGCCGGCCAAGGCGATAAAGCCGACCCCAGTGGCAACCGACAGGTTGAAGCCGAACCAGTAGAGCAGCCAGATGCCGCCCGATAGGGCGAAGGGCAGGGTTGCCATGATCAGTAGGGCCTCACCGAAGCGGCTGAAGGAATGGGAGAAGCTGGGTCATACGGTGCGTGAGCAGGCAAAGAAAAAACTGCGTGAGCGGCTGGAAGCACCAAAGGTACAGGCTGATGCCCTCAGGGATCTGCCTGGGCACTACAAGATCAAGCTCCGAACAGCAGGCTATCGATTGGTCTATCGGGTCGAAGATGATCGGGTGGTTGTGATTGTGGTTGCAGTGGGCAAGCGTGAACGAAGTGCAGCTTACAAGGCAGCAGGTAAGCGTTAGCTACCAGGGCAAAAGAAGAAGTGAGAGCCATTGCAGGCAGTCTTTCGACTACCCACGCTGGCTCACCGTTCAAGGGTTCATTCTTACTTTCTGCTTCCGGTAGATCCAGCACGCCAACACCACGGCAATCAGCAATGGTAGAAAGCGCACCATCAGAATCACCAGCAGCAATATCGCCAGACAACCGGCCAAGATCCCGGCAAACATGAATGCCGAGCCATGACGAATTTCCTTTGGGTGCATGCCGGCATAAAGCGCCACGCAGAGCGCAGCACCGGCAATCAGTGATGAATAAGGAAGAGGTGCGCGGTGGCCGGATCAGGCCGGCAGATTGAAGCGATGACCGCAGAGCAGGCAGAGGTTGTGAGCCAGGACATGGCGGTCGAGCGACTCACCGAGCTGGGCACCGAGCGCACAGCCACTGACGCCTCCGGCCAGGCCACCGAGAATGGCACCGGATACCGAGCCGAGTGTGATACCAATAGGGCCGGCGATTACGCCGAGCGCTGCGCCGGCCTTGCCGCCTGCCAGAGCAGCACTGATGCCTCGTGCGAGACCACCGACCGCGCCGATAGCAGCGCCGGCTTTCATGGCGTGATGGAACGAAGCGACTTTGGGTGAATGACAGCGGGGGCACTGCAATGACATGGGAGGATCCTCCTTGGTGGTGATGTCACTGCGGTAATGTGTTGCTGAGATTTTTTTGGATCGAATGGCTGCTTAGCAGCTGCGATAACTGAGTGCGAACAGGCTGGAGTCGGCCAAGAGCAGCCATTTACGCCAGGTTACCTTTCGACCCTGAGCAGGCGTTGGATATTGGCCAGAATCGGGTTGCCTAGTGACCTTATGCAACGTCCCTGAGCGGCTCTAACCCACCCCTCATATGGCGCATTCCGTCTAGAACCAACAAGCCGACCGCCAGCCAGATGGGGATATAGGTCAGCCATTCGTGCGTCTGGATCTGTTCACCGATAAGCAGAGCCACTGCGACCATCAGCACAGGCTCCACATACCCCAGTAGGCCAAACAGGCTGAATGAAAGGATGCGACTGGCGACCGTGTAGCACATGAAAGCGGCGGCACTGATGACCGCCAGTACGACGACCATCAAGAACAGGCTCGGCGCTTGCGCGAAGTGGTTGGTGGTCGATTGCTGCGCGACTATAAACCAGACAACGAATGGCAGTGTCAGCAGCATGTCAAACCAGAGTCCGCCTAGATGAGCAGTGCCCAGCTTGCTGCGCAGGACGAAATACAGGGGAAAGCCCAAAGCAACCAGCAGCGCTTCCCAGGAGAAACCGCCCACCTGATACAACTCATGGGCTACGCCCAGTGCGGCGGCCAATCCGGCGGCCTTTTGAAGCGTAGAAAGGCGCTCGCGGTAGAACACCCGGCCGATCAGCAGCATGCTCAGCGGCAGCAGGAAGTAGCCCAGGGAAACTTGCAGGCCCCGACCGTTCAATGGTGCCCACAAAAAAAGCCACTGCTGGGTGCCGAGCAGCGCACTGCTGCAACACAGGCCGAGGATCAGCCACGGGGTTTGGCGGAGGCGGGCGAACAACGCCACGACGTGCTTCCACTCCCGACCGATCAGCATAAACAGGGTGACGCAGGGCAGCGTCAGCAGCATGCGCCAAGCGAATACTTCCTCGCCGTTCAAGGGCGCTAGCAGGGTCGCGTAGTAGTAGAGGCCAGCAAACATGCAGGACGATGCAACAGACAAAGCGATGCCTTTGTACACGAAGCCTCCGTGTAGCGAGTCAGTGGACGATGGGGAGAAAACTCAGGGTTAGACGCTGAGAAAATCCCCGGAAGTTGATGGCCATCGTTTGCTGCGTTTTTACACGGTCTGGGCCAAAAGCAGACAGTCTGCCCCATGAAATAAATCCATCTCTTTCTGGAGTTGCAGTCACGCGGGATATCAGGAAAAACAGTGAGACAAGCGGAGCAATTAGTACGCTTCAGCCTTACAGCAGCTGCACGCCAAAGCGTCGCATCACCACTGCGAACAGAGCAAAGCAGAGCCCCGTAGCGACTACATAGCCTGCCAATGCCAACCAGAAGCCCAATCGCGATAAAAGGAGCGGAAATACCAACAGTGCCGGCAGGGTAGGAATTACATACCAGAAGGTGTACCAGGCATGATTGGCGATTTTCAGTTCTGGCTGTTGCTCGACATACAACCAGATCAGAGTCAGGACAGTGACCATCGGTAGGGCCGCGATCAGCCCACCGATGCGGTCACTGTATTTGGCGGCTTCAGACACCAGGATCACGACCAGAGCCGTGATCAGGTACTTGGTAAAAATCCAGGTCATGTCAGGCTCCGCAGGGCTGGCGGCAGTCGCTCAAAGGTATTTGGTGATCAGCTTGAAGTCGTCCAGCGCGGTGTTCTCGCCACGCTCGCTGGCCGCAGTTACGGCATGTTCAAGGCAGTGATCGATATGATCCTGAATCAGGGTGCGCTTGGCCTGGCAGACTGCTTTCTCCACCGCATGCAATTGCTGGGCTAGGTCAACACAAGGACGACCGTCCTCCATCATGCCGACGATGCTGCGCAGATGGCCTTCAGCCCGCTTCAACCTTTTGATGATATCGCTATGACTTTGGTGCTGATGGGCGTGTGCCTGCTCGCTCATGCCTTGAGTCTCGTGCGTCGATGAATTACCCTCGCATGCTATCCCCCTGGGGGGGATATGGCAAACCTGCAGCCCTGTCAAAAAATTCACTATTCAAGCCTCAACCGAGCCAGTGCATGCTCAGTAAACCCATCAGTGCCAAGGTTATTTTTGCCCTTGCTCTTGCCATTCTGATGGCCTGGGCCGGGCATACCTCTGCGCTATTTATTGGGGTTTCTCAGTCCGTCTTGGCCGACAATGGGCATGCGCATTTCCATGCGCACGGCGACGGCGCCTTTGCCTGCGCCGCTTGTTCCGATCATTTCCATTCCCCGCTTACTGCAGACCATGTGCATGAAACGCCGCACCTGAGCAGCCTGCTCAGCCTTGATGCCGTGTCAGAAGGCCGCTTGCCGATTGAAGCTCCGCGCTATTTCTTTCCTCCGGGCCCGCTCTTTCTGATTGAACGGCCCCCACGGGCCAGCTTCATTCTCTGATACAGGCCGCTGTGCGGCCCAAGCTCCCTTTAATTTAGGACTTAACCATGCATTCGCTATCTATGAGCGCAATGGGCGCATCTGTTGTGCGTCCGACGCGCTCGTTACTCCTGCTGCTGTTCGCGGCATTACTGTTTCTCGGTATGCCTGAGGCACTGGCCCATGCTGTTGCCGAGGGCGATAAGGGCTTTATCCAGGAAAGCACCGGGGTGATGCTGCTGCCATTCATCTATATGGGTGCCAAGCACATGATCACCGGCTACGACCACCTGCTGTTTCTCTTTGGGGTGATCTTCTTTCTCTATCGCCTGAAAGACGTGGGCCTCTACGTCACCCTGTTCGCCGTGGGCCACACCGTGACGCTGCTGTTTGGGGTACTCGCGGAAGTCAGCATCAGCGCCTATGTGATCGACGCCATTATCGGTTTCTCGGTGGTGTACAAAGCGCTGGATAACCTGGGCGCATTTCAGCGCTGGTTTGGCTATCAGCCCAATACCAAAGGCGCCACGCTGATTTTCGGTCTGCTGCATGGCTTTGGCCTGGCGACCAAGATTCAGGAATACGAAATATCGGCCGACGGCCTGATTCCCAATCTGATTGCCTTTAACGTCGGCGTTGAAATCGGCCAGCTCCTGGCCTTGAGCGCCATTCTGATTGTCATGGGCTACTGGCGGCGTACCGCCAGCTTCTGGCGCCATGCCTACACCGCCAACGTTGCCATGATGAGCGCCGGTTTCCTCTTGATGGGTTACCAGCTCACCGGCCTGATCGTCTCTCAGTAAGGAATTTTCAATATGTTCAATAGCCAACTTCCAACCCAGAGCGAGTTGCCGACCAGCCGCCAGCTGCTGCGCTCAACCGTACTGGCGCTGATCGCCGCCGCCGTGCTGCTGGTGACTGTGGTTATGCCGGCGGAATACGCCATCGATCCGACTGGAGCCGGCCGACTGCTGGGCTTGACCCAGATGGCCGAAGTCAAACTGCAGTTGGCCGAAGAGGCCGCTGCGGATGCCGCAACATCTGTCAGTGCCGTTGCGCCTGTTACGCCTGCTGCAGTGGAGATTGCAGCTGAGACCGTTGTGGTTAGCGAGCCAGCAGCGGCCGAGGTGGTGGAGCCTGAAAAGCAGGGACAGAAGCATGAAATGAGCTTTTCCCTAGCTCCCGGCCAGGGCGCCGAGATCAAAGTGGAGATGCTCAAGGGCACCAAGGTCAACTACTTCTGGACGGCTAATGGCGGCGTGGTGAATTACGACACCCATGGCGACCCCTACAATGCACCGCGTGAGTTCTACCATGGCTATGGCAAGGGACGCGCCACACCCGAAGATAAGGGTGTGCTGGAGGCAGCCTTTGACGGTAATCACGGTTGGTTCTGGCGCAATCGCACCAACAAACCTGTGACCGTTACGCTGCGCACCGAGGGCGATTACATCGCTATCAAACGAGTAATCTGAGTCATGCGAAGCGGGGCTGGGTTAGGACTTAACCCAGTCCCACATGCAGAATTCTTTTCCGTATCAAAAGGCAGCTTCTGGCCGATTTGTGCCGGTCGTCAAGGACCGCTTCGGATCACTCTCAACCGGATCGCGGGCCAGCTGATTTGCTAAAAACCCGCGCCAAACTCAACGAAGGATTTCGCATGATCCGTTTTTTTTGGCGATCACGCTCGGCCTGATGGTTGGCTGCTCGTCGAGTTCAAGTGCGATCTGATCAGTGAGCGGTAGCGCAAGTGGATCGCCTCAGCCAAGCAGCGTTGTTGCCGGCGGCCGGAAGAAAGCCTTGAACTAGTAGCGGAAAGGATGAAACTTTATTTTTACGATTCTCAGCATTTTCCAAGGTTGAGCGAAAATTAGGATGATACTTTAATGATTCCGGCCTCCATCCCCACAAAACGCTTGCAGATGGCAGAATTGAAATAAGTCATTGTTTTAAATGGATTTTTGCAGGAATTGCTACGTTGCAGGGTCCTGTAGTTAGGATGACACTTTATTTTCCTCCCACATAGATCCCGGCAGGCAGTCATCAAGACTGAGCTTTCAAAGATCAAGCTATTCCGGGGGGACAATTATATCGACGAAGGTGAGGTAGCCGAGCTTTATAATCAGTTCAAGGCAGGCCTTGGCGACCTCATCAAAAAGCAAATCGAAGAAGTCACCGCCTTCAAGAAAAGAATTGATAACTTCCAGAAAACC
Organism: Pseudomonas sp. GD03919; assembly: GCF_029814935.1. Lineage (NCBI taxonomy): Bacteria > Pseudomonadati > Pseudomonadota > Gammaproteobacteria > Pseudomonadales > Pseudomonadaceae > Pseudomonas > Pseudomonas sp. GD03919. The sequence continues at coordinate 566,340 of NZ_CP104582.1, forward strand.
CTAGTCGATGGGCGTCGGAAAGAGCTCGAAGATAGCCTTAAGGATATAGATTCCAACATCATCCGTCTTGATCGTATTTACCGGGAAAAGCTTTCTCTCATCGATCAGAAAGGTGCTCTAAAAACCTTCGGCAGACCATTGCGACCTATCAGAAAAAGGTAGAGGATCACGCATCTCTTTCTGCTTTTATTAAAAAGCATGCAGATTACGAGCGCGAGAAAAAGGAAAAGACGAACGAACGAGATGGCCTGGTTTTTCTGCTCTACAGCTTTGTAACTAATTCTTCTAACGTGATCGACTCCCTGGAGCAAACCATTCTCGACATACACGAGGTTGTTGCTGGGAATCGGCAAAGCTCTTTTGAAGTGGAAATAACCAATAAGAAAGAAGTTGTAAAATTTGAACTCCGTATTTATGATGATGGCAGTCATAGCAATGAGCGTGAGAAGGTATTTATTTACGATCTTGGCCTGCTAACTAATGCTGAAATAGGTAGGCGGCACCCAGGGTTGTTGATACACGATAATATTTTTGATGTCGACTATGATACGCTGCTCAGAAGTCTTAACTATCTCGCTGATAGCGAGAGAACACTGGCGCAAAAGCAATATATTCTGACGCTGAACAGCGATAAGATATATGAGGCAGATGTCCACTCACGTTTGAGGCTTGATCTTGAGGGGCTGAAGCGAGCCGCATTTACGAAGACTACAAGGTTTCTGAAGGTCAACTACCAAGAACTATCCCTGTAGGATTGGGTGATTTTTTGTAAGAATAATAATTTGGGGCTCAAGCGTCATTACTTATCCTGCGCGTGAGGTCTGCGGAAAAATTCAGTCTCTTAGCCCTTTGAGCAGCTAGGAAGGTTCGATCCGAATGAATATGTCAATCTCACCAGCAGCCAGCTCGCTTTTTTGTCAATCCATCGCTGAAGTATTGACTGTCAATCTTCGGGCTGCAGATATAGACCCTGGTCTAGAAATTCTGGGGCTCAGAGAGGTGTCAATGGTGTGCTCGTCATTTGATGCCGGCCATTACTGGCCGGAGGATCCCTTGATTGCCGAACCCACGGCGCGCGCCAAACCAAGAAAGTGAGGGGTGAATGTTGACTCTGAACGTCGGGCCGCTGGCCCTGGGTGTCACCCATGTGCTGCTGTTCACCAGCTTGCTGCTGGCGACCCTGGTCGGCTGGTTGATCGGGCGTCGGCACGGTTGCAACCCCGAACCCCAGTTGTTCCGCGCACTGCTGGTCGGGCTGCTGGTGGCACGCCTGGCCTTCGTCCTGGTGTATGCCGAGTTCTACCGCGATGCGCCCTGGCGCGCCCTGGATATCCGCGACGGTGGTTTCATCGCCTGGCCGGGTGTACTTGCAGGGCTGGCAATGGGTGTCTGGTATTGCTGGCGCCAGGCGCGGGTGCGCCGGCCGTTGGGCGTGTCGATGGCCGCTGGCCTGACGCTGTGGCTCGCTGGCAACCTGATGCTGCACGCCCTGGAGCAGGGCACGCGCTTGCCTGATCTGCAGGTGCGCGATATGCAGGGCCGCCCGGTGAACCTGCGTGATTACGCCGGCCAGCCGCTGGTGGTCAATCTGTGGGCGACCTGGTGTCCGCCGTGTCGGCGTGAGATGCCGGTGCTGATGCAGGCGCAGCAGCGTGAGTCGGCCATCACCATTCTCTTCGTCAATCAGGGCGAAAGTGCCGCGTTGGTGGCTGATTTTCTCGCCGCGCAGCACCTGAGTCTGGATCATCTGCTGCTCGACGAGCAGGTCAAGCTGGGGCAAATGGTCGGCTCACGCGCCTTGCCGACGACGTTGTTCTACGATGGCGAAGGGCGGCAGGTCGGCAGCCATCTCGGCGAGCTGTCGCACGCCAGCCTGGAGCGTGCGCTGGCCAGGCTGCGCAGCGATTGAAGGGTCAGTACAGCTGCAGATCCTCGCCGGCATCCTGCAAGCGCTGATAGGCCCGATCCAGATCATCGCGCAGGCGCTCGGCATTCGGGGCGTGGCGCGAATAGATCAGCCGCAGTGGCAGACGTTGCACCTCAACGAAGGGCAGTTCAGCCATGCCCAGTGTGCGCATGGCCTGTTCGACGGGCGCCTGGTAGTCCAGCAGGTAGTCGCTACGTCGGCGCTGGAGCATCTCCAGTGCCGAGATGTGGCTGCGGGTGCGGTGAAGGGAGATATTGCGTGCCGGATCCTCCAGCCACTGGTTGACGTCCTGCCAGTAGCTGTAGCCCGTGATCAGAATTACCCCGCGACCTGTCAGATCGTCTGGAATGGTGGGCGCGGGTGTGTCCTGTCGGAAGTACAGGTTGAGGGTGATTTCGCCCAGCAGGTGCCAACTCTCGAGGGTGTGCCCGACCAACTGCGGTTTGCCGGCTGCGCCAGCCCAGAGCGGGATGCTGCCATCGAGCAGGTCGCTGTAGAGTCGTGCGCCGGGGTAGGAGCGAAAGTCGGCTTCATAGCCTGCCGCCTCGAGCAGGCGCGCCGTCAGATCAAGCCCCGAGCCGCTGGGTTGACCCTGGGCGTCGGTATAGGAAAAGGGCGGAAACTCGTAGTACCCCCACATGAATGCGTGGCCTGACCTCGGCAGTGCAGAGAGCCGGCAGCCAGAGCAGGGCAATGAGTAGCAGGCAGAAGCGTTTAGGCATTTGGATCGCGGCGATTGGCCGTCTTGTCTTTTTTTTGTGATACCCGGCGAACATGGACAAACCGGGTTGGCTTGTCCAGCCCGGTTCATTCCTGACTGGGCAGGAAGAAACGCCCGATCACCGGCAGGTGGTCGGAAATGCTCAGGGTGTCGTGCTGTCGCACCTGGCTGGCCAGTGGTGTCAGGCGTGGGCTGTAGAACAGGTAGTCGAGGGTGCGATCCGGGCCACTGGCGGCCGGGTCGTTGGGATAGTGGGTGTACCACCGCGTCTGCTCTGTGCCGCTGGCCTGCTGCAGGGTGGGGATCATCGGGTAGCGACGGGCCAGGTCCCGCAGTTCGCTGTCGGCGGCGTACCAGCTGCGCTGATCTTCCGGCAGACGCTGGAACTGACCCGGTGGCAGCAGGTTGAGGTCGCCACCCAGCACCCAGGTCTTGCCCGCGTCCTGTAGCTGCTGGAGCAGAGCATCGGTCATCTGCACCTGGCGTTGCATGGTGCTCTGGCCCTGAGCAAAGGCATCGAAATGGGTGTTGATCGCCACCAGTTCCTCGCCGCCACGGATAGGCAGGTAGCTGACCAGCAGCGCGCGCTTGAGCTGGAACTGGCGGCTCAGCAGATCCGTTTCGAGCATGGGCAGTTGCAGGCGTTCGGCGCGGGCGATCTGGAAGCGGCTGAGGGTGCCCAGCTTCATGCCGACGCTGCCGAGAATGCGTGGGTGCGGGACGAACGCGGCCTTCCAGTAGAACGCCTGGCTGCTGCAGGGGTAGAGGTCGCCCAGGCGCGCCTGCAGCAGGGCCAGCTGATCCTGGTGGTCGCTGGCCCTGGCATTATCGTGCAGCTCCTGCAACAGCACCACGTCCGGTTGCTCGGCACGCAGCACACGCACCACTTCATCGAGCGTCAGCGCCAGCGCTTCACTGCTCGGGCGCTCGTCCGGGCCATCGCCGCCGGGCAGGTCGTACCAGAACACATAGCGCTTACCGGCCAGGTACTGCACGTTCCAGGTCATCACCTTGAGCGCCTGGCCCGGTTGCAGCTGCGCCGCCTGGCCCGTGCAGGCCACGGGCGCGTCTTCGCGTGGCTGCGGTCGCCAGGTCAGGCTGTAGACCAGCACGACGAGCAGCGCGAGCAACGCCAGCACGAGCAACAGAAGCAGACGAAGCGGACGGGACAGGGACATGACGACGCGGGCGACTATGCTGAAAACAGCCGAGAATAACCGAGACCGGTGCGTCGGCCCAGACACCTGAGCGGGTGACCGCACGTCATCTGTTGCGACAGACGCGATAACAGGTTGTAGTGCCGGCAAGGCCAGGGCAGCAGGAGTCACGTATGTATCGCAAGGTGTTCGCCAGCAAGGTATTCGACCGCAAGGTGGTGCTGATCACCGGCGGTTGTGCGGGTATTGGCCGGGCCCTGGCCATGCGCCTGGCGCAGGCAGGCGCGCGCCTGGTGATTTTCGATCTCAACCAGGCGGCGCTGGACAGCCTGGTGCAGCACCTGGCCGATCACCACAACGCCGAGGCGTTGGGCCTGCTGTGCGACGTTGCCGATGCCGAGGCCGTGCAGCGTGCCATGGCCCTAGCGCTGGAGCATTTCGGCGGGATCGATGTATTGGTCAATAATGCCGGCATCACCCACCGCAGCACCTTTGCCGAGACCAGCCTGGATGTCTTTCAGCGGGTCATGGCGGTCAACTATTTCGGTGCCTTGCACTGCACCCAGGCGGCGCTGCCGAGCCTGATCGCCCGGCGCGGGCAGATCATCGTGCTCAGTTCGCTGTCGGGCATTGCGCCCCTGCTTTATCGCAGCGCTTACAACGCCAGCAAGCATGCGCTGCATGGCTTGTTCGAGACCCTGCGCTTTGAACTCAAGGGCTCGGGGGTGAACGTGATGTTGGTGTGCCCCGGCTTCACCGCCACCGACCTGCGCAAGAACGCCCTGGTCGGTGACGGCTCGGTGGCCGCGCAGGCGCCGTTGGCGATGGGCAAGGTCGCGTCACCACAGGACGTCGCCGAGGCCATCTACCAGGGGGCGCTCAAGCGCCGGCGCTTATTGGTGTTGTCGAATGTCGACTGGCGTGCGCGGGTGTTGGCACGCTTCTTCCCGAGGCTGTTTGAGCGTGTGCTGTTACCGCGTCTGTCCGGCCTGAAACCGCGCAATCAGGGACACATCTGATACGCGCCTGGCGGCTGATGCGGTTACTGCCCGCTGCTTTCGTCACTGGCCGCCTGCTGTGGTTCGAGCAGCATGAACAGGCGGAACAGCACGACGATGGCGAACAACTGCAGGAAGCCATTGCCGGCCTGATGCACCACCCACAGCAGGGTGTCGCCCTGGCTGGGTTGCGTCCACCAGTCGAGCAGCCACAGCGGCACCAGCACGTTGGCCAGGCAGGCGAATACCGGCCAGAAACGCCCCTCGGTCAGTGCGAAGCTGCCCTGCAGCGCACGCAGGGGCGGCTCATGACGCAGCACCAGGAGTATTTCGGCGAAGGCCAGGCGCATCATGATCCAGATACCCGGCACGATGAACAGCGACAGCCCGAGCATGATCGCCAGGGTGCTCAAACCCGCCATCAGGGCGAAGGTGGGCCACAGTTGCAGGCCGGCGGCGAACAACTGCGCGTTGCCGGGCGCCTGCCCGAGGCTGCGGGCATGCAGGAAGAGGATCAGCGGCGAGGCATACAGCGGGTAGACCAGAATGCCAAGCAGCACGGCATAGGCCGGATTGGCATCCTCGCCAAGCTGCGCAGCCAGTAACGCCTGGGCAATGGCTTCGAGCAGCAGCAGGGGCAGGGTCAGGCGGGCGATGGCCGCCAGGTTGTGGCTGGAGAAGAACCAGGCATCACGCAGGATGGAAAACGGACTCATCGGCAGGTTACCAAGTGTCGGGGCAGCAGCCACGGGGGGGGGGAGTGGCCGGGCCAGGTTCAGGGGCTCCCACTGGCGCTGCCTGTCAGGTGCCGCAACGGGGTCAGCGTGCGCAGGCGCTCAGGCTGGGGGCATTGCCGCAAGGATAGGGGCTGGCGCGTGCCCGGGCCAGCCCCGACGCATCATCGGCCAGGCTCTGGCATACTGGCGCCTTCGTTGCCACCGAGGATTCCCGGTGAAGAAGATCGCCGTATTCGCCGATGTGCAGAACCTCTACTACACGGTGCGTCAGGTGCATGGCTGCCATTTCGACTACAGCGTGCTGTGGGCCGAGGTCAGCCGCCGTGGCGTGATCGTCGAGGCCTATGCCTATGCCATCGACCGTGGTGACGCCAAGCAGCAGCAATTTCAGCAGATCCTGCGCAAGCTGGGCTTCACCGTGAAGCTCAAGCCCTATATTCAGCGTGCCGACGGCTCGGCCAAGGGTGACTGGGACGTAGGCATCACCATCGACGTACTGGATGCCGCCGCGCGGGTCGACGAGATCGTCCTGGCCTCCGGTGATGGTGACTTCGACCTCTTGCTCGAGCGCGTGCGCAGCCAGGGTGTGGCGGCAATTGCCTTCGGCGTGCCGGGGCTGACGGCGCAGTCGCTGATCCGCGCGGCCAGCCTGTATGTGCCCATCGAGGGTGAATTGTTGCTGCGCAATCACTGAGACGCTGTCAGCAGGTTCACTGCTGTGCTCGCCATGCTCGGGTCTTTCAATGCACTCCGCTTGCGGCGCGTCGGCGAAATGCAACCTGCCATCGCTCGCGACGACTTCATCCGTTCTGAGGTTTTACGTGGAATCCATCGCCGTCATCGACTTCGAAACCACTGGCGTATCGCCGGCCCAGGCGCGCGCCACCGAAATCGGCGTAGCGATCATCGAGGACGGACGCATCGTCGACCGTTATCAGAGCCTGATGAACAGTGGCGCCTGGGTGCCGCCGTTCATTGAGCAACTGACGGGCATCAGCAACGCCATGCTGCGCAAGGCTCCGCCGTCGGATCAGGTGATGAACGAGGTGGCCGACTTCATCGGCGAGCGGCCGCTGTTGGCGCATAACGCGTCTTTCGACCAGAAGTTCTGGGATGCCGAACTGGCGCGGGTGCGTCGCCGCCGCTTGCAGCCGTTTGCCTGTTCGCTGCTGCTGTCGCGCCGTCTGCTGCCCGAGGCGCCAAGCCACAAGCTGGGCAACCTCAATGCCTGGGCCGGCCTGCCGGACACCGGCCGCGCTCACCGCGCCCTGGCCGATGCCGAGATGGCCGCGAATCTGACGTTGCACCTGTTTAGCCTGCTGCGCGAGCGCCATGGCCGGCAGCAGGCCGACCATGCCTTTCTCTGCCAATTGCAGAACCTTTCGGCGGCCAAGGTGCGGGCATTGCTGGCCACTGCCTGCTGAGGTTTCCTCGCACCTGTAGCGGCTGGGCGGCATCCCGCTTCAGCCGCGAGCTTTTATCGCGGCTAAAGCCCCTCCCACGAAGTCCCAGGCTTCATTGGCGAGGCTACGCCGGAGGAATTTCGCGGCTGAAGCCGCTCTTGCGTAGCCCGGATGCAATCCGGGGAAACGGTGACAGTGGCCCCGGATTGCATCCGGGCTACGTGCGCCCTCGGCGCGGCTAGACGCCTGTGGCAGGCGCTTTCGACCGGGCATCCTGCTTCGTTCTGCCTCCTGCATTCATGCATGCAGTCGCAGCGGCGATTTTCGCGGCTGAAGCCGCTCCTACGGGTGGGGAAAGGGTAAACTGCGCAACTGTTTCCATTGCCATCCTGGTTGCCCCATGACCTTCGCCTCCCTCGGTTTGATCGAGCCGCTGCTGCGCACCCTCGCCGATCTCGACTACCAGACGCCGACCCCGGTGCAGACCCAGGCCATTCCCGCCGTGCTTAAGGGCCGCGACCTGATGGCCGCGGCGCAAACCGGCACCGGCAAGACTGCCGGTTTCGCCCTGCCGCTGTTGCAGCGTCTGACCCTGGAAGGTCCGCAGGTGGCGAGCAATTCGGTGCGTGCCCTGGTGCTGGCGCCAACCCGCGAGCTGGCCGCGCAGGTGCTGCAGAGCTTCCAGGCCTACGGCCAGAACCTGCCGCTGACCAGCTACGCGGTGTACGGCGGGGTCAGTATCAACCCGCAGATGATGGCCCTGCGCAAGGGCGTCGACGTACTGGTGGCCACGCCAGGCCGGCTGCTCGACCTGTACCGGCAGAACGCGGTGAAGCTCGCCCAGTTGCAGACGTTGGTACTCGACGAAGCGGATCGCATGCTCGACCTCGGTTTTGCCCGCGAGCTGGACGAGCTGTTCAGCGCGCTGCCGAAAAAGCGCCAGACCCTGCTGTTCTCAGCCACCTTCTCCGACGTCATCCGGCAGATGGCCGGCGAACTGCTGCGCGACCCGCTGTCGGTGGAAGTCAGCCCGCGCAACGCTGCTGCCAAGACCGTCAAGCAATGGCTGATTCCGGTGGACAAGAAGCGCAAGAGCGAGCTGTTCCTGCACCTGCTTCAGGAAAAACGCTGGGGCCAGGTGCTGGTGTTCGCCAAGACCCGCAAGGGTGTCGATCAGCTCGAACAGGAGCTGCTGGCCATGGGCGTGTCAGCCGATTCGATTCATGGCGACAAGCCACAGCCGAGCCGCCTGCGCGCACTGGATCGCTTCAAGGCTGGCGAGGTGCAGATTCTGGTGGCCACAGACGTGGCCGCGCGTGGCCTGGATATCGACGACCTGCCGTTGGTGGTCAACCTCGACCTGCCGATCAACGCCGAAGACTACGTGCACCGCATCGGCCGTACCGGGCGTGCCGGCAGTACGGGTGAGGCGATCTCGCTGGTGTGCGCCGATGAGGTGGATCAGCTGGCGGCGATCGAGAACCTGACCCAGCAATTGATCAAGCGTGTCGATGAGCCGGACTTCATTCCCGATCACCGCGTACCGCTGACGGCGGTCGGTGGCCAGGTGCTGAAGAAACCGAAGAAGCCCAAGCAGAAGCTGATCCCTGGTGCGGCCAAGCCTGCCGGCAAGGGCAATATTCACCTCGGCCGCTGGTTCGAGGAAGAGGACGCCAAGCCCAAGGCCAAGGCGGTGCGCAAGGTGCCAAGTTTTGGCAGCAAGCCCAAGGGCGGAAAAAAGTAGGGTGCGCCATGCGCACCGAACTCAGAAGGGGTTGGCTGGTGCGCATGGCGCACCCTACGGCTTAGCGGATCAAGCCTGCGCCGCCACGGCTGCAGCGATCATGTCGTAGAACGGTAGTCCGGATGAAATCCGGGAGCATCTGGCCCCGGTCGCGGATTGCAGCCGGGCTACGACAGCCTCAAGTCCTGGAGTTTGCCTGCGCCGCCACGGCTGCAGCGGTCATGTCATAGATCACCAGGCACACATGCTCCACCGGCTGGCCGGCCAGCGGTAGCAGAGTGACGTTCTGGTACATGAAGTCGGCCTGGCCGGTGATCGGCTGGTAGCTCTTGAGGCGCATCAGGTAGGGGCGCTGTTGCCACAGGCTGAAGGCGCGGGTGCCCAGTTGCACCACGCTTTCCACCTTGCGCTCCAGCCAGGGCCGGTCGATGTCGGGGAACAGCTCGAACAGCGAGCGCCCCTGCGCCTGATCCGGCCCCAGCCCGGAGTGGTTCTCCATGAAGGCGTTCCACACCTCGACGCGGTACTGGCGGTCGAGCACTACCACGCCGACGTCGATGCACTGGACGATGTCCAGCAGCCAGTGGACTTCCTTGATATCGATCTGCGCGGGCATGGCCTTACTCCATCAGGTAGCCGATCTTGGCGGTCAGGCGTTTGATCGAGTCTTCGGTGAACAGCAGCAACAGGTCGAAGTGGATGGCGTGGCCCTCCAGGCTGTAGCTGATTTCCACGGCCAGGGTCTTGTGCCAGCGCTGGCGGTTGACCTGCACCAACTGGTCAATGCTGGCGTGTTGCCCGAGCAGTTGCGGGTGCCCCTGGGAAAAACGCAGGTCGAGCTGTTCGGCGATACCGGCCAGGCAGGCGCCGATGAGGATGCTGGCCAGATCCAGGAGCATCTCCGAGGTTTCGGCCTCGTTCTTCGGCTGCCAGCCGAGCAGGCGCGCCATGTCGTTCACTTCCGAATCATGGAACAGCAACAGCGCCTCACCGGCGATGGCCTCGCCGATAAAACCCTGGCAGATGGCGCTGAAGCGCTCGCCGCGCTGGGCGTCGAGCAGGGTCATGTGCAGTTCGCTGACTTCGAAGATGTTCACCTGTGGCACCGGCAACTGCACGAATACTCCGAGCACCTTGGCCAGCAGCGCAGCGGCGCGGCCCATGGCGACGTTGCTCACTTCGCGCAGGGCATCACGGAAGCTGACCTTGAGCTCCGCCAACGCCGCAGCCTGGGCCTGCGCGGCGGGTGTGGCCTGAGGGGCGAACAGTTTCAGATCGATCAGCGTCTGGCGCAGGATTTCCGGATCGGCTGGTTTCTTGATGAAGGCCAGCGCGCCCAGCTCGCGTACGCGACGCACGGCTTCTTCCTGCACGTCGCCGGACACCACGATGACCTGGCTCTTGAGCCCTTCGGCGCGCAGCGCCGCGAGGGTTTGGTAGCCGTCGAGCACTGGCATGGTCAGGTCGAGCAGCATGACCTGGCCCAGGCCTTGGCGGATCAGCGCCAGAGCCTCCTCGCCGTTGCTCGCCTGACTGAGAGAAACCGGCCATTCAGCCGGCAAGGCGCGGATCAATTGCTTGCGCGCCATGTTGGAGTCGTCGCAGACCAGCAGCGGAATCACGGCGGGGGATTACCTGTGTGGGAGAGCGCTGAAGCTCAGCATAGTCGCAGCCCGTGCGGCGTCACAGCACGTAGGGTGGGCTTTAGCCCACCGACAGCGGCCAGCCTTGCTGGGCTGAAACGGAGAGCCGCCCGGCCCACCACAACTACACGGCTTGCAGCCAGTCGAGTACGCCCTGCGCCGCGACCCGGCCACTGGCGAAACAGGCGGTGAGCAGGTAGCCGCCGGTGGGCGCTTCCCAGTCGAGCATCTCGCCGGCGCAGAACACGCCGGGCAGAGCCTTGAGCATCAGGCCGTCATCCAGTGCCGCGAAGGGCACGCCGCCGGCGCTGCTGATCGCCTCGTCGAGCGGCCGGGGGCGTAGCAGGGTGATAGGCAGCGCCTTGATCCAGAGTGCCAGATCGACCGGCTCGGCAAAGGCTGCGGCCGGCGCCAGTTCGCGCAGCAATGCGGCTTTCACGCCGTCGAGGCCGGCTTGGCGATGCAGGTGCTTGGCCATCGAGTGCTTGCCGCGCGGCTTGCCCAGTGCCTGCTGCAGCCTGGCCAGCGGCATCTGCGGCAACAGATCGAGGTGGATCAGCGCCTGGCCATCGGCCTCGATGGCGCGGCGGATGTCGGCGGAAAAGGCGTACACCAGGCTGCCTTCGATACCGCTGGCGGTGAGGACGAACTCACCGATGCGGGGAGGCTGGCCGGGCAGGCTGAGGGCGACGTTTTTCAGCGGCGCCCCGGCGAATTTTTCCCTGAGGTATTCGCTCCAGCCGGCCACCTCGAAGCCGCAGTTGCTCGGTTTCAGCGCCGTCACGTCGATGCCGCGCGCCTGCAACAGCGGTACCCAGGCGCCATCCGAGCCCAGGCGCGCCCAGCTGCCGCCGCCCAGTGCCAGCAGGCAGGCATCGCTGACTACGGCGCGTTCGCCGTCCGGTCCGGCGATGCGCAGGCTGCCATCGGCGTTCCAGCCCAGCCAGCGGCTGCGGGTGTGGATGGTCACGCCCAGTTCGCGCAGGCGGCGCAGCCAGGCGCGCAGCAGCGGCGCGGCCTTCATGTCGCTGGGGAACACGCGGCCGGAGGTGCCGACGAAGGTGTCGATACCCAGGCCATGAATCCACTCGCGCAAGGCATCGGCGTCGAACGCGCGCAGCAGCGCCGCGACCTCGGTCTGGCGCTCGCCGTAACGACCGATGAAAGCGTCCTTGGACTCGGAGTGGGTGATGTTCATGCCACCGACACCGGCCAGCAGGAACTTGCGCCCCACCGAGGGCATGGCGTCGAACAGCTCCACGCGCACGCCGCCTTGCGCCAGCACTTCGGCAGCCATCAGCCCGGCCGGGCCGCCGCCGATGATGGCGACGTGATAAGCGTTGGGTGACGTGCGTGTGGTCATGGTGGCGGAACGATCCGAGAAAGGCTGCGCATTCTACCCGAGTGCCTTGCGGCCTTGTCATTTGCCCGGGGTTGCGGCAGGTTCTGTTCGAACCTTTTTGGCTGGAGCCCGTTATGTCCCAGATCTGCCCCGATATCGATCCCGATGGCCTGCTCGAATATTCGGTGGTCTACACCGACCGCTCGCTGAACCATATGTCGCAGTCGTTCCAGGGTGTGATGCGCGATATCTCCGCCACCCTGAAACAGGTCTACAACGCCCATGCCGTGGCAGTGGTGCCGGGCAGCGGCACCTACGGCATGGAAGCGGTGGCGCGCCAGTTGGCCACCGGGCAGAAGTGCCTGGTGCTGCGCAACGGCTGGTTCAGCTACCGCTGGACGCAGATCTTCGACATGGGCCGGATTCCTGCCGAGGCCCAGGTGCTCAAGGCGCGCCCGGTGGCCGACGGCCCTCAGGCGCCCTTCGCGCCGGCGCCGCTGGACGAGGTGCTGACCACCATCGCCGCCGAGAAACCGCAGGTGGTGTTCGCCCCGCATGTGGAAACCTCGTCGGGCATGATCCTGCCGGACGACTACCTGCGCGCGGTGAGCGATGCGGTGCATGCCGTCGGTGGTCTGTTCGTGCTCGACTGCATCGCCTCCGGCACCCTCTGGGTGGACATGCAGGCCTGCGGCATTGACGTGCTGATCAGCGCCCCGCAGAAGGGCTGGAGCGCCTCGCCGTGCTGCGCCCTGGTGATGCTGAGCGAGGCGGCCCAGGCGCGCGTCGAGGCGACCCAGAGCACCAGCTTCGCCTGCGACCTGAAGAAGTGGCTGCAGATCATGCAGGCCTACGAGCAGGGCGGTCATGCCTACCACGCCACCATGCCCAGCGATGCGCTGGCGCGTTTTCGCGATGCCATGCTGGAGGCCAAGGCCATCGGCTTCGCCAAGGTGCGCGAGCAACAGCAGGAACTCGGTGATCGTGTGCGCGCCCTGCTGGCTGCACGGGGCTTCAAGAGCGTCGCCGCCAAGGGCTTCGAGGCGCCGGGTGTGGTGGTTTGCTACACCGACGATGCGCAGATCAAGACCGGCGCCAAGTTCGCCGCCATCGGCCTGCAGATCGCCGCTGGTGTGCCGCTGCAGTGCGACGAGCCGGCGGACTTCCAGACCTTCCGCCTGGGCCTGTTCGGGCTGGACAAGCTGGGCAACATTGACCGCACGGTGAAGACGCTGGAGCAGGCGTTGGACAAGGTGCTGGGCTGATCTTCAGCGCAACCCACGCGCCGCCCACACCCTTGCCGCGCTGTGATGCAGGATGCCGTGGCGGCGGGCGAGGGCGGCGTGATCCCTGGAGTAGCCGCCGCCGATCACCCCCAGCACCGGAATGTCGCGGCCCAGGCAGTGGTTCAGCACGGTTTCGTCACGTGCCGCCAGGCCTGCATCGGTCAGTTGCAGGTAGCCCAGGGCATCGTCCTTGTGCACGTCGACACCGGCGTCGTAGAGCACTAGGTCCGGCTGGTAGAGCGCCAGCAGGTAGCCCAGGCTGTCGTTGACCACCTTGAGGTAGTCGGCGTCACCCATGCCGCGTGGCAGGGGAATGTCCCAGTCGCTCTGCGCCTTGCGCGCCGGGAAATTCTGCTCGCAGTGCAGGGATACGGTGACGGCATCGGGTTCGTTTTCCAGCAGCCGTGCGGTGCCGTCACCCTGGTGCACGTCGCAGTCGAAGATCAACACGCGCTGCACGCGTCCGGCTTCGAGCAGGTAGCGGGCGATCACCGCCAGGTCGTTGAAGATGCAGAAGCCGGAAGGAAAGTCGTAGTGCGCATGGTGCGTGCCGCCCGCCAGGTGGCAGGCCAGGCCATGACGCAGGGCCAGTTCGGCGGTCAGCAGCGAGCCGCCCACGGCACGTATGGTGCGCTGGGCCAGTGCTTCGCTCCAGGGCAGGCCGAGGCGGCGCTGGTGTTCATAAGACAACTCGCCGGCCATGTAGCGGGCGATGTAGTCCGGGCAATGCACCAGGGCGAGAATCTCCGCCGGGCACAGCGCGGGGCGTTGCAATTCGGCATCCGTGGTCAGGCCGCTATCGACCAGGTGATCGCGCAGCAGGCGGAATTTCTCCATGGGGAAACGATGCCCACTGGGGAAGGGCGGACTGTAATCCTCGTGGTAGACCAGCGGTAACGGCATACACTCAATACTCATCAAGGCGATGTTCTATGGTCGCAGCCTGGCGAGGCAATCGCCATGCCCCGGCGCGAAGCTTCCCGCCTAGCAGGCCGTTGAAAAACGTAGGCGAGGCAGCCAATGCAATACCGATGGCGGCCCCACAAAAATAGGCGAAAAACGGTCGGAGTCGCGCTCGACTTTACGAGCTGTAAATGAGCATTTTGATCGGACTCGCGCACGAGCCTGTTTTTAACGCAGCAGTGGCAACGCAGATAGTTTTTCAACAGCCTGCTAGTGACTGGTAGGCATTGCGCGACTGATTGCACGTTAATGGCACGCCAGATGCCGACAGTGGCCGCCAAATTCTTTACCATCGCACACCCTGCATTCCCACTACCCCTGCACGAGGAGAGACTTCATGACCCAGGTGCTCGATGATCTGGTCGCGCTGCTCAGCCTGGAGCAGATCGAGGAAAACCTGTTCCGTGGCCGCAGCCAGGATCTCGGTTTTCGTCAACTGTTCGGTGGCCAGGTGCTTGGCCAATGCATCTCTGCGGCCAGCCAGACGGTCGAGGAGGCGCGCCACGTGCACTCCATGCACGGTTATTTCCTGCGTCCCGGCGATGCCAGTTTGCCGGTGGTCTATCAGGTCGAGCGCACCCGCGATGGTGGCAGTTTCAGCACCCGCCGCGTGGTGGCGGTACAGAAGGGCCATCCCATCTTCTTCTGCAGTGCCTCGTTCCAGTACGAGGAGGAGGGTTTTCACCACCAGAGCCCGATGCCCGACGTGCCCGGCCCCGAAGACCTGAAATCGGAAACCGAGCTGGCACGCATGGTCGCGCCGATGATCCCCGAACGCCTGCGCGAGCGCGCCATCAGCGACAAGCCTATCGAGATTCGTCCGGTGACGCTGATCAACCCCTTCGCCCCGCAGCCCTGCGAGCCGGTCAAGTACGTGTGGTTCCGCGCGGCAGGCGAGTTGCCGGACGACCCGCAACTGCACAAGTACCTGCTGGCTTACGCCAGCGATTTCAACCTGCTGACCACCTCGATGCAGCCGCATGGCGTGTCGGTGTTCCAGAAATTCATGCAGGTGGCCAGCCTCGACCATTCGCTGTGGTTCCATCGTAACCTGCGTATGGATGACTGGCTGCTGTACGCCATGGACAGCCCCTGGGCAGGCAACGCCCGTGGCTTCTCCCGTGCCAGCATCTACAACCGCCAGGGCGAGCTGGTGGCTTCGGTCGCGCAGGAAGGCCTGACCCGCGTGCGCGAGGACTGGAAGTGAATACATTGCGCGAAGCACGTCACTGGGTGTTCGACATGGACGGCACCCTGACCCTGGCCGTGCATGATTTTGTCGCGATCAAGCGTGCCTTGGACATCCCCGAAGAGGACGACATCCTCCATCACCTGGCCGCGCTACCGGCGGATGAGGCCGCCGCCAAGCATGCCTGGCTGCTGGAGCATGAGCGCGAACTGGCCCTGGCCTCGCGTCCGGCGCCGGGTGCCATCGACCTGGTACGCGCCCTGCGCGAGCGCGGCTGTCAGCTCGGCATTCTGACGCGCAATGCTCATCCGCTGGCCCTGCTGACGCTGGAGGCCATCGGCCTGGAGGATTGTTTCGCGATTGATGACATCCTCGGCCGCGACGAGGCACCGCCCAAACCACATCCGGGTGGTTTGCTGCACCTGGCCGAGCGCTGGGCGGTCAAACCGCAGACGCTGGTGATGGTCGGCGATTACCGCTTCGATCTGGAGTGCGCCCAGGCTGCCGGGGCGCGCGGCGTGCTGGTCAACCTGCCGGACAATCCCTGGCCGGAACTGACCGAGTTGCATGCGCGCGATTGTGCGCAACTGTTGGCGGGGTTGGGCTGAGCACGAATATCCTGGCTGCGCTCACTGCCCCGGATTTCATCCGGGCTACTGGACGGTTTCCCCCTTTTTATCCGCACAAAAAAACGCCCCCGCAAAAATGCGGGGGCGGTGTGTTGGAGCAATCGTCCTTGACGCGGGGTGCGCTTAATCCTGTGAGGCGTTGCCCTCTGTGGCGCTCCAGCCACCCCCCAGCGCCTTGTACAGCTCCACTTCGCTGCTGAGCTGGGCCAGGCGGTCGATGATCAGTTGCTGGCGCACGCTGAACAGCTGGCGTTGGGCGTCGAGCAGGGTCAGGTAGCTGTCCACGCCGGTGCGGTAACGGCGCTCGGCCAGTTCGTAGTTGGTTTCGGTGGTTTCCAGCAGGGCGCGCTGGGCATCCAGTTGCTGACGGTAGGTGGTGCGCGCTGCAAGGCGGTCGGCAACTTCCTGGAAGGCCACCTGGATGGCTTTCTCGTACTCGGCGACGCGGATATCACTCTGCAGCTCGGCATAGTCGAGGTTGGCGCGCAGGCGACCGGCGTTGAAGATCGGCAGGCTGATCTGCGGCTGGAACAGCCAGGCACCCGAGCCGCCGTCGAACAGGCCGGACAACTGGCTGCTGGCGGTACCGGCATTGGCGGTCAGGCTGATGCTGGGGAAGAACGCCGCACGCGCCGTGCCGATGTTGGCGTTGGCGGCCTTGAGCCGGTACTCGGCCTGCAGCAGGTCGGGGCGGCGCTGCAACAGGTCGGCGGGCAGGCCGGCGGGAACCTGTTCCAGCAGATCGGCATTGAGCTTCAGCCCCTGTGGCAGGTCGGCCGGCAAGCCAGTGCCGAGCAGTTGGATCAGGGCGTTGCGATCCTGGGCGACCAGACGCTGGTACTGCGCCAGGCTGACGCGCGCGCTGTCTACCGAGCTGCGTGCCTGACTCAGGGCCAGGGCATCGGCGACCCCGACGTCGAAGCTGCGCTGGGTCAGCTGGTAGCTTTCCTCGAAGGTTTTCAGGGTGTCCTGGGTCAGCTGCAGCAGGGCCAGATCGGCCTGCCATTGCAGGTAGGCGCTGGCGACGCTGGCGACCAGGCTGATCTGCGTGCTGCGCGCAGCCTGTTCGGTAGCCAGGTACTCCTGCAACGCCTGTTCGCTGAGGCTGCGAATGCGGCCGAAGAAGTCCAGCTCCCAGGCGTTGACGCCCAGGGTGGCGCTGTACTGGCCGCTGGTACGGGCTTCGCCGGTCTGGCTCAGATCACCGGGCAGGCGCTGGCGGCTGCCGCTGCCGTCGGCGGCCACCGAGGGCAGCAGATCGGCGCGCTGGATGCGGTACAGCGCGCGGTAGGCTTCGACGTTCAGCGCGGCGACGCGCAGGTCGCGGTTGTTCTCCAGTGCCACCTGCACCAGTTGCTGCAGCGCCGGGTCGCGGAAGAACTCGCGCCATTGCAGGTCAGCCGCAGCACGGCTGCCTTCCGTGGCAGCGCTGCCATAGGCCTCGCCCTGCGGCCAGTCAGCCGCCACGGGCGCCTCCGGGCGCTGATAGTCAGGGATCAGGCTGCAGCCGCTGAGCAGAGCGGCGGCCACGGCCAGGGACAACAGGGACTGCCTCATTGCAGTGCCTCCTTCTCGTTTTCACGGGCCGGCTCGGGGCGCTTTTTCTCGAACAGCGAGCAGACCACGACATAGAACAGCGGGATCCAGAAGATCGCCAGGATCATCGCGCTGAGCATGCCGCCGATCACCCCGGTGCCGATGGCGTGCTTGCTGCCGGCGCCGGCACCCGTGGCGATGGCCAGCGGCAGACAGCCGAGGATGAACGCCAGCGAGGTCATGATGATCGGCCGCAGGCGCATACGACAGGCTTCGATGGCGGCCTCGGCGAGGCTCATACCCTGTTCGTACTGCGCCTTGGCGAATTCGACGATCAGAATCGCGTTACGCGCTGACAACCCTATGGTGGTGAGCAGGCCGACCTTGAAGAACACGTCGTTGGACAGCCCGCGCAGTTCGGTGAAGGCCAGTGCGCCGATGATCCCCAGCGGCACCACCAGCATCACCGAGAACGGGATCGACCAGCTCTCGTACAGCGCTGCCAGGCAGAGGAACACGACGATGGCCGAGATCACGAACAATGCCGTGGTCTGCGAGCCGGCCAGGCGCTCCTCGTAGGACAGGCCCGTCCAGGAGTAGCCGACGCCCTGCGGCAGTTGCGAGGTGATTTCCTCGACGGCAGCCATGGCATCACCGGTGCTGTAGCCGGGCGCCGGCGCGCCGAGGATTTCCACCGCCGAGACGCCGTTATAGCGCGCCAGCTTCGGCGGGCCGTAAGTCCACTCGCCACTGGCGAAGGCGCTGAACGGCACCATGCGGCCCTGGTCGTTGCGCACGTACCACTTGTTCAGGTCTTCCGGGCTCATGCGCGATTCGGCTGTACCTTGCAGGTAGACCTTCTTCACCCGGCCACGGTCGATGAAGTCGTTGACGTAGCTGGCGCCCCAGGCAATCGACAGGGTGCTGTTGATGTCCGTCAGCGACAGGCCGAGGGCACGGGCGCGCTCGTCGTCGATCAGCAGCTGGTACTGCGCTTCGTCACGCAGGCCGTTGGCGCGCACGCTGTCGAGTACCGGGTGCTGGTTGGCCAGTTGCAGGAACTTGTCACGTGCCTCGTTCATCACCTGGTGGCCAACACCCGCCTGATCCTGCAGGAAGAAGTTGAAACCGGTGGCGTTACCCATCTCCATCACCGCCGGCGGGGCAAAGGCGAATACCAGGGCATCGCGGAAGCTGAAGAAGTGCATCTGCGCCCGTTGCGCCAGTGCGGCTACGCCATTCTCGGCGCCGGGACGTTCACCCCAGGGCTTGAGCATGATGAAGGCCAAACCGGAGCTCTGACCGCGGCCGGCGAAGTTGAAGCCGGTGACGGTGAACACCGATTGAACCGTGCTGGCTTCCTCTTCCAGCAGGTACTGGCGCATCTCGTCGACCACCACCTGGGTGCGCTCGGCACTGGAGCCGGACGGCGTCTGCACCTGGGCGAAGAGCACGCCCTGGTCTTCCTCGGGGAGGAAGGCGGTGGGAATGCGGGTGAACATCCAGGCCATGATCGCGACGATCACCAGGTACAGAATCAGGTACGGTGTCTTGCGCTTGAGCATGCCCGCCACGCCGCGCTGATAGGCATTGCTGCCGCGGTCGAAGGTACGGTTGAACCAGCCGAAGAAGCCGCGCTTGGCCTCGTGGTGGTCGCTGTCGATGGGTTTGAGCAGGGTAGCGCACAGCGCCGGCGTGAAGATCAGCGCCACCAGCACCGACAGGGCCATGGCCGAGACGATGGTGATGGAGAATTGCCGGTAGATGACCCCGGTGGAGCCGCCGAAGAAGGCCATCGGCAGGAACACCGCCGACAGCACCAGGCCGATACCCACCAGCGCGCCCTGAATCTGCCCCATGGATTTCTTGGTCGCTTCCTTGGGTGACAGGCCTTCCTCGCGCATCACCCGCTCGACGTTCTCCACCACCACGATGGCGTCGTCCACCAGCAGGCCGATGGCCAGGACCATGGCGAACATGGTCAGGGTATTGATGGAGAAACCGAACGCGGCAAGTATGCCGAAGGTCCCGAGTAGTACCACCGGCACCGCCATGGTCGGGATGATTGTGGCGCGCAGGTTCTGCAGGAACAGGAACATCACCAGGAACACCAGCACGATGGCCTCGAACAGGGTCTGTACGACCCCTTCGATGGAAGCCGAGATCACCGGTGTGGTGTCGTAGGGGAAGACCACTTCCATGCCGGCCGGGAAGAACGGCTCGAGATTGGCGATGGTTTCACGCACTGCCTTGGCCGTGTCCAGGGCGTTGGCACCGGTGGCCAGGCGAATCGCCAGACCGGAGGCCGGCAGGCCATTGAACTGCGCGTTGATGGCGTAGTTTTCACCGCCCAGCTCGACCTTGGCGACATCACCCAGGCGCACCTGGGAGCCATCGGCCTGCACCTTGAGCAGAATCTTGCGGAACTCTTCCGGGGTCTGCAGGCGGGTCTTGCCGATGATGGTGGCGTTGAGCTGATTGCCCGGCGCTGCTGGCAGCCCGCCGAACTGGCCGGAGGAAATCTGCACGTTCTGCGCCTGGATGGCGCTGCGCACGTCAACCGGGGTCAGCTGGAAGCTGTTGAGCTTGGTCGGGTCGAGCCAGATGCGCATGGCGTACTGCGCGCCGAACACCTGGAAATCACCGACGCCCTTGGTCCGCGAAATCGGGTCCTGCAGGTTGGAGACGATGTAGTCCGACAGGTCTTCACGGGTCATGCTGCCGTCTTTCGACACCACGCCGATGATCATGAGGAAGTTGCTCACCGACTTGGTCACACGGATGCCCTGTTGCTGGACTTCCTGCGGTAGCAACGGTGTCGCCAGTTGCAGCTTGTTCTGCACCTGAACCTGGGCGATATCCGGGTTCACCCCCTGTTCGAAGGTAACGATGATCTCCATGCTGCCGTCGGAGTTGCTGGCCGAGCTGACATAGCGCAGGCCGTCGATACCGTTGAGCTGCTGCTCGATCACCTGCACCACGGTGTCCTGCACCGTCTGCGCCGAGGCGCCCGGATACGACACCTGGATGGATACGGCGGGCGGCGCGATGCTCGGGTACTGGTTGATCGGCAATTTGAGGATGGACAGGCCGCCGGCCAGCATGATCACCAAGGCGATCACCCAGGCGAAGATCGGCCGGTCGATAAAGAATCTGGACATTCAGTGTTTCTCCGTTAGTCCTGGCCGTTGGCTGGTTCGGTGCCCTGGTCAGGCTGTTCGGTCTTGACGTTGCTGGCCGGCACGGC
Organism: Pseudomonas sp. GD03919; assembly: GCF_029814935.1. Classification (NCBI taxonomy): domain Bacteria; kingdom Pseudomonadati; phylum Pseudomonadota; class Gammaproteobacteria; order Pseudomonadales; family Pseudomonadaceae; genus Pseudomonas; species Pseudomonas sp. GD03919. Next base: position 586,862 of record NZ_CP104582.1, read on the forward strand.
CCTGACCTCGGCACCCGGCTGCACGAACTGCAGGCCTTCGGTGATCAGGCGGTCGCCGTCCTTCAGGCCATCCTCGACCAGCCAGGCATTGCCGGCGGTGCGGTCGGCCTTGAGTACACGCTGCTCCACCTTGTTTTCGGCATTGACCACCATCGCCGTCGGCTCACCACGCTGGTTGCGGGTCACACCCTGCTGCGGGGCAAGGATGGCGTTTTCCTTGACCCCCGACAGCAGCTCGGCGTGCACGAACATGCCCGGCAGCAGCAGGTGATCTGGGTTGGGGAATACCGCGCGCAGGGTCACCGAACCGGTACTTTCGTCCACTGCGACCTCGGAGAACTCCAGCGTGCCTTCATGCGCGTAGCGGCTGCCGTCCTCCAGCTTCAGCGCGACCTTGGCGGCGCTGTCGCTGGCCTTCTGCAAACGTCCTTCGGCCAGGTCGCGGCGCAGGCGCAGCAGTTCCTTGCTCGACTGGGTGACGTCGACGTAGATCGGGTCGAGCTGCTGAATGGTGGCCATGGCGCTCGCCTGGCCGTTGCTCACCAGCGCACCTTCGGTCACGGCGGAACGGCCGATACGGCCGCTGATCGGCGCCATCACTCTGGTGTAGCGCAGATCGATACGCGCCTGCTCCAGGGCGGCATCGGCCTGCAGGCTGGCCGCGCGGGCCTCGTCGTAGGCCTGCTGGCTGACGGCCTTGTCATTGACCAGCAGCTTGTAGCGATCAGCCAGTGACTTGGCGGACAACAGCGTGGCCTGGGCGCTCTTGTAGGCAGCCTCGTAGGTGGCCGGGTCGATCTGATACAACTGCTGCCCCGCCTTGACCTCGCTGCCCTCGGTAAACAGGCGCTTCTGGATGATGCCATTGACCTGTGGGCGCACCTCGGCAATGCGATAGGCGCTGGTACGGCCTGGCACTTCGCTGGTCAGGGCATAGGGTTGCGCCTGCAGCGTGACTACACCAACCTCGGGGGTTGGCTGGGCCTGCGGGGTACTGTCTTCCTGGCAGCCGGTGAGCGTGAGCATTGCCACGGCGATGGCGGAAACCAAGGCGGCAAAGGCTGGTTTCTTGTGCATCTGAGAGAACCTCGTTTATCGGATACGCGGCCCGGGCGGGCGAAGGGATGGGAGTTGAGAACCAATGACGCAGAATATACTTACAAGCGTGAATGTTTGTAAATGCCTGGGACTGTCTGCATACTTCTGACCGCTTCTACTGAAGAAGCGTTTCAGGCAATGCGACAGTGGGTTAGGTAATGGCTAGACGAACCAAGGCAGAGGCGCAAGCAACGCGGGCGCTGATACTCGATGCCGCCGAGCAGGTGTTCCATGCTCAGGGGGTCTCGCATGCGTCTCTGGCCGAAGTGGCGAAAGCCGCTGGCGTCAGCCGTGGCGCCATCTACTGGCATTTCGAGAACAAGATCGATCTGTTCCAGGCCATGCTCGAGCGTCTGCGTTTACCGCTCGAGGAGTTGGCCCGCGCCAGTGAAAGCGAGGATGAGCCGGACCCACTGGGCTGCATGCGTGAGCTGCTGATCAAGGCGCTGACGCGCCTGGCTTGCGATCCGCAGACATGCCGTCTGCACGACATCCTGCGTTACAAATGCGAATACACCGGTGAACTCGTCGGGCTGCGCGAACGCATGCAGGCGCTCAGTCTGGAGTGCGACCAGCGCATCGCCAAGGCGCTGAGCAACGCCGTCAACAAGGGCCAGTTACCGAGTGATCTTGACTGCCAGCGTGCTGCCGTTTGCCTGCATGCCTATATGGAGGGTATCGAAGCCAACTGGCTGCTGGTGCCCCACTTCGACCTGGAGCAGCAGGCCCCGGCGCTGGTCGATACCGTGCTGGACATGCTGCGCAGCCCAGCGCTGCGTTTGACGATCAGTTAGGCCGGTTCGCGTTTTCAGTGCGGCCTGCGGCATTGCCGTGACTCAGCTCGCCCGCCGCTGCGTGGGCCAGTCAGGCAGCACGTGCGGCGCGCGCAAACGGGCTTGCAGCGTGGCGACGAACTGGCGCGCCTCTGCTTCGCTGCGAAAGCTGATGCAATGCTGATCCAGGCGAACCTGCCACACGCGCTCACCGCCGCGATCATGGGACTGGATGAGAACTTTCATGTGAACCACCTCCTGAAGCTGCGACGACTCGCGGGGCTTGTTGGGGACAGCCAGAATAGTCCGCCTGCATGGCCTTTTGCTGACCTGGATCAAACGCCCATCCGCACTTCGTGCGCGGTGCGACCGGCGGTATCACCAGGAGCGATACCCTGGGGCTTCAGCTTGGTACATCGGTTTGCTGGTCGCTGCCTCTGTCGCGCGTCGGGCCTGCAAAGCCCTGCTAGACTCTCGCAGGTAACGCCTGCGGCACTGCACCGCAGTGTCGCGCCCTCATCCCCTGTTTAGAGTCGCGCCTCATGAAACTGGCTCGCAAAGAACGCTCGCTGACCGCCTGGCTGCTGTATTTCAGCATCCTGTTCGGTGCGTTCGCCTGCGCAATCAGTCACGGCCAGATGGCCGGCATGCAGCTCAGCGGCCTGGACAGTCAGTATTGCTCGTTCGATGGCAACTTCGGTGCCGGTGCCAACCTCGACGGCTCCGGCATCGTCGCCCCTGACCCGGCCACCGGCTCAAACTGCGCCCTGGCCAGCCTGTTCAGCGCCATCATCCTCGCGGCGTTCTTCGGGCTGTTGGGTTTGCTCGCTGCCGAGCGCGTGCGTGCGCTGCCAGCCCTGCATATCCCGCGTCTTGCCCGCTACCGCTGGCCTCCCGCCAACCCTCGCGCTTCTCCGTTTTTCGCCTGATCCGTCCGCCCGTTTGGGCGTCCCTATCATGCGTATGCCTTGCCGCACGTTCACGCCTGCGGCTGGCTGGAGAAAGCTTCATGGCGTCTTCCCCCAATAACGTCGCACCGGCTCGTGAGCGTGCGGCACCGTCGTTCTACAACCTGGCCTGGCGCTGGCACTTCTATGCCGGGCTGTTCGTCATCCCGTTCATGATCCTGCTGTCGGTCACCGGGATGATCTACCTGTTCAAACCGCAGCTCGATGCCTGGATGTACACCGGCCTGATGCAGGTGCCGGTCGCCGAGCAGCGCCTGAGTGCTGATCAGCAACTGGCCATCGTCCGCGAATACCCGCAGGCCGCTGTCAGCAAATACCTGCCGCCTGCCGCGCAGGATCGCAGCGCGCAGTTCGTGATCAATCAGGACGGCCGCGAGCTGAACCTGTTCGTCGATCCCTACAGCAGCAACCTTCTCGGCAGCCAGGATGCGCTGTGGAACCTGCAGGCGGCCGCGCGCAAGTTGCATGGCGATCTGCTGATCGGCACCGTCGGCGACCGTCTGATCGAGCTGGCGGCAGGCTGGGGCATCGTGCTGGTGGTGTCCGGCCTGTACCTGTGGTGGCCACGCGGCAGCAGCGGTGCGGGTGTGCTGTGGCCGCGCCTGAGTGCACGTGGGCGTCTGTGGTGGCGCGACCTGCCGCGCTGGAAGACCGCCATCGCCGTGATGATCGCGCTCGGCATCATTTTTCCGCTGGTCGGCGCTTCGCTGCTGCTGGTTTGGGCGCTGGATCGTTCGTTGTATTGGCTGCCCGGAACCCGGCTTGCCAACTGAAGACGTGCCATGCTTTTTGACAATACCAACCCGGAGACCATCCCTATGACCCTGAAGAAAACGCTGCTTGGCCTGACCCTGCTGCTGCCGGCACTGCTGGCCCAGGCGGATGAATACGAAGTCGGCCAACTGCATATCGACCATCCCTGGTCACGCGAGATGCCGCCGGTAGCGCCGACCGCTGCCGCTTACTTCGTCATTCACAACAAGGGCAGCGCGGCCGACCGCCTTGTTGCCGTCAGCACGCCGGTGGCCGGCAAGGCCGAGCTGCATGAGCACGTGCACGCCGATGGCGTGATGAAGATGCAGCAGGTGCAGGACGTGGCCATCCCTGCTGGTGGTGAAGTGAAATTCGAACCCATGGGCTATCACGTCATGCTGTTCGAGCTGAAGCAGCAGGCCAGGGACGGTGAACGCTTCCCGCTGACCCTGACCTTCGAGAAGGCCGGCAGCGTCGACGTCGAGGTGGCGGTGCAGAAGGACGCACCGGCAGGCCATGATCATGGCGCTGTTCACGATCACGGCAAGCATCAGCACTGATGACCTTCACGGCACGCAGGCGCACTTTTGCTGCCCGGCTCGGGCTGCTGGCGTTCGTCCTTATTGTGTTGGCGCCACTGGCGTCGCAATTGCGTGCCGAAGCGCCTGACTGGCGCTGGCTGAACGAGCTGGCGTGCCACGACGGCAGTGACCCGGCGCCACTTGCCAGCGATGACGGCAGGCCGCTGCTGCAGGTGGATGCCTGCGGCTACTGCTCGTTGTTTTCCCATTGTCCGGCCCTGGCCGATAGCCGCGGGGCACTGGTCGGGCGCCTGCCCGCTGTTCGGGATACAGGCGCCGTGTTGCCGCTTGCCTCACCGTCCAGGCCTCACTTCCCCCGTGCGCTGTCACGTGCCCCACCCATGCCGGCCTGATTACTCACTCAGCGAGGGCTAACCGGCCCTTATCGCCAATCGACTTTTCAGGTATCTGCATGTCCGTTTCCTTCGTTCCGGGCCGTGCTTTTCTGCGCGCTCGTTTTCCCCTCTCTGCTCTGACTGTGGCCTGTGGTTTTTGTACCGTTACGCCGCTGCATGCCGAAGAGCCTGTCCATGAACTGCCGCCCACGGTGATCACGGCAATCCAGCAACGCTCGCCGCTGACCGTGGTGGCCGATCCCAAGGATCCACGCCAGCCAGTGCCGGCCAGTGACGCGGCAGATTATCTGAAGACCATTCCCGGTTTCTCGGCGATCCGCAGTGGCGGCAGCAACAGTGATCCGGTGCTGCGTGGGCTGTTCGGCTCACGCTTGCTGCTGCTCACCGATGGCGGGCAGATGCTCGGCGCCTGCCCCGGACGGATGGACGCGCCCAGCTCCTATATCGCGCCGGAAACCTATGATCTGTTGACCGTGACCAAGGGCCCGCAGACGGTGATCTGGGGCCCCGGCGCTTCGGCGGGTGTGGTGCGTTTCGAGCGTGAGCCGGAGCGTTTCGGCGAGCTCGGCGCGCGCCTGCATGCCAGCGTACTGGCTGGTTCCAACGGCCGCTTCGACCGCCTGCTCGACGGCGCCGTGGGCGTTGAGCAGGGCTATCTGCGGGTGATGGCCAACCGTTCGCATTCGGATGACTACGACAACGGTGACGGCGACACCATCGCCTCGCGCTGGAACAAGTGGAACACCGACGTGGCCCTGGGCTGGACGCCGGATGCCGACTCCCTGATCGAACTCAGCGCCGGCCGTGGCGACGGCGAAGCGCGCTACGGTGGCCGTGGCATGGACGGCACCCAGTTCAAGCGCGAAAGCCTGGGCCTGCGCGTGGAGCGCAGCAACCTCGGTGGCGTGCTGGCTAAGGTCGAGGCTAAGGTCTACTACAACTACGCCGACCACATCATGGACAACTTCCGCCTGCGCGTGCCGAACCCGACCAGCATGATGGCCATGCCCATGGCCTCGCAGGTCGACCGGCGTACTCTCGGTGCCCGGCTGGCGGCGACCTGGAAGTGGGATGACGTCGAGCTGATCACCGGCATCGATGCGCAGCGCAGCGAGCACCGCGCCCGCCGCTCCACCTACAGCATGATGGCGGGCTACACGGACGCCGACCGTTTCCCCTGGAGCAAGGACGCGCTGATGCACAACTACGGTGCCTTCGCCGAAGCCACCTGGAGCCTGGCCGAGCGTGATCGGCTGGTCTCCGGGGCGCGGGTGGATCGCGCCTCGGCCAAGGATTACCGGCAGAGTTTCCGCAGCATGATGGGCATGGCGCGACCCAACCCGACGGCGGGCGAAACGCGCGCCGAGACCCTGCCCAGCGGCTTCGTGCGTTATGAGTACGACCTGTCCGGCTCGCCGACCACCCTCTATGCCGGCCTCGGCCATGTGCAGCGCTTCCCCGATTACTGGGAGCTGTTCTCTGCAGGGCTGAACGGCCCGGCCGGTTCGCGCAACGCTTTCGACGGCATCGAGCCGGAGAAGACCACCCAGTTCGACATCGGCATCCAGTACCAGGACGACAAGCTGCAGGCCTGGGCCTCGGCCTATGCCGGGCAGATCCGCGACTACATCCTGTTCGACTACCGTGGCATGAGCACTCAGGCCGACAACATCGACGCGCGCATCATGGGCGCTGAGCTGGGCGTGGCCTACGCCCTCGATACCAACTGGAAAGCCGACGCCACCCTGGCCTACGCCTGGGGCAAGAACAGCAGTGACGGTGAAGCGCTACCGCAGATGCCGCCGCTGGAAGCACGCCTCGGCCTGACCTATGCGCGCGACGACTGGAGCGTCGGTGCCCTCTGGCGCGTGGTCGACGGCCAGGGGCGCATCGCCGAAGGACGCGGCAATGTGGTGGGGCAGGACTTCGCCGACAGCGCCGGCTTCGGCGTGCTCTCGCTCAACGCGGCCTACCGCGTCAGCCAGCAGGTCAAGCTCAGCGCCGGGGTGGATAACCTGCTCGACAAGCGTTACGCCGAGCACCTCAACCTGGCCGGTGACGCCGGTTTTGGCTTCCCCGCCGACGCCCGTATCGACGAGCCGGGTCGCACCCTCTGGGCCAAGGTCGATTTCGACTTCTGAGGCTTCAGTGCTGTTGCTCCCCTCTCTCATTCATGGGAGAGGGGCTGTGGGGGGAGAGGGGGCTCTGCCGAACGCCCCGGATTGCATCCGGGCTACGATTTTTTTGCGTGCTAATACGGCCTTAAGGTTGTGGCGCGAAAGTAGTCCCCGCAGACCCACTTTCCCCTGCATCCAAGAGGACTTCATCATGCGCAAACTGCTTCTGCTGTCTCTGGCTCTGGCCAGCCCGCTGACCTTCGCCGCGACCGAATGCACCACCGCCGACAAGGCCCAGTGGCAGGATCAGGACACCTTCCAGGCCGACCTCAAGGCTCAGGGCTACCAGATCAAGAAGTTCAAGGTCACGGGCGGCAACTGCTACGAAATCTACGGTTTCGACAAGGACGGCAAGAAGGTCGAGATCTACTTCGATCCGGTCAGCGGTAAGCCGGTCAAGAGCAACGTAGAAGGCTGATGAGCACTTCGACCGTACGCCTGTGGGACCCAGTGGTGCGCGTGTTCCACTGGTCCCTGGCCGGCGCTTTCCTGGCCAACTACTTCTTCACCGAAGAAGGTGAAAACTGGCATCGCTGGTTCGGCTACTACGCCGTAGCCTGGCTGGCGATCCGCCTGGTATGGGGCTTCGTCGGTACACCCGCGGCGCGCTGGGGCGATTTCTGGCCCACACCGGCACGCCTTGGCGCACACCTGCGTGCCCTGATAAGCGGTCAGCCCTATCACCGCCTTGGGCATTCGCCACTGGGTGCGCTGGTGATGATCCTGATGATGACGCTGATGCTTGGCCTCGGCGTAACCGGCTTTCTGATGGAGGAGGTCGATTATTTCTGGGGCGCGGATCTGCCGCTGAACATCCACGAATTCTGTGCCGATGTGCTGATGGCACTGGTCGGCCTGCATGTTGCCGCCGCGCTGCTGGAAAGCTATCGGCTGCGCGAAAACCTGCCGCTGTCGATGGTCACCGGCAAACGCCGCAAGCTGCCTGAGCACTTAGTGCGTCGCTGACTCGGTTACCGTCGCCTGAGCGAAAGCTGGCGCCGCCTCACCCGCGCCGCCCCAATCCATGCTGCGCCAGCTTGGCATAGAGCCCGGCGCGGGAAATACCCAGGCGTTCGGCAGCCAGCTGGCGGTTGCCGTTGCAGGCTGCCAGTGCCGCCTGCAGCGCCTGGCGCTCGGCCTGCGCCAACTGTTCGGCCAGCGTCTGCGCCGTGTTCGTCGCCACTGGCAGCGTGGGCGTCGGCGTACTCGGCGCCACGGGATCGACCAGCAGCGTGCGCACGGCTTCGCCACTCAGGTGTCCATCGACGGCCAGTTGTGCCCGCTCCAGCAGGTTGCGCAGCTCGCGCACGTTACCCCTCCACGGCTGCGCGCAGAGCAGGGCCAGGGCGTCGTAGCTCAGCTCGAGGGGCGCCAGGCCGGAACGATTGGCCAGGTCATCGAGCAGGTGTTCGATCAGTGCGGGAATGTCGCTGGCGCGTTCACGTAAAGGCGGCACACGCAGGGCCAGCACGTTGAGACGGTAGTAGAGATCGTCGCGGAACTGTCCGGCCGCCACCTTGGCTTCCAGATCGATATGGGTCGCGGCGATCACCCGCACATTGAGCGGCTTGACCTGGTTGGAGCCGAGCGGCTCCACCTCCTGCTCCTGCAACACCGCAGCAGCTTGGCCTGCAGCGGCAGGTCGTCGATTTCATCGAGAAACAGCGTGCCGCCATTGGCCGCCTCGAACTTGCCGATGCGCCCCTTGCGCTCGGCGCTGGTAAAGGCGCCCGGTGCGGTGCCAAACAGCTCGGCTTCTACCAGGGTTTCCGGAATAGCCGCAACGTTGACCGCGACGAACGGCCCGTTGGCCCGTGGTGACAGATTATGAATGCCCTGCGCCAGCAGCTCCTTGCCGGTGCCGGTCTCGCCGCGAATCGGCACCGTGGCGTCGAGCTGCGCGGCGCGACGGGCCTGGTGCTTGACCTCGCTGACCGCCGTGCTGGCGCCGATGAAGCCGGCAATGGTGTAGCGTGCCCGGCGTGCCTTAGCCAGCTCGTGCTGGGTGGCGAGCAGCGGTGTCTGTAGGTTGTTGTACTTGGCCATCAGCGGCTTGAGGTGACGGGCGCGGTCGAACAAGACGAAGCCCAGCGCACCGATCAGGGTGCCATCTTCGTCGCGCAGCGGAATGCGGGTCACCACGAAATGCTCGCTGCCGAAGGCCATCAGGTCGAGCATGCTCGGCTGGCCGCTTTCCACCACCTCGCGCAGGCGGCTGGCCGGCAGCACGTCCTCGATTGCCTTGCCCATCAGGCTACAGGGGGTGAAACCGGCAAGGCCGTCTATAATTGCTAGATGGTGCGTAGCGGGGGAGTTGCGCGCCACCGACGGCGGCGGTGCTGAGCAATACAATGGGCGACCCAAATAACAACGATGACAGGGATGTAGGCGCGGGACACTATGAAGGCCTGCGCGAGTCTGGCAAGCGCGCGCTGATGCGCACTATCCTGCTCGCCACCGGCCTGACCCTGGGCGGCTTTTCCGTGCTGCAGACGCTGGCCGGCAACTACGCTTTGGCCATCCTCGAGGTGCTGTGCACCGCATTGCTGCTGTTCGGTGCCTGGCGCATCGAACAGGCGCGGCATCTGTACTTCTGGATCTACCTCTACCTGATCCCCACCTTCTGTTTCATCCTCTACATCATCGCCATGCCGGATGCGTCAGCGGCCGCGTTCGTCTGGTTGTACATGATCCCGCTGCTGGCCTACCTGCTGCTGGGCAAGCGCCGCGCCCTCCTGCTCACGGCGCCCTTCATGCTCGCCGGACTACTGCTGTACTTCGCCGATAATCGCCTGAGCCTCGATACCCACGCTTTGATCGACCTGGGCAATGCGGCCCTGTGTGGCATGCTGATCCTGATGTTCGTGCATATCTACGACGGCCTGCGCATGCAGGCTCACGAAGAGCTCGAACGTCTGGCGCAGACCGATGCACTGACCGGCGTAGCCAATCGCGGCAGCTTCCGGCATGCGCTGCAGCGCAGCATTCAGGAGGCCGAACGCAGCAACGGGCATCTGGTATTGGTGCTGCTCGACGTCGACCACTTCAAACAGGTCAATGATCAATGGGGGCATGAGGGGGGCGACATGGCCCTGCAGCATATCTGTCAGATCCTCCAGCAGCGCCTGCGCGTGACCGACCTCCTCGGCCGCCTGGGTGGTGAGGAGTTCGGCCTGCTGCTGCGCCACACCGACAGCGCGGGTGCTGGCCCGCTGGTGGAAACACTGCGCCAACAGATTGCCGAGCAACCGCTGGACTATGACGGTGAGCAGATCGCGCTGTCCGCCACCTTCGGCCTCGCCACCTGGCCCGAAGACGGCCGCAGCGCCGCCGAACTCTACCGCAGCGCCGACCGCCGCCTGTACAGCGGCAAGGCCCGTGGCCGCAACCAATTGGTCAGCGCCGACCTCCCAGCCGAGCTGTTGCTGGATAAGTTTGATGTGCGGCTGTGACTGCGCGCGGTGCTGCGTTGGTGGATAGCACTCAGAAACGAAAAGCCGCGCAATGCGCGGCTTTGAAGGTGGTGGGCCCACGCGGACTCGAACCGTGGACCAAAGGATTATGAGGCAGTAAAAAGCACGTTTCTGGTCGTTTCCCGCCGTCTCCCGAAAAAAGCCGATTTAGCGCGTTATCCTGAAATCAAGGGGTTAGGTGTTTCCCCTTGGTTCTGGGTGTGGCCGGTCATGCCCTAAGAAACGGTACGCAAAACGGTACGCAAAATGGCAGAGGCATCGGGCAAGACGAGCAGTAGGAAGTTTGTAACGGATGTGGAGCTGAAGGCGCTACGGCCTGGTCAGACTGCGACCGATTCGCTGCCAGGCCGTGGTAGCGGATCAATCTTGTTCGAATGCCGTACCTCGGGAGCTGTCGAGGCCTACTACCGCCGCCGTGGTGAGGGTGGGCAGAAGGTCAAGATAGGTGTCTTCAAGAAAACGCTGAAGAGCCCAGGTCTCTCCCTTACTGAAATTCGCGAGCAAGCTGTCCGTCTCGCCAAGATTGCCGCAGAGCATGGCGACATCAAGGCCTATCAAGCCAAGTGTGCTGCTGAGGAGGAGGCTCGGCAGGCTGAGCGCCAACGCCAGCTGCACGAGCAGCAACGTCTCGCTGAAATCGAGGCTGCAAAAGGCACCTTTTCTGAGCTGTTCCGGGATTACATCGAAGATCGTAGGCGCTCGGGTGTATCAGCCCAGCAGCTCGATGAGTTTGAGCGCGTGCTACGTAACGACCTGGAGGGCGAGAAAGTAGTGTCCGTGGCCGACGATGGTCAGGAGCAGAAGCTCAATGTCATGGCTATGAAAGCTAAGGATGTCAGGCCTGAGCATGTTAATTTGCTGCTGAAACCAATCTGGGACAGAGGTGCGGGGCGTCAGACTGGCAAGGTTCGTTCGTTTCTCGTTGCAGCTTTCAGTTTTGGCTTAAAAGCTGAGCATCATATCGACCGAAGCAGTAATAAAAGCTACGGGCTTCAGATGAATCCTGCTGATCCAGTGACTGTCCCGAACACATCAAAGCCTGGCGAGCGCGCTCTGACGGATAAGGAGCTGAAGCAATTTTGGCACACCATTACCAAGGTCGATTCGGTTGGTGCAATTATGGCGCGTGTCTTTCACTTTGCTTTTGCTACTGCAGGGCAGCGCCCCCTCCAGTTTATCCGTGAGCCTTGGACCAGCTACAACTTTCAAAAGAAGTACTTGAAGATCATAGATAGCAAAGGGCGTGGCAGTAAAAAACGTGCTCACTTCGTTCCCTTGAGCAGCAGGGCTTTGCAGATACTTGAACAGGTTCGTGCCTTGCAGCCTCCAGGGGCCGTATACCCTTGGAGCGTTGGTGGACAAAAGCCGATTCACGCGTCCAGCCTGTCTCATGCGGTGACCGAGTGGTTTGCGACTGAGCATGCCAAGTTGGATGGCCAGCCCGTGCCGAAATTTACTCCGCGTGATATCCGGCGTACCTGCACACAGTTCATGCAGCGCCACGGCATCAAGGATTTCGATAGCGACGCGTTGCAGTCGCACGGACAAACAGGTGTTGTCGAGGTGCACTATCGCAATAACCCCGAAGCGAAATTGCCTCAGATGCGCCCGACCATGGAGGCTTTCGATGCCGCGCTTAGCCGCCTGCTCGATAGTCCTGATGAGGATGAGCATCAGGCTGAGCAGCTGGATTTGTTCGAGAACGGATAAGTTTCAGGGAAGTCAAGTATTTTGTTGTGCGGCCTAGGTTGCTGTGTAAATATACAGGCGTGAGGTTATCCGGAGCCTCTAGGTTTGCTGCTGTGACGTTGTCTACTTGATGCGCAGTGGAATTGGAAAAGTAGAACTAATGCCTGGAAGGCATGATCCGGCAGAGCAGTCAGCTATGAGGAACGCATTACCACCGCAGTGCCCACATGAATCCAGCAGCCTCTCTTTCTGGGAGGTGGGTTATGTCTGAGATGATCCTTCTGGACTTCAATGCGGTTAGCCGCAAAGTCGGATTGAGTCGTAAAACTATCTACTGCCGTATCCGAGAGGGTGACTTCCCGAAACAGGTGAAGATAGGCCGAGCAAGCCGCTGGCTTCAGCACGAAGTCGACGACTGGATAGCCAGTGCAGCTGCAGCGAGATAGTAAAGAGGCCGGTCATATGACCGGCATTTTTTTGCTTGAAAGGATCATAGGACTTTTGATCCTATGATCGCTTCTACAGTGCTGGTCGGAGGAATATGGTGTCGACCGTTTGAACCAGAATCAGTATCAACGGTTGGCCACTACCTGCATCGTTCTGCGTAGATCTAGCTCATGCTTATTCGCGCGTTAGCTTGATTTGAGCGCTGGGGATCAAGGAGTATCAAATGTTTCGTAGACCCATTCACGATGAGGTCATGGGCCTGGCTTCACGCCTTGCGGATAAATGCCATCCGCAAGTGGCGCAGAAGCATGCAGACGAGTTGGCTCGGTATGCGCGGCTGACGTCGGCCTGCACTGCCCTGGAGTCTTTTAGTGGGTGCCGCCCCAGAATGGATGACGATGCTTTTGATGTGCTTGCCAGGCGCCGCTCGCAGGTGGCGGATCTTATCGCGCATGCGAACTTGCACGCCTATGAGCAGGAAGCGCCTGAAGGGCTTTACTTGGCAATACCCTTCTTTTCGCGGTGCTCGGATAAACAGCCAGTCTGGTTGTTGAATCGCACTGCTCAGTCTGTCACTTATCTGCGGAGGCAGTTGTATGCATACGCAAGCACGGACGATGGTATTGATGAGTACCAAACCGCTGGCAATGCCTTTGCTGATGGTATTGCCGCGTCTTCAGTGATCGAACCGTGGGGCGGGCTTCAGATTGACGACTACTCCATGAGTTTTGATGGCGACTTCGTTAGCAATCGTCGAGTTATTCTGCTGATTGATGGCGTACGCAGTGAGTGGTTTACCAGTATCTCGAAGCTGGGTGGTTACCTTTGGGATGAAGCGCTGCATGGGTTGCATGCGTTGAAGAAGGTGAAGGAACTCTGAGTGTATGTTTGGGGCTGTGGACTATAGGATTTTCAGTTCTTCCGATGCACAAACTGCAGGTGTGCCGGTTCCTTTGGTGCAGGTCAGCTTGGGCGAGGCGGGAGCTCAATATGGGCCCGGTGCATCCGGTGAAGTCTTCGTGCGAGGGCCGAATGTCTTTCAGGGCTATCTCACGGCGGAAGGTGTTGTTGGTAATCCCGAAGGAGGATGGTTTGCTTCAGGTGATCTGGGGGAGGTGACGGCGAATGGTGAGCTGAGGATAGTCGGACGTGCAAAGGACGTGATCATCCGGAGCGGCCACAATATCGACCCGCAGATGATCGAGGAGGCTGCCCTTGGGGGGCTGTTTGCCTGGTTCATCTGGGCAAATTTCTATGCCCCTCTGGTGGCGACTGGTCGATGATCGTGTCATCAAGGCACCCTCTGCGTTGCTCTCGATCCTTGAGAATTCTGCGGAGCTAGAAATGCACCGCGACAGCGAGGGGCAGCGGTGGACGAGATTTCTCCGTTTCAGTGCTGATTGCCCGATTTGCAGCGGGCGGGTGCTTCTGATGCCGGGTGTTGAGGCTCTAAGCACTGAAGACGGCCTGGCGCAGATCACATTGCGCGTAACGGATGACCACGCCTGGTTGACGCCGCTGGAAATGGCCGAGCTGTATCAGACCAGCAAGCCTATCCAGGCCATCATCGCTGATGGGGGAGCAGGCTGAAGCGGCAGCAGTAAACTCGAAGATTACGACTGCCGCCGATGGCAAGGACTACCTGCCCCACCTGTAGGCCCTGCCCATGATCATCGCCGTGGGCTATCGCGTACGCTCAGCGTGCGGCAAGCAGTTTCCAGCCGAACCCTGATTGAGTACCTGCAGAAAAGCTTCGTGATGGACGACGCCCGACGCTGTTACTGCTTCGATGAACTGTTCAAGCGCACCCGACCACACAAAAATGCCGCCCCCTCACGGGTGCGGCATTGTTCGTTACAGCGCGCCGATCAGCTCAACGCATCACGGCTATGCACACCGTCGACCAGACGCTGGATACCCAGCGGGTTGGCGTTCTGCAGCGCCTCCGGCAGTACCTCGTCCGGGTAGTTCTGGTAGCAGACCGGACGCAGGAAGCGGTGGATCGCCAGGGTACCGACCGAAGTGCCGCGAGCGTCGGAAGTCGCCTGGTACGGGCCGCCATGCACCATGGCGTCGCAGACTTCAACGCCAGTCGGGTAGCCATTGAGCAGCACACGACCGGCTTTGACTTCCAGCAGCGGCAGCAAGTCGCGGAAGGCGCTCAGGTCTGCACGCTCGGCGATCAGGGTCGCGGTCAGCTGGCCGTGCATGCTCTGCAGGGCACGGGTCAGCTCGGCGCTGTCGGCCACTTCGACGACGATGCTGGTCGGGCCGAAGACTTCTTCCTGCAGCAGATGGTCGCCTTCGAGCAGCATGCTCACGTCAGCCTTGAACAGTTGCGGTTGCGCCTGGTTGCCGGCCTGCTCGTTGCCCGCCAGGTGGCTGACTTTTGCATGGCCTTTGAGCTGCGCCACACCGTTGGCGTAGCTGCGCAGTGTGCCGGCGTTGAGCATGGTCTGCGCCGGTTGTGCGCCGATGGCGTCGGCCAGGCCGGCGACGAACTCGCTGAATTCAGCGCTGCGAATACCGATGATCAGACCAGGATTGGTGCAGAACTGACCGCAACCCAGCACCACGGAATCCGCCAGCTCCTTGGCAACGGTGGCGCCACGCGCTTTCAGGGCGCCCGGCAGAACGATCACCGGGTTGACGCTGGACATCTCGGCGAATACCGGGATCGGCTGCGGACGGGCAGCGGCCATGTCGCACAGGGCGCGACCACCTTTCAGCGAACCGGTGAAGCCGACGGCCTGGATGGCCGGGTGCTTGACCAGAATCTCGCCGACGCCGCCACCGAAGATCATGTTGAACACGCCCTTGGGCATGCCGGTTTTCTCTGCGGCGCGGATCACTGCGTCAGCCGCGCACTCGGCAGTGGCCATGTGGCCGCTGTGCGCCTTGAACACCACCGGGCAACCGGCAGCCAGCGCAGAGGCGGTATCGCCACCCGCGGTGGAGAAGGCCAGCGGGAAGTTGCTGGCACCGAACACGGCAACCGGGCCAACACCGATCTGGTACTGACGCAGATCCGGACGCGGTAGCGGCTGGCGATCCGGCAGGGCGCGGTCGATGCGCGCACCGTAGAAGTCACCACGACGCAGCACCTTGGCGAACAGACGCATCTGGCCACTTGTACGACCACGCTCGCCCTGGATGCGGGCAGCCGGCAGTGCGGTTTCGCGGCAGACCAGGGCGACGAAGTCATCACCGAGGGCGTCGATTTCGTCGGCGATGGCCTCGAGGAACTCGGCACGACGCACAGCCGACAGATTGCGGTAGGTCGGGTAAGCGGCGGCAGCAGCCTGGGCGGCCGCGTCGACTTCTTCCGGTGTGGCCTGGATAAAGGTGTACGGCAGCGCTTCACCGCTGCTGGCGTCGAGGCTCTTGTGCTCCACGGTGCCGGCGGCGCGGCGCTCACCGCCAATGTAATTGTGGCCAGTCAGACTCAGCATGGCGTTCTCCTGTCAGTGCATGGCGAACGAGGCGCCACCGGGACATTGAATGAGACCCGGCTGCGACGCCGGGATCCACAACCGCCTGTGCAGTTGTAGGACGTATGATAAGTGACAACTTATCCTTTTGTCCTCCCATACGAACGCAGAAGCCGGGCTTAAGTTGAAAATCTTTTTCGGAATTCGCGACGGGCCGTTAGAACAGGTGAGCGCATTCATCACGCAGAAGAGCGGCTGGCGCAGCAGACGACGGAGCTGGCCAGCAGGGCGCTGGCTCTGTGCTTGAATCTGCTCAGTCTGCAGATCAGGTATGAATAGGGATCACTCAGTCAATCGACTACAGCGCCCGTCGCCAGGTGACGGGCATGGCCGGCGGACCACCAGGAGTGGCAATACGCACTGCGCCATGATCAAACGGGGCCTTGCGCCGCCGGCTCAGGCGCAAAGCCATGCCCAGCCGCCGTCAGCGGCTGAGCATAAAGGTTTCGAACTCGAGATCGTCCAGCGCCTCATTGAGACGATACAACCCCAGGAGCACGCACAGTAGCAACGACAGGGTGAATCCATAGCCGAAGAAAGTCGGGCCAAGCATCTGGCTGAACAAGGTCAGCGCACCGTTTGCCAGGACGAAGAGAACGCAGAGCTCGAGGACGATGGCACGCTTGTCCAGATAGAAAAAAACGTTGAGCAAGGCCATGAACACCACCTGAATGCTCACGCCGATCACGTCGATGTAGAACAGCGGCAGGTAGTAGTGCGAGATACCCAGCCAGGACAACAACTGCGGCGCGAGCAGAAACAGCAGAACCAGGGTCAGCCCCTGAACCTTGCAGATTTCCATCAGGCCCTGACGAATCGCCAGAATCATCTGCTCCTTGAGCCAGCCGATGTGCTGCAGGGTTTCCCCGCCGCGAATCGCGTCATAGACCCGCTCGTACCACTCGGCGAAGTCGGTTTCGATACGCACCAGGAACACCGCCATGCCGGGGATGATCGACAGGTAGGCGAGGAAGATAGGCAGGTCGTAGAGGATCGAAGCCCGCAAAGGGCCGATCACGGCTTCGGAAGTCGAAGGGTTGAACCAGAAAATGAACTTGTCGATCCAGATGCCCAGGTTGTAGCACAGCCCTGTCAGCAACAGACTGCCGAATACCTGGCGACGCTTGAGAAAATCGAACGCGACCAGGCGCTCGGCCGGGTACTCGCGAAGGATGTCGAAGAGGAAGATGAACAGCAGGCTGGAGTGACCGATCAGCAGGCCCAACAGCAGGCCGTCGATATTGAGAAAGCGCAGCAGATAGGCCGAGGCGACCATCAGCGAGTAGCCGAGAAACATCACCCCGAGGATGCGGTTGTAGGCCTTCATCCCGGACAGGAAGATGATCACCAGCCACAGGTTGCACAGCACGACGAAGTTGGCCATCACCAGCAGGCGATAGGAAAACGACTGATCGAACAGCAAGCCCAGCACACAGATCGCCAGCAGCCCCGAGACAACCGTCACCAGCAGCAGTATGCCCACCAGGTTGGGCAGGATCAGGTCCAGGCGCCGTTCGAACAGCCGATCGGAAACGAAGCGGGTAAAGAACAGCTGCAGCCCGCCGGTGAGGATCAGCGACGTGGCCATCAGGTACGTCACTGTGACCAGAAACTGGCCAATCAGCGTTTCCGGCAGCACCGCCCCCAGGCTCAGCACGCCGATGAGCATCACGCTGATGATCGACAATACCCACGGGCCGGAACTGATCAGGCCGGCATACAGGTAGGCGCGCATCGTCGAGGTGTAGGAGTCCTTGGACAGGATCTTCCTCAGTTCAAAGCCTATACCCGCCATTACGCGCTCTCCGTGCCTTCGCGATACAACTCGCGATAGCGCGCGAGCATCAGTTCTTCGGTGTAGTAACGTCGCACGCGCTCCAGGCCGACGGCCTGGGCCGCCTTCCAGCGCTCGGGATTGCGTAACAGCGAGAGGATGGCGCGCGAGGTGGCCTGCGGGTCGGCGATGGCCACTACCTCCCCCGCCGAGCCGAGCTGGCGATCTTCCTCCGTGGAGCCTTCGACCAGCTCGCGACACGAGCCGACATCACTGGTCACCACCGGCGTGCCGGCGGCCCAGGCCTCGAGCACCACCAGCGGCTGCGCCTCGCTGATCGACGTCAGCACCATCACGCCCAGCTGCGGTACGACTTCGCGCACCTGGCGGAAACCGAGAAAACGCACCTTGTCCTGCAGTCCCAGACTGGCCACCAGGCTGTGGCACTCGGCCGCGTAATCCGGATCTTCTTCTTCCGGCCCCACGATCCAGCCCTCGGCTTCGGGTATGACGCTGACCACACCACGGATGGCGCGGATGAAGGTTTTGACGTCCTTGATCGGTACCACCCGCCCAACCAGGCCGGCCACCGGTGGCACGCCTTCTGGCCGGCTGAGCAGCGCCTGATCCCAACTGGCCAGATCGATACCATTGGGGATCACCCGCGTGCGCTTCTCGGGAGCGCCGTCGAGCACCTGACGCCGCCTGTTGCCCTCGTACAGCGCGATGATGGAGTGTGCGGATCGGTAGGTGATCAACCCAATACGCTCGAAGAAGCGGATCCACAATCTGCGGATGTAGCTGACCTCCGCATCGAGGCCGGTGCTCAGGCGCTCGTCGGGGCTTTCGGCGATCCAGCCCGCCTGCGCCAGATCGATCTTGCGTTCCTTGGTATAGATGCCGTGCTCGCTGAGCAGGTAGTAGCAGTCCCAACGGCGCTGCAGGACGCTGCCCAACATGCCCGCGTAACCGGTGGAAATCGAGTGCAGCATGCGCGCGCGCGGCAGCGTTCTGGAGACCTCCGCGAGCATGAACAGCGGCGCTTGCATGGAACGCAGCGTCCAGAAGTAATTGACGAACGACGGATCGGCGCAATGCTGGGTATAGCCGTCGACGATGGCATCCCAGCTGGCACGACTTTGCAGGAAGGCCTCACGGTCGATGCGCCCGGCAGCCAGGGTGTCGACGAAGGCATCGCCCTGCTCAGCGCTGGGCTCCTCCGGGTTGTGCAGGAAACGGTGCACATCCAGCATCAGCTCGGCCAGCTCCGCGCTCGCACGGGTACTGGTGGTGGGAATCGAACTCCAGGAGTCTTCGAGGAAATGCTCCTGAATGTGCACCACGTTGTCCGGGATGGCGTAGTGGCGCTTGCCGTAGGCCTCCTTCTGACCGCCGATGAACAGCACCGAGAAAGTCAGCTCAGGCAGCCCCAGGATCAGCTGGTTGATCCAGCTCGACACGCCCCCGCGCACATAGGGCCAGGTACCCTCGAGCAACAGGCAGACATCGACGCTCTGCACGTTGGGAACAGCGGATTTCTCACTCATAACCAGTATCTTGCCAAGGCCGCGAAGGGGGGACGTTGCAACAGCTCGGCCGGCATCGTCGCCAGCATGTCTGGAATTTCCTCATAGCGTTGCCGCAAAAACGCGATCTCGGCCCGATACGGCGCCAACTGCACCGCATCCATCCCGGCCTGCGCCGACTGCTCGAACTGCGCCAACGCCTCATCGAGATTGCCCTGCTCCATGGCGATGCGCCCGGCCAGCAAGTGCAGCTCGCCACCCGAGTTGCCTTGCAGCGCCGCCATCACATGGCTCCAGGCCTGCTGCAGCACGTGCTCCAGAACACTACCCTGAGCCAGGCCGACATAGGCGAGTTCCCAGTACCAACGCGCCAGTTGCCCATGCAGGGCGAACTTGCGATCCGTGCTGGCGCTCTCCATATCTGCCAGAGCGCGTTCGATACGCTGGTTGATTCGGCTTTCACGCTGATCGAGCATCGAGTAGGCCAGCAAACGCACATCGTCAGATGGATCGCGCAGCGCCAGCTTGAGAATCGGGATGGCCTCCTTGCTGCGCATGCGTCGTGTGGCGAAGATCGCCGTCAGACGCTGGTCGGGATCACGCGCATGACGCAACACGTCCTGAAGGCCGCCATCGCTGAACATCAACTCCTGCTTGCGCTCGCGCGGCCGGAAAGGCAGCTCGGGAACGGCGGTCGCCTCCCAGGACTGCACCTTGCGCTTGCGCGGCAAGTAGAGGGCCGGAAACAACGCCAGCGCTACGCCGATCATGCCGATCAATGGGATGAAGAACGAGACGCTGAAAATGAACAGCAGGCTCCAAGGCAAGGGGTAGCGATAGCGGCGCGGCAGCAGCAGCCAGATCCCGGCAGCCAGCATCGCGCTACCCAGGCCATGCGCGGAGGCATAGAGCAACGCGGCCTGATGAATCGGGAGATCGCTGACCGCACTGGCCCAACTCCCGACCTCAAGCAGCGCAGCGCCGCTAAACAGCCACTTGCTGATCATTCAATGCGCACTCGTTGAAGAGGAAGTGTTTCAAGGCATCCCGCTCATCACCGCCCTCGAACAGGAACTGGTGCGTCTGTATACCGAGCGAATCGAAATCTCGGCCCTGGCCAAAGCGTTCTGCGAAAAGCTGCCGGATACGCACCAGGTACCCCTGCGCGCCCTCACCCGAGGTCAGCGGCAGCAGTACCAGCACGAGGCGACTGCCGCGACCGTTGATGACCTTGAGCTGGACATCAAGACCGCGCTGGCTGCCTTCCAGCAGACGCTGAACCTCTTCTCCATTTTCCTCGGAGAGTTCGAACGCATACAGGCTGGCCGGCAGGTCGTGGTCACGCGCATCGGACAGCGAGCGCTTGAGCAATTGCGAGTAGTGCTGGGCATCGGCATCTGGCAGTTGCAGAGCCTGCGCATCGCTCATCAACAGATCGGCAATGTGCCCGGCGAGAATCGCCAGCAGGCTGAAACTGCGTTCGTGGAACATGAAGAACGGCATCTGCTGAATCGCCAGCACGGCCAGAATGCGGTCTTCGGTATCGATCAGCGGCACACAGACCTGCAACGCGGAATGCCGGGCGCCTTCGCCACGATCCAGCACCTCGGAGCGCACACTGACCAACTCACCGCGCTGCAGGCACTGGCGTAACAGCACATCGTTGTCGTTCAGCTCGCCCATTTCTCCCAGCGTGGCCAAAGGTCGAGGGTCGACTTGAGTTTTGTCCGTGACCCGATAGAGCCCCGCCACTCGCAACGAGCCGTATTGGGCAAGCAGGGAAATGACCGTATCGGCCAGGGTCTTCAGGGCGTCGCGATCACCAGGCAAGGCACGCAGCTGTTCGCGCAGGCTCAGGAGTGAGCTGCGCAGACTCTGGTCGTTGCCCGCTACGCGTTGCTCCAGGCGATCATGCGAGATACGCAGGATATGGTGGGAACGGGTGAATTCATCGAGCCGCAGCTGGCGATACTCGTTGGCCAGACTGAGCCGCTCGAGGCGGCGCTCCCAGATGTCGCGGAACTCACCGACCAGCATGCTGCAGAGCAACATGCCGACGATGAAGGACGCCGGGATGTCCAGATAGAGCTCCCACCCCGACAGACGAAACACGAACAGCGCAGCAATCAGCAATGCGGCGCTGAACAGCCCCTGCAGGAATCCGTAACGAACGCCGAGCAGGATCGGTACGAGAATCATCCAGGGGAACGACGCCACCACGAGCAGGGGGTCGTCCGGCGATAGCCAGTAGCCGAAACCTAGGGCGAGGAGGCTCAGCAGACAGGTTTCCCACCAGGAAACACGGCCACTGGCCCTCGGCGCAAGAATGAAATCCTTGTGGGCAGACTGCATCGTCATTACTCGAAGTCGAGGTTACCGACCAGCTCACGCAGCACCTTCTGCGCCGCCCCCGCCAGACTCTCGCGCGACCAACCCGCACGGGCGCCACTCGAGCTCCAGACCACGCGCCCGGTAGCCGGCTCCAGCACCTGCAGGCTGACGCCCACGGCGGGTTCGCCATCGAGGCCATTCTTGTACTGCCACTCCTCGACGCTGCCGGTGATCACGTAAGCCAGACGCTGTTGGCGCGCCCAGTCGAGCGCCTGGATCTGGCGCTCACGGTCGTCCTGCAGCAGCAGGTCCTGCCGCGGCGCCTGGGGATACATGAGCGGACGCACGCCCTCTTCCGCCAGAATGCTGATCAGGATCTGCTCGGCGCGCTCACCGGCCTGCGGAGTCTGGGCGTAGTTGACCAGCGGCGCCACGCCCCAGGAGGCGTTGCGCGGCAGCGTCTGGCCACTTTCGCGGGTGAAGCTCGAGCACCCGGTCGCGAGTGCTGCAATGACCACCAGGGTCAGGCAACGGATGATTTGCATCGTTATTCCTCCTTTGAGAATCCTTGCTTAGCGCCCAAAGCGGGTGCTGTAGGTAATGCCCATGGACCCGCCGGCATCACCCTCTCCACCACGGGGAGCGGATTGATAGCCGAGGGTCACCGCCAACTCGTCATCGCCGAACAGCTCGACGCCAACGCCCAGGTTGATACCGTAGTTGAACTGCTTTTCCGTCCACTGCCAGCCGGCAATGGTGTCGACCATCCAGGTGAACTGTGGACGGGTTCGATTCAGTGCGCCGGGGAAGCCTCGGCGCCAGGTGCTGGCGACGTACACCTGGCCGTAACGATTCTGCATCAGCTCCTCGCCCTGGATCGTCGCCCCCGGCGTGGTATCGAAGGGTATGTACGCGCCTCCGTTCGCGCTCAGAAGCTCACTGGGAACCTCGCTCTCGACGCTGTTCTTCTGGTAATCGAGGCCGGTACGCAGCAGCCAGGAAGGATCGTCGAAGAACAGCATGTGCCCCCACTCGACGGATACGCCATTGCCAGTGCCGAGCGCATCACCGCTTCTCGAGCTGTAGCGGCTGTGAGTGATCGACCAGCTCAGCTGGTCACGCGCGGAAAAGCCGTGCTGACCTCTCAGGCCCAGGCCGTCACGCATACCCAGGGCGCGCAACAGCCCGGTGTCATCGGCCTGCCTGTGCCAATCCACGGCGATGCCCAGCTCGTCGCGCGAGCTCAGGCGCCAGGTCCGCTCGATGCCCAGGCCATGGCGGTCATCGTCATCGCGCAGACTGCTGTCGAGATACAGGCTGAGGTCGCCATCGGACAGCTCTCGACGGGTATGCAGCTTGAGATTGCGCTCATTGCCCATCACCGCGTTGTCCAAGTTGGCGCTGTCATAGCGCATCTGGTCGAGTTGCAGATCGGCATACCAGTCGTCGCCCAGATTGCGCGCAACGCGCAAACGAGGCCCGGACATATCCAGGTCGCCGAAGTCCATCTTGTGCCAGCCCAGCTGGATGCCCTGCGGTGAACGCTCCAGCATGCCGGTAGCCTGATAGAGCAGTTGCTGGCGAATAGACACCGGCTGCTCGTCGCCCTGAGCGCTGAGCGCGGTGGCCAACGCCTCGCCGTCATGCCCCAGGCGAGCGAGAACCTCGACCTGATGTGCCACGTCCAGGCCACCGCGCTGCAGAAGACGCTGCATCTGTTCACGGTTATCGCTGCGTAGCGCCTGCTGAATCTGATCGTAATTGCCTGGTTCAAGGCCGCGTGCAGCCCCCCAAGCCAGCCAGTCGTCCTTGAGCGCCGCCTGGTTGCCCGCGTCCAGCCGCTCGAGGAAATGTTCGAACCAGAGCTGCAGCGTCGCCTGCTCGCCGTTCCACAACTGCCTGGCCTGCGCCAGCGAAACCAGCGAGCCCTGGCTACCGGCGAGCAGGCGCAGGTACATGGCATAACCTTCCGGCGTAGCGATGATCCGCGTGCGGTCCATATCCTTGAGCAATTGACGACGCAGGCGCCAGGCCAAGTCGGCATAACCCGCCGCCTCGGCAGCATCGGCATATGCAGCCAGCGCCAGCCGATCCGATGGATTGGACTTGAGGTGCTGGCGTAACCAGAGCAAGGCCTCGCGTGTGTTGTTGAGCATCATGTGGCCGGTCGCATAGGGCAGCCACAAGCGACTGTCAGCGACAGCTCGTGAGCGCCATTGCGGCAGCAGCGCGGCGAGGACATCGCGCTGAGCATTGTCGATGTAGAACCAGAGCATGCGCTGCCGCACCAGGTTGTCTTCCGGGAACTGGGCCAGGGCCTGCTTGTAGAACGCGTTGGCCTGCTCGTATTGCCCGTCCTGGGCGGCGAGCGCAGCACGGGCGAGCCAGTACTGCGAACTGCCACGGCCCGCTGACGACTGCTCTGCCTCAGACAGCAGCGCTCTGAGCGTATCCCAGTCACGCAAGGTCTCGGCCAGCTGCAATGCCACGGTCAACCGCGCCACTCTGCCGGTACGCCGCCAACTTTCGACGAGGATCTGCAGGGCACGGCGCGGCTCTTTGTCCCAGTAGATGCGTATCAGGCGGTCTTCATCATCCCTGCCCAACGGCACGTCGAGGCTGACCAGCCGCTCGTATGCCGCGCGAACGTCGGCATCCCGCTCGAGCTTCCAGGCAAGGTCAGCGCGCAACTGCCAGTATTCGGGATCATCCACCTTGCTCGCATCCACCGCGGTCAGTACCGCCCAGGCCTGATCCGCCTGAAAGAGGTTCCAATGCACCTTGGCCCAGCGGATACGATCTTCGGTGCTCAGGCTCGTGCGCTCAGCCATGCTGGCCCAGAGCTCAGCTTCCTTGTCGAGCTGCTGGGTGTTCTCCAGCAGCATGCGCAGGCGCTTGCGAGCAAACAGATGATTGGGGTAACGCTGCAGATAAGCCCGTAGCCAGGACTCCGCATCTTCAGGCGTGCCGCGGACCTCATGGCTGTATACCAGCGTGTCCACCTCCTGATCCGTCATCTGCCGCTGACGATCGATGGCCGAGAGCGTACTGACCACCTGATCGAAATCGAACAGCTGCAATGCATAGCGCCAAACACGCTCACGCATTGCCGGGTCTTCCTGATGAGCGAGCATCTGTACCCAGTAGTTCAATGCCTGCTGGGTATGCCCGGTCCATTCTGCCAGGCGTGCCAGTTCAGCCATCAACTCGAAATCATCGGGGGCCTGCGCCAACAGTTGTGGCCCGAGCTGCCAGGCACGCTCGATGGCACCGGATGCCAGACTGAGGCGGAAATCGGCATTGAGTGCCCGATGATCATCGGACTTCAGGCTCAACCAGTGCTGAACGAAGGTCTCGGCAAGATCGAAGCGCTGCGCCGCCTGTGCAGCGTCCACACCCTCGGCAAGCCAATCCAGCGATTCCTGCTCGGCATTCAACTCACCAAGATGCTGTGCCAGCAGCTCCGCGGCCTGCGCGGAGTGGTTTGCGGCGCGCAAGGCATTGAATGCCTCACGCAGGTGCTCGACACGCTTTTGCGCATCCGGCTCCGCCGCGGCCAACTGCAGGTAGAGTTGCGCAGCGCCGCTTTGGTCATTGTTCGCCAGGCTCCACAGGGCGGCTTCGCCCAGCCAGTGAGTGCGTCGCGCGACATCACGCTCGGCGAGCGCCTTGTAGGATTTCACGGCCACATCCAGGCCGCCGATCTCCAGCGCGTAACGCGCCGTGCGCTCCAGCATGGAGTTATCCAGGTCAGCGATGTTCAGCGCCCGCAACTCCTCGATCAGCTGCGCACGCTGCGCCTCGCTGATACCGTTCGGATCGGCCTGAGCCCTGAGGATATCCAGCATCACCACATAGAACGGCGTAATGGCCAAAAGGCGGCCTTGCAGCTGTTCGAGGTATTCGTGGGCACGCTTGAAGTCACCGACCTGAATCAACTGATCGATCAGCCTCAGCCGCAGCTGGTCATCCTCGGGGTGTGCCTTGATCAGCAGCTCGGTATAGCTGATTGCCACAGCATCAGGCGCCGAATCGGCGGCCGGAAGGAATACATCCTCGTTCTTGTAGGACAGGGCCAGCAACGCAATCACGAAGAGCGCGACAAGCACGATCATCCATGGGTTGAGCAGGCGCGTCTGACGCTCACGTTTACTGGTTGCAGATAAGCTTTCCATCTCTCACCCGCTTCATTGGCAACTCGAAGTGCCTGATCCCCTTATCAGCCTTCGCCTGAAAGCGACTGCTCCCCACCTGAACCTGACACGCTCTGTCCGAGCGAACGCTGAACGTCAGCGGAAACTCTCCCTCGAAGGAAAACGTGACGTTTCTGTCATCGTTGTAACGCCAGGCAGTCAGCGGGATGTTGGCCTCCTCCAGAGACGGACGCGGATCACGCGTTTCGCGCAGCACCAGCACGGCCGTAGGCCCACTGAGGTGCACGTATCGCCCCTGCGGCAGATCTCGCACACCCGCAACCCCATCGGAACGCGACAGATCGGGCCAGCCCAGAGCCGGGTCGAGACGCAACGTACGCATGCCCACCAGCCCCCTGATCAACCACGCGCCATCGCTACGCTTGGCCAGGCTCGCTCGGTAAAGGCCCTCTACGCGCTGAATGTAATCGCTCATCCACAGCGACAGCGGCTGGCTGTCCACCATGGCCTGATAAGTCTGCTTCATCACCCGAATGGAGGCCTGCTTGGTCCCCGAGTAGAAGTGGTAATACAGGTGAAAGCCACGTAGCCGGCGCGGGCTGTCGGTCAGCGCGAAGGTTTCCTGCACACCACGGAAGCCGTAGTAGGGCCCCGTCCATAGATTCGTATAGACGTTCTCGTTGATCACCGGCGCATAGAAGTGCAGGCCTCCGGGGGTTGGGCGAATCAACGGATAGAGGCCGGTCAGCGAAGGGTAGGCATTGGTCAGAACCGTTTTGCCGCCGTTGACGTTGGGCAGACCGCTGTCATACGCCAGCTTGAGCGTCTCGGCACTGGGCATGGCATCACCCGACCAGAAGATCATCTTCACCGGCTTCTCAGGCGTGGTCAGGCGCTGGTTGATGTAGTCGCGCGCGCCCACGACCTCGCGTTGCATGTCCAGCGTCTTGTAGCCCGGAATGGCCATCATGTAGCCGTAC
The DNA here is from genome assembly GCF_029814935.1 of Pseudomonas sp. GD03919. NCBI lineage: Bacteria > Pseudomonadati > Pseudomonadota > Gammaproteobacteria > Pseudomonadales > Pseudomonadaceae > Pseudomonas > Pseudomonas sp. GD03919. Next base: position 613,433 of record NZ_CP104582.1, read on the forward strand.
TGCGCCTCGAAGTCCTCACGCTGCGACGACTTCTCCGGCTGCCAGAAGAACGGGTGACTGAAGGTGTGGCTGGCGACCTCGACCTTTGGGTCGGCAAATATCTTGCGGGCGATCGGCTCCAGCTCGCGAGCCAGGTGCGGATACATGCCCTTGGGGCCGACCTCGCCTTCGATCACCGAAACCGAAGTCAGCAACGAATAAGGGGTGATGAAATCATCCAGTACCTGGATACCGGAATAAGGCGTACCGGTTACTTCAGCGCGGGAAACGAAACCATCGCCATCGAGGTGGACGGTGGCGATCCGTCGGCCGTTTTCCGTCGTCGTGTCAGGTCTGGGGATGGGAGGCAAGGCGAAGGCGCGCTGGAGGAAAGCGAAGGGGTCGACGATCCAGCGACGGTGATCCAGCCCCTCTTCGAACACATAGGGCGTCAGCGCAAAACCACCCCAACTGCCCGTCGCAACCGGTACATAGCGTCTCTCACCGCTACGCAGAGCCACAGCGGCCTGGGTCACGTCAGGATTGGTAACCGTCAGCGCGGGCAGCTCCCGGGTACGCAAGCGCATGGGTGCCTCGAACCCACCGACCAGCGCGGCATCATGTGATTCCAGTACGGCGTCATCGGCAATCGGCTGCGACAGGGTGCGAATACCAAGACGGCTGAGCAGGCTGTCGTTGTCCAGCGGTAGACCGGAAAAGAAAGCCAGCGGTACCTGTTCATCGAGCCGCTTGTTCAGCCAATCCTCGAAGATGTCGCGCTTCTCCGGGGCACCACTGGTCATCCATACCACGACGCCGGCATACAGTCCCTTGAGCGAACGTTGCGGCAGCGACGCATCGGCAGGCCAGTAGTCGACGCGATAGCCCAGGTACTCGAGCAGCCCGCCAAGATAGATATGGCCCGGGTTGTCCTCGACCTCGCCTTCCCGAGGGTCGTAGACCAGACCGATACGACGTGGCTGGACCTCGATGGCGCTCATCCCCAACGCATTCAATTCAGGCGACGTGATGTAGGGAATGAAGCCCTCACGAACCAGGCGCGCAGCAAGCTCGCGTGACTCCTTGCGCTGCTCTGGGGGCAGGTATTCGATCGCCACGACCGGAATGCCTTTTGACCGTGCGTCATCGAGGTGCGGCAACAACCAGTCGCGATCACTCTGCGGCACCTGGCGATAACCGCCCCCTGCAGCGTCCCACCCTGCATAAAGGGACTCTACGGCCACGGCAGAAGCGACGCCCGGCAGCTCGGGTAGAACATCGAAGCCGCGATTGAAGAACAACTTGAGTTCGGGCTCACGGCGATGCATCTGCTGCAGAAGACTTTTCAGGGCCAGGCGCTGCGGCTCCTGAAAGGCTTTGGGTTGGAGATGGAAACTGTCCAGCGTATCGAGAAAAACGCCGTCGTAACCTTGCCCTTTCAGAGCACTGGCTCGACCAAGAAGATAGTCGCGCCAGGCGGATGCCTCAAGATCCATGACCTGACTGTTCCAGGCACTGTTTCTGATGCTGCTGGCAGCGTCCTTCAAGCCGGCCGCGGTGAGATCACCATGGTATTCACCGACCGACAGATAAGCGAACACCGTGCGGCCCTGGGCCTTTAGATAGGCAAGGTCGGAAGCGGAGACATGTCCGGGCTCAACAACCACCCACTCGAACTGCGAAAGCTCGGGGAGCGGCGGCTCATCGGCGTACCAGAAAGCCACGCTGGAGGGCTGGGCAAGTGCTGTACTAGCGAAAAACGCAACGGCCAGGCTGAGAAGCCCGGCTATTCCCTTTGAGAATTTCAACTGATCAACCCACTGAACTGAAAAGCGCTTGCACGCCTACTTCTCTCAGAAACCTCTGGCGAGGCGTCCCCCCGTCACTTGCTGAAACTCTAGTCGACCCCTGGACCTCGAGCACAATCGTGACGCTTGTATGTATCGGCATTGAATCAGCACGACCAGCAAACTGTCAATTTTCCGATATAAAGCTCAGGCAAGCGGCAATTACACCCTGTAAAAGTCAATTAAATGACTAAAACAGAGCAATATACGCGCCAGAATAATAGCCTTTTGGCATCATGCCGAGCAATCTTGCGCCAGAGACTCGACAATCCTCGCTTCGCATCTCAACGCAGGGATGAAACTCCCCCCAAGCACTGCCACAATCTCACACCGGCGCGCTGGCCAGCATGGAGGCGCGCTGGGCGAAGGTCTGCTGGAAGGCGGCCAGACCAGGATAAGCGGCGCGCCAGTCGAGGTCGGCGAAGCGGAAGTCCAGGTAGCCCAGCGCGCAGGCGACGCCGATCTGCCCCAGGTCGAGCGGGCCCTGTAGTCGTTCGACCTGGCGCTCCAGCTCCGCCAGGGAGCGCTGCACCTTGCCTAGCTGGCCATCCAGCCAGGCCGCCCATTGCAGCTCGGCCGGGCGCACACCGCGCTCGTAACGCGCGAGCAGGGCCGCGTCCATCAGGCCGTCGGCCAGTGCGGCCAGGCGCAGCACCTGCCAGCGCGCAGCACCGCTCGGCAGCAGCTTCGCCCCCGCGTGCAGGGTGTCGAGGTATTCGCAGATCACCCGGCTGTCGTACAGTGCCTCATCGTCATCGGTCAGCAGCACCGGAATCTTGCCCAGCGGATTGACAGCATTGACCCGCTCGTTGAGCGTGGTCGGCATTACGGCAGTGTCGAGCAGTTCGATTCGGTCCAGCAGGCCGGTTTCCGCGGCCAGCACGCGAACCTTGCGGGCGAAGGGTGAAGCCGCAGCGTAGATCAGTTGCATGCGCGTGTTCCTGTGTCGTGTTGTGATGAAGCGGGTGGAGGCCTTAGAGTCAGCTCACGATCTCACGAGCTAGAGCGATACAAGGCAAAAACAAAGGCTATGTCTGAGTTAACTGTTGCATATCCCTATACCCCAACGCCTCTTTCAAGCAAATCAATGGGTTGAGCTGTGTTTTGTAGCGCTCAAGCAGGCGGCGCCAGCCCAGGTAGTTCGTTAGGTACTTGGTGGCCACACCATGAAAAGGAATCATCCAGCTCTTGAGTCGGCTGTCGTAGGCATTCACGTTCTGGATGTGGAAAGCACCATCAACCCGTCGATTCTGGCTCGGGTTAATCGGTCGGTGAGTGATGCCTTCAACCTTGGCGAAATGGGCGTAGACACTTGCGCTGTCAGTACAGAGAATCGCATCCGCGTCTATCAGCGGGCGTAGCCGCTCCCCTATGTGCTGTGCATCCAGCTTTTCCAACTTGAAGTCTGCCTGCTGACCACTGCGATCTCTTACCACCAGCACAGGAATTTGCTCGGCAGACAGTCCGCGTCGTTTGGCGCTGCCACCGCGCCGACGAGGCGGTCGAGGCAGTTCGCGTTGCCCCTTGAAGGACTCCAGGAAGAAGGTTTCATCTGCTTCGACAATGCCTGACGCGTGCTGGGCCTGGTGATCGGCAATCCGAGAAAGAAACCTATGTCGCCACAGGAAAGCTGTGTTTTTGCTGACGCCACAATGAACGGCGGCCTTGCGCACGCTCAGGCTCTGGGTCAGTGCGTCCGCATAGTCTTGCCAGAGATGGCGCTTTCTCAGTCGCGCCATTGGGGTGCCCGTCAGGGCATTGCTGGTTTTGCCGCAAACCTTGCAGCGGTATCGCGGCAAGTCACCACTGGAACCCCAGGGGCGCAGTTCCCGCGATTGACAATGCGGGCAATGGCTTGGGGCCTTGATTGCGTCCTGCGAGTGCCTGGCAGCTGGCAAGAGCTTGGATCTCAACTGGTCGCGTTGCTCTGGGTTGAGGCTGGAGAGCTGTGCCATCCACCGCGAAAACTGAACCGCTTTCATGATAGATCCCTCATGCTGGGAAAGATCACGATTCAGTTTAGACCACTGCAACAGCTAACTCAGACAGAGCCTATCGAATTCGCTGGCCATAATGGAGCCGGTGAACAGGGACGAGAGGAGCAGGGCTGAGAGGGTGAGGTTCTTCATGGCACTACCTATTGAGTGGGGAGAGCCATAATTTACTAAGGCGACCATTTCAGAAAAGTTACAATATGCGTTAATTCGAATGTGCGTATGTAACCATTCGTTTCAGGCCTCAAAGAGCTTCGCCGAGCTATGAAGAAACCAAGGCAATGGCTGCTTCTGGCCGTTCTCTGCCAGTCATCGCTGCGGCGTGCGCTGGTCAAGTCGAATGCAAACGCGTGGTCAGCTGGAATGCAATTGACTGGTCAGGTCGGGCGCAAATGGGTGGGCAAGTATGTGCAATTACCCACCCGCTTACTCGCGAATTTGCTCGATCAGCGATTGCCAGCCTTGCTTACGGTGCCTTCCTGTTTTCGGCTGCGTTTTCGAGCTCTGCCGCTTTCTCATCGAATCGGTTTTCCACAACACCCTTCGCTTTTAAATCTTTTTTTCTTGTTTTTAAAAGCTTTATCGGGAGGCGCAAAGCCTAGTGCGGCGCGGGTTACAGAAGGTTCATGACTACAGATTCCCGGTGTTATCCACAGCCTCTGGAGTGTAGGTTTGCCCTGCAACATCCTTGAGGGGCTGTGGGCTACTACATTTTAAAGCTTTTGTGTCACTGTAAACCTGCAACATTCTTGTAGGTTTGACCTATCGGGTCACATGAAGCCCGCTAAGCGCCTGATTTACAATGAGAAATTAGTCAGAGCGTCGATTTGTGCGGGGGTAATCCAAGCGGAGCGGATTTTTTCATTTCTGGCCATCGTTAAGCTGGTTTGGAGCGCCTGAAACACCCACCTCGATAGTCTCATGACTACAGATTCCCGGTTCCAGATTCCCTTGCTGCATCGAGTTCATGACTACAGATTCCCGGTCAATTGCTACAGATTCCCGGTGCTATCCACAGATACTGATTTTCCTGGGTTTGGCCTTCACGACTACAGATTCCGGTACTCATGACTAACCTGAGGCTCAAAGGGCGGCTGAGCGCTATGATGCGCTATATATTTGTGGTGTAATTTCCACCATTTAATGGATGAATTTACACCATGTACGCGCGCATGATCCGTCAAAACCTACTCGCAGCCCTGGATGATTCGCCGGTCGTGCTGGTCAACGGCGCCCGCCAGACCGGCAAGAGTACGCTGATCCAAAACCTCGGCCGCGAGGCGACTTACTACACCTTCGACGACCCGGCTGTGCTGGCAGCCGCGCAGGTTGATCCCTTCGGTTTCATCAACGCACTCAAGGGGGCGGTCTGTCTCGATGAGGTGCAGCGTGCTCCTGGGGTGTTCCTAGCGATCAAGGCGGCGGTGGATCGTGACCGTACCCCTGGGCGTTTCCTGCTGACCGGCTCGGCCAATGTGCTGTTGCTGCCGCAGATTGCCGACTCTCTAGCTGGGCGTATGGAGGTGCTGAACCTGTGGCCTTTGGCGCAAAGCGAAATCGAGCGTCAGCCCCTTAGCATGATTGATCGACTGTTCAGTGGCCAGATGCCGGATAAGTGCCATTTCGAGCGGCAGGACTTCATCGCGAGGCTGAGTCGTGGAGGCTATCCGGAGGCGCTGAGTCGTTCCGGCGAGCGGCGGCGGGAAGCCTGGTTCGAGAGTTATCTCCATACGATCTTGCAGCGTGACGTTCGCGACCTGGCCCAGATCGAAGGGCTGACGGAGATGCCGCGACTGATGCAGCTGCTGGGCGCCCGCAGTGGCGGACTGCTCAATGCCGCCGAGCTGTCGCGTTCGACGGGCATTCCGCAGACCACGCTCAAGCGCTATCTGACTCTGTTGGAGACCCTTTTTCTCGTGCGTCAGGTTCCGGCCTGGTCATCCAATCTCGGCAAACGACTACAGAAATCGCCCAAGCTGTTCGTGACCGACTACGGCTTGATGGCCCACTTACAGGGCTTGAGCGAAGCCGGCATGGCGGCTGGACTGGGGTTACCGGGGGACTTGGTGGAGGACTTCGTGCATGCCGAGCTGGTCAAGCATCAGAGCTGGTCAGATTTGCGTACGCGGCTGATGCATTACCGTACCTCCACCGGAGTAGAGGTGGACTTCGTGCTGGAGAACCGTCGTGGCGATCTGGTTGGCATCGAGGTCAAGGCAGCGGCCACTATCAGTGGCAAGGACTTCAACGGGCTTCGTCATCTACGCGAGATTACGCCGCAGCAGTTCAAGCGTGGCGTGGTGTTCTACTCGGGCGATCAGGTCGTGCCTTTCGATGAACAACTGGTGGCAGTGCCGCTCGCACTGTTTTGGTCAGATTGAGCGACACTCGCGGTTATCTGTCTGTGCTGCCGGCTAGTTTGGTAGTTCTCGTTGTATCGGCCTGTGTTGCCTAGTTGCCCATCTGGGCATAACAGCCTCAGAAGACAGCCATCTCTCACGGCGCCTTGGATGTTGGCATCGGTGGGCCTAGGTAGGCACCGCGCAGCGTCATGCGGTCAAAGCTATAGACATGCCCATGTTTATTTTCCATCGAAAGGTTAAAACCACCGGCTTTCAGCCGGTGAGCTTTAGCGCCACCATGCGGGGCTGGAGGGCAAGCGCATGGATTACAGATACGGCAGTCATACGGTCTACCAGATCGAGTATCACTTTGTTTGGGTGACTAAGTACCGATACAAGGTGCTCAGCGGTGAGGTTGCTGAGCGAGTGCGAGAGCTGGTGAGACAGACGTGCGAAGCATTTGAAATTCGGATTGTGAAAGGTGTGGTGAGCAAGGATCACGTGCATATTCTGGTGAGCAGTCCGCCGAATTTGGCGCCGAGTGAGATCATGAGGCGGATCAAGGGGCGTACGGCGAGCAAGCTTTTCGAGGAGTTTCCCCATCTGAAAAAGCGCTATTGGGGGCAGCATTTTTGGGGTCGCGGGTACTTTTGCGCGACGGTTGGGCAGATGACGGAAGAGATGATCAAGCAGTATCTGGAGCATCATTTTGAGCCGAGCCCGAACGATAATTTCAGGATGGAGCCTGACTGATCCGACGCGTCGTTCAGTCGACGCGTATCCGGACTTTCAGTCCGTAAGTCACTAACAGGCCGTTGAAAAAAGCCAGAGCCCGCGTGGCTCTGGCAAAATGGCGGCCATCCTCTTCTGCCGAAGCCAGCCCAAGCCGATGCGTGGACTCGACCTCAAACAAAACGAGCTGTTCAGTTATACGACGCTGGAGCAGCGCATCCCGAACGATCACCCGCTGCGTCCCCTGCGAGGCCTGGTCGATACCGTTCTGGCTTCGATGGATCGGGACTTCGACGGGCTGTACTCCACCCTGGGACGGGCCTCGATTGCGCCGGAGCGGCTGCTGCGCGCCTCGTTGCTGCAGGTGATTTACACCATTCGCTCCGAGCGGCAGTTGGTCGAGCAGATTGATTTCAACCTGCTGTTTCGCTGGTTCGTCGGCTTGTCGATGGACGAGCGCATGTGGGATCACTCGACCTTCAGCCAGAACCGTGACCGCTTGTTCAACCAGGATGTAGCGCGGCTGTTCTTCCAGCGCATCAAGTCGCTGGCCGCATGGTCCGAGTACGCCAGCAACGAGCATTTCAGCGTCGATGGCACGCTGATCGACGCCTGGGCCTCGCACAAGTCCTTTATCAAGAAGGATGGCGGCGACCCACCGGAGGATGGCACGCGCAACCCCGATGCCGACTTCAAGGGCGAGAAGCGCAGCAACGCGACCCACCAATCGACCAGCGATCCCGAGGCCCGGCTGGCGCGCAAGAGCAATGGCGATGCCAGTCGTCTGGCGCACATGGCCCACACGATGATGGAGCACCGCAACGGTCTGATCGTGGATGTGGAATGCACCGAGTTCAATGGACGTGCCGAGGTAGAGGCGGCGCTGGAGATGCTGGAGCGCACGGCCAAGCCGGGCAGCACGGTAGGTGCAGACAAGAATTACGACCAGAAGCGTTTCGTGCAGAGGGCGCGCGAGCTGAAAGTGACACCGCATGTGGCGCAGAAGCGCAAGGGCAGCGCCATCGATGGGCGCACCACGCGGCATCCGGGGTATGCCGCCAGCCAGAAGATCCGCAAGCGGATCGAAGAAGGTTTTGGCTGGCTGAAGACGGTTGGCGGCCTGCGCAAGACCAAGCTGATCGGTCGCGCCAAGCTGAGTGCTCAGTTATTGCTGGGTTTCTCGGTCTACAACCTGATCCGACTGGGTAGCCTGTCGGGTTGGTGGCGAGGATCGCATGTATAGGGCGAGTTACGCCCAAAAAACACCGAAAGGCGTGAACGTGGTGCTGAAACCTGTCAAAAAGGCCTGAAGTCAGGCCTTGTGTGGACTCCGTTAGGCCAAAGCGCTTGAAAAAGCGCCAAACCGGACGGGTTGGGGCAGTTGAAGCCGAGTTTTTCAACGGCCTGCTAACCCACCGACTTCAGTCGGTGGTTGTTGAGTCAGCCCCAAAACGACAAAAGGCCAGCGCAGTGGCTGACCTAAGTCGTTGTTTCATATGGTGGGCCCACACGGACTCGAACCGTGGACCAAAGGATTATGAGTTGCCTGGAAACGCTGCAAGCCCAGTGAAGTCGGGCGTAGCTTAGCGTAGGTACAGCTAGCTGAAAGCAGCGTCGTAGAGCGGGTTAAGCGTAATTCGGCGAAATCTGCAAAAGCTGAGCGCTGTACCGCCAGTGTACCGTTCAAATGTACCTCGGGGCAGTCTCAGCCAGTCAAGGTGATGCTCGTGCATAGCACTGAGCTCATGTCCTAGGTAGCTGTTGCCGCTTATCGCAAGGTAGCTTTGCTGCCAGGAATGGTTCTCGCTTGGGTGCTGCACACGGGTAATGGCCGTTGTCCTGTGTAGCACTGCGGTAACAGCCGGGGCTGTTTCTCAACCACGATTTCTGCGTGGTGCCGCGCTCCTCGCGCATTACCCCACGCAGAATATAGGATCCATCACTGCTGCAAATGAGATGTCAAAGACCTTTGCAGCGGCAATCTGGATTGTAGTGGAAGGAAAACCGCATCGTGGGGCGCTAGAAGTGGCGTAAGCGCTCCATAAACCCCCGTCCTAGCGGACGGGGTTGTTTTCAGGAAGCAGCTGGCGCTGGCGAGCAGTTCCACGGCAACAGCGCTTCGTAGCCTTCGACGCTGTTGACCTGAGGCAGGCGCTCAAGGATGTGGCGCAGGTAGGCGTAGGGCTCTTGGCCATTGGCTTTGGCGGTTTCGATCAGACTATAGATCTGTGCGCTGGCCGTGGCGCCTTTGGGTGTGTCGCTGAACAGCCAGTTTTTGCGGCCGATGACGAACGGGCGGATGGCGTTCTCGGCGCGGTTGTTGTCGATGGGCAGGTTTCCGCCTTCGATGTAGCGCTCCAGGCGGCTCCAGTTGTTGGCCAAGTAGTTCACCGCCTTGCCCAGGGAGGTCTGTCCGGCGACCTGCAGCTGAGCTTTGTCGAGCCAGGCTTTGAGCTGGTCGAGCACGGGTTGACTGCGCTGTTGGCGGGCGCTCAGGCGTTCAGCGTCGCAGGCGTCTTTTAGCTCGCGCTCGATACCGTAGAGTTTGTTGATCAGGTTCAGGGCCATGTCGGCTCGCCCAGTTTTGCCTTTAGGCTGCACCTTCTGCGCCTCGATAAATTTGCGCCTCGCATGGGCCCAGCAGGCCAGCCGCTCGATGCCCGCTTGCGCGGCCACGGCGTTGTAGCCGGAGTAGTCGTCGGTCATTAAATAACCGCAATAGCCGGTGAGCAGGCGCAAGGGTACGTCCTGCGCACGACTGGTTGTGTAGTCGAAGAGGACCACCGGCCTGTCTGGCGGGCCGCCGGTTTGCACCCACATCCAGGATTGGCTGCTCGGGTCGCGCCCCGGTTCTTTGAGCACCTGCACCCGGGTTTCGTCGCAGTGCAACACCGGATAATCCAGCAGCGTGTCGCGCATCAAGTTGAGCAAGGGTTGCAGATAGTCACCGCATTGGATCACCCAGCGAGCCAGGGTCTGCCGCGGGATGTCGATGCCATGGCGATGGAGGACTTTCTCGAAGCGGTACAGCGGGATGCCGTCGGCGTACTTGGTGGTCAGCAGCATCGCCAACACGCTGGGCGTAGCCAGGCTTTTCTCAATCAGTTGCGCGGGCTTGTCCGCGGTGATCGGGGCGGCTTCGCAGGCTTTGCAGGCGTAGGTCTTACGGATATGGCGGATGACCCGCACCTGCATCGGGATGATTTCCAGCTGTTCGCTGGTTTCCTCACCGATCACTTGCTTGCAAGCACCGCAGGCACAGGTCAGCTCGTGCTCGGGCAGCTCATGGATAACCTCAACGCGCGGCAACTCAGCCGGCAGTGGTTTACGCTTGCCACGACGTTTGACCGGCGCGACGACGTCTTCCTCGATCTCTTCGGCAGTAGTTTCGGGCGCGGCTTCGGTGAGGCTTTCGGCTTCGTTGAAAATCTCCAACTGCGGCGAGTCAGGATCGGCCGTCTGCTCGGATTTGCGACCGAACAGGCGTTGGATCAGCAGTGCGTTTTGTTCGCGCAGGTGCTCGATCTGCCCGTCCTTGTCCTTGGCCAATTTCTGTGCAGAAGACAGCACCTCAGCGAGCAATTGCTTGAGCGCTGCGGGGTCGTCAGGAAGGGGTTCAGGCACGGAAATCATGCCATGGATTATACCGGCTCAAGTCACGAAACGTGGTGTCAGCACCTTGTGCGGTTGATTGCCCCAGAGGTCGATGCCCTCCAGCAACTGATTCAATTCCCGCACCGTCAGCTCGATCGCTTCGTCACCGGCATCCGGTTTGGTCTTGAACCGCTCGGCCTCCAAGCGCTTGAGCCACAAACAGAAACCGTTACGATGCCAATACAGAATTTTCACTTGGTTGCGCGTGCGGTTGAGAAAAACGAACAACGCCGGGTCGAACACCGCCACCTTGATATCCAACTCGACCAAGGCGGCCAGACCGTTGATGGATTTGCGGAAATCGACCGGCTTGGGGTAAAGGTAAACGGCTTTGACCTTGGGGTCGGGACGCATCATGGGCTGGGCTCCAGGAAAATCGGGAGCACAGCATCTGTGGGCCTTCACTTCACTTGAAGGTGTGGTTTGTGGAGCGGTTACGAAGTGGCAATATACGCCCAGCTCTGCTGATGGCGAGGGACACTGCCTAGGTTGGCCGGTAGGCCGTAGCAGAATAGTTATGGTGAGTATTGGATGAGTTCTTTCACGTCAGGCATCGTTAGAGAAAATGAGCCGACAGAAGCGGGCACAGCGGATTCTCTTCGTCTTGATTCGGGCGGTGAGGCTGATGAGATAGCCCGTCACAAATTGTCTGAGAATGTCCATCAGTCATGGTTGCGCTGTCGTACGGCTGCGGAAAGTGGCGATAAGGAAGTTATCCGTAATTTCCATCTTGCAGCGAAGCAATGGGATAAGTCTGTGGACTATTCTGCTCTCCGACTGAAGCTGAAGAAATATAGGAATTATTTTCCTAGTGGTGGACTGATTGATCCAGGAAAAATTGATCCTGAGTTGGTTTTGGTTGGTCCACGTAGTCTAGAGGAAGATTTATTTAAAGTAACTCGTGGCTATTGGTCTATGCCTTACTCGAAGGGCTATGGCCGTCGGCTTCGTTTCCTGGTAATTGATAGATATCATGAAGCAGTTATTGGGATAATAGGGCTGCAGTCTCCCTCGGCTGATTTGTCATGCCGAGATAAGTACTTGGGGGTGGCTAAAAATAAGAAGCTAGAAATTGTAAATAATACGCTTGATGCTTACACAATTGGTGCCTCACCAGTTTATGCCTCTCTTCTTGGTGGTAAATTAGTAGCTGGTTTCTTGCACTCGACTGTTATAAGGCAGAGTTATTGGCGGAGTTATGGTCGAAAAATGACCACCCAACTTAATCAGCGCGTGCATCAGCCTTTGCTTGCGATTACGACTGCAAGTGCCTTCGGGCGTAGCTCAATTTATAATAGGCTTCGTGATGGTCATGGGGCGCTCGCTAAATCGCTTGGGTATACGAAGGGTTACGGAACTATCCACTTAGAGGAGTTGTATCCTCAGTTGGTTAGTTGGCTGAAAAGTATTGGGCGTCATGTTCCGGCAGGCTTTGGAAACGGCCCCAAAGTACGTTGGCAGAATATTGTCAGGGCTCTATTAGAGCTTGAGTTGCCGCGAGAGTATTTGTCTCATGGTATATGCAGAGAAGTCTTCATCTTTGAGCTGGTAAATAACCTCCGAGAGGTTTGTCAGCATGGTGTAACTCCAGACATAAAAGCTTTTGATGATTCGGAATGGTCAGAGTACTGGAGGGAGCGCTGGTGCCTCCCTCGGGCACTTCGTGACGAGCGTTGGAAGAATGTCGACTCATATCAGTTGATGGATGAGGCGCTAAAAGATTCCGCACGAAGCGCTATTTCTTGATCAGTCCAAGGCTAAGGCCGAATAGTGTAAAAACGAATACGAGCACGGGAATAATTAAGTCAGTGATTTTAAATTCTCCTTGTGTGGAGAATTTATAGACAGATAGTGCTGTCGCTGCAGCAATTAAGCCTGAGGCAATCCAGGGTCTTATTTTTCCGATTTTTGTTGGAAAATCGTATCTTGCTACGGCTATCTCTATTCTCTTTCCTGCGGGCGTAACTTTTTCCCAGAAGTTTTCCTCTGATCTTTCACTCTCCTTGTGCACATCATTGTTCTCTCGGCTCTCAAGGAAAATGCTAGTCCGAACCGATAGATGTCCTTCCGTGGTTCTGAATAGCGGTGCAGTAGATACTCCGACTGATTTTACATCTCGCCTGGAGTCGATGCGGACTCTTCTTGAGCTTGTGAAGGTTGCAGAGGGGTGGGATAGATCTAATAGAATTTCACCAAGAGGTGCATTAATCGCTTTAGTCACTGCTCTGCAGATTGTATGCAGCTCTATGTCGTATCGCTTACCCATCTCTAAGTTTAGAACGCCAGACGAAGTAAGGTCTGAGCTTACCTTGGGGGGTAAATTATTTATAAAGTAAAGAAATGGCATACGATGGGTTGGAGGTGTATCTGGCTTGGTTTCAATCTCATCGATACGGAAGAATGCACCAGCGGCTTTCTCCCATCCTCTTACGCTTCTGGTTGCTGTTATCGGAAGGGATGCTGGTTTTATGGTTTGTAGATAGATGCCGGGCGAGGATTTTTCCGAAGAAAGCGACTGAGGGAGTGCTTTGCTGCAAGACTCGAGATGTTTATAGAAATCCCGCTTTTGTGATGTTTCGTTTGCAAAGTCCTGCAGTGAAATATCCAGTATTAATAGGTCTCCCTCGCAGTGTGCTTTGAATATTTTTCCAGTGCGCAATGGGGCTGCGTCAATGGCCTCGTCTGAGGATGCTCCCGCCAGAACTATTAATGCGATACCACTAGGTAGATCAAAGGAGGTTGAGACTCTATGCCACAGTGTAGGGTCAACATATGGCTTTCTATACCGAAGCCTAATGTGTGCTCCATATGGCAATCCTACCGTGTGGACAATATCTTCAAGAAATCGCCTATGGTGAAGGGTGGTGAGGCAGAGCCATATAGGATTATCGGACTTTAATTCATCATTAATATCTCTTGCTCTCATTGCCCATTCTCTACTCTAAGGCTACCGACTTTTGTTAGAGTGCTAATTATTTCTCTCGGGTGGTCTATTTTTATATGGTAGATTTCTCCTATTCCTTTGGAGTAGCTGTCGGCGGAAAATGATTGAGGGCTGGTTTTGATTGCTGAAACTTCGCTCCTTGCGGCAAGTGCTAAGGATACTCCGATCGCTTGCAGCTTCGTTCCAGCGTGAATTATTGATATATTATGGCCGGTATGGGTATCAATCTGTGTCATAAGTGTTCGAACACATTCGATATAGCTTAATGCGTCGCAGTATGCCCATTGCCCTTCTGGTAACTTCGGTGATTGGTTGCTCTCGGCGTTTTCGCCATACATCATGGTTATTACGGAATTTTCAATCTGCTTTTGTCTCCACTGGTGCTTTGGTTCATTGGTGGAAGGCAAAATCCAGAAAACACTGTTATCTGCGCCGCTCAAATTGCCTAGTCCCAAGTAGCTGAGGCCTCTTTGTACTCGTGCAGTAAACATCGACGGGATGACGACTGCGTAACTTGGTAAGTGGTCATGGTGTATTCCGGGTGTAAGTTCGTTAGTAATTACACTTCCGACACCGAATTCGCGAAGGTCTGACTCGGTCCATGTAGGTGTCTGGTTGCTGTCAGAGACGCAGCTGGGGGTGTGATATTCCTCGGCTGTTGAGTAAAAAATCGTGATGCACTTTTCATGGTTGCTTTTGAGTAGGCTTATTAAAGCGGATACGATAAATGTTGAAGAGCCTCCGCTAATATCTATTGCAATGTTAAGCTTCCCTTCCTCTTTAATGCTGGATATTGCGGCCTGGATAGACCTATGTATGTCTTCTGGGCTGTCGGCATCAAAATACGCTGCAGATGAGCCAATTGTATCGAGTATCGGGAACAGCGCCTCTTCTCTGCGCTTGTTGTCTTCTGGATTAGTGCCGTACCTTCCCACTAGAGTGTGATGTTTGATCTTGGTCCCTGCGTCTTTCAGTCTGCTAGGTACTGCTATTATTCGCTCTTCAAAGCCTGCTGCGCAGATGAATATATCGATATCTACCACCGGGAGTGTTAAAGCTTCCATGGTAGGTAGGTCTGCCAAAGCTGCATCGAGTGTGTTTTTCGCTATTGAGAATTTCTTCCTAACGTTCATTCATTATGATCCGAGAAAAGGTCCCTAAACACATCGTTGGATGCTGTTGATGCATAACGCAGGTATGCCTTGTCTGCAAAGTGCTGAGGGCTAGTTAGGAATTCTACGAAGTCTTCTACTTGCTTTACATCTATGTAATCGTCGCGAATAAGCGACGTACCAAAGCTTGGCAAGAATGATGACCGAATCTGCCATCTCAGAGTTTGAGTGCCGGAAGATTCTTTTCCTCTGCTATTTTGGAGTTGGATAAAAATGGCTCGCCTTATTAGCTCTTCTTTTAGCTCAATAATATTGTTTCCGTTAGGTAAGAGCCTGAGCTGTTGGTCAATATCTGAGCCGAACGGGAGGCTCATTTCTAGCCGATAGCGCCGGTGAATTTTAGTGGTGCCCTTTCTGTCAGTTTTCTCAGGTGCATCAACAAGTAGCCTTTTAGCTAATTCACCGAAGCTGGAAAGAATGGCTGCCATCTCAGTACCAAATGGATGGTAGCCGCTAACTCTCTCTCGTAGTGCGTTAGACACTTTTGTAATGGCTTTGTGCTGAACATGGTGAGGGATGGTATTTTCGCTTGCTTCTGTGACCCCACCGCGAGCGAACATTTCTCTTACCATGTGCAGTATTGTTGCGATGTCGCCGCTCCATACATTAGATAAAACATGTATGCCGTGATAAAAACTCTTCTGTCCTGAGCGATTGCCTTTTTCTGCCCGAATTGCTGCGGCAAGCTCGGGATCTCGCTTGAAGGTGCTATTGCCAATCAGCAGGGACACATTTCCCTTGTATTCGGCGGCCTCAAGTCGCTTGTCGATTAGCTTTGTTATAAAGTCTCGTCTTTCTTTTTCTTTTTCTGCGGGTATTGAGAGCTCGCCTGCGTCGACTAAGATGTACTCACGATTAGCATCGATTCGTGCGTTGTCTATATGGTTGGCTTTGAAACCATATGGTTCGCTTGATACTTTAAAGACGTGGCTGTCATCTCGCTGCCATAGCACGGAGTTCAAAATACTTTGGATTTGAGTCGACAAACGATGTGATGTGTAGTCGTCCAGTAGAAAGGCAATTCGCCATGTTTTTAGACCGGGAATTAATTTTGCTGCCTCTCTGCAGAGGTCGCGTATGAATGTTGGTGCTAATTTTGTTGTGCTTGCCTGTTGCTCCAGCATTGATCGACTTAGCTTGAGTCTTATTTTGTCGATTGAGTCCGCGCAAGATTGAAATGGGTCCATCCCGCTTACTTTTAAGTAACTTAGACTTGGACCAATTTGTTCGCAAATGAAGCTCGTAAGATTGTTTTTTGAGCTTTCTGAGATGCTAAGTTTGCTGGACATTATAGGTACTTTGGCACACATCGCTAGCGAGCGAAGAAGCTCTCTTGTTAGAACTAAGTTGAAGTAGGTTATGATTTCTTCGCTGAGCAATGCTGGGCGATCAGGTTTTCTTGAAATCCATTGAAGATCATTCTGAAGGTCGCTGGCACATCCAATATAGACACCAAAGAAACCAAGTTGCTCCAGAATCCCTGGGTCGCTTGCGATCTTGGAAACATGGGTTCTTATGCTTAAGTGTCGGAAAACCATGGATTTACCGCAGCCGCGTGGTCCCGTCAAAACAGTGGGCTCAGATTTTTGTACAAGAGATATCCATGGTAAATGATCGACAAATAATTTTAGGAGTAATTCGTCGCTTGCTAAATGTTCTGCGCTGATTGCTTCAAAGGGATGGAACTTTTCCCTTTCTCTCGGTAGCATTGTTAGCGACTCAGTCGCTTCCCTTATTCTCTCTAAATACATTGAGGGTTCTGGAAAATGCCTCCCAGGATCCTCGTCGGCTATCGCTTCAATAAATTTTGCGAGAGCTGTAATGAAGCGTGAATGGCGCGATGCAACCGCTCTGTCGATATGGAGGTGGTTGTGAAGTTCCACTAGGCATTTTGCTAGCGCAGACCAGTCGTCATCGCTTTTGAATGTACTGCGATCAAGAGCTTTGACGCTGCCTAAGTCAATAACTTTTACATGGTATGGCGGTGTCTCTTGGTCTATTTCTAATAGGTCGGGATCGCTTTCAACAAGCATGACGTTGCCAAGATGTAGGTCATCATGCTTGTATCCTTTTTTTTCAAGGAAAAGAATAGTTCTTATAAGTGAGCTTGCAATTTCTGATACTAGTGATGGGGTTATTTTATTTGGGTGGTTCTTTAGGCAATCATCTAATGTAATTCCGCTCAGCCAACCACTCAAAAAACATATCCAAGGTCTGGAATCCGCTGTGGTCGGTTGACTGTCGAAAGGGGCTACCCTACCAACGCCTGCCAGCAGATGGATGAGGTTTTCACCGCCTTTCAATTTTGCTGCTAGCTCGACTTCGGATAATGGAGATTTACCTTCGTAGTCGGCAGCTATACACAGCTTCGCTGCAAATTCTAAATTTGTCCGTTCTTCCAGTACTCTAAGGACAAAACCCTTCTTTCCGCAGCGGCTATTAAGATTATTTATGTAGCCGTTAGCATCTCTGTCTAATATTTTGTAAGTCTGGCGCTCTGTTTCTGATTTAATGATCTCAAGTTTTTCAGGAAAAGGCCCTCCTAGTTCAATCCATTTGATAAGTTTTTCTTCTAGTATCGGGCCCTTGAACACGCTCTTCCCTCTTTTGCTTTAGTGGAAAATTTATGCAAACGAAATATGAGCTAGGTGTTAGCGCAGCCGCCTACCTTGGCAGGGCAGGGGCCTTCCAAAACGGCTAGCAACCCAGCGAATTCTAACGGATTTTGCACGGCTCACCGAAAGCTACCGCAAGTAGGCGTAATTTAGCGGATTTTCATGTCCGCATGGTCAGCCTTGATGCAGTGAGTGCAGCTTTGCCAAGACCTCCTCCCGCCTATGGGGATAGAAAATCCAGCTCTTGTGCTTAGGGTTATATTCGCCGCCAAGTTGGCTTCTCCACGCTTTGAGCAGTTCGGTGATCTGCGGGTTGAATGACCAGGAGCGGACGGCAATTGAGCCGCTGGGCAGCGTTCTGGCAGATACCCACATCTGCATGATGACGAAGCGCTGCTCTTGCAGCGCGGGTGTCGTCCGGGGCGGGGGGGTATCTGCGAGTGAACGTGGATCTGGCATCTGCATTTCAAGTGCCTGCGCGATCGTCGGCTCCTCGGGGTAGATCCAGCTTTTGTGGTGTGGCTGATGAAGGATGTAGTTCTTGGCAGCCTCGGATGGTATCGGCTGAGAGCCGTGCAGCAGGTCGCTTAGGTCTAGTTCTATGGTCGGCGTGCCAGCCCCCTTGATGCGCTCCAGCTTCTCCTCATCAATGAACGAGGTGACGGCAATCTCGATGAACAGCCGTGAGCCATCTTTCAGCTCGGCGATCAGGTCGGGCTGAAAGCCCTGTTGCCGTATCTCCGGAGTGACGGTTTCGAAGTCCCACCAGCTGCTTGTGTCTTCACTGTTGGGGTAGACGCCGGGGAGGTGTGGTAACTGCATACCGAGTCCATCGCAGATGACCTCCTTGGCATAGCGGTGGAGAAGGCTTTCGCGTTGTATGTAGCAGCTCTTCTTCTGTGAGACGTGGGCAAAATGGTGCTCCCGTATCAGCCCTTTCCGGGCCATGACAGATTCACCGCAGCTTACGCAGGTGCAATTGCAAGCTATGCCACGATGGGCGTTTTCAATGGTGATCAGCCGACCGTTTGGGTCGAGTGCGACGAACATGGTCATGGTGCAGGCCTCTGGTGTGAAGACGGCTCCAAGAGTCATGATTCGAGCGGGGGCAAACATCCCCCCAACCTCCTGCAAAGGGGTTATGTGTAGGTATGGATATGGCTGCAGCCCTTTGAATTAGGGCGCTTGGAGTTTGTGTGCAGGAAGTAATGCGATGCTTACAGGATGAGTTGATCGAGGTTCCGGCCGACAACAAGGCATACCGGATTCTGCGATTCATGGTGCAAGCCAAGCTGGCTGACCTGGATAAGAACAACCATGAGCCGCAGCAGTTTTCTCGCAGCGCTCTACTGCTTAATGTCGAGGGCGAGCACAAGGGGAGGACTTTAAACGCTACTACCTGGCTGCCCCCTGGTTTGCTTGAGCAGTTCCTGGATTCTCGCCTTGCTTCGCTTTGCGAGCGACTGCGTCGAGCAGGTCTAGATCAGATGCCGGTTGTGCGCGCCAATGATGGCAAGGGGGGGAAGGGGAATGAGCGGACTTTCTGGCTGGATGTGTCGCCTCTGTCAGATGCCCCTGTTCCGAAAGAGCAGCAGCGCCCATGGACGCACATCGAATACTCCCGGACAGATGCTGGCAACGTGCGGCCGGGCTGGTTGTTGCGCTTGATTTTCCGCAACGGCGAACTGAAGAACCGAAGCTGGCGAGGTCTGTCACTGTTGGTCAGCATCGTGATTGGGCTTCTGCTACTGGGGCTCTGGCTGCTTGCAGGTGTGTGGACTGTGGCCGCACTCGATCAGGCGTTGACGTTGCGGCAGCTTGGGAACGTGGCGCTTCTTGGGCTGGGTAGCTGGTTCATCTGGGCAAATTTCTATGCCCCCTGGTGGCGCCTAGTCGATGATCGTGTCATCAAGGCCCCCGCTGCATTGCTGTCGATCTTTGAGGACTCTGCAGAGCTGGAAATGCACCGCGATAGTGACGGGCAACAGTGGACGAGATTTGTCCGTTTCAGTGCTGATTGCCCGATTTGCAGTGGGCGGGTGCTTTTGATGCCGGGTAAGCCTGATCAGGTGCTACCCATCGTCGGACGCTGCATCGAGAGCCCTTACGCACACGTGTACAGCTTCGATCGGGCTAGGCTTTCAGGCACCTATATAGGTCGTGAGATTCCTACGGCGTAGCTGGCGGCGTTTCGTCATCAGCTGCACTCGGCACACCGACCGTTGGCCGGAGGCAGACGTGCGTTGGTGGTTCGAACACATAGCCGGTTTGGATCATCTCGGCTTCGATTTCTTCAGTGATGAAGAAGGGCTCTTCAATCAGCGGGGAGTCGTTCATGCCTGTTCCTCTGGCGGGATAATCGGCTGGGATTTTAGCGGCTAAAAAACGTTGCCCATCAGGCAAGCATCTTCTCGTCGGCACTATGGTGAGTCAGGCCGCATACACTAGGGCTGCCTAGGTCGATCCGGCGGGATATCTTTGAAACCGCGTGAGTGAAGCAGCTTGAGGATGTCTCCTGCATCAAGGCTCCACAGAGACCCACCTCGGACGTTTCGCCATCCGGCCTTGCGCATCAGCGCGACAGTCGCCTTGTCTGCCGCGTGGGCTGCTTCTGACTCTGTGATGAAGCCCAGAGACCTTGTTGTTACTGTCTCCAGTGGCTTATGGAGCGCTGTCCAGTCTGCGGCCTTGCCAGCGAAATGGCGGCGTATTCGCGCATCAGGATTGCTGCTGTAGCCAACAAAGTATCTGTCTCCATCAAGCAGCAATACAAAAAGGGAGTACTCGGTAGCGGCGTCACACGCCTTGATGACGGAGCGTTCGGGCGAGAGGAGCTGCTTGAGTGAAGTAGTGGAGAGAATGTCGCCGTGACCGTGGCTAATCAGGGCCTTAGCGGTATGTTCAACGCTGACGTTTGTGAAGAAGCCGCCGCGAACATTCTGAAAGCCATGTTGCTGCATCAGCTCTAGGACCGCCGTGTTTTCAGCTAGCTCACCTGTACGGTAGTCAACGAGGCCAAGATCTGTACGGCTAATCTCTCGCAGAGGTTGATGGATGCGCGTCCACTCTGCGCCTGATCCGTTAAAGTGCTTTCGAATGCGCCGATCGGGATCTTTTGCTTGGCCAACATAGTATCTGCCGCCTTTCAGCTCCAGCACGTATAGGTGGCATTGGCAAAGTTCCGATTTCCATTCGGGTGAAATGTCCATATATAACTCACGTTCGGGACAGTCAGACCGCTGGATTGTACTGCTAGCTGACAGATGCAGCGATGGCGTATCTACCAAGGAATTTTAATCCACTCATACCGCTACTCCGATGGAAGCCGATTGAGCAGTTGAGCTGCTAAATTTGGGTCATTACCTGGGAGATGACGATATGCAGGATCGAGATGAGCTTGAAGGTGTTTTGGAGCGTTATGCCCTAGGGAAAACCGCAGTGGCCAACGCGATTCGCGAGAGCAAGCGGCTTGGTCTGGGTAATGCAGAGCCGCCGACTGAGGAGGAGATTGCGGCAGAGATTGCTGCGCTGGACTTCTCGCGCTGGAAATCTGTGCCAGTGGCATAGCGGTAGCCCCGGGCGGGGCTACCTAATTTTAGCCGCTAAAATTTTTCGTCTCGGCGGCCGCGATTAACGAACTCGGCAATCTCGTCTTCTGGCGAGTCACCGCTTTCGCTTCCTGGCCCGATGCTGTTGGGCTGATCGTCCTCCTGGCCCCGAATGGCTGCTGCCATCTGGCCGCCGAGGGTCTGCTGGGCTTGCTCCATAAAGTTACTGCCGAGCTTGGCAGCTTTCTCCCCGATAACTGCACCTGCACCTTTGGCAAGTTCAGCAGTGGTGCCTACGGCCAGTTTGGCGGCTTGCTGTAGCGCACTGCCGCCAGATTCCCCCATGGCCTCGGCCAGCGGGCTGCCCGATCTGTTGCCATCTCCCCCTGCAGAGCCTTGGAAAATGGGCATGCCGCCGTCATCCATCGCTCCCTGCGCCTTCTGCATTGCTGCTTTGATGGCTGAAACGCCCCCAGCCACATTCTGGGCTCCGGCCATGGCCGTGGAGCCTGCCATGCTCATGGCGGCAGAGGCCATGCCGACCGTTCCCATTACTGCGCCGACCGCTGCGCCGGCCCCGAAGTTGCCAATTCCCCCTGAACCCGCACTGCTCCCCGTGATGATGCCTGCGAGCATGGGCGGCACCTTGTTGGTCAGGAGCAGCAGGCAGAGGCAGAAAATCAGCATGACGCCCAGTTCCTCGAAATTGAGGGTGCCTTTGGTCATCTTGGCGTAGAAACCGGTGAGCAGGTCGCTACCGATACCAACCAACAGCACCATGACAAACAGTTGGATGGCCACCCCCAGAACAGTCTTGTAGTAGTTGATGGCCATGTCGGACGTCCAGCGCGAGCCGCCAAAGCCCAGGAAGAATATGCCGGCGTAGATCAGCACCCAACCGGACACCATTAGGATGAGCATGTTGATCGCGATGAGCGCAAGCATGACAGTGATGGCCAAGCTCAAGAGCACACCGATCAGGCTATCGACTGGACTCCAGGCCGAAAGCGCGGCGAGTGTCTGCTTCCACAGCATGAAGCCGATATCCACGATGCCGGATGGTGTGACGGAGGTTATACCGGATGCCTGTTCGCCCAGTCTCTGCAGCGACCGAATGATCGAGGACGCAAACTCCGGCCCGTTCCTGAGTAGCCACAGGTAGAAGCCGAAGAACAGGATGAAACGGCAGAACTCGGCAAAGAACTCGGCCAGGTCGGCCTTGCGCAGGGCCATCATGCCGAATGTCCAGGCGAGGGATATGGTACCCAGCGTCCAGAACAACCAGGACGCAGCATTGAGGATGACAGCCTGCCAGGTGGACGCACGGCTGCTGAACTCGGTAATGACCTGATCCAGCATGCCCTGGTTGGTGAGTTGGGCTGCGGCACCACCGGAGTAGAGGGCAAGCAGCAGGCAGCAGCTGATCAGGCTGGTGTTCTTGATCGTTTTCATATGGTCACCCCTGCGAACTGTTCAGTTCGAGCCAGTTCTTCGGTTGCTCGGTGGGCTGGATAGCGCCCGAGCGTCTGGAACACTGCCCGGCAAACTCTGCCCGGGCCGTTCGATCTTGGATCTGGTTGATCACTTCCAGGGTGCAGTTGGCATCACTGATTTCGGGTATGGCTTGGGTGCTTGGCTGGTCATCGCATCCGGCAAGCGCCAGAAGGGTGAGTAGCAGCAGGGGTAGTCTTCTCACGGGGCTCTCCTTAGCGGTTCATGTCCAACCAGTTCTTGGGGGCTTGGGTGGGCGCTATGCGCCCTTCGGTCGAGGCGGTGTGGGCGGCTTGCTGCTTGGCCTCTAGGTCGGCCTCGGCCTGCATGCGCGTGGCAATGGCGTTTTGCTGGGCGACCAGCAGGCCGCGAATCTGCAGCAGCTGATTGGCTTGCTGGCTGGCTAGTTGGTTGGCGTAGCCGATGGCCTGCATCTGGCCGGTCGCGCCCTGAGCCTGGCGTTGCAATTGCTGCAGCGTATTGGCGTCGTGCTGCAGCGCAGCTTGCTGTTGATCTAGGCCACGAAACAGCGCGTCGTTGGCCCTCTTCTGCGATTCGGAGGCAAGGCGCCGGTTCTCGTTCATCGCCGCCCACTCGGCCTCGCTGCAGCCGGTGTTGGAGAAGCAAGGTGAGGCCCTGTAGTAGGCGACGTCCTGGAACTTGCCGAGGTAGCCGTCGATGCTGCCCAGGTTGCGTTTGTAGTAGTCCAGGGTGTCGATGGCGCTGCGCAGCCTGTCCATCGTCTGGCTGGCCTGGTCCCAGATGTAGGCCGTGGGTGCGGCCGTGTTCTGCAGCATATTTTCGTATTGCTGCAGCTGGGTCTGGTACTGCTCGATCTGCTTCAATGTCTGCGCCACGCTTTCCATGGCAGTCAGCACGTTCTGGGTGAGATTGCCGCCGTCGATGACGGGAATGCCCGCCTTGGCGTTCAAACTGATGAACGAGCTGGTGATGCAGGCCAGAAGCCACAGTTTTTTAGCCGCTAAAATTTTCATCGTCTCCTCCTTGCACCTTGATGAGCATCTGCAGCATTACCTGCTGCGTTTCCTCAATCCTCGACAGCACTACCTGGATGGTTCGGCGCATCTGTGCTTCCTCAAAGCCAGCGAAACGCTCGTCATTGCTCAACCACATCTTCAGCAGCCCGCCCAAGCGCCCCTGGTCGCCGTTGATCTTGGCCAGCTCAAGAATCGACTGGTGATCAAGAAGGCTGGTCGGCATATGTCCCATACCCAAGCTGCGCAGTAGCGACGACATGCTGTGTCCGGTCTGCTCAGCAAGTTGTTCGATCCGGGCTTTTTCCTCTGGCGTAACCCAGACATTGATCGGCGTATTCCCTTTTCTGGTCGTGGCTTTCTGTGTGGTCATGGCGCACTCCATTTGCGGCGGTAGCCGCTTGTCCCGCAGGGCAAGACACCCGTAGAGCGCGAAGCGCGATTAAGGGCAGTGAAGAACCAGTGCCGGCTTGCCGGTACAGGTACTTCACCTGTCTTGCCCGGCATTTCATGCCGATTAAAGGCCACCTTTAGTCGCCAACGGATCGCCTCTCTGCCGTTCAGCGATGGGTTAACGCCAGGTGAACGGAAATTGAACGGTTCCGTTGATACTTGAACGACTGCGTGGGGTTTGTTGTTCATGGCAGAGGCTCCTTGGCGGGCTTTGCCTTGAACGCAAAGGCGTCTGCCGCGGCTTTGGGCTGAGGGCGGGGTACGGGTGCTTTCCTACCCCGCTGTTGGCTGCCGCTTGCCGACATTGGTAAATCGATCAGCTGGTGTGCGTACCGCCGGAAGGCCTGGTATGTGAAGGAAACACGCCCTTCGTCGTGCAGCGTTTTCCAGATAGCCAGCAGCGACCAGCCGTCTGTGTAGGCTTGCTGGATTTCGTTTCTCAGACTGAGAAAGGCGCTGCGGTTGCGAGCTGTAGTGCTGGCATCAGGTTTTCTCTGAATCCGGGCTGCAATTCGTTGTGAGAGCGTCTGACCAGCCGGCTTCTCGGCTTTGTTTGGATGAGTGTCGATTTCGCTCATGCTCCGTCCCTCAAGTGTCAATGAGCAGCGTTTTTCTCGGTTGCTTTGGCCAGGCCCGCAGTAGCGCGACGTTTCCACCCCGTTTTCATTGATCCTTGAGGGATGGGTGCCGCTTTAGTCGCTGCATGCTTTGTTGTGATGCGATGGCTGAAGGTCTGCCTGGCAATTTGCAGGGCGTCTTCCGCTGCGATACCGCCTTGGATCAGGCGCTCGACATACGCCGCTTCTGATAGCTCCGGTAGCGTCTGCTGCGTCGCTTGGTGTCCTCTGCGACGAATGACGGCTTTCAGCCAACTTGATGGGGAGGTTTGGATTGCTCCCTTGGCTAGCGCGTCGACCAGAAGCGCAGTAATCACTTCCTGTTGGTCCACGGGCACATCGGAGATCAATCGTGCAAGCTTTAGGCGCTCTTCGGCCTTGAGCTGCGTAAGTTTCGCCAGATCCGGTGTTGATGATTCTTTTGGTGGTTCAAGTGGTGGTTCTAGGGGTGACATAACTGCGTCACTCCCCCCATGACACAACTCTGTCGTGCCCGGGGTGACGCTAGCGACACCCTCCCTGTTGCTGCCGCCTCGCTGCTGGGAAGGGGGTGACAATTTGTCGGGGTAGGAAAGTGCGAGCGTGTAGCTATTGGATACTTGCCTTCCTGACCCATCGAATCGAGCTGCTTTGTACAGCAGGCCGGTTCCCAGAAGAGACTTTATGGTTCTCTGGATGGTGCGTTCTGAAGTGCAGCACTTGGCCGCAATTGTCCGCATCTTGGGCCAGCAATAACCGTGATCATCGGCGTTATCCGCAAGAGCCAGGAGCGTCAACTTTGGCACAGGTGGAAGCTGCTGCTCCCATGCCCAATTCATTGCTTTGATGCTCATTAGCTCTGCCCGAATGTATCGATCAGTCTGGCTACTTCTGCGGTTTTAAAATAAACACGACGCCCGATTTTCACCCTGCACGGGAGGATCTTGCGAGAAAGATCATTGTTACTGCATAAGCTGATTCTTAGCCCTTGCTTGCTGCGATGCAATAGCTCGGCGAGCTGCTCAAGTGATAGAAGTGGGGCGCCGTTATAGCGGCTTAGTATTAATTCTTCGGTTGTCATGTTTGTCTCACGTAGGTTTGCGTGTGTGAGACTATTTTGATTGCCATTTTAATTAGATCAATACGTTATCGATATTTTGTATTGCTAATCAAAGGTTTATCTAAACTATTGCTATCCTTGTAAAGGTTCGCTGGGTAAGTTAGGACGATATGTCCTAATTTCTCTAATTTGCGCGCCTGGGCGCGCGGCTGACAGTGCCTGGTTATCGATTTGTTTGATGTATTGAGGCGGTTAGCGGGCGTGCTTAAAAATTTAGCTGCTAAATTTTGATAAGTGGCTGGGAGGAGGGTGGCTGTGGTTTTCTTATGTCCGTGCGAGGTCTGCTTGGGTTTTTTGCATGTCATTCGGAGGGTAATAATAAGAATAATATTATTATTCTTATTATTATGGGCGGTTGTCGCGGGGGCAGTTCTGCCGCTGTGGTTTTTCCAGGATCGGCGGGCTGATTTAGATCGACGAGGTTTGGAGGCAGCTAATAAGCTCGAAGAGCTGCTGGCAGATAAGCAGCTTTGGAAGGTTAGCCAAGGGCTGCAAGGTGCTCGACAGTTTCAGGATACTTTTGCACCAGACGAATCAGCGTAGTCGCCTGGGCGTTTGGCTTGGCTCGGCCTTGTTCCCAGTTCTCCAAGGTGCGCGGGTTGGTGCGCAGATACATGGCGAAAACCGGGCGTGACATGTTCAGCTTCTGGCGGATCTCCACCAGCTCCTCGGAGCTGACTTCGCACAGTTCGGGCAATTGGACTTTGTGCGAGCGCAGAGTCACCTTGCCTTGGCGTTCATCCTCCAAAGCCTCGAAGCCCTCGACCAGCTCGGCAAAGATGTCTCGTTTCATGATGTCGTCCTCGCATCAATTTCTGCTTGCAGCAGCTGCTTGAGTAATTTCTTCTGCTGCTCGTTCAGGTCGTCCTGGACGTCCTTCCCATACAGGGTAAACAGCCAGAACTGCGCGCCACCCAGCCACCAGTAGTAGATGACTCGGATGCCGCCGCGCTTGCCTTTCTGTCGTCGCTCGTCGGCGAAGCGAATCTTTCGTAGGCCGCCGGTTCCCTGGATCACGTCGCCGGCTTCCGGGTTCTTCATCAGCAGGCGCTGGAAGCTACGAAAGGCCTCATCGTCCAGGTAGTCCGCTCTATGGCGCTCAAAGGGCGGTAGTTCGACAAATAGTGCTTTCATTGTCTGTACGTTATCTGCGTATAGTTTGTGGTGCGTTTAACGCACCGTCAAGGCGCCTTGCGCTGGCGTTTCAGCTTGTCCAGCTTGCCGACGAGGTCCTCGGCCCGCAGGTGGGTGTAGCGCTTGAGCATCTGCATCGACTTATGCCCGCTAATGGCCGAGACCTCCTGGTCGGATAGGCCGCCCTCGACCAGCCGGCTGACAGCCTCATGACGCAGATCGTGGAAGCGCAGGTCGGGCATGCCGAGTTTCTTCTTCAACAGTCCCCAGGTCTTGGTGAAGGCATAGGGGCGACGTTTCTCGTCCTTTCCCGGTTCGCCGAAGAACACCAGGTTGCAATCCTTGGGGCGCACAGGGTTATCCAGGGCGGCCTTGAAGGCTTCGGTGGCCAGCTTGGTGAGGGGGACAGTTCGGGCGCTGTCATTCTTGGTGTCTGCGAGGCGCACCACGCGCTTTTTCAGGTCGACCTGGTGGCAGCGTAGGCACGTGATCTCCGAGGAGCGCATGCCCGTTTCCAGGGCGATGCGGACGATCCAGGCCAGCATGGGGTTGCTGTGGTTGTTCACGGCGGCGAGCAGGCGTCTTTCCTCGTCGGCGGTTAGTCTGCGGTCGCGGCCGTCACCCGGGCTGGGCTTGCGGATATTCAGCACTGGATTGAAGGTCAGCCCCAGGCCCCATTCTTGGATTGCCACCGTGTAGAGGTGGCTGAGGAGGGCCAGCTCAAGCCGCACGGTATTGTTGCTGGTGGGCGCGCCGCGTTTGCTCAGGGTGCCGAGTCGGGTGTCGCGATAGTTGGCGATGACCTCGGCGGAGAGGGCGGCGAGGGAGTATTTGCCCAGGTGCTGGATCAGCTGCTTAGCCTTGGTGGCTTCGGCTTTGCGCGTGGTGGGCTTCTTGCTCGGGGTCACCTCGGCCAGATAGCGCTCAAGAGCTTTCTCCAGAGTCAGGCGTTCGGAGCCGCTGCGCTGGATGTATACGCCGCGCACCATTTCATCTTCGGTGCGGCGTGCCCAGTCTTCGGCGTCGCGCTTGGTGCGGAAGGTTTTGGTGTTGGTCGGCCAGCCCGTTTTTCGGACTACGGCCTTCCATGTGCCGGCAGGGGTTTTGACGATTGTGGCCATCTGAAAAGGACTCCAAAGGCAGGCTGGCGTACCAGCACTGTACCGATTTTGTACCTTTGGACCATAGGACTGATCCAGATGCCACAACCTTAGAAGGCTTAAAGCCGCGCAATGCGCGGCTTTGAAGGTGGTGGGCCCACACGGACTCGAACCGTGGACCAAAGGATTATGAGTCCTCTGCTCTAACCAACTGAGCTATAGGCCCTCAGGTCGGGTAGGGATAGGCCATTACTGGCCCATCCCCCCCTAAGAACCGTGCATGCGACTTTCATCGCACACGGCTCAAGCCTACGTGAAGCCAATTAGCTTGGCCGGCAACGCAGGGAGGTTTGCGTCGGATTCTACAGTTATAAACCACTGAACTGTAGAGTTTTTTCTTGCCGCTGACTGTGGATCAGCGCATGGCAGTTGGGATGAAGCAGTACGCGGTTACACAAGGTATCCGGACCGCCATCTACACGCCTGATGACGTGATGATCGTGCCAGCCCGTTTCCTTACTCACCGCTTGCCCGCAAAGGGCACAGAGCCCTTTTTGTCTGCGGAAGATACTGAGTATTTGCCCCCGATAACGCAGCTTGTGCTGCATCCGTTGAACTCTCAGCGCCTCCCACTTCAGTTCGTGCGCCATATCGTAGGGGTTGTAAGCCCCGGGTAGACGCTTGTGACGCACGATTGCGGTTCCCGCCAACAGGTATAGCCGGCGGTACTGCTTTTCCCCCTTGCCATTCTTGTAGGGGTACGCGAACACCCAGCTCTGCCCGCCTATGGATCGGAAGTATTTTTTCCTGATCCAATCAGCCGACTTCCTTGGATGCCTACGTTTCGCCCACCTCCAGATTCGCCAAAAGATCAGATGATCCAGCCTGCTGAAGGTTTGTTTTGCCACGACCGGGGAGTGGTATTGTGCCCACCCCTTCAGTACCGGGTTCAGTTGGCCGATCAACGCTTCCTGCGTCAGTGCCCCACTGCCTTTGATGATCTCGCGCACCTTCCGATACAACGCCGAGGCGTTTTTCTTCGAGGGCTTGATCAGCAGCTTGGCTTTCCTGCGTGGTGACTTCGGCACGTACTTCCTGAAATTCCACCCCAGGAAATCGAATCCCTGGTGAATGTGCGTGATGCGCGTTTTCTCCCGAGATAACTCAACCCCTCGTACTGACAGGAATTGCTCTACCCAGGGCTTGACCTCTTCCTCCAGCAGCTCTTTCGAAGCCGCCAGGATCACGAAGTCGTCCGCATACCGTACACACTGCACCTTGGTCTTCTCGGCCTTCTTGATGCCTAGCTTCTTCGCCAGATGACGTTTCAGCTGAGTTTCCAGACCGTTCAGAGTGGCATTGGCCAGACAGGGCGAAATAATTCCACCCTGCGGCGTCCCGGCTTCCGTTGCCATGAGTTGTCGCCGGTCGATAACCCCGGCTTTTAACCACTTGCGCAGTACCTTCGTGTCCATCGGGACATTCAGGCACAACCAGTCGTGGTTGATGTTGTCGAAGAAGCCCTTGATGTCCCCCTCCAGAACCCAGACCGGTGCCACTTCGGGCGCCAGCAGGTGGAAAAGTTCAACCATGGCATCAGCGGTCGATCGGTCAGGCCGGAAGCCATAACTTTTCGGGTCGCTGGTGCTTTCGATTGCAGGCTCCAACGCTTGCAGATGCAGCGCCTGCATGGCCCGATCCAACATCGTCGGGATGCCCAGCGGGCGCCTCTCATGCTTACCGGGTTTCGGTATCCAGACCCGCCGTAGCGGTTTGGGCCGATAACCCCGTTGTTTCGACAGACTTCCCACAGCACGGAGCTTGGCCTGGGGCGATCCCCAGGTTTCTCCATCGACGCCCGGAGTCTTACGACCCCGGTTCTCCGTGACTCGTCGTACAGCCAAACAGCGGCCGTAAAACGAATAGGTCAGCATCCGTTGCAGGCGTTTAACCCTGCGCCAGTTACCTTCCTGTGTTGCCTGCGCAATCTTTAGCTGCGTTTTCCGAACGGCTTGCTGAATGGTGGCCCAATCAAGATCGTGCCAATTCATCACTCCGCCGGAGGGCGCAGACGCGACCGGTGTTGCTGGTTGCGTTTTCATACAGTCCTCCTGAGATGAACGACATTCAGGACGGACTACTCCCCTATGGGCAGTAGACGCCCATAGGGTCGTTTGGTTATCGCTGGAATCAGCGGCTCTTCTTGCGCTCGTAAACCAGATGCACGTCAGCCAGGGTTGCCCCTGCCGGTGATGTTTCAACCGGTATGCTACCCATTACAGGCAGCCATTCGCTTCTTGCATCCTCCCATTCCCCACACCCATCAGCGCCCCTTGCGGTTTGCCTGCCTGACCATGTTGCTGCTGGTCAGGCGAGTGGTCGGGATTGCCACGTTCCCCGAGTCGCATCTATTCCCCGTTTAGGCGTCGTCTCTCCCCCGGCAGTCGTTTGGTACCGCATCACATCAACCTACTGTGATGACCGACTGCGTTGCCTGTTTGGCTGGGGCCAATAATTGCCGTAGGCCCGTCAATCCTTACGAGGGGTCTAGTGACGATTCACATGTGTTCGCCATGCGGGTTGGGTCATTAGCCTCGTTACGTCCGTGCAATTCAGACGTAAAGCGTTCTCCGTCGCCGGATAACACCCTCATAAGAGCGAGACATTGTTAATCGGGCTTCACACCCCAGGGTTGGCCCAATGTCATCAACTTAAGCCCCCAGCCCTGACCGGGGCAAGAAAACCCGGGGCTTGGACGCGCGGTTGCAGCAGTGCCTTCACTGGTTTTGCTCCCCAGTTCAGCGCATGTGCGACCCAGACGCCAGCTTAATGGATGCCGGTTCGCCTCGGCGGGCGGGATTTCTCGTTTTCCGGGCGAGCGCGTGCCGGCCGCTGTCTGGCCAGCTTTTTTGCGGTGCAGTTCGGGTGCTGCTTGTTCTTAGCGCGTCGGTTTGTAGCCCTCGCAGCCGCGACTGGCCAGGCGCTTACGCTGGCGCGGGAAGCTGCGGCCCGGGCGCACAGCGCTGAGGCTGTTGGCCATCAACTCCATCACGTTGGCCAGCCCCTGCACACCGGGGCGTACCAGCAGGTCGACCAGGGTGTTCTTGAGGCGTGACACCCCTTGGGTGAAGTTGACCTTCCAGCGCAGCTTGCGGCCTTTGTGGCGCTGCTCGATGACCGGTTGCAGCAGATGTTGCATCAGCAGCGCTAGGTTTTTCAGCAGTTGCCCGGCATGAAAGTCCTGCTTCACGGCCGTCACGCTACGGCCGCTAAAGTTGTCGAGGCAGAGGGTCTGCTTGAGGCGGCGGTAGTCCGTTTCGATGCCCCAGCGGCGGTGGTAAAGATCCGCGAACACCTCGGCCGGGAAGGCCTGTCGATCCAGCAGGGAGGTCAGCAGCACTTCGCTTTCACCGCTGGCTAGCTCGACCCGGATCAGGCGCAATTCGACCCGGCCCGCGGGATCGACGCCGGCCTCGGTACAGAACAGGCACGCCTCGGGATGACTGGCAGAGAAGAACTGCGTGTCTTCTGTCTGCCCCGAGCGGAGAAACTGTTTGACCTGCGCGTTGTAGCCACACGGCAGGCGCATCAGGAAATGTCGCCGGTGCTGCTCGAGCAGCGCAAACAGCCAGTGTCCGGGGTAGCCGCGATCAAACAACGTCAGGCTGTCAGCGGGCAGATGCTCGAGGTGCAGATGGGCGCAATCGCGCTCGCCGACTGCGGATGGCACGATCAGGCTGTGTAGCGTCTGGCCGTCGGCGACGTCGTAGAGCATGGACAGACGGGCAACGGGAAACTCGCTATGGCAGCCGAAAAAGCGCGTCATGACCGACTCCAGCGGTAAATGGACGGTCGAGCCGTCCACGGCGAGTACCCGTAACCCGCGCCACGTCTGGCGCAGCCCGAGGCTGTCGAGCTGTTGCTGAAGGGTTTGGTTGAGGCTCTCGAAGACCTCGGGCTTGAGCTTGCCGCGCGCCTTGCTGAAGGCCTGCGCGGTGACCACCTGGGTCTCGGCCGAGGCCTGGTTGAGCACGCGATAGAACTGATCGAGCTCGGTTTGCAGGGCGGTGCGTGGCTGATTGAGCAAAAACAGGACGAGGTTCTTGAAGGTCAGTTGGCGTCGGCGGGTAAAGTCGTGAGGGCGCTGGCGGTGGGTATCGATGAAGTCGGGACAATCGAGCTGGCTGGTTATTTTTTGTACAATTTTCAAGCCAGGGTTTGCTGGGCGGTGTCAAACGGTGTGGAATGAGGGGCCAAAAGGGTTTCTCCTATGCGCTGAATTTAGCGCTAATTATATGATATTTATAGAAAAATTCCTTAAGTTGATGACATTGAGGGTTGGCCCCTGGCGCATGCCGATCTAATGAACTGGCAGGTACATGCCAGGCTCGGTACTTCCTATACAAGCGAAGTTGAGCAATGCGATTCGGAGCTTTTCGCTCCGTGCTTGGTTCAACATCCCCCCAACGTCTCACGACGGTGAATAGGCTCAATGCCAGACGTGCGAGGATGAGTTCTGCCCGGAGGGCAAATTCACCCTCGGGTCAGATATTTTTAGTAACAATTCGACGATAGCTGAACGTTACTAACCTGTTTCTGTAACCGATCAATGACCCATTTTAGGGTTTGAGCAGATACAGCTTTTGTTATCCATCCCCGCCAAAACGAAGCGTTTCCAGGGTGTGGATTAACCAGGCTGAGCCGGTTTGTTGAATGCTTTTTCGGGCTTCAAACCCCCTGATATCAAGGGGTTAAGGTGCCTAGGCGCATTAACCAAACCAAGCACGACACGTTCAACGTGTCGCACAGGTCGGCGGATTATACCGGCGCGTTCTCGCCAGCGCCAACCGCTTGATCTGGCTGGATAAAGGTTTCGTGTGCAATCTGCTTCACAAAGCAAAACCCCCGGTTTGGGCCGGGGGGTTTGGTATCACTCGTCGAGGAAGGAGCGCAGGTGCTCGCTTCGCGTCGGGTGGCGCAGTTTGCGCAGCGCCTTGGCTTCGATCTGGCGGATACGCTCACGGGTAACGTCGAACTGTTTGCCCACTTCCTCAAGGGTGTGGTCGGTGTTCATGTCGATACCGAAGCGCATGCGCAGCACCTTGGCTTCACGGGCGGTGAGGCCGGCCAGCACTTCGCGAGTGGCTTCCTTGAGGCTTTCGACCGTAGCTACGTCGATCGGGGACTGCATGGTGCTGTCCTCGATGAAGTCGCCCAGGTGCGAATCTTCGTCGTCGCCAATCGGGGTTTCCATGGAGATCGGCTCTTTGGCGATCTTCAATACCTTGCGGATCTTGTCCTCGGGCATTTCCATGCGCTCACCCAGCTCTTCCGGAGTGGGCTCGCGACCCATTTCCTGCAGCATCTGACGGGAGATGCGGTTGAGCTTGTTGATGGTCTCGATCATGTGCACCGGGATACGGATGGTGCGCGCCTGGTCGGCAATCGAGCGGGTGATTGCCTGGCGAATCCACCAGGTGGCGTAGGTCGAGAACTTGTAGCCGCGACGGTATTCGAACTTGTCCACCGCCTTCATCAGGCCGATGTTGCCTTCCTGGATCAGGTCGAGGAACTGCAAGCCACGGTTGGTGTACTTCTTGGCGATGGAGATGACCAGGCGCAGGTTGGCCTCGACCATTTCCTTCTTGGCGCGGCGAGCCTTCGCCTCACCGATGGACATGCGACGGTTGATGTCCTTGATCTCGGCCAGGCTCAGGCTGCATTCGGCTTCCAGGTCAGCCAGCTTCTGCTGGCAGCGCTGGATGTCGCCCTGCAGCTTGCCCAGGGCTTCGGCGTACTTGGCCTTGCCCTTGGCCAGGTCGGCGGCCCAGTCCATGTCGATTTCGTTGCCCGGGAACAGGCGCAGGAAGTCGGCACGCGGCATGCGCGCATCACGGACGCACAGCTGCATGATGGCGCGTTCTTGCGCACGCAGACGGTCGAGGGCGTCGCGCACCTTGGCAACCAGGGCGTCGTATTGCTTGGGCACCAGCTTGATCGGCATGAACAGCTCGGCCAGGGTGGCCAGCTCTTCGGTGGCCTGCTTGCTGCCACGACCATGCTTCTTCAGCGCCTTGAGGACTTTGTCCTGCTGCTCGGCCACGGCGGTGAAACGGCGAGCCGCTTCTTCCGGGTCCGGGCCGCCATCGCCTTCTTCTTCCTCGTCGTCGCTGCTCTCGTCTTCTTCTTCGTCGTCGCTTGCTTCAGCAGCGGCGCCTTCCTTGACGGGAACGGGGGCGGCGGCTTCGTCAGGCACGCTGCCGTCATCCGGGTCGATGTAGCCACTGAGGACTTCGGCCAGGCGGCCGCCTTCGGTGGTGACGCGGTTGTATTCGGCGAGGATGCTGTCAACGGTGCCGGGGAAGTGAGCGATGGCGCTCATGACTTCGCGGATGCCTTCCTCGATGCGTTTGGCGATTTCGATCTCGCCTTCGCGGGTCAGCAGTTCCACGGTGCCCATTTCGCGCATGTACATGCGCACCGGGTCGGTGGTGCGGCCGATATCGGTCTCAACGGCGGCGAGGGCGGCTGCAGCTTCTTCGGCTGCGGCTTCGTCGGTGTCGGCTTCGGCCAACAACAGGGCGTCCGCATCCGGAGCACTCTCGAATACGTTGATCCCCATGTCGTTGATCATGCGGATGATGTCTTCCACCTGTTCCGGATCGGAAATGTCTTCCGGCAGGTGGTCATTGACCTCCGCGTACGTCAGGTAACCCTGCTCGCGACCGCGGCTGATCAATTCTTTCAAACGAGATTGCTGTTGCGCTTTTACGGACATAACACCCTATCCACTGAAGGTCTTGGCGGGCTGAAAACAAGCCGAGGATTATACCCCGGTTTTGGCTTTAGGCGCCAGCTGGGGACTTGCTGCCCGGCGAGGAGGTGATGCTGTAGTGCTCTCTGAGCAAGGTCTTTTCCTCGTCGGTGAGCTCGCTGGGGCTTTTATGAATGATGCTGCGGAGCGCCTTTTCACGCCGCCTCTGCGATTGACTGTTTGCAAGTGTAGTAATGGTGTCGAAAAACTGCTGTTCAAGGTTGTCGCCCTGAATCAGCCACTCCTTTTCCGCCAGTGCCCGCAGCAGGCGGCCCTGTTCGGTGCCGTGCCAGCGAGCGATCAGTTGCAGCGAGCGCAGGTTGGGCGTTTTCTGCAGGGCGCCGACCAGCGCGACGAGCAGTTGGGCGTAGGTGTCTTCTTCGTCGGCGAAGTGGCTGACATCCTCGACCTTTTGCGCCAGATGCGGGTGGTGCAGCAGCGTGCGCAGGGCGATCAGATGTGGGGATTCGACGCTCACGGGCGTGCGCGGGGCACGTGGCGCGAAGTCGCCTTTGCCCTTTTTGTGCCACTTGCCGCTGCTGTCCTTTTTCCAGCTGCCTTTGCCGCTTTCGTTGCTGCGCTCGTAGTGCTGCTGGGGGGGCGCAGGTTGCTCGTAGCCGCCGACGTCCGGCAGGGAGTCGTAGTAGGCGCTGTCGGGGATGTCGCCGTAATCCGGGTAATCGCTGCCGGGCGTCTGGCTGCTGGTGCTCGGTGCGTGGCTGCGCGTTGCGCTGCCAGCGACCTGACTCAGTGCTTCGCCGGAGAGGCCGGTGATCTCGCTCAGGCGCTGGCGCATCAGCGCGCGCAGGTTGTTGCCGGGGATCTTGTCGATCAGCGGCGCGGCCAGTGTCACCAGGTGCGCCTTGCCTTCCAGCGAGCGCGGGTCGGCTTCTTCGCACAGTTGCTGGAAGAAGTAGTCGGCCAGCGGTTGTGCGTGCTGGTTGATGCGGGCGCGGAAGGCGTCGGTGCCTTCCGCGCGTACCAGGGTGTCCGGGTCTTCGCCGTCGGGCAGGAACAGGAAGCGCGCGCGGCGGCCGTCCTGCAGGCTCGGCAGGGTCGACTCCAGGGCGCGCCAGGCGGCGTTGCGCCCGGCGGCGTCGCCGTCGAAGCAGAACAGCACGCTGGGCACGATGCGGAACAGGCGCTTGAGGTGTTCTTCCCTGGTGGCCGTACCCAGGGTCGCCACGGCATTGCGCAGGCCCTGCTGGGCGAGGGCGATGACGTCCATGTAGCCTTCGACCACCATGATTTCGTCAAGATCACGGTTGTGCTTGCGCGCCTCGTACAGGCCGTAGAGTTCCTGGCCCTTGTGGAAAACCGGGGTTTCCGGTGAGTTGAGGTACTTGGGCTTGTCGTCGCCCAGTACGCGGCCGCCGAAGGCGATGACCCGGCCGCGGCTGTCGCGGATGGGGAACATGATGCGGTCGCGGAAGCGGTCATAGCGCCGGCCGTTTTCGGCGTTCTCGATCAGCAGGCCGGCGTCGATCATGGCTTTCTGCTGCAGGGCGTCGGCGCCCAGATGCTTGAGCAGGTTGTCCCAGCCGGGCGGCGCGAAACCGATGCCGAAGTCACGGGCGATCTCGCCGGTCAGGCCACGGCCCTTGAG
Organism: Pseudomonas sp. GD03919; assembly: GCF_029814935.1. Taxonomy (NCBI): domain Bacteria; kingdom Pseudomonadati; phylum Pseudomonadota; class Gammaproteobacteria; order Pseudomonadales; family Pseudomonadaceae; genus Pseudomonas; species Pseudomonas sp. GD03919. Next base: position 649,569 of record NZ_CP104582.1, read on the forward strand.
GTAATCCACGGCGTACTTGCGCTGTGGATGGCTTTTCAGTGCCTGGCGATAGTGCTCGGCGGCGGCATTGAGCAGCGGGTAGAGCGGTGAGTCCACGGGCTGCCTGGGTTTGTGTCCGCGGCCGCTTTCCTCGCGTGGTACATCCATGCCGGCGCGCTTGGCCAGCTCCTCGATCGCCTGGGGGAACTCCAGTTGATCGTGGTCCATGACGAAGCCGAGGGCATTACCGCCGGCGCCGCAGCCGAAGCAGTAGTAGAACTGCTTGTCCGGGCTGACGGTGAAGGAGGGGGTCTTTTCCTTGTGAAACGGGCAGCAGGCGCTGTAGTTCTTGCCGGTCTTCTTCAGCTGGATGCGCGAACTCACCACGTCGACGATGTCGGTGCGGTTGAGCAGGTCATCGATGAAGGATTGCGGGATCAGGCCGGCCATAGACGCTCAGCATACTGCCCGGCGCAAGCGCTGGACAACGGATGGGTAGAAAAGCAAAAACTCCGCTTACTCGCTAAGGCGCGAGGCGGAGTCTTTAAAATGCAATGCCCGGCCTGAGCCGGGCATTCGAGCGTGGCGTGTACTGTATTAGTACAGGCGAACGCTGCGACGCTGCTCGCGCTGCACTTTCTTGGCGTGACGCTTAACAGCGGCAGCGGCTTTGCGCTTACGCTCAGCGGTCGGCTTTTCGTAGAATTCGCGGCTACGGACTTCAGCCAGTACACCGGCTTTTTCGCAGGAGCGCTTGAAACGACGCAGGGCTACGTCGAAGGGTTCGTTCTCTTTAACTTTGACGGCTGGCATCCAGGTCGTACCTATCTTCAATTACCGGTTTCAACGCGTGCCCGGCAGATGGCTCGGGATGCGTCGGTTTTCAAGGGTTGCGGATGTTACCGCCTCGCGCCGAGGAATGCAAAGGCCTCTGATCGAAAAGCGCTGGCCGCTCCGCCGGGCGGCGCTTATCATGCGCGCCTTTGTTCCACGCGGCAAATCAAGGCTCAAGCTCCATGCTCGTACTGGGATTGGAAACCTCCTGTGATGAAACCGGCGTCGCGCTGTATGACAGCGAGCGCGGTCTGCTGGCCGACGCCCTGTTCAGCCAGATCGACCTACATCGCGTTTATGGCGGCGTGGTGCCCGAGTTGGCTTCTCGCGATCACGTCAAGCGCATGCTGCCACTGATCCGCCAGGTGCTGGATGAGGCGGGCAAACAACCCGGCGATATCGACGCCCTGGCCTACACGGCCGGGCCGGGACTGGTCGGCGCACTGCTGGTGGGCGCCTCCTGCGCGCAGGCGCTGGCCTTTGCCTGGGGTGTGCCGGCCGTGGGCGTGCATCATATGGAAGGTCATCTGCTGGCGCCGATGCTGGAAGAGCAGCCGCCGGCCTTTCCGTTCGTCGCCTTGCTGGTCTCCGGTGGTCATACCCAACTGGTGCGCGTCGATGGCATCGGCCAGTACCAGTTGCTCGGCGAATCGCTGGACGACGCGGCCGGTGAAGCATTCGACAAGACGGCCAAGCTGATGGGCCTGAATTATCCGGGCGGCCCGGAGATCGCCAAACTGGCCGAACAGGGGATGCCGGGACGCTTCGTCTTCCCCAGGCCGATGACCGACCGTCCGGGGCTGGATTTCAGTTTCAGCGGTCTGAAGACCTTCGCCCTGAATACCTGGCAGCAATGCCGTGACAGCGATGACGACCTCGACCAAGCCCGCCGCGACATCGCCCTGGCCTTCCAGCAGGCGGTGGTCGAGACTTTGACCATCAAGTGCAAGCGCGCGCTCAAGCAGAGCGGGTTGAACAGCCTGGTCATCGCCGGTGGCGTGAGTGCCAACAAGGCGTTGCGTGAGCATCTGGAACGGATGTTGGGCGAGATGAAAGGCAAGGTGTTCTACGCACGGCCACGTTTCTGCACCGACAATGGTGCGATGATCGCCTACGCCGGTTGCCAGCGCTTGCTGGCCGGGCAGCATGAGGATCTGGCGATCAAGGTACAGGCGCGTTGGCCGATGGAGTCGCTGCCGGCGATTTAAGTCGTTTATCGCGTGGGTAATGCTTGCGCCACGATTTGTGGTGAGAGCGCCTGCTTAGAAGCGCCGCTCGCGGCCTGCGAACAGATCACGCAGGTTGCTGCGGTGCCGCCAGACGATCAGCCCGGTCAGTACGCAGGCCGGTAACAAGGCCGCCGGTTGTTGCCAGGCCAGCAGCGGTAACGTCAGCGGTGTCGCGATCAGCGAAGCCAGCGAACTGGTACGGGTCAGCAGAAAGACCAGCGCCCAGGCGGCCAGGGCGAGCAAGGCGGCGGGCGGATAGAGACCAAGCAGCATGCCGGCGGCAGTGGCGACGCCCTTGCCGCCACGAAAACGGAAGTACAACGGGTAAAGGTGGCCGACGACGGACGCCAGACCGATCCAGGCTTGCTGATGCAGGCTGAGGCCGAACAACTTGGCGATCAGGATGGGCAGGACGCCCTTGAGCAGGTCGCCGAGCAGCGTCATCACGGCGAGCTTCTTGCCAGCGACGCGCAGCATGTTGGTGGCGCCGGGGTTGCCCGAGCCGCTGGCGCGCGGATCCGGCCCGCCGGCAAGTCGGCTGAGCAGGATGGCGAAGGACAGCGAACCGAGCAAGTAGGCAAGGATTGCCAGAAGCCAGAACATGGTGGCCATTCCAGGGCATGGGGTGGCCCGATTCTAACGAGGTGCAGCGCCCTTGTCGTGGCGCGGAGAGTGTGGTGGACAGAGTATTTATCGAGGGGCTGGAAGTCGACACGGTGATCGGCGCCTACGATTGGGAGCGCGACATTCGCCAGTGCCTGCGTCTGGACTTGCAGATGGCCTGGGATAATCGTCCGGCCGCAGCCGCTGATGACCTCAACCTGGCACTCGACTACGCCAGCGTGTCCACGCGCATTCAGGCCTTTGCGGCCGAGTCGCAGTTCATCCTGGTCGAGACCTTCGCCGAACGGCTGGTGCAGACCCTGATGGACGAGTTCAACATTCCCTGGATGCGTCTGAAGCTGACCAAGCCCGGCGCAGTGCCAGCCGCACGCGGCGGCGTGGGCGTGGAGATCGAGCGCGGATGTCTCTGACTCGGGTCTTTCTCGGCCTTGGCAGCAATATCGAGCGTGAGCCACACCTCGTTGCCGGCCTCGATGCACTGGCGGGGCTGCTCAGTGATATGCGCTGTTCGCCGGTGTTCGAAAGCCATGCGGTGGGCATCAAGAGCGGCAACTTCTTCAATCTGGTGGTAGTTGGCGATACCGAGCTGTCACTGCTGGAGCTGGATCGCCGGCTGAAATTCATCGAGGCCGACAATGGCCGCTATGCACCGGATCGCAAGGGCTTGCCGCTGGATATCGATGTGCTGCTGTTTGGCGAGCAGGTCGGCAACTTCAACGGCCTGATCCTGCCGCGCGCGGAGATTCTCAAGAACGCCTTCGTGCTCTGGCCGCTGGCGCTGCTGGCGCCGCAACTGCAGCACCCTGTCGATGGTCGTTCGTTCGCCGAGCTGTGGGCCTCGGCGCAGATCGATCAGCAGTTGTGGCCAGCGGCATTCCAGTGGCGTGGCACCGAGTTGACGCCGCCAGAGTTGCTGCAGGCGCGCCCTGCGTAGGCGGCCTCAAATCGCCCTGGATTGCATCCGGGCTGCGGCCTGTTTCTGTTTGATCGCGCGCCTGTGCAGGAGCCCCGCCCCGGGGGCGAAAACTATTGTGGCCGTTCAGAAAGTTTTGCGGCTTGGCCACGATTCGCCGCGAGGCGCGGCTCCTACAGGGAGGGCGCATATCGGTGTAGGAACCCCGCCCCGGGGGCGAAAACGATTGTGGCCGTTCAGAAAGTTTTGCGGCTTGGCCACGATTCGCCGCGAGGCGCGGCTTCTACAGAGAAAGCATATAGCGGTGTAGGAGCTCCGCCCCGGGGCGAAAGCGATTGTGGCCGTTTAGAAAGATTTACGGCCTGGCCACGATTCGCTGCGCGGCGCCAACAAGGCTATTGGTCCTTGTAGATCTTGAGCGCTTGCAGGCGCTCGCGGTTGAGCGCTTCGCCCAGCTCCGCCCCTTTGAATCCCTTCTCCACGAGCGGTTTGACCGGCACCTGCCGTGCTACTTCGGCAGCACCGAGCAGGTAAGCCGCTTGTGGATAATCGCGCTGCTCCAGACCCAGGCGGCCACGCGCGTCCATCTCGCAGGCGGCGACGAATTCGACGAAGCGCTGCGGGCGGCGGAACACGTCGAAGCGTTGCAGCAGTTCCAGTAGTGTCGAGGGTCGCAACTCCAGCGCGCGATGACCGTGGGTATGAAACTCACCGACCAGCATGGCCAGCTCGGCGCAGTCACGCGGCGCCTTGCAGCGCGCGTTGATCGCCTGGATCAGGCGCAGCCCCTTGTGCTCATGGGCGATATGCCGTGGCCACTCGGCTTCCGGTGTCAGGCCTTTGCCGACGTCATGCAGCAGGCAGGCCCAGCGCACGTTCAGCGGCTGGTCGTGCTCGGCACATTGGCGCAGGACGCTGAGCACATGCACGCCGGTATCGATCTCCGGGTGGTGTGTTTGCGGTTGCGGTACGCCGAACAGATCGTCCACTTCCGGCAGCAGGGCTGCCAGGGCGCCGCAGTCGCGCAGTACCTGGACGAACACGTCTGGACGCGGCTCCATCAGGGCGCGGGAGATTTCCTTCCAACTGCGTTCGGCGGTGAGGTGGGTCAGCTCGCCGGATTCGGCCAACTGACGCATCAGTGCCAGGGTTTCGGGCGCGACGCTGAAACCGAGCGGCGCATAGCGGGCGGCAAAGCGGGCGACGCGTAGTACGCGCAGCGGATCTTCGGCGAATGCCGGCGAAACGTGGCGCAGGATGCGGGCTTCAAGATCATGCTGGCCACCGTAGGGATCGATCAGGTTGCCGTGATCATCCTCGGCCATGGCGTTGACGGTGAGGTCGCGGCGGATCAGATCCTGTTCCAGGGTGACATCGGGGCTGGCGTGGAAGGTAAAGCCGCCATAGCCGCGCCCGCTCTTGCGTTCGGTGCGGGCCAGCGCGTATTCCTCGCTCGTCTGCGGGTGCAGAAACACCGGAAAGTCAGCGCCTACCGGGCGATAGCCGAGTTCGAGCATCTGTTCGGCACTGGCGCCGACCACGACCCAGTCCACTTCACTGACCGGGCGGCCAAGCAAGCGGTCGCGCACCGCGCCGCCGACTTTGTAGATCTGCATGTGTATTCCTCCACGAAGCGCAGAGGATACCGAAGAACGTGCCGGGTGCGCAGGCGCTCAAATCGGCGGGATTATCAGATCCAGCCTCGGGTAGTCGCTTTCGCCCTCCGAGCTGCCACGCGGTGGCACATGCTGAGTGGTGATCAACTGATCGCCCTGGCACACCTCCAGATGGATATCGAAGCCCCATAGCCGATGCAGGTGCTTGAGCACCTCGCCGGTGGAGTCGCCCAGTGGTTTGCGGTCGTGCTGCTGATGGCGCAGGGTCAGCGAGCGGTCGCCGCGGCGATCGATGTTCCAGATCTGCACGTTGGGCTCGCGGTTGCCGAGGTTGTACTGAGCAGCGAGCAGCTCGCGGATAGTGCGGTAGCCGGGTTCGTCATGGATGGCCGGCACCAGCAGTTCGTCCTTTTGGTCGTCGTCGAGAATGCTGAACAGCTTGAAGTCGCGAATCACCTTGGGCGAGAGGAACTGCAGGATGAAGCTCTCGTCCTTGAAACTGGTCATGGCGAACTTGAGGGTGGTCAGCCAGTCGCTGCCGGCGATGTCCGGGAACCAGCGTTTGTCCTCCTCGGTCGGGTTTTCGCAGATACGGCGAATGTCGCGGTACATGGCGAAGCCCAGGGCGTAGGGGTTGATGCCGCTGTAGTAGGGGCTGTCGAACGGTGGCTGGTAGACCACGCTGGTGTGTGATTGCAGGAACTCCATCATGAAGCCGTCAGTCACCAGGCCCTCGTCGTACAGGTCGTTCATCAGGGTGTAGTGCCAGAAGGTGGCCCAGCCTTCGTTCATCACCTGGGTCTGGCGCTGCGGGTAGAAGTACTGGGCGATCTTGCGCACGATGCGGATCACCTCACGCTGCCAGGGCTCCAGCAGCGGCGCGTGTTTTTCCAGGAAGTAGAGGATGTTTTCCTGCGGTTCGGCGGGGAAGCGCTTGGTGTCTTTCTCGCCGCCCTTGTCCGCGCTTCTGGGGATGGTGCGCCACAGATCGTTGATCTGCTTCTGCAGGTGTTCCTCGCGTGCCTTCTGGCGCCGGCGTTCCTCTTCGGCGGAGATGGGGTAGGGGCGCTTGTAACGGTCGACGCCGTAGTTCATCAGGGCGTGGCAGGAGTCGAGCAGCTCTTCCACCGCGTCGATGCCGTAACGCTCTTCGCACTGCATGACGTACTGCTTGGCGAACACCAGGTAGTCGATGATCGAGCTGGCATCGGTCCAGGTGCGGAACAGGTAGTTACCCTTGAAGAAGCTATTGTGGCCATAGCAGGCATGGGCGATCACCAGCGTCTGCATGCAGATGGTGTTTTCCTCCATCAGGTAGGCGATGCACGGATCGGAATTGATCACGATCTCGTAGGCCAGGCCCATCTGCCCGCGCTTGTAGCCTTTTTCGGTGGCGAGGAAGTGCTTGCCGTACGACCAGTGGTGGTAGCCCAGCGGCATGCCGACCGAGGCATAGGCGTCCATCATCTGCTCGGCGGTGATCACTTCGATCTGGTTGGGGTAGGTGTCCAGCGCATAACGTTCGGCGATGCGCGCGATTTCCTTGTCGTATTGGCGAATCAGGTCGAAGGTCCATTCCGAACCGGTGGAGATCGGTTGGCGTTTCTTGGCGGTGGCGCTCATGGCAACTCCTCAACTCACCAGACGGCGCTGGAACAGTTCGCGGAACACCGGGTAGATGTCCGCGGCGGACACCAGTTGCTGCTGGGCGAAGCTGTCGGCGAAGGCTTCGGCCACCTGCTCGTACTCGAACCACAGCGCCTGGTGCTCGCGCGGGGTGATCTCGACATAAGTGAAGTACTGCACGAACGGCATGATCTGGTTGATCAATATATCCCGGCATACCGGCGAGTCGTCGTTCCAGTTGTCGCCGTCCGATGCCTGGGCGGCATAGATATTCCATTCGTTGACCGGGTAGCGCTCAGCCATCACCTCCTGCATCAGCTTCAGGGCGCTGGAGACGATGGTGCCGCCGGTCTCGCGGGAGTAGAAGAACTCCTCTTCGTCCACCTCTTTGGCGCTGGTGTGGTGGCGGATGAAGACCACGTCGATCTTGTCGTAATTGCGCTTGAGGAACAGGTACAGAAGGATGAAGAAGCGCTTGGCCACATCCTTGGTGGCCTGGGTCATCGAGCCAGAGACGTCCATCAGACAGAACATCACCGCCTTGGAGCTGGGGTTGGGCTGTTTGGTCAGCAGGTTGTACTTGAGGTCGAAGGTGTCGAGGAACGGCACGCGATGGATGCGCGCACTGAGGCGTTCGATTTCCTCCTGGATGGCCTGGATATCGCCGAAGTTGTCCGGCTCTTCGCGGCGCAGGCGCTCCAGTTCTGCCTTGGCTTCGCGCAATTTGGCGCGGCTGGAGCCGGACAGGGCGATGCGCCGCGCGTGGGCCGAGCGCAGGGTGCGCACGATGTTGATGCGCGAAGGGTTGCCTTCGTTGCTGATACCGGCGCGCACCGTCTTGAAGGTTTCCGCACCCGTCAGGTGGCGCTTGACCAGATTGGGCAGCTCCAGGTCCTCGAACATGAAGTCGAGAAACTCCTCCTGGGTGATCTGGAAGACGAACTCGTCCATGCCTTCGCCGGAATTGCTCGCCTTGCCACTGCCGCGGCCGGCGCCGCCGCCTTGCGGGCGTGGGATGCGTTCACCGGTGGTGAATTCCTTGTTGCCGGGATGAACGATGGTCTGCTTGCCGCCGCGGCCATGGTGCAGCACCGGCTCGTCGATATCACGGCCGGGAATGCTGATCTGCTCGCCGTGCTCCATGTCGGTAATGGAGCGCCGGCTGACGGCTTCCTCCACCGCCTTCTTGATGTGTTCACGGTAACGCCGCAGGAAGCGCTGGCGGTTTACCGTGCTCTTGTTCTTGCCGTTGAGTCGACGGTCGATTACGTAGCTCATACAAGCCCTCCGGGCGCTGAGGCTTCAGGCCCCAGGCTGCAAGCGCTTTCGCCTGGAGCCGGCGGCCTGTCACCTGAGGCCGCTTACTGCGATTTACGTACGCGCAGGTACCACTCCGACAGCAGGCGCACCTGCTTCTCGGTGTAGCCGCGCTCGACCATGCGTTTGACGAAGTCGTTGTGCTTCTGCTGATCCTCCTTGTTGCCCTTGGCGTTGAAGCTGATGACCGGGAGCAGGTCCTCGGTGTTGGAGAACATCTTCTTCTCGATGACCACGCGCAGCTTCTCGTAGCTGAGCCAGGTGGGGTTCTTGCCGTTGTTGTTGGCGCGGGCGCGCAGCACGAAGTTGACGATCTCGTTGCGGAAATCCTTCGGGTTGCTGATGCCGGCTGGCTTCTCGATCTTCTCCAGCTCCTCGTTGAGGGCCACGCGGTTGAGGATTTCGCCCGTTTCCGGGTCGCGGTACTCCTGGTCCTGAATCCAGAAGTCGGCGTACAGCACGTAGCGGTCGAAGATGTTCTGCCCGTACTCGCTGTAGGACTCCAGGTAGGCGGTCTGGATTTCCTTGCCGATGAACTCGATGTAGCGTGGCGCCAGGTATTCCTTGATATAGCGCAGGTAGCGCTCGCGTACCTCGGCGGGGAACTGCTCCTGCTCGATCTGCTGCTCCAGCACGTACAGCAGGTGCACTGGGTTGGCGGCGATCTCGTGCGGGTCGAAGTTGAATACCTTGGAGAGGATCTTGAAGGCGAAGCGGGTCGACAGACCGTTCATGCCTTCGTCCACGCCGGCACTGTCTCGGTACTCCTGGATCGACTTGGCTTTCGGGTCGGTGTCCTTGAGGTTTTCGCCGTCGTAGACGCGCATCTTCGAGTAGATGTTGGAGTTGTCTGGCTCTTTCAAGCGCGACAGGACGGAGAACTGCGCGAGCATCTTCAGCGTGTCCGGCGCGCAATGCGCCTTGGCCAGTGAGCTGTTGATCAGCAGCTTGTCGTAGATGCGGATTTCATCGGTCACGCGTAGGCAGTACGGCACCTTGACGATGTAGATGCGGTCGATGAAGGCCTCGTTGTTCTTGTTGTTGCGGAAGCTGTGCCATTCCGATTCGTTGGAGTGGGCCAGCAGGATGCCGCTGTAGGGAATCGCACCGAGGCCTTCGGTGCTGTTGTAGTTGCCTTCCTGGGTGGCGGTCAGCAGCGGGTGCAGCACCTTGATCGGTGCCTTGAACATCTCGACGAATTCCATCAGGCCCTGGTTGGCCCGGCACAGCGCGCCCGAGTAGCTGTAGGCGTCGGCGTCGTTCTGCGGGAATTCCTCCAGTTTGCGGATATCCACCTTGCCGACCAGCGCGGAGATGTCCTGATTGTTCTCGTCGCCCGGCTCAGTCTTGGCCACGGCGATCTGGTTGAGGATCGACGGATACAGCTTGACCACGCGGAACTGGCTGATGTCGCCGCCGAACTCCTGCAGGCGCTTGGTGGCCCAGGGCGACATGATCGAGTTGAGATAACGGCGTGGGATGCCGTAATCCTCTTCGAGGATGGCGCCGTCTTCGGTGGCGTTGAACAGCCCCAGCGGCGACTCGAATACCGGTGAACCCTTGATGGCATAGAAGGGCACCTTCTCCATCAGTTGCTTGAGCTTTTCAGCCAGCGAGGATTTACCGCCGCCCACCGGGCCGAGCAGGTAGAGGATCTGCTTCTTCTCTTCCAGCCCCTGCGCCGCGTGGCGGAAGTAGGAAACGATCTGGTCGATGCACTCTTCCATGCCATGGAAATCGGCGAAGGCCGGATAGCGGCGGATCACCTTGTTGGAGAAGATGCGTGACAGACGTGGGTCGCTGGAGGTGTCCAGCAGTTCGGGCTCACCGATGGCCATCAGCAGACGCTCGGCCGCAGTGGCATAGGCGCTGCGATCCTGCTTGCACAGTTCGAGGTACTCCTGCAGAGAGTACTCCTCCTGGCGGGTCGCCTCGAAACGTTGTTGGAAGTGACTGAAAATGCTCATGACTTCACCTCGCTCGATGCTGAAAGCTGGCTCGGGATCGGTCGTGCGTGCAGGTGCTGGGTGGCGCCGGCTCCAAAGAAGTCGGGAACAATCCCCCAAACCTAAAAGTCGTTACCGATGGCCCGATGCCGGTTTGCCGGCTCTACCTTCAGTGGGATGGCCTGAGTAAGAGAATAGTTCGTTCTGCAGCGCGTCAAGGGCACAACAACGATAACGGGATGTTACCGTGCGTCGGGAAGTGGCGGCAGGCCAGGGCGGACGGGGCCTGCCGCCTGAAGAAATTTATTCTTCGGGACTTTGGGCCGTCTCGCTTGGGTAGGTGGCGCGCCAAAGTTCGAAACCGCCGTCGAGACTGTAGACCTCGGAAAAACCCTGGCCTGCCAGATAGGCGGCAGCGCCCTGGCTGGAGTTGCCGTGGTAGCACGAGACGATCAGCGGCGCATCGAGGTCGGCGTGGGTGATGAAATCATGCAGTGAGTGGTTGTCCAGATGGCGCGAGCCGCTGATGTGGCCATTGGCGAAGCTGTGTGGGTCACGAATGTCGACCACCACAGCGCCCTGGGCGCGCAGTTCTTGCGCCTGTTGCGGGGAAATACGCTTGAATTCGCTCATGTTTGGGGACCTTTACCGTATGGGAGGCTGGCTTATTCCTTGGGGCAGGTGCAGCGGTGCAGTGCTCCGCTGTCGACGTCGAGCAGGGTCATCGCACCGCCCCAGACGCAGCCGGTATCCAGCGCGTAAAGGCCAGGTTCCGTGCAGTTGCCTTCCAGTGCTGCCCAGTGACCGAAGATGATCTTCTCGCCGCGCATTTTGCGCTGTGGGTGGCTGAACCAGGGCGCGAAGCCTGGCGGTGCGCTGCCGACGCCTTCCTTGGTCTTCAGATCCAGCGTGCCGTCTGCGGTACAGAAGCGCATACGGGTGAAATAGTTGGTGATCACCCGCAGGCGGGTGACGCCATGCAGCTCCTTGCTCCACTTGGCCGGCTCGTTGCCATACATGCCGTCGAGAAACAGCGGCAGACGGGCGTCGTCACGCAGCGCCTCTTCGACTTCGGCAGCACGGCGCAGCGCCTTGCTCAGTGTCCACTGCGGCGGGATGCCGGCATGTACCAGGGTCACCTTGCGTTCGGCGTCGTGGTGCACCAGCTTCTGCATGCGCAGCCAATCGAGCAGATCGTTGCGATCCGGCGCGTCGAGAATCTCGCGCAGGGTATCGCCCTTCTTCAGACGCTCGATGTTGTGCGCTACAGCCAGCAGGTGCAGGTCATGGTTGCCCAGTACACAGGTGATCGCATGGCGAATGGAGTAGAGAAAACGCAGGGTTTCCAGCGACTGCGGGCCGCGGTTGACCAGATCGCCGACCAGCCACAGCTGGTCTTGCGCGGGATCGAAGGACACTTGCTCGAGCAGGCACTTGAGCGGTTTGAGGCAACCCTGCAGGTCGCCGACGGCATACACCGCCATCAGTGAAGGGCCCCCGGCACAGCCAGGCGGAAGGGCGCGATGGTTGCGTCGAAGCGTTTGCCGTCCTCGGCGAGCATCTGGTAGCTGCCCTGCATGGTGCCGACCTGCGTGGCCATAACCGTACCGCTGCTGTAGGTGTGGCTGGCGCCGGGGTCGATATGCGGTTGCTGGCCGATCACCCCGGCGCCCCGGACTTCCTGCACGCGGCCATCGCCGTCGGTGATGATCCAGTGACGCGACAGCAGTTGCGCCGGTAGCTCGCCGTTGTTGACGATCGTGATGGTGTAGGAGAACGCGTAGCGGTTCTGCTCCGGTTGCGATTGCGCAGCCAGGTAGCGGGTGGTAACGCTGACGTCGATCTGATAACGAGGGTCGGACATGCGATGAATCCGTTGAGCGTGAATGCAGTTTAGTCCGCCGCAACCGAGGGCTGCAGGGCCAACTGGTCGGCCAGGCGGACGAAGGCAGCCAGATCCAGCTGTTCGGGGCGCAGGCTGCCATCGACACTGGCAGCCTCGATGGCCTCGGCGGGCAGCAGCTGCTTGAGCGTGTTGCGCAGGGTCTTGCGGCGCTGGTTGAAGGCCTCACGCACCACGCGTTCGAGCAGGCGATGGTCCTTGGCCGGATGCGGCAGGGTTTCATGCGGCACCAGGCGGACGATGGCCGAGTCCACCTTGGGCGGCGGGTTGAAGGCGCCGGGGCCGACGTTGAACAGATGCTCCACGCGGCAGTGGTACTGCACCATAATCGACAGCCGCCCCCAATCGCCACCGCCCGGGCCGGCGGCCATGCGCTCGACCACTTCCTTTTGCAGCATGAAGTGCATGTCGCGAATCAGTGGCGCGTTGTCCAGCAGATGGAAAATCAGCGGCGTGGAAATGTTGTAGGGCAGGTTGCCGACCACGCGCAGGCTGCGCGGCGCCGCTTCGAGGCGGGCGAAGTCGAATTTCAGCGCGTCGCCCTGATTCAGGCGAAAGCGCGGATTGTCGCCGAACTTGCCTTGCAGGATGGGGATCAGATCGAGGTCGAGTTCGATCACGTCGAGCTGCGCACCGCTGCCGAGCAACCCTTCGGTAATGGCACCCTGGCCTGGGCCGATTTCCAGCAGGCGTTCGTCTTCCTTGGCGCGAATGGCGCGCAGGATGCGGTCGATCACCCCGGCATCATGCAGGAAGTTCTGGCCAAAGCGCTTGCGCGCGCGGTGTTGGTATTCGGACATGTACGGCTCCGCGCAGCGCCTCGAGGCGTTTTGCTCGAGGCTGGATGCAAAAAGAAAGTCGCACAGTCTACCAGCGAATGGCGCCGCGGGCGCGGGCTGTGGTCTCAGTGGTTCATTCCCGGCGGCTGGCGGCCATCTGGTAGGCGGTTTCCAGTGCCACCTGCAGGCTGCCGATGTCCACCTTGCCGGTACCGGCCAGATCCAGGGCAGTACCATGATCCACCGAGGTGCGGATGATCGGTAGGCCCAGCGTGACATTGAGCGCCGCACCGAAGCCCTTGAACTTGAGCACGGGCAGGCCCTGGTCGTGGTACATGGCCAGTACGGCATCGGCATGGTCGAGATACTTGGGGGTGAACAGGGTGTCGGCCGGCAGCGGGCCGATCAGGTTCATGCCTTCGCTGCGCAGACGCTCCAGCGTCGGTTCGATGATCTCGATTTCCTCACGTCCCAGATGCCCGCCTTCGCCTGCATGCGGATTGAGCCCGCACACCAGGATGCGCGGCTTGGCGATGCCGAACTTGCTTTGCAGATCGGCATGCAGGATGCGGGTCACACGCTCCAGACGTTCGGCGGTGATGGCTGCTGCGACATCCTTCAGTGGCAGGTGAGTGGTGACCAGCGCCACGCGCAGGCCGCGGGTCGCCAGCATCATCACCACCTGCTGGGTGTGGGTCAGTTCGGCGAGAAACTCGGTGTGGCCAGAGAAGGCGATACCCGCTTCGTTGATCACACCCTTGTGTACGGGCGCCGTGATCATCCCGGCAAATGTTCCGTCCAGGCAGCCTTGGCCTGCGCGGGTGAGGGTCTGCAGCACATAGGCGGCGTTGGCGGGCGTCAGTTTGCCGGGTGTGGCAGGCGTCGCCAGGGGCGTGTCCCAGACGTAGAGGCTGCCAGCCGCTGCGGGGCTGTCTGGCCATCGCTGCGGGCCGACGGTCAGCAATTCGATATTCAGCCCCAGCTGCTTAGCACGTTCTGCCAGTAGCTCGCGACTGGCGATGGCGACCAGAGGCGCTGGCTGCGCCTGCCGGGCCAGCAGCAGGCAGAGATCGGGGCCGATACCAGCGGGCTCGCCAGGGGTGAGGGCAAAGCAGGGCTGCGCAGTCATGATGGCTCTCGGTGTGGCGTGGGGCGCCAGTTTACGCTGCCGGGCCGGAAACGAAAAAGCCCGGCGCTGGGCCGAGCTCTTGCGTTCGAAACGACTTTTACAGCTTGGTTTCGACGTAGGCTTCGTCGCGGATCTGGCGCAGCCAGGCCTGCAGCTCTTCGTCGTACTTGCGGTTACGCAGCAGGTTTGCGGCCTGTTGTTCGCGGAACTGCGCGCTGCTGTCAGTGGCGCGGCGGCCCATGACTTGCAGCACGTGCCAGCCGTAAGGACTCTTGAACGGTTTGGACAGCTCGCCGCTGGCAGTGTTGTTCATCACCTCGCGGAACTCGGGTACCAGCGCATTGGGATCGATCCAGTTCAGATCGCCGCCATTGAGTGCCGAGCCCGGATCTTCCGAGAAGCTCTTCGCCAGTTCGGCGAAATCCTCACCATCCACGATGCGCTGATACAGGCGTTCGACCAGGCGACGGGTTTCTTCTTCGCTGCGAATCTCGCTGGGCTTGATCAGAATGTGACGAACATGCACTTCGTCACGCACCTGAGTGTCGCCACCGCGCTTCTCGATCAGTTTGAGGATGATGAAGCCGCCCGGTGTACGCACCGGCTCGGTGACCTCGCCCGGATTCAGCTGGCTGATCATTTGATCGAACGGTGGCGGCAGCTGACCGGCTTTACGCCAGCCCATCTCGCCGCCTTCCAGCGCGGTTTCGCTGGCAGAGCGGGCAATTGCCAGTTGGGCGAAGTCTGCGCCTTGCTGCAACTGCTGATACACCTCCTGCGCCTGACGCTCGGCCGCCTGGATTTCGCTGGAGGACGCGCCCTCGGAAACCGGAATCAGGATGTTGGCCAGACGGAACTCTTCCGAAAGCTGCATCTTGCCCAGGTCGGAGGCGAGGAAGTTCTGCACTTCCTGGTCGGTGACCTGGATGCGTTCGGCCACGCGGCGCTGACGCACACGGCTGATGATCATCTCGCGACGCACCTGGTCGCGGGCATCGGCGTAGGACAGGCCATCACGAGCCAGCGCTTCGCGGAACTGCTCCAGGCTCATGCCGTTGCGCTGGGCGATGGTGCTCATGGCCTGGTTCAGCTCTTCGTCGGTGATACGAATGCCGGAGCGCTCGCCGATCTGCAGCTGGATGTTCTCGATGATCAGGCGTTCGAGCACCTGCTGGCTGAGTACATTCTCCGGAGGCAGGGCGCCACCGCGCTTGTCGATGGTCTGCTGCACTTCACGCAGGCGAGCGTCGAGCTGGCTCTGCATGACCACGTCGTTGTCGACGATGGCCACGACGCGATCCAGTGGGCGAACCTGGGCCTGAGCCGTTGCCGCCAGCAGTGCTGCGCCCAATAGCAGGGGGCGCAGGCGATCAGAAAGCTTGGTCTTCACGTTCACGGTAACCTTGAATGCCTTGGTCGAGGAAAGTTTCCACCTTGTTGCCCACAACGCCGCCGAGGCCCTTGAGGACGATCTGCAGGAAGATGCCGCGGTCCGGCTCGTCGTTGCGCGATGGATTGAGGCTGACTTCGTCGTAATCGATCCAGTAACGGTTGATCAGGCGCAGCTTCCAGCAGCAGCTGTCGTACTCGAAACCACCGAAGGCTTCCAGGGTGCGATTGCGGCCGTAGTCGTACTGCCAGCGCGAAATGACGCTCCACTGTGGAGCCAGCGGCCAGATGACGGAGAAGTCATGCTGGTCGATCTTGTAGTAGTTCTTGATGTAGTTGGGGTTCTCCGAGCCGTCGGCAAGGGTCTCGTTACCGTAGTCCGGGTTTGTGGTCCAGGTACCGCTGTCCCGGTCGTAGCGTAGAGTCTCATTGCGGTAGCGATAGCCGAGGTTGACCACCTTGTTCGGATTGGCTTCCGGCTGGTAGTGAAACATTGCGCTGCCCGTGCGGGTGGCGTGCTGGTCCGGATCCCAGTTGAAGGTCGACGAGAAGCGCCAGTCGCGGTTGAAGCGATACAGGTACTCCAGCGCGTAAGGGGACGTGCTGCTCTGGTAGTCGGAACGGTTTTTCAGTTCGCCGGTGCCATCCGGCATGGTGACTTTGCGATCCTCGAAATAGAACGCCTGGCCGATGCTGAAGCGCTGGCGCTCGAAGCCGTTCGGCTCGATCCAGCGACTGGTTACGCCCAGTGACAGCTTGTTCTCGTCACCGATGCGGTCCTTGCCACTGAAGCGGTTTTCACGCCACAGCGAGGCGTAGCTGAAGGTCGGCTCGCCCGTGTCGAATACCGGGATATCGGTCTGGTCTTCTTCCGGCACATAGAGATAGAACGCGCGTGGCTCCAGAGTTTGCCGGAAGTTTTTGCCGAACAGCTGGGTGTCGCGGTCGAAATACAGGCCACTGTCGACGCTGAATAGGCCTACACCGCGGCTTTGCGTTCCTTTGTACTCTTGCTCGGCTAGAAGAGAGTCCTTGCCCTGTTGATCCAGGCTTAGGTCATAGTGAGTCTGCATATACTTGACTTGGGGTTTAATGAAGCCCCAAGTCCAATCCAGCGGCAAGCTTAGGCCAGGCTCCAAGTGCAAGCGTTCGCCCTCAGCGCGATTCAGGCCGGTGAGGCGCCCGTCGTAGTACAGACCCTCGTCAACACCGTTTTCGTTGATGTAGTTGCCAGAACGCAGGTTGCGATCAAACCGTACGTACTCGGTACCGTAGGTGAAGTCCAGGCCACCCGGATTGAACGGCAGCTTGCCGTCAAGGGTGATCTGCGGCAGACGGTCATACGGCGTCACATCGGTAATGTTGGCCAGTTCGTATGCATGCACGTTCAGACGTGCGGTATAGCTGTCGCCGCGATAGGTCAGCGTGCCGCGCTGATTAACGTAAGTTTGCTTGTCGATGCCCAGATCGGTGTCGAGATCCTGGAAGTAGTAGGGGTCACTGATGTCGGTGTAGTCGACTTCGGCGAGCAGGCGCGAGTTCAGCCCCTGCTTGTGCTGCCAGCTGTACATCCAGCGCTGATCTTCGTACTCGGACTGCAGTTTGCGCTCGTCTTCGCTGTCGTCGAGGTAGGCAGCGCCGATCTGGCCTTCGCTGCTCTCGGTCAGGTAGCGGAACTCACCTTCCATCAGCAGGCCGCGTTTGGCCATGTAGGTCGGGTACAGCGTGGCGTCGTAGTTCGGCGCCAGGTTGAAGTAATACGGCGTTTGCAGCGAAAAACCGGTGTCGCTGGAGGTGCCAATGCTCGGCGGCAGGAAGCCGGACTGGCGACGGTCATCGATCGGGAAGTAGATGTACGGGGTGTAGAACACCGGAATGTCCTTGACCCGCAGCGTCACGTTGGTCGCGGTGCCGAAGCCGGTCGCCGGGTTCAGGGTGACGTTGTTGCCCTTCAGGTGCCAGGCATTGTCGCCCGGTTCGCAACGGGTATAGGTGCCATCCTTGAGACGGATGATCGCGGTCTCTTCGCGCTTGGCGTAGAGCGCGCTGCCGCGCACGTGAGCCTGATGCATCACGTATTCGGCATTGTCGATACGCGCTTCGCCGTTATCCAGTTGCAGTTCGGCGCGGTCGCCGACCACCAGCATGCCCTTGTCGCGCAGGCGTACGTTGCCGACCAGCTCGCCACGGTTTTCCGTCTGGTGCAGGCTCGCTTCGTCGGCCTCGACCTGCATGCCGGACTGGCGCAGGACGACGTCACCGGCGAGGGTGGCGATCTGCTTTTCCTGCTCGAAACGCGATGCCTTGGCGGAAACGTACATCGGCGATTCGTCCAGCGGCGTGGTGTCATCCATGCCCGGGCGCAGCGGCTCGACATAGGCGCCTGCGCAGTAAGGACCGGCCTCGGCCAGTTGCGCGGCAGTCAACTTATCGCGCGGGACCCAGTCCAGGTGACTGTAATCGGGGCTGCGCGAGGCGAGGGCGCGGCCCTTGCTCTCGGTGACCAGCACCGGCGCAGCCTCCTGCTTGGCTACTGCCTGGCTGGTGGCACCACCGGTGCTGACAGTATCACGGCTGCGCAGCGGGCGCGGCGGTAGGGCGCTGGCTGCCGATTTCGGCGCACAAGCCCAGCCGCCCGTAGGCGAAGCCTGGCAGTTGTATTGCTCAGCGGCGAAGGCCTGTAGGCTGAACGCGGGCTGTAGGGCCAGGAGGCTACCGGTAACCAGCAGCGGAAATTTCTTGCGGAACGCGGGGTATTTTACTGCCATCTTGTTAGTCCGGGCTTCCTGCGCGCTATCGGCCCAGGGGCCGCACGCCTCTCGATGGGCTGAAAAAGATGCTGGATAATAAAGCATGACCCGCGCAACGGCTAGCGCCGTCGGAGACCCCTAGATGTCTGAACACGATGTACGTCTGCAGCAGCTGCAAACCTGGCTCGCCGAGCAACTGCCAGCCCTCTTCGCGGAGCGCGAATGGGGCGCGGTGCCTGCGGCCGTGCTCACGCCTGCCAGCAGCGACGCCAGTTTTCGCCGCTATTTTCGCTGGCAGGCCGGTGAGCGCAGCCTGATTCTGATGGATGCGCCGCCGCCGCAGGAAAACTGCGAGCCCTTCGTGCGTATCGCGGCTCTGCTGGCCAGCGCTGGTGTGCATGTGCCGCAGGTGCTGGCTGCCGATCTCGAGCGGGGCTTCCTGATGCTTGATGATCTGGGCCGGCAGACCTACCTGGATGTAATCAACGAAGACAATGCCGACGATCTGTTCGCCGCAGCCATCGACGCCCTTCTGCTGCAGCAGCGCTTGCCGCTCAACAGCCATCTGCCGCATTACGACGACGCCCTGCTGCGGCGCGAGTTGCAGTTGTTCCCCGAATGGTACGTACAACGCCACCTGGGGTTTACCTTTACACCCGAGCAGGAGGCCACCTGGCTGCGCGTCAGTCAGCTGTTGATCGACAGCGCCCTGGCCCAGCCCAAGGTGGTGGTGCATCGCGATTTCATGCCGCGCAACCTGATGCAGAGCACGCCCAATCCCGGTGTGCTGGATTTTCAGGATGCCGTCAACGGCCCGGTCACCTACGACATCACCTGCCTGTTCAAGGATGCCTTCCTCACTTGGCCCGAGGCGCGCGTGCAGGCCTGGTTGCATGACTATTGGCAGCGCGCCAGGGCGGCGGGCATTCCGCTACAGGCCTCGTTCGACGACTTTCTGCGTGCCAGCGACCTGATGGGCGTGCAGCGTCACCTCAAGGTCATCGGCATCTTTGCACGTATCTGTCATCGCGATGGCAAGCCCAAGTACCTCGGCGACGTGCCACGTTTCTTCACTTATATAAGGACTGTGCTGGCGCGTCGTCCTGAATTGGCCGAGTTGGGCGAGCTGTTCGCCAGCCTGGGAATCGATGAAGGAAGCTCTGCATGAAGGCGATGATCCTCGCGGCGGGCAAGGGCGAGCGCATGCGGCCGCTGACCCTGCATACGCCCAAGCCGCTGGTTAAGGCGGCGGGCGTGCCGTTGATCGAATACCACATCCGTGCCCTGGCTGCTGCGGGGTTTACCGAACTGGTGATCAACCACGCCTGGCTCGGTCAGCAGATCGAGGATTACCTCGGCGATGGTTCACGCTTCGGTGTGCGGATCGTCTATTCCGCCGAAGGTGAGCCGCTGGAAACCGGCGGTGGCATCTTCAAGGCGCTGCCGTTGTTGGGTGACGAGCCATTTTTGGTGGTCAATGGCGATGTGTTCACGGATTACGACTTTGCTGCCCTGCGCAAACCGCTCGCGGGTTTGGCCCATCTGGTGCTGGTGAATAATCCGGCGCATCACCCGCAGGGTGACTTCGTGCTGGCGGCTGGCCGGGTGCATGACGGTGAGGCGACTGGTGAGCGGCTGACCTACAGCGGGCTCGCCGTGCTGCACCCGCGTCTGTTCGCCTCTTCTCAGCCCGGCGCCTTCAAGCTGGCGCCGCTGCTGCGTGAGGCGATGGCGGCAGGGCAGGTCAGTGGCGAGCATTACGGCGGCTGCTGGATCGATGTCGGCACGCACGAGCGCCTCGCTGAAGTCGAGCGCCTGCTGCAGGAGGCACGCTAGGTGCTTTGGCCGGCGACCCTGCTAGGCGCTGCGGCCGGACTGGCCCTGGCCAGCATCCCGGGTGCCTTGCTGGGCGGTCTGCTCGGGCAGGTGCTGGATCGCCGTCTGCGCCTGCAGGGCTGGGATAATCTGCGTGAGCGTCTGGGCGGTCGTGCGGCACCCACGGATGACGATTTGTTGTTTCTGATGCTGGGGCGTCTGGCCAAGAGTGATGGTCGGGTGGTGCAGAGCCATATCCAGCAGGCACGCTCGGAAATGCAGCGACTTGGCCTGGACGCCGCAGCCCAGCGCCGCGCCATCGAGGCTTTTGCTCGGGGCAAGACCGGGCGTGACAACCTGCGTGCGCCGCTGCAGCGCCAGCGCCAGCGCGAGCGCGCCGATGCCATGCTTCGAGCCTGCTGGCGTATGGCCTGGGTCGATGGGCGGGTGTCGCCCAGCGAGCATGAGCTGATCCTGCTCTGGGGCAAGTGGCTCGGTTGGGACGGCGAGCGCCTGGAGAACCTCGGGGCGGAGTATGCGCCGCGCCGTAGTCAGCAACCGACGTCGGCGGGCGGCAGTTACCAGGAAGCGCTGCGGTTGCTGGGCGTCAATGAAGGCAGTGAACCCGAACAGATCAAGCGAGCCTACCGGCGTCTGCTGAGCCGCCATCATCCGGACAAACTGGCCGGCTCTGGCGCTTCGCCTGAGCGTATTCGTGAAGCGACCGACACCACGCGTCAACTGCATCAGGCCTATGCGTTGATTCGTCAGCGCCGGGGTATCCGCTAGGCTAGCTGCCTGTGGCGTTGGTGTGCTTCTGCAGCCAGCCACGCAGGCGGCGATAGAGTTGTTCGTGCTGCACGTCCAGATTGCCCGGCAGGGCTTTCATCGCTACCTGGATGTAGTTGGGCAGCTTGGCGCGCTTGCTGGCCTGCAGGCGTTCAAGCGCGGCCTTGCGCTCGTTGGCCTGATCCTTGTAGAAGAAGTCGCCGGTTGCCGTGGGCAGTTGTGCAACCAGTTCATCCAGTGGCGGGGAGAAGCCGGCAGGCAGTTCGGCCGCCACCATCAGCAGGTTCTTCACGTTGTCCGGCTGGCGTTCGTTCAGGTAGCGCGCAGCCCAGTAAGCGCCACTGCCATGACCGAGCAGGACGATTGCCTTGGCCTGCTGCTGGTTGGCGAAGGCGATGGCGGCATCGATGCGGGCCATCACCCGCTCGGCATGCGCCAGACGCCTCTGCTCTGGGCTGATCGCGCCGCTGTCGGCTGGTTGTGCAGCCTCGTCTACGGTCGCGTCGGGCGGGCTTTCGGCGGCTGGAGCGCTCTCGGTAGTGGTGGTATCGCTTTGCGGTGCCGCTGTTGCAGTGGCGGCAGTGCGCAGTGGCAGCGGGTCACCGTCCGGGTCTGGCAGGGTCAGGCTCAGGCTGTGCCAGCCGGCGTCGGGCAGTTTGCGCCGCAGCGGGCCGATAGCCGCAGCGCCATCGGCGTTTTCCACATCGCCGGGCAGCAGGATCACTGCTCCATGGGGTTCGCCGACATTGGCAGGCAGCCACAGGGCGAGAAAACTTTCGGCGCCGGCCTGCAGCATCTGCTGTTCACGTTTGTCCAGGCGGTGCTCCAGCGTCTGCGCCTCGCTGACGCTGCGTTCGGGCAACAGCGGGCGTTCGCTCGCCGCGGGGGCGTCGGCGCTATCAGCCGGCGCATTCTCGGTCGGCTCCTCGGCCCAGGCCACGGAACAGGAGAGCAGGCAGAAACCGAGCAGTGCTAGTGAATGAAGGCGCATCGATGAGGCTCCTGATCGTCTGCTACAGAGCCTAATGCCGGGCTCCGCTTTTGTCAGGCGATTGGCGCAAGACTGGAGTAAGGTAGGGGGGCGCGTCACCGGATTCGCCGTGTATGAATTCCCTTCTTCGTTCCCTCGTCCTGCTGCTGATGCTGGCTGTTTCCACCGCCTGGGCCGAGAGCGCGCGTATGCCACTGCGCCCGGCGTTCGATGCCGCGCAACGTGCCTGGCTCAGTGAGCATCCGGTTTTGCGCGTAGGCCTGATCCAACAGGCGCCCTGGGTGCAGCGGGGGCGGAACCGGCAACTGACCGGCGCCAATGTCGAGCTGATGCAGCGCCTGCTCGAGGGGATGGGCGTGGCGCCGGACTGGCGTCTTTATCCAAACCTGC
Source organism: Pseudomonas sp. GD03919 (assembly GCF_029814935.1). NCBI lineage: Bacteria > Pseudomonadati > Pseudomonadota > Gammaproteobacteria > Pseudomonadales > Pseudomonadaceae > Pseudomonas > Pseudomonas sp. GD03919. The sequence goes on from NZ_CP104582.1 coordinate 671,588, forward strand.
AAGCGCTGGAGCAGGCGGCGCGCGCCGGTGAGGTCGACCTGGCACCGGGCCTGCAGCAAACACCGGCAGGTCTGCGCATCTGGCACTATTCCATGCCCTATCTGCGTGTGCCGCATCTGGTGGTCGGCGAGCGTAGTGGCAGCGGCGCGGTCGATCTGGATCAACTGCCGCTGGAGCAGATGGTCGCCCTGCGCTCACCGAGTCAGGCGGCCGAATACCTGGAGCGCACCCATACCAACCTGCGCCTGCGTGCGGCGCCTTCGGACCGTGCCGCGTTGCTGCTGGTGCTGAATCAGGAGGTCAGCTACGCGGTGCTGGACGAGGCAAGTCTCAGCCTGTTGCTGCGTGAATCGCGTTTCGCCAGCCTGAGTATCGTTGGCGATATTGGTTTGCCGCAGTTGCTGCGCCTGGCCACGCGTCGTGATCAGCCGTTGCTGGCCGGCATCGTCGACCTGACCCTGGAGGCGCTGCCTGCGCGCGAGTTGGAGGAGTTGCGTGAAACCTGGATGCCTTTGCGTTACCCGCAATCCACCGACTTCGTCGGGTTCTGGAAGACTCTCGCGCTGTTTCTCGCACTGTTGCTGTTGATCGGCGCCACCGCGTTCTATCGCCAGCGTCAGCAGACGCGCACGCTCGAGCGCGGGCTGCTGGGCGCGCGCAGTGAGCTGGATCGTCACCAGCAGGCGGCCGAGGCATTGCGCCTGAGCCAGTTCTCCATCGACCACAGCACGGTCGGCATCCTCTGGGTCAACTGGGACAGTCACCTGCGCTATGCCAACCGTGCCGCCGAACGCATGCTCGGCTATGCCGCCGGTGAGCTGGTGGACAAGCCTCTGAGCCTGCTGGAACCGGGCCTCGACATGGATCGCTGGCTCAACCTGTGGAAGCAGGTGCGCGAGCAGGGCGGTGGCTCGACGAGTTTCGAAGTCGATTGCCTGCGCGCCGACGGTAGCCGCATGCCGGCCGACGTTTCGCTGAGCTTTCTACGCTATCGTCAGGCCGAATATCTGGTGGTGTTTCTCAGCGACGTCACCGAGCGCCGCCGAGCGCGTGCGGCGCTGGAGGAAAGCGAGGCACGTTTCAAGGGTATCGCCGGTAACGTGCCTGGCCTGGTGTTTCGTCTGGAGCGGGCCGGGAGCGGTGGTCAACTTCGCCTACATCAGCGAGGCCAGTCAGGACATGGTCGGCTGGCCGGCGCATGAGCTGCAGCGTGATGAACGGGGTATTCGCAGCCTGGTGCACCCGCAGGATCTCCCCAGCTACCTGAACAGTCAGACGCTGGCGCTGGAAAGCGAGAGTGACTGGTACTGGCAGGGGCGCATCATCACCGCCGAGCAGGAGGTGCTGTGGGCCGATATCCGCACCACCGCGCGGCCGCTGGGCAATGGCCGGGTAGTGTGGGACGGCATTCTCTGGGATATCACCGAGAACAAGCTGGCCGAGCTGGCGCTGGCCGATTCGCGGGCGCGCCTGCGCCAGTTGTCGGCGCATCTGGAAAGCGTGCGCGAGGAGGAGAAGGCGCGCATCGCCCGCGAAGTGCATGACGAGCTGGGCCAGGTGCTGACTGTGCTCAAGCTGGAAACGGCGATGTGCGAGCTGGTCTGCGCCGGGCAGATTCCCGAACTGGACGAGCGCCTGACCAGCATGAAGCGCCTGATCGCCCAGTTGTTCCAGTTGGTGCGTGATGTGGCCACGGCGCTGCGCCCGCCGATTCTCGATGCCGGCATTGCCTCGGCCATCGAATGGCAGGTACGCCGCTTCGAGGAGCGCACGCAGATTTCCTGCCTGGTTGATGTGCCGGAGCACCTGCTACGCCTGCCCGACGCGCAGGCCATCGGCCTGTTCCGCATCCTCCAGGAGGCGCTGACCAACGTCATGCGCCATGCCAGCGCGCACAGCGTCGAGGTGCGCTTGTGGCTGGAGGACAGCGCTTTGTGTCTGTCGGTGGTCGACGATGGCAAGGGTTTCGATCCGGCGCTGCGCAAGCCCGGGCAGTCGTTCGGTCTGGTTGGCATGCAGGAGCGCATGCTCATGCTCGGTGGCCAGTTGCAGATTGACAGCCGGCCGGGCGAGGGCACTACCCTGTGTGCGCGCATCAATCTGGAAGAGGAGGTCGCAGCGTGATTCGGGTACTGGTGGCCGAAGACCACACCATCGTGCGGGAAGGCATCAAGCAACTGATCGGCATGGCGCGTGATCTCGAAGTGGCCGGCGAAGCCTGCAATGGCGAGCAACTGCTCGAGGTGCTGCGGCGCACGCCGTGCGACGTGGTGCTGCTGGATATCTCCATGCCCGGCGTCAACGGGCTGGAGGCCATTCCACGCATCCGGGCGCTGAGCGAGGCGCCGGCGATTCTGGTGCTGTCGATGCACGACGAGGCGCAGATGGCGGCGCGTGCGCTAAAGGCTGGCGCTGCCGGCTACGCCACCAAGGACAGCGACCCGGCGCTGCTGATCACCGCCATTCGCAAGGTGGCCAGCGGTGGGCGTTATATCGACCCCGCATTGGCCGACCGCATGGTCTTCGAGGTTGGCCTGACCGATTCGCGTCCGCCCCATGCGCAACTGTCCGAGCGTGAATTCTCGGTGTTCGAGCGTCTGGTACGCGGCGAAGGCGTCAACGACATCGCTCTGCACCTGGCCATCAGCAACAAGACCGTGAGCACGCACAAGGCGCGTCTGATGCAGAAGCTTGGCGCTCATTCGATGGCGGATCTGGTGCGTTACGCCATGGAGCATCGCCTGGTCTGAGCGACCGCTTTCGTAGGGGCGGCTGGGCGGCATTCCGCTTCAGTCGCGATGAATCGCCCACCGGAGCTTCGCGGCTGAAGCCGCTCCCACGGTTTTCATGCGCTGTATAACCGATGCGATCACTCGGAATTTGTAGGGCAATCCCTACGCAAGAATTTCCTCGCGCCTGATATCAGCTTGTCATCCCGCCCGATTTTTCACCCGGTCTTGTCGACCTACTCTTGAGTCATCGGCCTGAGACAAGAACAAGGGTGTGGTGTGATGGCAAACGATGTACTGGTGAGCTTCCGTGGCGTACAGAAGAGCTATGACGGCGAAACGCTGATCGTCAAAGACCTCAACCTGGATATCCGCAAGGGTGAGTTTCTGACCCTGCTCGGCCCGTCCGGTTCCGGCAAGACCACCAGCCTGATGATGCTGGCCGGTTTCGAGACGCCGACCGCTGGCGAAATCCTGCTCGATGGCCGCTCGCTGAACAAACTGCCGCCGCACAAGCGCGACATCGGCATGGTGTTCCAGAACTACGCGTTGTTCCCGCACATGACCGTGGCCGAGAACCTGGCCTTCCCGCTGAGCGTGCGCGGCATGTTGCGCACCGACATCAGCGAGCGGGTCAAACGCGCGCTGTCGATGGTGCAGCTCGATACGTTCCGCAACCGCTATCCGGGCCAGCTTTCCGGTGGCCAGCAGCAGCGTGTGGCCCTGGCCCGTGCGCTGGTGTTCGAGCCGCAACTGGTGCTGATGGACGAACCCCTCGGCGCGCTAGACAAGCAACTGCGCGAGCACATGCAGATGGAGATCAAACATCTGCATCAGCGCCTGGGCGTGACCGTGGTCTACGTGACCCACGACCAGGGCGAGGCGCTGACCATGTCCGACCGCGTGGCCGTGTTCCATCAGGGTGAGATCCAGCAGATCGCGCCGCCGCGCGAACTCTACGAAGCGCCGCACAACACCTTCGTCGCCCAGTTCATCGGTGAGAACAACCGTCTGGCTGGCGAACTGGTCAGCCGCGATGGCGAGCAGTGCGTGGTGCGCCTGGCGCGCGGTGAGGAAGTGCGCGCCACAGCGGTCAACGTCGGCGCCGTCGGTGAGGCGGTGAGCCTGTCGATCCGCCCCGAGCGCATCCGTCTCAACGGCCACAGCGAAGCCTGCCCGAACCGTTTCTCTGGGCGTATCGCCGAGTTCATTTACCTGGGCGACCACGTGCGCATTCGCCTGGAGGTCTGCGGCAAATCCGATTTCTACGTCAAGCAACCCGTGGCCGAGCTCGATCCGGCGCTGACGGTTGGTGACCTGGTTCCGCTCGGCTGGTCTGTCGAGCATGTCCGCGCGCTGGATCCACTCCACGTCGAGTGAGCCTTTCGCGCAGTGCTTCACCTTTACCCCGTAACACAGAGGAGCTGATAAGAATGACGAAATCCCTGAAGCTCGCGGCGTTGGCCCTGGGCGTTAGCTGTGCCATGCCGGCACTGGCGGTGGACCTGACGGCGGTTTCCTTCGGCGGCGCGAACAAGGCGGCGCAGGTCAAGGCCTTCTACGAACCCTTCGAGAAGGAAACCGGCAACAAGGTGCTGGGCGGTGAATACAACGGTGAAATGGCCAAGGTCAAAGCCATGGTCGACACCCGCAGCGTGAGCTGGGATCTGGTAGAGGTGGAGTCGCCGGAACTGGCTCGCGGTTGCGACGAAGGCCTGTTCGAAGAACTCGACCCGGCGCAGTTCGGCGATGAGGCCAACTTCATCGATGGCGCCATTCAGCCGTGCGGCGTAGGCTTCTTCGTCTGGTCCACGGTCCTGGCCTATAACGCCGACAAACTCAGCGCGGCGCCGACCAGCTGGGCCGATTTCTGGGATGTGGCGAAATTCCCCGGTAAGCGCGGTCTGCGCAAGGGCGCCAAGTACACCCTGGAATTCGCCCTGATGGCCGATGGCGTGCCGGTCATGGACGTGTACAAGGTGCTGGCCACCAAGGAAGGCCAGGATCGCGCGTTCAAGAAGCTCGACGAACTCAAGCCCAATATCCAGTGGTGGGAAGCCGGCGCTCAGCCGCCGCAGTACCTGGTCTCCGGTGACGTGGTGATGAGCTCGGCCTACAACGGCCGCATCGCCGCGGTACAGGACGAGAGCAACCTGCAGGTGGTGTGGAACGGCGGCATCTACGACTTCGACTCCTGGGCCATTCCGCGTGGCGCGAAGAATACCGAGCTGGCCAAGCAGTTCATCGCCTTCTCGGTTACGCCTGAAGCGCAGAAGACCTATTCGGAGAACATCGCCTACGGCCCGGCCAACAAGCAGGCCATCGAGCTGCTGCCGCCGGAGCGTCTGAGCCTGATGCCGACCGCCCCGGAAAACATCGCCAACCAGGTGGCCATCGACGTGACCTTCTGGGCTGACTACGGCGAGCAGCTGGAGCAGCGTTTCAACGCCTGGGCGGCGCGTTAAGGAAGCTCTGAAAAAGCCGTCATTCCCGCGAAGGCGGGAATCCAGGGGTGCGAAATCCCTGGGCTCCCGCCTTCGCGGGAGTGACTGTAAATAGCTTTTCAGGGTAGCCCAAGCGACCTATCTGGCCCCACTGCGCTGGGGCCGACTGAATTTTTTCTTGCCTGCGGAGTTGTCCATGGCCAGCGAATTGTCCGCCACCGCGCTGCCCGGGCCGAGCCTGAAGCAGCGTCTGGCCCGAGCCGAGCGCTTCAACCGGCTGAAGTCGAAGGCGCTGATCCTGCCTTTGCTGCTGTTCCTTCTGCTGACCTTCCTGCTGCCTATCGGCGCACTGCTCATGCGCAGTGTGGACAACCCGGAAGTGGTCGGCAGCCTGCCACGCACCGTCGAGGCGATTGCTGCCTGGGATGGCCGTGGCCTGCCGGACGAGGCGGTGTACCGGGCGATTGCCACCGATATGCTCGAAGCTCGGCGCAATCAGAGCCTGGGCGATCTGTCCAAGCGCCTGAACATGGAACTGGCGGGCTTCCGCAGTCTGGTCAGCGCCACCGCACGCAAGCTGCCGCTGCGCGAGGAGCCGGCGTCCTACCAGGAAGCCTTCCTCGAGATGGACGAGCGCTGGGGTGACCCTGCCTACTGGCAGGTGATCCGCCGCAATGCCTCGTCGGTCACGCCTTACTACCTGTTGGCCGCGCTCGATCAGCGCATCGACGACCTCGGCGAACTGGCCAAGGCCACGCCGGATCAGGCCATCTACTTGGACATTTTCGCCCGCACCTTCTGGATGAGCCTGGCGATCACCGCCATCTGCCTGGTGCTGGCCTATCCGCTGGCTTACCTGCTGGCCAACCTACCGACGCGCCAGGGCAACCTGCTGATGATTCTGGTGCTGCTGCCGTTCTGGACCTCGATCCTAGTGCGGGTGGCGGCCTGGATCGTGCTGTTGCAGTCGGGCGGGCTGATCAACAGCGCGCTGATATCGCTGGGCATCATCGAGCAACCGCTGCAACTGGTGTTCAACCGCAGCGGTGTGTACGTGGCCATGGTGCACATCATGCTGCCGTTCATGATCCTGCCGATCTACAGCGTGATGAAGGGCATCTCGCCCAGCTACATGCGCGCGGCGGTGTCGCTCGGCTGCCATCCGTTCGCCAGCTTCTGGCGGGTGTACTTCCCGCAGACCCTGGCCGGTGTCGGCGCCGGTTGCCTGCTGGTGTTCATCCTGTCCATCGGCTACTACATCACCCCGGCGCTGCTGGGCAGCCCGAACGACCAGATGATCAGCTACTTCGTCGCCTTCTACACCAACACCACCATCAACTGGGGCATAGCCACGGCCCTCGGCGGCCTGCTGCTGGCCGCGACCCTGGTGCTCTATGTGGTGTACAGCTGGCTGGTAGGCGCCAGCAAGCTGCGGCTTGGCTAAAAAACGGCCTGCGCAGCAGGCCATCTGATGACCCTCTCCCATTGATGGGAGAGGATGCCCGAAGGGCGGGAGAGGGTGCTTGTTTCAGCACCACTGCTTCTCGGTAACCGAACTTGGGAGAGGGCACAAGAAGAGCGCCCTCTCCCCCAACCCCTCTCCCGCAAGCGGGAGAGGGGAGCTAAACGCTAAATGGAGTCACAGCCATGCTCAGCCCCTACATGTCACCCGTCGAGCGCCTCTGGTACTACGGCCTGCGCATTCTCTGCGGCCTGGTGCTGTTGTTTCTGGTTTTGCCGGTACTGGTGATCGTGCCGTTGTCGTTCAACTCCGGCACTTTTCTGGTCTACCCGCTGCAGGGGTTCTCGCTGCGCTGGTACGAGGACTTCTTCATGTCCGCCGACTGGATGCGCTCGCTGAAGAACAGCCTGATCATCGCCCCGGCCGCCACTCTGCTGGCCATGGTCTTCGGCACCCTGGCGGCCATCGGTCTGACCCGTGGCGAATTCCGTGGCAAGGCGCTGGTGATGAGCCTGCTGATCTCGCCGATGATCGTCCCGGTAGTGATCATCGGTGTCGCCAGCTACCTGTTCTTCGCGCCGCTGGGCATGGGCAACAGCTACCTGTCGCTGATCCTGGTACACGCGGTGCTCGGCGTGCCGTTCGTGATCATCACCGTGTCGGCCACGCTGCAGGGCTTCAACCACAACCTGGTGCGCGCCGCCGCCAGCCTCGGGGCCTCGCCGCTGACGGCGTTTCGCCGGGTGACCCTGCCGCTGATCGCGCCGGGCGTGATTTCGGGTGCGTTGTTCGCCTTCGCTACCTCGTTCGACGAAGTGGTGGTGACCCTGTTCCTCGCCGGCCCCGAGCAGGCCACCCTGCCGCGGCAGATGTTCACCGGCATTCGCGAGAACCTGTCGCCAACCATCGCCGCTGCAGCGACCCTGCTGATCGGTTTCTCCGTCCTGCTGCTGCTGACTCTGGAGTGGCTGCGTGGGCGTAGCGAGAAGCTGCGAACTTCGGCGCCGGAATAAATCGCCGTAGCTGCATGCTTAGGGCCTCGCCGGGAAACCGGCGGGGCCTTGCTCGTTTCCGGGCGTAGAATGTGTAGTTTCTCCTTCGTAACAAGGCGGCCAGATGGACTTCGATGATCCCGGTTTTCGTGAGCTGATCGACGCGTTGCACGATGGCGTCTACATCACCGACGCCGATGGCATCACCCTAAAGGTCAACAGTGCCTATGAGCGCCTGACCGGGCTGCGTGCCGAGGATGTCGTCGGCCAGCATATGCAGGCGCTGGTAGAGCAGGGCGTGATCTCGCAGTCGGTGTCCTTGCGTGTGCTCAAGGAAGGCAAGGCGCTATCGCTGATGCAGAGCGTCAGCCAGGGCAAGCGCCTGCTGGTCAGCGGAACGCCGATTTTCTCCAGCGAGGGCAAGGTGCGTTATGTGGTCAGCACGGTGCGCGACATGACCGAGCTGCTGCGCATGAAGCACGAGCGCGACGAGCTGCAGCAACTGAAGCAGCTGCGCAACAGCACGGCCAAGCTGCATGCCGGGCAGCGTGACGATCTGCTCGATGCCTCCCCGGTCGCCGACAAGCCGGCTTCGGGGCGAGTCTTCATGCAGGCGCGGCAGGTCGCGGCCAGCGACGTGAAGGTGCTGCTGCAAGGGGAAACCGGCGTCGGCAAGACCCTGATCGCCCAGTACATCCACAAGAGCAGCCCGCGCGCGGCGCAGCCGTTTCTGGCGCTGAACTGCGGTGCGCTGCCGGAGAACTTGATCGAGGCCGAGTTGTTCGGCTACGTACCGGGCGCGTTTACCGGCGCCGGCAGCAAGGGCAAGCGCGGTCTGCTGGAGCTGGCGCACCAGGGCACGGTTTTTCTCGATGAGATCGGCGATCTGCCGCTGCCGCTGCAGGTCAAGCTGCTCAAGGTGATCGAGGAGAGCCGCTTCATTCCGGTTGGTGGCCTGGAGTTGAAGGAGGTGGACGTGCGCATCATCACCGCCACCCACCACGACTTGCGCACGATGGTCGCCGAGGGCCGTTTTCGCGCCGACCTCTACTACCGGCTCAACGTCGTGCCGATCCACATCCCCGCTTTGCGCGAGCGCCCCGAGGAAATTCAGCCGCTGCTGGATTTCTACCTGGCCGAGTTCAACCAGCGTTATGTTCGAGCGCTGAGCTGGGAACTCGAAGCGCTCGATGCACTGACCGACTACGCCTGGCCCGGCAACATCCGTGAGCTGATCAATCTGGTCGAGCGCCTGGTGGTGACCTGCAGTGGCGAACGCATCGAGCTGTTCGACCTGCCGGAGGAGATGCGCACCGCCCGCAGCGATGTCGACGACCTGCTGCCATTGCGCAAGCAGGTGGAGAACCTTGAACGGCGGCTCATCCGCCGTGCGCTGATGCAGCACAAGACCACCCGCGAAGCAGCCAAGGTACTTGGTCTCAGCCAGGCGACGCTGGTGCAGAAGATGAAGCGCTGGGAACAGGGTTGATTGGAAAATGGATCGTAATAGGCTCTTCTGATTGATTTCCTGATCAAGCGCAGCCCGCAGCGCGCTGTGACAAATCGACGCAAGCCTTCTACCACGCCGCTTTCGGCGAGCTGGCACAGGAATGGCTATGGCAAGCCCCGAACCCGCTCAGCACAACAACGCACAAGGGACCTGCTGATGAACACTGCCGCATTCAAGATCGCCAACAAGCTGCTGACCGGCCAGGGTGCCGTGGAGCAACTGGCGCTCGAACTGCCTCGACTGAATATCACCAACCCGCTGATCGTCACCGACGCCATCCTGATCAAGTCCGGTACGGTCGAGCATGTCCTCAAGCAGCTCGGCGAGCGCCGCTATGGCATCTATGACGGTGTTGAGCCGGAGCCGGAGATCGCCATCGTCGAAGCCTGCGCCAAGGTCTATCGCGACGGCGGTCACGATGGTCTGATCGGCGTCGGTGGCGGCAGCGCCATCGATATCGCCAAGGCCGTGGCCGGCTATGTCGGTCATGACGGTGCGCTGGAAGAACTGTTCGGTGTCGATCAGATCAAGCGTAAAGGCCCGCCGCTGATTGCTATCCCGACCACCGCTGGCACCGGCTCGGAAGTGACCAATGTGTCGATCCTCTCCGACAAGCAGGCGCAGCTGAAAAAGGGCATCGTCAGCGATTACCTGCTGCCGGACGTGGCCCTGGTCAGTCCGCTGATGACCCTGACCTGCCCCCGTGGCGTGACCGCCGCCAGTGGCGTCGATGCACTGGTGCATGCGGTGGAGTCCTACCTGTCGGTCAATGCTTCGCCGATCACCGATGCCCTGGCCATCGGCGCCATCAAGCTGATCGCCAAGGCGCTGCCCAAGGCCTACGCCAATCCGGCGGACCTGAAGGCGCGCGAAGACATGGCCACCGCCAGCCTGATGGCCGGCATGGCCTTCGGCAATGCCGGCGTGGGCGCCGTGCATGCGCTGGCCTATCCGCTGGGCGGTCGCTTCAACATCGCTCACGGCGTCAGCAATGCCTTGCTGCTGCCCTACGTGATGGCCTGGAACAAGCTGGCCTGCGTCGAGCGCATGGCCGAGATTGCCGCTGCTCTTGGTGTGCAAACCCATGGCCTGAGCGACAAGGCCGCCGCCGACCTGGCCGTCGGGGCCATGGCCGAGCTGTGCGCCAGCGTCGACATTCCCAAGGGCATGCGCAGCTTCGGCGTGCCGGAAGACGCCATCCCGGCCATGGCCGAGGAAGCCAGCAAGATCGATCGGCTGATGCGCAACAACCCGCGGTGCCTGACGGCTGGCGATATCGAACAGATCTACCGCGCTGCCTACTGATTACCGCAACGAAGATGAAAGGCCCCAGTGTGCTGGGGCCGGCTGAAATACAACTCTAATAAAGCTGGGTGACTCAAATGTCCGAACTGCATCAACAAGACCTTGGTGTGGAAGCCCCCTACTGGCCGGTGGGGCCATTCAAGGTGCGTCTGCCTTTCATTCATTACCGCTTCGAGATTTCCGACTACATGCAGGGCCTGCTCATGTGCGCGGTGGATCTAGCGGCGATTCCGCTGATGACCGAATTCCTCGGCATGCCCTTCGAGGTGGCGCTGGCGGTGGTCATGCTCAATGGCCTGCTGTATCTGACCCACCACCTGCTGGGTGACCCCGTGGTGCCCGGCTGGATCACCCCGGCGATCCCGTTGCTCATGGCCTACTGCAGCCAGTTTCCGGAGGGCCCGGAGCGGGTGCATGCGCTGATTGCCTTCCAGTTGATGTTGGGGGCGTTCTCTATAGGCCTGGGCATGACAGGCATGGCGCGCAAGGTGGTGTCATTGGTGCCCTCGGCGCTCAAGGCCGGCATCATCATGGGCGCCGGCCTCAGCGCGGTGGTGACGGTATTCAAGGAAGGCGGTCGCTTCGATAGCTTCCCCTGGACCATTTCCATCGCCATCGGCATCGCCTTCTATCTGGTGTTTTCCATCCATTTCCAGGAGCTGAAGAAGCGCAACCGCTTCTGGTGGAACTTCGCCAAGCTGGGCATCTTCCCGATCATCCTGCTGGCGGTGATCGTCGCGCCGATTTTCGGCGAGGCACCCTGGCCCAGCATCGAGTGGGGTATCAGCCAGCCGGACTTCGTCACCCTGTGGAACGAGTACACCGTATTCGGCCTCGGCATGCCGCCACTGATGATGTTCGTCACCGCCATTCCCACCGTGTTCGCCGCCTATCTGGTGGTGTTCGGCGACGTGCTCGGCGCCAAGGCGATCCTCGGCGAAGCCGACCATGTGCGCCGTGACGAGAAGGTCGACTTCAACCCCAACCGCTCGCACCTGATCTTCGGTGGGCGCAATGCCTTCATGAGCATCTTCGGGCCGGACGTGGCCATGTGTGGCCCGCAGTGGTCCGCCATGCAGGTGGTGATCACCGAACGCTTCAAGGGTGGCGCCAAGGCGATGAAATCTATCTACGGCGGCGTCGGCTCGTTCCGTTGGGGCACCAACACCGGTCTGCTGCTGTTGCCGGTGGTGACGCTGGTGCAGCCGATCCTCGGCGTTGCGCTGGCGCTGACCCTGCTGATCCAGGGCTACGTCAGTGTGCGCCTGGGCATCATGGAGGCACGCAGCCAGCGTGACCTGGGCATCGCCGGGGTGATCGGCGCAGTGCTGGCGATCAAAGGTGCCGGCTGGGCCTTCGCCATCGGCGTTGGTCTGTGTGCGCTGATCTACGGGGCACGGATGTTCCGCGGCGAGAACGACCAGACCTTCACCAAGGATCTGCCGCCCGCCGAGTGAGGCCTGTGCAATCCCTAATTCAGCCGAGGGGTAACTCCTCCCTCGGCAGCAGGAGAAAATCATGCAACTGAACGATCCCGATCTGCTGCGCCATCAGGCCTATATCGACGGCCAGTGGTGCGACGCCAGCAATGGCGATGTGACTGAAATCTTCAACCCCGCCAACGGCGAGTCGCTGGGCAGCGTACCGAACATCGGTGGCGCGCAGACCCGTCAGGCCATCGAGGCGGCGCAGGCTGCCCAATCCGCCTGGCGTGCGCTGACGGCCAAGGAGCGCGCGGTGCGGCTGCGCACATGGTACGAGCTGATGTTGGCCAATCAGGAAGATCTGGCGCGGATCATGACGGCCGAGCAGGGCAAGCCCCTGACCGAGGCCCGTGGCGAAGTGCTTTACGCCGCATCCTTCATCGAGTGGTTCGCCGAGGAAGCCAAGCGTGTCTACGGCGACACCATTCCCGGTCATCAGCCGGACAAGCGCTTGATCGTGACCAAGGAACCCATTGGCGTGACCGCGGCGATCACGCCCTGGAACTTCCCGGCGGCGATGATCACCCGCAAGGCCGGTCCGGCCCTGGCTGCTGGCTGCGCCATGGTGCTCAAGCCGGCGCCGCAGACACCGTTCAGCGCCCTGGCGCTGGCGGTGCTGGCCGAGCGTGCGGGCATCCCGGCCGGGCTGTTCAGCGTGCTGCCGGCCGATGCCGAGCGTTCCCGCGAGGTGGGCTCTGAGCTGTGCGCCAACCCCATCGTGCGCAAGCTGTCGTTCACCGGCTCTACCGGCGTCGGCATCAAATTGATGGAGCAATGTGCGCCGACCCTGAAGAAGCTCTCGCTGGAGCTGGGCGGTAATGCGCCGTTCATCGTCTTCGAGGATGCCGATCTCGACGCAGCGGTCGAAGGCGCGCTGGTGGCCAAGTACCGCAATGCTGGGCAGACCTGCGTCTGCGCCAACCGCCTGTATGTACACGAGGCCGTCTACGATGCCTTTGCCGAAAAGCTGGCTGCGGCCGTGGCCAAACTGCGGGTTGGCCCGGGTGATGAAGCAGGCGTTGTAATTGGCCCGCTGATCGACGGCAATGCCGTGGCCAAGGTGCAGGCTCATCTGACCGATGCGCTGCAGAAGGGCGCCAAGGTGCTGCAGGGCGGCAAGGCGCATGAGCTGAGTGGGCACTTTTTCGAGCCGACGGTCATCACCGACGTCACCCCTGATATGCGTGTGGCCCGTGAAGAGACCTTCGGCCCGCTGGCGCCGCTGTTCCGCTTCAGCGACGAAACCGAAGTGATCCGCCAGGCCAACGACACCGAGTTCGGTTTGGCCGGTTACTTCTACACCCGCGACCTGGGCCGCGCCTTCCGCGTCGGCGAGGCGCTGGAGTATGGCATGGTCGGCATCAACACCGGGCTGATCTCCAACGAAGTGGCGCCGTTCGGCGGCATCAAGGCCTCCGGCCTGGGCCGCGAAGGCTCCAAGTACGGGTTGGACGAGTATCTGGAGATCAAGTACCTCTGCCTCGGCGGTATCTGAATCAGGTCGCTATTGTGGGAGGGGCTTTAGCCGCGACCGGCTTGGCACAAAGCCAGACGCTCGCCGCTAAAGCGCCTCCCACGGTCCCTGTCCTGTCTCCTGCGCTTGTCGATCAAGGGCGCCACAGCCGTTACAATGCGCGCCACCGTGACCCAAGCCCTTAGAGGTGCGCCATGCAACCCTTCGCCATCGCCCCGTCGATCCTTTCCGCCGACTTCGCCCGCCTGGGTGAAGAAGTGGACAACGTACTCGCCGCCGGTGCGGACATCGTCCACTTCGATGTCATGGACAACCACTACGTGCCCAACCTGACCATCGGCCCGATGGTCTGCTCGGCGCTGCGCAAGTACGGCATCACCGCGCCCATCGACGCGCACCTGATGGTCAAGCCGGTGGATCGCATCATTGGCGACTTCATTGAAGCTGGCGCCAGCTACATCACTTTCCACCCGGAAGCCTCCGAGCACGTCGACCGCTCGCTGCAACTGATCAAGGCGGGCGGCGCCAAGGCCGGCCTGGTGTTCAATCCGGCCACCCCGCTGGACGTGCTCAAGTACGTGATGGACAAGGTCGACATGATCCTGCTGATGAGCGTCAACCCCGGTTTCGGCGGGCAGAAGTTCATCCCCGGCACCCTCGACAAGCTGCGTGAGGCCCGCGCGCTGATCGACGCCAGCGGTCGCGAGATCCGCCTGGAGATCGACGGCGGCGTCAACGTGCAGAACATCCGCGAGATCGCCGAGGCGGGCGCCGACACCTTCGTCGCCGGCTCGGCCATCTTCAACCAGCCGGACTACAAGGCGGTGATCGATGCCATGCGCGCCGAGCTGGCCCAGGTGCGCGGATGAAACCGCTGCGCGCGCTGTGCGGCGGCGAGCTACCGCGCCTGGTGATGTTCGACCTGGATGGCACGCTGATCGACTCGGTGCCGGATCTGGCTGAAGCCGTTGACCGCATGCTAGCAGAGCTGGAGCGCCCGCCGGCTGGCGTGGAAAAAGTCCGAGACTGGGTTGGCAATGGCGCACGTGTGCTGGTGCGTCGCGCCCTCGCCGGTAGCCTAGATCACTCGGCAGTGACTGAGGTCGAGACGGAAGACGCGCTGGCGCGCTTTCTCGATATCTACGCCGACTGCCACAACCTGACCGCACTCTATCCCGGTGTGCACGAGTTGCTCGAGGCGCTCAGCACTGCAGCCGTGGAACTGGCGGTGGTGACCAACAAGCCGGAGCGTTTCGTCGCGCCGTTGCTGGAGCAGGTGGGTCTCGGCGGTTATTTCCGCTGGATCATTGGCGGCGATACCCTGCCGCAGCAGAAGCCGGACCCTGCGGCGCTACTGCAGGTGATGCACCTGGCTGGGATCGAGGCGGCGCAGTCGTTGTTCATCGGCGATTCGCGCAATGACGTGCTGGCCGCGCGCGCTGCGGGCGTACCGTGCATCGCAGTGAGCTACGGCTATAACCATGGCCGGCCGATTGCCGAAGAAAAACCGGGGCTGGTAGTCGATAGTCTCGCCGAACTGCTCTGATAGTTGCTTAGCCCGAGCGGCTGCGCTACCGTGGCCGCTCTCCTTATTCCCGCGCCTGTCGAGATCGCACCGTGGTGGTTAGCTGCAAACTCTGGATGAAAGTGATCAAGGCCCTGGCCCGTTGGCGCTGGCGCGCCTGATCTCGTCCTGCCGCCGCTGCGCGGCCCGTTTGCACCCGACTGTTTACCCCGAGCCATGAGGCTGATCATGACCCATGAAGAATTTCTGCGTTTAGCCGCTGAAGGCTACAACCGCATTCCGCTTGCCTGCGAAACCATCGCCGACTTCGACACGCCGCTGTCGATCTACCTGAAACTGGCCGATGCGCCCAACTCCTACCTGCTGGAGTCCGTGCAGGGCGGCGAGAAATGGGGTCGTTACTCGATCATCGGCCTGCCGGCGCGCACCGTGCTGCGTGTGCACGGTCATGACGTGGTGATCACCACCGACGGTGTCGAAATCGAGCGCCACGAATGTGCCGACCCGCTGGCCTTCGTCGAGCAGTTCAAGGCACGTTACAAGGTGCCGACCATCGCCGGTCTGCCGCGTTTCAACGGTGGCCTGGTCGGTTACTTCGCCTATGACAGCGTGCGTTACGTCGAGCCCAAGCTGGCTGCCGGGGTCAATCCCGATGTGCTGGGCACGCCGGACATCCTACTCAACGTCTCCGATGCCGTGGTGGTGTTCGATAACCTGGCGGGCAAGATGCACGCCATCGTGCTGGTCGATCCGGCCGAAGCCGATGCGTTCGCCCGTGGCCAGCAGCATTTGCAGGACATCCTGCACAAGCTGCGTCAGCCGTTCACGCCGCGCCTGGGTGTGGATCTGAACAAGCCGGCAGGCGTTGAGCCGGCATTCCGCTCCAGCTTTAGCCGTGAGGATTACGAGCGAGCGGTGGATTCGATCAAGGATTACATCCTGGCCGGCGACTGCATGCAGGTGGTGATTTCCCAGCGCATGTCGATTCCGTTCAAGGCCGCGCCCATCGACCTGTACCGTGCGCTGCGCTGCATCAACCCGACGCCGTACATGTACTTCTTCAACTTCGGCGACTTCCATGTGGTCGGCAGCTCGCCCGAGGTGCTGGTGCGCGTCGAAGACAACCTGGTCACCGTGCGCCCCATCGCCGGCACCCGCCCACGTGGCGCCAGCGAGGATGCGGACAAGGCGCTGGAAGAAGACCTGCTGTCCGACGCCAAGGAAATCGCCGAGCACCTGATGCTGATCGACCTGGGCCGTAACGACACGGGCCGCGTCTCGGAAGTTGGCTCGGTGAAACTGACTGAGAAGATGGTCATCGAGCGCTACTCCAACGTCATGCACATCGTTTCCAACGTCACTGGCGAGCTGAAAAAAGACCTGACCTCGATGGACGCCCTGCGCGCCATCCTGCCGGCCGGCACCCTGTCCGGTGCGCCGAAGATCCGCGCCATGGAAATCATCGACGAGCTGGAGCCGGTCAAGCGCGGCGTCTACGGCGGTGCGGTCGGTTACTACGCCTGGAACGGCAATATGGACACGGCGATTGCCATTCGTACCGCCGTGATCAAGGACGGCGAGCTGCACGTCCAGGCCGGCGCCGGCATCGTCGCTGACTCGGTGCCAGCCCTTGAGTGGGAAGAAACTCTCAACAAGCGCCGCGCCATGTTCAAGGCCGTGGCCCTGGCGGAGCAGGGCTCGCGCTGATAGTAGCGGATAGCAAGAAGGGCAGCTTAGGCTGCCCTTCTTGTTTTCGACTTCCTGGGGATCGATTCGCTCACGCCGGGCTACCTCGGTCGCAGTTCGTAGGGCGGACTCAGGAGCGCAGCGAACAGTCCGCCAAATCATGCCAATCCTGGCACAAGGGTAACGGCGTACTGCTTCGCGAGTACGCCCTACCGTGCTGGACATCCCTGTCCGTTCCTCACAAAGTCGCGGCGCCTCGCTCAGCCTTCCAGCTTGGCCAGCGCCGCTCCGGCGTCCAGATAGGCGCCGGCCTGTTCACGGATGCGCAGGGTGCCGTCCGCCAGCGCGGTAACCTGGGTTTCCATCTTCATCGCCTCCATCACCGCGATCACGTCGCCGGCTTTGACCTGGGCGCCGTCCTCGGCCAGCCAGGCATGCAGGTTGCCGGAGATCGGTGCGCTGACCAGGCCTTTTTCGGCGGCATGTGCCGAGGCCTGAGGCGCCGCCTGGACGTTACCGCCCAATGGCGCCAGGCCTTGCAGCAGCGCGCTCGGCAGGCCCAGTTCATGGCGCTTGCCGTCGATCTCGATGAAGGTGCGCAGCACCGCATCGCCGGCCACCGGCAAGGTGCGCGGTGCCAGGGTGATCTGCTCGGCGAAGTCGGTTTCGATCCAGCGGGTGTGCACGGCAAAATGCTCAGGGCCGGTAAAGTCGGCGTGGTCCATCACCGCGCGATGGAAGGGCAGCACCGACGCGATGCCATCGATCTGAAACTCGGCCAGGGCGCGGCGCGCGCGGGCGATGGCCTGCTCGCGGGTGGCGCCGGTGACGATCAGCTTGGCCATCATCGAGTCGAATGTGCCAGGCACGCTGGAGCCGCTCTCCACGCCGCTGTCCAGGCGCACGCCCGGGCCGCTCGGGGCGCGGAATTCGCTGATCTTGCCGGGGGTGGGCAAAAAGCCCTTGCCGGCATCTTCGGCGTTGATGCGGAATTCGAAGCTGTGGCCGCGCGGCGTCGGCGTTTCACGGAATGACAGCGGCAGGCCGTCGGCGACGCGCAGCTGTTCGATGACCAGGTCGACCCCAGTGGTTTCCTCGGTGACCGGGTGCTCGACCTGCAGGCGGGTGTTCACCTCCAGGAACGACAGGGTGCCATCGGCGCTGAGCAGGTATTCCACGGTGCCGGCGCCGACATAGCCGGCCTTGGCGCAGATGGCGTGGGCGGACTGATGAATACGCTGGCGCTGCTCGTCGCTGATAAAGGGCGCTGGCGCTTCCTCCACCAGTTTCTGGTTGCGCCGTTGCAGTGAGCAGTCGCGAGTGCCGACCACCACCACATTGCCGTGGCTGTCGGCGATCACCTGCGCTTCGATATGCCGTGGGCGGTCGAGGAACTGCTCGACGAAGCATTCGCCGCGCCCGAAGGCGGCCTCAGCTTCACGCACCGCCGAAGCATAGAGCTCTGCCACTTCGTCCATGCGCCAGGCGACCTTCATGCCGCGCCCGCCACCGCCGAATGCGGCCTTGATGGCGATGGGCAGGCCATGTTGCTCGGCGAAGGCCAGCACTTCGGCGGCGCTCTGCACCGGGCCGGGGGTGCCGGCCACCTGGGGCGCGCCGACCTGCTGGGCGAGTTTGCGCGCCTCGACCTTGTCGCCAAGCACATCGATGGTGTCCGGGTTCGGGCCGATCCAGATCAGCCCGGCGCCTTGCACGGCACGGGCGAAGTCGGCGCGCTCGGAGAGAAAACCGTAGCCGGGGTGCACGGCATCGGCGCCGGCACGCTTGGCGATGGCCAGCAGCTTATCGATATTCAGGTAGGTGTCGGCCGGGCGCTCGCCGTCCAGTGCATAAGCTTCGTCGGCGTGGCGCACATGCAGGGCGTCGATATCGGCATTGGCGTACACGGCCACGGAGGCCACACCGTAATCACGGCAGGCGCGGGCGATACGCACGGCGATTTCACCACGGTTGGCGATCAATACTTTTTTCATGGGATCTCTTTCGCGTCGGCAGTGGAAAGGAGTACGTCGGCCTGCAGTTCGGCGAACGCCTCGATTGGGTTGAAGCGAATCTGCGCGTTGATCGGGATTTGCCCGGCCAGATCCAGATGGTGGTTGGCCACGGCGGCGATCACCGGATAGCCGCCGGTCAGCGGGTGGTCGGCGAGAAACAGCACCGGCTGGCCGCTGGCGGGCACCTGGATGGCGCCCAGTGAGGTGCCTTCGCTGGGCAGTTCGTCATGCTTGCAGCGCTCCAGCGGCACCTCGCCTTCCAGGCGAATGCCGACCCGGTTGGATTGCGGCGTGACGCGCCACAGCTGGCTGCTCAGGCGTTCGATGGCCGCCGGGGTGAACCAGTCGCTGCGCGGCCCCATCACCACATCCAGGGTGATGATGTCCGTGGCGGTGGGCAGCTCAAAAGCCGGGCCTTCACTCGTCGATACGCTGCAACCGGCGCTGATTGCCTCGAAACCCAGCCGGTCTCCAGCTTTCAGCGGCGGCGGGCCGACCTGGGCCAGGCTGTCGTAGGACAAACTGCCCAGCACCGGCGCCACCTGAAAGCCGCCGCGAATCGCCAGGTAACTGCGCAGCCCGGCCTGGGGCGTGCCGAGGCTGACGCGGTCGCCGTCGTCCAGTTCGATGGGCTGATAATTACCCGGCTGCCATTGCAGGCCGCTGGCGGTGGTGACGGTGATGGGCGTTTGCGCGCCGGTAACGGCGATAAGCGTGCGACCGTGGCAGACGAAGCGCAGGCCGCCGAGCACCACTTCCAGGCAGGCGCAGGCTGAGTCGTTGCCCACTGTGCGATTGGCCGCGCGCAGGGCGCCGCGATCCAGCGCGCCGGACATCGACACGCCCTGGTCGGTATGACCGGCGCGCCCCAAGTCCTGCAAGACCGTTTGCAGGCCGGGGCTGAGGATTTCCAAGTGGGCGCCTGCTGGTAGCTCGCGGGCCGGTGCTTGCTCATGGGCGGGCAGGCCACCTGCCGGCAGCGGGCCGGCATCCTGAAAGCGCACCTTGTAGCCAGGGCGCAGCAGAGCCGGCTCGTCGCGGCCCAAATCCCACATCTGTAGCGGCGTGACGCCGATGATCTTCCAGCCACCGGGGCTGGCCTTGGGGTAGATGCCGCTGAAGTTGCCGGCCAGGGCCACGGCGCCGGCGGGGATGCGGGTGCGCGGCGTCTGCCGGCGCGGCACCTGGAAGTCGGCACCGCCGGTCAGGTAGCCGAAGCCAGGCGCGAAGCCGCAGAAGGCCACTTCGTAATCGGCGCCGGTGTGGCGGCGCACCACTTCCTCACGGCTGATGCCGAGCAGCCCGGCGACCTCGTCGAGGTCTTCGCCGTTGTAGTGCACGGGGATTTCCACGCGGCGGCTCTCGCGGGCGCTGCGCCGGCTCAGGTCGCGGCGGGCGAGATCGTCGATCAACCTCTGGCGCTCGATGGCGCTGGGCCGATACTGGATCAGCAGCGTCCGCGCCGCCGGGACGATTTCCTCGACCCCGGCGATAGGCTCGGCTTGCAGCGCGTCGAACAGCGCCAGGGTTTCGTCGAGATCGGCCAGTTCGACGAGCAACGTATCGAGGTTGGCTGGGAGAAAACGCACGGGCTTGTCCTATACGTGGTACGTGCTGTCAGGCACGTCGGTGATGAACATATGGCCCGGCGAGTGGGTGATGGCGAAGGGGACGCCGGAGGCCATGACTGCCGCCTGGGGCGTCACGCCACAGGCCCAGAACACCGGCACCTCGCCGGGCTCGATACGCACCGCGTCGCCGAAATCCGGCTTGTGCAGGTCTTTGATGCCGAGGCGATCCGGCTCGCCGATATTCACTGGAGCGCCGTGCACCGAGGGATAGCGCCCGGAAATACCGGCCGCCTCGGCGACGCGATCCGCCGGGATCGGCCGCATCGACACCACCATCTCGCCATGCAGGCGGCCTGCTGGGCGGCAGGCGCGGTTGGTGCGGTACATCGGCACGTTGCAGCCATCGGCAATGTGCCGCACTTCGATGCCGGCTTCCTGCAGGCCGGTCTCGAAGGTGAAGCTGCAGCCGATCAGGAAGGTCACCATGTCGGCGTGTTCCGCCCAGGCGGCGGTAGCGTCGCTGACTTCCTCGGCCAGCTTGCCATCACGCCAGATGCGGTACAGCGGCAGGTCGGTGCGCAGGTCGGCGCCTTCGGCCAGTACCGTGTGCGGGCTGCCGGCGTCACTCACGTCGAGCACCGGGCAGGCCTTGGGGTTGCGCTGGGCGTAGAGCAGAAAGTCATAGGCCCAGTCGCGGGGCAGGGCGATCAGGTTGGCCTGGGTCATGCCCGGCGCGATACCGGCCGTAGGTGCGACGCGGCCGTTGCGGTACTCGGCGCGGGCCTGGCGGGCGGCGGCAATGGCCGCCTGCTGGGCGCGTTGGATGGCGTTCATCGGGCGGCTCCGGCGAAGGATTGCAGGGATACGCCGGACTGCTCCAGCAACTGGCGTACCTCGCGGGCCATCTGGATGGCGCCGGGGCTGTCGCCGTGCACGCAGATGGAGTCGGCTTCGATGCGGGTGACGCTGCCGTCGATGGCTTCGATCTCACCGGTCTGCACCAGGCGCAGCATGCGTTGGGCCACCTGCTCGGCGTCGTGCAGCACGGCACCTGGCTCGCGGCGCGACACCAAGGCGCCCGTTGGCGTGTAAGCGCGGTCGGCAAAGGCTTCGGCGATGCAGGCCAGGCCTTCTTGGCGCGCCAGCTCGATCAGCGGCGAGCCGGCCAGGGCGACCAGCACCAGGCGTGCATCGACGGCGCGGATCGCCTCGATCACCGCCAGAGCCTGGCGCGTGTCGTGGGCGATGGTGTTGTACAGCGCGCCATGGGGCTTCACGTAGCGCACCGATGTACCGGCGGCAGTGGCCAGGGCCTGCAGGGCGCCGATCTGGTAGATCACGTCGGCAGTCAGCTCGTCGCTGGCGATATCCATGTTGCGGCGGCCGAAGCCGACCAGGTCCGGGTAGGCGACATGGGCGCCGATGGTCACGCCCTTGGCCGCTGCGGCCCTGAGGGTGCGCAGGATGCCGGCCGGGTCGCCGGCGTGGAAACCACAGGCGACGTTGGCGCTGGTGACGATGTCGAGCATTGCGGCATCGTCGCCCATGCACCACTGGCCGAAGCTCTCGCCCAGGTCGCTGTTGAGGTCGATGGTTGGCATGTTGGGTCTCCTGGAGTCAGGCTACGTTGAGGAAGGCGAAAATCGGGCCGACCGATTTGACCGCCATGTACCAGGTCAGGATGCAGGTAACGGCACCCAGGATCAGCAACCAGCGTGGATAGTGGTAGCCGCCCATCAGGTCGGATCGACGCCAGCCGACGTAGACGAAGATGCTCAGGCCAATCGGCAGAATCAGACCGTTGAAGCCGCCAGCGAATACCAGCAGAGCGGCTGGCGCAGTGCCGAGCATGAGATAAACGCTCAGCGACAAGGCAATGAACAACACCGTGGCGCGGTTACGCCCCCGTTCGCTGATGCCAGGCATGAAGGCGGTGATGAACGATATCGAGGTATAGGCCGCGCCGATCACGCTGGTGATGGCCGCAGCCCAGAGCACCAGGCCGAAAGCGCGCAGGCCGAGTTGACCCGCCGCCGCCTGGAAGGCTTGTGCCGCCGGGTTGGCGCCCTGGCCTGAGGTGTCGATGACCACGCCGCTGGCAGCGACGCCGAGAATCGCCAGGAACAGGATGTAGCGCATCACGCCGGTGACCGCGATACCGCTCAGCGCTGCCTTGGTAACTTCCTGCACATGCTCCTCGCCGACCAGGCCGCGATCCAGCAGGCGGTGTGCGCCAGCGTAGGTGATATAGCCGCCCACGGTGCCGCCGACGATGGTGGTGATGGTGGCGAAGTTGATCGTGTCCGGCCACACGGTCTGGCGCAACGCTTCGCCCAGTGGTGGATTCGAGGCGATGGCGACGAACAGGGTGAGCAGGATCATCAGCAGGCCCAGCACCACGATCAGACGATCAACAGCGATGCCTGCGCGCTTGGACAGGAAGATACCGATGGCGACGAGCGCACTGAGGCCGCCGCCCCATTTCGGATCCAGCCCCATCAGCGCATTCAGGCCCAGGCCGGCACCAGCGATGTTGCCGACGTTGAACACCAGCCCGCCGAAGATCACCAGCACCGCCAGCAGATAGCCGCTACCGGGAATTGCCGCGTTGGCCAGATCCGAGGCGCGCATGCGGGTCAGGGTGACGATACGCCAGACGTTCAGCTGCACCACGAAGTCGATGAGGATCGAAGCGAGGATGCCGAAGGCAAAGGCAGCGCCCATGGTGGCGGTGAAGGTGGCGGTCTGGGTGATGAAGCCGGGGCCAATGGCCGAAGTGGCCATCAGGAAAATGGCCGCGATCAATGATGAGCGGCGTGAGCGGGCGAAGTCAGCGGTGGTCTGGGCTTGCATGGGGCGCTCCTGGATGGGGGGATCTGTTGTCCATGACAAGGCAATCACTGTGCCAATACCCTTCGAGTCGGGCTGTGTTGTTGATTAATTCTGATCATATTGTTCAACAATAAATATTTTATGGTTCATCAATGTGCACTGTTTTGTTACCTAATTACCCGCTTGTGTTCCATTGTTGTGCAACTGGTGACACCCGGCAGCGCTTGCTTCAGGGGGCGGACTCATGGAGCATCTGCGAGCCCCGCAGCCCCACCAAGCACAATGGATGGAACGATGAGCAAAGACATGCCCGACAACCCGCGCACTCTTGGCGAAACAGTGACGGCCGAAATCCGCCGCAAGCTGGTCGAGGGTGAGCTGGTGCCTGGTCAGCGCCTGTCAGAGGCGGCGCTGAGTGAAAGCCTGGATATTTCCCGCAATACCCTGCGTGAGGCCTTCCGTGTGCTGACCCAGGAAGGTCTGCTCAAGCACGAGCCCAATCGTGGCGTGTTCGTCGCCGTACCGGATATGGCCTCGATCATCGATATATACCGGGTGCGCCGGTTCATCGAATGTCAGGCACTGGCTCAGGCCTACCCCAAGCATCCCGCCGTGCAGCGCATGGCACAGGCCGTGGCCGCAGCCGAACGTTGTCGTGAGGCGCAGGACTGGAGCGGCGCGGGGACCGCCAACATGGCGTTTCACGCCGCCATCGTCGAACTGGCCGACAGTGAGCGCCTCAATACCTTCTATGCCCATCTGTCCGCCGAGCTGCGCCTGGCCTTCGGTCTGCTCAACGATGCCGAGTTCCTCCATTCGCCCTACATCGACATGAATGCGGCAATTCTCCAGCGCCTCGAAGCCGGTCAGGCTCAAGAGGCTGCGCAGGCGCTTGATGCTTACCTGGTGCAGTCCGAGCGCACCGTGCTGGCTGCCTATGCGCGTCGCGCCCGTTGATCCGCCGCTCACGGTTGCGCATGGCCATGAGCTGGGCTACTGTGCGGCAATCGTGATGTGAGATACCCCCCGTGACCTTCAGCAGCACCCTTCTGATGCGTGTCCTCAAGGCCCTGGCTCGTTGGCGCTGGCGCGCCTGACCTTTCCCTTGCCGGCCCAGCCGGTACGTTATCGTTTGCCCCCGTTGTTTCCCCTGTCCTCGAGCCGTGCTCGGACGTGAAACCTGCTCTTCGGGGCCACCAAGGCAGTACATCAAGAGGCAACGCATACCATGCTGCTGATGATCGACAACTACGATTCCTTTACCTACAACGTCGTGCAGTACCTGGGTGAACTGGGCGCCGACGTGCACGTGATTCGCAACGATGAACTGACCGTCGCCGAGATCGAAGCGCTCAAGCCCGAGCGCATCGTCGTCTCTCCCGGCCCTTGCACGCCGACCGAAGCGGGCGTGTCCATCGAGGCCATCCTGCATTTCGCCGGCAAGCTGCCGATCCTCGGTGTCTGCCTCGGCCACCAGAGCATTGGTCAGGCCTACGGCGGCGATGTGGTGCGCGCGCGCCAGGTGATGCACGGCAAGACCAGCCCGGTGTTCCATGAGGACAAGGGCGTGTTCGCCGGCCTCAATAACCCGCTCACCGTGACCCGCTATCATTCCCTGGTGGTCAAGCGCGAAACCCTGCCGGATTGCTTGGAAATCACCGCCTGGACCCAGCATGAAAACGGCTCGGTGGACGAGATCATGGGCCTGCGCCACAAGACCCTGAACGTCGAGGGTGTGCAGTTCCACCCCGAGTCCATCCTCACCGAGCAGGGCCACGAACTGTTCGCCAACTTCCTCAAGCAGACCGGAGGCGTGCGCGCATGAACATCAAGGAAGCCCTCAACCGCATCGTCGCCCAGCTCGATCTGACCACCGAGGAAATGCAGGCGGTCATGCGCGAAATCATGACCGGCCAGTGCACGGACGCGCAGATCGGCGCCTTCCTCATGGGCATGCGCATGAAGAGCGAGACCATCGACGAGATCGTCGGCGCCGCCAGCGTCATGCGTGAGCTGGCGGCTCCGGTGGTGATCGACGCCGAGCGCCTGGTCGACACCTGCGGTACCGGCGGCGACGGTATGAACATCTTCAACGTCTCCACAGCAGCGGCTTTCGTCGTCGCGGCGGCGGGCGGCAAGGTGGCCAAGCATGGCAACCGCGCGGTCTCCGGCAAGAGCGGCAGTGCCGACCTGCTGGAGGCCGCCGGCGTCTACCTGGGGCTCAAGCCCGAGCAGGTGGCGCGCTGCGTCGAAAGCGTTGGGGTCGGTTTCATGTTTGCCCCGTCTCATCACGGCGCGATGAAGCATGCCATCGGCCCGCGCCGCGAGCTGGGCCTGCGCACCATCTTCAACATGCTCGGCCCGATGACCAATCCGGCCGGCGCCAAGCATCAGGTCATCGGCGTGTTCAGCCAGGCACTGTGCCGGCCGATGGCCGAGGTGCTGCAGCGTCTGGGCAGCGAGCACGTGCTGGTGGTGCATGCGCAGGACGGTCTGGATGAGATCAGTCTGGCCGCGCCGACCTTCATTGCCGAGCTGAAGAATGGCGTGGTCAGCGAGTACCGCATCCAGCCTGAGGATTTCGCTATCAAGAGTCAGAGTCTGATCGGCCTGACCGTCGACAACGCCGAACAGTCGCTGGCGCTGATCCACGATGCCCTCGGCCGGCGCAAGACCGACAATGGCCAGAAGGCTGCCGACATGATTGTGCTCAATGCTGGCGCTGCACTCTATGCGGCTGACCATGCCAGCAGCCTGCGTGAAGGCATGCAGCTGGCGCACGATGCCCTGCACACCGGCCTGGCGCGTGAGAAGCTGGAGGAATTGGTGTCCTTTACCGCGGTATTCAAACAGGAGAACGAAGGGTGAGCGTACCAACCGTACTGGAGAAGATCGTCGCCCGTAAGTTCGAGGAAGTGGCCGCGCGCCGTGCCCAGGTCAGCCTGGCCGAGGTCGAGGCTGCTGTGCGCAGTGCCGACGCACCGCGTGGCTTCGCTCGTGCGCTGCTGGAGCAGGCTGCGCGCAAGCAGCCAGCGGTGATCGCCGAGATCAAGAAGGCCTCGCCGAGCAAGGGCGTGCTGCGCGCCGACTTCGTCCCGGCGGATATCGCCCGCAGCTACGAGGCCGGTGGCGCCACCTGCCTGTCGGTGCTGACCGATATCGATTTCTTCCAAGGCGCCGACCAGTACCTGCAGCAAGCGCGTGCGGCCTGCGCACTGCCGGTGATCCGTAAGGACTTCATGGTCGATCCGTATCAGATCGTCGAGGCTCGTGCGCTCGGCGCCGACTGCGTGCTGCTGATCGTCTCCTGCCTGGATGACGTACGCATGGCCGAACTGGCCGCGGTGGCCAAGGACGTCGGCCTCGACGTGCTGGTCGAGGTACATGACGGCGCCGAGCTGGAGCGAGCGCTGAATACCCTGGACACACCACTGGTGGGCATCAACAACCGCAACCTGCACACCTTTGATGTCAGCCTGGAGACTACCCTCGACCTGCTGCCGCGTATTCCCCGTGACCGCCTGGTGGTGACCGAGAGCGGTATTCTCAATCGCGCCGATGTCGAGCTGATGGAGATCAACGAGGTCTATGCCTACCTCGTCGGGGAAGCCTTTATGCGTGCGGAAAGTCCGGGCAGTGAATTGCAGCGCCTGTTCTTTCCCGAGCGCGGTCGACCTGCTGTGATCGGTACCGACCCCGAATAACGTGCATAAAAAAGCCGGCGATCAAGCCTAATGCCGATCAGATAAGATTGCCAAAGCGGCCTTTCGTAGGAGCCCCGCCTCGGGGCGAAGCTTTTCAATTGCGCATCGCCCTGGTTCGCGGCGGGGCGCCGCTCCTACGTATTCGCAGCGGCGACGCTTAACTGACTGGCATTAGGCGATCAAGCCGGCTTTTTATTGGGCGGGTTTCAGCGGGTGCCGAAGACCACCATGGTCTTGCCTTTGACGTGAACCAGGCCTTGCTCTTCCAGGGACTTGAGCACGCGGCCGACCATTTCCCGTGAGCAACCGACGATGCGTCCAATTTCCTGGCGGGTGATCTTGATCTGCATGCCATCCGGATGGGTCATGGCGTCCGGCTGCTTGCACAGGTCGAGCAGGGTACGCGCGACGCGGCCAGTGACGTCGAGGAATGCCAGATCGCCGACCTTGCGTGTGGTATTGCGCAGGCGCTCGGCCATCTGGCTGCCGAGGGCGAAGAGAATTTCGGGGTCCTGCTGGGTCAATTCGCGGAACTTGGCATAGCTGATTTCCGCTACTTCGCATTCAGTCTTGGCCCGAACCCAGGCACTGCGCTCCTTGTCCGAGCCGTCTTTCTCGAACAGGCCCATCTCGCCGAAGAAATCGCCAGAGTTGAGATAGGCGATGATCATTTCACGGCCATCGTCATCCTCGATGAGGATGGTGACCGAGCCTTTGACGATGAAGAACAGGGTTTCGCAGCGATCACCTGCGTAGATGATCGTGCTCTTGGCGGTGTAGCGACGGCGATGACAGTGCGCGAGAAGCTTGTCGAGATTCTTGATTTTAGGTGTAAGGGTAATAGCAACCATGCCCGAGTCCCGGAAAAATAAATGGTAGGCCTTTGTCCCGCAGGCAATTTCTTATTGGTTATCCGTACCAGTGTGCCAGCAATCCGGCGCCAGCTTAACAGGTGGGTGATAGTCAGGGGGCGTTTTGCGACCTGAGTAACATAACCCAGGGGAACTTTAGTCCACTGAGTACACATCGGGTTGCAGCCTGCCTGTGTTAATCTGCCGAACTTTTCCACTCTGGGAGCCAATATCGATGAAAGCGCGTGTGCAATGGGCCGGTGAAGCTCTGTTCCTCGGCGAGTCCGGTAGTGGCCATGCCGTGGTGATGGGCGGTCCGCCCGATGCCGGTGGTCGTAACCTCGGTATTCGGCCGATGGAGATGTTGCTGATCGGCCTCGGAGGCTGCAGCAACTTCGATGTGGTCAGCATTCTGCGTAAGGGCCGCCAGCCGGTTGAAAGCTGTGAAGTGTTCCTGGATGCCGAGCGTGCAGACGAGGAGCCCAAGGTGTTTACCAAGATCCACCTGCACTTCGTGGTCAAGGGCCGAGGGTTGAAAGAGGCTCAGGTGAAGCGGGCGGTGGAGTTGTCGGCGGAAAAATACTGCTCGGCCTCGATCATGTTGGGCCGTGCCGGTGTCGATATCAGCCACGACTATGAAATTGTCGAACTGGGGTGAGGTTCGCCGAAAATGACGAGGGCGCCAATGGCGCCCTCGTTCGTTTCAGATGCGGTAGGTGCTCTTGGTCATGACCTTCGACAGTAAGGTCATGCCGAACTTCACCGGTGCCGGGAAGCGTACGCCGCCAGCTGCCAGGGCACTGTTGGCATGTTGCTGCTCGTCGACGCGCATCTGCTCGAGAATGGCGCGTGATTTGGCGTCATGCTCGGGCAGTTGCTCCAGGTGTTCATCCAGGTGCTTGCATACCTGGTCTTCGGTGGCAGCGACGAATCCCAGACTGACGCGATCGCTAACCAGTCCGGCAACGGCGCCAACACCGAAGGACAGGCCGTAGAACAGCGGGTTGAGCACGCTGGGCTGGCTGCCCAGCTCACGAATGCGCTGTTCGCACCAGGCCAGGTGGTCGATTTCCTCATCGGCCGCATGCTCCATGGCGCTACGCACTTCCGGCAGCTTGGCGGTCAGCGCCTGGCCCTGATAGAGCGCCTGGGCGCAGACTTCGCCGGTGTGATTGATGCGCATCAGGCCGGCGACGTGGCGCGACTCCTCACTGCTCAGCTCGGTCTCGTTCTGCACGATGGCAGGCGAGGGGCGACTCGACGCGCCGCTGAATGGCAGCAGCGTGCGCAGCGCGGCATCGGCTTGCAGCAGCAGGCGGTCGACGGGGGAATACTGGCGTTCGCTGGCCATGAGGCACCTCCAGGGGAAACAACCCGGTTAGTCTACTGCAAAGTCGCCAGATCGTCCGCGTTCATGGCAGCTCGCGCAGCACACGAAACCCCAGCGCATAGTCGCGGTGATGCGGTTGCTTGAGGTCGCGCATGCTGCTGCGCAGATAGATCGGGCCGCTGTTCCAGGCGCCGCCGCGCACCACGCGCGGGCTATTGTCGAGCAGGCCGGCACTCTGCGTTTCGCTGCCGTCGAAGCGCTGGGTGAAGTTCGAGCCCGTCCACTCCCAGACGTTGCCCGCGGTGTCATGCAGGCCGAAGCCATTGGCCGGAAACTGGCCAACAGCGGCTGTCTTGTTGCGCAGCAGGCGTGAGCTGGCGCAACCGCGGCAATGAGCGCGCGGTGCCTGTTCGTCGCTGTCGAGCGCGTCACCCCACCAGTAGTAGTTCTGGCTGCCGCCGCGTGCGGCATACTCCCATTCGGCTTCGGTCGGCAGGCGGTAGCGCGCACCTGTCAAGCGCGACAGCCACTGCGTATAGGCATGAGCGTCACGCCAGGATACATGGATGACCGGGCGTTGCGCTGAAAGTCCCCAGCCTTCGTTGTCAGGCATCGGCAGCTGGTTGGCGGCGGCATACTGTTGCCAGTCGGCAAAGGTGACTTCGTAGCGACCGATGGCGAAGGGCTGATCGAAGACGATGAGACGCGGCGGGCGCTCGTTATCGTTGCCGCGACCGCTGGTATCGCCCATAAGAAACTCGCCAGCGGGCATGACCACCAATTCCGGCCCCTGAACGCCGCTTGGCAACGTGTCGCGGATGGTTTCGATAGCAACGGCCGGCAGACTCACCAGCAGGCCGGCTGCGATGACTATGAATACGGTGACGCGACGCGTGTTCAGCACTTGCACGTTGTGAGGCCTACGGCGACGATCTGCGTGTTCAGGCGATCCATACTGTGTGCTCCGGTCATGCCAAAGCGCAGATGGTAGCGCCGCCAGCCGGGTGGGCCAAATTTCACAAGGAGCGGGTGTTGAAGAACGATATTCATGATCTTGGACTGGTGCTGGATTCCAAGGTCAAGCTGGTGGTGATTGAGTCCTGGGACGAGTTGCGCGTGCTGGAAACCCTGACTGGCCTGGCGGTCAGGCGTGGCCTCGGCCTGCACACCTGGTCGGTGACCGAGGGCTTGCAGCGCCTGGGCTTCGGTGGCGCGCCGGTCGATGAGTCGCCGACCGTGGAGCCGGAAGCGGCGCTGCGCATGATCAAGGCCGATCCGCAGCCGAACCTGTACGTGATGTGCGACCTGCATCCGTTTCTCGAGGACAATCCTCGGCTGGTGCGTCTGCTCAAGGAAGTTGCCATGAGCGAGGCGGCGCATACGCCGACGCTGGTGCTGGTGTCGCATGCGCTCAAACTGCCGGCCGAAGTGCAGCGCTTCGCCGCTCGCTTCAGCCTGGCGCTGCCGTCGGAAGACGAACTGCTGAGCATCGTGCGTGACGAGGCGACGCGCTGGAGCGAGCGCAACAGGGGCGCGCGCGTGCGTACCGACAACCGTACCCTGCAGCAGGTGGTAAAGAACTTGCGTGGCCTCAGCCATGCCGAAGCGCGTGCGCTGGCGCGCAACGTGATCTGCGATGACGGTGCGATTACTCAGGAGGACATTCCGGAGCTGAACAAGACCAAATTCCAGTTGCTGGATCTGGAAGGCGTGCTCAGCTTCGAATATGACACCGCACGTTTCGCCGAAGTGGGCGGCTTGGTCAATCTCAAGCGCTGGCTGGCCGAGCGGCAGGCCGGTTTTCTCGACGGCACATTGGCCGATGCGCCGAAAGGCGTGATGCTGGTGGGGGTACAGGGCGGTGGCAAGAGTCTGGCCGCCAAGGCAGTAGCCGGGCTTTGGGGCTTGCCGCTGCTGCGCCTGGATTTTGCCTGCTTGTACAACAAGTTCTTCGGTGAGACCGAGCGCAATCTGCGCGAAGCGCTGCGCCTGGCTGAACAGATGGCGCCCTGCGTGCTGTGGATGGACGAAGTGGAGAAGGGCCTGGCCAGTGGCGAGCATGACGGTGGCGTGAGCCAGCGCGTGCTCGGCACCCTGTTGACTTGGATGGCCGAGCGCAAGGCACCGGTGTTCGTCGTCGCCACGGCTAACGCCATTGATCGTCTGCCGCCAGAACTGGTGCGCAAAGGACGTTTCGATGAGCTGTTTTTCGTCGACCTGCCGAGTGCCGAAGTGCGTGCCGATATCTTCCGCATTCACCTGCAGCGCCGTGAGCTGGAACCTTCGGGCTTCGATCTGGCACAGCTGGCGGCCGCCAGCGAAGGTTATTCCGGGGCCGAGATCGAGCAGGCGGTGGTCAGCGCGTTGTACGCCGGCCAGGCACAGCAACAGGTGGTCGATCAGGCGTTGCTGCTGCGCGCGCTACAGACTACCGCGCCGCTGTCGGTGGTGATGGCCGAGCGCTTGGCTGCGCTGCGCGCCTGGGCGGCTGGGCGGACGGTCAACGCGGGTTGATCAGGCGCCGGTGAATGGACGGATCAGGCGAGCACTGAGTTTGCGCACCAGCCAGCGCGGCGCCAGGCGTGGGCTCAGGGTCAGCAGGCGATTGCGCCAGCCTGGGATGATAAGGGCGCGGTTCTTTTCCAAGGCACGAACGGTGATCAATGCGACTTCTTCGGCGCTCATCATCAGTTTGCCGGCACTGAGGCGTGTGACGTCCATCCGCGCGCTGCGGAAAAAAGCGCTATGCGTCGGGCCGGGGCAGAGCACCGAAACGCGCACGCCACGGCCTTTCAACTCTTCGCGAAGGCCTTCGGAAAAATGCAGGACATAGGCTTTGCTGGCGCAGTAACTGCTCATCCAGGGGCCCGGTTGAAAGGCTGCGACCGAGGCGACGTTGAGGATCTGCCCGCCGCCGTGTTCGGCCATGCGCAAACCGAGTGCGTGACATAGTCGGGTCAGCGCCAGCACGTTGACTTCCAGCTGCTCCCGTTCGCGAGTCCAGTCCTGCTCCACGAAAGCGCCGGCGCAGCCCAGGCCGGCGTTGTTCACCAGCAGATCGATAGGCCACCGGCCTTCCTCCAGCTCCAGTAACAGGCCGGACAGCTGCAGTGGTTCGCTCAGGTCACAGAGGCGAAACAGCACCTCGACGCCGAAGCGCTGAGCCAGTTCACAGGCGATACTCTCCAGGGCGTCACGCCGGCGGGCCACCAGAATCAGGTTGCGCCCCCGGCGCGCCAGGGCTTCGGCCAGCGCCAGACCGATGCCACTGGAGGCGCCAGTGATTAATGCATAACTGCGCATGGTCGGAGATTATTGCTCCTGATACTCGGCGGCCCGCTCGACATAGCTCTGATACTGGGGCAGGGCGATGGCAGCGACGATGCCGGTAATCGGCACCAGCAGGAACAACCAGGCCAGGACCTTGACGCCGGTGCTGTTCGGCGGTGGTGGCGGGCCGTAACGGTTCACGCCCTGGGTACCGGGAATGATCAGCATCAGCAGGGCGAATACGCTACCGATGACGGGGACAAAATTGAGCAGCCACAGCCAGCCGGACCAGCCCATGTCGTGCAGGCGCTGGACGCCGATGAATACACCGATGACGATCATGGCGATCACCCCGACAGCCATGACCAGTGTGCCCAATGCACTGGACATGACCGAGACACCGGCGAACAGCAGCACCAGCGGCAACATGCACAGCAGCATGGCCATGGTCCAGCCCAGGTAACGTACCCGGCCGATCCGACCGTTGACACTGAATACCTTGAGCTCCGAGTACTGCGGCAGCTGCTCGGCGACATTGGCCTGTGGCGGTGCGTACGGCGATGCGCCAGCCGCTACTGTTGCGACAACTGGCGCTGGAGCAGCCTCGGCCAATTGCGCCTGACGTGTGAGGTATTTCTCGATGATGATGCCGCAGGCGGAACATTCAGCCGCCTTGGCTTGTTCATGGCCGCACTTCGGACAGCTCATGTTTGGCGTAGCGGCCTGATCAGCCTCGACGATTTCCGCCTCGGTCGGCGCCAGGCTAAGGCTGGCCGCCTGATCCAGCTCCTTGCGTACATGGGCGCCGGCCTTCTGCAGGGCGTTCAGGTACTGCTCCGCCTCGCTCTCGCCCAGATCGCGTTTGAGCGCGACCGAGGCTCCGCTGAACAGGCTGTCAATGCGTGCCCGGTCGCTTTTGAACAGGCGAGTCAGGTTTTCCTTGACCGTTTCCAGTGAGGCTTCGGGCATCAGCCGGCCGTCGAACACTATCTTGTAGCGCGGTTGGTTCATGCGGGCTTCCTTGTCGGCGAGAAGAGGGGGAATGGCGCGTCCTGTTGGCAGGCGAGGCATAAGCCTAGAGTGCCGCACGGCCAATATACAAGCAGCCTGACGTGCCGCAGTCGGGAATTTCAGGCGTTGCCAATTGAGCCCCAACGGCCGACCAGTTGGCCGCGGCGTAGTAGGCGTAATTCGCTGAAATCATCGAGCAGACCTTCGCTGATCGCCGGGCGCAGAAATACCCAGTCCCGGTCAGTCAGCTGTGTGCTCGCGCTGCCGATCAGGCGCTCCTGATTGGCGCTGCGACCGTACAGCTTGTCGTAGTCGAGCCCGGCGGGTGAAACCGGTTGCGCCGGCCAGCGACCGCCGTACAGGTAGTAGGCGTGCTGGCGGTTGGGGTTCCAGGCTTCGAGCAGTGGTTGCAGCGACTGCGCATAGGGCAGGGCGCCATCGAGTGCCTTGAGCACGGGGCTGGCAATCCACAGCGCGGGCTGATGCTCGTCCAGTAGCGCTGTATCGAACGCTGCAGGTTTGAGCAGGGCGGAGCCGACGGCAACCTCGTTCAGGGACGTCTGCTGCTGGGCGTGCAGCCGGTAAGTCAGGCTGCCGCCACCATTGAGCAGTGGCTCGGCCTGCCATCGCTCGGTGAATGTCTGTGCGCTGCTGATGAATTGGCGATAGCGCGCATCCGCATCGCGCAATGCCTGTGACTGGCCCTGCCAGGGCGGGTTGTGGGCGACATGCGCGTCATACCCCATCAGCCCTTGCAGCGGCAGTGCCGGTAGGTGGCGCAACTGCTGCATGGCCTCAACCAGTGCCTGTGGCGTGCCGAAACCGCCGCGCTTCAAGCCGATGTCGATTTCCAGGGCGATGCGCAGCGGTCGCCCCAGTGCCTTGGCCAGCTCGGCATACTCCATCAGGCGCTGCTGGCTGTCGATCAGCCAGGTCACCTGACGGTCGGGGTCGAAATCCAGATGGTGCGGTAGCTGGCGATAGAAATTCAGTGCAGCAGCAACTGGCATGGGCTTGCCGAGCAGCAGATCAGCCTGGGCAAAGCTTCTGGCCAGACGATTGAGCTGTGGCTGATGAAAGACCATGAAACGCTGAGTCTGCAGGCGCTTGGCCAGGTACTCCAGCAGGCCGATACTGGCCAGCGACTTGGCCACCAGGCGCAACTGAAGACGGCCACCCAGTCGGGCAGCCAGAAGATCGGCGTTGGCGTCGAGCCTGTCCAGATCGAGCAGCAGCGTGGGCAGGCCATCGCCATCACGCTGCAGGTGCCGGTTGAGCGCGGCGAAATAGGCATCATGCTCGCGGCCTCGATCAGTTGGCCGCAGAGCCCAGCCGCCAAGCAGGCCGAGCGCACCCAACCCGAGCAGGTGACGACGTTTCATCGCGGCCAGCGTTGGCCCAGTTGCTGGCTACGTGTCAGGGCGGCGCGGTATTCGCTATCGAGCCGCGCGACCAGTTCCTGCACCGAGGGCAGATCGTCGATGCCGCCGACGCCCTGACCGGCCGACCACACGGTTTTCCAGGCCTTGGCTTCTTTGTCCATCGGCTTGAGCTTTTCGCCGTAATTGATATCGGCCTTGTTCTGCAGCTGTTTCAGGTCGTAGCCGGCCTGTTCCAGGCTCTGGCGCATAAAGCTGGCTGGCACGCCGGACACGGCTGGCGTATGGATGATGTCGGCAGCCCGCGCTTCGAGAATCATCGCCTTGTAATCGGCTGACGCATTGTTCTCGGTCGTGGCGATAAAGCGTGTACCCATATAGGCCAGGTCGGCGCCGAGCAGCTGCACCGCGAGGATTTCGTGGCCGTGATTGAGGCAACCGGACAGCAGTAGGGTCTTGTCGAAGAACTGACGAATCTCGGCCAGCAGAGCGAAGGGGCTCCAGGTACCGGCGTGGCCGCCCGCGCCAGCGGCTACGGCAATCAGTCCGTCGACGCCCGCTTCGGCGGCCTTCTCGGCATGGCGACGGGTGGTTACGTCATGGAATACCAGGCCACCGTAGCTGTGCACGGCATCGACCACTTCCTTCACTGCGCCCAGGCTGGTGATGACGATAGGCACGCGGCGTTCGACGCAGATGGCCAGGTCCGCCTGCAGCCGTGGGTTGCTGTTATGCACGATCAGGTTGACGGCGAAGGGCGCGGCGTCAGCCGAGAGGCTGGCTTCGATTTCGTCGAGCCAGGCAGCGAAACCGGCGCTCTCGCGCTGGTTAAGTGCCGGAAAGCTGCCGACGATGCCGCTATTGCAGCACGCACTGACCAGCGCCGGGTTGGACACCAGAAACATCGGCGCAGCTACCAGAGGCAGGCGCAGGCGTTGATCGAGCAGGGCAGGCAGAGACATGGCGAATTCCTCAGCAGGTTGTGGAAAAATGTAGGCGAGGCAGACATTGCAAGGCAAAAACAGGCGAAAAAGCGGAGTTTACGAGTTGTAAATGAGCATTTTGAGCCTGTTTTTAACGCAGCAATGGCAACGCAGGTAGTTTTTCAACGGCCTGCTAGAAGGGGCGGACGACGACCAGGATTACGATCCCCAGCAGTGCCAGCACCGGTGCTTCATTGAACCAACGATAGAACACATGGCTGCGGCTGTTCTCGCCGCGGGCAAAGCGTTTGAGCTGTGCTCCGCAGAGGTGGTGATAGATCACCAGGGCCACCACCAGGGTGAGCTTGGCGTGCATCCAGCCTTGCGTGAAGTAGTACGCCGAATTGAGGCTGAGCAACCAGATACCCAGACCCAGCGTGGCGATCATCGACGGGATCATGATGCCGCGATACAGCTTGCGCTCCATGATGCAGAAGCGCTCGTGGCTGGTGGTGTCGTTGCTCATGGCGTGATAGACGAACAGGCGCGGCAGGTAGAACAGGCCGGCGAACCAGCAGACCATGGCGATGATGTGCAGGGCCTTGAGCCAGAGATAGAGCATTTTCACGTCTCACACTGAAAAAACGCTCTCGATAGTAGAGCTAGGCGACGGTCTGCGTCACCTCTGAGGTTGGAGCTTGGCCGATGCAGCTTTATCATCGGCAGCTTTCCAATGGCTTTTGCAAAGGGGCAAGTGATGATCAAGGTCGGTATCGTCGGCGGCACGGGCTACACCGGTGTCGAACTGCTGCGTCTGCTGGCGCAACACCCGCAGGCAGAGGTGACCGTGATCACTTCCCGCTCCGAGGCCGGCCTGCGTGTCGACGAGATGTATCCCAATCTGCGCGGCCACTACCCTGACCTCGCCTTCAGCGTGCCGGACGTTGCCACGCTGGGCGCTTGTGATGTGGTGTTCTTCGCCACCCCGCATGGTGTGGCCCATGCCCTGGCTGGTGAGTTGCTCGCTGCCGGTACGCGGGTGATCGATCTGTCCGCCGATTTTCGTCTGCAGGACGCCGAGCAGTGGGCCAAGTGGTACGGTCAGCCGCACGGCGCGCCGGAGCTGCTGAGCGAGGCGGTGTACGGTCTGCCCGAGGTCAATCGCGAGGCGATCAAGACGGCGCGCCTGATCGCCGTCCCCGGCTGCTACCCGACCGCGACTCAACTCGGTCTGATTCCGCTGCTCGAAGCCGGGCTGGCGGATGCCGGCAGCCTGATCGCCGATTGCAAGAGCGGTGTCAGCGGCGCGGGCCGTGGCGCCAGCGTCGGCTCGCTGTTCTGCGAGGCAGGTGAAAGCATGAAGGCCTACTCGGTCAAGGGCCATCGCCACCTGCCGGAGATTCGCCAGGGGCTGCGCCAGGCCGCCGGTCGTGATGTCGGCCTGACCTTCGTCCCGCACCTGACGCCTATGATTCGTGGTATCCACGCGACCCTCTATGCGCGCGTGGCCGATACCTCGGTCGATCTGCAGGCAGTGTTCGAGCAGCGTTATGCGGGTGAGCCCTTCGTCGATGTAATGCCCGCTGGCAGCCACCCGGAAACCCGCAGTGTGCGCGGTGGCAATGTTTGCCGCATAGCCGTGCACCGTCCGCAGGGCGGTGATCTGGTGGTGGTGCTGTCGGTGATCGACAACCTGGTCAAGGGCGCCTCCGGTCAGGCGGTGCAGAACATGAATATCCTCTTCGGCCTCGACGAGCGC
Organism: Pseudomonas sp. GD03919; assembly: GCF_029814935.1. Lineage (NCBI taxonomy): Bacteria > Pseudomonadati > Pseudomonadota > Gammaproteobacteria > Pseudomonadales > Pseudomonadaceae > Pseudomonas > Pseudomonas sp. GD03919. Next base: position 708,844 of record NZ_CP104582.1, read on the forward strand.
CTTGGTTTGTCGCACGCGGCCTTGCTGCCGTGACACCGGGCTGGGAGGTTCGCCTCAGCGATCCGCGGCGTGAACGCAGGCATCGCTGGCGGCTGTTGCTGCTGGCGCTGTGCATTCCGGCGGCCTTTGCCCTGGGATGGCACTGGTCGCAGCCGCAGCACCTATACGCGCCCGAGGACGCGCAGGCATTACTGACCCGGCTTGCCGAGCAGGAGCAGGAACTGGAGTTGCTGCATCAGCGCCTTGCCGTGGTGGGTAGCAGTGACAAGGTCACGCAACAGGCCATGGAGCAGAATCGGCGCACCATCAAGTTGCTCGAGGAGCAAATTTTCAAGCAGCAGCAGGATCTGGCTTTCTACAAAGGCGTACTGGCTCCCGCCAGTCGTCGCGAAGGTATCCGGATTCGAGCGTTTGAGTTGCAAGCCACAGATGAGCCGCAGCTTTTTCGCTACAAGCTACTCATGAGTCGCGTCGGAAGTGGTGACCAAGCACTGCAGGGTCATTTACGCATTACTGTCGAAGGGCAGCATCACGGCAAAGTGGCCGCGCTGGAGCTGGCTGCGCTATCTGACGAGGTGAGCGAGGAGAGCATTGCCTTCTCGTTCAAGCATTTCCAGTCATTCCCTGATGCGGGGCGTTTCGGCGAGCTGCGTCTGCCCGAAGGTTTCGAGCCGCGCCAGGTCAAGGTTCAGGCGCAGGTCAAGGGTGACAAGGCGCTGACCCGTACATTCGAATGGATACAATCAGGAGCACCAGTCCCTCATGTGGAGTAAAGGCAAGACCAAGCCCGACTTGCAGCGTTTCAGCGGCAAGACCAGTCTGATTGCCGCTGGCGCCGAACTGATCGGCGACATGCGTTTTCAGGGCGCGGTGCAGGTCGACGGTCGAGTCAGCGGTAATTTGCTGGCCAGCGACGGGTTGGTGCGTGTCAGCGTAGGAGGGTTGGTTGAAGGTGAGATACACGCACCCCATATCATCATTGACGGCGAGGTCAATGGTGACGTCTTCGCCAGTGGCCATCTCGAGCTGGGTTCACGCTCCAGAGTGCGTGGCAACCTGCATTACGCTCTGATGGAAATGGCCATGGGTGCGCAGATCGAAGGGCGCCTGTGCCAGCTCAAGGAGGGCGAACGTCCGCTTGAACTTCCCCCTGCCCTGGAGAACGAGCAATAGTTGACCAATTTTGTAGGGCAAGCGGATAATGCATGTCTATCAGGCCATCTTTCGTGCTGGCCCAGTATGCTGGTAGTTTTAACAGTCTGCTAACGCAGTGTGGCGCATGGCGCCGGGAGTTATAGCATGAGCGTCGAAACCTTCACCCCAGCCGCCCCCTTGCACTTTACCCAAGGCGCGGCCAGCAAGGTGAAGAACCTGGTCGATGAAGAGGGCAATCCGCGCCTGAAGCTGCGCGTGTTCGTCACGGGCGGCGGTTGCTCGGGCTTTCAGTATGGCTTCACCTTCGATGAGGATGTGGCCGAGGACGACACCATCGTCGAGCGTGAGGGCGTAAGCCTGGTGGTCGATGCCATGAGCTTCCAATATCTGGTGGGCTCCGAGGTCGATTATCAGGAAGGATTGGAAGGATCGCGCTTCGTGATCAAGAACCCCAACGCCACTACAACCTGTGGCTGCGGCTCGTCCTTCTCGATCTGAAGCCGTCATTTCATGACAACGCCGCGCTCGATGCGCGGCGTTTTCGTTTTCAGGCGGGGTAGATGGCGCCGAGAACACGCAGACCTTTTGCCCCTGTCACGCTGGGGCGATTACCGGCAATGCCTTCCAGTGCGCAATGGGCGAGCCAGGCGAAGGCCATGGCTTCGACCCAGTCCGGGTCTATGCCTTCGGCAGCGGTGCTGCTGACTTCGGTGTTCGGCAGCATCTCGCTCAGGCGCTTCATCAGGCAGGCATTGTGGGCGCCGCCACCGCATACCAGCAGCGCATCCGTGTGCGCCTGTGCGTTACGCAAGGCGCTGACGATGCTGCGCGCGGTGAGCTCGACGAGAGTCGCCTGAACGTCCTCACTGGCCAGAGGCTGCAAGGTTTGCAGATGGCCAAGCAGCCAATCGAGATTGAACAGCTCCCGACCCGTGCTCTTCGGGCCCTGGGTGGCAAAGAAGGGATCGCTCAGCAGGCGCCTCAGCAGCTGGCTGTGAACGCTACCGCTGGCCGCCCAGGCGCCGTCACGGTCATAGGCAAGGCCTCGGCAATGTTGAATCCAGGCATCGAGCAAAACGTTGCCGGGGCCGCTGTCGAACCCCAGAACCTCCTGGCCCGGTGACAGCAGGCTGAGGTTGCTGAAGCCGCCGACATTGAGCACGGCCACGTGCCGTTGGTCATGGCCGAACAGGTCTTGATGGAACGACGGGACCAGAGGGGCACCCTGGCCGCCTGCAGCCACATCGCGACGACGGAAATCCGCGACCACGCTGATACCGGTGAGCTCGGCCAGTAGCGCCGGATTGCCGATTTGAATGGTGAAACCGCGCGCGGGCTCGTGGCGCACGGTCTGGCCGTGGCTGCCGATGGCGCGAATCTGTTGGGCGGTCAGCCCCTGTTGCTGCAGGAGTTCGTTAATCGCCTCTGCGGCCAACTCGACCCAATGCTGTTCGGCAACGGCAGCGCGTGCCAATTCATCATTACCTGGGCTGCATAGCGACAAGAGGTCACTGCGCAGTCGTTCCGGCATCGGGCGGTAGAGCGTGGCGAGGAGGTGGGAGCGCTGATCCTGATCGATCAGCGCGATGTCCAGTCCGTCCAGACTGGTGCCGGACATCACGCCAATATAGAGGGGCACGGCTTACTGCTGGTTGGCGGCCAGCATGGTGGCCTTTTCCTGGTCCATGCGTGCCATCAGCGGTTTGCTCAGCTGCATGAAGCGTTGCCTCTCGCTCGCTGCAATGGGATCGGCCATCGGCAGCTTCTGGCTGAGTGGGTCGACGTGTACACCGTTGACCTGGAACTCATAGTGCAGGTGAGGTCCGGTGGACAGACCGGTGGTGCCGATATACCCGATGATCTGGCCTTGCTTGACGTTCGCACCGTTGCGAATGCCCTTGGCGAAGCCTTGCATGTGCGCGTACAGCGTACGATAGCGCTGGCCATGCTGAATGATCACGGTGTTGCCGTAACCGCCGTTGCGGCCGGCCAAGGTCACGCGGCCGTCACCGGCTGCCTTGATCGGTGTGCCTCGTGGCGCAGCATAATCGACACCCTTGTGCGCACGGATCTTGTTCAGGATCGGATGCTTGCGGCCAGTGGAGAAACGCGAGCTGATGCGCGCGAAGTCCACCGGTGTGCGGATGAACGCCTTGCGCATGCTTTCGCCATTGGCGTTGTAGTAGCTGGTGGTGCCTTGCTTGTTGGTGTAGCGCACCGCTGTGTAGGTCTTGCCGCGGTTGGTGAAGCGCGCCGAGAGAATGTTGCCGGTGCCGACACGCTTGCCGTTCACCACTTTCTTTTCGTAAATCACCTCAAATTCATCGCCTTCTCGAATATCCATGGCGAAGTCGATGTCGTAACCAAAGATATTGGCCAGATCCATGGTCAGGCTGTGCGACAGACCTGCGCGTTTGGCGGACAGAAACAGCGAGCTGTTGATCACTCCACGACTGTAGGCGGTCACCACTTCCGGCTTGATCTGTTCGCTCTGGAAGTCGAACCCCTTGTCGGTACGGCTGAGGCGAATGGTTTCCAGATCGCTTAGCTTGCTCTGCAGGTGCTTCAGCTTGCCTTCTTCGTTGAGTTCGAATTCCAGCACCTGGCCTACTTTGAGGCGGCTGAACTGCTTGGCGTCCTTGCTGCTATTGAGGGCTTCGTGCAGATCGTTGGCATTGAGGCCGACCTTGGCGAACACGGTAGAAAGTGTATCGCCGTTACTGACCGTGATGTTGTGGTGGTTGGGAGCGGAAGGAGTAGTGGTATCGGCTGTATCTGGGAGATTTTCGTCAGCGTCTTGTGCGCTGTTCTCGGTGGTGTTCGTGCTTTGTTCGATCTTGGCGAAGGGCGAAGCGGCGCCAGGCACTGGCAGTCCCGCTCGGAGGTCGTCCTTTTCCTGCAGCACCTGCTCGGTATCGTTACCGAGATCCAGATCGAGAAAGGTTTTTTGCGCTTCGACTTCGCGTGATGGGAATACCAACAGGGTAAGGCTTAGCAGCGCGGCAACGCCGCTCGCTGCCAGAATGTGGGACTTTGGATAGAGTGGCGGCGCTTTAGATGTTGAGGTCATAGGGCTGCTTTGAAGTAAAAAATGAAGATCAAAAGAAGAGCATGATGAATATGCGTTAACTGTATAAAATATAACCAAAATCACCTGAAGGCAACCCTGCAGGTGATGATCGACGTCGGCTCCTCCTCGCGCTGAGCAAAACTTGTGATTTGTCGGCGTTATTGTAAGGTTAGTTCCCTTTGGATTTTGGTCATTGTGAGTCCTTTTATGAAGTCGGTTGAAGAGCAGCTGGCGCTGATCAAGCGCGGTGCAGAAGAGGTTCTGGTTGAGGCTGAGCTGGTTGAAAAGCTCAAGCGTGGTCAGCCGCTGCGGATTAAGGCAGGTTTCGACCCTACCGCGCCAGATCTGCACCTGGGTCACACCGTGCTTATTAATAAGCTGCGTCAGTTTCAGGAGCTCGGTCACCAGGTCATCTTCTTGATCGGCGACTTCACTGGAATGATCGGTGACCCCAGCGGCAAGAGCGCTACGCGCCCGCCGCTGACCCGTGAGCAGGTTCTGGATAATGCCGAGACCTATAAACAGCAGGTCTTCAAGATTCTCGATCCGGCCAGGACCGAGGTGGCATTCAACTCCACCTGGATGGATCAGATGGGGCCTGCCGATTTCATTCGTCTGACGTCGCAGTACACCGTGGCGCGGATGCTCGAGCGTGACGACTTCGACAAGCGCTACACCAGTAATCAGCCGATCGCGATTCATGAGTTCCTCTACCCGTTGGTGCAGGGCTATGACTCTGTGGCGCTCAAGGCTGATGTCGAGCTGGGTGGTACCGATCAGAAATTCAATCTGCTGATGGGGCGCGAGCTGCAGCGCGCCTATGGGCAGGAGTCGCAGTGCATCGTCACCATGCCGTTGCTGGAGGGTCTCGATGGCGTGAAGAAGATGTCCAAGTCGCTGGGTAACTACGTGGGCATCCAGGAGGCGCCGGGCGTGATGTACAGCAAGCTGGTGTCCATGCCTGATGCTCTGATGTGGCGCTACTTCGAGTTGCTCAGCTTCCGCTCAATGGATGAGATCGAGCAATTCAAGCGTGATGTCGAGCAGGGCGCCAATCCACGTGACATCAAGATCAAGCTGGCTGAAGAGCTTGTTGCGCGTTTTCATGGTGAAGAGGCGGCTGCCAATGCGCACCGTTCTGCCGGCAATCGCATGAAGGACGGCGAGCTACCCGAGGATCTGCCAGAGGTGGAGCTGAACTCTGCTGAAGATATGCCGATTTCATCTGTCCTTAATAAGGCGGGCCTGGTCAAGAACGCAGCCGTTGCTCGTGATCTGCTGGGCTCGGGTGGCGTGCGCGTCGACGGTGAGGTGGTTGATCGCGCCTTTCTGTTCAAGGTGGGGGCGACCCATATCTGTCAGGCCGGCAAGAAAGCCTTTGCGCGCATCACCCTCAAGGCAGAGTAACAAAACTGCAAAATAAGCTTGACGCGCATTCTGCTGGATGTAAAATGCGCGCCACTTCAGCGATGAAGCGCTTCAAAAACTGCTTGTTAATCAATAAGTTAAGTTGAATGAGGGGCTTGCAAAGCTGGATCTGGCGTGTAGAATGCGCGTCGGTCGACAGGGTGCTGGTTTGATCCTGTTGGTGGTTCGGTCGAATGGATCGAAAGCGGTAAAAAAGAGGTGTTGACAGCGGTTTTGAGCGCTGTAGAATGCGCCTCCCGCTGGAGAGAAGAAGTTCTGATCGAAGGCGCAAGTGGTTGAGTAGAAAGAAGTTTCTCCGGAAACAAAATCGAAAAACAGCTTGACAGATAGAGAGGCTGCTGTAGAATGCGCGGCCTCGGTTGAGGCGAAAGACTTAACCAACTGTTCTTTAACAACTGAATCAAGCAATTCGTGTGGGTGCTTGTGAGGTAAGACTGATAGTCAACTGATTATCAGCATCACAAAGCAACACTCGTTAATTCGAGAGTTACCTTTCATTAATTTGAAAGTTTTGCGATTGCTGAGCCAAGTTTAGGGTTTTCTCAAAACCCAAGCAGTATTGAACTGAAGAGTTTGATCATGGCTCAGATTGAACGCTGGCGGCAGGCCTAACACATGCAAGTCGAGCGGATGAAGGGAGCTTGCTCCCTGATTTAGCGGCGGACGGGTGAGTAATGCCTAGGAATCTGCCTGGTAGTGGGGGATAACGTTCCGAAAGGAACGCTAATACCGCATACGTCCTACGGGAGAAAGCAGGGGACCTTCGGGCCTTGCGCTATCAGATGAGCCTAGGTCGGATTAGCTAGTTGGTGAGGTAATGGCTCACCAAGGCGACGATCCGTAACTGGTCTGAGAGGATGATCAGTCACACTGGAACTGAGACACGGTCCAGACTCCTACGGGAGGCAGCAGTGGGGAATATTGGACAATGGGCGAAAGCCTGATCCAGCCATGCCGCGTGTGTGAAGAAGGTCTTCGGATTGTAAAGCACTTTAAGTTGGGAGGAAGGGCAGTAAGTTAATACCTTGCTGTTTTGACGTTACCGACAGAATAAGCACCGGCTAACTTCGTGCCAGCAGCCGCGGTAATACGAAGGGTGCAAGCGTTAATCGGAATTACTGGGCGTAAAGCGCGCGTAGGTGGTTCGTTAAGTTGGATGTGAAAGCCCCGGGCTCAACCTGGGAACTGCATCCAAAACTGGCGAGCTAGAGTACGGTAGAGGGTGGTGGAATTTCCTGTGTAGCGGTGAAATGCGTAGATATAGGAAGGAACACCAGTGGCGAAGGCGACCACCTGGACTGATACTGACACTGAGGTGCGAAAGCGTGGGGAGCAAACAGGATTAGATACCCTGGTAGTCCACGCCGTAAACGATGTCAACTAGCCGTTGGAATCCTTGAGATTTTAGTGGCGCAGCTAACGCATTAAGTTGACCGCCTGGGGAGTACGGCCGCAAGGTTAAAACTCAAATGAATTGACGGGGGCCCGCACAAGCGGTGGAGCATGTGGTTTAATTCGAAGCAACGCGAAGAACCTTACCTGGCCTTGACATGCTGAGAACTTTCCAGAGATGGATTGGTGCCTTCGGGAACTCAGACACAGGTGCTGCATGGCTGTCGTCAGCTCGTGTCGTGAGATGTTGGGTTAAGTCCCGTAACGAGCGCAACCCTTGTCCTTAGTTACCAGCACCTCGGGTGGGCACTCTAAGGAGACTGCCGGTGACAAACCGGAGGAAGGTGGGGATGACGTCAAGTCATCATGGCCCTTACGGCCAGGGCTACACACGTGCTACAATGGTCGGTACAAAGGGTTGCCAAGCCGCGAGGTGGAGCTAATCCCATAAAACCGATCGTAGTCCGGATCGCAGTCTGCAACTCGACTGCGTGAAGTCGGAATCGCTAGTAATCGTGAATCAGAATGTCACGGTGAATACGTTCCCGGGCCTTGTACACACCGCCCGTCACACCATGGGAGTGGGTTGCTCCAGAAGTAGCTAGTCTAACCTTCGGGGGGACGGTTACCACGGAGTGATTCATGACTGGGGTGAAGTCGTAACAAGGTAGCCGTAGGGGAACCTGCGGCTGGATCACCTCCTTAATCGAAGACATCAGCTTCTTCATAAGTATCCACACGAATTGCTTGATTCATAGTCGAAGACGATGCTGTAACGCGACCCTGTTATAGGTCTGTAGCTCAGTTGGTTAGAGCGCACCCCTGATAAGGGTGAGGTCGGCAGTTCAAATCTGCCCAGACCTACCAATTGCTTGGTGCAGAAGATTACGGGGCCATAGCTCAGCTGGGAGAGCGCCTGCTTTGCACGCAGGAGGTCAGCGGTTCGATCCCGCTTGGCTCCACCACTCTCTGCGCGTTGCGGTGTGAAGGAAAGAGTTCAGAAATGAGCGCTTCAGGTTTGGCCTGTTGAGTGCTGATTTCTGGTCTTTTGACCGGTAAGAAAATCGTTCTTTAAAAATTTGGATATGTGATAGAAGTGACTAACAGCGTGTTTCACTGCACGTTGTTAATCAAGGCAAAATTTGTAGTTCTCAAGACGCAAATTTTCGGCGAATGTCGTCTTCACGATTGAGACAGTAACCAGATTGCTTGGGGTTATATGGTCAAGTGAAGAAGCGCATACGGTGGATGCCTTGGCAGTCAGAGGCGATGAAAGACGTGGTAGCCTGCGAAAAGCTTTGGGGAGTCGGCAAACAGACTGTGATCCAGAGATCTCTGAATGGGGGAACCCACCTAGGATAACCTAGGTATCTTGTACTGAATCCATAGGTGCAAGAGGCGAACCAGGGGAACTGAAACATCTAAGTACCCTGAGGAAAAGAAATCAACCGAGATTCCCTAAGTAGTGGCGAGCGAACGGGGACTAGCCCTTAAGTTGATTTGAGTGTAGTGGAAGGCTCTGGAAAGTGCCGCCGTAGTGGGTGATAGCCCCGTACACGAAACGCTCTTATCAATGAAATCGAGTAGGACGGGGCACGAGAAACCTTGTCTGAACATGGGGGGACCATCCTCCAAGGCTAAATACTACTGACTGACCGATAGTGAACCAGTACCGTGAGGGAAAGGCGAAAAGAACCCCGGAGAGGGGAGTGAAATAGAACCTGAAACCGTATGCGTACAAGCAGTGGGAGCCCACTTTGTTGGGTGACTGCGTACCTTTTGTATAATGGGTCAGCGACTTATATTCAGTGGCGAGCTTAACCGAATAGGGGAGGCGTAGCGAAAGCGAGTCTTAATAGGGCGCTTTAGTCGCTGGGTATAGACCCGAAACCGGGCGATCTATCCATGGGCAGGTTGAAGGTTAGGTAACACTGACTGGAGGACCGAACCGACTACCGTTGAAAAGTTAGCGGATGACCTGTGGATCGGAGTGAAAGGCTAATCAAGCTCGGAGATAGCTGGTTCTCCTCGAAAGCTATTTAGGTAGCGCCTCGTGTATCACTGCTGGGGGTAGAGCACTGTTTCGGCTAGGGGGTCATCCCGACTTACCAAACCGATGCAAACTCCGAATACCAGCAAGTGTCAGCACGGGAGACACACGGCGGGTGCTAACGTCCGTCGTGAAAAGGGAAACAACCCAGACCGTCAGCTAAGGTCCCAAAGTTATGGTTAAGTGGGAAACGATGTGGGAAGGCTTAGACAGCTAGGAGGTTGGCTTAGAAGCAGCCATCCTTTAAAGAAAGCGTAATAGCTCACTAGTCGAGTCGGCCTGCGCGGAAGATGTAACGGGGCTCAAACCATACACCGAAGCTACGGGTTCATCCTTTGGATGAGCGGTAGAGGAGCGTTCTGTAAGCCTGTGAAGGTGAGTTGAGAAGCTTGCTGGAGGTATCAGAAGTGCGAATGCTGACATGAGTAACGACAATGCGAGTGAAAAACTCGCACGCCGAAAGACCAAGGTTTCCTGCGCAACGTTAATCGACGCAGGGTTAGTCGGCCCCTAAGGCGAGGCAGAAATGCGTAGTCGATGGGAAACGGGTTAATATTCCCGTACTTCTAGTTACTGCGATGGAGGGACGGAGAAGGCTAGGCCAGCACGGCGTTGGTTGTCCGTGTTTAAGGTGGTAGGCTGAGATCTTAGGTAAATCCGGGATCTTAAAGCCGAGAGCTGATGACGAGCGTTCTTTTAGAATGCGAAGTGGTTGATGCCATGCTTCCAGGAAAAGCTTCTAAGCTTCAGGTAACTAGGAACCGTACCCCAAACCGACACAGGTGGTTAGGTAGAGAATACCAAGGCGCTTGAGAGAACTCGGGTGAAGGAACTAGGCAAAATGGCACCGTAACTTCGGGAGAAGGTGCGCCGGTGAGGGTGAAGTATTTACTACGTAAGCCCATGCCGGTCGAAGATACCAGGCCGCTGCGACTGTTTATTAAAAACACAGCACTCTGCAAACACGAAAGTGGACGTATAGGGTGTGACGCCTGCCCGGTGCCGGAAGGTTAATTGATGGGGTTAGCGCAAGCGAAGCTCTTGATCGAAGCCCCGGTAAACGGCGGCCGTAACTATAACGGTCCTAAGGTAGCGAAATTCCTTGTCGGGTAAGTTCCGACCTGCACGAATGGCGTAACGATGGCGGCGCTGTCTCCACCCGAGACTCAGTGAAATTGAAATCGCTGTGAAGATGCAGTGTATCCGCGGCTAGACGGAAAGACCCCGTGAACCTTTACTATAGCTTTGCACTGGACTTTGAGCTTGCTTGTGTAGGATAGGTGGGAGGCTTTGAAGTGGGGACGCCAGTTCTCATGGAGCCATCCTTGAAATACCACCCTGGCAACCTTGAGGTTCTAACTCTGGTCCGTTATCCGGATCGAGGACAGTGTATGGTGGGTAGTTTGACTGGGGCGGTCTCCTCCCAAAGAGTAACGGAGGAGTACGAAGGTGCGCTCAGACCGGTCGGAAATCGGTCGTAGAGTATAAAGGCAAAAGCGCGCTTGACTGCGAGACAGACACGTCGAGCAGGTACGAAAGTAGGTCTTAGTGATCCGGTGGTTCTGTATGGAAGGGCCATCGCTCAACGGATAAAAGGTACTCCGGGGATAACAGGCTGATACCGCCCAAGAGTTCATATCGACGGCGGTGTTTGGCACCTCGATGTCGGCTCATCACATCCTGGGGCTGAAGCCGGTCCCAAGGGTATGGCTGTTCGCCATTTAAAGTGGTACGCGAGCTGGGTTTAGAACGTCGTGAGACAGTTCGGTCCCTATCTGCCGTGGACGTTTGAGATTTGAGAGGGGCTGACCTTAGTACGAGAGGACCGGGTTGGACGAACCTCTGGTGTTCCGGTTGTCACGCCAGTGGCATTGCCGGGTAGCTATGTTCGGAAAAGATAACCGCTGAAAGCATCTAAGCGGGAAACTTGCCTCAAGATGAGATCTCACTGGAGCCTTGAGCTCCCTAAAGGGCCGTCGAAGACTACGACGTTGATAGGTGGGGTGTGTAAGCGCTGTGAGGCGTTGAGCTAACCCATACTAATTGCCCGTGAGGCTTGACCATATAACACCCAAACAATCTGCCCTCAAAGCAGAGGGTGTCGATGGTGAAGCCGACACAAAGCCGAAAATTTGCGAGAGCTACAAGCCTCTATCACGTATCCAAGGGATAGCGCCTAACCGCGACATCCCAACCGAATTGCTTGACGACCATAGAGCGTTGGAACCACCTGATCCCATCCCGAACTCAGTAGTGAAACGACGCATCGCCGATGGTAGTGTGGTGCTTCACCATGTGAGAGTAGGTCATCGTCAAGCTCCTATACGAAACCCCAGATCGCCTAGCGGTCTGGGGTTTCTTCTTTGCGGCGCGGAAAATAGAGCTGCGCGTAGGGGGCGCTGCGCGCACCGACAAGGACGCCGACAGCTCGGTGCGCGCGGCGCACCCTACGATATGTCGGCGTCTGGCGTCGCTCGGGTGTTGCGGTAAGTGCTGCGCATTCTGCACTGGCGCTTGGTGAGCATTCCTTGTTCTTCAGTCCCCACGTTTCTATGCAAGTCCTGACCTCATCGTTATCATGCCAGCCTTGTTCTTGACGGGGCCTGGCATGCTGGAATTGTTGAAACTTCTACAGGATGGCCGATTCCATTCCGGTGAGGCTCTCGGAGCGCATCTGGGGATAAGCCGCAGTGCTGTCTGGAAGCAGTTGCAAGGCCTGGAGGCAGAGTTGGGCATCGGCGTGTTCAAGGTTCCCGGGCGCGGCTACCGATTGTCGTCGCCGATGGTCTTGCTGGATGCCGAACGTCTTTCCCGTGAAACAGCATTGCTGCAATGGCCAATCTTCGTTGAGACCAGTGTTGACTCGACCAACGCTGAAATTTTCCGGCGCCTTGAGGCAGGGGTAAAAGCCCCCTTCGTGCTGCTTGCTGAGCGGCAGATGGCTGGGCGTGGCCGGCGTGGCCGGGCCTGGGTGAGTCCTTTTGCCGAGAATCTATATTGCAGTCTAGTGTTGCGTGTCGACGGCGGTATGAGCCAGGTTGAGGCGTTGAGCCTCACGGTGGGGCTTGCTGTTGCAAAGACGCTGCAGGATTCGGGTTTAGGTGATGTAGGGCTCAAGTGGCCGAATGACGTGCTGTGTGCCGGGCACAAGATCTCCGGGATACTTCTGGAGCTTGCAGGTGACCCGGCTGATGTCTGCCATGTGGTCATAGGGATTGGTATCAACGTCAATATGATGATCGATGCGACTATCGCCATCGACCAGCCGTGGACTTCGGTGCGGCAATGTATCGGGCGAATGGTCGACCGTAATGAATTGGCTGTGCGCCTGTTGCTGCAGTTGCGGGAGTGTCTGTCTCGTCACTGGCAGGGTGGATTTGCCAGCCTGCGAGATGAGTGGGAGGCCCTGCACGCCTGGCGCGGGCGCAATGTGGCCCTGACGGCGGGCAATAATGCCACCTTGGGTACGGTCCTTGGTGTTGACGAGCGTGGCGCTATACGGCTGAGCGTCGAGGGGGTTGAGCATGCGTTCAGTGGCGGAGAGTTGAGCTTGAGGCTGCAGCATGATTCTTGAGCTTGACTGCGGGAACAGCTTTATAAAGTGGCGAGTGATTTCCGAAGACGGACGCCGTTTGCTGGCGGGCGTAGTGGACTCGGATGCTGCGCTCTTCGACGCGTTGGCGAATGCCTCGGCAGTGTGTGTAACGCGCTGCCGCCTGGTCAGCGTGCGCAGTGATGTCGAGACGGAGCAGTTGTTGGTGCGTCTGAGGGACTCTCTGGGTGTCGATGCCGTATGTGCACAGTCGGCTCGTCAGGTTGGTGTGGTGTGCAATGGCTACGAGGATTTCCAGCGCCTTGGCCTTGATCGTTGGCTGGCTGTCCTGGGCGCCTATCACCTGGGGCTGTGTGCTTGTCTGGTGCTCGATCTTGGGACGGCAGTGACGGCTGATTTTATTTCCGCTGATGGCCAGCATCTTGGTGGGTTCATTTGCCCAGGTCTGCCATTGATGCGTGATCAACTCAGCACCCATACCCGGCGCATACGCTATGACCGCCAGGTTGCGCTGGCGGCGCTGCAGGAGCTGGAACCTGGGCGTTCCACTGCGGAGGCCGTCGAGCGTGGTTGTGTAATGATGCTGCGAGGTTTTGTTGCTGAGCAACTGCGGCAGGCGCAGGTGCATTTCCCTGATGGCTTTGAGGTTTTTCTCACCGGAGGCGATGCCGAGTTGGTGCGCGACGTGGTTCCGGGGGCGCAGGTTGTTCCTGATCTGGTATTTGTTGGGCTGGCCATCGCCTGCCCCATGAGCTGAGGCAAGTCATGCGCTGGATTCTGCTATTGCTTCTACTGCTGAATGCCTTTTATTACGTCTGGCATCAGCAGCAGGCGCCCTTGCGTGCCAAGGAGGTGGCGCCGGCAGCTGCTTACCAGACGGCGCGCAAGGATATACAGCTTTTGAGTGAGGCGGATACATCTGGCGCTCGGGTGCATGCGTCGCCCACTGCGGCTCCTGTCGAGGCTGCTGTATGTCTCTTTCTGGGGGGCTTCGAGCAGGAGGAGGGGGCACGTGTGGTGGAGCAGCGTCTGCTGAGCCTGGATATCGAGGCCGACGTGCGCAGTGTCAATGCTGCTGCCGGTGTTGAATACTGGGTTTATCTGCCGCCCCTGGCTTCGCGTCAGGCGTCATTGAGGCAGCTGCGCGAGTTGCAGGCCCGGCGCATTGATAGCTACATCATCACCCAGGGCGAGCTGGCCAATGGTATATCGCTTGGTATTTTCCCGCGTAGCGATTCGGCCGCCAGCGTCATGCAGCGCTTGCGTAATGCGGGTTATGAGCCTCAAGTGCGGGAGTTGTCGCGTGCGCATCGAAGTTTTTGGGTGCGTGTATCCCCGGAAAGCCGGCGGTTGGCCGATGAATTTTTGCTTGGCCAGCTCGCGGTAGACTTCGCGGGTTTGCAGCATCAATTAATGCCATGTGAAGGCGTTGCATTGCCTCAGTAGTTTGCATAGAATGGCGCCCGCTTCGCAGGGTGGTCAAAGTTGTTTCCCGACGAAGATGCTGTCGAATTAGCTAACCTCAAGATTTTAATGAGAAAAAGCTTGACAGTAGGGTGGCAGATCTAGAAAATGCCGCCTCACTTTGGAGGGGTTCCCGAGCGGCCAAAGGGATCAGACTGTAAATCTGACGTCATCGACTTCGAAGGTTCGAATCCTTCCCCCTCCACCAGATTCAGCGTGAGCTGCAGGCTCCGCGGGTATAGTTCAGTGGTAGAACCTCAGCCTTCCAAGCTGATGATGCGGGTTCGATTCCCGCTACCCGCTCCAGTTTGTGGTTGGCGCAATAGAGTTTGGCTCATGTAGCTCAGCTGGTAGAGCACACCCTTGGTAAGGGTGAGGTCAGCGGTTCAAATCCGCTCATGAGCTCCATCTAATGAAGGCAGATATGCAAGTATCTGCCTTTGTTTTAATGGCGGCATGGCTTGCTCAATTCTTCGCTAGGAGACGGTCAAGATGGCTAAAGAGAAATTTGAACGTAACAAACCGCACGTCAACGTTGGCACCATCGGTCACGTTGACCACGGTAAAACCACTCTGACCGCTGCTCTGACCCGCGTCTGCTCCGAAGTGTTCGGTTCGGCCAAGGTCGACTTCGACAAGATCGACAGCGCTCCGGAAGAAAAAGCTCGTGGTATCACCATCAACACCGCGCACGTAGAATACGACTCCAACATTCGTCACTACGCGCACGTTGACTGCCCGGGCCACGCCGACTACGTGAAGAACATGATCACCGGTGCTGCCCAGATGGACGGCGCGATCCTGGTCTGCTCGGCTGCCGACGGCCCCATGCCGCAAACCCGTGAGCACATCCTGCTGTCCCGTCAGGTTGGCGTTCCGTACATCGTTGTCTTCCTGAACAAGGCTGACATGGTTGACGACGCCGAGCTGCTGGAGCTGGTCGAGATGGAAGTTCGCGACCTGCTGAGCACCTACGACTTCCCGGGTGACGACACTCCGATCATCATCGGCTCCGCGCTGATGGCGCTGAACGGCGAAGATACCAACGAGCTGGGCACTACTGCCGTCAAGAAGCTGGTCGAGACTCTGGATACCTACATTCCCGAGCCGGTTCGTGCCATCGACCGTCCGTTCCTGATGCCGATCGAAGACGTGTTCTCGATCTCCGGCCGCGGTACTGTAGTGACCGGTCGTGTAGAGCGCGGTATCGTCAAGATCCAGGAAGAAATCGAAATCGTTGGTCTGCGTCCGACCACCAAAACCACCTGCACCGGCGTTGAGATGTTCCGCAAGCTGCTGGACGAAGGTCGTGCTGGTGAGAACTGCGGCGTGCTGCTGCGCGGCACCAAGCGTGATGAAGTCGAGCGTGGCCAGGTTCTGGCCAAGCCGGGCACCATCAAGCCGCACACCAAGTTCGAAGCTGAAGTGTACGTTCTGTCCAAGGAAGAAGGTGGTCGTCACACTCCGTTCTTCAAGGGCTACCGTCCGCAGTTCTACTTCCGTACCACTGACGTGACCGGTTCGTGCGAACTGCCGGAAGGCGTTGAGATGGTAATGCCGGGCGACAACATCAAGATGGTTGTCACCCTGATCAAGCCGATCGCCATGGAAGACGGCCTGCGCTTCGCAATTCGCGAAGGCGGTCGTACCGTTGGTGCCGGTGTTGTAGCAAAGATCATCGAATAATCGGTTGATCTGTCCCTCTCAGGCCGGCATAATGGTCGGCCTGATTTTGTTCTAGGTCAGTAGCTCAATTGGCAGAGCGGCGGTCTCCAAAACCGCAGGTTGGGGGTTCGATTCCCTCCTGACCTGCCATTTTCTAACGAATTTGGCGTGTCTTTCACAGGATCCTCTCGAATGAATGTTAAGGCTGAAGCCAAAGACTCTCGCTTTGATCTGGTCAAGTGGCTGGTTGTCGCTGCCCTGGTTGCTGTGGGTGTCGTAGGTAATCAGTACTTCTCTGCAGAGCCGGTTCTGTATCGCGTTCTGGGTCTGGTTGTGCTGGGTGCTGTTGCTGCTTTCGTGGCGTTTCAGACTGCCCGTGGTCAGGCTTTCGCGGTGCTACTGAAAGAAGCGCGCGTCGAGATTCGTAAGGTTGTCTGGCCGACCCGCCAGGAAACCACTCAGACCACCTTGATCGTGGTTGCTGTGGTGTTGGTGATGGCGCTGCTGCTGTGGGGGCTCGATTCCCTGCTCGGTTGGCTTATTTCCCTGATTGTTGGTTAAGGGTGTCTCGTGGCTAAGCGTTGGTACGTCGTGCATGCTTACTCGGGTTACGAGAAGCATGTCATGCGCTCGCTCATCGAGCGCGTGAAACTGGCTGGTATGGAAGATGACTTCGGCGAGATTCTCGTTCCCACTGAAGAGGTGGTCGAGATGCGCAATGGTCAGAAGCGCAAGAGTGAGCGCAAGTTCTTCCCTGGCTATGTTCTAGTGCAGATGGAAATGAACGAGGCTACTTGGCACTTGATCAAGGATACGCCGCGCGTCATGGGCTTCATTGGTGGTACAGCCGACAAGCCGGCGCCGATCACCGAAAAAGAAGCCGAAGCCATTCTGCGTCGTGTTGCCGACAGTGGCGACAAGCCCAAGCCGAAGACGCTGTTCGAGCCGGGCGAGATGGTACGAGTTATCGATGGCCCGTTCGCCGATTTCGGCGGTGTGGTCGAAGAAGTGAATTACGAGAAGAGCCGCATCCAGGTTGCTGTGACCATCTTCGGTCGCTCCACCCCGGTCGAGCTGGAGTTCAGTCAGGTCGAGAAGGCATAACTGACATAAGCATCCCTCACCCCGCAGTCTTAGGCTGCGGGGTTTTGTCGTCACTGGGATAAATGCGTAAGTAACCTCGGGGAGCCGTCAGGCGTTCGAACCCGAAATTGGAGTAGCTAATGGCTAAGAAGATTCAGGCTTATATCAAGCTGCAGGTTAAAGCCGGTCAGGCAAACCCGTCGCCACCCGTCGGTCCCGCTCTGGGTCAGCACGGCGTGAACATCATGGAATTCTGCAAGGCGTTCAACGCCAAGACTCAGGGCATGGAACCTGGTCTGCCGACTCCTGTGATCATCACCGTTTACAGCGACCGCAGCTTCACCTTTGAAACCAAGAGCACCCCGGCATCGGTACTGCTGAAGAAGGCCGCTGGCCTGACCAGCGGCTCCGCTCGTCCGAACACCGTCAAAGTAGGCACCGTTACCCGTGCTCAGCTTGAAGAGATCGCCAAGACCAAGCAGGCCGATCTGACTGCTGCTGACCTGGATGCGGCCGTGCGCACCATCGCCGGCTCCGCTCGTAGCATGGGCCTGAACGTGGAGGGTGTGTAATGGCTAAGTTGACCAAGCGCCAAAAGGCCATCGCGGCCAAGGTTGAAGCCGGCAAGGCCTACACTTTCGAAGAAGCTGCCAGCCTGCTGGCCGAGCTGTCTGCCGTCAAGTTCACCGAGTCTTTCGATGTCGCCGTGAACCTGGGCGTAGACCCGCGTAAATCCGACCAGGTCGTACGTGGCGCCACCGTTCTGCCGAACGGCACTGGCAAGACCGTACGCGTTGCCGTGTTCACCCAGGGTCCGGGCGCTGAAGCTGCCCTGGCTGCCGGTGCTGACAAGGTTGGTATGGACGATCTGGCTGCCGAAATGAAGGCCGGCGATCTGAACTACGACGTGGTCATCGCTTCCCCGGACGCCATGCGCGTCGTTGGCCAGCTGGGCCAGGTACTGGGCCCGCGCGGCCTGATGCCGAACCCGAAAGTCGGCACCGTGACTCCGGACGTCGCTACCGCTGTGAAGAACGCCAAGGCTGGTCAGGTGCGTTTCCGTACCGACAAGAACGGCATCATCCACACCTCCGTTGGTAAGGTCGGCTTCGAAGCCGCCGCGCTGAAGCAGAACGTGGAAGCCCTGCTGTCCGACCTGAAGCGTCTGAAGCCGTCGACCTCGAAAGGCATCTACGTCAAGCGCGTGACCCTGAGCACCACCATGGGTCCGGGTCTGCTCATCGATCAGGCTTCGCTCGACGCGTAAGTGATTGGGCCGGCAGCCTCGTGCTGCCGGCTTTGAAAGATTGGGGTCCCTGCCTGGCGGGGGCTATCCAAGACCGTAGGTGACTCAGGTTTTAAATGTCAGGTTCGCCTGATGGCCTACGCAGATGGTGCTCCCGATTCGTTACCGAATCAGACACCAAAACGCCGCCGAACCTCGGTTTGGCGAAACGGTAAAATCCAGGAGTAAACCCGTGGCAATTAAACTCGAAGACAAGAAGGCCATCGTCGCTGAAGTCAACGAGGCTGCCAAAGCCGGTCTGTCCGCTGTCGTGGCTGATGCCCGTGGCGTGACTGTCGGCGCAATGACCGGACTCCGTAAAGAGGCCCGCGAAGCTGGTGTGTACGTGAAAGTTGTGCGTAACACCCTGCTCAAGCGCGCCGTTGAAGGCACTCAGTTCGACGTGCTCAACGACGTGTTCAAAGGCCCGACCCTGATCGCTTTCTCCAACGAACACCCGGGCGCTGCTGCTCGTCTGTTCAAGGAGTTCGCCAAGGGTCAGGACAAGTTCGAGATCAAGGCAGCTGCGTTCGAGGGCAAGTACCTCGCAGCAAACCAGATCGACGTACTGGCAAGCCTGCCGACCCGCGACGAGGGCATCGCCCAGCTGATGAGCGTTATCCAAGGCGCCACCAGCAAACTCGCTCGCACTCTGGCAGCCATTCGCGACCAGAAAGAAGCTGCTGCTGCCTAAGGCGGCGTGAGCACTTTCGAAATCAAACGTTTAATTTGATGGTCGCCTAGGCCGTCACCCCAATACAGGAATTGATAGTCATGTCTCTGACTAACGAGCAAATCATCGAAGCTATCGGCCAGAAATCCGTTATGGAAATCGTTGAGCTGATCAAGGCGATGGAAGAAACCTTCGGCGTTACCGCTGCTGCTGCCGTTGCCGCTGGTCCGGCTGCTGGCGCTGCTGCCGCTGTTGAAGAGCAAACCGAGTTCAACGTTGTCCTGGCCGAAGCTGGCGACAAGAAAGTGAACGTGATCAAGGCCGTTCGCGAGCTGACCGGTCTGGGCCTGAAAGAAGCCAAGGAGAAGGTCGACACCGCTCCTCAGGTCATCGCTGAAGGTCTGAGCAAAGAAGCTGCTGAAGACGCCAAGAAGAAGCTGGAAGAAGCTGGCGCCAAGGTCGAGCTCAAGTAAGTTCGCACCTTGCGTCTACAGCCCGAGCGACTCGCACAAGGCTGATGGCTGGTGGCTTTTGCCACCGGCCTTTTTCCGTTCTAGGTTGGCTGTTCGCCAGCCGACCTGGAGCCGAAAAAATCCCGCCCGAGAGGCGGTTGCAAACCGAGGGTTTGCACGATTTTCTGGTCATCGCCGCCGGCGCTGGCCAAACAAGCAGGTGACCAAGCTGGGGAACGCTGATGGCTTACTCATACACTGAGAAAAAACGTATCCGCAAGGACTTTAGCAAGTTGCCGGATGTCATGGATGTGCCTTACCTCCTGGCCATCCAGCTGGATTCGTACCGCGAATTCCTGCAGCAAGGGGTGAGCAAGGAACAGTTCCGTGACATCGGCCTGCATGCGGCCTTCAAATCCGTATTCCCGATCATCAGCTACTCCGGCAACGCCGCTCTGGAGTACGTCGGCTATCGCCTGGGCGAGCCGGCGTTCGACGTCAAGGAGTGCGTCCTGCGTGGCGTGACCTTCGCCGTGCCGCTGCGCGTGAAAGTGCGTTTGATCATTTTCGACAAAGAATCGTCGAACAAAGCGATCAAGGACATCAAAGAGCAGGAAGTGTACATGGGCGAAATTCCGCTCATGACCGAGAACGGTACCTTCGTCATCAACGGTACCGAGCGCGTGATCGTGTCCCAGCTGCACCGTTCGCCGGGTGTGTTCTTCGACCACGACCGTGGCAAGACCCACAGCTCGGGCAAGCTGCTGTACTCCGCTCGTATCATCCCCTACCGCGGTTCCTGGCTGGACTTCGAGTTCGATCCGAAGGACGCGGTATTCGTGCGTATCGACCGTCGCCGCAAATTGCCGGCGTCCGTTCTGCTGCGCGCGCTGGGCTACAGCACTGAAGAAGTACTGGATGCCTTCTACGACACCAACGTCTTCCATGTTAAGGGCGAAGGTCTGAGCCTGGAGCTGGTACCGCAGCGCCTGCGTGGTGAAGTCGCGGTTCTGGATATCAAGGACGCCAGCGGCAAGGTGATCGTGGAACAGGGCCGTCGTATCACGGCTCGCCACATCAACCAGCTGGACAAGGCTGGCATCAAAGAGCTGGACGTTCCGCTCGATTACGTCATTGGCCGTACCACTGCCAAGGCCATCGTGCACCCGGCTACCGGCGAGATCATCGCCGAGTGCAACACCGAGCTGACCGCCGACCTGCTGGCCAAGATGGCCAAGGCCAACGTGGTTCGCTTCGAGACCCTGTACACCAACGACATCGATTGCGGTCCGTTCATCTCCGATACCCTGAAGATCGACAGCACCACCAATCAGCTGGAAGCGCTGGTCGAGATCTACCGCATGATGCGTCCCGGCGAGCCGCCAACCAAGGACGCTGCCGAGACCCTGTTCAACAACCTGTTCTTCAGCGCCGAGCGTTACGACCTGTCCGCCGTGGGCCGCATGAAGTTCAACCGTCGTATCGGTCGCACCGAGATCGAAGGTTCGGGCGTGCTGAGCAAGGAAGACATCGTTGCCGTATTGAAGACCCTGGTCGACATCCGTAACGGCAAGGGCATCGTCGACGATATCGACCACCTGGGTAACCGTCGCGTGCGTTGCGTCGGCGAGATGGCCGAGAACCAGTTCCGCGTTGGCCTGGTGCGTGTAGAGCGCGCGGTCAAGGAACGTCTGTCGATGGCCGAAAGTGAAGGCCTGATGCCGCAAGACCTGATCAACGCCAAGCCGGTTGCAGCGGCGGTGAAGGAGTTCTTCGGTTCCAGCCAGCTCTCGCAGTTCATGGACCAGAACAACCCGCTCTCCGAGATTACCCACAAGCGCCGCGTCTCTGCACTCGGCCCGGGCGGTCTGACCCGTGAGCGCGCCGGCTTCGAAGTCCGCGACGTACACCCGACCCACTACGGCCGCGTGTGCCCGATCGAAACCCCGGAAGGTCCGAACATCGGTCTGATCAACTCGCTGGCTGCCTACGCTCGCACCAACCAGTACGGCTTCCTGGAAAGCCCGTACCGCGTGGTCAAGGACGGTCAGGTCACCGACGAGATCGTGTTCCTGTCCGCCATCGAAGAAGCCGATCACGTGATCGCTCAGGCGTCCGCGACCCTGAACGACAAGGGCCAGCTGATCGACGAACTGGTCGCCGTACGTCACCTGAACGAATTCACCGTGAAGGCGCCGGAAGACGTCACCCTGATGGACGTATCGCCGAAGCAGGTAGTCTCGGTTGCCGCCTCGCTGATTCCGTTCCTCGAGCACGACGACGCCAACCGTGCACTCATGGGTTCGAACATGCAGCGTCAGGCTGTACCGACCCTGCGCGCCGACAAGCCGCTGGTAGGTACCGGCATGGAGCGCAACGTCGCCCGTGACTCCGGCGTCTGCGTCGTGGCCCGTCGTGGTGGCGTGATCGACTCGGTCGACGCCAGCCGCATCGTGGTTCGCGTCAACGACGACGAAGTCGAAACTGGCGAAGCCGGTGTCGACATCTACAACCTGACCAAGTACACCCGCTCCAACCAGAACACCTGCATCAACCAGCGTCCGCTGGTGAGCAAGGGTGATCAGGTGGCGCGTGGCGACATCATGGCTGACGGCCCGTCCACCGACATGGGTGAACTGGCGCTGGGTCAGAACATGCGCGTGGCGTTCATGCCGTGGAACGGCTTCAACTTCGAAGACTCCATCTGTCTGTCCGAGCGCGTTGTTCAGGAAGACCGCTTCACCACCATCCACATCCAGGAACTGACCTGTGTGGCGCGTGACACCAAGCTCGGCCCAGAGGAAATCTCCTCGGATATCCCGAACGTGGGTGAAGCAGCTCTGAACAAGCTGGACGAAGCCGGTATCGTCTACGTCGGTGCCGAAGTCGGCCCGGGCGACATCCTGGTCGGCAAGGTCACTCCGAAAGGCGAGACCCAGCTGACTCCGGAAGAAAAACTGCTGCGTGCGATCTTCGGTGAGAAGGCATCCGACGTGAAGGACACCTCCCTGCGCGTGCCGACCGGCACCAAGGGCACCGTCATCGACGTACAGGTCTTCACCCGTGACGGCGTCGAGCGCGACAGCCGCGCCCTGGCCATCGAGAAGCAGCAGCTGGACGAGATCCGCAAGGATCTGAACGAAGAGTTCCGCATCGTCGAAGGCGCGACCTTCGAGCGTCTGCGTTCGGCTCTGGTTGGCGCCATCGCCGAAGGCGGCGCTGGTCTGAAGAAAGGCACCGCGATCACCGACGAGTTCCTCGACGGTCTCGAGCGTGGCCAGTGGTTCAAGCTGCGCATGGCCGACGACGCCCTGAACGAGCAGCTGGAGAAGGCCCAGGCCTACATCTCCGATCGCCGTCAGATGCTCGACGACAAGTTCGAAGACAAGAAGCGCAAGCTGCAGCAGGGCGATGACCTGGCACCGGGCGTACTGAAGATCGTCAAGGTCTACCTGGCCATCCGCCGTCGCATCCAGCCGGGTGACAAGATGGCCGGTCGTCACGGTAACAAGGGTGTGGTCTCGGTGATCATGCCGGTCGAAGACATGCCGCATGACGCCAACGGCACGCCGGTGGACATCGTTCTGAACCCGCTGGGCGTACCGTCGCGTATGAACGTTGGTCAGATCCTCGAAACCCACCTGGGCCTGGCGGCCAAGGGCCTAGGCGAGAAGATCAACCGCATGCTCGAAGAGCAGCGCAAGGTTGCCGAACTGCGCAAGTTCCTCGCCGAGATCTACAACGAGATCGGTGGTCGCCAGGAAAACCTCGACGAGTTCTCCGACAACGAGATTCTCGAGCTGGCGAAGAACCTCAAGGGCGGTGTACCGATGGCGACTGCCGTGTTCGACGGCGCCAAGGAAACCGAGATCAAGGCCATGCTGAAGCTGGCTGATCTGCCGGAGAGCGGCCAGATGCGTCTGTTCGACGGTCGTACCGGTAACCAGTTCGAGCGTCCGACCACCGTCGGCTACATGTACATGCTGAAACTGAACCACCTGGTGGACGACAAGATGCACGCGCGTTCCACTGGTTCCTACAGCCTGGTTACCCAGCAGCCGCTGGGTGGTAAGGCGCAGTTCGGTGGTCAGCGCTTCGGGGAGATGGAGGTCTGGGCGCTGGAAGCCTACGGCGCCGCCTACACCCTGCAGGAAATGCTGACCGTGAAGTCGGACGACGTGAACGGCCGTACCAAGATGTACAAGAACATCGTGGATGGCGATCACCGTATGGAGCCGGGCATGCCCGAGTCCTTCAACGTACTGATCAAAGAGATCCGTTCGCTCGGCATCGACATCGATCTGGAAACCGAATAACACGACGTGAATCGGCAGCGGGGCTAGTCCAGCTCGCTGTCCGCTCCGCCAGGAGGAAAGGCCTTGAAAGACCTATTGAATTTGCTGAAAAACCAGGGTCAGATCGAAGAGTTCGACGCCATCCGTATCGGGTTGGCCTCGCCTGAGATGATCCGTTCGTGGTCGTTCGGTGAAGTTAAAAAGCCGGAAACCATCAACTACCGTACCTTCAAGCCAGAGCGCGACGGCCTGTTCTGCGCCAAGATCTTTGGCCCGGTCAAGGACTACGAGTGCCTGTGCGGCAAGTACAAGCGCCTGAAGCACCGCGGTGTGATCTGCGAGAAGTGCGGCGTTGAAGTGGCCCTGGCCAAGGTTCGTCGTGAGCGCATGGCGCACATCGAACTGGCCTCGCCGGTTGCCCACATCTGGTTCCTCAAGTCGCTGCCGTCGCGTATCGGCCTGTTGATGGACATGACCCTGCGTGACATCGAGCGCGTGCTCTATTTCGAGAGCTACGTGGTGATCGATCCGGGCATGACCACCCTGGAGAAGGGCCAGCTGCTGAACGACGAGCAGTACTTCGAAGCCCTCGAAGAGTTCGGTGACGACTTCGACGCGCGCATGGGCGCCGAGGCCGTACGCGAGCTGCTGCACGCCATCGACCTGGATCACGAGATCGGCCGCCTGCGTGAAGAGATTCCGCAGACCAACTCCGAGACCAAGATCAAGAAGCTGTCCAAGCGCCTGAAGCTGATGGAGGCCTTCAAGGACTCCGGCAACCTGCCTGAGTGGATGGTGCTGACCGTTCTGCCGGTGCTGCCGCCGGATCTGCGTCCGCTGGTGCCGCTGGATGGTGGCCGTTTCGCCACGTCCGACCTGAACGACCTGTACCGTCGCGTGATCAACCGTAACAACCGTCTGAAGCGCCTGCTCGATCTGTCGGCGCCGGACATCATCGTGCGCAACGAAAAGCGCATGCTGCAGGAAGCGGTCGACGCCCTGCTCGACAACGGCCGTCGCGGTCGCGCCATCACCGGCTCGAACAAGCGTCCGCTGAAGTCGCTGGCCGATATGATCAAAGGTAAGCAAGGTCGCTTCCGTCAGAACTTGCTCGGTAAGCGCGTGGACTACTCCGGTCGTTCCGTGATCACCGTGGGCCCGACCCTGCGTCTGCACCAGTGCGGTCTGCCGAAGAAGATGGCTCTCGAGCTGTTCAAGCCGTTCATTTTCGGCAAGCTGGAGGCACGTGGTCTGGCGACCACCATCAAGGCCGCCAAGAAGATGGTCGAGCGTGAGCTGCCGGAGGTTTGGGACGTTCTCGCTGAAGTGATCCGCGAACACCCCGTCCTGCTCAACCGTGCGCCGACCCTGCACCGTCTGGGCATCCAGGCGTTCGAGCCGGTTCTGATCGAAGGTAAAGCCATTCAGCTGCACCCGCTGGTCTGCGCCGCGTACAACGCCGACTTCGACGGTGACCAGATGGCCGTTCACGTGCCGCTGACCCTGGAAGCCCAGCTCGAAGCGCGCGCGCTGATGATGTCGACCAACAACATCCTGTCGCCCGCCAACGGCGAGCCGATCATCGTGCCGTCGCAGGACGTGGTACTGGGTCTGTACTACATGACCCGTGAAGCGGTGAACGCCAAGGGTGAAGGTCGCGTCTTCGCCGACCTGCAGGAAGTCGACCGCGTGTTCCGCGCTGGCGAAGCGTCCCTGCACGCCCGCGTGAAAGTGCGTATTAACGAAACCATCAAAGAGAAAGATGGTTCGATCACCAAGAACACCCGCATCGTCGACACCACCGTCGGCCGTGCGCTGCTGTTCCAGATTGTGCCGGCCGGCCTGTCCTACGACGTGGTCAACCAGCCGATGAAGAAGAAGGCGATCTCCAAGCTGATCAACCAGTGCTACCGCACCGTGGGTCTGAAGGACACCGTCATCTTCGCTGACCAGCTGATGTACACCGGTTTCGCCTACTCGACCATCTCCGGTGTGTCGATCGGCGTGAACGACTTCGTCATCCCGGAAGAAAAGGCGCGCATCATCGACGCTGCTACCGAGGAAGTGAAGGAAATCGAGTCGCAGTACGCCTCCGGCCTGGTCACCCAGGGCGAGAAGTACAACAAGGTGATCGACCTGTGGTCGAAGGCCAACGACGAAGTGTCCAAGGCGATGATGGCCAACCTCTCGAAAGAGCCGGTTGTCGATCGTGAAGGCAAGACCGTCGAGCAGGAGTCCTTCAACTCCATGTACATGATGGCGGACTCCGGTGCTCGTGGTAGCGCCGCCCAGATCCGTCAGCTGGCCGGTATGCGTGGCCTGATGGCCAAGCCGGACGGCTCGATCATCGAGACGCCGATCACCGCGAACTTCCGCGAAGGTCTGTCGGTTCTGCAGTACTTCATCTCCACCCACGGTGCTCGTAAAGGTCTGGCGGATACCGCACTGAAGACCGCGAACTCCGGTTACCTGACCCGTCGTCTGGTCGACGTGGCGCAGGATCTGGTGGTGACCGAGATCGATTGCGGCACCGAGCAGGGCCTGCTGATGACCCCGCACATCGAAGGCGGCGACGTGGTCGAGCCGCTGGGTGAGCGCGTACTGGGCCGTGTCATTGCCAAGGACGTGTTCAAGCCGGGTACCGAGGACGTCATCGTTCCGGCCGGCACTCTGATTGACGAGAAGTGGGTCGAGTTCATCGAGCTCAACAGCGTCGACGAAGTGGTCGTGCGTTCGCCGATCACCTGCGAAACCCGCTACGGCATTTGCGCCAAGTGCTACGGTCGCGACCTGGCTCGCGGTCACCAGGTCAACATCGGTGAGGCGGTCGGCGTCATCGCCGCCCAGTCCATCGGTGAGCCGGGTACCCAGCTGACCATGCGTACCTTCCACATCGGTGGTGCTGCAAGCCGTACCTCGGCTGCCGACAGCGTCCAGGTGAAGAACGGTGGTGCGATCCGTCTGCACAACCTGAAGTACGTCGAGCGTGTCGATGGCAACCTGGTAGCGGTTTCCCGTTCCGGTGAGCTGGCCGTGGCCGACGAATTCGGTCGTGAGCGCGAGCGCTACAAGCTGCCTTACGGTGCCGTGATTTCCGTGAAGGAAGGTGACAAGGTCGACGCTGGCGCCATCGTCGCCAAGTGGGACCCGCACACCCACCCGATCGTGACCGAAATGAAGGGTATCGTGACCTTCGTCGGCATGGAGGAGGGCATCACCATCAAGCGCCAGACCGACGAACTGACCGGTCTGACCAACATCGAAGTTCTCGATCCGAAGGACCGCCCGGCTGCTGGCAAGGACATCCGTCCGGCCATCAAGATGGTCGATGCCAACGGCAAGGAGCTGCTGCTGCCGGGTACCGATGTTCCCGCCCAGTACTTCCTGCCTGCCAACGCCCTGGTCGGCGTGGCGGATGGTGCGCAGATCGCGGTCGGTGACGTTATCGCCCGTATCCCGCAAGAGACTTCGAAGACCCGCGACATTACCGGTGGTCTGCCGCGCGTTGCCGACCTGTTCGAAGCGCGTCGTCCTAAGGAAGCTTCGATCCTGGCGGAAATCAGCGGCACCATTTCGTTCGGTAAAGAGACCAAGGGCAAGCGCCGTCTGGTCATCACCCCTACCGATGGCAGCGATCCGTACGAGGAGCTGATTCCAAAGTGGCGTCACCTGAACGTCTTCGAAGGCGAACAAGTGAACCGCGGCGAAGTGATCTCCGACGGCCCGAGCGATCCGCACGACATCCTGCGTCTGCTGGGTGTCAGCGCGCTGGCCAAGTACATCGTCAACGAGATCCAGGACGTTTACCGTCTGCAAGGCGTGAAGATCAACGACAAGCACATCGAGACCATCCTGCGTCAGATGCTGCGCAAGGTTGAGATCACCGAAGCTGGCGACTCGTCCTTCATCAAGGGCGACCAGATGGAGCTCACCCAGGTGCTGGGCGAGAACGAGCGTCTGGCCGCAGAGGACAAGTTCGTCGCCAAGTACACCCGCGTACTGCTGGGTATCACCAAGGCGTCGCTGTCCACCGAGTCGTTCATCTCGGCAGCGTCCTTCCAGGAAACCACCCGCGTCCTCACCGAGGCGGCGGTTACCGGCAAGCGTGACTACCTGCGTGGTCTGAAAGAGAACGTGGTCGTGGGTCGTCTGATCCCGGCCGGTACCGGTCTGGCCTATCACAGCGAGCGCAAGCGCAAGCGTGATGCCGACAAGCCGGTACGTGTCAGCGCCAGTGAGGTGGAAGCCGCACTGACCGAAGCGCTGAACTCGAGCGGCAATTGAGTCGAAGCCTCGCTAGTTCGCTAGCGGGGCTTTGCCTTGACTGGGGGCGTGAGTCTCTTTAGACTCATGCACCCCTAAATTTGGCAGGGCGTTTGGCTCTGCCATCTTTATTTGTGAGCGTCGAAAGACAACAGTGGAGCTAGTAGATGGCAACTATCAACCAGCTGGTACGTCAGCCGCGTAAGCGCATCGTCGAGAAATCCGACGTGCCTGCGCTGCAGAACTGCCCGCAGCGTCGTGGCGTGTGCACCCGTGTGTACACCACTACGCCGAAGAAACCTAACTCGGCACTGCGTAAAGTGTGCCGCGTGCGTCTGACCAACGGCTACGAAGTCTCTTCGTACATCGGCGGTGAAGGCCACAACCTGCAAGAGCACAGCGTCGTGCTGATTCGTGGCGGTCGTGTAAAAGACCTTCCGGGTGTGCGCTACCACACCGTGCGTGGTTCGCTGGATACCTCCGGCGTCAAAGACCGTAAGCAGGGTCGTTCCAAATACGGTACCAAGCGTCCGAAATAAGGCCGCTTGATCCTTTCTATTTAGTTGAGTCGATAAGAGTAAGGTCGGGCGCGGTGTTTACCGTCAGTCCCGGGCTAACCTGAAGACCGTTTGAGGGCTTATCAATGCCAAGACGTCGTGTAGCAGCAAAGCGTGAGATCCTGGACGATCCGAAATACGGAAGCCAGATCCTCGCCAAATTCATGAACCACGTGATGGAAAGCGGCAAGAAGGCCGTGGCTGAGCGCATCGTTTACGGTGCTCTGGACACTGTCAAAGCGCGCAAGAACAGCGATCCCCTGGAGATCTTCGAGAAAGCTCTCGACGCCATCGCTCCGCTGGTCGAAGTCAAGTCCCGTCGTGTAGGCGGTGCTACCTACCAGGTTCCGGTCGAAGTTCGTCCATCCCGTCGTAATGCTCTGGCCATGCGCTGGCTGGTGGACTACGCGCGCAAGCGTGGCGAGAAGTCCATGGCTCTGCGTCTGGCTGGTGAGCTGCTGGATGCTGCTGAAGGCAAAGGCGCTGCCGTCAAGAAGCGTGAAGACGTTCACCGTATGGCCGAAGCCAACAAGGCTTTCTCGCACTACCGCTTCTAATTTCGGCTCCATTAACTTTGCGAGGGCTTTATGGCTCGTACTACAGCAATTAACCGCTACCGTAACATCGGTATCTGTGCCCACGTTGACGCGGGCAAGACCACCACTACAGAGCGGATCCTGTTCTACACAGGCCTGAGTCACAAGATGGGCGAGGTGCATGATGGCGCCGCGACCACCGACTGGATGGTTCAGGAGCAGGAGCGTGGTATCACCATTACTTCTGCTGCAATCACCACCTTCTGGGAAGGTTCTCGTCGTCAGTACGACAAGTACCGCGTAAACGTCATCGATACCCCCGGCCACGTTGACTTCACCATCGAAGTAGAGCGCTCCCTGCGCGTACTCGACGGCGCTGTCGTTGTGTTCTGTGGTACTTCGGGCGTTGAGCCGCAGTCCGAAACCGTATGGCGTCAGGCCAACAAGTACGGTGTTCCGCGTATCGTCTACGTGAACAAGATGGACCGTCAGGGTGCCAACTTCCTGCGCGTTGTAGGTCAGATCAAGAACCGTCTGGGTCACACCCCGGTTCCAATCCAGCTCGCTATCGGTGCAGAAGAGAACTTCGAAGGTCAGGTCGATCTGATCAAGATGAAGGCCATCTACTGGAACGATGACGACAAGGGCACTACCTACCGTGAGGAAGAAATTCCTGCTGAACTGGTAGACTTGGCCAACGAATGGCGTTCGAACATGGTCGAGGCTGCTGCCGAAGCCAGCGAAGAGCTGATGAACAAGTACCTTGAAGAAGGTGACCTGTCCGTCGAAGACATCAAGGCTGGTCTGCGCGCCCGTACCCTGGCTAGCGAGATCGTTCCGGCTGTCTGTGGCTCCTCGTTCAAAAACAAGGGCGTTCCCCTGGTTCTCGATGCCGTCATCGATTTCCTGCCGGCTCCGACCGAGATCCCTGCCATTCAGGGTATCCATCCGGACCACATCGAGCAGGGCGACGACGCGCCGAAAGACGAGCGTCATGCTGACGACAACGAGCCGTTCTCGGCTCTGGCGTTCAAGATCGCTACCGACCCGTTCGTCGGTACCCTGACCTTCATTCGTGTCTATTCCGGCGTTCTGGAGTCTGGTCAGTCGGTCATCAACTCCGTGAAGGGCAAGAAAGAGCGCGTTGGTCGTATGGTGCAGATGCACGCCAACCAGCGTGAAGAGATCAAAGAAGTACGCGCTGGTGACATCGCTGCTCTGATCGGCATGAAGGACGTCACCACTGGTGAAACCTTGTGCGATCCGGATAAGCCGATCATCCTTGAGCGTATGGACTTCCCGGAGCCGGTAATTTCGGTAGCTGTAGAGCCGAAGACCAAGGCTGACCAGGAGAAGATGGGTATCGCCCTCGGCAAGCTGGCTCAGGAAGACCCGTCTTTCCGCGTCAAGACCGATGAAGAAACCGGCCAGACCATCATCTCCGGTATGGGTGAACTGCATCTGGACATCCTCGTTGACCGCATGAAACGCGAGTTCAACGTCGAAGCCAACATTGGTAAGCCGCAGGTTTCCTACCGCGAAACCATCACCAAGGACAATGTCGAGATCGAAGGCAAGTTCGTTCGTCAGTCCGGTGGTCGCGGTCAGTTCGGTCACTGCTGGATTCGCTTCTCGGCTCCGGACGTGGACGACAAGGGCAACATCACCGAAGGTCTGGTGTTTACCAACGAAGTTGTGGGTGGTGTGGTTCCGAAGGAATACATCCCGGCTATCCAGAAGGGTATCGAAGAGCAGATGAAGAACGGCGTTGTTGCCGGCTATCCGCTGATCGGCCTGAAGGCTACAGTGTTTGATGGTTCCTACCACGACGTCGACTCCAACGAGATGGCGTTCAAGATCGCTGCCTCCATGGCAACCAAGCAGCTTGCCCAGAAGGGTGGCGGCAAGGTGCTCGAGCCGATCATGAAGGTGGAAGTGGTAACTCCTGAGGACTACATGGGTGACGTGATGGGTGACCTGAACCGTCGTCGTGGTCTGATCCAGGGTATGGAAGATTCGGTATCCGGTAAGGTTATCCGTGCCGAAGTTCCGCTGGGCGAGATGTTTGGTTACGCTACCGACGTTCGTTCCATGTCCCAGGGTCGCGCCAGCTACTCCATGGAATTCTCCAAGTACGCAGAAGCTCCGTCGAACATCGTCGAAGCTCTGGTTAAAAAACAAGGCTAATCCCGCCCTTTAAGTAAGAGGTTTACTGTCGTGGCTAAGGAAAAATTCGAACGTAACAAACCGCACGTCAACGTTGGCACCATCGGTCACGTTGACCACGGTAAAACCACTCTGACCGCTGCTCTGACCCGCGTCTGCTCCGAAGTGTTCGGTTCGGCCAAGGTCGACTTCGACAAGATCGACAGCGCTCCGGAAGAAAAAGCTCGTGGTATCACCATCAACACCGCGCACGTAGAATACGACTCCAACATTCGTCACTACGCGCACGTTGACTGCCCGGGCCACGCCGACTACGTGAAGAACATGATCACCGGTGCTGCCCAGATGGACGGCGCGATCCTGGTCTGCTCGGCTGCCGACGGCCCCATGCCGCAAACCCGTGAGCACATCCTGCTGTCCCGTCAGGTAGGCGTACCGTACATCGTTGTCTTCCTGAACAAGGCTGATATGGTTGACGACGCTGAGCTGCTGGAACTGGTCGAGATGGAAGTTCGCGACCTGCTGAGCACCTACGACTTCCCGGGTGACGACACTCCGATCATCATCGGCTCCGCGCTGATGGCTCTGAATGGCGAAGACACCAACGAGCTGGGCACTTCTGCTGTCAAGAAGCTGGTCGAGACTCTGGATACCTACATTCCCGAGCCGGTTCGTGCCATCGACAAGCCGTTCCTGATGCCGATCGAAGACGTGTTCTCGATCTCCGGCCGCGGTACTGTAGTGACCGGTCGTGTTGAGCGCGGTATCGTCAAGGTCCAGGAAGAAATCGAAATCGTTGGTCTGCGTCCGACCACCAAAACCACCTGCACCGGCGTTGAGATGTTCCGCAAGCTGCTGGATGAGGGTCGTGCTGGTGAAAACTGCGGCGTGCTGCTGCGCGGCACCAAGCGTGATGAAGTCGAGCGTGGTCAGGTTCTGGCCAAGCCGGGCACCATCAAGCCGCACACCAAGTTCGAAGCAGAAGTCTACGTACTGTCCAAGGAAGAAGGTGGTCGTCACACCCCGTTCTTCAAGGGCTACCGTCCGCAGTTCTACTTCCGTACCACTGACGTAACCGGTTCGTGCGAACTGCCGGAAGGCGTTGAGATGGTAATGCCGGGCGACAACATCAAGATGGTTGTCACCCTGATCAAGCCGATCGCCATGGAAGACGGCCTGCGCTTCGCAATTCGCGAAGGCGGTCGTACCGTTGGTGCCGGCGTGGTTGCCAAGATCATCGAGTAATCGACGATCCGCTTGAAAGAAAAGGGCCCTTCGGGGCCCTTTTCTTTTGTCTCCGCCATCCCTGGCGGGCGACCCTTCGGGCCGTCGCGGGGAGACGTCAAAAATCACTGCCGGTGATTTTTTGAACTGGTTAAAAGTTGACACCCCCAGGGGGCATCCGTACAATTGCGCCTCCCTCGAGCGGGCGTAGTCCGTCTGTGGGGATTAGCAGCTTGGAATCTGAGGTCAAAATGCAAAACCAACAAATCCGTATTCGGTTGAAGGCTTTTGACCATCGCCTGATCGATCAATCTACCCAGGAAATCGTGGAAACCGCGAAACGTACTGGTGCTCAGGTGCGTGGTCCGATTCCTCTGCCTACTCGTAAGGAGCGGTATACCGTTCTGATCTCTCCGCACGTCAACAAAGACGCGCGTGATCAGTACGAAATCCGCACTCATAAGCGTGTTCTGGATATCGTCCAGCCGACGGATAAAACCGTTGACGCGCTGATGAAGCTCGACCTTGCGGCAGGCGTGGAAGTGCAGATCAGCCTCGGCTAAAACCTGGCGGTTTTAGTCGTGTAACGCTCTGAAATGGGCGGCCATAGCGGGTGAAAGCCCCGTACACTCATGAGGTTTACAACATGACTATTGGTGTAGTCGGTCGTAAGTGCGGCATGACCCGCATTTTCACCGAAGAAGGTGTCTCCATTCCGGTCACGGTCATCGAGATCGAGCCGAATCGCGTCACCCAGTTCAAAAACGAGGAGTCCGATGGCTACCGCGCAGTGCAGGTCACTGTCGGTGAGCGTCGCGCCTCGCGCGTCAGCAAGGCTCAGGCCGGTCACTTCGCCAAGGCGAACGTCGCGGCAGGTCGTACCGTTCTGGAATTCCGTCTTGAAGAAGGCGACTACCAGGCCGGCGATCTGATCAACGCTGAAATTTTCCAAGCTGGTCAACTGGTGGATGTCACCGGTCAGTCCAAAGGTAAAGGCTTCGCCGGTACCATCAAGCGTTGGAACTTCCGCGGCCAGGACAACACTCACGGTAACTCCGTTTCTCACCGTGTACCGGGTTCCATTGGTCAGTGCCAGACCCCGGGTCGTGTATTCAAGGGCAAAAAGATGTCCGGTCATATGGGCGCTGAGCGCGTGACCGTACAGTCCCTGGAAGTCGTTCGCGTAGACGCCGAGCGTAACCTGCTGCTGGTCAAGGGCGCCGTTCCGGGCGCTACTGGCGGCGACGTTATCGTTCGTCCGGCTGTCAAGGCGTAAGGGGAGAATCTGAGATGCAATTGAATGTAAATGGCGCTCAGGCGATTGAAGTGTCCGACGCGACCTTCGGTGGCGAGTTCAACGAGACCCTGGTTCACCAAGCAGTCGTGGCCTACATGGCTGGCGGTCGTCAAGGTACCAAAGGCCAGAAGTCCCGTGCCGATGTCGCTGGTGGCGGTAAGCGTCCATGGCGTCAGAAGGGCACTGGTCGTGCTCGTGCCGGTACCACTCGTGGCCCGATCTGGCGTGGCGGTGGTGTGACCTTCGCAGCGTCCACCCGTAACCATGATCAGAAGCTGAACAAGAAAATGTATCGCGCTGCGATCCGTTCGATTCTTGCTGAGCTGGTCCGTAGCGATCGTCTGGTAGTGGTTGAAGACTTCGCTGTCGAAGCTCCGAAAACCAAAGAACTGCTGGCCAAACTCAATGGTCTGGGCCTGAGTGACGTGCTGATCGTCTCCGACGCCGTTGATCAGAACCTGTACCTGGCTGCCCGCAACCTGCCGCACGTCGACGTACGTGACGTTCAGGGTTCCGATCCGGTCAGCCTGATCGCGTACGAAAAAGTGCTGGTCACTGTTTCGGCCGTGAAGAAATTCGAGGAGCTGCTGGGATGAACCAGGAACGCGTATTCAAAGTGCTGCTTGGCCCGCACATCTCCGAGAAGGCCACGGTTCTGGCTGACAAGCAAGGTCAGTTCGTTTTCAAAGTCGCTACCGATGCGACCAAGCTGGAAATCAAGAAGGCCGTCGAAAGCCTGTTCAACGTGAAGGTTGAGCGCGTGACTACCCAGAACGTTCTGGGCAAGAGCAAGCGCACCGCTCGCGGTCTGGGCAAGCGTAACGACTGGAAGAAGGCAGTTATCTCCCTTCAGCCGGGCCAAGATCTCGATTTCACCAGCAGTGCTGAGTAAGGAAGGGGTGCATCATGGCAATCGTTAAATGCAAACCGACTTCCGCTGGCCGCCGTTTTGTGGTCAAGGTGGTCAATCAGGAGCTGCACAAAGGCGCTCCGTACGCTCCGCTGCTCGAGAAGAAGTCGAAGTCCGGTGGTCGTAACAACAACGGCCGTATCACCACCCGTCATATCGGTGGTGGCCACAAGCAGCATTACCGTCTGGTCGACTTCCGTCGCAACGACAAGGATGGCATCCCTGCCACCGTCGAGCGCGTGGAATACGATCCGAACCGTACTGCTCACATCGCTCTGCTGAAGTATGCCGACGGTGAGCGTCGCTACATCATCGCCCCGAAAGGCGTTGTAGCTGGCGATCAACTGGTAGCCGGCAACATGGCGCCGATCAAGCCGGGCAACAGCCTGCAGCTGCGCAACATTCCGGTAGGTTCGACCGTTCACGGAATCGAGCTGAAGCCGGGCAAAGGCGCTCAGATCGCTCGTTCCGCTGGTGCTTCCGCTCAGCTGATCGCGCGTGAAGGTGCTTATGTGACTCTGCGTCTGCGCTCCGGCGAAATGCGCAAAGTCCTGGCTGAGTGCCGTGCGACCCTGGGCGAAGTCTCGAACTCCGAGCACAGCCTGCGTTCGCTGGGTAAGGCTGGTGCCAAGCGCTGGCGTGGCGTTCGTCCGACCGTTCGTGGTGTTGCCATGAACCCGGTTGATCACCCGCACGGTGGTGGTGAAGGTCGTACCTCCGGTGGTCGTCATCCGGTGTCGCCGTGGGGCTTCCCGACCAAGGGCGCGAAGACCCGTGCTAACAAGCGCACCGACAACATGATCGTCCGTCGTCGCAAGTAAATAGAGGGATACGACAGTGCCACGTTCTCTGAAAAAAGGTCCTTTTATCGATCTTCACCTACTGAAGAAGGTCGAAGCGGCGGTGGAAAAGAACGATCGCAAGCCGGTTAAAACCTGGTCGCGTCGCTCCATGATCCTGCCGCAGATGGTCGGTCTGACCATCGCTGTGCATAACGGTCGTCAGCATGTCCCGGTCCTCGTGAACGAAGACATGGTCGGCCACAAACTGGGCGAATTTGCCGGCACCCGTACCTATCGTGGTCACGTTGCCGACAAGAAAGGCAAGCGTTAAGGGGTTTGGAAATGGAAGTAGCCGCTAAGTTGTCGGGCGCTCGCATCTCCGCCCAGAAAGCTCGCCTGGTCGCCGACCAGATCCGCGGGAAGAAGGTGGGCGAAGCGCTCAACCTGCTGGCTTTCAGCAGCAAGAAAGCCGCCGAGATCATGAAGAAAGTGCTGGAGTCGGCCGTTGCCAACGCCGAGCACAACGAAGGCGCAGACGTTGATGACC
Organism: Pseudomonas sp. GD03919; assembly: GCF_029814935.1. Classification (NCBI taxonomy): domain Bacteria; kingdom Pseudomonadati; phylum Pseudomonadota; class Gammaproteobacteria; order Pseudomonadales; family Pseudomonadaceae; genus Pseudomonas; species Pseudomonas sp. GD03919. The sequence goes on from NZ_CP104582.1 coordinate 744,691, forward strand.
TTAAGGTCAGCACCGTTTTCGTCAACGAAGGGCGTTCGCTTAAGCGCATCATGCCGCGTGCCAAAGGCCGTGCTGATCGCATCGTCAAGCGGTCTTGCCATATCACTGTCAAGGTTGCGGACAAGTAACGGAGTCGATCAGATGGGTCAGAAAGTACATCCCGTTGGCATCCGCCTGGGAATCGTCAAGGATCACACCTCGGTCTGGTACGCAGATGGTCGCAATTACGCCGACTACCTGAATGCCGACCTGAAGGTTCGTGCATACCTGCAAGACAAACTAAAAAGCGCGTCCGTTAGCCGTATCGACATCGCTCGTCCGGCTCAAACCGCACGCATCACCATCCACACCGCTCGTCCCGGCATCGTGATCGGCAAGAAAGGTGAAGATGTTGAGAAGCTGCGTCAGGACCTGACCAAGCAAATGGGTGTGCCGGTGCACATCAACATCGAAGAGATCCGCAAGCCGGAACTCGACGGTATGCTGGTTGCGCAGAGCGTAGCTCAGCAGCTGGAGCGTCGCGTTATGTTCCGTCGCGCCATGAAGCGCGCTGTACAGAACGCCATGCGCATTGGTGCCAAGGGCATCAAGATCCAGGTGAGCGGTCGTCTTGGCGGCGCTGAAATTGCCCGTACCGAGTGGTATCGCGAAGGTCGTGTGCCTCTGCACACCCTGCGTGCCGATATCGATTACGCCACCTACGAAGCGCACACCACTTACGGTGTGATCGGCGTCAAGGTTTGGATCTTCAAGGGTGAGGTCATTGGTGGCCGCACTGAAGAGCTGAAGCCGCAAGCGCCCGCTCCTCGTAAAGCTGCTAAGAAATAAGGAGTACGCATCATGTTGCAACCAAAGCGTACGAAGTTCCGCAAGCAGATGACCGGCCACAACCGTGGTCTGGCTCAGCGCGGTAGCAAGGTCAGCTTCGGCGAATTCGCGCTGAAGTCTGTCGCCCGCGGTCGTCTCACCGCTCGTCAGATCGAGTCCGCTCGTCGTGCTCTGACCCGTCACGTTAAGCGTGGCGGCAAGATCTGGATCCGCGTCTTCCCGGACAAGCCGGTTACCAAGAAGCCTCTCGAAGTGCGTATGGGTAAAGGTAAGGGTGGCGTTGAATACTGGGTAGCCCAGATCCAGCCAGGCAAGGTCCTGTACGAGATCGAAGGCGTATCCGAAGAGCTGGCGCGCGAGGCATTCGCCCTGGCTGCTGCAAAGCTGCCGCTCGCCACCACCTTTGTTAAGCGGACGGTGATGTGATGAAAGCGACCGAACTTCGTGAAAAAAGCGCACAACAGCTGAACGAGCAACTGCTCGAGCTGCTGCGCGACCAGTTCAATCTGCGTATGCAGAAGGCAACTGGCCAGCTGGGGCAGTCGCACCTGCTCTCGCAAGTGAAGCGCGACATCGCTCGCGTCAAGACTGTCCTCAGCCAGCAGGCAGGTAAGTGATCATGGCCGAAGTTGAAAAAACAGTCCGTACGCTGACCGGCCGTGTTGTCAGCGACAAGATGGACAAGACCATCACCGTTCTGATCGAGCGTCGCGTCAAGCACCCGATCTACGGTAAATACGTCAAGCGTTCGACCAAACTGCACGCTCACGACGAAAGCAACCAGTGCAAGATCGGCGACAAGGTTTCCATTCGCGAAACCCGTCCGCAGTCCAAGACCAAGTCCTGGGCTCTGGTTGAAGTCGTTGAACGCGCCGTTGACGTCTAAGGGCTAGGGGTCGGAGAAATTTTATGATTCAGACTCAATCCATGCTCGATGTGGCTGACAACAGTGGTGCACGTCGCGTTATGTGCATCAAGGTGCTGGGCGGCTCGCATCGTCGCTACGCCGGCATCGGCGACATCATCAAGGTCACCGTCAAGGAAGCAATTCCGCGCGGCAAAGTGAAGAAAGGTCAGGTCATGACCGCAGTGGTTGTTCGTACCCGTCACGGCGTTCGCCGTGCCGACGGTTCGATCATCCGCTTCGACGGCAACGCTGCTGTTCTGCTGAACAACAAGCAAGAGCCGATCGGTACCCGTATCTTCGGGCCAGTGACCCGTGAACTGCGTTCCGAGAAGTTCATGAAGATCGTCTCGCTCGCCCCTGAAGTGCTTTAAGGAGATCCGACATGCAAAAGATTCGTCGTGACGACGAGATCATCGTGATCGCCGGTAAAGACAAAGGTAAGCGCGGTAAGGTGCTCAAGGTTCTCGCTGACGACCGTCTGGTCGTCGGTGGCATCAACCTGGTGAAGCGTCATACCAAGCCGAACCCGATGTCGGGCGTTCAAGGCGGTATCGTCGAGAAAGAAGCGCCACTGCACGCTTCCAACGTTGCCATCTTCAACAGCGAAACCAACAAGGCTGACCGCGTTGGCTTCAAAGTCGAAGACGGCAAGAAAATTCGTGTCTTCAAGTCCACCCAGAAGCCGGTTGGCGCTTGAGAATCCGTAGGTAAATACCATGGCACGACTGAAAGAGATTTACCGGAAGGAAATCGCGCCCAAGCTGAAGGAAGAACTGAAGCTGGCCAACGTGATGGAAGTTCCGCGCATCACCAAGATCACCCTGAACATGGGCCTGGGCGAAGCGATCGGTGACAAGAAAGTCATCGAGAACGCCGTTGCCGACCTCGAGAAGATCACCGGTCAGAAAGTCGTTGTGACTCATGCCCGCAAGTCGATCGCAGGTTTCAAGGTTCGTGAAGGTTGGCCGATTGGCGTCAAGGTCACTCTGCGTCGCGAGCGTATGTATGAGTTCCTGGATCGTCTGCTGTCCATCTCCCTGCCGCGCGTGCGTGACTTCCGCGGCCTGAATGCCAAGTCCTTCGATGGTCGTGGCAACTACAGCATGGGCGTGAAAGAGCAGATCATCTTCCCGGAAATCGATTACGACAAAATCGATGCGCTGCGTGGTCTGGACATCACCCTGACTACCACTGCCCGTAACGATGATGAAGGCCGCGCTCTGCTGCGTGCTTTCAACTTCCCGTTCCGCAACTGATCGGAGTCCTGGACAATGGCCAAGACAAGCATGAAGAACCGCGAGCTGAAGCGTCAGCAAACGGTTGCCAAGTACGCCAAGAAGCGTGCCGAGCTGAAAGCGATCATCGCCAACCCGAACTCCACTCCGGAAGCTCGTTGGGAAGCTCAGGTCGCTCTGCAGAAGCAGCCGCGTGACGCCAGCGCCTCGCGCCTGCGTAACCGCTGCCGCATCACCGGCCGTCCGCACGGCGTTTACCGCAAGTTCGGTCTGTCGCGTAACAAGCTGCGCGAAGCCGCCATGCGCGGTGACGTACCGGGCCTGGTGAAAGCTAGCTGGTAATCAGCGGTAGCTGAAAGCGAAGCCGGCCTTGTGCCGGCTTTGCCTTTTATTTAACAAGCCCCTTTTGGGGCTTGCTTCATTTTTGATCGGTCTCTAGAATGTCCGGCTCTCCTGAGCCTGGTATTTCCATGCCGAGCTTTTGGATGATCCCACAGCCCTCGGGCTGTTCTTTTTGTATCAGGAGCGTCTAGCCCATGAGTATGCAGGACCCGTTAGCGGACATGCTAACTCGTATCCGTAATGCCCAGATGGCTGAAAAGTCCGTCGTAAGCATGCCTTCTTCCACTCTGAAGGTGGCTGTAGCCAAGGTTCTCAAAGACGAAGGTTACATTGCGGGTTATGAAGTCAATGGCGAAGCCAAGCCACAACTGTCCATCGAGCTGAAGTACTTCGAAGGCCGTCCGGTCATCGAGGAAGTCAAGCGCGTGAGCCGTCCAGGCCTTCGTCAGTACAAATCCGTCGATGACCTGCCGAAGGTACGCGGCGGTCTCGGTGTTTCCATCGTCTCCACCAACAAAGGTGTGATGACGGATCGCGCTGCGCGCGCTGCCGGTGTCGGCGGCGAAGTGCTTTGCACCGTGTTCTAAGGGGGGATAAGCATGTCTCGCGTTGCTAAGAACCCCGTTGTGCTGCCTGCCGGTGTCGAGATCAAACTCGCCGGTCAGCAGCTCTCGGTCAAGGGCGCCAAGGGCACCCTGGAACTGAACGTTCACTCGTCCGTAGAAGTTATCCAGGAAGGCAGCGAACTGCGTTTCGCCGCTCGTAATGGCGACCAGCAGAACCGCGCCATGGCCGGTACTACTCGCGCTCTGGTTAACAACATGGTTATCGGTGTCAGCCAAGGCTTCGAGCGTAAGCTGCAGCTGGTCGGCGTAGGCTACAAGGCCCAGGCCAAGGGCCAGGTGCTGAACCTTGCGCTGGGCTTCTCTCACCCGATCGACTACGAACTGCCTGCTGGCGTCGTGGCCGAAACCCCCAACCAGACCGAGATCCTGATCAAGGGTATCGACAAGCAACTGGTGGGTCAGGTGGCTGCGGAGATCCGTGACTTCCGTCGTCCTGAGCCTTACAAGGGCAAAGGCGTTCGTTACGCGGATGAAGTTGTCCGTCGTAAAGAAGCCAAGAAGAAGTAAGGGGCTGAGAAATGACCGACAAAAAACTTACTCGTCTGCGTCGCGCTCGCAAAGCACGCCTGAAAATGCACGAGCTCGAAGCCGTGCGTCTGTGCGTGTATCGCTCTTCGCAGCACATCTACGCCCAGGTCATCTCGGCCGACGGCAGCAAGGTTCTGGCCAGCGCCTCTACCTTGGACAAAGCACTGCGTGATGGCGCCACCGGCAACGTCGACGCGGCCAAGAAAGTTGGTGCGCTGGTTGCCGAGCGTGCGAAAGCCGCTGGTGTGACCCAGGTAGCATTCGACCGTTCTGGCTTCAAGTACCACGGCCGCGTCAAGGCGCTGGCTGATGCTGCTCGTGAAGGCGGGCTGGAGTTCTAAGTTATGGCAAATAACGACCAAAAGCGCGACGAAGGCTACATCGAGAAGCTGGTTCAGGTTAACCGCGTTGCCAAGACCGTAAAGGGTGGCCGTATCTTCACCTTCACCGCGCTGACCGTGGTGGGTGATGGCAAGGGCCGCGTTGGTTTCGGCCGTGGCAAGTCCCGTGAAGTTCCGGCTGCCATTCAGAAGGCGATGGAAGCTGCGCGTCGCAACATGATCCAGGTGGATCTGAACGGCACCACTCTGCAGTACCCGATCAAGTCCGCTCATGGCGCCTCCAAGGTGTACATGCAGCCGGCTTCTGAAGGTACCGGTATCATCGCCGGCGGCGCCATGCGTGCCGTGCTGGAAGTGGCGGGTGTGCAGAACGTTCTGGCCAAGTGCTACGGCTCGACCAACCCGGTGAACGTGGTACATGCCACCTTCAAGGGTCTGAAGACCATGCAGTCTCCGGATTCCGTTGCAGCCAAGCGTGGCAAGAGCGTCGAGGAGATTCTCTAACCATGGCTAATACCGTCAAAGTGACTCTGATCAAGAGCACCAATGGCCGCCTGGCCAATCACAAAGCTTGCGTCAAGGGCCTGGGCCTGCGTCGCATTGGTCACACCGTAGAGGTTCTGGATACTCCGGAAAACCGCGGCATGATCAACAAGGCTTACTACCTGCTCAAGGTGGAGGGTTAATCATGCAACTGAACGATCTGCGTTCCGCGCCGGGTGCCCGTCGCGAGAAGCACCGTCCGGGCCGTGGTATCGGTAGCGGTCTGGGTAAGACTGGTGGCCGTGGCCACAAAGGTCAGACCTCCCGCTCCGGTGGTTCCATTGCTCCGGGCTTCGAGGGTGGTCAGCAGCCGCTGCACCGTCGTCTGCCGAAGTTCGGCTTCGTCTCCCTGAAGGCTATGGATCGCGCTGAAGTGCGTACCTCCGAGCTGAACAAGGTAGAGGGCGTTGTAACTCTGCAGGCTCTGAAGGATGCCAATCTGGTTGGCCAACACGTACAGCGCGTCAAAGTCATGCTGTCCGGTGAGGTTACCCGTGCGGTCACCCTGAAAGGTATCGCCGCCACAAAGGGTGCGCGTGCGGCTATCATCGCGGCTGGCGGTAAGTTCGAGGACTAAATGGCTAAGCAAGGTGCTCTCTCAGCGCTGGCAGGTGGCGGGTTGTCCGAACTCTGGGCTCGTCTGCGCTTCCTGTTCCTGGCGATCATCGTCTACCGGATAGGTGCGCACATCCCGGTTCCTGGCATCAACCCAGACCGACTGGCGGATCTGTTCCGGCAGAATGAGGGGACCATTCTTAGCTTGTTCAACATGTTTTCCGGCGGCGCGCTGGAGCGGATGAGCATCTTTGCGCTGGGGATCATGCCGTACATCTCGGCATCGATCATCATGCAGCTGATGACCGCCGTCAGCCCGCAGTTGGAACAGTTGAAGAAGGAAGGTGAAGCTGGCCGTCGCAAGATCAGCCAGTACACCCGCTACGGCACTCTCGTCCTGGCGTTCGTTCAGGCCATCGGCATGTCCGTTGGTCTGGCGAGCCAGGGCGTAGCGTTCTCGGGCGATTTCGGCTTCCACTTCGTGGCGATCACCACCTTCGTGGCGGGCGCGATGTTCATGATGTGGCTGGGCGAGCAAATCACCGAGCGCGGTGTCGGCAACGGTATCTCGATGCTGATTTTTGCAGGCATCGTGGCCGGTCTGCCGTCGGCAATCGGGCAGTCTTTCGAGTCTGCTCGTCAGGGTGATATCAACATCTTCGCTCTGATCGCCATCGGCCTGCTGGCAGTAGCGATCATCGGTTTCGTGGTGTTCATTGAGCGTGGTCAGCGTCGCATTGCGGTGCACTATGCCAAGCGTCAGCAGGGCCGCAAGGTCTTCGCTGCGCAGACCAGCCACCTGCCGTTGAAGGTGAACATGGCGGGCGTAATCCCGGCCATCTTCGCCAGCAGCCTTCTGCTGTTCCCGGCCTCGCTGGGTGCCTGGTTCGGTCAGTCCGAGGGTTTGGGCTGGCTGCAGGACATTTCGCAGGCTATCGCTCCTGGTCAGCCGTTGAACATTCTGCTGTTTAGTGCAGGGATCATTTTCTTCTGCTTCTTCTATACAGCGCTGATGTTCAACCCGAAAGACGTAGCGGAAAACCTGAAGAAGTCCGGTGCCTTTATTCCGGGCATTCGTCCGGGCGAGCAGTCGGCGCGCTATATCGATGGCGTTCTGACCCGCTTGACCATGTTCGGTGCTCTGTACATGACGGCCGTGTGCCTGCTGCCCCAGTTCCTGGTGGTGGCGGCCAACGTTCCGTTCTACCTTGGCGGGACCTCGTTGCTGATCGTGGTCGTGGTTGTAATGGACTTCATGTCCCAAGTGCAATCGCACCTCGTGTCTCACCAGTACGATTCCCTGATGAAGAAAGCCAACCTGAAGGGCTATGGCAGCGGCATGCTCCGCTGATCCACCCTTAAGGTTCGAGGAGTTGGTAATGAAAGTTCGTGCATCGGTGAAAAAGCTGTGCCGTAACTGCAAAGTTATCCGTCGCGAAGGTGTCGTGCGGGTGATCTGCAGCGCAGAGCCGCGTCACAAGCAGCGCCAAGGCTGAGTGTGAACCACGCGTGATAAGCCCGGCAGCTAGTGCGCTGCCGGGTTGATTATTTGTTTTTACAGCGTTAATATCTCGCGCCCTATTTCTTGGCTTCCGGGGCGTAGGTAGCTGTCAATTGGAGTTCCACTGAATGGCCCGTATTGCAGGCGTTAACATTCCGGATAACAAGCACACTGTTATCTCGCTGACCTACATCTACGGTGTTGGTCGCACCACTGCACAGAAAATCTGTGCCGCTACCGGTGTAAATCCGGCTGCGAAAATCAAGGATCTGACTGACGAGCAGATCGAACAGCTGCGTGGCGAAGTAGCCAAGGTGAATACCGAAGGCGACCTGCGTCGTGAAGTGAATATGAAGATCAAGCGCTTGATGGATCTGGGTTGCTACCGCGGCCTGCGTCATCGTAAAGGTCTGCCGGTTCGCGGTCAGCGCACCAAGACCAACGCTCGCACCCGCAAGGGCCCGCGTAAGCCGATCCGCAAGTAATCGCATTCGCGAATCGACAGGAATTTAGTCATGGCAAAACCTGCTGCTCGTACTCGTAAAAAAGTCAAAAAGACGGTGGTTGATGGCATCGCCCACATCCACGCGTCTTTCAACAACACTATCGTGACCATTACCGACCGTCAGGGTAACGCCCTGTCCTGGGCTACCTCTGGTGGTTCGGGTTTCCGCGGCTCGCGTAAGTCCACTCCGTTTGCTGCCCAGATCGCCGCCGAGCGCGCTGGTCAGGCTGCGCTGGAGTATGGCCTGAAGAACCTCGACGTCAACGTCAAGGGCCCAGGTCCGGGTCGCGAATCTGCCGTGCGTGCTCTGAACGCCTGCGGCTATAAAATCGCCAGCATCACCGACGTGACGCCTATCCCGCACAACGGGTGCCGTCCGCCGAAGAAGCGTCGCGTGTAAACAGGAGACAGTGAGAAATGGCTCGTTACATTGGTCCCAAGTGCAAACTGTCTCGCCGTGAAGGCACCGATCTCTTCCTGAAGAGTGGTGTTCGCGCGCTTGAATCTAAGTGCAACATCGAAGCAGCTCCCGGTATTCACGGTCAGCGTCGCGGTCGCCAGTCTGACTACGGCACCCAGCTGCGTGAAAAGCAAAAAGTTCGTCGTATCTACGGCGTTCTGGAGCGTCAGTTCAGCGGTTACTACAAGCAAGCTGCCAGTCAGAAGGGCGCCACCGGCGAAAACCTGCTGCAACTGCTGGAGTGCCGTCTGGATAACGTGGTTTACCGTATGGGCTTTGGTGCTACCCGTGCCGAATCCCGTCAGCTGGTTTCGCACAAAGCAATCAGCGTCAACGGTCAGACCGTAAACGTACCGTCCTACCAGGTTAAAGCTGGCGACGTCGTTGCTGTTCGCGAGAAATCGAAGAACCAGCTGCGCATCGCTCAGGCTCTTGAGCTCTGCGCCCAGCGCGGCCGTGTTGAGTGGGTAGAAGTTGACGCTGAGAAGAAGTCTGGTGTGTTCAAGAACGTACCGGCTCGTAGCGATCTGTCCGCTGACATCAACGAGAGCCTGATTGTCGAGCTCTACTCCAAGTAAGGGCTAGAAAATAGGTGCATCCATGCAGATTTCGGTAAATGAGTTCCTGACCCCCCGTCACATTGATGTGCAGGAGGTCAGTCCGACCCGCGCCAAGATCACCCTCGAGCCTCTCGAGCGTGGCTTTGGCCATACCCTGGGCAACGCGCTGCGTCGCATCCTGTTGTCCTCCATGCCTGGCTGTGCAGTAGTCGAGGCCGAGATCGACGGCGTACTCCACGAGTACTCCGCGATCGAAGGTGTGCAGGAAGATGTCATCGAGATCCTGCTCAACCTGAAAGGTCTGGCTATCAAGCTGCACGGCCGTGACGAAGTGACCCTGACTCTGGCTAAGAAGGGCCCGGGCGTAGTTACCGCTGCCGATATTCAGCTGGATCACGATGTCGAAATCGTCAATGGCGACCACGTCATTGCCAACCTGGCCGCCAATGGCTCGCTGAACATGAAGCTCACCGTAGCTCGTGGTCGCGGCTATGAGCCGGCCGATGCTCGCCAGAGCGACGAAGATGAAAGCCGCAGCATTGGTCGCTTGCAGCTGGATGCTTCGTTCAGCCCTGTGCGTCGGGTTGCTTACGTGGTGGAAAACGCCCGTGTCGAGCAGCGCACCAACCTGGACAAATTGGTTATCGACCTGGAAACCAACGGTACCCTGGATCCTGAAGAGGCTATCCGTCGTGCCGCGACCATCCTGCAGCAGCAGCTGGCCGCGTTCGTCGACCTCAATGGTGACAGTGAGCCGGTGGTGGTCGAGCAGGAAGACGAGATCGATCCGATCCTGCTGCGCCCTGTCGATGATCTGGAACTGACCGTACGTTCGGCCAACTGCCTCAAGGCAGAGAACATCTACTACATCGGTGACCTGATTCAGCGCACTGAAGTAGAGCTGCTCAAAACCCCGAACCTGGGCAAGAAATCCCTGACCGAAATCAAGGATGTTCTGGCTTCTCGCGGTCTGTCCCTCGGTATGCGCCTCGACAACTGGCCGCCGGCAAGTCTGAAGAAAGACGATAAGGCCACTGCCTGATCGTCATCATCACCGAACGAACAAGTTTGGTAAGGAATTGAACCATGCGTCATCGTAAAAGTGGCCGTCACCTCAGCCGCACCAGCGCTCACCGCAAGGCCATGTTCCAGAACATGGCGGTCTCGCTGTTCGAGCACGAGCTGATCAAAACTACCCTGCCGAAAGCCAAGGAACTGCGTCGCGTTGCTGAGCCGCTGATCACCCTGGCCAAGGAAGACAGCGTTGCCAACCGTCGTCTGGCCTTCGACCGTACCCGTTCGAAAGCCATCGTCGGCAAGCTGTTCAACGATCTGGGCAAGCGCTACGCCACCCGTAACGGCGGCTACCTGCGCATCCTCAAGTGCGGTTTCCGCGCTGGCGACAACGCTCCGATGGCTTATGTTGAACTGGTCGACCGTCCGGTCGGCGGTTCGGTAGAGGCTGCCGAGTAAGTCTCTGTTCCCTACGCCGAGCCGGCCTGCGTCAAGCAGCCAGTTCAGGCCAAGGCAACGACAAACGCCCCAACAGTGTTGGGGCGTTTGTTTTTGCGGCGGAAAAATCCTGGCTTTTCTCCTGTTGCGGTGGTGCTCGGTTTGGACGCGTCCGGGCGTCTATCGAAAGAAAATGACTATCTTGTCGTTGTGTTTCATATATTGGCTCTTCCGTAAGTGCAGGACTACTCTTCTTTCATTGTCGGCCACAGCCGTTGGAACCGACACGATGAGGAGAAGGAGAGAAGCATGTCGAACACAGGTAAATGCCCGTATCACGCCGCAGGCCAGGGGACGACCAATCTGGATTGGTGGCCGAATCAGTTGCGTGTGGATCTGCTGAACCAGCATTCCGAGCGCTCCAACCCACTGGGCGAGACATTCAACTACGCCGAAGAATTTAAGAAGATCGACTATTCCGCTCTCAAGGGCGACATCCGCAAGGTACTCACCGATTCGCAGGACTGGTGGCCGGCCGACTGGGGCAGCTACGTCGGTCTGTTCATCCGCATGGCTTGGCATGGCGCCGGCACGTACCGTCTGGTCGATGGCCGGGGTGGTGCGGGTCGTGGTCAGCAGCGTTTTGCGCCGCTGGGCGCCTGGCCGGACAACGCCAACCTGGACAAGGCTCGTCGCCTGCTGTGGCCGGTGAAGCAGAAGTATGGACAGAAGATCAGCTGGGCCGACCTGTTCATGCTGGCCGGCAACGTTGCCCTGGAGTCTTCTGGTTTCCGTACCTTCGGCTTCGCTGCCGGGCGCGAGGACACCTGGGAGCCGGATAACGACGTCAACTGGGGCACGGAAAAGGAATGGCTCAAGCACCGTCGTAGCGAGGCGCTGAAAGACAGCCCGCTGGCGGCCACCGAAATGGGCCTGATCTACGTCAACCCGGAAGGCCCGGAAGCTAGTGGCGATCCGCTGTCGGCGGCGCCGTTCATCCGTGCCACCTTCGGCAACATGGCGATGGACGACGAGGAAATCGTCGCTCTGATCGCCGGTGGCCACACCCTGGGCAAGACGCACGGCGCGGTGCCGGGCGACAAGATCGGCCCCGACCCGGAAGCCGCTCCCATCGAGCAGCAGGGCCTGGGCTGGTTCAGCGGCTATGGCAGTGGCAAGGGTAAGGACGCCATCACCTCGGGGATCGAAGTCACCTGGACGCAAACGCCGACCCAGTGGAGCAACTACTTCTTCGAGAACCTGTTCCAGTACGAATGGGAGCAAGTCAGGTCGCCGGCCGGCGCGATCCAGTGGGTGGCCAAGGATGCCCCGGAGATCATCCCCGATCCTTTCGATCCGGCGGTCAAGCGCAAGCCGACCATGCTCACCACTGACCTGACCCTGCGTTTCGATCCGGCCTTCGAGAAAATCTCGCGGCGCTTCCTCAACGATCCGCAGGCGTTCAGCGAAGCCTTCGCCCGCGCCTGGTTCAAGCTGACCCACCGCGACATGGGGCCGAAGGCTCGTTACCTCGGCCCGGAAGTGCCGAAGGAAGACCTGATCTGGCAAGACCCGCTGCCGCCAGCCGGCCCGCTGCCGTCCGCTGCTGACATCGCCGATGCCAAAGCGAAGATCGCGGCGCTGGGCCTGAGCGTATCCGAACTGGTTTCCCTGGCTTGGGCCTCAGCGGCCACCTTCCGGGGCGGCGACAAGCGCGGCGGTGCCAACGGTGCGCGCCTGGCGCTGCAACCGCAGCGCGGCTGGGAGGTGAACAAGATCGCGGTTGCCGCACTGGCCAAGATCGAGGGCATCCAGGCTTCGACTCGCCTGTCTCTGGCCGACCTGATCGTCCTGGCCGGTAATCTCGGCGTCGAGCAGGCCGCTAGTGCTGCCGGTACGTCGATCGAGGTGCCGTTCGCCGCTGGTCGCGTCGATGCCTCGCAGGAGCAGACCGACGTGCACAGCGTTGAATACCTGCGTGGCCCGGCCGATGGCTTCCGTAACTGGAAGGCCGATGGTGTCGATATCGGCGACGAGGTGCTGCTGATCGACAAGGCTCAGAAGCTGACGCTGACCGCGCCGGAGATGACTGCGCTGCTCGGTGGCCTGCGTGTGCTGGGCGCCAACTGGGATGGCAGCCTGCGGGGTGTGTTCACCGACAAGGTGGGCGTGCTGAGCAATGACTTCTTCGTCAATGTGCTGAGCATGGACCTGGAGTGGAAACCCAGTGGCGAGGGCTTCGATGTGCTGGAGCGCAAGACCGGGGCGAAGAAGTACACGGCCAGCCGTGCCGACCTGGTGTTCGGTTCCAACTCGCTGCTGCGCGCCTATGCCGAGGTGTATGCCCAGGACGGCGGCCAGCAGAAGTTCATCAAGGACTTCGTCGCGGCCTGGACCAAGGTGATGAACTTGGATCGTTTCGATCTGGCCTGACGCTTCACTGAGCGGTAACGCAACGCCTCCCTCGCGGAGGCGTTGTGCTTTTGCTTGACCGAACCCCGCGTCAGGCGGAGCATTGCCACTTGTTCATGAATGCTACAAGGAATGCCCGGCATGAAAGGCCATACCGAAGTCGTCGACTATCTCAAGCATCTACTCAAAGGTGAGCTGGCCGCTCGTGACCAGTATTTCATCCATTCGCGGCTGTATGAGGACTGGGGTTTCAGCAAGCTCTACGAGCGCATCAACCACGAGATGGAAGAGGAAACCCAGCACGCCGACGCGCTGCTCAAGCGCATCATCTTCCTCGAGGGTGTGCCGGATATGGTGCCCAACGCCTTCTCCTTCGGGCAGACCGTGCCTGAGGCGCTGAAGCTGGATCTGGCGCTGGAGTACGAAGTGCGCGCGGCCCTGAGCAAGGGTATCGAACTGTGCGAGAAGCATCAGGATTACCAGACTCGCGACATCCTCCTGGCACAGCTCAAGGATACCGAAGAAGACCACGCCTATTGGCTGGAGATTCAGCTGCAGCTAATCGACAAGCTGGGGCTGGAGAAGTACCTGCAAAGCCAGATGTAAGCTGACTTGTCAAAGTAAGAGCCCCGCATGTGCGGGGCTCTTTCGTTTCAGGCGCGGTCGCGTTCCAGCAGCGGCTTGAGGAAGTGCCCGGTATGCGAGGCCGGGTTGGCGGCCACCTCTTCCGGTGTGCCGGTGGCGATGATCATCCCACCCTTGGAGCCGCCCTCGGGGCCGAGATCGACCAGCCAGTCGGCGGTCTTGATCACGTCCAGGTTGTGCTCGATCACCACCACTGTATTGCCGTGGTCGCGCAGGCGATGGAGCACGTCGAGCAGTTGCTGGATATCGGCAAAATGCAGGCCGGTGGTCGGCTCGTCGAGGATGTACAGAGTCTTGCCAGTGTCGCGCTTGCTCAGCTCGCGGCTCAGCTTGACCCGCTGGGCCTCGCCACCGGAGAGGGTGGTCGCCGACTGACCGAGCTTGATGTAGGACAGGCCGACGTCCATCAGCGTTTGCAGCTTGCGCGCGATGGCCGGCACGGCGTCGAAGAAGGCGCGGGCTTCCTCGATGGTCATGTCCAGCACCTCGGTGATGCTCTTGCCCTTGTACTTCACTTCCAGGGTTTCGCGGTTGTAGCGCTTGCCCTTGCACACGTCGCACGGCACGTAGATGTCCGGCAAAAAGTGCATCTCCACCTTGATCACGCCGTCGCCCTGGCACGCCTCGCAGCGCCCGCCCTTGACGTTGAAGCTGAAACGGCCCGGGCCATAACCGCGCGAGCGCGATTCCGGCACGCCGGCGAACAGCTCGCGGATCGGTGTGAACAGGCCGGTGTAGGTCGCCGGGTTGGAACGCGGTGTGCGGCCAATCGGGCTCTGGTCGATGTCGACCACCTTGTCCAGGTGTTGCAGGCCGTCGAAGGAATCGTGCGGCGCCGCTTCCAGGGTGGTGGCACCGTTCAGCGCGGTGGCGGTCAGTGGGAACAGGGTGTTGTTGATCAGTGTCGATTTACCCGAACCAGACACGCCGGTGACGCAGGTGAGCAGGCCCACCGGAATTTCCAGGTCGACATTGCGCAGGTTGTTGCCGCGTGCGCCTTTGAGCTTGAGCAGTTTCTTCTTGTCGCGCGGCGTGCGCTGCGCCGGATAGCGGATCCTCTCGCGGCCGGACAGGTATTTGCCGGTCAGTGAGTCGGGGTGATTCATCACCTCGTCCGGCGTGCCTTCGGCGACGATGCGGCCGCCATGCACACCTGCGCCTGGGCCGATATCGACCACGTAATCGGCCATGCGGATGGCGTCCTCGTCGTGCTCGACCACGATCACCGTATTGCCCAGGTTGCGCAGATGGTTGAGGGTACCGAGCAGGCGCTCGTTGTCGCGCTGGTGCAGGCCGATGGACGGCTCGTCGAGAATGTACATCACGCCGACCAGGCCGGCGCCGATCTGGCTGGCCAGGCGGATGCGCTGCGCTTCGCCGCCGGACAGGGTGTCGGCGCTGCGGTCCAAGGTCAGGTAGTCGAGGCCGACGTTGACCAAAAACTGCAGGCGCTCGCGGATTTCCTTGAGAATTTTCTCGGCGATCTCGCCGCGCCGTCCGGTCAGGTGCAGATTGGCGACGTAATCGCAGGCGTCACCGACCGGCAGGCCGGTGACCGCCGGCAGGGTCTTCTCGCCGACCCAGACATGTCGCGCCTCGCGGCGCAGGCGCGTGCCACGGCAATCGGGGCAGGGCTGGGTGCTGAGGAACTTGGCCAGCTCCTCGCGCACGCTGGCCGACTCGGTCTCGCGGTAGCGGCGCTCGAGGTTGGGAATGATGCCCTCGAAGGGATGCGAACGTTTGACGATGTCGCCACGGTCGTTGAGGTACTTGAAGTCGATATTCTGCGTACCACTGCCGAACAGAATGACTTTCTGGTGCTCGGCGGCCAGGTCGTCGAAGGGCTCTTCCAGGCTGAAACCGTAGTGCGCGGCCAGTGACCCGAGCATCTGGAAGTAGTAGACGTTGCGTCGGTCCCAGCCGCGGATGGCGCCTTCGGCCAGGGTCAGTTCGCCGTTGACCAGGCGCTTGGCGTCGAAGAACTGCTTCACGCCCAGGCCGTCGCAGGTTGGGCAGGCGCCGGCCGGGTTGTTGAAGGAGAACAGCTTGGGCTCCAGCTCGCTGATCGAGTGGCCGCAGTGCGGGCAGGCGAAGCGCGCGGAGAAGATGATCTCTTCGCCCGGCTCATCATCCATGGGAGCGATCAGGGCGATGCCGTCGGCCAGGCCGAGCGCAGTCTCGAAGGACTCGGCCAGGCGCTGCTGCAGATCCTCGCGCACCTTGAAGCGGTCCACCACCACGTCGATGGAGTGCTTCTTCTGTTTATCTAGCTTGGGCAGCTCGTCCAGCTCATGCAGCTTGCCGTTGATCCTGGCGCGGATGAAGCCCTGCGCGCGCAGCTCCTCGAATACCGAGAGGTGCTCGCCCTTGCGTTCGCGGATCACCGGTGCCAGCAGCATCAGCTTGCGGCCTTCCGGCAGAGCCAGCACCTGGTCGACCATCTGGCTGACGGTTTGCGCTTCGAGTGGTACGTCATGGTCCGGGCAGCGTGGAATACCGGCGCGGGCATACAGCAGGCGCAGGTAGTCGTAGATTTCGGTGATGGTGCCGACGGTCGAGCGCGGGTTGTGCGAGGTGGACTTCTGCTCGATGGAAATGGCCGGTGACAAGCCTTCGATGGTGTCGACATCGGGCTTTTCCATCATCGACAGGAACTGCCGGGCGTAGGCCGACAGCGACTCTACGTAGCGGCGCTGGCCCTCGGCATAAAGCGTGTCGAAAGCCAGGGAGGATTTGCCGGAGCCGGACAGGCCGGTGATCACGATCAGCTTGTCACGCGGCAGGGTCAGGTCGATGTTCTTCAGGTTGTGGGTACGGGCCCCACGAATCAGAATCTTGTCCACTTACAACGGGCCTCGTTGGGCGGGCGGAAAACGGTCGAGTATAGGGCTTGCCGCTACCCTGCGGCAAAGTGTGCGCCTGTGCCGAAACGGCGCCGGCTGCTAGAATCGCCGGCTGATTTCCTCAGGGTTTATTCGATGCACGATCCGCACAGCGAGCGCATGAGTAGTAGCGAGACCCGCGCGGCCGGCGGCCTGGCCATGGTGTTCGCGTTTCGTATGCTGGGCATGTTCATGGTGCTGCCCGTGCTGGCGACCTACGGCATGGATCTGACGGGTAGTACGCCGGCGCTGATCGGCCTGGCCATCGGTGCCTATGGTTTGACCCAGGCCGTGCTGCAAATTCCCTTCGGCATCATCAGTGACCGCATCGGCCGACGTCCGGTTATCTACGTCGGCCTGTTGATCTTCGCCGCCGGCAGCGTGCTGGCAGCCAATGCCGATTCGATCTGGGGGGTGATCGCCGGGCGCGTGCTGCAGGGCGCTGGGGCGATCTCTGCGGCTGTGATGGCGTTGCTGTCGGATCTGACCCGCGAGCAACATCGGACCAAGGCCATGGCCATGATTGGCATGAGCATCGGTCTGTCGTTTGCCGTGGCCATGGTGGTCGGCCCGCTGCTGACTCGCGCCTTCGGCCTGTCCGGGCTGTTCTGGGCGACGGCGGCGATGGCGTTGCTCGGCATCCTGATCGTCGCCGGCATCGTGCCGAAAGACGCCGGCCCGCTGCAGCATCGCGAATCCGGCGTGGCGGCACAGGCGCTGTGGCCGACCCTCAAGCACGCCGACCTGCTGCGTCTGGACTTCGCCATCCTGGCCCTGCATGCGGTGCTCATGGCCAGTTTCGTCGCCTTGCCGCTGGCGCTGGTGGAGCAGGGCGGGTTGGTCAAGGAAGAGCACTGGTGGGTGTATCTCACCGCGCTGTTGATCGGTTTCTTCGGCATGGTGCCGTTCATCATCTATGGCGAGAAAAAACGCCAGATGAAGCGCGTGCTGCTCGGTGCCGTCAGCGTGTTGCTGGCCTGCGAGCTCTACTTCGCCTTCTTCGGCAGCAGCCTGCGGGCGCTGGTACTGGGTATCGTGGTGTTCTTCACCGCCTTCAACCTGCTCGAAGCCTCGCTCCCGTCGCTGGTCAGCAAGGTGGCGCCGGCCGGTGGCAAGGGCACGGCGATGGGCGTCTATTCCACCAGCCAGTTCCTTGGCGCAGCGCTGGGCGGCATTCTCGGTGGCTGGTTGTACCAGCACGTTGGCCTGAACGCTGTGTTCATCGGCTGTGCCGTGCTCTGTGCAATTTGGCTGGCTATTGCTGTTACTATGCGCGAACCGCCGTATGTCACCAGTTTGCGCCTGCCGCTCGATGCCGCGGCACTGGCCGATGTCGGACTGGTCGAACGCCTCAAGGCAACGCCGGGAGTGGCGGACGCCGTGGTGGTGGTCGATGAAGCGGCCATCTACATTAAAGTCGATACCCAACAAGTGGATCGCACGTCAATCGAGCGCCTGATCGCATCGGCGCCCGTGGCGTGCCGAGTCTAGGAGAACGTTATGGCCCGTGGGGTTAACAAAGTCATTCTGGTCGGCACCTGCGGCCAGGACCCGGAAACACGCTACCTGCCCAGCGGCAACGCGGTCACCAACCTGAGCCTGGCCACCAGCGAGCAGTGGACCGATAAGCAGACCGGGCAGAAGGTCGAGAAGACCGAATGGCACCGCGTTGCCCTGTTCGGCAAGGTCGCTGAGATCGCCGGCGAGTACCTGCGCAAGGGCTCGCAGGTGTACATCGAGGGCAAGCTGCAGACCCGCGAGTGGGAAAAGGACGGCATCAAGCGTTACACCACCGAAATCATCGTCGACATGCAGGGCACCATGCAGCTGCTGGGCGGTCGTCCGAGCGGTGATGAAGGCGGTGCTCCGCGCCAGTCGCGTCCGGCCCCGCAGCGTGAGCCACAACAGGCCCCGCGTCAGGAGCGTCCGGCACCGCAGCAGGCCCAGCCAGCGCCTGACTACGACAGCTTCGATGACGATATCCCGTTCTAAATCTGAGCGGGCTCTAGCCTATGCGAATGCGCCTGATGCTGCTGGGCGGCGGTAGTGCCCTGGGGCAAGCGCTGATCCGTCTGGGTGCCGAGGAAGACATCGGCTTCCTCGCCCCACGTCCGCCGGAGGAGGGCTGGGACGCCGCCAGCCTGACCACGCTGCTCGACGATACCCGCCCGGATGCGCTGATCAACCTCGCCTATTACTTCGACTGGTTCCAGGCCGAGTCGGTGGCCGAGTCGCGTCTGCAAACGCAGGAGCGTGCAGTGGAGCGGCTGGCCGAGTTGTGCCAGCACCACTCCATCGTCTTGCTGCAGCCATCCAGCTACCGGGTTTTCGATGGCGCGCGGGTCACCGCCTACAGCGAGAAGGAAGAGCCGCTGCCCCTCGGGCTGCGCGGTCAGGCGCTGTGGCGACTGGAGCAGAGCGTAAGGGCGATCTGCCCGCGCCATGTGCTGCTGCGCTTCGGCTGGCTGCTCGATGACAGTCGTGACGGGCGGCTGGGGCGCTTTCTGCAGCGCGCCGAGCGCGACGATGCGCTTTATCTCGCTGATGATCGACGCGGCAACCCCACTCCGGTGGACGATGCTGCACGCGTGATTCTGGCAGTACTCAAGCAGCTGGACTGCGAGTCGCCCCTGTGGGGTACCTATCATTACGGTGGTCACGAGGCCAGTACGTCGCTGAGCCTGGGGCAGGCGGTACTGAGCGAGGCACGTCACTATCGCAGCAACCTCGTCGAGGATGTCGCGCCCCAGGCGCACGCCGCGCGACCGGATGCTGCCGACGAACCACAGCATGCCGTACTGGCCTGCAAGAAGATTCTTCACACCTTCGGCATCAAGCCGCGCGCCTGGCGCTCTGCCTTGCCGAATCTACTGGATCGTTATTATCGCCATGGCTGAATTTCTCGTAACGGGTGGTGCAGGCTTCATTGGTTCCAATCTGGTCGACGCCTTGTTGGCCGCCGGCCATGACGTGCGCGTGCTGGACAACCTGTCCATGGGCAAGCGCAGCAACCTGCCGCTGGACAACCCGCGCCTGCGCTTCATCGAGGGCGACGTTGCCGACGCGGAGGTGGTCGCTCAGGCAGTCGCCGGCTGTTCAGCCGTGGCGCACCTGGCCGCCGTGGCCTCGGTGCAGGCTTCGGTGGATGATCCTGTAGCCACTCATCAGAGCAACTTCATCGGTACCCTGAATGTCTGCGAGGCCATGCGCCGGCATGGTGTTCGGCGTGTGGTCTATGCCTCCAGCGCGGCTATCTATGGCAACAATGGTGAGGGCGTGGCGATCGACGAGGCTACAGCCAAGGCACCGTTGACGCCCTACGCTGCTGACAAGCTGGCGGGCGAGCACTATCTGGATTTCTACCGCCGTCAGCATGCGCTGGAGCCGGCGATATTCCGTTTCTTCAATGTATTCGGGCCACGCCAGGATCCGTCCTCGCCGTACTCCGGGGTGATCAGTATCTTCACCCAGAGGGCGCAGCAGGGGCTGCCGATCAGTGTTTTCGGCGATGGCGAGCAGACCCGGGACTTCTTCTATGTCGCTGACCTGATCGAGCTGCTGCTGCAGGGCTTGCTGGGTGAGTTCGTCGAGTCGCCAGTGAATGTCGGCTGGAATCAGGCCGTAAGTCTCAATCAGCTGCTGGCGGAGATCGGGGCGCTTTGCGGCGGCCTGCCGCAGGTGACGCACTTACCGGCGCGAGCTGGCGATATTCGGCATTCGCGGGCCGACAATGCGCGGTTGCAAGCTCATTACCGCATGCCGCAGCAGACGTCGCTGCGTGAAGGTCTGCGTCAGCTACTCGAGCAGTGAATCGAACACATGAAAAAGCCGGCTTTCGCCTAATGTCTGTCAGTTAAGCGTCGACGCTGCCAATGGGTAGGAGCGGCGCCCCGCCGCGAACCAGGGCGATACGCGATTGAAAAGCTTCGCCCCGGGGCGGGGCTCCTACGAAAGACCGCTTTGGCAAGCTTATCTGATCGGCATTAGGCATTCGCCGGCTTTTTCGTTTCTGCGTGGGCTATCAGAACTTGTAGCCCAGACCGACCATGTAGACGAAGGGGTCGACATCCACATCGACCTTGACCTTGTCACCGTTCAGATAGGTGGTGCCGGTGGTCTCGATATCGATGTAACGCACCTGAGCGTTGATCATCAGGTTGTCGGTCAGCATGTAGTCTGCGCCGATCTGTGCGGCCAAGCCCCAGGAATCTTTCAGGTCCAGGCCACGGAAGCCTGCCCCTTCGGCTTCGCTGCTGAGCTTGTCGTCGAAGAACCAAGTGTAGTTGATGCCCGCACCGACATAAGGCTGAAAGGCCGATTTGCTGTCGAGCGGGTAGTAAACCAGGCTCAGGGTCGGCGGCAGGTGCTTGACCGAACCCAGTTTCAGACCGCCGAGGCCTTTGGTGCCGATGTCATGGCTGAAAGGAGTGGCAGCCAGCAGTTCGACACCGAGCTGGTCGGTAAGCATGTAGGCGAAGTTCAGACCCAGCTGGGTATCGCTGTCGAGCGTCGCTGCGGTACCTGCAGCCTTCACGCCGCCGATCTTGACGTTTGAGCTGTCTTCGTGCGGATCGACGGTGATCGCGCCGGCACGGACGATGATATCGCCAGCCTGGTGAGCCTGGGCGATGGGGGAAGCGATGGCCAGGGCCAGCAGTGAGGCAGTGAACAGTGACTTGTACATAGCGAGCTCCAGTTCGAGTCGGTTGTGTGTCTTGGCTGAAATCAATGCTAAGCCAAGCAACAATTCACTTTTTGACCTGGCTCAATAGATCGATGGGCTCTGCTGCGGTGTTTTGTCCATTGCCTCAAATGCATCTCTAGATGATAATGTTTCTCTTTTTGAAGCAAGCCCGTCTGTCGAGGATCCTCTGCGCATGAATCGCTTCCCCCTCCGTTCCCTGGCTGTGGCCCTGATGTTGGCCAGCGGCTCGTTGGCTGCTGCGCCGCTGGATGCCGCGCTGGATGAAAGCCAACGCCTGGCTGCCGAGGCAAAAGCCTCGCAGGGTCGTATCGAGCAACTGGATGACGCCAGCCGCGAGATGCTCACCGAGTACCGCAATGCCCTGCAGCAGGCTGAGGCTTTGAAAGGTTATAACAGTCAGCTTCGTGACCTGGTCGAAGCCCAGCGTCAGGAGCTGGCCAGTTATCAGAAGCAGCTCGATGGCATCGAACGTACCCAGGAAGCGGTAAGTCCGCAGATGGTCAAGATGGTCGAAGTGCTGGGTGAGTTCATCGCCGCCGATCTACCCTTCCTGCCCGAGGAGCGTGAAGACCGTCTGGCTCAGCTGCAGGATCTGCTGCCGCGCGCCGATGTCAGCCTGGCCGACAAATATCGCCGCATCCTCGAGGCCTATCAGATCGAGAGCGACTATGGCCGTACTCTGGAAGCTTGGCGGGGTGAACTGAACCAGGGCGACGCTGGCTCGCGCAGCGTCGAATTCCTGCGCCTGGGCCGCAGCATGCTTTATTACCAGACCCTCGATGCCCACGAGAGCGGCTGGTGGAACCCGCAGACCAAGGCATGGGAAGTGCTCGACGGCAGCGCGCGCCGCCCGTTGACCCAGGCCATCGCCATCGCCCGTCAGCAACAGGCGCCCGCCGTGCTGTCCCTGCCGATCAAGACCCTGGCCGAGGAGGCCGCACAATGAGTCGTCGTGTTGTAGCCGTCCTGGCGCTCAGCCTGTTGCCGGCACTGGCCGCCGTGGCCGAAACCCTCAACCCCGATCAACTGCTGCAGCGCATCCGCAGCGAGCGCGCTGCCGAAGTCAGCGCCATGCAGGAGCGCGAACAGGCATTTCTCGCCAAGCGTAGCGAGCAGGCGCAGTTGCTGGCTGCCGCGCGTTCCGCGCTGAATACCCAGAAAGCCGAGAGCGAGCGCCTCAAGGCCGAGTTCGACCGGCAGGAGGCCGAGCTGGCCGAGCAGGAGAAACTGCTGGCGCAGCGTGTTGGTCACCTTGGCGAGCTGTTTGGCGTGGTGCGCCAGAGCGCCGGTGATGTGGCCGGGCAATGGCAGGACAGCCTGCTCAACGCCCAGTACCCGGAGCGTCTCAAGCGCCTCAAGGCATTGGCTGAAAGCCGCTCGCTGCCGTCCGCCGAGGATCTCGACGGCTACTGGATGCTGCTGCTCGAAGACCTGGCCGCCAGCGGCCGTATCGAGCGCCTGCAACTGCCAGTGGTGAATGCCGATGGTTCGCGCCAGGAGCAGCAGGTGCTACGAGTCGGTGCCTTCGCCGTGTACGGCGAGGATGCCTTCCTGCGTTACGACGCCGATGCCGGGCAACTGGTGGCGCCGCCGCGTCAGCCCTCCGGCCTGGGCCAGGTCAAGGACTACCTGAGCAGCACTGACACGCTCGCCACGCTGCCCATCGATCCAAGCCGCGGCAGCCTGCTGGCTCAGCTGCAGCAGCAGCCGACCCTGTGGGATCGTCTGCAGCAGGGTGGTCTGGTCGGTTGGGTGATCGTCGTGCTGGGAACCTTTGGTCTGCTCCTGGCGCTGTGGCGGATGATTTACCTGAGCCGCGTCGGCCGTCTGGTCAAGGCGCAGATGCACAACCTCAGCGTGCCGCGTGATGACAACCCGCTGGGCCGTGTGATCGGCGTACTGGGCGCCAAGCCGCAACTGGCCGACCTGGAGACGTTGGAGCTGAAGCTCGACGAAGCGATCCTGCAGGAAACCCCGCCGCTGGAAAAAGGCCAGGGCCTGCTCAAGCTGCTGGCCGCCGTGGCACCGCTGCTCGGCCTGCTGGGCACTGTGACCGGCATGATCGTGACCTTCCAGGCCATCACTCAGAGCGGTGGCGGCGACTCGCGGCTGATGGCCGATGGTATCTCCCAGGCGCTGGTGACCACCGTCCTGGGCCTGGTGGTAGCCATTCCGCTGCTGTTCCTGCACAGCCTGCTGGCCAGCCGCAGCAAGGGCCTGATCCAGATTCTGGAGCAGCAGAGTGCCGGCCTGATTGCCCTGCACCTGTCGGGAGCGCCGCGCCGTGACTGATCTGTTCGCCTTCTGGCTGCGTGCGGTCGACAGTGCCTATGCACTGCTCGACTTCATGAGCGCCGGCGGCGTGGTGATGTGGGCGCTGGCGGTGCTCTGCGTGGTGTTCTGGACCCTGGTGTTCGAGCGCTTCTGGTACATGCGCAGGATTTTCCCGCGCTGGGTGCAGGAACGCCGCGAGGCCTGGCAGCAGGTGCTGGCCGATGACAACGGCAACTGGCAGCGCGCCGTGCGCCTGGCCTGGCTGGCGCAGGCGCGTCAGCAACTGGCAGCGCCGCTGCGCCTGGGCAAGACCCTGGTGGCGCTGTATCCGCTGCTGGGGCTGCTCGGCACCGTGCTGGGCATGATCGCCGTGTTCGACGTGCTCGCCCTCAACGGCACCGGCAACCCACGCGGCATGGCCGCAGGCGTCTGGCAGGCGACCCTGCCGACCATGGCCGGCATGGTCCTGGCCATCCCCGGATTGTTCAGCCTGGCACGCCTCGAGCGCGAAGCCAGCCAGGCCATCGAGCGGCTGGCCGACCAGCTGCGTCACGACTGAGATCGCCCAACATGAGAATGCGTCGTCACCACCAGCAGGACGAAGACACCGGCATCGACCTCACGCCGATGCTCGACGTGGTCTTCATCATGCTGATCTTCTTCATCGTCACCAGCTCGTTCATTCGCGAGTCCGGGGTCGAAGTGCAGCGCCCGCAGGCGGAAACCGCCAATCCGCAGGACAAGGGCAACATCCTCATCGCCGTCACCGCCGACGGGCAGATCTGGATGGACAAGCAGTCGGTGGACATCCGCAGCGTGCGTGCCCATGTCGAGCGCATGCGCGTCGATCAGCCGGAAGGCGCCGTAGTGGTGCAGGCCGACAAGGATGCGCGTACCGGCCTGGTCGTCCAGGTGATGGATCAGGCGCGTCTGGCCGGTGTGCAGGATGTCGCGCTGGCTGCCGGTAGCGGAGTCAACTGATGCGCCTGCCGCTGTCTTTTCTCGGCGCCTGTCTGATGGCCCTGGGGCTGTTCGCCCTGATGCTGTACATGGTCGCGCCGCCGAGCGCCAAGGTCAGCCAGGACCCGGTCAGCGTGGCCAACTTCGTGCGCATGGACGGCAACACCAGCGAGACCGCCAGCCGTACTCGTCAGCAGGCACCGCAGCCGCCGCAGCCGCAAACACCGCAGCCCCCCACGCCGTCGACGCCGCAAACGGCCACGCCGAATGCCAACCTGCCGGCGCTGGACATCCAGCTGCCCAGCCTGGCCAGCGGTATCGCCGTCAACAGCGCGCCGGCGCCGAGCCTGTCCGGCCTGGCGCCGGGCGCGCCTGCGCCGACGCCGCCGAGCGAGGCCGCCGAGTCCGGTGGGCAGATGGGCGGCATGGAGAGCGAAGTCATGCCGCTCAACGACGTGCGCCCGGAATACCCGCGCTATGCGCTGCAACGAGGCATCGAAGGTTTCGTCAAACTGGCTTTCACCATCAACCGCTCCGGCAATGTGGAGAACATCCGCGTGCTGGAGGCCAATCCGCGCAATGTGTTCGAACGCGAAGCGCGCCGCGCCGCCGCCCGCTGGCGCTTCGCGCCGCGTACCGAGGGTGGCCTGGCAGTGGACCGCGAAGCGGTGAAAACCCTCTACTTCCGTCTGGAAAGGAGCTGACCATGTACCGTTGGTTGTTGCTCGTGATGCTCAGTGCTGCGGCCGTACCCGGTATGGCCCAGCAGACCGTCGACCCGACCGTGTTCCGCGCGTTGAACGCGGCGCAGGCCGCGCAGCAGAAGGGTGACCACGCTGCCGCACGGCGCGCGCTGGAGGGCATCCAGGCCAAGAGTGGCAGTCTCGAAGAGGCGCTGATCTGGCGCAGCCAGGCCTATGTGGCCTGGTCGGCCGGCAACAACGGACAGGCCATCGAGTGGCTGGACAAGGCCGTGCGCAGCGGCAAGCTCGACGAACAGATGCTCGCCGGCGAACGCCTCAACCTGGCCAAGCTCAATCTCGGCGAGCGCCGTTTCGCCAAGGTCGTCGAGCTGCTGGGGCCCGAGCAGGGCAAGGCCTCCGAAGAGGTGCTGCAGATGCTGGTGCAGGCCTACCAGGGCCTGAACCAGCCGGCCAAGGCATTGCCACTGGCCGAGCGCTACGTGCAGGCCAACCCCAAGGCCGCCGACATCTGGCTGCAGTTCCTGGTGGGCGTCAACGCCGACCTCAAGCGCTATGCCCAGGCCGAGCGCTGGCAGCGTCAGTTGCTGTCGCGCCAGCCGAACGATGCCAAGGGCTGGCGCCAACTGGCCGGTCTGCAGCAGATGGCCGGCAGCAACGACAAGGCGCTGGCGACCCTGCGTGCGGCGCACAGCAAGGGCCTGCGCTTCAGCGAGGCGGAGCTGGACAACCTGGTGCTGCTGGCCGGCGCCGCCGATCAGCCCTGGCAGGGTGCCAAGCTGCTGGCCGGCATGCTCGACAGCGGCCTGCTGGCCAATACCGCGGCTCGCCAGGAGCGCCTGGGACTGTTCTGGTGGCAGGCGCGCGATCGCGCCGCCGCGGTGCGTGTGCTGCGCCCGCTGGCCGAGCGCAGCGGCAACGGCAAGCACTGGCTGTATGTCGCCCAGCTGGAGCTGGAACAGTCGCGCTGGCAGGCCGGGCTGGACGCGCTGGCGCGTGCCGAACGCGGTGGCGCCGAGCGCGCCAAGGTGCGCTCCTGGCGGCAGTGGGCGGAAAGTGAACTGCGCTTCGAGCGCGAGAATCGGGTCGCCAGTCGCAGTTGAGTCGTTCTCGGTACGTCGCGCGCACCAAGTAAAAAGCCAGACCTAGTGTCTGGCTTTTTCATTGGAGGTGTCGTTAGGCACGGTAGCGTCTTGGCTTTTGTAGGAGACGCGCCTCGCGGCGAATAGTGCTAACACCGCAGATGTTTCTGGATGACCGGCGACCGCTTCGCCCCGAGGCGGGGCTCCTACAGGCTCAGCTGTCGGGCAATTCGTAGGCGTAGATCTTGTCCGCTTCCATCTGATAACCAACTTCGGCCAGCTCGCTGCTGACATGCTCGGTTTTCAGCGGGCCTTCCACCCAGAACGGTTGGTACAACGCGTCGAGCAATACGCCGAGCTCGCTGGTGACGTGGACGATCTGGTTCGAGGGCGGCGGTGGTACATGAATGCAGGCGCCGAAGTAGGGCACCAGCAGAAACTCCACCACGCGGCCTTCGTCTGTCACGTCCAGCGGCACGATATAGCCGGGCAGTTTCACCTGCTGACCATTGAGCTCCTTGACCACCGGGGCGGCCGGCGATTGCTGCATGGCGGCCGGGCCGGATTCGGCCAGGGCGTCGGCCAACTGCGAAAGATCGTGGATCGGCGCGGGGTTGATAACCTGCGGCGGAGCATCCGGCGGAATCAGCTCCGACCAGGTGATTTCGCGCACATCGGCGGCGGCCAGCGGCAGGGCCAGCGTCAGCAGCAGGCTGGCGAGCAGGGGGCGGGACATGGATTACCTCTGTGCAGTGATTCGCCTGCACAGTGTACAGGCGAATCGCACTTTACAGGCGTATCGACAGGCCGTCGGCGAGTGACTGCCGATAGGCCCGCCAGGCCGGTACGCTGCCCATCGCCACGGCTGCGGCGAGAATGCCACCAAGCAGTTTCCATTCGTAACTCGACGGCGCATTGAGTGCCAGATACAGACCGTAATTGGCCTGGACGAAACCCTGGCTGCCGGCGATGCCCAGATAGAGCAGCGCGACACCGAAGGCCACGCCTGCCAGCGCCAGGGCGAAGGCTTCCAGTACCAGCAGGCTGGCGATATGCCAGGGGCGGGCGCCCACCGAGCGCAGAATGGCCATCTCCCGACGACGCTCGTTGAGGCTGGTGAGAATGGCTGTGAGCATGCCGATCAGGCCGGTCAGCACGACGAACAGCGAGACCACGAACAGCGCCTGTTCGGCGGTGCCCATCAGGCTCCACAACTCCTGCAGGGCGACACCGGGTAGGATGGCCAGCAGCGGTTCGCCACGGAACTCGTTGATCTCGCGCTGCAGGCTGAAGGTGGCGATCTTGCTGTTGAGGCCGAGCAGGAAGGCAGTGATCTGCTTGGGCTGCAGCGCCTGTCCACAAGCTACTGCGCTTGACGCTGCTGCGTTGAAAGCGGGCTCGGAATGCTCATTGAGACTCGACTCAACTGCGCTTCCTCGCCCGCTTTCGCCTTGCCCCGTCTGCGCTCGCGACGCTTGTGAACAGGCGCTTGCCCACTCTCGCACCTGATCCGCGCTGATCTGCGCCGCGCCGCGTGCCGGCATGCCGTTTTGCCAATCGATGTGCAGCGCCTCCATCCCAGCCAGGGAAATGTGCAACGTGCGGTCCACTGGCGTACCGGTGCGTTCGAGGATGCCCACCACGGTGAAAGGCTTGTCGTCGTGCTTGACCAGGCTAATGGTAGCGACGCCGTGGGCCAGGACGATGTTCTCGCCGAGGCCGTAGCCCAGCGCTTGGGCCACTTCCGCACCGAGCACTACCTCGAATGGATCGTCGGCGAAGGCACGCCCTTCGGCCAGGTGCAGCGCCTGGCTACGGGCGTAGCGGTAATGCTCGAAATAGGCCGTGCTGGTGCCCATCACCCGGTAGCCACGGTGCGAGTCACCGAGGGAGATGGGAATGGCCCATTTCACCTGGCGGTGATTGGCAAAACGCTCGAAGCTGTCCCAGCGGATGTTGTTGGTGGCGTTGCCGATGCGAAACACCGAGTAGAGCAGCAGGTTCACGCTGCCCGAACGTGCGCCGACGATCAGGTCGGTGCCGCTGATGGTGTTGGCGAAGCTGGCGCGGGCTTCGGTGCGCACACGCTCCACGGCCAGCAGCAGGCAGACCGACAGGGCGATGGCGAACACCGTGAGCAGGGCGGTAAAGCGGCGGTTGGCCAGGCTGGCCAGGGCTATACGCAGAAGATGCATCTCAGACCTCGACGGGCTTGGCGGCGCGGTTCAGTTCGCTCAGCGACAGGCTGCGGTCGAACAGGGGAGCCAGGCTCTGGTCGTGGCTGACGAACAGCAGGCTGGCGCCGGCAGCGCGGCATTCGGCGAAGAGCAATTGCAGGAAGGCCTCGCGGGCGTCGAAGTCCAGTGCGGAAGTGGGTTCGTCGGCAATCACCAGCTCCGGCTGGCCGATCAGTGCGCGCGCGGCGGCGACCCGCTGCTGCTGGCCGATGGACAGTTCGTCGGCGCGACGGCCGAGCAGGTCGGCGCGCAGGCCGAGATGGTCGAGCAGCGCCGCTGCGGCGGCATCGATGCTGCCGTGGCGCTGGCGCGCGCGTTCGGCACGCAGGCGTGAGAAGCGGCAGGGCAGCTCGACGTTCTCGCGCACGGAAAGAAACGGCAGCAGGTTGAACTGCTGGAAGATGTAACCGGTGTGGTCGACGCGGAAACGGTCGCGGGCGCCGGCGGAGAGTTGGCCCAGATCCTGGCCGAGCAGGCGGATATGGCCGCTTTGTGCCCTTTGTACACCGCCGAGCAGGCCGAGCAGGGTGGTCTTGCCGCTGCCGCTGGGGCCCTTGAGAAACAGGGTCTCGCCAGGCGCCAGGGTGAAATGGGGAATATCCAGCAACTGCGCCTGGCCAGGCCAGGCGAAGCCGAGATTGGCGAGTTCGATCAGAGGTTCGGTCATGGTTTCTTCGAATCGTCGTTCATGAAAAGCCGGGCATGGTGGCCTGATCATCTGAGCCGAGCTCGCGGATGGCATTCACACCTCCGGAGCAGGTTTGTGGGAGGCGCTTTAGCGGCGAGCTTTTTCGTAGCCAAAGCGAGTCGCCAGCTGGCCCTCCCTCAAAGCAGCGTGGTGGATGAAAAGAGCGTCAGCTACGCGCCCCGATCCACCCTACGGCATCAGAAAGACAGACGTGGCTGAGCTGGAGTCAGTTCCACGCCCTGCTGGCCGTTCGGGCCGATCAGTTGTACCTGAATCTTCTCGGTGGCGGGGAAGCGTTTGAACAGCTCGGCCAGATCCAGTTGTTTCAATTCGTTGGCCTTGGCGCATTCGAAGCGGTAGTGCGCATGAATGTCGCTGTGTTCGCCTTCGTGCTTGTGATCGTGATGGCCATGCTTGTGGTCGTGCGCCTTGTCGGCGAACAGGGGGCTTTGCAGTTCGACCTGGGTGGCCTTGCAGTCGCCGCTGGTCAGGGCGAACAGGCTGATGGGCTGCTCCAGCTCGCGCTTGGCGGCCGCGACCTTGGCCTTGTCGGCATCGCTCTTGGCCGCATGTTCGAAGCCGACCAGGTTCATCGCCGGGCTTTCGAATTGCAGCTCCAGCAGGTTGCCGTCCAGCGCGGCATTGAGGCTGGCGACACCATGCTCGTGGGCACCCAGGCTGTCGTGGGAATGTTCGTGGTCGTGATCATGGCCGTGCTCATGAGCCTGGGCAGCGACCAGGGGCAACAGGGCGAAGGGCAGGGCGAGCAGCAGGTGGCGCATGGTTATCTCCAGCGTAGGTGCGATTTGATTGTTACGTTATAACAACTTTCGTGGCGAACTGGCCAGCCTGGCACTGCCGTGGGAGCATGTGAATTCCTGACTGGAGGCTGAACATGGTGCGAATACGTGGGCGCATTGGCGACTGGCCGGTGGACCTGACGCTGGAACTGGATGCTGAGGACTGGGCGCAACTGGCGCAGCATGTCGCCGTTACGCCTACTGCTGGTGCGGTGGCACCGGCACCCACGGCAGATGCGGGCGATGCCCTGTGGCAAACCGCGCTGCAACTGGTCCGCGATGCGGGGCAGGTGGAAGGGCCGAAGCTGATGGCGCAGTTGGCCGCGCTGGCCGGTGGCGAGGCCGCTGGCAAGCGCCTGCTGGTGCGTCTGCGCCACTGTGCACAGATCCGCATGGAGACCGGCGCGGATGCGCCGATCTATCACTGGCAGGGGTAGCCGCAAGCGGCAAGAAAGAGCGTGGCATCTGGCATTTGCCTGAGGCTTGCCGCTGCTCTTAGTAGATCGCCTGATACAGCTTGCGCCGGTAACTGGTGACCAGCGGGTGATCGCCGCCAAGCAGGTCGAACACTTGCAGCAGGGTCTTGTGCGGCAGGCCATCCGCGTAGCTGCGGTTGCGCACGAACAGCTTGAGCAGACCCTCCAGCGCGGCTTCGTACTGCTGACGCGCCAGTTGCTGCACGGCCAGCTGGTAGACCGCTTCGTCATCCTCGGCGTTTTGCGCCAGGCGGCTTTTCAGCGTGGCCGCGTCAGGCAGGTCGGCGGCCTGGCGCAGGAAGGTCAGCTGTGCCTTGGCACCCGCCAGTGCCTGCTTGTGCTCGTCGCCCTTCACGGCGTCGAGTACCACTTCGGCCTCACCCAGCTCGCCGCGTTCGGCCAGGCAGCGCGCGTAGAGAATCAGCGCCGCGCCGTTTTCGTTGTCATCGGTCAGCACCTGCTTGAGCAGTGCTTCGGTTTCAGCAAAACGGCCTTCGGCGAACAGCGCCTGGGCTGCTTCCATCGGGTCGGCAGCGGCGGGCGCCGGTTCGGCAACGTGGGGCTTGAGCATCTCGCGGATCGCCGCTTCCGGCTGCGCGCCGGCAAAACCGTCGACCGGTTGACCATCCTTGAACAGCACCACGGTGGGCAGGCTGCGAATGCCGAAGCGCATGACGATGTCCTGCTCGATATCGCAGTTGACCTTGGCCAGCAGCAATTCACCGGCGTATTCCTCGGTGATCTTCGCCAGCATCGGCATCAGCGCCTTGCACGGCGCGCACCATTCGGCCCAGAAGTCCACAAGTACCGGTTTGTGGAAGGAGTTCTCGATCACCAGTTGCTCGAAGCTGGCGGCGCCGGAGATGTCGAAGATGTAGGGGGAGTCGCTCATGGTCGGTCTCGAAAAAGCAGGGCAATGGTCTATTAATGCGGGCAGCGTGGCGCGGTTACAAGGGGCGCGCGGCGTGATAGAGGCTGACTTCGCGGAATTCCGCCGGCTCGGCCAGGTCTGGCCAGGTGCAGCCATCCAGCAACGCCAGGCGCTGGTAGAGCGGATGTTGGAAATCCTTGACCCGCGAATCGGCCACCAGCGCCTGACGGCCGCGGCTGAGAAAATGATCGAGCAGCGGCAGGTTGGCGCGATCGTAAAGCACGTCGGCGACCAGAATCAGGTCGTAGCGGTCGGCTTCGGCGAAGAAATCTCCCGAGTAGTTCAGCGTCACGCCGTTGAGCTCGGCATTGGCGCGGCTGGCGGCCAGCGCCACGGGGTCGAGGTCGCAGGCCACCACTTCGGCGGCACCCGCCTTGGCTGCGGCGATGGCAGCCACGCCGGAGCCTGCGCCGAAATCCAGCACGCGTTTGCCGCGTACCCACTCGGGGCGTTCGGCCAGCCAGCGGGCGAGCACCAGGCCGCTGGCCCAGCAGAAGCACCAGTAGGGCGGCTCTTCGAGGATGCGCCGGGTTTCCTCGGGGTTGAACGCGCGATCCATATTGCTGGCGTCGATCAGCCACAGGGCGATATCGGTACCCGGCAGCGTTTCGGCCACCAGGCGGGCATCGCCGAGCAGTTCGCTCAGTGCCTGCTGCAGCGCTTCGGGGGGCCTCATGGCGCCGGCACCAGTTGCAGGGCGCCAAGGTCCTGATCGCGCAGCTCGACGATGGTGCGTGCCGGCAAGCGTTGCACCAGGCGCCCGGAGTGGCTGACCCGGCCACGCAGCTCCAGGCGCAGGTCCTGAGGCGCCTGCTGCGTGTTCAGTGGCAGATGGAACGGCAGCGCTTCGCCGTCGCCACGCAGATGAACCTGGCCAAGCAACGCACGCGGGCGACCGCGCATGTCTACGCCCAATAATGCGAGGTCGACATCGGCGCCTGCGGCGACGCCAAGCAATTCGCCGCGCAGGCCTGGGCCCTGGATCGGTGCAGCGATGTGGTCTGCCTGTGCAGGTGCTGGAGTAGGTGGCGGCGCGGTGCTAGTGGGCTCGCCGGCGCAGGCAGCAAGCAGGCCGCTCAGGGCAATGGGTAGGAGGGGCAGATATTGATTCATGGCAGGTTCTGCTTTTGACGGGGCATGGGCATAGCTTAATTTGTCTTGCAGCCGTAAGCAGGTGATCTCAAGGCTCCTTACATTTTTCAATGGCGTGCTATGCGCTACCATGGCGACTTTGCCGCCATTCGTCAGCCCTCACCATGCATTGTCCCTTCTGCGCCGCCAACGACACCAAGGTCATCGATTCCCGTCTGGTCGCCGAGGGCGATCAGGTGCGCCGCCGCCGCGAATGCGTGGCCTGTGGTGAGCGTTTCACCACCTTCGAAACCGCCGAACTGGTGATGCCGCGCCTGATCAAGCAGGACGGTAGCCGTCAGCCCTTCGATGAAGAAAAACTACGCGCCGGCATGCAGCGGGCGCTGGAAAAACGCCCGGTGAGCGTCGAGCGCCTGGAGGAAGCCATTGCCCGTATCAAGCAGCAACTGCGAGCTACTGGCGAGCGCGAGGTGAAGTCGCTGGTGCTCGGTGAGTTGGTGATGACCGAACTGAGCAAGCTCGATGAGGTGGCCTACATTCGTTTCGCCTCGGTCTATCGGCGTTTTCAGGATCTCAACGAGTTCCGCGAAGAAATCGAGCGCCTGGCCCGCGAGCCGTCGAAAAGCCGATGAGCGAGCGCGATCACCTGTTCATGGCGCGCGCCCTGCGGCTGGCGCGCAAAGGTATTTACTCCACCCATCCGAACCCGCGTGTCGGCTGCGTCATCGTGCGTGATGGCGAGATCGTCGGCGAGGGCTGGCATGCCCGTGCCGGCGAACCGCACGCCGAGGTTCATGCCCTGCGCCAGGCGGGCGAACGGGCGCGCGGTGCTACCGCCTACGTCACGCTGGAGCCCTGCAGCCACCATGGGCGTACGCCGCCGTGCGCTGATGCGCTGGTCGCCGCCGGTGTCGACCGGGTGGTTGCGGCGATGCAGGACCCCAATCCGCAGGTCGCCGGGCGTGGCCTGTTGCGCCTGGCCAATGCTGGTATCGAAGTGTTGTCCGGCGTGCTGGAGGCCGAGGCACGGGCACTCAATGTTGGTTTCATCAAGCGCATGGAGAGCGGGCTGCCTTTCGTACGGGTCAAATCGGCGATGAGCCTGGATGGCCGCACGGCCATGGCCAGTGGCGAAAGTCAGTGGATCACCGGCCCGGCAGCCCGTGCCGAGGTGCAGCGTTTGCGCGCGCAGTCCAGCGTGGTGCTCAGCGGCGCCGACACCGTGCTGGCCGACGATGCCCGCTTGACCGTGCGCCCTGACGAGCTGGGACTGGGGGTCGAAGCTACCTTCATGGCGGCCTCGCGGCCGCCGTTGCGGGTGCTGGTCGACGGCAGGCTGCGAGTGCCGTTGAGCAAGGCGTTCTTCCAGGTTGGACCAGCGCTGGTGGCGACCTGCGCTGCGGCCGCTGCACGTGACCGCTACCTGGCCGATGGTCATGAACTGCTCGCCGTGCCGGGTAGCAATGATCACGTCGACCTGCGCAAGCTGTTGCAGGAGTTGGCCGGGCGTGGTGTCAATGAAGTGCTGGTGGAGGCCGGGCCGCGCCTGGCGGGCGCCTTCGCGCGTGCCGGGTTGGTGGACGAGTACCGCATCTTCGTTGCGCCCAAGCTGCTGGGCTCCCATGCGCGGCCATTGTTCGAGCTGCCGCTCAACCGCATGGCCGAAGCGCCGGAATTGCAGATTCTCGACATGCGCGCCGTCGGCGACGACTGGCAGATCACGGCGGTACCCAAGGCCCGATAGTGCGGGCCATGCAGCGCGACGATAAATATGGTAAAACGCCACGCGGCCATTCATATGGCCGCAACGTTCTCAGGGCGGGGTGAGATTCCCCACCGGCGGTAATGGTTTGCAGAACCTAGCCCGCGAGCGCTCGACTGGCTTCTGCCTGGCGAGGTCCAGCAGACCCGGTGCGATTCCGGGGCCGACGGTATAGTCCGGATAAAGAGAGAGCGGGATTCCCTCCTCGGGCGCTATTTGCGCGTCCGCGAAATCCCTATCGATCGGCATTGCCCTGTTTTTGACCAAAACAGGAGTTCGTCCATGCTGTTCAGCACCATCTTCTACGTGAAACCGGAGGGCATATGTTCACCGGCATAATCGAAGCCATCGGCAGCATCCGTGCCATGACGCCCAAGGGCGGCGACGTGCGCGTCTACGTGGCCACCGGCAAACTCGATCTGGGCGACGTCAAGCTCGGCGACAGCATCGCCGTCAACGGCGTGTGCCTGACCGCGGTGGAATTGCCCGGCGACGGCTTCTGGGCCGACGTCAGCCGCGAGACGCTGGCGCGCACCGCCTTCGTAGACCTCAAGCCCGGCAGCGCGGTGAACCTGGAAAAGGCCCTGACGCCCACCAGCCGCCTCGGCGGGCACCTGGTCAGCGGTCACGTCGATGGCGTCGGCGAGATCGTCTCGCGTGCCGATAACGCCCGCGCCGTGCAGTTCAGGGTGCGCGCCCCGCGTGAGCTGGCCAAGTACATCGCACACAAGGGCTCGATCACCGTCGACGGCACCAGCCTGACCGTCAATGCGGTCGATGGCGCCGAGTTCGAACTGACCATCGTGCCGCACACCCTGGCCGAGACCATCATGGTCGACTACCAGGCCGGGCGTAAGGTCAACCTCGAAGTCGACCTGCTGGCGCGTTACCTGGAGCGCCTGCTGCTCGGCGACAAGGCCGCCGAGCCCAAGGCCTCGGGCCTGACCGAAAGCTTTCTCGCCGAACATGGCTACCTGAAGAATTGAGGAGACGCCCCGATGGCGCTCAACACCGCTGAAGAACTGATCGAAGACATCCGCGCCGGCAAGATGGTCATCCTCATGGATGACGAGGACCGCGAGAACGAAGGCGACATCATCATCGCCTCCGAATGCGTCACCGCCGAGCACATCAACTTCATGGCCCGCTTCGCCCGTGGCCTGATCTGCATGCCCATGACCCGCGAACGCTGCGAGCTGCTCAAGCTGCCGCTGATGGCGCCGCGCAACGGCTCCGGTTTCGGCACCAAGTTCACCGTCTCCATCGAGGCCGCCGAGGGCGTGACCACCGGCATCTCCGCCGCCGACCGCGCCCGTACCGTGCAGGCCGCGGTGGCGCGTAATGCGGTGGCCGACGATATCGTCAGCCCCGGTCACATCTTCCCGCTGATGGCTCAGCCCGGCGGCGTGCTGGCACGTGCCGGCCATACCGAAGCGGCCTGCGACCTGGCGCGCATGGCCGGTTTCGAGCCGAGCGGGGTGATCTGCGAGATCATGAACGACGACGGCACCATGGCCCGTCGCCCGGAGCTGGAGGCCTTCGCCGAGCAGCACGGTCTGAAGATCGGCACCATCGCCGACCTGATCCACTACCGCCTGATCCACGAACGCACCGTCGAGCGCATCAGCGAGCAGCCGCTGGATACCGAGCTGGGCCAGTTCAATCTGGTGACCTACCGCGACGCGGTGGAAGACACCGCACACATGGCGCTGACCCTGGGCACCATCTGCGCCGAGGAACCGACCCTGGTGCGCGTGCACAACATGGACCCGCTGCGCGACCTGTTCCTGGTCAACCAGCCGGGCCGCTGGAGCATGCGTGCGGCGATGGCGGAAGTGGCCAAGGCTGGTAGCGGCGTGGTGCTGCTGCTCGGCAACCCGCTGACCGGGCCGGAGTTGCTGGCGCTGATCAGCCGCCAGCAGCCGGCCAACCCTGCGACCTACAGCACCGTGGGCGCCGGCTCGCAGATTCTGCGCGACCTCGGCGTACGCAAGATGCGCCTGATGAGCTCGCCGATGAAGTTCAACGCGATATCCGGCTTCGACCTCGAGGTTGTAGAATACCTGCCGGCTGACTAAAAGCGGCCCGAAGGGCCAAAGCTGATGACCCTCTCCCTCTGGGAGAGGGTGCCCGCAGGGCGGGAGAGGGTGTTGTGACCAACGCGCAACCCTCTCCCCCGCCCCTCTCCCATAAATGGGAGAGGGGAGCTAAAGCACGTAGCCCGGATGAAATCCGGGAAGATCGGCACACTGGCCCCGGATTGCATCCGGGCTACGCCGACAAACGAATTTTATTTTCGGAGCGCAAGGCGCTCCGGCTCTTTAACCCATGTGAGACCCGTCATGACCCTGAAGACCATCGAAGGTACCTTCATCGCCCCGAAGGGCAAATACGCCCTGGTGGTGGGCCGTTTCAACAGCTTCGTCGTCGAGAGCCTGGTCAGCGGCGCCATCGACGCCCTGGTTCGCCACGGCGTGAGCGAGAGCGACATCACCATCATCCGCGCACCGGGCGCCTTCGAGATTCCGCTGGTGACCCAGAAGGTCGCTCAGCGTGGCGAGTACGCGGCGATCATCGCCCTGGGCGCGGTGATCCGTGGCGGCACCCCGCACTTCGAATACGTAGCGGGCGAGTGCACCAAGGGCCTGGCCCAGGTGTCCATGGAATACGGCGTGCCGGTCGCCTTCGGCGTGCTGACCGTCGACTCCATCGAACAAGCCATCGAACGTTCCGGCACCAAGGCGGGTAACAAGGGTGCCGAAGCTGCGCTGTCTGCCCTGGAAATGGTCAGCCTGCTGGCGCAGTTGGAGGCCAAGTGAGCAACTCCGGTAACGGCCAGCCGGCCAAGAAGGGCCCCAGCGGCAAGATCCTCGCGCGCCGCGAAGCCCGTACCCTGGCCATGCAGGCCCTGTACTCCTGGCATATCGCCGGCCAGCCGCTGAACGAGATCGAAGCGCAGTTCCGCGTCGACAACGATTTCAGCAAGGTCGACGGCGCCTACTTCCACGAGATCCTGCACGGCGTACCGCGGCAGAAGACCGAGCTGGACGAGGCCTTCACGCCCCTGCTCGATCGCCCGCTGGAAGAGATCGATCCGGTCGAGCTGGCCATCCTGCGTCTGTCCACCTACGAGCTGAAAAACCGCGTCGACGTCCCCTACAAGGTGGTGATCAACGAAGGTATCGAGCTGGCCAAGGTGTTCGGTGCCACCGACGGGCACAAGTTCGTCAACGGCATCCTCGACAAGCTCGCGCCCAAGCTGCGTGCCGCCGAAGTCAACGCCAACAAACGTTGAGGCCTATGGGGATGCTCGATTCACGATCTCGCGAGCTAGAGCCATGCAAGGCAAAAGCAGGCGAGGAAGCGCAGTGTGCTGTAGCACATGAGCATTCCGAGTCTGCTTTTAACGCAGCAGGGCCGACGCGCAGCAGATCGTTGCTTGCCCGTGAATGAGTTCGAGCTGATCCGCCGCTATTTCGCCGCCGCCCCCTGTGCGCAGGGCGGCGACGGCGTGGTTCGCGGCATCGGTGATGACTGCGCGCTGCTGGCGTTGCCCGCTGGTGAACAGCTGGCGGTTTCCACCGACACCCTGGTCGCCGGGGTGCATTTCCCCGAATCCTGCGATGCCTTTCTCCTCGGTCAGCGCGCGCTGGCCGTCTCCGCCAGTGATCTGGCCGCCATGGGCGCGACACCCTTGGCCTTCACCCTCGCCCTGACCCTGCCGAGCGCCAATGAAACCTGGCTGGCCGAGTTCGCTCGTGGCCTGCAGACGATGGCGCAGAACTGTTCACTGGCGCTGGTCGGCGGCGATACCACGCGCGGTCCGCTGAGCCTGACGCTGACCGTGTTCGGCCGGGTGCCGAGCGGGCAGGCGCTGCTGCGTAGCGGCGCGCAAGTGGGCGATCTGCTCTGCGTTGGCGGCGAACTGGGCGATGCCGCGGGCGCGCTGCCGCTGGTGCTGGGGCAGCGCGAGGCGGCGGTGGACATCAGCGAAGCATTGCTGGCGCGCTACTGGTCGCCGCAGCCGCAGCTGGCCCTGGGCCAGGCCTTGCGCGGGCGGGCCACGGCCGCGCTGGATATTTCCGACGGCCTGCTAGCCGACTGCGGGCATATCGCCAAGGCTTCACAGGTGGCCCTTAAGATCGAGCTGGAGCAGGTGCCGCTGTCTGCAGCGCTGCGCGCCTTCGCCGGCGAGGAGCAGGCGCGGACCTGCGCGCTGGGCGGTGGCGACGACTACCGACTGGCCTTTACCCTACCGCCAGCCCTGCTCGCCGAGCTGCAGGCCGATTGGCCCGAAATACGGGTGATTGGCCGTGTGCAAGCCGGTACTGGGGTAGAGTTGCTGGACGCCGCCGGCCAGCCCATCGAACCGCCGCGTGGCGGCTACCAACATTTCTGACAGGACGGAGTGCGCGTGACCGATCACCCCAACCAGGTTCCCGCCGAATACGTACCGCCGTCGGTATGGCGCAATCCCTGGCACTTCATCGCCTTCGGCTTCGGCTCCGGCACCCTGCCCAAGGCGCCCGGCACCTGGGGCTCGCTGGTGGCACTGCCGTTCGTGCCGCTGTGGCAGATGCTGCCCGACTGGGGTTACTGGCTCATGCTCGGGGTGACCATGCTGTTCGGCTTCTGGTTGTGCGGCAAGGTCGCCGACGACCTGCGCGTACATGACCATGAAGGCATCGTCTGGGACGAGATGGTCGGCATGTGGATCACCCTTTGGCTGGTACCTGAAGGTTGGATCTGGTTGCTGCTAGGCTTTCTGGTGTTCCGTCTGTTCGACATCGTCAAACCCTGGCCCATCCACTGGGTTGACCGGCATGTGCATGGCGGAGTCGGCATCATGCTCGATGATGTCATCGCCGGGGTCTTTGCCTGGTTGGCGATGCAGGGATTGGTCTGGGGCTGGGCCAACTATGGAGCCGGGCTGGGTTTCTAAGGAGTGGACATGCGCATGAGGCAAGTCTGGCTGGGGATGCTGCTGATGCTCTCTGCCTTGTCTGGTGCTCAGGCTCAGAGCGAGCTGCCAGGTGAAATACGTCTGGCCAGTGAGATCTGGGAGGCCTATACCGAAGCCGATGGTACCGGTCTGGGCTGGGACTTCATGCGCGAGGTGTTCGAGCCGGCAGGCGTCCGTCTGGATATTCACAGCGTGCCATACGCCCGTTCTGTCGGGTTGGTGCAGCGTAGCGAAGCCGATGCCTGGGTCGGTTCCTATCGTGACGAGGTCGAGGGGCCGGTGTTCTACCCCAAGCACCACTATGACCGTGATCAGATCGTCGCACTTGGCCTCAAGGACAAGCCGGTGCCGACCCTCGACAGCCTGGGCAAGTATCGGCTGGTCTGGGTGCGAGGCTATGGTTACGAGGAATATCTGCCGAATGTGCACGACTACCGGGAAGTACAGCGGCGTGACGGTATCCTCGGCATGCTCGAGCTGGGCCACGCGGATTTCTATATCGATGCCCGTCCCGAGGTCGACTACATAATGGGCCGGGCCGCCAAGCCGCAGCAATACCGGGTGACGAATCTGACGCAATTGCCGCTCTATCTCGGCTTTGCCGATACGCCACGCGGCCATATCCTGGCCAAGCTCTTCGATCAGCGTATGGCGCAGCCGATCGCCAGTGGTGAGCTGCGACCAATCTTCGAGCGCTGGCAGCAACCCTATCCCTTTGACTGAGCCGGGAGGCCTTCACACATGCAGCTTCGTCACTGTCTCGCCGCGCTGGCGCTGCTATGTGCGAGTTCTCCCTGGGCGGCCTCTCAGGTCCAGGTGGTTGGCCTGTTTCCCGGTGCGGCGGTGCTCAATGTCGATGGCCAGCGCAAGCTGGTGCGGGTCGGCCAGACCGGTCCGGGCGGGGTAGAGGTAGTCAGTGTCGACAAGCAGGGCGCGGTGCTGCGTGTCGATGGTGTCGAGCGCGCCTATCCACTGAGTCGTGAATACAGTGCCGGTTTTGCCGAGCCGGTGAGGAAGCGCTTGAGCATCGCCAAGGGCATTGGCGGACATTACTGGGTGGCCGGTTCGGTCAACGGCCAGACGGTGCAGTTTCTGGTGGATACCGGCGCCACCTCGGTGGCGCTCAACGACGCCCATGCCCGACGCCTGGGTATCGATAATCGAGTCAGTGGGCGGCCTCTGCAGGTCAATACCGCCAGCGGCGTTGCGCGTGGCTGGCGAGTGATGCTCGACCGGGTCAAGGTCGGCGATCTGGAGGTTCTGGGCGTCGAAGCTGTGGTGCTCGAAGGTGGCGCGCCGCATGAGGCGCTGCTGGGCATGAGCTTCCTCGGTCGGGTTGGCTGGCGCGAGGAGCAGGGGATGCTAGTGCTGGAGTCCAAGCTATGAGACTGCCATTGACCGTTTCGATACTGATGATCGGCAATTCTGACTGACCCGCCAGCGGGGGCTACTGATACAATGCCGGCCCTGTTTCGTACTCATTGCTAGGAGTATCCGGTGTCCGTCGTGTTCGTCGCCGCCTCCCAACTGCCCACGCCCTTCGGTGTGTTCACCATGCACGGTTTCCTCGATGAGGCTACCGGCAAGGAACATGTCGCCCTGACCTTTGGCAACGTCGCCGACGGTGCACCGGTGCTGGGGCGTCTGCATTCCGAATGCCTGACCGGCGACGCGCTGTTCAGCCTGCGTTGCGACTGTGGTGCCCAGCTGCAGGCGGCGCTGCAGGCCATCGCCAACGAAGGCCGCGGCGTGCTGCTGTATCTGCGTCAGGAGGGCCGTGGTATTGGTCTGCTGAACAAGATCCGCGCCTATGAACTGCAGGACGGCGGTGCCGATACCGTTGAAGCCAACGAGCGCCTGGGTTTCGGCGCCGACCAGCGTGACTATGCCATCTGCCGGCCGATGCTCGAACACCTGGGCATCGATAGCCTCAAGCTGATGACCAACAACCCGCGCAAGGTCAAGGCGCTGGGCGAGATGGGCATCACCGTGGATCATCGCGTGCCGCTGCAGATCGCGCACAACCCCTACAACAAGCGTTACCTCGCCACCAAGGCCGGCAAGCTCGGCCATATGCTGGGCAATCAGCATCAGGGCGAGACCGAGGGCAGTCTGTGACCCGTGCTCAGGTCAAGCGCCGCCTGGCGCTGGCCTGGTGGCGTCAGCTGGCTGTGGCGCTGGCGCCTCTGTTCATGTTCAACCTGTTGTTCGGCGGAGGTAACGCCACGATTCTGAGCATGCCGCTGTTCATTGCCGGCCTGGCCTCGATGTTCGTCAGCCTGCCGTTGTTCTCCGCCTACAAGCGCGCCCTGATCGCCACCGATAAGGCCCTCGACAGCGACGATGAGCCGGCCGCCTGGCTGGAGCTGGATCGTGTCCGTTTGCGCGCCTTGCTCGGCGCTGCGCTGCCTGCGTGGATCGCCGCGTTGGCAGTCCTCGCCGGCCTCGAGGCGATCCCGCTGGTACTGCTGGCGCTGTCGTCCATCGTGCTGCACAGCCTCTACCGCATACCTCGCCAGTTGGGTTGATGCGCACGCTGCTACTCGCGCTTTGCCTGCTGGCGTTGCCGCTGACAGCCGCCGAGCGGGTGATCAGCCTGGCTCCATCGCTCAGTGAAATCATGCTCGATCTGGATGCCGCCGACCTGCTGGTGGGCGTGCTCGAAGGGGATGCGCAGCCTGCTGCGCTGGCGCATCTGCCCGCTGTCGGTCGTTATGGCCAGCTTGAGTTCGAGCGTTTGCTGCAACTGGCGCCGGATCTGATTCTGATTGCCCCCGGCA
Source organism: Pseudomonas sp. GD03919 (assembly GCF_029814935.1). Classification (NCBI taxonomy): domain Bacteria; kingdom Pseudomonadati; phylum Pseudomonadota; class Gammaproteobacteria; order Pseudomonadales; family Pseudomonadaceae; genus Pseudomonas; species Pseudomonas sp. GD03919. The sequence goes on from NZ_CP104582.1 coordinate 786,464, forward strand.
GTGTGCCGCCAGCGCAGCAGGCGCAGTTGCGGCGTTTCGGTATCGAGTTGCTGATCGTCGAGCCGCAACGCCTCGAGCAACTTGGCGAGGCCTTCGTGCGTATTGGCGAGCGAGTGGGCCGGGCCGAGCAGGGCGAGCGGCTGGCAGACGAGTTTCGCGCCGAACTGGACGCGCTGCGCCAGCGCTATCGGCGTGAGCAGCCCCTGACGGTGTTCTACCAAGTCTGGCACCAACCGCTCTACACCATCGGTGGTGAGCAACTGATCGGTGACGCCTTGCAGGTGTGTGGCGCACGCAACCTGTTCGATGACCTGCCGCAGCCGGCGCCTCAGGTCAGCGTCGAGGCGGTGCTGGCGCGTGACCCGGACGTGATACTCGGTGGCAGCAATGCCGAGCTGAGCGCCTGGCAGGCCTGGCCGCAGTTGCATGCGGTGCGCCGGGGGCAGGTATGGGCAGTGCCGGACAAGGGCCTGGAAAGGCCCAGTCGGCAGATGCTGGGCGCCATCGAGCAGTTATGTGAGCTGATGGCGGCGGCGCGTTAGCCCGCAGCAGCTTGGTGCGCACGGCGCACCCTACGAGCGCCGTAGGGTGCGCCGTGCGCACCGAGGTCAAAGTTGCGGTGTCCAGCTCAGAGAGAGCAGGGCGCTGCGGCCTTCTTCGCGATAGCCGTAATAGTTCACGCTGCTGAAGAACGGATCGTTCGGTCGGCTATACAGAGCTTGGGAATAGTCCTTGTCCAAGATGTTGTCGACCTTGATTTGCCACAGCAGCTCATCGCTCATCCGCCAGCTCGCACGCGCACCGAGCAAACCGTAGCCGGCGATCTCTCGAGTGTTGGCGGCGTCGTCATAGCGACCGGAGAAGGCCTGCCAGGTGATGCCAGCGGCGAAGGCGCCGAACTGGCGATCCAGGTCCAGGCTCAGGCTGCGTTTGGCGCGGCGCCGCAGGGTATGGCCGCTGTCGCGATCGCGTGGGTCGAGCAGACTGGCGCCGAGTACGGCCTGCCAGCCCAGCACCTCGCGTTCCAGGCTCAGTTCCAAGCCTTGCAGGCGCGCCTGGTTGACGTTCATCGGCGTGCTGAAGAAGGTTACCGGGTCGCTGACCACGGTGATCAGGTCTTCGACCTCGGTGCGGTAGGCCGACACGCTCCAGCGGGTACTCAGGTGATCGCCGCGCAATTGCGCCTCGTAGGTTTTCGAGCGCTCGGGCGCGAGGTTCGGATTGCCGCCATAGAAGGCGCTGGTGGGGTAGTACAGATCGTTGAAGGTGGGGGCGTGAAAACCCTCGCCATAGCTCAGCAGTAGTTCCAGTCGTTCGGCCAAGTCCAGGCTCAGTGCCGCGTTCCAGGTGTTCTCGCTGCCGAATTGCTCGTTCTTGTCGTGGCGTAGGCCCAGCTCGGTAGCGAAACCGTCGCCGCGATGGCGGTGCTGGACGAAGGCGGCTTGATTCCAGCGCTCGCTCTGGCTGAAGTCGCTGTCCGTGCTCAAACGGTCCTCGAACCAGTCGAGGCCCAGCAGTAGCTGGTTGGCCTCGTCCAGACGCAGGGTATTGAGCCAGGCGGCGCTGTCGCGGTAGGTGTTGAAGCTGTAGTTATTGTCGGCGTTCAGCGGGTCGCGGTTGTCGCTCTTGTCCTCGCTATGGCCGAGTTCCAGGCGGCTGCTCCAGCGCTCGGCGAGCTGCGCTTCGAGATGCGCAGCAGCAGTGGAAACGCTGAAGCGCTCGCTGGGGTTGCCCGGCGCGAAGCTGAACAGATCGTCGTATTCGCTCTCGCCGCGCTGGTCTACCAGGCTTAGGCCGCCCTTGAGGCGCTCGCTGAAGCGATGTTCCAGGCTCAGATTGAATGACTTGCGGCGCAGACCGTCGTGGTCGCCGTCGTTGCCACGGGCATCCTGCGAGCGGTCGAAGCCGGCACGTTCGGCCAGACTGGCGCCGAGATCGAAGCGGGTGTGCTGATCGCCGCCGGACAGACCCAGGCTGCGTTCGAAACTCTGCTGACTGCCGGCGGCCAGGCGCAGCCGCGGCTGCAGACCGGCTTCGCCCTGGCGGGTGAAAATCTGGATAACCCCGCCGATGGCGTCGGCGCCGTATAACGCCGAACGTGGGCCGCGTACCACCTCGATGCGCTCGATCTGCTCGGGGCTGAGGAATTCCAGGCGGGCCAGACCGCTTGCGGCGGCGTTCAGGCGCACGCCGTCGATCAGTACCAGGGTCTGGTTGGCGTTGGCACCACGCAGAAACAGGCTGGTCAGGCTGCCACGGCCGCCATTCTGCACGATGGATACGCCGGGTACGCGGCTGAGCAGATCGGGCACGCTGCTGGCCTGCAAACGCTCGATATCCGTCCGCTCGAACACTGTAGTGGCAGCAGTGGCCTGGCGCAGCGGCTCGGCCTGGCGGCCGGAGGTGATCACCAGCGGCTCGGCGGTGTAGGGTTCGGCAGCCAGGGCGAAGCCGGGCAGAACGGCAATGGCCAGAGCCAGACGGGACAGTTTCATTGTGATTCCTCAAAGGTCGGCAGACATTCGAGGAGGGCAGGGGGCAAGCGCGCAGGGCGGCGCTTGACGGTGCGGCCCTCCGCAACACCAGTCGCACCGCCGGGGCCGGTCTCCGGGCTCTCGACCCCGGCCCGCCTTCCCAGGTTGCCCCAGTGGCTGTTGGACGTGGCGCAAGCACCGAGGCTTGCAGTCGATTACCGTTGCGGGGGCAGCGTCGGCATTGCCCATGACGAGCGCACCGACTTCCCGTTTAACAGGCTGTTGAAAAACTACCTGCGTTGCCATTGCTGCGTTAAAAACAGCCTCAAAATGCTCATTTACAACACGTAAACTGCGCTTTTTCGGCTGTTTTTGCCTTGCACTGGCTGCCTCGCCTACGTTTTTCAACGGCCTGTTAACGCCGCTTGCGCAGCGCACCCTGGCGGAACATGAATGGCGCGCACCTTAGTGCGCGCGCGTATGAATGACAAGCAAGCTCCGCTCATTCAACGATGAGCGGGCTTCATGCTCAGGCTTGCAGCAGGCTGAGACGCTCACGTACCGCACGTTCGATGCCGGCTTCGTCGAGGCCGCACTCGGCAAGCATCTGGCTCGGCTTGGCGTGCTCGACGTAGTAGTCCGGCAGGCCAAGGTGCAGCATCGGTACCTGGCGGTTCTCGGCGGCGAAAAATTCGCTGACCGCGCTGCCGGCGCCGCCCATGATGCTGTTTTCCTCGATAGTCACCAGCAGCTCGTGGCTGCCTGCCAGTTCGCGCAGCAGGGCTTCGTCCAACGGTTTGACGAAGCGCATGTCGACCACCGTGGCGTCCAGCGTTTCACCGACGCGCAGGGCTTCGGCCAGTTGCACGCCGAAGGCCAGCAGGGCGACGCCCTTGCCCTGACGACGCACCACCGCCTTGCCGATCTCGAGCGGCTCTAGGCCGGCATCGAGCGGGGCGTTGGGGCCGCTGCCGCGCGGATAGCGCACCGCCGCCGGGCCGTCGAACAGGTGGCCGGTGGTAAGCATGCGGCGCAGCTCGTTCTCGTCGCTCGGGGTCATCACCAGCATGCCGGGGATGCAGCGCAGGTAGGAGAGGTCGAAGCTGCCGGCGTGGGTCGGGCCGTCCTCGCCGACCAGGCCGGCGCGGTCGATGGCGAACAGCACGTCGAGGTGCTGCACGGCCACGTCGTGGATCAACTGGTCATAGGCACGCTGGAGGAAGGTGGAGTAGATCGCCACCACCGGCTTGGCACCTTCGCAGGCCATGCCGGCGGCGAGGGTCACGGCGTGCTGCTCGGCAATGGCGACGTCGAAGTAGCGCTCGGGGAAGCGCTCGCTGAACGCCACCAGATCCGAGCCTTCCTTCATCGCCGGGGTGATACCGACCAGGCGCGCGTCCTGCTCGGCCATGTCGCACAGCCACTGGCCGAACACGTTGGAGTATTTCGGGCCGCTGGGCTTCTTCGGTGCGGCGACAGGCGTTACCGGCTCCAGCTTGGTGATGGCGTGGTAGCCGATGGGGTCAAGCTCGGCCGGGGCGAAACCCTTGCCCTTCTTGGTCACCACATGGAGGAACTGCGGGCCGTCGAGGTCGCGCATATTGCGCAGGGTGGCGAGCAGGGTCGGCAGGTCGTGGCCGTCGATGGGGCCGACGTAGTTCCAGCCCAGCTCCTCGAACAGGGTGCCGGGTACCAGCATGCCCTTGGCGTGTTCCTCGACCTTGCGCGCGATCTCCCAGGCGCCGGGCAGGCGCGAGAGGATCTTCTTGCTGCCCTCGCGCATGCTGGCGTAGGTGCGGCTGGAGATGATCTTGGCCAGGTAGTTGGACAGGCCGCCGACATTCTTGGAGATCGACATGTCGTTGTCGTTGAGGATCACCAGCATGTTGGCGTTGACGTCGGTGGCGTGGTTGAGCGCCTCGAAGGCCATGCCGGCGGTCAGGGCGCCGTCGCCGATCACCGCCACGCTCTTGCGCTTCTCGCCCTTGAGACGGGCCGCGATGGCCATGCCCAGCGCCGCGCTGATGCTGGTGCTGGAGTGGCCGACGCCGAAGGTGTCGTACTCGCTCTCGCTGCGTCGCGGGAAGGCGGCCAGGCCGTCCTTCTGGCGCAGCGTACCCATGCGTTCGCGACGACCGGTGAGGATCTTGTGCGGGTAGGCCTGGTGGCCGACGTCCCACACCAGCCGGTCATCGGGGGTGTCGAAGACGTAGTGCAGGGCGATGGTCAGCTCGATCACACCGAGCCCGGCACCGAAGTGCCCGCCGCTCTGGCCAACGCTGTAGAGCAGGTATTGGCGCAGTTCGTCAGCGAGGGTTTCCAGGTCCGCTTCGGCCAGGCGGCGCAGTTCGTCGGGCGTGTTGGCGCTGTCGAGCAGCGGCGTCAACGGGCGCTCGCGGGGGATCTCGTGGAAAGTGGTCGGCATCAGACGAATCGTTATAGGTGTAAAAGATGCGGCAGTTTACCTGATGCCGGGAAAACAGCCCAATCTGCTGACCACATCGGCGTTACCGGTAGTTTCGTGCGAGGAAATCCAGCAGCAGGGCGCTGACCCGTGCGCCGCATTCGGCCTGCAGCCAGTGGCCGGCGCCGGGCAGGTCGTGGCGTTCCAGGTGCGGCACCTTGTCGGCCATGCGCTTGAGCGTCGGCGCTTCGAAGCGGCCGACCGGGTCGTTTTCCCCGAGTAGGAACAGCGTCGGCTGCTCCACCTGCAGCCCGGCCAGATGCTCGGTGCTTTGCCAGTTGCGTTCGAAGTTGCGGTACCAGTTCAGTGCGCCGCGAAAACCGTGGCGCTCGAAGGTGCGCAGGTAGTGGGCGAACATCGCCTCGCTGCACCAGGCCGGCAGCGGCAGGTCATCCGGCATGCCGTCGAACAGTCGCGCATTGGCTGGTTTGTCCGTTGCCAGCAGGGCATCGCCGAGGCCGCCGAGCAGCAGGCGCAGGCTGTGGCCGATGTCCTCGTCCAGTTCGGCCTCGGCCACACCCGGCTGCTGGAAATACAGGATGTAATGGAAACGCCCGGCGTAGGCCTCGCGCATCATCTCGATGGCCGGGCGTTTCGGCCTGCCGCCGAAGGGCACTGACAACGCGCCGAGCGCCTTGACCCGCGCAGGCTCCAGTAGCGCCAGGTGCCAGGCCACTGGTGCGCCCCAGTCGTGGCCGACCACCGCCACCTCGCGCTGGCCGAGCTTGTCCATCGCCGCCTGGATATCGCCGCACAGGGTGAGCAGGTCATAGGCCGCCGGATCGACCGGCGCGCTGCTGGCGCCATAGCCACGCATCTCCGGGGCGAACACCCGGTAGCCGGCGGCGGCAAGCGCCTCGATCTGCGGATGCCAGGCGTACCAGCACTCGGGGAACCCGTGCAGCAGCCACACCGGCTTGCCATGCTCGGGGCCGGCGCTGTACAGGCTGAGTTCGATGCCGTTAACGGCGAGCAGGCGATGGTCGATGTGCATGGATAATTCCTTGGCTATGTCTGAGTTAAGTGTTGGGGGGTAAGGGGCCGTAGGGTGGGCCGGGCGGCGCTCCGCTTCAGCCCACTACCGACGGTCAGCGTGGGCTAAAGCCCACCCTACAAGGCTCCGAACCTTCCCGGAACTGCTTGGCAACAGCTAACGCGGACATCGCCAATTCCTTACCAGGTGTCGATGAAGGGACGTTTCTTGCCGTCGCGTCGGGGTGGACGCGGCGCCGCATTGAGCCCGCGCAGCAGCCAGGCGCGGCTGTCGGCCGGGTCGATCACCGCGTCGATCTCAAGATAGCTGGCCATGTTCAGCGCCTTGCCGTTGTCGTAGGCCTTGGCCACCAGCTTGTCGAACAGTGCCTGGCGCGCGGCTTCGTCCGGCTGGGCCGCCAGCTCCTTGGCGAAGCCCAGACGTACCGCGCCCTCCAGGCCCATGGCGCCGAATTCGCCACTGGGCCAGGCGGCGGTGAACAGCGGCGAATGGAAGCTGCCGGCCGCCATGGCCTGGGCGCCGAGGCCATAGCCCTTGCGCAGCACCAGGGTGAAGAAGGGCACCGTGAGGCTGGCGGCGGTGACGAACAGGCGCGAGACGTGGCGCACCGTGGCCTGTTTCTCCGCCTCCGGCCCGACCATGAAGCCGGGGGTGTCGCACAGCGAGACGATGGGCAGGTCATGGGCCTCGCACAGTTGCAAAAAACGCGCGGCCTTGTCGCCGGCCACGGCATCGATGGCGCCGCCCAGGTGCGCGGGGTTGTTGGCGATAAGGCCGAAGGGCTTGCCTTCGATACGAATCAGCGCGGTGATCAGGCCAGGAGCGAACTGGCGACGCAGCTCCAGCACGCTGTTGTGATCGGCCAGCAGCTCGATCACCTTGCGGATGTCGTATACGCGCAGGCGGTTTTCCGGGATCACCTGGCGCAGCGCGCGGGGATCGCTGCACTGCCAGTCGCTCAGCGGGCCCTGGAAATAGCCCAGGTACTGCTTGGCCACGGCGACCGCTGCGGCTTCGTCCTCCACCAGCACGTCGATCACCCCGTTGGGGCCCTGCACGTCGGTCGGGCCGACCTGTTCGGGGGTGAAACTGCCGAGGCCGCCACCTTCGATCATCGCCGGGCCGGCCATACCGATAGTCGCGTTACGAGTGGCGATGATCACATCGCAGCATCCGAGCAGCGCGGCGTTGCCGGCGAAGCAGCGGCCGGAGACCACGCCCACCGTCGGCACCAGGCCGGAGAGCTTGGCCATGGCGACGAAGGTGTGGCAGTCCAGCCCGGCCACGCCGACAAAATCGGTATCCCCCGGTCGACCGCCGCCGCCCTCGGCGAACAGCACCACCGGCAGGCGCCATTGCTCGGCCAGGGCCAGCATGCGGTCGGTCTTCTTGTGGTTCATCACCCCCTGGGTGCCGGCGAATACCGTGTAGTCGTAGGCGATGGCCATGCAGCGTGCAGCCTCGGCACCGAAGCTCGCGGCGTTCACCGTGCCGATGCCGGCGACCAGGCCGTCGGCCGGGCTCAGCTCCAGCAGTTCCTCGGGCGAACGTCGTCGGCGCTGGGCGGCCAGGGCCATGGCGCCGTATTCGATAAAGCTGTCTGCATCGAGCAAGTCCGTCAGGTTCTCGCGCACGGTGCGCTGGCCGGTCTTGCGCCTTTTCGCCACGGCTTCGGGGCGGCGTGCATCGGTCAGGCGCGCATGGCGTTCGAGCACTTCGGCCAGATCGGCGCGGATATGCGCCAAGTCGACCACCTGCTCGCCGTGCTCGGCGAGGCCATCCACCTCGGCGGGCTGCAGAAAAGCCAGCGCCTGGCCCTCGCCAATGGCGTCACCGGGCGCCACGGCCAGCGCGCGGACGATGCCGCTGTGCTCGGCCTTGACCTCGAATTCCATCTTCATCGCCTCCAGTACGGCGATGACCTGACCGGTGGCTACGGTGTCGCCGTCGGCCACGGACAGGCTGACCAGCACGCCGGCGCTGGGCGCATTCAGCGCAAGGGTGCCGGGCGGCGCGTCGACAGTGGTCTTGGCGCTATGCAGCGAGGCGTCAGTGGCGAAGTAGCGGTGTGGATGGGCCTGCTCGCGAGGGGCCAGCAACTCGCCCAAGTGGCGCTCGACATAAGTGGTGTCGACCTGATTGGCGATCACCGCCTCGCAGTGCAGTAGGTTTTGCAGCAGGTGCAGGTTGCTCGCCACGCCGTCGAGGCGGAACTCGCACAGCCCCCGATAGGCACGGCGCAGGGCGCTGGGATAGTCGTTGGCGCTGGCGATCAGCTTGGCGATCAGCGAATCGTAGGCCGGGCTCACGACATAACCGGCATAGCCGCAGCCATCCACCCGCAGGCCCGGGCCAGAGGGCGGCTGATAGGCGGCGAGCACGCCGCTGGCCGGGCGCGCGCTGCCATCGGCGAGCAGGGCTTCCAGATTCAGGCGCACCTGCACGGCATAGCCCTTGGTCGCGGGCGGTGTGAGCAGGTTCAGCTCGGCCAGGCTTTTGCCAGCGGCCAGGTGCAGTTGCGTGTGCAGCAGATCGACGCCGGTGACCTGCTCGGTGACGGTGTGCTCCACCTGCACGCGCGGGTTGGCTTCCATGAAATAGAAGCGCCCCGGCTGGTCGAGGTCGAGGAGGAATTCGAAGGTGCCGATACCCTGGTAGCGCACCTCGGCGGCCAGGCGCAGGGCGCTGGCGATGATGGCCTCGCGGGTGGCGGCGTCCAGGTCTGGACTGGGCGCGATTTCCACCAGCTTCTGGTGGCGGCGCTGCAGGCTGCAGTCGCGCTCCCACAGGTGGCTAACCGCGCCGCTACCGTCACCGAGCACCTGCACTTCGATATGCCGGGCACGGCGCACACGCTTTTCCACGTACAGCGCGCCACTGCCGAAGGCGCCCTGGGCTTCGGAGGCGCAGCGGGCGAAGGCCTCGGCCAGTTGCGCCGGATCATCCACCGCACGCATGCCGCGCCCACCACCGCCGGCCAGGGCCTTTAGCATCACGCTGCCGTGTTCGGCGAGAAAGGCGCTTGCCTGCTCCAGCGTCACCGCCTGGTTGATGCCGGGCACCAGGGGCACGTCGCAGCGCTCGGCCAGCTCTCGGGCGGCGGCCTTGTCGCCGAACAGTTGCAGCGTCTCGGGCGTCGGGCCGACGAAGGTCAGCCCGGCATCCTGGCAATGGCGGGCGAACTCAGCGTTCTCGGCGAGAAAACCGTAGCCAGGGTGGATGGCCATGCAGCCCTGCACACGGGCAATGCTGATCAGCTGATCCATGTCCAGATAGGCCGCGACGCCGCGACCGGCCAGCGCCACGGCCAGGTCGGCCTTGCGTGTATGCAGGCTGGCGCTGTCGTCTTCGGCGTACACCGCCACGCTGCGGATACCGAGGTCGGCGCAGGCCTGGGCGATGCGAATGGCGATCTCACCACGGTTGGCGATCAGCAGGGCGGGGAAGGGCATGGCGGCTCCGGACGTCTTGTCGTTATGGAGCCATCTTAGGTGGCTGGTGGCCGGGGTAAAGCAAGCCTTATATGGCGATCATGCCGGCATAGATTGCAATGATGACGCGCCAGGGCGCATCGAATCAGCTACGCCGCTCGACGATATAGCGTGCCAGCTCGCGCAGCGGTTCGGCACTGTTGCCGAACGGGCGCAGCACGTGCAATGCCTGGTCGCGCAGTTCCAGAGCGTAGTCCTTGGCGGCGTCGAGGCCGAGCAGGGCGGGGTAGGTGGGCTTGTCGTGAGCTTCGTCCTTGCCCTGGGTCTTGCCCAAGGTGGCGGTATCGCTTTCCACGTCGAGGATGTCGTCCTGCACCTGGAAGGCCAGGCCGATGGCGCGGGCGTAGTGCAGCAGGGCCTTGCACGCCAGTTCATCGGTATTGCCACTGGCCAGGGCACCAAGCCCGACACTGGCCTCGATCAGTGCGCCGGTCTTGTGCCGGTGCATGACTTCCAGCGCCTGCTTGTCGAGTTGCAGGCCTACCGAACCAAGGTCGATGGCCTGGCCACCAACCATGCCGGCCGGGCCTGCGGCCTGGCTGAGCAATTCGATCATCTGCAGGCGCGTCTCGGCATTCTGTGGATTGCGCCTGCGGTCGACGAGCACGCCGAAGGCCAGGCTTTGCAGGGCGTCGCCAGCGAGGATGGCGCTGGCTTCGTCGAAGGCCTTGTGCGTGGTTGGCTGGCCGCGTCGCAGGTCATCGTCGTCCATGGCCGGCAGGTCGTCATGCACCAGCGAATAGGCATGGATCAGCTCCACCGCGCAGGCGGCGCCGTCGGCACGTTCGATATCGCCCTCAAGCGCTTCACAGGCGGCATAGACCAGCAGCGGGCGCACCCGCTTGCCACCGTTCATCACGCTGTAGCGCATGGCCTGGTAGAGCCGGTCGAGTTCTGTGCGTGGCGCCTGGAACAGGGCGTCCAGGGCCGCATCGACGCGCGTCTGGCAGCGCTTCTGGTACGCGGCGATCATGCCGTTTCGTCCGTGTCGAAGGGCGCTGCCTGCAGCTCGCCGTCGCGCTCCAGCAGGATCTGTACCTTCTGCTCGGCCTGGGCCAGGGCGGCCTGGCATTCGCGGGTCAGACCGATGCCCTGCTCGAAGGCGGTCAGCGAGTCTTCCAGCGACAGTTCGCCGCTCTCCATGCGCTCGACCAGCGTCTGCAACTCGGCGAGGGAGTGTTCGAAGTCGGGGGCGGCTTTCTTGCGGGCCATGGTGCGGGTCTCGGGAAGCGTAGAAACGGGCGCGACACTAGCAGAGGCGCGCTTCTCGGGCAAATCAGCGAGTTTCGGAGGCGCATAGCCGTGCGCCTGGGTAATGTCGATTCAACGCGATCATTCGTAGGAGCCCCGCCTCGGGGCGAAGCTTTTCAAATGCGCGGCGCCTTGATTCGCGGCGGGGCGCCGCTCCTACACATTCGATACGTTGATGCCTGACTGAGTGGCATTAGGCGTGCTCGGACACTGTCCGGTCTATTTTTCGCAGGGCTGGTTTTTACGCCGAGAAGTAGGTGCTCCAGAAGTAGTACAGCGTCATGCCGCTACCGACCAGAATCACGAAGCTGCGCAGCAACGCAGGCGGCAGCTTCTCGCCCAGTGCACCACCGGCGTAGCCGCCGATGGTGGCGCCGGTGAGAAGGATCGCCAGCTCGTACCAGCTGACCCGGCCGGCGATGACGAAGGTCAGCGTGGCGATGCTGTAGATGACTGCCGAGATCAGGTTCTTCAGGGCGTTGGCGCGGGCCAGCGGGTGGCCTTCGATGGAGAACGCGGCGAGCTGCAGAATGCCCATGCCGGCGCCGAAGTAGCCGCCATAGATCGACACGCCGATGTGTGCACCCAGCGACAGCGGCGTATGCGGCGGGTGTGCGGATGCCTTGTTCTTGCGCCGCTCGGCCAGCCAGCGACCCAGCCAGGGGCTGGCGGCAAATAGCGTAGTAGCGGCCAGCAACAGCCAGGGGATCAGCACGCGGAACACGTCGTCGCCCCCGGCCAGCAGCAACAGGCCGCCGAGCAAGCCACCGGCCAGACCGGCCAGCAGCAGCGGAAGCAGATAACGACCCAGCGGCCGCAATGAGGCGCGCGCTGCCCAGGCACCGGCCAGGCTGGCCGGCCACAATGCGACTGCGTTGGTGGCATTGGCCGTCACCGGTGGCAGGCCGGCGGCGAGCAGGGCGGGGAAGGAAAAGAAGGTGCCGCCGCCAGCCAGGGCGTTCATGCCCCCAGCGGCGAAACCGGCGAGGGCCAGCAGCAGTAGATCGAACAGGGACATCGAGCAGGCTCGCACAAAAAGAGTGCAGCATATGGCTGATCGTTCGGTCAGCCAAGTGTGGTCAAGGTGAGTTGACGCCTTTCTTGGAAGTGGAACCTGTGATTGGCAGGGCGGCTCAAGGAGGCATATAGTTAGTTGCCTTGCTAATCATGTGCGCTGCAATGGCGCGTCGAGTAATCAATGACCTCCCTTCCGTTGTCAGGTGCCAACCGTCCACTTCAGGGAATTGGCCTTATGGTCGTGGCGACTTTTATGTTCGCCAGCCATGACGCCATGTCCAAGTACCTGTCGGGGTTCTATCCGATCATCCTGATCGTTTGGGCGCGCTATCTCGTTCACACATTGCTCATGGCAGGGATCTTCCTGCCGCGATCGGGATTGCGCGTTCTGCGTACCAAGCGACCACTCCTACAGGCACTCAGGGCGCTTTGCCTGCTGGGGGTCAGCCTGCTGTTCACGACTGGACTTATATACATGCCACTGGCTGAGGCTACGTCAGTGATCTTTCTGGCGCCTCTACTAGTGACGGCGCTTTCCGTGCCCTTTTTGGGGGAGCGTGTCAGCGTTGGTCAGTGGGTCGCGGTAAGCGTAGGCTTCGTTGGAGTACTTGTTATCGTGCACCCTGGTGGAAGCCTGTTCACTCCAGCGGTCCTACTCCCGCTAAGTGCAGCCCTTTGCTTCAGCTTCTATCAACTGCTGACCCGTCGCTTGAGCGAGGTCGATAGCGCCACCACCAGCAATTTTCTCGCTGGGTTGGTAAATACACTGGTGATGAGCGCTCTGGTGCCATTCTTTTGGCATGTGCCCAGCCTCACGCACGGTTTGATGATGTTGGCACTCGGTGGCTTTGGTATGGCCGCGCATCTATTGCTGACTCATGCATTTCGTCATGCCGCGCCAGCAATACTGGCTCCCTTCGGTTACGTGCAGATCGTCTTTGCCGGCTTGTTGGGCCTGCTGGTGTTCGGCCACCTGCCAGACTCGACGGCTCTGGTGGGCATTCTGATCATTTGCCTGAGCGGCTTGGCGGCTGCCTGGCAGAGTCGACGGTAGGACGGGTTCATTGGTTCTCGCCTGCCTGCGCCACCTGATTGCGGCCGCTGTGCTTGGCCAGGTACAGGCCTTCATCGGCTTTGATCACCAGGCTCAGCGGGTCGCGCTCTGGAGAGGGTCTGACAGTGGCGATGCCGATGCTCACACTGATCGGTGAGCCGGGCTTGGGCAGATCATGGGGAATACCCAGTGCTTCCACTGCGCGGCGGATTTTTTCTGCCTGCAGGCGCGCGCCGCCGGCTGCAGTGCCGGGCATGATCACCGCGAATTCCTCGCCACCGTAGCGAGCCGCCAGGTCGGTGGCGCGTGTGCAGCTGCCGCGCAGCGACTCACCAACGCGGCGCAATACTTCATCGCCAGCGACGTGGCCGTGCTGGTCGTTGTAGGCCTTGAAATAGTCGACGTCGATCATCAGTAGCGACAGTTCGCTCTGGTCGCGCAGGGCGCGCTTCCACTCGATCTCCAGGTATTCGTCGAAATGGCGGCGGTTGGCCAGGCCGGTGAGGCCGTCGCATTTGATCAGGCGTTGCAGCACCAGATTGGTGTCGAGCAACTGCTGCTGGCTTTCGCGCAGGGCACGGTAGGCTTCGTCGCGCTGCAGCATGGTCAGGTAGGAACGCGAGTGGTAGCGAATGCGTGCGAGCAGTTCGATCACATCCGGCAGCTTGACCAGATAATCGTTGGCACCGGCGGTGAAGGCGGCGCTCTTGACCTTGGGGTCTTCCTTGGTCGACAGCACGATGATCGGCACATCGCGCAGGCCTGGCGCCGCGCGGTATTGGGCGAGCAGCTCGAGGCCGTCGACACCGGGCATGATCAGGTCCTGAAGGATCACCGTCGGCTTGATCTGCTGGGCCACGCTCAGCGCCTGGTGCGGGTCGGAGCAGAAGTGGAAGTCGATATCACTCTCTTCGCTCAGCGCCCGCCGGACGGCTTCGCCGATCATGGCCTGGTCGTCGACCAGCAGCACCATCATCGAATAGTCGGGCAAGCCGTTATGATGGTTGGAGTTATCTTGAGGCCGTTGCATAAGCGCGTCTCCGCTTTTTTCGTAGGTTACGCGGCTGCTTTGGCCGCGGTTGGCGTTTTTAGCCCAGGCGCTCGATCAGGCGCGCGGGAATTCTGTCCAGAGCTAGCACTTCTGCTGCGGCACCCAGCGCGACGGCGGCCTTGGGCATGCCGTAGACGGCGCTGCTGGCCTGGTCCTGGGCGATGGTGTGAAAGCCGCGTTCGCGCATCAGCTTCAGGCCCCTGGCGCCATCGCGCCCCATACCCGTCAGCAGCACGCCAATCGCTTCACCTTGCCAGTAGGTGGCCACACTTTCGAAGAATACATCGATAGAGGGTCGGTAGACCTGATCGGCGGGTTCGCGCCGATACACCAGGTGCCCCTCGGGCGCCAGGTACAGGTGGTTGTTGGTGCCGGCCAGCAGCACAGTCGCCGGTTGCAACCCTTCGCCTTCCCGCGCCAGGCGCACGGGTATGTGCGATTCACCGCCGAGCCACTGGGCCATGCCGGCGGCGAAGACTTCATCGACATGCTGCACCAGCACGATGCTGGCAGGAAAATCCGCCGGGATCTGCCGCAGCAGCTCCACCAGCGAGGCTGGGCCGCCCGCCGATGCACCGATGGCCACCAGGCTCTTGCTGCGGCCTTCAGTGCTGCGCATGGGTGTCGGTTTGACCGAGCGCGAGGTCTTGTGGCCGATCATCCAGGCGATGTTGTGGATCTTGCGCCGCACGGTCGCGGCATCGAGCACCTGCTGCGGGCCAAGCGACGGCGCGGCAACCACATCCAGCGCACCGGCGCCCATGGCGTCGAACACCCGTGACATGTTGCGCTCGACATCCGAGGTGACGATGAGAATGGCGCAGGGGTTGTCGTGCATGATCCGTCGGGTCGCTTCCACGCCGTCCATGCCGGGCATGAGCATGTCCATCAGCAGCAGGTCGGGTAGGTCGTCGCGGCAGCGGCTGACCGCTTCCTCGCCGTTGCTGGCGACCCAGATCAACTGGTACTCAGGTTCTGCCGCCAGCGCACGGCGCAGGGCTTCGACCGCCAGGGGCGTGTCGTTGGCAATGGCGATCCTCATTCTCGGGCCTCACCGATCAGGGTTTGTACGGCGTCCAGCAGCGCTTCGTCGTGGAAGCTGGCCTTGGCCAGGTAATAATCGGCGCCGGCCTCCAGGCCGCGGCGGCGATCTTCCTCGCGATCCTTGTACGACACCACCATCACCGGCAGCGAGCGCAGGCGTGGGTCCTGGCGCACCAGGGTGACCAGCTCGATACCGTCCATGCGCGGCATGTCGATATCGGTGATCAGCAGGTCGAAGGTCTCGGCACGCAGGGCGTTCCAGCCGTCCATGCCATCCACGGCGACCGATACCTGATAACCGCGGCTTAGCAGCAGTTTGCGCTCCAGTTCGCGTACGGTGAGCGAGTCATCCACCACCAGCACGCGCTTGCTGACAGTCTGGCGCGCATGGCTGGCATGGTCGACACGCTCCAGGTGACCGGTGTCAAGCAATTTACTCACCGAGTTGAGCAGGTCGTCGACGTCGAGGATCAGCACCGGCGTGCCGTCGTGCAGCAGAGCACCGGCCGCGACGTCGCGCACCTTACCCAGGCGCCCATCGAGGGGCATCAGCACCAGGGTGAACTCGCCGAGGAAGGCTTCGACCGCCAGACCGTGGTATTGCTCGCGGTCGCGAATCAGCACGATGGGGATGCTGTCATCATCGCCCTGTTTCTCATTGCATCGCAGCAGCTGTGCGGCGGAGATCAGGCCGACGTGCTCGTCCTCCAGCCAGAAGTGCTGGCGCCCCTCAAGCTGGACGATGGCGCTGCGCGGCAGGCGCAGCATGCGTTCGATCTGCGCCAGCGGGAAGGCATAGGCCTCGCCGCCGATGGTCACCACCAGCGCGCGCACCACCGAGAGGGTCAGCGGCAGTTCGAGGTGGAACAGGCAGCCCTGATCAGGGTTCTGCAACAGCCGCACGTTGCCGCGCATGCGGCGAATCTCGTGTTGCACCACGTCGAGGCCGACACCGCGACCGGAGACTTCGGTGACCTGCTGGCTCATGCTGAAACCAGGTAGGAAGAGGAAGGCCAGCAGCTCGTCCTCGGTCATCTGCTCGACCTGCTCGGCGGTGGCGAAACGGCGTTTGATCACCGCCTGGGCAACGCGTTCGAGGTCGATACCGGCGCCGTCGTCGCTGACCTCCAGCACCAGCATGCCGGCGTGATGACGCGCGCGCAGCTGAACCACACCTTCTTCCGGCTTGCCCTTGCGAGCGCGTAGCGCCGGCGGCTCGATGCCATGATCGACGGCGTTGCGCAGCAGGTGCGTCAGGGGGGCTTCCAGGCGCTCCAGCACGTCGCGGTCGACCTGAGTGTTTTCTCCCTCGATCTCCAGGCGCACCTGTTTGCCCAGCGAGCGGCCCAGGTCACGCAGCATGCGCGTGTGCCCGGTGAGCACGTCGGCGAAGGGGCGCATACGCGAGGCCAGGGCCAGATCGTAGAGTTGCTGCGTGCGTTGCCCGCCGTACCAGATGAAGTCGTCAAACAGTTCCTGATGGGCTTGCAGCTGTTGCTGGCATTCGATCAGCAGGTTGCGGCTCTCGGCGAACAGTGCCTGGGCGGAGGCGTCCAGGTCCGTGCCGAGCAGGTGCTCGCGCAGGCTCTCCAGGGTTCGTTGTGCCGACTCCTGCTGGCGCTTGAGGCGATGCAGCGAATCGTTCAGCGGCTTGGTGCGCTGGAACTCCACCAGCGATTTGCCGGACAGGTCGATCAGGTGATCGAAGCGCTCGGCTGACACCCGCAATACGCGGCTGATGCATTCGTCGGCCACTGGTTCGGCGGGAGTGGCAGCGGTTGTCGTGGGCGTTTCCGGCAGGCTGACCGGTTTGGCTTCGGCGACAAATGCGGCGCTTTCACCTGGTTGCACGCGCAGTGCCGGTACGGCGTTGCCAAGCAGCACCTGCAGGCGTGTGGTGATGGTTTCCACCCGCGCCTCCAGCTCGGCGTCCTGCTGTGCCTGGCCGATGCGCAGGAGTAGGTCGGAGCCTTGCAGCAGGACGTCGATGTGGTCGGGCAGCAGGCGCAGTAGGCCTTCCTGGGCGGCGACCAGCAAGTCTTCCATGGCGTGGGCGATCTGCACGCCATGGTCCAGGCCGACGATGCGCGCTGCCCCCTTGAGCGAGTGCGCGGCGCGCATGCAGGCTTCCAGCTGGCTGGCGTTGGTCGGGTCACGCTCGAGAATCAGCAGGCCGGTATCGAGCACCTGCTTCTGTGCCTCGGCCTCCAGCCGGAACAGGTCGAGCAGCGATGCATCCCTCATCTGGTCCGGTGTCACGTGAGGCTCCCAATCATGGTTTGCAGCAACTGTTCGTCGTCGAGCAGGGTAATGCTCTGTTCCTGCCATTGCAGGACGCCGGCGGTGAAACGGCTGATGGTGCGCTTGTCGTCGTGTCTGCTGCTACTGATGCGCGCCACGGGGATGCGCTGGATGCCGCTGACTTCATCCACCGGTGTCACCAGCGGGCCACTGCTGCTTTCCAGAATCAGCATGCGCGGTATCACCCGGCGTTCGCTGCGGCGCGAATCCTGTGGCGCGTCGAGGTCGAGCAGCTCGGCCAGCGACAAGCAAGCGACCAGGGTGCCGCGCACGTTGGTTACACCCAGCAGGCCACGGCTGTTGCGGTGCGGCAGCACGTGAATCGGCGATACCGGCATGACTTCGGCCAGGCAGCGCGTGGCGATGGCCAGCCATTGCTCGCCAAGGCGGAAGATCAGTAGCGAGCGCTGTTCGCCCTGCGCTTCCTGAGCTTCGCCCTGGCCGTAGTCGTCATCGCCACGCTCCAGCGTGCTGCCGTAACGGTCGAGCAGGGCGATAGCAGCCGCGCCGTAAACCTCGCAGTTGCGGCAATGGATATGCCGCTCCAGCTGCGGGCAACTCTTGTCGCCAAATACGCCGATGCGATTCCAGCAGTCGTCGACGGCGGGTTGGCTGTTTAGCAGGTCCTGATCAGTCACCTTCGCCTACCTCGGGGTTCTGCGCTCGTCGATACAGGCGCTGGGCGCCGCTCTGGTCGCCTTGCGCTTCCAGGTGTGCGGCCAGATGAGTGAGCGCCTCGCGGTGCTGTGGTTCGAGATAGATCGCCTTGCGGTAGTAGGCGCAGGCCTGATCGCCCTGGCCTGCCGCGTCGCAGAGCAGGCCCAGCCAGTAATAAGCGGTAGCGCAGGGGCCGTTCTGCTGCAAGTGCTGCTCAGTGCGCTGGCGCGCCTCGTCGGTGCGACCGGCGTTGGCCAGGCTGGCGACGTCGGCCCAGGTATCCGTTACGACCGTTGCCGGCACCGCTGCGCTGAGTGTTCTGCCCAGCGGTCGTGGTCGGCTTGGCGGGACAGGGTGCGGCACCGTAGCCACCGCCGGGCGCGTACGTGGGGCAGGCGCTCGTGGCGCTGCGCTGATGGGCGTCTGGGCCGGGGCCAGGCGAAAGGCGAAAGTCTGCTGCCGGCCCAGCGCCTGCAAACCGTTCTGGCTGGCCAGGCTGGCCTCGGCCGGGCCGATGAACAGCGTGCCGCCCTCTTGCAGTTGGCGCTTGAGCAGCTCCAGCACGCGTACCTGGGTCGGGCGGTCGAAGTAGATCAGCAGGTTGCGGCAGAAGATGAAGTCGTAGCTGGGCTCGCCAGCGAACAGGCTGGGATCGAGCAGGTTACCGGTGCGCAGCCTGACGCATGTGCGCACCCGCTCGTCGAGGAGAAAACTTCCGGCGTCCTGCTCGTGAAAGAAACGATCGCGAAAGGCCAGGGCATCGCCGCGGAACGAGTTACGCCCGTAGAGGCCCTTGCGAGCTTGCTCCAGCACTTTGTCGCTGACGTCCAGCGCGTCGATCTGGAACTGCTCGGCGGAAAAGCCGGCATCGAGCAGGGTCATGGCGATGGAGTAGGGCTCTTCACCGCTGGAGCTGGGCAGGCTGATCAGGCGCAGCGGCCGACCGTCGTGCAACTGTGCGTGACGCTCCTGAGCCAGGCTGGCCAGTGCGTTGAACGATTCCGGGTAGCGGAAGAACCAGGTTTCCGGCACCACTACAGCTTCCACCAGCGCCTGCTGTTCGCGCGTCGAGCCGCCAAGGGTGGTCCAGTAGCCTTCCAGGTTCTGCTGGCCGAGGGCGCTCATGCGTTGGCGCACGGCGCGCTCGATCAACGTGCGACCGACCGATTCGGCTTCCAGGCCGATACGGCTTTTCAGCAGGCGCTCGATATGCTCGATCATGCCGTCAGCCCTGGTCCGCAGGTTGGAACAGCAGGGCGCGCATCTCGTCGTCGAGCAGCCCGGCGACCTCGATGCGCTGGATCATGCCACGGGCATCACGCTGCAGCGGCCCCAGGTAATCCGCCTGGCCCGCTTCCAGGCCGCTGGCCTTGAACGCCTCACTGGGCAGGCGCTGGGTGTCGGTGGCCTGCTCCAGAATCAGCCCTAGCACTGGCGACTGCTCACCCAACTGCAGGTCGAAGCGCACCAGCACCACGCGTGTGCTGCTACGGGGTTGGGCGGCGCGCCCCAGCACTCGATGGCTGAGATCGATCACTGGGGTCACTCGACCGCGATGCTCGAACAACCCGGCTACCCACAGCGGCGCTTCGGGCACCTGTTTCAGACGGCGTAGCGGCAGCACTTCTACCACCTGACTGGCGGGAAGGGCGTAGCGATCATCACCGAGCGTGAACTGCAGGTGCAGTTCACCCGCTGCTGCTTTGCTGGGGGCTGGCATGTTCAGACCTTGAAGCGGCTGACGCCAACGCGCAGGTTGTTGGCCACCTGGTTGAGTTCATCGATGGCGGCGCCAGCCTGGCGCAGCGAATCGACGGTCTGGCTGCTGGCTTCACCGAGCTGCAGCAATGCCTGGTTGATCTGTTCGGCGCCGGTGGACTGCGCCTGCATGCCTTCGTTGACCATCTGGATACGCGGCGCCAGGGCCTGCACCTGCTGAATGATCTGGCTGAGCTGGTCACCCATCTGCGCCATCTCGCCGATGCCGCGGCGCACCTCTTCGGAGAACTTGTCCATGCCCATCACGCCGGCGGATACCGCGGACTGGATCTCGCGCACCATCTGCTCGATGTCGTAGGTGGCCACTGCGGTCTGATCGGCCAGGCGACGGACTTCCACGGCCACTACGGCAAAACCCTTGCCGTACTCGCCGGCCTTTTCCGCCTCGATGGCGGCGTTGAGCGACAGCAGGTTGGTCTGGTCGGCCACCTTGACGATGGTGGTGACCACCTGGGTGATGTTGCTGGCCTTTTCGTTGAGGATCGACAGCTTGCCGTTGACCACATCGGCCGCGCCCATTACCTGGTGCATGATCTCCTCCATGCGGGCCAGGCCCAGCTGGCCGGTGCCAGCTAGAATCGAGGTCTGCTCGGCGTTGTCGGAGACTTCGCCCATGGTGCGGACCAGATCGCGCGAAGTGGCAGCGATCTCCCGTGAAGTTGCGCCTATTTCGGTGGTGGTGGCGGCGGTCTCGGTGGCCGTGGCCTGCTGCTGACGAGAGGTGGCGGCGATCTCGGTGACCGAGGTGGTCATCTGCACCGCCGAGCGCTGGGCGTTGCCGACCAGGTTCTTGAGCTCGCCGACCATGCTGTTGAAGCCCAGCTCGATGGCGTTGAATTCGTCGCGGCGGTGCATGTCGAGTTTCGCCGACAGGTCGCCGCTTTCCAGGGATTTGAGGATGCTGACGATGCGGTTCACGGGGGTGGTGATGGCGCTCATCAGCAGCCAGCCGCAGACGGCGGAGACGAGGATGGCCAGCAGGATGGCGATCAGTAACCCCGCTTCCATGATCAGCACTGCGCTGCGAATCTCACGCGCGGCGGCATCGGCCTGGCCGCGATTCATTTCGATCAGCTCGCTCAGCAGGCTTTCACCTTTTTCCCACTCGGGAAACACGCGTTCGGCGCTGAATTGGCGAGCCTGTTTGGGTGCAAGGCTCGGCAGGCTGTCGAGCAATTGCCCGTGCCGGTTCAGATACTGGTGCTGCACCTGACGGAACTGTTCGGCCAGCGCCAGCTCCTGCTCGTCTGTCGTGGCACTCTGGTAGCGGCCGAACTCCTCGTCGAGCGCCTGCATCTGCGTGGCGAATTGGTCGCGGTAGTTGTCCAGCAGGGTGGCAACGTCTTCATCGACGGCGCGCAACAGCAAGCGGCGAGTGCCAAGCATGTGACGGGACCAGAGGTCTTGTGCCTTGCTCGGGTAATACAGGCCCGGGATCGAATCGTTGCGGATGCCATTGGCCTCGTTCTCGATCTTGACCAGGCGCATGTAGGAGACGCCGGCCAGCAGGAACAGAATGGCGATGATCAGCAGGAAGCTGACGATGATTCGATTGCGTACGGTCAGGTTCATCATATCCACGTGCCTTGGCTGATCAGTTTACCCATCAACTACAGCATACCGGCACATTGCCGTTTTGCCTGGGTGTAACGAATTTGTACAGGTTGCCTGGTGAAAGGCAATAAAAAAGCCGGCTTGTGGCCGGCTTTTAGGAGGTGGTCAGGGCTTATTTTTGGTAAGCCGCGACTGCCTTGTTGATCAGGCCGCGGGCTTCTTCAGCGCCGCCCCAGCCTTCTACCTTGACCCACTTGCCCTTCTCGAGATCCTTGTAGTTCTCGAAGAAGTGCTTGATCTGCTCGATCAGCAGCGCGGGCAGGTCGGTGTATTCCTGAACGTCTTTGTACAGAACGGTCAGTTTGTCGTGCGGAACGGCAACCAGCTTGGCGTCGCCGCCGGCTTCGTCGCTCATGTGCAGGACGCCGACCGGACGGGCACGGATCACCGAACCCGGAGCAACCGGGTAAGGGGTCACGACCAGCACGTCGAGGGGGTCGCCGTCATCGGCCAGGGTGTGCGGGATGAAACCGTAGTTGGCCGGGTAGAACATCGGAGTGGCCATGAAGCGATCGACCATCAGGCAATCGGTATCGTGGTCGATTTCGTATTTGATCGGCGCGTGATTGGCCGGGATTTCGATGGCAACGTAGATGTCGTTCGGCAGGTCTTTACCAGCCGGGATCTTGCTGTAGCTCATGGGGGAAACTCCCAGGGAGGGCCAAAAAAGTGGGGCGCATTATAGGCGTATTCGCAGTGCGTTACTACGGCGTCCTACTCAACCATTGGTCGCGTTTTCGACCTTCTGGTAATCGGGGTGTTGCGCCTGCAAGCGCTGCAATCGGGCGAGTGTGTCCTGGCGGTAGAACAGCGCCAGTTGCCGGTAGACATCCGGGAAGGCGTCGGCCAGCAGGTCCGGGGCGGTGAAGAAGTATTCGCTGGTGACGGCAAAGAACTCTGCCGGGTCTTCGGCGGCGTAAGGGTCGATGGCGGTTTCGGCCTCGGGGTTGGCGTCCAGCTCGGCGTTCAGGGCGTCATAGGCGCTCTGCATGGCGTGGGCCCAGTCCTGCACGCGCATGTCGCGGTGCAGCGGCGGCAGGCCATTGGCGCCGCCTTCGAGCATATCCAGCTTGTGTGCCAGTTCATGGATCACCAGGTTGTAACCTTCCCAGCCGCCACTGGCCTCGACCCCGGGCCAGGCGAGGATCACCGGGCCCTGTTGCCAGGCCTCGCCGCTGCGCGCGTCGTCCCATTCGTGTTCGATGCCGCTGGCGTCGCGATGGCGTTGCGGGCTGATGAAGTCATCCGGGTAGAGGACGATTTCGTGAAAACCCCGGTACCAGTCCAGATCGCCCAGGTGCAGCAGGGGCAATTGCGCCTGAGCCGCCAGCAGCAGGTGTTCGACTGGGCCGAGTTCGAGGCCGGGCAGGGCGGTCAGGTGCTTGTCATGCAGGAACAGCACGGCGCGTTCGCGCAGGTACTGCTCTTCGTGTTCTTCGAGGCCGTCAAGGATGGGCAGGCGCTTGCGAACCTCGGCCCAGTGAGTCGGATCGACGGGGTTGCGTTCGAGAGTGCGACGACGGCGCCAGGCCTTGAGTGACCACATGGGGAATGCTTCGTGGCGGAAAACCCGGCCACCATAAGGGCGGTGGCCGTTCGCGGCAAGCCGTGGCGAGCGCTCGCTGTCTCAGTCGACGTTGATCGGCAGCACGTAGTTCTTGAACTGCTCGTCTTCGACGAAGCCGATGGACTCGTAGACCTTCTGCGCCACTTCGTTGTCGCTGCTGGTGGCCACGCGCATGCGCACGGCGTTGGTGTCCTTGGCCATCTGTTTGGCCGTGTGCAGCAGGCGGTCGGCCACCAGTTGGCGGCGAGCGTCTTCGGCTACATAAATGTCGTTGAGAATCCACACGCGTTTGAGCGACAGCGAGGAATAGCTGGGGTAGAGCTGGCAGAAGCCGAGCAGCTTGTCTTCGTCGTCGGCCAGGGCCAGGTAGATCGCCGACTCCTTGCGGCGCAGACGCTTCTCGAGAAACTTGCGCGACGACTCGGGGTAGGGCAGCTCGTTGTAGAACTCGCGGTATTTGACGAACAGCGGGGTCAACAGATCCAGGTGCTCCAGGGTGGCTTGGACGATGCGCATGGTGGGCCTCGGCTTCTCTTTGTGGTGGGCAGCAGCGGCGATGCAGCTATATATGCCAGCGACTCGGTCGATGCTGCATCAAAGCCGGTTGAATGCGCAATCCAAGCAAGCGTTTGATTTTTACCGCCCGGGCAACTTGGTTTTCGCGTCCTGGTCTGAACAGGGCGCAGCAGCCGCCCGTCGGACGCTGTGCTAACCTGCCGCCATCGCGTTAAGCCCGGTGAATAGGGCACCTCAAGAGGTCATTCATGCACATCCATATTCTCGGCATCTGCGGCACCTTCATGGGCTCGCTGGCCGTTCTGGCCAAGGAACTTGGCCACCGCGTCACCGGCTCCGATGCCAACGTTTACCCGCCCATGAGCACGCAATTGGAGGCCCAGGGCATCGAGCTGATGCAGGGCTATGACCCCGCGCACCTGCAGCCGGCGCCGGATCTGGTGGTGGTGGGCAACGCCATGAGTCGTGGTAATCCTGCCGTCGAGTACGTACTGAACAAGGGCTTGCCCTATGTATCCGGCCCGCAGTGGCTGGCTGACCACGTGCTGCAGGGCCGTTGGGTGATGGCGGTGGCCGGCACCCACGGCAAGACCAGCAGTTCCAGCATGCTGGCCTGGGTGCTGGAGCACGCCGGCATGGCGCCAGGCTTTCTGATCGGCGGTGTGCCGCAGAACTTCGGCATTTCCGCGCGCCTGGGCGAGACACCCTTCTTCGTGGTCGAAGCCGATGAATATGACAGCGCCTTCTTCGACAAACGCAGCAAATTCGTTCACTACCGCCCGCGCACGGCGATCCTCAACAACCTGGAGTTCGATCACGCCGACATCTTCCCGGACTTAGCGGCCATCGAGCGGCAGTTCCACCACCTGGTACGCATCATCCCCAGCGAAGGTCTGGTCATCCATCCGGCCAGCGAAACTGCGCTGGCGCGAGTGATCGAGATGGGCTGCTGGACGCCGGTCCAGACCACTGGCGAAGGCGGCCAGTGGCAGGCGCGCCTGCTCAGCGCCGATGGCTCGCGCTTCGAGGTGAGCTTCGACGGCAAGGTCGAGGGTACTGTGGAGTGGAACCTGACCGGCCAGCACAACGTCGCCAACGCCCTGGCCGTACTCGCAGCGGCGCGCCATGTCGGCGTGGTGCCGGCGCTGGGCATCGAGGCGCTGGGCCAGTTCATCAACGCCAAGCGGCGCATGGAGAAGGTCGCCGAGGTCAATGGCGTGACCATTTTCGATGATTTCGCCCACCATCCCACAGCCATCGCCACCACGCTCGATGGCCTGCGCAAGCGTGTCGGCGACGATACTCAGGTGATCGCGGTGATCGAGCCACGTTCCAATTCCATGAAGCTTGGCGCCCACCGTGACGGTCTGGCCGAATCGGCCGGGCAGGCCGATGCGGTGTTCTGGTATGCGCCGCCGAATCTCGGCTGGGACCTGGCCGCCACCGTGGTGCAGGCGCCGAACCCGACGCGCGTGTGCGACTCGCTGGAGTCGATCATCGACGGCGTGAAGGCGCTGGTGCGACCGGGTACGCAGGTGGTGGTCATGAGCAACGGCGGTTTTGGCGGTTTGCACGGCAAGCTGGCCGCTGCACTGGAGGGTTGAATGTCAGGTCCGGAACGCATAACGCTGGCGATGACCGGCGCCTCGGGCGCGCAATACGGCCTGCGCCTGCTTGATTGTCTGGTGCAGGAAGAGCGCGAGGTTCATTTCCTGATTTCCAAGGCGGCACAACTGGTGATGGCCACCGAAACCGACGTGGCGCTGCCAGCCAAACCGCAGGCCATGGCGCAGTTCCTCACCGAATACACCGGTGCGGCGGCGGGGCAGATCCGCGTCTATGGCAAGGAAGACTGGATGGCCCCGGCCGCTTCCGGCTCCGGTGCGCCGACCGCCATGGTGGTGGTGCCGTGCAGCACCGGCACCTTGTCGGCCATCGCCACGGGTGCCTGCAACAACCTGATCGAACGTGCCGCCGACGTGGCACTGAAGGAGCGTCGCCAGCTGATTCTGGTGCCGCGCGAGGCGCCGTATTCGAGTATCCATCTGGAAAACATGCTCAAGCTGTCGAATCTTGGCGTGACCATCCTGCCGGCTTCGCCCGGCTTCTATCACCAGCCGCAGACGCTGGATGATCTGGTGGACTTCGTTGTCGCGCGCATCCTCAATTGCCTGAACATCCCGCAGGACATGCTGCCGCGTTGGGGCGAGCATCATGTGGTGTCGGATGACTAATTCCATGCGGCTGTTCCTTTGCGCTGTGGCGCTGCTGAGCCTGAGCGGCTGTGCCACCGTGCGCACGCTGGATGCGGCCAAGCCCGGTGCGCCGGTGGTCTACGCCGGCACCCGACTGGATTGGTACACCATCAATGGCGGCTGCTGCCCGCTGGATCGTTTCGGCGCCGAGGCACCGCGTTACGCGGGGCTGGATCTGCCGGCCAGCGCGCTGCTCGATACCCTGCTGTTACCGTTCTCGCTGGCCACTGCGCTGGGCTTCAGCCTGGGCGTCAGCGGCGGGTTGTAGGCCAACGAGATACGCCACTTTCTGATAACTGGCCCCGGATTGCATCCGGGCTACGGAAGGCTGCGGTGTCTGGAAATCTGTAGCCCGGATGCAATCCGGGATGTTGCCAGGGCGCCGTAGGGTGCGCTGTGCGCACCGGTTTTTGGGGACGGTGCGTAGCCTGGAGTTAATCCGCAAACGCCCCGGGGCGCGGGGTGCACCCGACGTCGCCCGTTCAGCAGGTTGCCGTTTCCACTTCCTGGCACACGTCGATCCACTCGGCACCGACCAGTTCGGCCATGCGCTGCGGGGCGATGCGCACCGCGCTGTGGGTGGCGCCGGCCGCTGGCAGCACTTCATCGAAAGCCAGCAGCGAGCGGTCGCAGTAGACGCTCAGGGGCGTGGCCAGGCCGAATGGGCAAACGCCGCCGACCGGATGGCTGGTCAGTTCGACCACCGTTTGCGCATCGAGCATGCGTGCCTTGGTGCCAAAGCATTCCTTCATCTTGCGATTGTCGATGCGCGCATCGCCACGGGCGACGATCAGTACGTCACGCTCGGCGATGCGGAAGGCCAGGGTTTTGGCGATCTGCCCTGGCGCCACGCCATGCGCTTCGGCAGCCAGCGCCACGGTGGCGGTGCTGGTCTGCAGCTCGATGATCGTGATGTCGGGCGCCTTGGCGGCGAAGAAGGCGCGGACAGAGGCCAGGCTCATGAAGCGATTCTCCAGGGCTGTCGAGATGAGCACGGTACGCCGCTGCTGCAGTCGTGACCGTGCTGAAAAACAAACGGCCATGCTCGCGCTGCATGGCCGACACGTCAAGGTTAGATAGCGTCAGTTTGCCAGCAGATGGGCTGCTTTTGCCGTCTCATCGAGCCCGTAGCGACCTTTTGCATCTCGTGTCACCCGGCCCATGGCCACGTCCGGATCGTGGGTGAAGACCAGTCGACCGCCACGAGCATACAGGTCGCTCAGTAGTGCTTCCTTCTCCTCGATCAGGACTTCGGGGAAACGGTCGTAACCCATGGTGATCGGCAGGTGAACCCAGGGTGCACCGGGGATCAGGTCGCCAGGAAACACCACGGGGCCGCCCGGCATGGCCACTTCAGGCAACAATTGGCCCGGTGTGTGGCCATCGCTCCAGTGCAGGCGCCAATCGGGGCCGAGCAGTGCGCAACTGTCGGTTTCATCGATCAGATGCAGGCGTCCGCTGGCCTCCAGCAGAGCCAGCAGTTCCGGAATATAGGAGGCCTTGTCGCGGGCGTGTGGCGTGCAGGCGCGCTGCCACTGGCGTCGACCGGTGACGAAGCGCGCGTTGGGAAACAGCAGGCGTGCCGGCTCGCCATCCTGCCAGGCGGCGAGCAGGCCGCCGGCGTGGTCGAAGTGCAGGTGGGTGAGCACGACGATATCGATATCGGCATCGCTCAGGCCGAGTTTCGCCAGTTCATCGAGCAGGACGTGATGCGCTTCCTGCACGCCGAAGCGCTGTTTCAGCTCGGGGCTGAAGAAGGCGCCGATGCCGGTTTCCACCAGGATATTGCGCGCGTCCTCCTGCACCAGCAGGGCGCGGCAGCCGAGGTCGATGCGGTTCAGTTCGTCGGCCGGCATCCAGCGTTGCCAAAGGGCCTTGGGCGCGTTACCGAACATGGCGCCGCCATCGAGTTTCTGGCTGTTGCCGGTCAGGGTGGTCAGGGTTCGCATGGGTTTTCTCTTGTTCTTGTGCAGTGACGGTGATTGTTTCAGCGTTCGATGGCCAGGGCCACACCCTGGCCGCCTCCGATGCACAGGGTGGCCAGGCCACGGTGGGCATCGCGGCGCTGCATCTCGTACACCAGGCTGACCAGAATGCGGCAACCCGATGCGCCGATGGGGTGGCCGAGGGCGATGGCACCGCCGTTGACGTTGACCTTGGCACTGTCCCAATGCAGCTCGCGGCCAACGGCGATGGCCTGGGCGGCGAAAGCTTCGTTGGCCTCGATCAGGTCGAGCTGTTCCAGGCTCCAGCCAGCACGCTCCAGCGCCTTGCAGCTGGCGAATACCGGGCCGATGCCCATCACTGCCGGGTCGACCCCGGCGCTGGCGTGGGCGGCGATACGGGCCAGCACCGGCAGTTGCAGCTCGGCGGCTTTCTCGGCGCTCATCAGCAGCACGGCAGCGGCGCCGTCGTTGAGGGTCGAGGCATTGCCGGCGGTCACCGTGCCGTCATTCTTGAAAGCCGGGCGCAGCTTGCCGAGGCTGTCCAGGCTGGTGCCGGCGCGTGGTTGTTCGTCCTGGGCAAAACGCAGCGGCTCGGCACCGCGCTGGGGAATGTCCAGCGGGACGATCTCATCGGCGAAGCGGCCGGCCTCGATGGCCGCCTGGGCGCGCTGCTGCGAACGCAGGGCGAAGGCATCCTGCTCGGCACGGGTGACGCCGTACTGCTCGGCCAGGTTCTCCGCGGTGATGCCCATGTGGTAGTTGTTGAAGGCGTCCCACAGGCCGTCCTGGATCATGGTATCGACCAGTTGCGCATGGCCCATGCGCAGGCCGCTGCGGGCGCCGGGCATGACATAGGGCGCCAGGCTCATGTTCTCCTGGCCACCGGCGATGATGATCTCGGCGTCGCCACCGCGAATGGCCTGGGCGCCGAGGATCACCGCCTTGAGGCCGGAGCCGCAGACCTTGTTCAGGGTCATGGCTGGCACCGTATGCGGCAGACCGGCGAGCAGCACGCTCTGCCGGGCCGGGTTCTGCCCGCTGCCTGCAGTGAGCACCTGGCCGAGGATCACTTCGTCGACCTGCCCACCCTCGATTCCCGTGCGGGCCAGCAGTTCACGGATCACCGCCGCGCCCAGTTGTGGCGCGGGAATGCGGCTCAACGCACCCTGAAAGCTGCCGATGGCGGTACGGCAGGCAGCGACGATTACGACTTCACGCATAAGGGCTCCTCGTCGGCTGGGCAGCGCCAGCCGAGGCTCGAATAAAAAAGCGCGGCGCCGAAGCGCCGCGCAACACGCTCAACCTTGTAGAGCCGCCGATTCGGCGGTGGCGGGTTGTACCCGCCCTACGTTTAAAACTGCTCGGCAGTCAGGCCATACAACGACTGGCTGCCGGCGCGAATGCTCGCTTCCAGACTAGGGTCTTGAAGGGTGGGCCGGGCGGCGTTCCGCTTTAGCCCACGCGGCTGTTCGGTCCACCCTATGAGCTCCGGCACAGATAACGCAGACACAGTCTTCAAAATTGCTCGGCAGCCAGACCATAAAGCGGCTGGCTGCCGGCACGAATGCTCGCCTCCAGGCTCAGGTTGAGGCCACTGCCGATGCCGATTTCCAGCACACGGCCCTGCGCCAGTGGCACGAGTTGCGAGCGCGCCTTCATCACCGCGCCCATGCCGCAGGCGAAATCGATCAGGTGCGGCAGGATATAGCGGTCATAGACGCGCATGGTTCAGGCTTCGTCCTGCCCCTCATCGTTCTCATCGTTCTCATCGTCCTCATCATTGTCGCCGCGATAGGCGGCAAAGCATTTGAGGGTGTGGTTGACCTCGCTGCCTGCGATCAGCCAGCTGTCGTCTGCTTCGCTGTAGCGCGCGGCCTGTACCGCGGCCAGGGAGAACGTCCAATGGCGGCGTTCGCGGCCATCGATGCAGTGCACCTGTAGCACCGGCCTGGCTGCGCTGTCGCTGCCAGCCGTGCCGGCGCTGATCTGCGCCAGCAGTTCGGTGTCGAGGTCGAACTGCCAGGCATACAGACTGTCGATCTCGAGCATGTCGGCGTCTTGCAGGGCCTCGATCAGGCTTGTCGGTTTCATCGCTTCATTCATGGCGTCAGCGCCCCAGACGGCGCAGGTCGGCAGACTCTATCACGCGCACGCCGTCTTCCTCTTCCAGGGCCAGGCGCCAGAGGGCGCGGGCCAGGGCGCAGGCGTCGATGCCCCGGTATTTGCCCGGCAGCCAGCGCAGCAGCGGTGCCGCCAGGCGCTCGCCAAGACGAAACTCATGGCGCTTTCCGAGCAGCAGCGACGGACGGGCGATGGTCAGTTGTGGCCAGTCCATGGCTTTCAGCGCTTCTTCGGTCTCGCCTTTGACGCGGTTGTAGAACACCTTTGATCCGGGATTGGCGCCCAGCGCGCTGATCACCACCAGGTGCCGTGCGCCCAGCTCGCGAGCGCGGCGGGCGAAAGCCAGCACGAGATCGTGGTCGACAGCGCGAAAGGCCTCCTGCGAGCCGGCCTGCTTGATGGTACTGCCCAGGCAGCAGAAGGCGGTATCGACCTGGCCGGACAGTTGCGGCAGTAGCGCCTGTAGGTCACCCACCGGGTTTTCCAGATGCGGATGCGCGGCCAGTGGGCGACGTGTCGGTGCCAGCACGCGGGTGACCGTTGGCTCGCTGAGCAGGCGGTCGAGCAGGTGCTCGCCGGTGAGGCCGGTGGCGCCAGCGATAAGGATGTGCTGCGGGGTCAGGTACATGCGGTTGTCTCTTGTCCGTTACAGTTCAGCTTAACAGGCCGTGGCAAAACTAACCTGGCCTTGCCCGCCTGCGGCGCTCCGGTTTCTGCAGTCAGGCAATGATCTGCGACCTTTCAGTCCTTTGCCGGGCTGCTGGCCACGGCGCCGAGCGCGCGTTCGGCCTGGCTCTGACGCAGTTCACGCCAATGCTGGAGTACGCCGCGTGGCGCCCAGATCTGCGGTTCGGAAGGTTCGAAACCGTCGCTCTGCTCGCGCTCGGCGACGCGTTCCCTGGCCAGCTCGAAGGCACGTTCCAGGTTGTCGGTTTCGCCCAGCGCTTCGGCGAACAGGGCGCGGCCGAAGTAGGTGAAGTCGTTCTCCTCGCTGCAGCCGAAGGACACCCGGTCGGCACGGGCGGCGGTCATCACCAGGGTTTTCTCATCCTTGAGCGGCGGGATGAAGCCGCCGGAGTAGCAGGCCGAAACCACCACCACCTTGTTGCGTTGTTTGAGTGGCGCCAGCAGCGCGGCCAGCTCGCTGGCCGGCAGATCGGCCAGTTGCAGGCGCGGCTGGTCGAGATTGAGTTCGTGGCGGCTTGAGCCATGGCTGGTCAGGTAGATGAAGATCAGGTCTTCCTCGCCGCTGCGTTCGGCCAGCGCCTGCACCACGCGGGTGAGGTTCTCGCGGGTGGCCAGTGGGCGGTCGGCAAGGTGGTCGCGGTGGTTGATCAGGCTGACGCTGCCATGAGCACCGAAGCGCTCGCGCATTAGCCGGCTGACATAGTCGGCCTCGCGCATGAACACACTCTGCTTGCCGTCGCCGGCCAGGGTCAGTGCATACAGCTCACGCGCCGAGGTTGAGGGCGTAATGGCGGCGATGGCTTCATCGAGCAGTTGCCCTTGCAGCAGCAGGCCCAGCTCGAGGCTGTCGGGCAGCATCCGGCCCTGTTCGTCACGTACCAGGCGCCCGCGCTGCCAGGTGCCGGACTGACGGCTGCCGTCAGCCAGGGTCAACGTGCCCTTGCCACTGTACTCACCCGCAGAAAAGCGGCCCTGGTAGGCGCTGCCATCGGCCAGGGTGAGCAGGCCTTCGCCATCATATTGCCAGTCGGCGAACTCACCAAGGTAGCGGGTGCCCTGGCCATCGGTGTATTCCCCCGCGCCCTGCATCACCCCGGCAACGAACTCGCCGGCCCAGGTCTCGCCACTGGCGCTCTGGTAGCGGCCCTTGCCGTGGAACTGGTCATTCTGGAAGCCGCCGCTGTAGTGGTCGCCATCGGCATTCTGGTAACTGCCCTGGCCATTGAGCAGCCCCTGGACGAATACGCCGCTGTACTGGTTGCCGTAGGCATCGCTGCGCACCCCCTGACCCTCGGGCTGGCCCTTGACGAACTGGCCCTGAAAGCTGCTGCCGTCAGCCATCTCCAGCTTGCCCAGGCCATGAAAGCGGTCGTTGAGAAATTCGCCCTGGTAACGCTGGCCGCCCTGTTCGAGCAGGCCGACGCCGCTGAAACGGTTGCGTTCGAACGTGCCTGTGTAGCGACTGCCGTCGCTGTAGGTCAGGGTGCCCTGGCCATGGAACATGCCCTGATGAAATTCCCCCAGATAGTGCTCGCCTCCCGGGCCTTGCCATTCACCGCTGCCTTCGAGCATGCCGTCCTTGAACTGGCCGACGAACCAGCTGCCATTGCGGTAGTCCAGGCGTCCCGGCCCTTGCAGCAGACCATCGACGATCTCGCCGCGATACTGGCCGCCATCGGGTAGGGTGGCGTTGGCGGGTAACAGTGGGCGTGCGTCGTCGCAGCCGGCGAGCAGCAGGGACAGGCAAACAGGCAGCAGGCGCTGGGCAAGCGGATTCATGGCAGACATCCAGGTCGGTGCTTTGCGCCACAGTATGCCGCAAGCCTGGATGTTTGCGCTGTCTGAACGCACGCTTTGCGGCAACGCTCCCGTTCCGGCGCCTGGGCGGGAAACGGGAGCGGACGGGTTGCGCGGTGGGTCAGACGAAGCAGAGGGTCAGCGGTTCGGCGATATAGGCCGGTTTTTCCTGGCCTTCGATCTCCAGCACGGCGCGTGCCTTGAGCAGCCACTGGCCAGGGTTCTTCTCGGTGGCGTCGGTCAGCGTCACCACCAGGCGCACCCTGGAGTTGACCTTGACCGGCTGAATGAAGCGTACGCTGTCCAGGCCGTAGTTCACCGCCATCTTCAGATCCTTTGGCATGATCATGATCTTTTCCATCAGCATCGGTATCAGCGACAGCGAGAGGAAACCGTGGGCGATGGTGGTGCCGAAGGGCGTCAGCTTGGCTTTTTCCGGGTCGACGTGGATGAACTGATGGTCGCCGGTGCATTCGGCGAACTGGTTGATACGCTGCTGATCGATGGTCAGCCACTCGGACTTGCCGAGTTCCTTGCCAACATGATCCTTGAGTTCTGCTACGGGTACGAACGGCATAGTTCCTCCTTGAGGACGCGGGTGTTTTTATTGTGTGCGTGAAACCGTTGCGACCTAGATCATCATGGGGGCGGCAGCGGGTCAAGCCTGCCTTGATCGACTGAATGGCACGGCATAGGCCGCATGGCTGAGGCAATACAGAGGCCAGCGGCTAATGCCAGTCAGTTAAGCTGACTGGCATTTTTATTTCTGGTCGGATACTTGGACGGCTTGGGTTTGACCGCTCGTGGATAACTGCGATCCTCACGACGATGAGGTAGGACGTAGTGCATGGCCGAGGCCTGTAGTTCGGCCAGGTAGCGAGGGATGTTGCCTGGATGATTCAAAGAGACCCCGTTCAAGAAGCCCAGAATCGCCCAGGTGCAAGCGGTAAAACTCATTTCGCAGGGGTAGATGCCAGGGCAGTGGCGGCTCATTTCCAGCATTTGATAACGCAGCAGGTTGTACCCCAGTAGTACGCCCCACAGTTCTTGTTCAATCATCTCCGGCGTTTTACTACGCAGTGTGTAGTGACCCGCGAGCATGCCTTGCTTCATTTCTCGATAGCCCAGTTCGATTTCCCAACGCTGGCTGTACAGATCCACGATTTCGTCTGGAGGGAAGCGCAGAGGATCGATCATTGAGGTCAGTACCTGCCGCACTTTGCCCTTGATGGTCTTGCTTAATAACCGAGCCTGTAGCGTGTCTGGCAGATCGGGCCATTGTTTACGCGCCTGCGGCGAGGTCTTTAGCGAGACGATGGCATCGTGGCGCCCTAACTTACGCAGCACCTCGTATTGAGCATCCTTGCGCAGCGGCAGTAACCAATGGCGCTGAGTGCCTGTCTGTTGCCAGCGATGAAGTAACCCCAGTGAATAGAAGCCACGGTCGAACAAGGTCAGCGAGTGATCGGGTGTACTGTCGATCAGTTGTTCGGCCAGTTTCATCTCGTTGCTGTGGTAGCCGGCAAAAGCACTACTCACCAGCATGTGGCTGGTCAGCTCCATCTGGCAGACCATGCGAACTTGGGGATAGCCGGTATCGCCATGCTGATTACTGGCGCTGCCATAGTGCTTGCGGTTGTCATCCGTATCCGGCGTGCGCCAGACCACGCCATCGACACTGAGCAGGCGCAAACCGGCCCAAGTGTGGTGATTGGCGCTGGCATGCCAGCGTTGTTGAGTCAGGGAAAAGACTTCTCGCACCGCAGCGCTGCCCAAACGCTGGCGACCTTGCACGATTGCACTGGGTGCTACCAATGGCTTCTGCCCAGGCAGCATGATGCCCATACGGCTCGCGGCATCCCAGGCCGACATCCGGCGAAACAACGCCATGGCGATCACGCACCAGATCATGGCTTCAAGAGGGAGACGTCGCTTACGCAGGGTCGCCACTCCCGCCGTTTCCAGTGCGGTGCTAACTAGGTCTGGATCAAGCAGCACCCCCAGCTCGTCGAGGGAGTGGGTGGCAGAAGCCGCTTCGTGAGTCAGTGCCAAGGCGCGGGAAAGTCGCATAAAAAATCCGATGCTCCAAACAAGCATCGGATTTTCGTTTCAGCGCGCAGAAGGTCAAGCTGTAGCGCTTAACTGACTGGCATTAGGCCAGCGGCCTGCAATCACGCCTATAATGGCTGGCATGCCTTCAAGATTGCCCGGATACCCCTGCTGTTGGCAGCGGTGCCGTGCATCGTTCGTTTCGGAGATTGCTCATGCTACTTCGCGGCCTTTCCTGGCTGGTGTTGTGCCAGTTGCTCGGCACCGTCATCAACGTTCTGCTGTTGCCGATGCTGCCCGGGCCGATCATCGGCATGCTGCTGTTGTTCGGCTTTCTCATCGTGCATGGCGAGGTGGGCGAGCCGCTCAGCGTGGCGTCCAGCAGCCTGCTCAAGTATCTGCCGCTGATCCTGGTGCCGCCCGCCGTGGGCGTGATGGCCTATGCCAGTGATATCGCCGCCGATTTCTGGGCGGTGGTTGGCGCGTTGGTGTTGTCGCTGCTGATCTCGCTGGCCTTCGCTGGCTGGCTGATGCAGAAGCTGATCGAGCGCCAGCAGCGCCGGGAGGATGTATGAGCCTGGATTGGCAGGGCGCCTGGCAGGCGCTGACCCATCACCCACTGTTCGGCATCGGCATCACCCTGGGTGCCTATCAGCTGGCCATGGCTGCTTACGAGCGAACCCGCTGGGTGTTCCTGCAACCGGTGCTGGTGTCGATGCTCACGGTGATCGGCATCCTGCTGCTGTGCGGCCTGAGTTTCGCCGAATACCGCAGCAGCGTGGCGCCGCTGACCCTGCTGCTTGGCCCGGCCACCGTGGCCCTGGCGGTGCCGCTGTACCTCAACCTGCGGCGGATTCGCCAGCTGTTCTGGCCGATCATCCTGACCTTGCTGATCGCCGGCACCTTTGCCACCGTGCTCGGGGCCGGGCTGGCCTGGTTGTTCGGTGCCGAACGGCCGATGCTGATGAGCATGGCGCCGAAGTCGGTGACCTCGCCGATCGCCATGCTGGTGGCCGATCAGATTGGCGGTATCGCAGCGTTGGCGGCGGTGTTCGTGATGATCACCGGGGTCATCGGCGCCATCGTCGGGCCATCCATTCTGCGTTTGTGCCGGGTGCATCATCCGGCGGCGCAGGGCATGGCGCTGGGCATCACCGCCCACGCCGTGGGTACGGCGCGGGCACTGCAGGAAAGTGACGAGTGTGGCGCCTTCGCGGCATTGGCCATGAGTCTGATGGGGGTGATCACCGCCGTGCTGTTGCCTCTGGCGATTGTCCTGTTGCTGTGAGAGCCTGCCGGGCGATTGGCGATGCCTTGGCCCCCTGCATGAATAACAGGTCATGAACCGATGAATCTGCCGCTGTTTCCGCTCAATACCGTACTGTTTCCCGGTTGCGTGCTCGATTTGCAGATATTCGAGGCGCGCTACCTGGACATGATCAGCCGCTGCATGAAACAGGGCTCAGGCTTTGGCGTGGTGTGCATCATCGAGGGTGCCGAGGTCGGCGATGCGGCCAGCCATTTCGCGGCGATCGGCTGCGAAGCGCGGGTCTGCGATTTCCAGCAGCGTCCCAATGGCCTGCTGGGCATTCGCGTGGAGGGTGGCCGGCGCTTCAGGGTCGAGCGCGCCCAGGTGCTGCCGGATCAACTGACCATCGCCGACGTGCAATGGCTCGACGCCCCCGAGGAGCGACCATTGCGCGGCGAACATGCCGATCTGGCGGCGCTGCTCCTGGCCCTGGCTCAGCATCCGCTGGTCGCAGGTCTGGGTATGACCGGGCTGCCTGAAGGGCAATGGCAACTGGCCAATCAACTGGCCTACCTGCTGCCGCTGGAGCCGCAGCAGAAACTGCAGTTGCTGCAGATGGACGATCCCGAGCAGCGCCTCGATCAGTTGCAGGCCATGGTCGAGCGTCTGCAGGGTGACGGCGCATAGATTGCCCGTCAGGCCTTGTTCAATAGCGATAGCGCAGCAGGGCCGCCGATAGCTCCCAGGTGACCATGGCACCGAACAATGCGGCGCATGCCGGAATCACCAGCCACCACACTCTGGCCGGCAGGGCCTGCATCGGCGCGGCGCGCTGAACCAGAGCCAGGCTGAGGGCGCAGCTGGTCAGGGCTACCAGGACGCCGGCGATGATGTCGCTGGGCCAGTGCACGCCCAGGTAGACCCGCGACAGGGCGATGGCCAGGGCCGGTAGTGTGGCTACCACCAGCCAACTCAGACGTGTCCGTGCCGCGCTGCCGCGTCCTGCCAGTACACCCAGGGCCAGAAAGAACGCGAACGCCGCCGAGGTATGACCGCTCGGCAGGCTGTAGCTCTCCAGGGGGTGTAGCAGGACATCCGGGCGTGTGCGCTCCAGCAGGTGCTTCAGGATGGTGGTGGCGGTGGCGGCCAGCAGCAGGCTGCCCGTGACGAACAGGCCGGCCTGCCAGCGACGTGCCGCCAAAAGCAGCACGGTCAGCAGGGTGCCGGTAGCCAGTTGCGCGTGGAAGTCGCCGAGGCGGGTGATCAGCACCGCGATGGCATCGAAGGCACGGCTGCGTTCGTCCTGCACCAGGGTCATCAGTCCCTGATCGAGGCTGTCCAGATGGGGAAAGCCGATCAGCAGCGCGGCCAGGGCGATGGCGCCGAGCAGTGCGGCCAAGCTGGCGGCCCAGCGCCTTTCACGCAGGCTGGCCTGGATGATCAGCAGCAACACCACCGCCAGGCCGGTACAGACGATGCCGGCAGCGCCCCAGAAGCCTTCCGGTAGCGGCAGGCGCAAGGCCGCGCCAGTGGCCCAGCCAGGCAGCATGTAGGCGACTGCCCAGCCGGCAGCGGCGAGCATGCTGACCAGCGCGAAGCGCACTGCAGGCATATCCAGCATGCCGGCCACCAGTGGCAGCATCGGCCGCAGTGGGCCGATGTAGCGGCCGACCAGCAGGCTGATCACGCCGTAACGCTGGAAGTAGGTCTCGGCGCTGGTCAGCCACTCGGGATGCTCGCGCAGCACCGGCAGGCGCCGGATGCCCTGATGGAAGCGGCGACCCAATGTGTAGGAAATCGCATCGCCGAGCAGGCCGCCCGCATAGGCGAGCAGCAGCGTTTGCCACAACTCCAGGGCGCCGTTGCCGGCCAGCGCTGCGAGAGTGAACAGCACCACGGTGCCGGGGATGATGATGCCGGCGATTGCCAGGCACTCCAGGCAGGCGATCAGGAAAATGGCCAATGCCAGCCACTGCGGGCTGGCTTGCAGCCAGGTGTTCATGCTGTCGAACCACTGCATCATGATGGGCTGGGCTCCAGCGCATGGTTTTGATAGTCACGTCCTTCGACCTGCCCACGACGCAGCGGGTTGCGCGTGCAGTGGCGTGCGTACTGCGCGTCGACGAAACGGTAGGGCAGATGTTCGTCGCGGCCCTTGGGGATGCCCAGGCGCGCGCACTGGATGATCGACTGCGGCTGCTGGCCAACGTCCTCGACGAACAGTCGTTGCAGGTCGAAGCGGCGTGCATCCCAGTCCGGCACTTTCAGGCCCAGCGCCTTGCATAGCAGGGTTTGCCCGGCACACAGTCGTTCGGGGGCGCGGGGCCGGCCCTGGGTGTCCGGGTTGTTGCGTTGCATGGCCGCGAGTGCCTCGGCACCGCTGACCGCATCCAGCCACGGATGGCCGGATTTGATCAGTACGGCATTGCCCGCGCCCCGGGCGCTGAAGTTCAGCGAGTCGCCACCGCGCGCGTAATACATATAGATGTGCCCGCCGTCGGCGAACAGTGCCTTGCGTTTCTCGGTGTAGCCGAGCGAGGCGTGGCTGCCCTTGTCGACCAGGTAGTAGGCCTCGGTCTCGATGATCCGGGCGCTCAGCCATAGCCCGGCGACGCGATGGCGAATCACCTTGCCGAGCAGCTCACGGGCGAGCAGCTGAGCGTCGCGGTCGAAGAAGCTATCCGGCAATGGCCTGGCGCCGGGCCAGGGCAGGTTTGAGGGCGGTGTGGCGGGCATGATCTATGCGCAGGGCTCGAAGTGGGCTGATCCGGGCGGCGAGCATAGCAACAAGCACCTTAAAATTGCCTGAATGGGTCTGTATCGGGTTTGGCTGGCCGGGGTGGCGTATTCGGCCTGTCGTTGCCGCGCTTCAGGTCGGCATCCTGTACCGCTTGCCAGACGCCGCTGGGCGCAGCCTCGCGAGCCGGCTATAATCAGCCCCTTTTTCCAACTGCCAGACCTCCGCCGCCATGACCGAGTCCGTGCACGACTACATGACCCGCCTGGGCCGGGCCGCCCGCCAGGCATCAAAGGTGCTCGCCCGTGCCAGCACCGCGCAGAAAAATCGCGCGCTGCAGGCCGCCGCCGATGCGCTCGACGCCGCGCGCGCCGAGCTGACTGCCGCCAATGAGCTGGATCTGGCCGCTGCTCGCGCCAGCGGCCTGGAGCCGGCCATGGTCGACCGTCTGGCGCTGACGCCGAAGGTGATCGACAGCATGATCGAAGGCCTGCGCCAGGTGGCGACCCTGCCTGATCCGATTGGCGAGATTCAGGGCATGCGCTACCTGCCGTCCGGTATTCAGGTCGGCAAGATGCGTGTGCCGCTGGGCGTGATCGGCATCATCTACGAGTCGCGGCCGAACGTGACCATCGATGCCGCCAGCCTGTGCCTGAAGTCTGGCAACGCCACCATCCTGCGTGGCGGCTCCGAGGCGATTCATTCCAATCAGGCGATTGCCCGCTGCATTCAGCAGGGGCTGGCCGAGGCCGATTTGCCGGCGGCTGCCGTGCAGGTGGTGGAAACCACTGATCGCGCTGCGGTGGGCGAGCTGATCGCCATGCCGAAGTTCGTCGACGTGATCGTGCCGCGCGGTGGCAAGGGGCTGATCGAGCGCATCAGCCGCGACGCCAAGGTGCCGGTGATCAAGCACCTGGACGGCGTCTGCCACGTCTATGTCGACGTTGCTGCCGATGTCGACAAGGCCATTCGCGTCTGCGACAACGCCAAGACCCAGCGCTATTCGCCGTGCAACGCCATGGAAACCCTGCTGGTGCATCAGGCCATCGCCGATCGTGTGTTGCCGCCGCTGGCTGCCATCTACCGCGACAAGGGCGTGGAGCTGCGTGGCGATGCCGCGACCCGCGAACTGCTCGGCAGCGATGTGCTGCAAGCCAGCGAGGACGACTGGTTCGCCGAGTACAACGCGCCGATCCTGGCGATTCGCATCGTCGACTCGCTGGAGGCTGCCATCGAGCACATCAATCACTACGGCTCGCAGCACACCGACTCGATCATTACCGAGAACTTCAGCGATGCGCGGCGCTTCCTTACCGAGGTGGATTCCGCGTCGGTGATGGTCAATGCCTCGACCCGCTTCGCCGATGGTTTCGAGTACGGCCTGGGGGCGGAAATCGGCATCTCCACCGACAAGCTGCATGCCCGTGGCCCGGTCGGCCTGGAAGGGCTGACCAGCGAGAAGTACGTGGTTTTTGGTGACGGACACATTCGCACATAAATGAAACGAATCGGCG
The DNA here is from genome assembly GCF_029814935.1 of Pseudomonas sp. GD03919. Lineage (NCBI taxonomy): Bacteria > Pseudomonadati > Pseudomonadota > Gammaproteobacteria > Pseudomonadales > Pseudomonadaceae > Pseudomonas > Pseudomonas sp. GD03919. The sequence goes on from NZ_CP104582.1 coordinate 826,093, forward strand.
CCCGACGCATCGGCCTGCTCGGCGGTACCTTCAACCCGGTGCACAACGGGCACCTGCGTGCGGCGCTGGAAGTGGCCGAGTTCATGGCGCTGGACGAACTGCGGCTGATCCCCAGCGCCAGGCCGCCGCACCGTGATCTGCCACAGGCCACGGCCGAGCAGCGCCTGGCCATGGTCGAGCTGGCGGTGGCCGGCGAGCCGCGGTTGACGGTTGATGACCGCGAGCTCAAACGCGACAAACCGTCGTACACGGTGGACACCCTTGAGTCGGTGCGCGCCGAACTGGCAGCGGACGATCAGCTGTTCTTGTTGCTTGGCTGGGATGCCTTCTGCGGCTTGCCCAGTTGGCATCGTTGGCAGGAGCTGCTCGAGCACTGCCATCTGCTGGTGTTGCAACGGCCGGATGCCGACAGTGAAGCGCCGGAGGCGCTGCGCGATCTGCTGGCCGCGCGCAGTGTCAGCGACCCGTTGAGCCTGGTGGGTGCAGGCGGGCAAATCAGTTTCATCTGGCAGACTCCGTTGGCGATTTCCGCCACGCAGATTCGCCACTTGTTGGCAACTGGCCGCTCGGCGCGTTATCTGCTGCCGGATGCGGTACTGGCCTATATCCAGGCGCACGATCTGTACCGTGCGCCCAATGCTTGAAACGCCATGCATGTGCGCTGGCGTCCATTACACGAGGCAAATGAGTTTTTATGAGTAAGCAGAACATGCCCAGCGACGAGCTGGTCAAGATCGCCGTGGCGGCGCTGGAAGAGATCAAGGCGACCGACATCACCGTGATCGACGTCAAGGACAAGACCAGCATCACCGACTTCATGGTGATCGCCAGCGGTAGCTCCAGCCGTCAGGTCAAATCCCTGGTGGAAAACGTGCTGGAAAAGGTCAAGGAGCGCGGCGTACGTCCCATCGGTAGCGAAGGTCTGGACAGCGGCGAATGGGCCCTGCTCGACCTGGGTGATATCGTCGTACACGTGATGCTGCCGACCGCGCGTCAGTTCTATGATCTCGAGCGCCTGTGGCAGGGCGCCGAGCAGAGTCGCGCCCAGCACAGCGCCGAGTAATGCGGATCAAGCTGATCGCCGTCGGTTCGCGCATGCCGCGCTGGGTCGAGGAGGGCTGGCAGGAGTACGTCAAGCGTCTGCCCGCCGAACTGCCGCTGGAGCTGGTGGAGATTCCTCTCAATACCCGCGGCAAGAACGCCGACGTCGCCCGCCTGATCCGTCAGGAGGGCGAGGCCATGCTGAGCAAGGTGCAGCCGGGCGAACGTATCGTTACCCTGGAGGTCCATGGCAAGCCCTGGAGCACCGAACAGCTGGCAGCGGAGCTGGAGCGCTGGCGCCTGGATGCGCGCAACGTCAACCTCATGGTCGGCGGCCCGGAAGGGCTGGCGCCGGAGGTTTGCGCGCGTAGCGAACAGCGCTGGTCGCTGTCGCCGCTGACGCTGCCACACCCGCTGGTCAGGATTCTGCTCGGCGAACAGATCTACCGTGCCTGGACCGTGCTGTCCGGCCACCCGTACCACAAGTAGTCATCGATGCCGCAGCCGATTCGTCTCAAGGATCATGAAAAGGACGCCCGCCTGGTCAAGCGCCGGGTGGTGTTCTGTGCTGTGGCAATCATCGTGCTCACCTGCCTGCTGATCATGCGCATGTACTACCTGCAGGTGGTTCAGTACGAGTATCACTCCACGCTGGCCGAGAACAACCGCATCCACGTGCAGCCGATTCCGCCGACGCGCGGGCTGATCTTCGACCGCAACGGGGTGATCATCGCCGACAACCGACCGAGCTTCAGCCTGACCGTTACCCGCGAGCGTGCCGGCGACTGGCTGAGCGTGCTCGATACCGTGGTCGAGGTACTGGAGCTTTCCGCGGACGAGCGCGCGCTGTTCGAGCGCCGCGTGCGCCAGGGGCGGCGGCCCTTCGAGCCGGTGCCGATCCTGTTCGAGCTGTCCGAGGAGCAGATCGCCCGCATCGCGGTCAACCAGTTCCGCCTGCCCGGCGTCGAGGTGGCGGCGCAGCTGGTGCGGCATTATCCGCAGCAGGAGCACTTCGCTCATTCGGTCGGCTATGTCGGTCGCATCAACGAGCAGGAACTCAAGCGTCTCGATCCGACCAACTACGCCGGCACCCACCATATCGGCAAGACCGGCATCGAGCGCTTCTACGAAGACGAGCTGCACGGCGAAGTGGGTTACGAAGAAGTTGAGACCAACGCCCGTGGCCGCGTACTGCGGGTGCTCAATCGCATCGACCCGAAGCCGGGCAAGGACATCGTCCTGAGCCTCGACGTGCACCTGCAGGAGGCGGCCGAGAATGCCCTCGGCGGCCGTCGTGGCGCGGTGGTGGCCCTCGATCCGAACAATGGCGAAGTGCTGGCGATGGTCAGCCAGCCCAGTTTCGACCCCAACCCCTTCGTCACCGGCATCAGCTTCAAGGCCTATGGCGAACTGCGCGACTCCATCGACCAGCCGCTGTACAACCGCGTGTTGCGTGGCCTCTATCCGCCGGGTTCGACCATCAAGCCGATGGTGGCTGTGGCGGGTCTCGATGCCGGCGTGATCACGCCGCAGAGCCGGGTGTTCGACCCCGGCTTCTATCAGTTGCCCAATCACAGCCACAAGTACCGTAACTGGAACCGCAGCGGTGACGGCTGGGTCGATCTCAACCTGGCCATCGCCCGTTCCAATGACACCTACTTCTACGATCTGGCGCACAAGATGGGCGTCGATCGCATGCACGACTACATGAGCCGCTTCGGCCTCGGGCAGCGCGTGGCGCTGGACATGTTCGAGGAGACCGCCGGCCTGATGCCTTCGCGCGACTGGAAGCGGGCGCGTTACCGCCAGCCCTGGTACCCGGGCGAGACGCTGATTCTCGGTATCGGCCAGGGCTATATGCAGACCACACCGCTGCAACTGGCGCAGGCCACGGCGCTGATGGCCACGCGCGGCAAGTGGATTCGCCCGCACCTGGCCAGGAGCGTCGGTGGACGCTTGCCCGTAGACCCCAACCCGATGCCGGATATCGTCCTGCGCGATCCGAAATTCTGGGAGTACGGCATCCGTGGCATGGAAGAAGTGCTGCATGGCCCGCGCGGCACGGCGCGCAAGGTCGGCGACAGCTCGGTCTATCGCATTGCCGGCAAGAGCGGTACGGCGCAGGTGGTGGCGATCAAGCAGGGCGAGAAGTACGACCGTGAAAAACTCCAGGAACGTCACCGCGACCATGCCCTGTTCGTCGGTTTTGCGCCTGCGAACAACCCGCAGATCGCCGTCGCGGTGATGGTGGAAAACGGTGAGTCCGGCTCTGGCGTCGCCGCGCCAGTGGTCAAGCAGGTGATGGATGCCTGGCTGCTGGACAAGGAAACCGGTCAGCTCAAGGCCGAGTTCGCGATGCCCAAGCCTGCCGAGGTCAGCCAGCGATGATCAGTAATTTCGACCGTACCCTGTCCGACGAGGACGTGCTGCGCCGTCGCGCCACCCTATTGCAACGTATGCATATCGATGGCTGGTTGCTGTTACTGCTGCTGGCTCTGGGGGCCGGCAGCCTGTTCATCCTGTATTCGGCCAGTGGCAAGAACATCGATTTGCTGCTCAAGCAGGCGTCCTCCTTCGGTATCGGCATGGTCGGGGTGGTGGTGATCGCCCAGTTCGACCCACGCTTCATGGCGCGCTGGGTGCCTCTCGCCTATCTCATGGGGGTTGCCTTGTTGGTGGTAGTGGAGGTGATGGGACACACGGCGATGGGCGCGACGCGCTGGATCAACATCCCCGGCGTGATCCGTTTCCAGCCGTCAGAGCTGATGAAAATCATCATGCCGATGACCATCGCCTGGTACCTGTCGCGGCACAACCTGCCGCCGCGCTTCAAGCACATCGTCATCAGCCTGGCGATGATTGGCGTGCCTTTCGTGCTGATCCTCAAGCAGCCGGATCTCGGCACTTCGCTGCTGGTACTGGCGTCGGGCGCTTTCGTCGTGTTCATGGCCGGTCTGCAGTGGCGCTGGATTGTCGGTGCAGCGGCGGCGGTGGTGCCGATTGCGATAGGCATGTGGTACTTCGTCATGCACGACTACCAGAAGCGCCGCGTGCTGACCTTCCTCAATCCGGAGAGCGATCCGCTGGGGGCCGGCTGGAACATCATCCAGTCCAAGGCGGCGATCGGCTCCGGGGGCGTGCTGGGCAAGGGCTGGCTGCTGGGCACGCAGTCGCACCTGGATTTTTTGCCGGAAAGCCATACGGACTTTATCATTGCCGTGCTTGCGGAAGAGTTCGGCCTGGTTGGCGTCTGTCTGTTGCTGCTGCTCTATCTGCTGCTGCTGGCGCGCGGCCTGGTGATCACTGCTCAGGCGCAGACGCTGTTCGGCAAGTTGCTGGCCGGCGCGCTGACCATGACCTTCTTCGTCTACGTATTCGTCAACATCGGCATGGTCAGCGGGCTGCTGCCGGTGGTGGGGGTGCCGCTGCCGTTCATTAGCTACGGTGGAACCCATCTGGTCACATTGTTGTCAGGCTTCGGGATATTGATGGCGATTCACACCCACAGAAAGTGGATCGCTCAGGTTTGATTTTGGGGGTTTTGAGTTGATGCATTCTTTGCGCAGTTGGGCTGTCCGTACGCTGCTTGGCGCTGCTATTGCCGGCACACTGGGTACCGCTCTGGCAGCTGATTATGACGGCTCGCCGCAGGTGGCCGAGTTCGTCGAGGAAATGACCCGCGACTATGGTTTTGCCAGCGAGCAACTGGTCAGCCTGTTCGCCGAGGTCGAGCGCAAGCAGGCGATTCTCGATGCCATCTCGCGCCCGGCAGAGAAGGTCAAGCCCTGGAAGGACTACCGGCCGATCTTCATCACCGACAAGCGCATCGCTCAGGGTGTGGAGTTCTGGAAAAACAACCAGGCTGCACTGGAGAAGGCCGAAGCCGAGTACGGTGTACCGCCGCAATTCATCGTCGCCATCATCGGCGTGGAAACCTTCTATGGTGGCAATACCGGTAGTTGGCGGGTGATGGACGCCCTGTCCACGCTGGCCTTCGACTACCCGCCGCGCGCGCCGTTCTTCCGCAAGGAGCTGCGCGAATTTCTGCTGCTGACCCGTGAGGAGCAGGTCGACCCGATTACCCTCAAGGGTTCTTACGCCGGCGCAATGGGTTTGCCGCAGTTCATGCCGAGCAGCTTCCGCGCCTATGCCGTGGACTTCGATGGGGACGGCCATATCAACATCTGGAGCAACCCAACCGATGCCATCGGCAGCGTCGCCAGCTATTTCAAGCGTCACGGCTGGCAGGCCGGTGGCCAGGTCGCCAGCCGCGTCCAGGTCAGCGGTGCGCGCGTCGATGAAGGCCTGACCCAGGGCCTGGATCCGGTGAAGAATGTTGCCGAATTGCGCGCGCTGGGCTGGCAGAGCCAGGACAAGCTGGCCGAAGATCTGCCGGTGACCGCATTTCGTCTGGAAGGTGCGCAAGGCGACGAATACTGGCTCGGTTTGCCCAACTTCTACACCATCACCCGCTACAATCGCAGCGTGATGTATGCCATGGCGGTCAACCAACTGGCTGAGCTGCTGGTCGACGCGCGGAGTAAACAATGAGTGTGCACAAACTGCTGCCGCTGGCTGCCTGCATGACGGCAGCCCTGCTGCTGGCGAGTTGCTCGTCCAATCGGGCACCGCAGCCCGCTGTGGTGCCCGGTAAGTCGACGGGCATCTCCGGGCCTGATGATTACAACCGGCCGCACAAGGATGGCGCGCCCTGGTGGGATGTCGACGTCTCGAAGATTCAGGATGCCATTCCCATGCCGCACTACGGACCGGTCAAGGCCAGCCCCTATGTGGTGTTCGGCAAGCAGTATTTCCCGATTCAGGATGCGCGTCGCTATCAGGCGGTCGGCCCGGCCTCCTGGTACGGTACCAAGTTCCATGGCCAGGCCACGGCCAATGGCGAGACTTACGATCTGTACGGCATGACGGCGGCACACAAGACGCTGCCGCTGCCCAGCTACGTACGGGTGACCAACCTGGAAAACGACAAGGTGGTGATCCTGCGGGTCAACGACCGCGGGCCGTTCTACTCCGACCGTATCATCGACCTGTCCTTTGCCGCGGCCAAAAAGCTCGGCTTCGCTGAAAAAGGCACTGCGCGGGTCAAGGTCGAAGGCATCGACCCGCATGAATGGTGGGCGCAACAGGGCCGTCCGGTGCCGCTGGTACTGGCCAACAATCAGCCGGCCAGGGCGAGCGCGGTGCAGACCGTTGCGCAACCCGTGTCGCAGCCCATCGAACACTACTCACCGCCGCCCACGCAGCACGCCGCTGCGGTGGTGCCGGTACAGATCGACGCAAAAAAAAACGATTCACTCGCAGCCTCTGGCCTGTATCTCCAGGTGGGAGCCTTCGCCAATCCGGACGCTGCGGAACTGCTCAAGTCCAAGCTGAGCCAGACCAGCAGTGTGCCGGTGTTCATCAGCTCAGTGGTGCGCGACCAGCAGATACTGCACCGCGTCCGCATGGGGCCGATCAGCAATCAGGGCGAGGCTGAGCAGCTGCAGAGCAGTGTGCGCCTGGCCAACCTCGGCCAGGCAACGCTGGTGCGCGCCGACTGATGGCAACTTAACCGGCGTTTGCCGGACTAAATCCGAGGCTTGCCTAGTGCGAGTCGAAAGATGGCCCTGTGGGGCCGTACAACCCAAGCAATGATTTTCGAGAGACGGATGAACATCACCAGCTTCGTGCAACGTGCTTCACTGGTTCTTACCCTTCTGGCCGCCCCCCTGGCCCTGGCCAACCCGCAGGTGGTGCCGGCGCCGCCGCAACTGGCCGCGAAATCCTACGTGCTGATGGACGCCGCCAGCGGCAATGTCCTGGTCGAGAACAACGCTGACGAGCGCCTGCCGCCCGCCAGCCTGACCAAGCTGATGACGGCCTACATCGCGACCTTGGAAATCCGTAATGGCAAGATCGGCGAGAAGGATCTGGTCACGATCAGCGAGCACGCCTGGCGCACCGGCGGTGCTGCTTCCGGTGGTTCCACCATGTTCCTGCCAGTGAACAGTCAGGCCACGGTCGACGACTTGCTGCACGGCATCATCATTCAGTCCGGTAACGATGCCAGCATCGCCATCGCCGAATACATCGCCGGCAGCGAAGATGCCTTCGCGGACATGATGAACGCCACTGCCGAACGTCTGGGCATGAAGAACAGCCACTTCATGAACTCTACCGGCCTGCCGCATCCTGAGCATTACTCCAGCGCCCGTGACATGGCGATTCTAGCCCGCGCGATCATCAATGAAGATGCCGAGCACTACGCGATCTACTCGCAGAAAGAGTTTCTCTGGAACAACATCAAGCAGCCCAACCGTAACCTGCTGCTGTGGCGTGACCGCACCGTCGACGGCCTGAAGACCGGCCACACCTCCGAGGCCGGCTATTGCCTGGTGGCCTCGGCGGTGCGTGATGGCGCGCGCATGATCACCTCGGTATTCGGTACCGACAGTGAGCAGGCCCGTGCAGCGGAAACCCAGAAGCTGCTGACCTATGGTTTCCGTTTCTTCGAAAGCCGCACCTTCTATCAGAAAGGTGCCGAGCTGGCTCAGGCCACTGTCTGGAAAGGCGCCACGAACCAGGTCAAGGCCGGTCTGGCCGAAGACCTGACCATGACCCTGCCGAAGGGCCAGCTGGAAAAGCTGCAGGCCAGCATGACGCTCAACCCGCAGCTTGTTGCGCCGATCCAGCAGGGCGACGTGATCGGCAAGGTAGAAGTCAAACTGGGTGACGAGGTTGTACGCAGCACTGATCTGGTAGCCCTGCAGTCGGTAGAAGAGGGCGGGTTGCTGCGCCGTCTGTGGGACAGCATTCGCCTGTTCTTCTTCGGCCTTTTCAACTGACAAGCCTGGCCGCTCCTGATGGAGCGGCCCTTTTCTGGACGGGCCGCGAGCCCGCTGACGCCATGACCGATAACGACGTTCAAGCCCCTAAAATCGAATTTCCCTGCGAGCGTTACCCGATCAAGGTAATCGGCATTGCGGGTGAGGGTTTCTCCGATCTGGTGATCGAGGTGATCCAGCGCCATGCGCCGGATCTGGATGCCTCCACGCTGGTGCTGCGCGACAGCCGTAACGGCAACTTCCTCTCCGTGCAGGTGCTGATCACCGCCACCAGCGTCGAGCAGTTGCAGGCGATTCATGTCGACCTGCGTGCCACCGGCCGCGTGCACATGGTGCTGTGATCCTCATGCCCGAACTCGTCGTTCGTCACCTCGGGCTGGTCGACTATCAGCCGACGCTGGAGGCCATGCGCCAGTTGACCCGTGAGCGCGATGAGTGGACGCCGGATGAAATCTGGCTGCTGCAGCACCCCCGGGTCTTCACTCAGGGTCAGGCCGGCAAGGCCGAGCATGTGCTGGCAGCGGGCGATATTCCGGTGGTGCAGGTCGAGCGCGGCGGCCAGGTGACCTATCACGGCCCTGGCCAACTGGTGGCCTACCTGATGCTCGATCTGCGCCGCCTCGACCTTGGGGTGCGTGAACTGGTCACGACCATGGAGCAAAGCCTGGTCGATCTGCTGGCCGGCTACGGTATCGAGGCTGCGCCGAAGGCCGATGCGCCGGGCGTGTATGTGGCCGGCGACAAGATCGCCTCACTGGGCCTGCGCGTCAGTCGTGGTTGCTCCTTCCACGGCCTGGCGCTGAACGTCGACATGGACATGTCGCCCTTCCTGCGCATCAATCCGTGCGGCTACGCGGGGCTGAAGATGGTGCAGATGCGTGATCTGCTGCCAGCGCCGCCGGCATTCGACGAAGTGGCGCAACGCCTGGAGCAGGTGCTGCGTGGCCGTCTGGGTTACGCGTAGGTTAATGCGAGATAACGTGTAGGTGCGGCGCCTCGCCGCCAACCGTAGAACGCTTCGCCCTGGGGCGGGGTTCCTGCACAGGCGCGTGGCCACGCATACATACTGACAGCAACGAAAAAGGGACGCCGAGGCGTCCCTTTGGTTTCCCTGAGGATCTGTCTCAGTTCAGATTCAGCGCCGGAATCAGGCTGGCATTGACTTCCTGACCCGGCACCGGAACCGGGGCGGCAAGCCCCAGGTTGTTCTTTTCGAACACGCGGTCAGCGCGGTAGCTGGAACGTACCAGCGGGCCGGCGGCGACTTCCATAAAGCCTTTCTCCAGGCCGATATCGCGCAGGCGATTGAACTCTTCCGGGCTGACCCAGCGCTGCACCTTGAGGTGGTTGCGCGTCGGTTGCAGGTACTGGCCGAGGGTGAGGATGTCCACGCCGATGGCGCGCAGGTCATCCATGGTTTCGAGAATTTCCTCGTCGGTTTCACCCAGGCCGAGCATCAGGCTGGTCTTGGTCAGTACGTCCGGCCGGTGCTTCTTGGCGTGCTCGAGCACCTTTAGGGTCTTCTCGTAGCCGGCGCGCGGATCGCGAACCACATGTGTAAGACGTTTGACTGTCTCGACGTTCTGCGCGAAGACTTCCAGGCCGGAGTCGACGACGCGCTCGATGGCCTGGTGATCACCGTCGAAATCCGGGGTCAGGGCCTCGACCACCACCTGCGGGGTATTTGCCTTGATGGCGCGCACGCAGGCGGCGTAGTGGCTGGCGCCGCCATCCTCCAGATCGTCACGGTCCACCGAGGTCAGCACGATGTAACGCAGGGCCATCAGCTCCACCGACTTGGCGGTGTTCTGCGGCTCTTCCAGATCCAGCCAGCCATTGGGGTTGCCGGTGTCCACGGCGCAGAAACGGCAGGCGCGGGTACACACCGAGCCCATCAGCATGATGGTGGCCGTGCCGTTGGACCAGCACTCACCCATGTTCGGGCAGTGTGACTCCTGGCAGACGGTGCTCAGGCGGTGTTCGCCAACGTTGCGTTTGACGGCCTCGAAACGGCTACCGCCAGGTGCCTTGACCCGCAGCCACTTGGGCTTGGGCTCGAACACCTGAGGTTCGGCCGAGGCGCGACGCTTCTGGCCATCCTTGATGGCGGTGATGCCTTGGGCGGTGCGAAATTTTTCGCCGCTGGCGACGGATTTGGGCGGGGAGGTGTCGGACATCGGGAATCAGGGCTCCGCTAGAGGCTCCGTGGGCAGGTGGCTTGTGGCCGCCGGCCAGTCTATCACAGAAGGCTCATGGGCACGCTGAGACCGCCTGTCGGCCAAGGGGCGACGAGGCAGCGTTCAGCGAGGCCCAGACTTAGCGTGCGCGCAGCTGTTGCAGCAGCTCGGTATTGGGGTAGCCATCGGCAGGCCAGTTCAATTGCAGCTGCAGGGCGCGGATGGCCTTGCGCGTGTTGGCGCCGATGATGCCGTCGGCCGGGCCCGGGTCGAAACCGGCTTGGGCCAGCAGCTCCTGCAGCTCGACGCGCTCGCTGCGACCGAGCTGGCGTTCGCCGCGTGGCCACTGGCCCTGCACTTCGCTGGGGCGCACCAGGTTGTCGGCGAGCAGGCCGATGGCCAGCGCGTATGAGGTGGAGTTGTTGTACTTGAGGATGCTGCGGAAATTGTCCAGCAGCAGGAAGGCCGGGCCTTTGTGTCCGGCCGGTAGCTGCAGGCTGGCGCGCGCGCTGGCGGCGGCGCCGGTCGGTGCCAGCGGGCGCACGCCGAGTTCGGCCCACTCGGTCAGGCTGCGACGCTGGTCCGGGTCAGCCAGGGCGTAGTCGAAGTCGCTCGGCAGGCGCACCTCGAATCCCCAGGGCTGGCCGCGCTGCCATCCTGACGCTTGCAGGTAATGAGCCGCTGAAGCCAGGGCATCGGCCGAGGAGTTCCACAGGTCGCGCTTGCCGTCGCCGTCGAAATCCACCGCATGCTGGTTGTAGGTGGTGGGCATGAACTGGGTCTGCCCCATGGCGCCGGCCCAGGAGCCGATCATGCGTTCGCTGGGCACATCGCCGTTCTGCAGAATCTGCAGGGCAGCCAGCAACTGCGCACGCCAGAAGCCCTGGCGACGACCGTCGTAGGCCAGGGTGGCGAGAGAGCGGATAACGCTGTGGCTGCCGATATTGTTGCCGAAGTTGCTCTCCAGACCCCAGATGGCCACCAGGATCGGGGCCTCGACGCCGTACTGCTGCTCGATGCGTTGCAGCACCAGGCTGTGCTGCGCCAACAGCACTCGGCCACGACCGATGCGGCTGGAGGACACGGCGCCGTCGAGGTATTCCCACACCGGGCGGGTGAATTCGGGCTGGCTGCTGTCGGCCTTGAGCACCGCCGGGTCAGGGGTGACGCCGGCGAATATGCGATCGAACAGCGCGGCGTCAATGCCGGCGGCAAGCGCTTCGTCACGCAATGCCTGGCGCCAGTCGGCGAAGCTGGTCAGTGCATCTGCAGGTGCAGCCTGCGCCGTGGCCGGCGTGTTGGCTGTGGGCAGGTTTTCCGCTGGGGCCTGGGCGCAGGCCGCCAGCAGCAGGAGAGGAAGCAGGGCCAGGGCGCGACGAGGAAACTGGTGTGGCATTTCTATCTCAGGGCGTTTAAGCAGGTGTCTACCTTATCACGCTCGGGCTGGAATCTGGGCGATCAGCGCAGTGAGCAAGCCCATAAAGCAAGAAGCCTCCCAATTGTGGGAGGCTTCGCGGCGGTAGCTGCCTTTGCCTTTCTGTGGTCGTTCCTGGCGGGAGCGAAACAGTGGCTGGGCGACGATGGATTTGGCCTTGTTCGGCCGTTTGCCGGTTTTCTTGCTCATAGGGGTTCCTCGCTAGAGCCTGCTTCCAGCGCAGGCGCGCGGACTATGCGCCGCTGTACGGAAAATGTCCAGATTGCGGTCTGAATGGGGCGTAGGAGCGAGCTCTGCTCGCGAAGCCTTTCAACGCGCAGGGTGGGCCGGGCGGCGCTCCGCTTTAGCCCACCAACGCTGGTGGACGCGGGCTAACAGGCCGTTGAAAAACTACCTACGTTGCCATTGCTGCGTTAAAAACAGCCTCAAAATGCTCATTTACAGCACGTAAACTGCGCTTTTTCGGCTGTTTTTGCCTTGCACTGGCTGCCTCGCCTACGTTTTTCAACGGCCTGCTAAAGCCAACCCTACGAGAAAGGAAGAGGCAGCAACACTTACAGGCGCAGGCGTTGTCCGGCTAATTGCAGGGTCAGCATGGCCAGTTCGCTCCAGGGATCACCGGGTGCCTGGCCCTTTATCTGCGCGTCGATCAGTTGCGCCTGCTGCAACAGCTGGCCCCAACGCTTGCTGCTGTGACGCTGCAGCGCCTTGGAAACCAGTGGCCGACGCTTGTCCCACACCGGCGGACGCGCGCTGGAGAAGGCCTTGTCCAGGGGTATGCCCTGGCTTTGCTGGTAGGCGATGCCGGCCAGCAGGCGAATTTCGCGTGCCAGCGCCCAGAGGATTACCGGGGTTTCCACACCCTCGCCGCGCAGGCCTTCGAGCACGCGCAGGGCATGGCTGGCATCGCCAGTCAGGGCGCAATCGATCAGGCCGAACACATCGAAGCGGGCGCTGTCGGCCACGGCGGCCTGCACGGTTTCGGCGTCCACCTGATTGCCTTCGGCAAGCAGCTTGAGCTTTTCCACTTCCTGGGCGGCGGCCAGCAGGTTGCCTTCTACTCGCGCGGCGATCATGTCCACGGCATCGGCGCTGGCGCTCAGGCCGGCCTGAGCGAGGCGCTGGCGAATCCACTGCGGCAACTGGTTGGCGTCCACCGGCCAGATCTGGATGAACTGGCAAGCCTGACCGTCGATCAGCGCCTTGGCCCATTTGGATTTCTGCGTGCTGCCGTCGAGCTTGGGCAGGCTCAGCAGCAGGACGGTATCTTCAGGCGGCCGTGCCAGGTATTCCAGCAGTGCTGCGGCGCCTTTATCCCCCGGTTTGCCGGAGGGTAGGCGCAGTTCCAGCAGGCGCTTCTCGGCGAACAGCGAGAGGCTGGCGCCGGCCTGCAGCAGGTTGCCCCAGTCGAAGTTGGCTTCAGCATTGAACACCTGGCGCTCGCCGAAGCCATGCTGGCGGCAGGCGTTGCGGATGGCATCGGCGGCTTCCTGGCAGAGCAGCGGTTCGTCACCGCTGATCGCATAGACAGGTGCAAGCGGGCCTTGCAGGTGTTTGCCGAGCTGGGCGGGGGCGAGCTTCATCGAGGTGATGTCATGAGGCGAGTGGGCAGGGCCGCTGATGCGGCCCCTGCGCCTTTAGCGCGACGGCAGTTCGATCGGCGACTGCTGCGGTGCGACCTGGCTCTCACGAGCGCGGCGAGCCGCTTCCAGCGCTTCGGCTTCTGCCTTGGCACGGGCTTCGGCAGTCTGCTGCAGCTGGTCGAGCTGGGCCGGGGTGATCTGCTGCAGGTTCTGCGTGAGCTGCTGGATCAGCTCGCGACGCATCTCGCTGCGCAGTTGCGCGGCTTCCTGATCCGAACCGGCCAGGTTGTTGTCATCCTGCTGGTAGTAGTTCTGCACTTCCACCTTGTTGCCGGTCAGCAGCAGGTTCTGCGTGCCACGGATCTCATACTCCAGGGCCATGGTCAGCTCGTACTCGGCGGTACGTGCACCGCTGCTGTAGCTGGCGCTGCGGCGATTCTCGCTTTCGCGGGTGATGACCAGCTTGTAGGGCGCGCCGGCATAAACGCGAACGTCGTTTCTCTCCAGCACTTCGCGTACCTGCTGCACGGTATCACCGTAGGCATCACGCGCACTGACATCGAGCTCCTGGAGGGCGAACTGCACATCGCCGGTGCCGCGCAGCTGGAAGCCGCAGGCGCTGAGCAGACCGGCCAGGCCGATGATCAGTAGATTCCGTTTCATCATTCTCATATCCCCTTGGCGGATCGCGGCGCCACGTCGTGGTGGCGCCGAGCTTAATCAGTTGGCGACTATGTTGACCAGCTTGCCTGGCACCACGATGACCTTGCGAATGCTCAGGCCTTCGGTGAAGCGCAGGACGTTCTCGTTGGCACGAGCGGCGGCCTCGACTTCCTCGCGCGAGGCGCTGGCCGGAACTTCGATCTGCCCGCGCAGCTTGCCGTTGACCTGCACCACCAGGGTCAGGCTGTCCTGCACCAGGGCGGATTCGTCGACCTGCGGCCATTGCGCGTCGATCACTGCATCGGCATGCCCCAGGCGCTGCCACAGCTCGTGGCTGATGTGCGGGGTGATCGGCGCCAGCAACAGGGTGACGACTTCCAGGCCTTCGTGCACCAGCGCGCGGTCCTGTTCGGTGGCGGTGACGGCCTTTTCCAGCACGTTCATCAGGGTCATCACCTGGGCGACGGCGGTGTTGAACTTGTGGTGCTGGCCGATATCGTTGCTGGCCTGCTTGATGGCCAGGTGAATGGCGCGGCGCACGGCTTTCTGCTCGTCATTCAGGCTGCTGACATCCAGCTTGCCCGGCAGGCCGGCGCTGACATGGCCATGAGCCAGACGCCAGACGCGGCGCAGGAAGCGGTTGGCGCCCTCGACGCCGGCATCCGACCATTCGCAGCTCTGATCGGGCGGCGAGGCGAACATCATGAACAGGCGGCAGGTGTCGGCGCCGTAGGCATCGATCATGTCCTGCGGGTCGACACCGTTGTTCTTCGACTTGGACATCTTCTCGGTGCCGCCGATTTCCACCGGCAGGCCGTCGCTTTTGAGCTTGGCGCCGATGACCTTGGCCTTGGTATCACGCTCGACCTCGACGTCAGCCGGGTTGAACCAGTCCTTGCCGCCGTTTTCCAGGGTGCGGTAGTAGGTCTCGGCGACCACCATGCCCTGGGTCAGCAGGTTCTTGAACGGCTCGTTGGACGACACCAGGCCTTCGTCACGCATCAGCTTGTGGAAGAAGCGCGCGTACAAGAGGTGCAGGATGGCGTGCTCGATGCCGCCGATGTACTGGTCCACCGGCAGCCAGTGGTTGGCCGCCTGCGGGTCGACCATGCCGCCCTCGTAGTTCGGGCTGGCGTAGCGGGCGAAGTACCAGGACGACTCCACGAAGGTGTCCATGGTGTCGGTTTCGCGCTTGGCATCGGCACCGCACTTCGGGCACTTGCACTGATAGAACTCGGGCATGCGCGCCAGCGGGCTACCGGCGCCGTCCGGCACCACGTCTTCGGGCAGCACCACCGGCAACTGATCTTCCGGTACCGGCACGTCGCCACAGCTGTCGCAGTGGATGATCGGGATCGGGCAGCCCCAGTAGCGCTGGCGGCTGATGCCCCAGTCGCGCAGGCGGAACTGGGTCTTACGCGCGCCGTGGCCGGTCGCTTCGAGGTCGGCGACGATGGCGTCGAAGGCGGCGCTGAAGTCGAGGTTATCGTACTTGCCGGAGTTGACGGTGGTCAGGCCGTCCTTGTCGGTGTACCAGGCCTGCCATTGCCCGCTGTCGTAGTCCTTGCCCTCGCCGGCGTAGACCGGCTGGATCGGCAGGTCGTACTTGTGGGCGAACTCGAAGTCGCGCTCGTCGTGGGCCGGCACGGCCATCACCGCGCCTTCGCCGTAGCCCCAGAGCACGTAGTTGGCGACGAATACCGGCAGCTTGTCGCCGGTCAGCGGGTGGATGACGAACTGGCCGGTGGCCACGCCCTTCTTTTCCATGGTGGCCATGTCGGCCTCGGCCACGGAGCCGGCCTTGCACTCGGCGATAAAGGCGGCGATCTGCGGGTTGCCTTCGGCAGCGCGTTGGGCCAGCGGGTGTTCGGCGGCCACGGCGACGTAGGTGGCGCCCATCAGGGTATCGGGTCGAGTCGAATAGACCTTCAGTTGGCCGTCGATGCCGATGCTGGCGACGTCGTAGTCGAAGACGATATCGGCACCGAAGCTCTTGCCGATCCAGTTGCGCTGCATGGTCTTGACCTGCTCGGGCCAGCCATCCAGCTCATCCAGGCTGCTCAGCAGCTCTTCGGCATACGCAGTGATCTTGAAGTAGTACATCGGGATTTCGCGCTTCTCGATCAGCGCGCCCGAACGCCAGCCACGGCCGTCGATAACCTGCTCGTTGGCCAGTACGGTCTGGTCCACCGGGTCCCAGTTGACGGTGCCGTTCTTGCGGTAGATCACGCCCTTTTCGAACAGGCGGGTGAACAGCCACTGCTCCCAGCGGTAGTAGTCCGGTTTGCAGGTGGTGACTTCGCGCGTCCAGTCGATGGCCAGGCCCAGCGATTTGAGCTGGGACTTCATGTAGGCGATGTTCTCGTAGGTCCACTTGGCCGGGGCCACCTGGTTCTTCATCGCGGCGTTTTCTGCCGGCATGCCGAAGGCGTCCCAGCCCATCGGCTGCAGCACGTTCTTGCCCTGCATGCGCTGGTAGCGCGCGATCACGTCACCGATGGTGTAGTTGCGCACGTGCCCCATGTGCAGCTTGCCACTGGGGTAGGGGAACATCGACAGGCAGTAGAAGGTGTCCTTGCCCGGCTGTTCGCTGACGACGAAGGATTTCTGCGCGTCCCAGTGGGACTGCGCGGCGGCTTCTATTTCACGGGGCGAGTACTGTTCGTGCATGGCTCTGGCGCTGAAGGAATGGGGCTTGCGGAAAACGTCGTAGCATACATGAGCGCCGTCTATCGAGGGAAACCCAGATTGCATGCGCACGCCGTTGGTCGCGGCGCAACGCTGCTTGCAGCGCCTTCGCTAAGCTTTAGTCATGGCCCGCACATGTCGGCTATCGCGAGGTGTCAAATGGCTGTTGTACGACAAGCGGAGAGGGGAGATGGCCTCTATGGGCGATTGCTGCAGCGCCTTGCGCTGGCGTTGGAAGAGGCCGATACCGCCAGTCGCCTGCATGCCGAACCCCTTCGCGAACTGGAGCTCGATGGGCTTAGCCCGGCGGAGCTGGAGCTGATCCGTGCCTATCTCAACCGTGACCTGCATTGGCTGCGCGGCTGGCACGCTGCAGCTGAAGAGCTGGCGTTGATTCAGCGTCAGCCATTGCGCAGCGGCAAGGCGGCAGGCAGCAAGCCGATGGGCAGGCCCAAACCCCTGATGAAGCGTCGCCAGGCGCTCTGTTGCGCGTTGTGTGGTACGTCGGTGAGCTGGCATCGCGGGCAGGATGTGCAGGCGTGCCAGGCCTGTGGTTCAAAGCTGTTTCGCAGCGGCAATACCCGTTAGGATCAGGCGCCCCGGAGGTGCCTGATGCCGATTCGCTACATTCTCAAACAACTGCTGATGCCGCCCGGCATCCTGCTTCTGCTGATGTTGCTGGGTTGGTGGCTGCGTCGTCGTTTTCCCAGCTTGGCTATGGCCTGTTTGCTGATGGGGTTCGGTGGGCTGTGGCTGATGAGTTTGCCAGCGGTGATGCAATGGAGTGCTGGCCTGCTCGAACGTGAGCCTGCGCTTGAAGAGGCGCAGTGGGCGACGCTGGCGCAGCGTGCCGATGGCATCGTGATTCTTGGCGCCGGACGTGAGCAGAACGATCCAGGCTGGGGCGCAACCGATCAGCCTGGGCTGATGGCCCTGGAGCGCCTGCGCTATGCCGCGCGCCTGGCGCGTGCATCCGGCCTGCCAATGGCGGCCAGCGGTGGCCTGCATTACGGCCAGCCGCCCAGCGAGGCGGCACTGATGGCTGATGCCATGCAGCGCGATTACGGCCTGGAGATTCGCTGGCTGGAAGAGCGCAGCCGCACCACCTGGGAGAATGCCGCGTTCAGCGCCGAGCTGCTGCAGCCGCAGGGCGTGCGGCGGGTGGTGCTGGTCACCCAGGCCTGGCATATGCCGCGTGCGCGCTGGTGTTTCGAGCAGGCCGGTTTCGAGGTGATCACCGCGCCGATGGGTTACCTCAGCGCCGGTTATGAACGCCCGCTGGGCGGCTGGCTGCCGGAGTCGCGGGTGATCTGGCAGAGCAGTCTGTTGCTCAACGAAGCCATCGGGCTGCTGGCGTATCCCATCGTCCACGGCAAGCAGTAGGGCGTACTCGCCGCAGGCATTACGCCTGCGGATTCTGCGTTGTGAGAGCTGGCGGGCTGCTCGCTGCGCTCGCGAAACCGCCCTATAAATCCTGGCCAGCCCGTAGCCCGGATGCAATCCGGGGCGTCGTGACGGCCTCCCGGATTTCATCTGCGGGCTACGTTCGCTTACCGCTGCGTTTAGACCGTCTTGGCCATGCGGCTGGCCAGCAACGCCCAGCCCAGCAGCAGGGCGCAAAGGGTCGCCAGTGGCCAGATACGCCATTGCAGGTAGGGCGTCAGCCCCTGCATCGGCACGACTTCGCCGTAGAGCACGCCGCGCTCGAACTGCGGCAGGGCAAACTGGATGCGCCCCTGCGGGTCGATGATCACCGTCATGCCGTTGTTGGTGGCGCGGATCATCCAGCGGCCCGCCTCCAGCGCGCGCATCTGCGCCATCTGCAGGTGCTGCAGCGGGCCGATGGAGGTGCCGAACCAGGCGTCATTGCTTACCGTCAGCAGGATGTCGCTGTCCGCCGCCAGTGCCGCCGCGAACTCCGGGTAGACCACTTCGTAGCAGATGAACGGTGCGATGCGCTGCCCCTTGGCCAGCAGCGGTGATTGGTCACTCGGGCCGCGTGCGAAGTCGGACATGGGCAGGTCGAAGAAGGCGATCAGCCCGCGCAGAAGCTCCTGCAGGGGCACGTATTCACCGAAGGGCACCAGCTTCTGCTTGAGGTAGGTGCCCTGAGCGTCGCCGAAGCTGGTGATGGCGTTGTAATAACGAACCTCGCCGCGCTCGTTGGACTGGCGTACCGGCACGCCGGTGATCAGCGCGCTGTTACGGTCGCGGGCGAAACGATCCATCACGCCGATATAGCCCTGGGCCAGATCCTTGAGTAGCGGTATGGCCGTTTCCGGCCAGACCAGCAGATCGACGCGTTCGGCGCTGAAACTGAGATCACGGTACAGCGCCAGCTGCGCGTTGAGTTGCTCCGGATCCCATTTCAGATGCTGTTCGACATTACCCTGCACGGCGGCAACGCTCAGGCTGTTGCCGGCTGGCCGTGTCCAGCTGTGATCATTCAGCGCCAGGCCGGCGATCCAGGGGCTCAGCAACAGGAGCAGGGCGCAGAGGTAGCGCGGTTTGTGCGCGCGCAGACGTTCCAGGTTGATGATCAGTGCGGCCGACAGGGCGATGACGAAGGAGGCCAGCCACACTCCGCCGACCGGCACCAGCCCGCTCAGTGGGCCTTCGAGTTGGCTGTAGCCAGCATAGAGCCAGGGAAAGCCGGTGAGGAACCAGCCACGGAACACTTCCTGGGCGACCCACAGCGCGGCGAAGGCCAGGGCGTCGGCCAGCGGCGCTTCGCTGCGGCGGATCCAGCGCGCCCAGAGCGCGGCCATCAGGGCGAAAAACAGGCCCAGCCCAGCGACGAAACCCAGGGTGAGCAGGCCGGCCAGTGCCGGCGAGGCGGCGCCATAGTCGTGGATGCTGACGTACACCCAGCTGGTGCCGGCGGCGAACAGGCCGAAACCATAGCTCCAGCCGCGCACTGCGGCCTGGCCGGGGCGTAGATGGCGCAGGCCGAAATAGAACAGGGCAATGGACAGCACGGCCAATGGCCAGAGGTCGAACGGGGCGAGGGCCAGAGTGGTCAAGGCGCCTGCGCCGCAGGCGAGCAGGTGGCCGGGCCAGCCCGGACGAGTGATCCATTGCAACATGGGGCAAATCCTTGGAAGCGGGGTGGCGCAAGGGTAGGGGCAGGCAGTGGCAGGCGGCAAGTGCCAGGGCTGTTCTTAAAAAGCCATCTATAGTCACTCCCGCGAAGGCGGGAGCCCAGGTGATTCGCAGGTTCTGGATGCCCGCGTGCGCGGGTATGACGGCTTTTTCAGTGTTTCCCTGGCCCGGATGCAATCCGGGGAGGCGCTCTGGTCATCCCCGGATACCAGCCGTCAGCGACTGATCGGCGTCAGGCGCAGCAGGTGGATGCGGCGGCTGTCGGCATTGAGCACGCGGAAGCGGAATTCGCCGATCTCGGTGACTTCGTTGCGCTTGGGCAGGTGGCCGAAGGCGTTCATCACCAGGCCGCCGACGGTGTCGTATTCGTCGTCGGAGAACTGGCTGTCGAAGGTCTCGTTGAAGCTGTCGATGGGCGTCAGTGCCTTGATCAGATAGTCGCCGGACGGCAGTGGCTTGATGTAGCCGTCTTCCTCGACATCGTGCTCGTCTTCGATGTCGCCGACGATCTGCTCGAGCACGTCCTCGATGGTCACCAGGCCGGCCACGCCGCCGTATTCGTCGATCACCACGGCCATGTGGTTGTGGTTGGCGCGGAACTCACGCAGCAGCACGTTGAGGCGCTTGGACTCGGGCACGAAGGTGGCCGGGCGCAGCAGGTCCTTGATGTTGAAGTTGGGCTGCTCGCCCTGCAGGATCAGCGGTAGCAGATCCTTGGCCAGGAGGATGCCGATAACGTCGTCGAGGCTCTCGCCGACTACCGGGTAGCGCGAATGGGCGGCATCGATGATGGCAGGCAGGAATTCGCGCGGGCTCTGGTTGGCCTTGATGCTGATCATCTGCGAGCGCGGCACCATGATGTCGCGTACCTGCAGGTCGGCGACCTGGATGGCGCCTTCGACAATGGCCAGCGCTTCGCTGTCGAGCAGCTTGTTCTGGTGGGCTTCGCGCAGGACTTCCAGCAGCTCCTGACGGTTTCTCGGCTCATGAGCAAAAGCCTGGGTCAGCTTGTTGAACCAGGACTTCTGCTCGTTGCTCGATCGGTCTTCGCTCATGGCGTTTTACTCGGGGTCCTTTTCATTAGGCGGTTCATCGCCGGCATAGGGGTCGGGGTGACCCAGCTCGGCGAGCAATTGTCGTTCCAGATCTTCCATCTCGAGGGCTTCGTCGTCCTCGATATGGTCATAGCCCAGCAGGTGCAGGCAGCCGTGGATCACCAGGTGTGCCCAGTGCGCGTCCAGCGCCTTGCCTTGCTCGGCTGCTTCGCGCTCGACCACCGGCACGCAGATCACCAGGTCGCCCAACAGCGGAATGTCGAGAATGCCGTCGGGAATTTCGGCGGGGAAGGACAGCACGTTGGTGGCGTAGTCCTTGTGCCGCCAGGTGTGGTTCAGTTCGCGGCCTTCGGCTTCGTCGACCAATCGGATGGTCAGTTCCGAATCGGCCGTGCGCTGGCGCAGCGCCAGTTCGCACCAGCGGCGCAATTGGGCCTCATTCGGGTGCTGGCCGTCAGTGGCCAGTTGCAGGTCGAGCTCAAGCATCCTGGCCGTCGCCCTTGCTGCTCAGGCGTGCGTCGTGGCGCTCGTAGGCTTCGACGATGCGCTGCACCAGCGGGTGGCGCACCACGTCCTTGGGCTTGAAGTGGGTGAAACTGATGCCGGGCACGTCACGCAGTACCTCGATGACGTGGGCCAGGCCGCTCTTGGTGCCGCGTGGCAGGTCGACCTGGGTAATGTCGCCGGTGATCACGGCGGTGGAGCCGAAACCGATACGGGTGAGGAACATCTTCATCTGCTCGACGGTGGTGTTCTGACTCTCGTCGAGAATGATGAAGCTGTTGTTAAGCGTGCGGCCGCGCATGTAGGCCAGCGGCGCGATCTCGATCACCTGCTTCTCGATCAGCTTGGCCACGTGGTCGAAGCCGAGCATTTCATAGAGCGCGTCGTACAGCGGGCGCAGGTAAGGGTCGATCTTCTGTGCCAGGTCGCCGGGCAGGAAGCCGAGCTTCTCGCCGGCCTCGACCGCCGGGCGCACCAGCAGGATGCGCCGCACCTGCTCGCGCTCCAGCGCATCCACTGCACAGGCGACAGCCAGGTAGGTCTTGCCGGTGCCGGCTGGGCCGATGCCGAAGTTGATGTCGTTGTCGAGGATCGCCTTGACGTAGCGCTGCTGGTTGGCCCCGCGCGGCTTGATCACGCCCTTCTTGGTGCGCAGGGCCACCTGAGGCAGGTTGCTGGGGTTGACCAGCTCCTCGACGCCGGATTCCTGCAAATACAGGTGCACCAGGTCGGGCGACAGCTCGGTGGCCTTGGTTTCGCGGTACAGCTTGCGCAGCAGGGTTTCGGCGGCCTGGGTCTTGTCGGCGCTACCAAGCATTTCGAACTGATTGCCACGGTTGCGGATTTCCAGGCCGAGGCGCTCTTCGATCAGGCGCAGATGCTCGTCGAACTGGCCGCAGAGATTGGCGAAACGGCGGGCCTCGAAGGGTTCGAGGGTGAAACGATGAGGTTCTAGAGAGGTGTTCAAGGTGATGGTGTGATCGTCACTTGTCTGGGTATTGAAAGGCAGCATAACGCCGGGCGCCCACAACGCAAAGTGGGGGCGCCCGCTACGTTAGTGGAGGGTGTCGGCATCCAGCAGGGTGCCGCGCAGCGAATGGGGCAGGGCGTCGTCGATATGCACGTCGACGAACTGGCCGATCAGGCGCGGATTATCGCAGCGGAAATTGACGATGCGGTTCTGCTCGGTGCGGCCCTGGAGCATGCCCGGGTCCTTCTTCGAGTAGTCGCTGACCAGAATGCGCTGCACCGTGCCGACCATGCGCCGGCTGTTCTCGAAACCGTTCTGGTTGATGCGGTGCTGCAGCAGGGCCAGACGCTGCTTCTTCACTTCTTCCGGGGTATCGTCGACCAGATCGGCGGCCGGAGTACCGGGGCGCGAGCTGTAGATGAAGGAGAAGGAGAAGTCGAAGCCGACGTCCTCGATCAGCTTCATGGTCTGCTCGAAATCCTTCTCGGTCTCGCCGGGGAAGCCGACGATGAAGTCCGAGCTGATCAGGATGTCCGGTACGGCGGCGCGCAGCTTGCGGATGCGCGACTTGTATTCCAGCGCGGTGTGGTTGCGCTTCATCGCCGCGAGGATGCGGTCGGAGCCGGACTGCACCGGCAGGTGCAGGTATTTCACCAGTTGCGGAATCTCGGCGTGAGCCTGGATGATGGCGTCGGAGAACTCCAGCGGGTGGCTGGTGGTGTAACGGATGCGCTCGATACCGTCGAGGGCGGCCACGGCATGCAGCAACTCGGCGAAATCGGCGATATGGCCGTCCGGCGCTTGCCCGCGATAGCCGTTGACGTTCTGCCCGAGCAGGGTGACTTCCTTCACGCCTTTCTCGGTGAGCGAGGTGATTTCCATCAGCACGTCGACCAGCGGGCGGCTGACTTCCTCGCCGCGGGTGTAGGGCACCACGCAGAAGGTGCAGTACTTGCTGCAGCCTTCCATGACCGAAACGAAGGCGCTGGGGCCATCGACGCGTGGCTCGGGCAGACGGTCGAATTTCTCGATCTCGGGGAAGCTGATGTCCACCTGGGCGGTCTTGGTCACACGCGCGGCATCGATCATTTCCGGCAGGCGGTGCAGGGTCTGCGGGCCGAACACCACGTCGACATAGGGCGCGCGATCGCGGATCGCCGCGCCTTCCTGGCTGGCCACGCAGCCACCGACGCCGATCACCAGGTCCGGATTGGCCTGCTTCAGCTCGCGCCAGCGGCCGAGCTGGGAGAACACCTTGTCCTGCGCCTTCTCGCGGATCGAGCAGGTATTGAGCAGGATCACGTCGGCTTCTTCGGGTTTTTCCGTAACCTCCAGAGCCTGATGCTCGCCCAGCAGGTCGACCATGCGCGAGCTGTCGTACTCGTTCATCTGGCAACCGTGGGTTTCGATATAGAGCTTCTTGGTCATGGCACTGTCTGAGGTGGTTAAAAAATGACCGCGCATTATAGGGGAGAGGTAGGCGGCAGGCTACAGGCTTCAGGCCAGGGGCAAGCGCGTCATCGCCTATCCCCGGATTGCATCCGGGCTACGTGTGCGGCGCTGTGCTATTCTGCGCGCCCCGTTTTTCCTGACTTCGAATCTCCATGAGCAAGCGTGATCCCATCTACAAGGTGATTTTCCTCAACCAGGGCCAGGTGTACGAGATGTATGCCAAGCAGATCTACCAGAGCGATCTGTGGGGTTTTCTGGAAGTGGAGGAGTTCGTCTTCGGTGAGCGTAGCCAACTGGTGGTCGATCCCAGCGAGGAGAAACTCAAGGCACAGTTCGAGGGCGTGGTGCGCAGCTTCGTGCCGATGCACGCGATCATCCGCATCGACGAGGTGGAGCGCCTGGGTACGGCCAAGATCAGCGAAGCCAAGGGCGGCGGCAACGTAATGCCGTTCCCCATGCCGATGCCGGACAAGTAAGCGACAAGCTGCAAGTAGGGTGGGCTTTAGCCCACCGGCGGTATCGAGAGGCTATATTGGTGGGCTGAAGCCCACCCTACGCCGGAAGCGGAACACCGCCCGCTCCTACGGGTCATGGCAACGGCGAGAAGGGCGAGCGACCTTCGGCGGTCTGCAGCTCCAGCAGATAGCTGCGGAAGATCTGCCCCAGCACCTGGCTGGCGATTTCCAGTTCATCGCGGCGCATCTGTGCCGACACCAGGTCGGCGCTGTCCATGGCTTCGTCCGAGCCATTGACCGATGCCATCTTCAACACGATGTAGGCCTGCACGTTGTTGGCCGGTACGCCTTCGCCGCGGAAGAACATGGTGCCCAGGCGCAATTGGGCTTCGGCATGGCCCTGCAGCGAGGCGCGCTCGAACCAGGTCAGGGCTTGTTTGAAATCACGTGGCGTGCGTTTGCCGTCGTAGTAGTACTCGCCCAGTTCATAGGCCGCCTGCATGTTGCCGGCGCGCGCCATTTCCTGGCAGCTGGCCAGGGCATCGGGCATTTCTTCGGGAGCGGCGTTCAGGGCGCAGCTGCCGCTGGCGGGGATCAGCAGAGAGTTGCCGCCTGCGAGCGCAAACAGCGGGAGGAAAAGCAACAGGCAGCCCAGGGACAGGGTGCGGCCGGTGCGGTTCATCTGGATAACGGGACCTCGGCAGTTCAGGTCGGGTGACGTGCCCGGTCGGCGCAAAACGTGCCGACCGTCGCATTATGGAATAAACCGCGTGCTCCTTACAAAGGCTTTACCCTGTCTGGCGCTCCGCACTGCCCGGCAGGCTCAGCAGCAGCCAGGCCAGCAGTGGATACGCTGGAGTGAGCAGAACGTGGAACAGATCGATACGGCGCAGTGGGCCGATCACGCCTTCGGTGCCGACCGCCAGGCCGGCCAGCAGGAACAATCCCACCACAACGCCTGCGCTGATCGCTGGCGCCCGGCGCGGCCATTGCACGGCGCCGGCATAGAGAATCAGCGCCAGCGTGGCCAGGTTCAGCACCAGGCGGTAGTCCTCCAGGTAGCCCATCTGCCGGAACAGCTCGAAGAAGGCGCACAGGCCGAGGACGATGCGCCCCCAGTTCGGCCGGCTCCAGGCCCAACCACGACCCAGGGCCAATGCCGCGGCGCCGAGCAGCGGCAGACCGAGAAAGTTGCTGGCCTGGGAGAGCCACAGGTGTGCGGCCTGCCAGCTCGGATCGAAGCCGAAACGGATCACGCCGACGCTGGCCGCTGCTGCCGGCAGCAGGAAGCCAAGCAGGGCGCAGAACAGCGCCGGCTGGTCGCCCTCGCCATAACGTGCGCGTGCCCGGCCGATCAGCCAGACACAAACGCCGCAGGCCAGCGCCAGCAACGCATCACTGAAGGCGGTGCTGTATTGCATCAGGTTTTTTTCAGCTCAGCGAAGGCGCGCTCGGCGGCGGCGAAGGTGATGTCCAGCTCCTTGTCGCCATGGGCGATGGAGGTGAAGCCCGCTTCGAAGGCGCTTGGGGCCAGGTACACGCCGCCGTCCAGCATCAGGTGGAAGAAGCGGTTGAAGCGCGCGCTGTCACTGGCCATTACGTCGGCGAAGGTGACGATGTCGTCGGCGCCGCTGAAGTACAGGCCGAACATGGCGCCTGCCTGGGTAGTGACGAAGGGGATGCCGGCTGCATCCGCGCGCTGCTGCAGGCCGTCGAGCATGCGCGTGGTGTAATCGGTCAGCTCGGCGTGGAAGCCCGGACGGCTGATCAACTTGAGGGTGGTCAGGCCGGCGGCCATCGCCAGCGGATTACCCGACAGGGTGCCGGCCTGGTAGACCGGGCCGAGCGGGGCGATGCATTCCATGATCGCGCGCTTGCCGCCGAAGCAGCCGACCGGCATGCCGCCGCCGATGATCTTGCCGAAGGTGGTCAGATCCGGGGTGACGCCGTAGTGCGCCTGGGCGCCGCCGAGAGCGACGCGGAAACCGGTCATCACTTCGTCGAAGATCAGCACCACGCCGTGCTGGTCGCACAGCTCGCGCAGGCCTTCGAGGAAGCCCGGCGCCGGCGGTACGCAGTTCATGTTGCCGGCCACCGGTTCGACGATGATGCAGGCGACTTCCTTACCCACCTGCGCCAGGCACTCGGCCACGGCGTCGATGTCGTTGAACGGCAGGGTCAGGGTGTGTTTGGCGAAGGCCGCTGGCACGCCGGCGGAGTTGGGTACGCCCTGGGTCAGGGCGCCGGAGCCGGCCTTGACCAGCAGGCTGTCTGAGTGCCCGTGATAGCAGCCCTCGAACTTGATGATGCTGTCGCGGCCGGTATAGCCACGGGCCAGGCGGATGGCGCTCATGGTCGCCTCGGTGCCGGAGCTGACCATGCGCACCATCTCCATTGACGGCACCAGCGAGCAGACCAGCTCGGCCATCTCGGTTTCCAGTGCGGTCGGTGCGCCGTAGGACAGGCCGTGCTCCAGCTGGCGACGCACCGAGTCGAGCACTTCGGGGTGGCTGTGGCCAAGGATCATCGGGCCCCAGGAGCCGACGTAGTCGACGTAGCGCTTGTCGTCTTCGTCCACCACGTAGGCGCCTTCGGCGTGCTTGAAGAACAGCGGCGTGCCGCCGACGCTGCGGAAGGCGCGCACCGGCGAGTTGACGCCACCAGGGATGTGTTTCTGGGCGTTGGCGAAGAGGATTTCGGAGCGGGACATGGGAACCTCTTGGTGCTTGAAACGGTTTCAGTTCGGGAATTGGTAGGTCAGGCTGTTGTTTTTACCGACCGTGATGATCTTTTTACTGCGCAATTGGGCTATCAGTATTTCCGGGCCATTCTCGCCCAAAGCCTTGCGAAGATGTGCGTTGAGCGCATTGTGGAGAGCGGGAAGCTTCCCTGGGCGAGTCTTAGGGGATTTTCGCAAGAATTCGATGGCTTGACTCAGTGTGTCCGATTTGACTTCTGGAGTCTGAGGGGTAGCGGGCGCTGGTTGAGTACCTGATAGAAGCGGAATCTCTTCAATGCGCTCGGAGCGCTTGGCAAATATTTTGCGCTGCTTAAGGTGAGTGATTAGAGGGTCAAACCCGGTATCGCGGGAAATGATGTGAAAAAAGGACTCTTCATTTTTCGCCGCAATCTCACCCATGTAAAACGCTATATGGAAGTCGAGTGCGTTCGGCCCATTTCCGTTGATCTTGATGTACTCGCCGTGTTCGCCAAGCGCCTGCATGGCTTGGACTAGCTCGAATGGCAGTTTGCTCTGATTGCTACCTACAAAAACCTTGACTCTGAAGTCGTGCTTTAGCAGTAGGTTGAGGTGCTCAGGGCAGGTGTTTTCGAGATCTATCAGTACATAGTTCGTGCGCAACTCAGGCTCCTTTGAATAGCGCGGAAAATTCGCAAGCGCGGTCTTGCACCTCGAGGGCGGAGTCCGCGGCAAACAGGGCGTGGATCACGGCGACCATGCTGGCGCCGCGGGCGATCAGGCCGGGGGCGGTTTCCAGGGTCACGCCGCCGATGGCGACGATGGGCTGGGCAAAACGCGTGCGGGCCTGATCCAGCAGCTCCACGGTCGCCGCCGGGGCGCCGGGTTTGGTGTTGGAATTGAAGAAACGACCAAAGGCGATGTAGCTGGCGCCTTCGGCGACGGCGCGCTCGGCCAGCTCCAGCTGGGCATGGCAGGTGCCGCCGATCACGGCATCCGCGCCGAGGCGGGCGCGGGCTGCGGCCAGCGAACCGTCGGTCTGGCCCAGGTGCAGGCCGACGCCCAGGCGGGTAGCCAGTTCCAGGTCATCGTTGATGATCAGCGTGGTGCCGTGGCGTTGACACAATTCGGCCAGAGCCTGGGCTTCATCGAAACGGCGCACGGCATCGGCGGATTTGTCGCGGTACTGCAGCAGGCGCGCGCCGCCGATCAGCGCTGCTTCTGCGTAGGGCAGCAGCTTGCCGCCGGCCAGCAGCGGTGTGTCGGTTATGGCGTAGAGGCCGCGCAGTGACGTCATTGGCCGTAGTCCAAAGGCAGACGGCGTGGCACGTACTGGCCGTGGCCGGGTTGTTCGGCGTCGCGCAGGGTGCGCCAGGTGTAGTCCAGGGCACTCTTCACCGCGCTGACCAGCTCTTCGCCCAGGGCCAGGCGACCGGCCAGGGTGCTGGCCAGGGTGCAGCCGGAGCCATGGTAGCTGCCGGGCAGGCGTGCGCAGGTAAAGGTGTGGCGGCTGCCATCGCGGCGGTACAGGCGATTGTGCACTTCGGCTTCGTCGCCATGGCCGCCAGTGATTAGCAGGTGCTCGATGAAGGGCAGCAGCTTGTCCGCGCACTCGTCGGCCGTACCTTCCGGCAATTCGGCGAGAATGCGCGCTTCCGGCAGGTTCGGCGTGGCGATGGTGGACACGGCGAACAGCCGCTCGCGCATGGCATAACCAACGTCGTCCTTGCCCAGCGAGCCGCCACCGCCGGCACGCAGCACCGGGTCGCAGACCAGTGGTACGCCGGGTAACTGGCTCATCACGTCGAGCACGGTGTCGACCATGCCCACCGAACCGAGCATGCCCAGTTTGACGGCGGCCACCGGCATGTCGGCGATCACCGCGCGGGCCTGGGCCAGCACCCAGTCGCGGTCGAGCACGCGGAAGTCGGAAACGTTGACGGTATCCTGCACGGTCAGGGCGGTCACCGTCGGGGCGGCGTGACAGCCTTGGGCCAGCAGGGCTTCGATATCGGCTTGCAGACCAGCACCACCACTGGGGTCGTGACCGGACATGCACAGCACTACGGGGCGGAAGTTTGGCGTTTTCATGGTGCGCGAGCTTATCACTAACCGCCCGTCGGTCGCTGCATGGCATGCCGCTTGGTAGCCTTTCTGATTCACGTCCATATGGGGATTGGCTGATCTGGAAATGGCCTCATGCGCAGCCCTGCTGCCATGCCCGATTGCCTCAGATGGCGCTGCCTACCTGCCTGATCATGATGGCCGCGCTGGCGCTGGTCAGCCTGGTGGTGATGGCGCTGTTCCCGCACTGGAACAGCGAGATGGCTGCCGGCTTCATCCATGCGTTGTCCGGCGCCATGGCCGCCTTGGCAATGTGGTGGGGGCACCGTGCGACCCGGCAGGGCAACACTCGCGACGGCACTCTGGCCGGTTTGTTGCTGGGCGCGGCGGCCACCTTCATTGTTCCCGTTATTGGTGCACAAAACCCGCGCGATCTGAGTTATTAATGGCAAATGATAATTTGATGCATCTGCGTATCGATGATTAAATTCGCCCTCCGTCACTGCTGTCGTCGTCCGGGTTCACCGCGATGCAAGATCTCCATCCGCTTGATGTGATTCGTCCCAGCCTGCCCTGGCGTGTCGGCTATCGCCGGGCACCGATTGGCCTGCCCAAGGAGCTGGCATGCTGACATTGCGTGATATCGAGGTGCGTCGTGGTGAGCGGGTGACACTGGCTCTGGACGAGCTGCATCTCGAAGGCGATCGCTTTACGGTGATCCTCGGCCATAATGGCTCGGGCAAATCGACTCTGATGAACCTGCTGGCACGACAGCTGGAGCCGACCCATGGTTCGCTGCAGTTGGACGGGCTTACCCTGGCCGATTTTTCCGCCCGTGACTTCGCCCGGCGTGTGGCCTTTCTGCCGCAGCATTTGCCCGACGTCGCCGGCCTGACCGTGCGCGAGCTGGTGCGTTTGGGGCGCTTTCCCTGGCGTGGCCTGCTGGGTCGCTGGCGCACCGAGGATCACGCGGCCGTCGATGAGGCGCTGGCGCAGACCGATGTCGCCCACTACGCCGAGCATCTGGCCGACAGTCTCTCCGGCGGTGAGCGCCAGCGCGCCTGGATCGCCATGCTGCTGGCTCAGCAATCGCCACTGCTATTGCTCGATGAGCCGACCTCAGCGCTGGACCTGGCTCATCAGTACGAGCTGATGGGCCTGCTGCGTCAGCTCAACCGTGACAGCGGCCGCGGCATCGTCGCCATCCTGCACGACATCAACCTCACTGCACGGCATGCCGACCGGGTGATTGCGCTCAAGCAGGGGCGGATCTTCTTCGATGGCAGCCCGGACGAGTTGCTCAGCGGGCCGTTGCTCAGCCAGCTCTACGACATCGATATCGAACTGATCGAACAGCCCGGCAGCGCCCGCAGGATTGCTGTGGTGGCCTGAGCATGGCGGCCGATCTTGATTCGTTCGAACCATGGGTGATGCCTGTTTATGCCGAGCACAGCTTCGAGCTTCTGCTGTTGTAGCTGTTCGCCTCGCCGCGATGCCTTCGACCCGGATCTATGGCAGCGTGTTGTCCCTGCAGTATCTGACCGAGGCCATCGGTGAAGCACTGCCCAGACTGCCGTCCGAATCTGGAAAAGCGCCACGCCAGCCCCTAGAGTAGCGCGATTCGACTATAAGTTTGCCGTGCGTGACGACATCATCGAAGGGATATGGGGTCCCGATGTCGTGCGACAGGGCTGTGGGGAACTATGTACCGGCTGCTCCTGTTGTTGTTGAGCCTCGTTTTTTCCTCGCTCGCGGGCGCCGTGACTTTCGACGAACATGTCCGTGCACTGCCGTTGGGGCAGGGCATGTACGTCTTCGAGGACGTGCGCGGCGATGCCAGCATCGATGACGTCGATTCGCCGGCCGTGCAGGGCAGTTTTCGTCTGCATGACAAGCCGGTGCTCAATGCCGGTTATTCGCGGTCGGTGTTCTGGTTGCGACTCGATCTGCACTATCTGCCGCAGCAGGCCGAAGGACCGCGTAACTGGCTGCTGGAGTTGGCCTATCCACCGCTCGATCATCTCGAACTCTATCTCCCGGATGCCGATGGCGGTTTCGCCCTGGCGCAGCGCACGGGGGATGCACTGCCGTTCGACAGCCGGCAGATCCGCCAGAACAACTACCTGTTCGAGCTGAATTTGCAGCCGAACCAGAGCAAGCGCATCTACTTGCGCCTGGAAAGCCAGGGGTCGATCCAGGCGCCGCTGACACTGTGGTCGCCCAACGCCTATCTGGAAGCGCAGCCCGGGCGCATTTATGTGCTCGGGATCATCTATGGCGTGCTGCTGGTGATGCTGGTGTACAACCTGTTCATCTTCCTCAGCGTGCGCGACACCAGTTACCTCTATTACATCCTCTACATCGCCTCGTTCGGGCTGTATCAGGTCTCGGTCAATGGCGCCGGCATCGAGTATTTCTGGCCTGACAGCCCCGGGTGGGCCAACGCCGCCACACCCTTTCTGATCGGTTCGGCGGCGCTGTTCGGCTGCCAGTTCGCGCGCAGCTTCCTGCACACGGCTGAGCACAGCCCCTGGATCGACCGCCTGTTGCTCTTGCTCATGGTCTGCGGTGCTGCGGTGATGATCCTGGCGCTGAGCGTCAGCTATGCCACCGCGCTGCGTCTGGCGACCTATCTCGCGCTGCTGTTCACCGTGGTCATCTTCGCCGCGGGCGTGCTCGCCTGGCTGCGCGGCATGCGCGTGGCGCGTTATTTCATTTTCGCCTGGAGCGCCTTTCTCATCGGCGGCATCGTCAACACGCTGATGGTGCTGGGGTATCTGCCCAACGTCTTTCTCACCATGTACGCCAGCCAGATCGGCTCGGCGCTGGAGGTAGGCTTGCTGTCGCTGGCGCTGGCCGACCGCATCAACGCCATGAAGGAGGAGCGCACGCGCATCCTCCAGGAGGCCGGACACAAGCTCGAGTCGCTCAACCAGGAACTGGCTGACAGCAACCGCTTCAAGGATGAGTTCCTCGCCACCGTCACCCACGAACTGCGTACGCCGATGAACGGGGTGATCGGTTCGCTGGAGCTGATGCAGACGGTGAAGATGGATATCGAACTGGAGCAGTACCAGAAGACCGCTGCCGCCTCGGCGCGCGACATGATGCGCATGGTCAACGACATCCTCGTGCTGACCGAATTGCAGGCCGGCAAGCTCTATCCACGGCGCGAGCTGTTCAGCCTGCGCGGTCTGTTCGATGGTTTGCGTGTCCACCATGCCGCCCGCGCCGAAGACAAGGGGCTGACCTTCACCCTGGAGTTTGATGAAAGTCTGCCCGACAGCCTCGAAGGCGACGCCGGCAAGCTGGCTCAGGCACTGGGTTACCTGTTGGACAATGCCATCAAGTTCACCCACGAAGGCGGGGTGACCCTGCGTGTCAGCAGTGCTGCCAGCGTGGGCGGCTGTCTGCCGCTGAGCATTGTGGTCAGCGATACCGGCATCGGTTTCGAGCCGGGCGAGGGTGACCTGTATCAGCGCTTCCACCAGCTCGATGGCTCGATGACGCGCAAGTACGGTGGTTTGGGGATCGGTCTGGCGATCTGCCGGTATCTGGTCGATCTGCTCGGCGGCAGCCTCGGCCACGAGTCGCAACCGGGCGTCGGCAGTCGCTTCAGCCTCAACCTACCACTGACCCTGCCGGCGCAGCCGCCGGCTTCGCCTGCCCGAGCATTGCGGGCATCCAGCGCGGCGGCGCAACGACAGGCGCAGCAATGCACGGTGTTGATCGTCGAGGACAATGCGATCAACCAGTTGGTGACGCGCGGCATGCTGCTCAAACTCGGCTACCGCGTGCGCACGGCCGACAACGGCGCCGAGGCGCTGCAGTTGCTGCGCAGCGAACGCGTCGATGCCGTGCTGCTGGACTGCCAGATGCCGGTGATGGACGGTTTCGCCACCTGCCGGGCGATCTGTGCGCTACCCGGGTGCAGTGAATTACCGGTGCTGGCGATCACCGCGCATAGCCACAGTGGTGATCGTGAGCGCTGCCTGGCTGCCGGCATGAGCGATTATCTGGCCAAGCCGGTGAAGTTCGAGGAGCTGCGTGTGTTGCTGCATGACTGGGTGCTGTGCCGCCCGGCAACGCTTGACGGTGTCGCCGCGCCGGTCTGAGCGGCAGCCGGCTGCTGTGCGTTTCGCTCCCGATTCAGCGGCAGATTTGGCCGATTCGTCCCTTTAGCCATGATCTGAATCCTGATTCACTTTAATGCAGTGAATCAGGATTCAGATCATGGCTTATCGCATCACCGAAGCGCGACTCGATCGCGACCAGGCACAGCGCCAGCGCATTCTCGACTGTGCTCTGCGGCGCGTGGCCGAGGGTGGTTTCGCCGCCCTGACCATGCAGGCGCTGGCTGATGATGTCGGCATCGCCACCGGCAGCCTGTATCGCCACTTTCGCAGCAAGGGCGAGCTGGCCGCCGAGGTCTTCGCCAGTGCCAGTCAGCGTGAGGTGGATGCCCTGGCTGCTGCCTTGCGTGGCCCCGGTAGCGCCAGTGAGCGCCTGCGCATCGGCCTCGAGCAGTTCGCCGCACGCGCCTGGCACAGCCGCCGCCTGGCCTTCGCGCTGATCGCCGAGCCGGTCGATCCAGAAGTCGACGAGCAGCGCCTGCTCTATCGCGAAGCCTATGCCGAGCTGTTCATCGATCTGCTGCAGGAGGGCGTCGCGGCTGGCGAGTTTCGCCTCGAGCAGATCAGCCTGACCGCGGCCTGCCTGGTCGGTGCCATCGCCGAGGCGCTGGTCGGGCCTCTTTCGCCACCGGCCCGCGCCGCTCGTGAAGCGGGACGACCTGCCCTGGAACTGGCACAGGTCAGTGCCAGCCTTGCCACCTTCTGCCTGCGCGCCGTCGGCGCCGAGGAATCCACGCGATGAAACCCAGCCTGCACGCCGAAACCCATGAAGTGTTCAACCAGGTGCCGAGCCTGGATGGCGCCAACCTCTATCGTCTCGACCTGCCGTTGCAGGAGTGGATTCGCCGTTACGACGGCGCCTGGGCGGATGAGCGCCTGAGTGCCTACGGTGCGCTGGCCGGTGGCGCGCTGATGCAGGCCGGTTTTCTCGCCAACGAGAACAAGCCGGTATTCAAGAGCCATGACCGCTATGGCAACCGCATCGATCTGGTGGAGTTCCATCCGGCCTATCACGAACTGATGCGCACGGCCGTCGAACATGGCCTGCCCTCACTGCCCTGGACCGACCCGCGTGCCGGCGCGCATGTTGCCCGCGCCGGCCTCACCTACCTGCACAGCCAGGCTGAAGCCGCCAGCGGTTGCCCGCTGACCATGACCTTCGCCGCCGTGCCGGCCATTCGCCTGCAGCCGAATGTGGCCGAGCAGTGGCTGCCGAAGATCCTCGCCAGCGCATACGACCCACGCAACCTGCCGATGGAGCAGAAAGCCGGCGTCACCATCGGCATGGCCATGACCGAAAAGCAGGGCGGCACCGACGTGCGTGCAAACACCACCCGCGCCTACCCCATCGGCCTCGGCGGGCCTGGGCAGGGCTACGAGCTGGTCGGCCACAAATGGTTCTGCTCGGCGCCGATGTGCGATGCCTTCCTGACCCTGGCCTACACCGACAAGGGCTTGTCGTGCTTCCTGCTGCCGCGTCACCGCCCGGACGGCACGCGTAACGCGTTCTACATCCAGCGCCTGAAGAACAAGCTGGGCAACTGGGCCAACGCCTCCAGCGAGGTGGAGTACCGTGGCGCCTTCGCCTGGATGCTCGGCGAAGAAGGGCGCGGCGTGCCGACCATCATCGAGATGGTGGCGATGACCCGTTTCGACTGCATGGTCGGCTCCAGCAGCCTCATGCGCCAGGCGCTGACCCAGGCCGCGCATCATTGCGCACACCGTCAGGTCGGTGGCAAGCGACTGGCCGACCAGCCGCTGATGCAGAACGTGCTGGCCGACCTGGCGCTGGAAAGCGAAGCCGCGCTGGCGCTGTGCATGCGCATGGGGCGCGCGCTGGATCACCAGCATGACGCGCAGGAAGACAAGTTCGCCCGCCTGGTCACCGCCGTGGGCAAATACTGGATCTGCAAGCGCGCCCCGGAAATGGTCTATGAGGCCAGTGAATGCATGGGTGGCGCCGGTTACGTCGAGGAAACCATCCTGCCGCGCCTGTACCGCGAAGCGCCGGTCAACTCGATCTGGGAAGGTTCGGGCAATGTGCAGTGTCTGGACGTGCTGCGTGCCCTGTCCAAGGAGCCGGGCGTGCTCGATGCGCTGTTCAGCGAGCTGGGCGACGGCCACGGCGATGCACGGCTGAAGGCGCATATCCAGCGCTTGAAAGCCGATTTCAGCGACACCGCTGATATCCAGTACCGCGCCCGCCAGCTCACCGAAGACATGGCTGTGGCACTGCAGGCCAAGTTGCTGCTGGAGGCGGGCAATAGTGTGGTCAGCGACGCCTTTATCGGCAGCCGCCTGGAAGGCCGTGGCCGGGTTTATGGCACCCTGCCGCGTGGTGTCGACGTCGAGGCGCTGCTGGCGCGTAGCATGCCGCATCTGTTGTGATGCCTGCATGAGCGTCAGCAGATAGGCTACTGGTCGCCCTGTTCGTCATGTGCCGCGGAAGCGCAAGAGGCTCGTCACTGCGCTGCAGTGACGAACCTTGCAGCCCTCAGACCAGGCGGGCGTCCAGGCTGTTCTGTGCCAGGCGTCTGGCCTGGTCTTCGGTCATGCCCAGGTGCTCGTGCAGGGCTGCGAAGTTCTCCCCGACATAGCCGCCGAAGTAGGCCGGGTCGTCCGAGTTCACCGTCACCTTCACACCCCGCTCGAGCATCTCGAGGATGTTGTGCTGGCCCATGTGCTCGAACACGCACAGTTTGATGTTCGACAGCGGGCAGACGGTCAGTGGAATCTGCTCGTCGATGATGCGCTGCATCAGCCGTTCGTCTTCGATGGCGCGTACGCCATGGTCGATGCGCTTGACCTTGAGCAGGTCCAGCGCTTCCCAGATGTACTCGGGCGGGCCTTCCTCGCCGGCATGCGCGACGGCGTGCAGGCCTTCGCTGCGGGCCTTGGCGAACACGCGCTCGAACAGGCGCGGCGGAAAGCCTTTTTCCGAGCTGTCGAGGCCGACACCGATAAAGGCATCGCGAAACGGCATGGCCTGTTCCAGGGTCTTGAACGCCTCTTCTTCGGGCAGGTGACGCAGGAAGCTGAGGATCAGACCATGGCTGATGCCCAGCTGTCGCTCGCCGTCGCGCAGCGCCTGCTGGATGCCGCGCAGCACCACCTCGAAGGGAATGCCACGGTCGGTGTGGGTCTGCGGGTCGAAGAAGGGTTCGACGTGGATGACGTTCTGCGCCTTGCAGCGTTGCAGGTAGGCCCAGGTCAGGTCATAGAAGTCCTGCTCGGTACGCAGCACGTTGGCGCCGGCGTAGTACAGGTCGAGAAACTCCTGCAGGTTGTTGAAGGCATAGGCCGCGCGCAGGGTCTCGACATCGGCCCAGGGTAGAGCGATCTGGTTGCGTTCGGCCAGGGCGAACAGCAGTTCAGGCTCCAGCGAGCCTTCCAGGTGCAGATGCAGTTCGGCCTTGGGCAGGGCGTTGAGCCATTCGGGCATGGTCGGTTCTCGTATGAGGCTGAGCTGCGGCAAAGTTTAACCGCTGGGACAGGATCGTGCTCTACCGCGCGACAGCATGGGCGCCTCCCCATGCTGTCACGCCGGCCTTCAGGCGTCGAAGACAAGCATTGCGCTGGCTGCCCGGCGCCGCGCGCATGGCACTCACCAGGGCAGTGGGTTGCCCTGGTAGTCGAGATAACGCAGCCCGGGTTGGCCGACGGCGGCGCTGACCTGTTCGACCATGCCCTTGCAACTGCTGTCGACATCCAGCGGAGCATCGCCGCCGCCCATGTCGGTCCGCACCCAGCCCGGATGCATCAGCACCACACCGAGCTTGGGGTTGTTCTGGTTGCGCACGAAGCACTGCGTCAGATGATTGAGCGCAGCCTTGCTGGCGCCGTACAGCGGCATGCCCATGCCGGCGCCGGTTTCGATGCTGCCCAGGATCGAGCTCATGAACACGATCAGCCCGTGCTCGGCGGCCAGGTTCGGCAACAGGCGCTCGGCCACGCGCAGCGGCGCGACGGCGTTGGTCAGGAACAGCTGGCCCATTTCCTCGGCACTGGCCTGGGCGGTGCTGTGGTGGTCGGGGCCGGCGACGCCGGCGTTGACGAAGATGACGTCGAAGCGTTGTCCGCTCAGGCGTCCGGCCAGCTGTTCGAGGCTGGCCGGATCGGTCATTTCCAGTGACTCGACCTGCACGCCGAGCTCTTGCAGGGGGGCTTGTTGCGCGGCGCTGCGTACGGTGGCGGTCACCGTCCAGCCCTGGGCGACGAATGCTTTGGCCAGGCCAAGGCCGAGGCCGCGTGAGGCACCGATGATCAGAATGGAACGGGGCGCAGTCATATCAGGCTCCATGAAGGTTTACAGAGGTGGGCAGCATAGCGAATGTCGATCCGATAAGCCCGGCACGGCTGTAGGAGCCCCGCCTCGGGGCGAAGCTTTTCGAGTGCATCCCGCCACGATGTGCGGCGGGGCGCCGCTCCTAAATTAGTAGCAGGGCAATGATCGTGCGTTTCATGGCGACCTCAGGCGCTCGCGGCCCCGGCTGATATCGCCCAGCAGCCGTTCCAGAGCCACACGCTCGGCTGGCGCCACGGCCAGGTGCAGATGGGCGCCGGTGGCGTCGTAGTCTTCGCCTTCGATCAGGCTGTCGAAGGCGTTCAGGCGCGCCTTGAACAGCGATAGTTCGGCGAACTGCAAATGGCAGGTGAAGGCCTGGCGCACGATCAGTTCGCGGCGCTCGCCGGCCTGCAGGCATTTGGCGGCGCTGCCGCCGTAGGCGCGGGCCAGGCCACCGGTGCCGAGCTGGATGCCGCCGTACCAGCGGATCACCAGCACGACCACCTGGTCGCAGTCCTGCCCTTCGATGGCGGCGAGGATGGGCCGCCCAGCGGTGCCGCCGGGTTCGCCGTCATCATTGAAACGGTACTGATTGCCGACCTTCCACGCCCAGCAGTTGTGCGAGGCCGCCAGGTCGCTGTGGCTGTCGATGAAGGCTTGCGCCTCGGCTGCGTTGCTGACTGGCGCGGCGAGGGCGAGGAAGCGGCTTTTGCGGATTTCCTCGCGGTACTCGCAAGGGCCGAGCAGGGTAGTGGGCATGGCACGCGGGTCTGCAAACGAAAACGCCCGCTAGTATAAGCCGGGCGGGCGTCATTTCATGCAGCGCGGGTTCAGGCGCCAATCACGCCGCCGTCGTCACGGCGAACCACAACCACCGAGGAGCGCGGGCGCATGCCCGGCTGATGGTCGGGGAAGCTCGAGTCGCCGTCTTCACCCGGATGTTGCACGCCGATGAACAGCGCGCGGTGATCGGGGCTGAAGGCCACACCGGTAATCTCGCAGCCCTTGGGGCCGACCAGGAAGCGACGAATCTCGCCGCTGACCGGGTCGGCGCAGAGCATCTGGTTGTTGCCCATGCCGGCGAAGTCGCCGCTATTGCCATAGTTGCCGTCCGTCTGGATCCACAACCGGCCATCCTGGTCGAAGGCCAGCCCGTCCGGGCTGTTGAACATGTTGTCGGCGTTGACGTTGGCTGACCCGGCGTTGGCGCTGCCGGGATGCACCACCGGGTTGCCGGCGACCACGAACAGATCCCAGTCAAAACGCTCGGCGGCGGCGTCGTCAGCCGCTTCGCGCCAGCGCAGAATCTGCCCGTAGAGGTTGTTGGCGCGTGGGTTGGCGCCGTCCACCGGCTGACCTTCGCTGCCGCGCTGCACATTGTTGGTCAGGGTGCAGTAGACCTGGCCGTCCTGCGGGCTGACGGCGATCCACTCCGGGCGATCCATACGGGTTGCGCCCACATGGCTGCCGGCAGCGCGGGCGCGAATCAGCACATCGCCCTGGTCGCTGAAGCCGTTTTCCGGGGTCAGGCCATTGTGGCCGAAGCTCAGCTTGATCCAGCGGCCGGAGCCGCGCGGCTGCTGCGCGTCGGCATCCAGTTGGGCCACGTACAGGTCGCCATGATCGAGCAGATGACGGTTGGCCTTGGGGTTGCGCTTGTCGAGGCGGTCGCGGCTGACGAATTTGTAGATGAACTCACCGCGCTCATCATCGCCCATGTACACCACCACGCGGCCATCGCGGCTGATGGTGATGGCCGCGTTCTCGTGCTTGAAGCGGCCCAGCGCGGTGCGCTTGATCGGCTTGGAGGCGGGGTCGAAGGGATCGATTTCGGTGACCCAGCCGTGGCGGTTCAGCTCGTTGGGGGTACGGGCGATATCGAAGCGCTCATCGAACAGGTGCCAGCGGTTGTCGCTGGCACCTTCGAGTTTGACGCTGTAACGCTTTTGTGCCGGCGTCAGTTGCAATGCGGCGTCGGTGCTGCCGAAGCAGTCGCTGAAGTTCTCTTCGCAGGTCAGGTAAGTGCCCCAGGGCGTCATGCCGTTGGCGCAGTTCTGGAAGGTGCCGAGTACTTCGATACCGGCCGGATCAGCGGCGGTCTTCATCGATGCATGACCGCGCGCCGGTCCGCTGATTTCCATGGGCAGGTTGGCGTGGATGCGGCGGTTGTACGCCGAGCCCTGGACGAACTGCCAGGCGCCGTCCGCATCGCGCTTGACCTCGATGACGGTGACGCCCACGGCAGCTTGCGCCTTGCGCACGTCTGCCAGCGACTGCGGCGGCTTGCCGTGTGCCAGCAGGTAAGGGTAATTGCAGTATTCGTTGTTGATCGCCATCAGCGCGCGGTTGGCATCGCCCGGCCAGGGGAAGAAGCTCATGCCGTCGTTGTTCTCGCCGAACTGGCCAAGCTGCTCCTCGGCGCTGTGGCTGCCGTCGCCGCGATAGGCTGTGGAGTCCTGGTGCAGCGGCTGGCCCCAGCTGATCAGCACGTCGAAGCGATAGCCCAGCGGCAGGGTGATGGTGTCTGCGGTGCTGGCGGCAATGTTGTCGAAGCCCAGCAGCGGCCTGGCACTGATGGCGTTGGCCAGTGCCGTGCGGCCCAGCGGGCTGCCAGCCAGGAACAGGGCAGCACCGGCCAGGGCGCCGGTGCCGATGAAGCGTCGGCGGCTCACTACCAGGCGCTGCAGGTCAGTCAGATCGTGGTTGTCCATCAGGCGTGTCTCCTCCAGAAATGGAGGGCAGCCTAGTGCGCGGATGTGACGAATCTATGAAGCTTTGTTGACGGGCGTCAGGCCGCAGCCCTTGAGGATGATCTGCACCAGTTGATCGGCGGCCTCCTCTAAGTCCTGCTTGGTCAGGCGTGAACACTGCTTGACGCGGCAGATTTGCGAGGCGAAGTCGGCATAGTGCTGGGTGCTGCTCCACAGCAGGAAAATCAGGTGCATGGGATCGACGGCGTCCATCTTGCCGGCGGCGATCCAGGCCTCGAACACGGCAGCGCGGTCACGGAACCAGTCCAGGTAGTGTTGGTTGAAGTACTGCGACAGGCAGTCGCCGCCGCTGATCACTTCCATGGCGAAGATGCGCGAAGCCTTCGGTTGGCGCCGGGAAAACTCCATCTTGGCGCGGATGTAGCGCTCCAGCGCCTCGGCCGGATCGTCATCGACGCTCAGGTTATTGAAGGTGCTGTCCCACAGTTCGAGGATATTGCTCAGCACCGCCAGGTACAGGCCCAGCTTATTGTTGAAGTAGTAGTGCAGGTTGGCCTTGGGCAGGCCGACGTTCTGCGCGATGGTGTTCATGCTGGTGCCCTTGAAACCATGGCGAGCGAACTCTTCCTCGGCGGCCTTGATGATGGCTTCTTCGTTCTTCTGGCGAATGCGCCCGGCAGGTTTGTCGCTGGTGTGATGGGCGGGTACTTCGAAGGTCATAGAGCAATTCCATGCTGGTCGGGGAGCGGCGCGCCTGCACCGATACCCCAGCACTGCCTGGGTGACAAGTGCGCTACGTGGAAAAACGCTGGGGCAGGGCTCAATTATTCTAGGGGCGGCTGTGCGGGGGCTTTTCCGGCATTTGGCGCTCAGCCATCGGCCAGTGCTTCGAGAAAACTCTCCAGCACCAGGTGCGCGCGGCGGCCTTTGCGCGTGACCGCCGCCAGGTTGATGTCGTAGAAGCGACTGTCGGGCTTGAGCGCGCGCAGCCGGCCCTGCTGCACCCAGGCCTGGGCGTAATGATCCGGCAGGTAGCCGATGTAACGTCCGGTGAGGATGAGAAAGGCCATGCCTTCGCGATCCGAAGCGCTGGCCGTGCAGTTCAGTGCCTGGTAGTGGCTCTGCACTTCGGATGGTACGCGGAAGGTCGGCGCGATGGCTTCTTGGGCGTTGAGCCTGTCGTCTTCGAGCTGTTGGTCGTCGACATAGAACAATGGGTGGCCGACCGCGCAGTACAGCAGCGAGCGCTCGTCATACAGCGGCTGATACTCCAGGCCGGAGAGGGCTCCGACCTGCGGCACCACGCCGATGTGCAGGCGGCCATCGAGCACGCCCTGTTCCACCTCCGACGGCGGCGTCATGCGGATGTGAATGCGCACGTCCGGCCCCTGTACCTTGAGTCGCGCCAGGGCGTTGGTAATGCGCATGTGCGGGATGGTCACCAGGTTATCGGTCAGGCCGATGTTCAGCTCACCGCGCAGGTGCTGGTGCAGGCCATTGACCTCGGTGCGAAAGCTCTCCAGCGCCGCCAGCAGTTGCAGGGTGCTCTGGTACACCTCGCGGCCTTCCTCGGTGAGGGCGAAACCGGCGCGGCCACGCTGGCACAGGCGCAGACCGATGCGCTGCTCCAGATCGCTCATCTGCTGGCTGATGGCCGAGCGACCGATGCCCAGCGCGCTTTCTGCGGCAGAGAAGCCGCCGCATTCGACCACGCTGCGAAACAGTTTGAGCAGGCGGATTTCAAAGTCGCTGACCTGGGCCAGCGGATCGGGACGGCGGCTGCTCATTAGTTTAGTAAGCCTTGAACTGAAGATAAGAAGAGTATTGTTTTACTGACTCTATGCCCGTGGCACCTTTGCTGGCAACTGATTCAACAGCGATGTTGCTCCCGATCACGCCGCCACTGCCGAGGTCACCCCGATGAACATGCCGCAGACCGCAACCCCGTCCCTGGCCAGCCAGCTCAAGCT
This sequence comes from Pseudomonas sp. GD03919, assembly GCF_029814935.1. Taxonomy (NCBI): domain Bacteria; kingdom Pseudomonadati; phylum Pseudomonadota; class Gammaproteobacteria; order Pseudomonadales; family Pseudomonadaceae; genus Pseudomonas; species Pseudomonas sp. GD03919. The sequence continues at coordinate 867,924 of NZ_CP104582.1, forward strand.
GGATGCGCACTGGATGCCGTTCTCCGCCAACCGCAACTTCCAGCGTGACCCGCGACTGATCGTCGGCGCCGAGGGCAGCTGGCTGACCGACGACCAGGGGCGCAAGGTCTACGACAGCCTGTCTGGCCTGTGGACCTGCGGCGCCGGCCACTCGCGCAAGGAAATCCAGGAAGCCGTAGCCAAGCAGCTCGGTACCCTCGACTATTCGCCGGGCTTCCAGTTCGGCCATGCGCTGTCGTTCAAGCTGGCCGAACAGGTCGCCGACCTGATGCCGGGCGAGCTCAACCACGTGTTCTTCACCGGCTCCGGCTCCGAGTGCGCCGACACCGCGGTGAAGATGGCCAAGGCCTACTGGCGCCTGAAAGGCCAGCCGGCCAAGACCAAGTTCATTGGCCGTGCCCGTGGTTACCACGGCGTCAACATCGCCGGCACCTCGCTCGGCGGCATCGGCGGCAACCGCAAGATGTACGGCCAGTTCATGGACGCCGACCACCTGCCGCACACCCTGCAGCCGCACCTGGCTTTCACCCGTGGCATGGCCGAAACCGGCGGTGTCGAGCTGGCTAACGAACTGCTCAAGCTGATCGAACTGCACGACGCCTCCAACATTGCTGCGGTGATCGTCGAGCCGATGTCCGGTTCCGCTGGCGCCCTCGTGCCGCCGGTGGGCTACCTACAGCGACTGCGCGAGATCTGCACCCAGCACAATATCCTGCTGATCTTCGACGAAGTGATCACCGGCTTCGGCCGCATGGGCAAGTGGAGCGGTGCGGAGTTCTTCGGCGTGACCCCGGACCTGATGAACGTCGCTAAGCAGATCACCAACGGCGCCATCCCGCTGGGCGCGGTGATCGCCTCCAGCGAGATCTACAACACCTTCATGCAGCAGCCGTCGCCGGAGCACATGATCGAGTTCACCCACGGCTACACCTACTCGGCGCATCCGGTGGCCTGTGCCGCTGGTCTGGCCACGCTGGAGCTGCTCAAACGCGAGAACCTGATCCAGCAGTCCGCCGAGCTGGCGCCGAAGTTCGAAGCGGCCCTGCATGGCCTGAAGGGCACCAAGCACATCGTCGATATCCGCAACTGCGGCCTGGCCGGCGCCCTGCAGATCGCCCCGCGTGACGGTGACGCGGTGATCCGTCCGTTCGAGGCCGGCATGGCCCTGTGGAAGGCCGGCTTCTACGTGCGCTTCGGTGGCGATACCCTGCAGTTCGGCCCAACCTTCAATGCCAAGATCGAAGACCTCGACCGAGTCTTCAATGCCGTTGGCGATGTACTGAACAAACTCGACTGATTCCTGTGGGAGGGGCTTTAGCTGCGACGCTCATTTAGTTGCGGCTGAAGCCCCTCCCACCAACCTGACCTTGGAGAACCCCATGAGCCACATCCCGCACCTGATCAACGGCGAACGCGTTGCCGGCAACGGTCGCAGTGCCCCGGTATACAACCCGTCCACCGGCGACTCCACCAGCGCCGTCGGCCTGGCTGATCGCGCCACCCTGCAACTGGCCATCGACGCCGCCAAGGCGGCTTTCCCGGCCTGGCGCAACACCCCGCCGGCCAAGCGCGCGCAGATCATGTTCCGCTTCAAGCAACTGCTGGAGCAGCACGAGAACGAAATCGCCGCGCTGATCAGCGCCGAGCACGGCAAGACCCTCGAAGACGCCGTCGGCGAACTCAAGCGCGGCATCGAGAACGTCGAGTTCGCCTGCGCCGCCCCGGAACTCCTCAAGGGCGAATACAGCCGCAACGTCGGCCCGAACATCGACGCCTGGACCGATCTACAACCCATTGGTGTCGTGGCAGGCATTACCCCGTTCAACTTCCCGGCCATGGTGCCGCTGTGGATGTACCCGCTGGCCATCGTCTGCGGCAACTGCTTCATCTTGAAGCCGTCCGAGCGTGACCCGAGCTCCGCCCTGTTCATCGCCGAGCTGCTGAACCAGGCCGGCCTGCCCAAGGGTGTGCTCAACGTGGTCAACGGCGACAAGGATTCGGTCGACGGCCTGATCGAAGCGCCTGAGGTCAAAGCCCTGAGCTTCGTCGGCTCGACCCCGATCGCCGAATACATCTATAGCGAAGGCACCAAGCGCGGCAAACGCGTGCAGGCCCTGGGCGGCGCCAAGAACCACGCCGTGCTGATGCCCGATGCCGATCTGGACAATGCTGTCAGCGCGCTGATGGGCGCGGCCTACGGCTCCTGCGGCGAGCGCTGCATGGCCATCTCCGTGGCCGTGTGCGTGGGTGACCAGATCGCCGATGCGCTGGTCGAGAAGATCGTCCCGCAGATCCAGGCGCTGAAAATCGGTGCCGGCACTTCCTGCGGCCTGGACATGGGCCCGCTGGTCACCGCCGCTGCGCGTGACAAGGTCAAGGGCTACATCGACGCCGGGGTCGAACAGGGCGCCAAGCTGGTGGTCGACGGTCGTAACCTGGTCGTGCCAGGCAACGAGAACGGCTATTTCGTCGGTGGCACCCTGTTCGACCAGGTGACCCCGGAGATGACCATCTACACCGACGAAATCTTCGGCCCGGTGCTGTGCATCGTCCGCGTCGGCAGCCTGGAAGAAGCCATGCAACTGATCAACGATCACGAGTACGGCAACGGCACCTGCATCTTCACCCGTGACGGTGAAGCTGCGCGCCTGTTCTGCGACGAGATCGAAGTGGGCATGGTCGGCGTCAACGTGCCGCTGCCGGTACCGGTGGCTTACCACAGCTTCGGCGGCTGGAAGCGTTCGCTGTTCGGCGACCTGCATGCCTATGGTCCGGATGGTGTGCGCTTTTACACCCGCAAGAAGGCCATTACCCAACGCTGGCCGGCACGCAAGAGCCACGAAGCGGCGCAGTTCGCCTTCCCCAGCAATGGTTGAGTGAGCGCAAGCAGTAAACCAAAGGCCGGTCGCAAGACCGGCCTTTTCGTTGCTGGCGTATTCGATCGCACCCGCGCTCTGGGTGGGGGCGCTTGTCGCTTCGGCCGGAGCATGGAGACGATCAATTGACGAGTTCCTGAGCCCTTTTTCGGCCCGGAGCACAGTCCGGGCCAGGCAGTACCTTATTGCTCGCCTTTCATGGCCGTGCGCAGGCCGAGCATGAACAGCAGCAGGTTGGCGTCAGGCTCTATTTCGGGTTGTGCCTGTTTACGTATCGGCACGATGGGGCAGGGCGTCATGCCGCAATTACGGCTCTCCAGTACCCGTGGGCCGGGCTGCTCCCAGGCGGCTGCAGCGACAGCTGTCAGGCCCAAGGCTGCGACGAGGAATAAACCTCTAGCGATTTCTAGTTTCATCTTGCTAAGCCTTTGAAAGTGCTGGCGACGTGTTTGGATAACCCTAGTCGAAGCGGATCAAGCTCAAGAGTTTCCTGACGAATGGTTACGCTTTGATGAGCCGAGCGCCGCAGATGCCTGTGTACGTTTCAGAGCTTGCCCGGGCCGCCGGGGAATATGTGTGCATAGCCCGTCAGTATCTGTGCCCAGTCGCTATCGCTCCACGGGCTGTGCCGACGTAGTTGGCGCAAGTCGTGGCGGGCTGCGCGCCGGCTACTCCAGCGCCGACGGCTTTTCTCCAGATCGAGCAGGGCTACCTGGGGTTCACCATCGCTCAGCTTGACGAAGATGTGCTTGGCATACAGACAGCCATGCTGCCAGCGCCCCCGGTGCATACGCGCCAGGGTTGCGCCGATTTTCTGTAGTAGCCTGGCATGCGCCGCCTCACCGCAGAGCTGGCGTCCACCCTGGGCATACCAGTGTTCGATATCCTCGAAGCCCTGCAGGGCTTCGGTTACCAGCAGCCCGCGCCAGCCCTGTTGCGGATCATGCTCCACGCCGCAGTAGACGAGATGTGGCACGGAGACGCCGAGCGCATAGAGAGCCTGCAGTGCATTGCGTTCGCGTAATACCGTCGGGCGACCTCCAGGGTGCAGCAGGCTACGGTAGATATGGCCGATCTGGCGTTTGGCGTAGAGCACGCCACTGTGATCGAGCAAGCGCTGCACGCCGCTTTCGCCGCCGCGCCGTGCGTTTGGGGGTTCGACCCAGTCGCCTTGTCGTTGCCACCAATGCTGGAAGGCCTGCTGTGGAATATCGTTCGCGCTATCAAGGGGCATTTTTTGCTCTTCTTATGCTTATTTTCATGAGGAGCCAGAGGTTTCAACTGCCAAAATGGCATTCTGACCTTTGGAATTGTAACAAAAAATAAGCCAGCAAGATGCCTGTATTGGGCGCTGCTGTCCATGCTGGCTTTAGACCATTGTAAGCGTCCAGCCAAGTCACCTTCCGCAATCCCGCATTAAGGGCGATGGTGTCCGCGTATTTTTAAGCGGACGCGATAGCCCTTATCGCCGGGATTTCCATGCGCCAACGAAGCTCTTACCCCAAACCGTTCAAGGCCCAGGTTGTTCAGGAGTGCCTGCAACCTGGTGCGACCGTCTCCAGCGTGGCCATACGCCATGGCATCAACGCCAACGTCATTCGCAAGTGGCTACCGCTTTATCGGGATCAACTGCCAGCGGCGTTGCCGGCGTTCGTTCCTGTGAGGGTTACGCCCAAACGACCAGCTGAAGCAGCGGTGATTATCGAGCTGCCGCTGGGTGCGCAATCGATCACGGTGAAATGGCCAGCCTCCGATCCTGAAGGTTGCGCCCGCTTTGTCCGTGGGCTCGCCCAGTGATCCGCGTGGATAGTATCTGGCTCGCCACCGAGCCGATGGATATGCGTGCGGGTACTGAAACCGCGTTGGCCCGCGTGGTGGCGGTGTTCGGTGCGGCGAAGCCGCACTGCGCCTATCTGTTCGCCAATCGCCGCGCCAACCGCATGAAAGTTCTGGTGCATGACGGCGTGGGTATCTGGCTCGCCGCGCGGCGCTTGCACCAGGGCAAGTTTCATTGGCCAGGCATCCGGCACGGCTCGGAAGTCGAACTCGACACCGAGCAACTTCAGGCTTTGGTACTGGGGTTGCCCTGGCAGCGAGTCGGCGCAGCCGGCACGATCACAGTGCTGTAGCACCTGCCATTAGCCCATCGGTTTATCTCCGCTGACCGCCTGCTCTGGCACAATCAGCGGCATGACTTCCTCGCCCAATCTCGACCAACTGACACCTGACCAGCTGCGCACACTGGCCGCGCAGTTGCTCACGCAAGTCGCTGCGATGGGCAAAAAGATCCACCGCGATCAAACAGTCATCGAGCAGCTCACCCACGAAATCGCATGGTTCAAACGGCACAAGTTCGCCAAGAGCAGCGAGCAGCTAAGCCCTGATCAGGGCAGCCTGCTTGATGACCTGCTCGACACCGACATCGCCGCCACCGAGGCCGAGCTGAAAGCCGTCAATCCTCCGGTTACCCCAGCCGAACCACGCCAACAACCCAAGCGCACACCGCTGCCACCGCAATTTCCGCGCACCGTGATCCGTCACGAGCCGGAGAACACCCAGTGCGCCTGCGGTTGCCAGCTTCAGCGCGTCGGCGAAGACGTCAGCGAAAAGCTCGACTACACGCCGGGCGTGTTCACCGTCGAACAGCACGTGCGTGGGAAATGGGCCTGCCGCCAATGCGAAACGCTGATCCAGGCGCCCGTGCCGGCCCAGGTGATCGACAAGGGGATCCCTACCGCCGGCCTGCTGGCTCACGTGATGGTGACCAAGTTCGCCGACCACCTACCGCTGTACCGGCAGGAGAAGATCTTTGGCCGTGCCGGCCTGGCCATCGCTCGTTCGACACTGGCGCAGTGGGTCGGGCAAACCGGCGTGCAGCTCCAGCCCCTGGTCGATGCGCTGCGCGAAGCGGTGCTTGCCCAGCGCGTGATCCATGCCGACGAAACCCCGGTTTCGATGCTCGCGCCCGGCGAGAAGAAGACCCACCGTGCCTACGTCTGGGCCTACAGCACCACGCCCTTCGCCGATCTGAAGGCCGTGGTCTACGACTTCAGCCCCAGCCGTGCCGGCGAGCATGCGCGCAATTTTCTTGGCCAGTGGAATGGCAAGCTGGTCTGCGACGACTTCGCTGGCTACAAGGCCAGCTTCGTGCAAGGCATCACCGAAATCGGCTGCATGGCTCACGCCCGGCGCAAGTTCTTCGATCTGCACGCGGCGAACAAAAGCCAACTGGCCGAACAGGCGCTGCACTCTATCGCTGGGCTGTACGAAGTCGAACGCCAAGTGCGCGACATGAGCAATGAAGAACGCTGGCGAATACGGCAGGAAAAGGCTTCACCGCTCCTCGACGCACTACATGACTGGATGCTGGCCCAGCGTGATCTTGTGCCCAACGGCTCAGCCACGGCGAAAGCTTTGGATTACAGCCTCAAACGCTGGATAGCGCTGACGCGCTACCTGGACGATGGCGCTGTGCCCATCGACAACAACCAAGTCGAGAACCAGATCCGCCCGTGGGCTCTAGGTCGCTCCAATTGGCTGTTTGCCGGGTCGCTACGCAGCGGCAAACGGGCGGCGGCAATCATGAGCCTGATCCAGTCGGCGCGGATGAATGGGCATGATCCGTATGCCTATCTCAAGGATGTGCTAACGCGACTGCCGACGCAGAAGGCCAGCGCTCTGGCCGAGCTGCTGCCGCACAACTGGGTATCCGTCGGCAAGGTGTAATGCCCGTTCGCTTACTCAAGGCCACACCGGCAACCGAGGCACCGGGCTAGGTACACTCATCGACGACCTGAGCCTTGAAGGATTTGGGATAGGAGCGGCGTTGGCCTGGCACGGGAGATCCTCCGTAAGGGGCTTGAAATGGTGTCCACCAAAAACAGGTGGACACCATGCCGCTAGCTGGAAGAACCGGGGAGGTGTGTTGGCCGGACGGTTACGATTTATCGGCAATCCCCGGGTTATAGGCTGTAGGAGCGGCGCCCCGTCGCGAACACGCGAGACGGCGCGCCGCTGCGCGTCAAAACCCAGCGAACTTCAGATAACTGCTGGTAATCACATCGCCCCACAGCAGGGCGATCCACCCGGCAATCGCCAGATAAGGGCCGAATGGAATCGGCGTGCCGGAATCGCTGCCACGCATACGCAGCATAATGACCCCGAGCACCGCCCCGACCAGCGACGACAGCAGAATGGTCAGCGGCAGAATCTGCCAGCCACCCCAGGCGCCGAGCATGGCCAGCAGCTTGAAGTCGCCATAACCCATGCCTTCCTTGCCGGTGATCAGCTTGAACAGCCAGTACACCGACCACAAGCTCAGGTAACCGGCAATCGCCCCCCACAGGGCATCCTCCAGGCTGGTGAAAAGCCCGAAGTAATTGACGATCAAGCCCAGCCAGAGCAACGGCAGCACCAGCACATCCGGCAGAATCTGGTGATCGGCATCGATCAGGCTCATCGCCAGCAGCCCCCAGGCCAGCACCAGCATCGCCCCGGCCTGCCAGGTAAAGCCGAAGTGCCAGGCGACGTAAGCGGAAAGTAGCCCGCAGGTTAGTTCGACGATGGGGTAGCGCTTGCTGATCGGCGTCTTGCAGTTCGAACACTTGCCGCGCAGGAACAAATAGCTGATGACCGGGATGTTCTCCCAGGGGCGAATCTCATGGCCGCATTGCGGGCAGCAGGAATTGGGCAGGATCAGGTTGAAGGTCTGAGCGGTTGGTGCCGACGGCAATTCCAGCACCTCGCGCGCCTGGTTCTGCCAGTCGCGTTGCAGCATCACGGGTAGTCGATAGATCACTACATTGAGGAAGCTGCCAATCAGCAGGCCCAGTAGCAGAGCACACAAAACAAAGGCCAGCGCATGGCTGGCCAGGAAGTCGATTACGAGCATTTAGACTACGGCGCCCAGCTGGAAGATTGGAAGGTACATCGCAATGATCAGGCCACCGACCAGAACGCCCAGCACGGACATGATGATGGGCTCCATCAGGCTGGTCAGGCCGTCAACCATGTTGTCCACTTCTGCTTCATAGAAGCTCGCTACCTTATCGAGCATCTCATCCAGCGAGCCAGACTCTTCGCCAATAGCGGTCATCTGCACGGCCATGGAGGGGAAGGTGCCGGTGGTGCGCATTGAGAAGTTAAGCTGCATGCCGGTAGATACATCTGCTTTGATCTTGTTGGTCGCATTCTTGAACACCACATTACCGGTGGCGCCGGAGACCGAATCCAGCGCATCGACCAGTGGCACGCCAGCGGCAAAAGTCGTTGATAGTGTGCGTGCGAAGCGGGCTACCGCAGATTTGTAAAGAATGTCGCCGACGATTGGCAGTTTCAGTACGCCACGGTCAACCGAGTCGCGCAGTTTCTGCGAGCGCTTCATCGCTTCTTTGAATGCAAAGGCAGCGGCGATGATTGCAATCAGAAAAATGAACCACCACTCCTGAAGAAATTGCGATATGCCTATTACCATCAGCGTAAAGGCAGGTAGTTCAGCGCCGAAGTTGGCGAAAACTTCCTCGAATTGCGGTACAACTTTAATGAGCAAAATGGCTGAGACGATGATGGCGACCACCACAACAGCGATTGGATAGTTCATCGCCTTCTTGATCTTGGCCTTCAGCGCTTCGGTCTTTTCTTTGTAGGTGGCGATTCGGTCCAGCAGATTCTCCAGCGCGCCGGCCTGTTCGCCAGACTCAACCAGGTTGCAATACAGTTCATCGAAGTACTGTGGTTTCTTGCGCAGCGAGGCGGCAAAACTGTTACCAGCAGCCACCTCCTGCTTCACCTCGTCGACCAGCTTGCGCATGTTGGGGTTGTCGAAGCCCTCTGAGATGATGTCGAAGGACTGCAGCAGTGGCACGCCAGCTTTCATCATGGTCGCCATCTGCCGGGTAAACAGGGCGATATCCATGGGTTTGATCTTCTTGCCTGCGCTGAAGAGCGACACCCCCTTTTTGCGTACTTTGGTCGGATTGATCCCCTGTTTGCGCAGTTGCGCCTTGACCAAGGACGGGTTCTGCCCGCTGAGCTCCCCCTTGACGACGGCACCGCTTTTGTTCTTGCCTTCCCAGGTGAACACACTGGTTTTTAGAGCTTTTTCCGCCATGGTTAATCCTTGGTTACGCGGTTGACTTCCTCAAGGCTGGTGACCCCTTGCATGGCCTTGAGCAAAGCGGAGGTGCGTAGGTCATTAAAGCCGTCTTTACGCATCTGCGCGGCAATATCGATGGAGTTGCCTTCCTCCATGATAATCCGCTGCAGGTTGGGCGTGTTTTTAACCACTTCATAAATACCGACACGCCCTTTGTAACCGCCCTTGCAGTTTTCACAGCCCACCGGGCCATAAATCTTGAAGCTGCCGATCTTGTCCTCGGGGAAGCCTTCGGCCAGTAGCGTCTCGCGCGGTACGTCCACTTCCTTCTTGCAGCTATTGCACAGCTTGCGTGCCAGGCGCTGGGCGATGATCAGGTTGACCGAGGTGGCGATGTTGAAGGAGGGTACGCCCATATTGCGCAAGCGGGTCAGGGTTTCCGCGGCGCTGTTGGTGTGCAGGGTGGACATCACCATATGCCCGGTCTGTGCGGCCTTGACTGCAATGGACGCGGTGTCCAGATCGCGGATCTCACCCACCATGATGATATCCGGGTCTTGGCGCAGAAAGGCGCGCAGCGCCTGGGTAAAATCCATGCCCTGCTTGGGATTCACGTTGACCTGGTTGATACCCTCCAGGTTGATCTCTACCGGGTCTTCGGCTGTGGAAATATTCACATCAGGCGTATTGAGGATGTTCAGGCCGGTGTACAGCGATACGGTTTTGCCCGAGCCAGTGGGGCCGGTGACCAGAATCATGCCCTGTGGTTGCTTGAGGGCAGCCATATAGAGTTCTTTCTGCTCTTCCTCATAGCCCAGGGCGTCGATGCCCATCTGCGCGCTGGTAGGGTCGAGAATTCGCATCACGATCTTCTCGCCCCACAGCGTGGGTAGGGTGTTGACCCGAAAATCGATGGCCTTGGTCTTGGAGATTTTCATCTTGATCCGACCGTCCTGCGGCTTGCGCCGTTCGGAGATATCCAGCGCGGCCATCACCTTGAGGCGGGCGGCAATTCGCGGCGCCAGCTGGATGGGCGGGCGAGCGACCTCATGGAGGATACCGTCGGTACGAAAGCGCACTCGATAGGCTTTTTCGTAAGGCTCGAAGTGCAGGTCCGATGAGCCGCCCTTGATGGCATCCAAAAGCATCTTGTTGACGAAGCGCACTACGGGCGCATCGTCAGCATCGGCGTTGCCGTCATTTATCTGCTTGTCGTCATCCACTGCCTGAACATCCAGGCCGTCCAGGTCGACATCGGCCAGCTCGTCCATGCTGCTATTGGCCGAGTCGAAGAACTTTTCGATGGCATCACCGAGTTTGTCGTCCTCGACCAGAATGGCTTCTGTGGTCAGGCCGGTACTGAACTGTACGTCGGTGACAGCCTGGTGGTTGGACGGGTCGGAAAGGCCGACGAACAGCTTGTTGCCGCGACGCCAAAGTGGCAACACGCGATGCTGACGAACCAGTTTTTCGCTGATCAGGTCACGTGGCTGACCTTCCTTGTCGAGGGTGTTGAGGTCGAGAAAGGAAACGCCGAATTGCTCCGAGGCCAGTTCGGCCAGGGCGCGGCTCTTTACCAGCTTGTTCTGCACCAGGTAGGTCACCAGCGACAGCTTGTTGCGCTGGGCCTGCAGTTGCGCCTGTTGAGCGGCTTTTTCGTCCAGAAGCTCGGCCAGCACCATCTGCTTGGCCAGGCCGGAGAGAGATACGCTTTCGTTCATCGGGGGCTCCACACACAATGCCTGCCTTATAGCCTAGATGCTGGCGCCTGCCAAACCGCGTTTTGTCAGGTGACGAAAAAGGTCAGTTAGTGTCCATTGACGATGTTGCGAGCTGTGATAGGTCTGCTGAATAGTGCCGTCTGGCCTGGTTCGAAAAGTTGGCACGCCGGCTGCATTGTCCTGCTCAGGTCGCTGGACCTGTCCATTTTTAGGAGAGAAGAATGAAAGCTCAACTGCAAAAGGGTTTCACCCTGATTGAACTGATGATCGTGGTTGCCATCATCGGTATCCTGGCTGCTATCGCCATCCCTCAGTATCAGAATTACATCGCTCGCAGCCAGTTCTCTGAGTCGCATGCTCTGCTGGGTGGTGCTCGTACTGCTGTTCAGGAGCGCATTGATCAAGGAGTAGCGTTTGCTGCATCGACTGGTGCCGCAACTGCAGCCAGCAACGCCCTCGGCCTGCAACTGACCGGCGAATATGGCGCCATCACAGCTCCCGGATACAACGGTACTGATGCAACCTACATGCTGCGCTATACCTTCGCTGCTACTGGTGTGAATGCGAATCTCGCAGGCGATACTGTTGATTACACTTATACTCGCGCCACCGGTCTGTGGTCTTGCGCAACTAGTGTTCCTGCGCAGTACGCTAGTAAGTGTGACTAGGCCCCTACCCCGTAAGTTTGACGGTATATTATGACGCCCCGCTGTGCGGGGCGTTTTTGTTGTGCGCCAGGCATGGCGCGTAGTGCCGTGACTGGCGCTGTTCGGCTCACTGTGGTGGTGAGTCGGACGATTTGGAGGTGAAAGTCCTCTACACACCCGGCAAACCCGGTAAGGCGGATCAACTCCGTAGGATGGATTAGCGAAGCGTAATCCGTCGTTCACCGCGAATCACGATATCCATTGCAACACTGAACGCCCTACCTTGCGCGGGGTGTTTTGCTCTCTGGATTTTGTGGTGTGCGGCTCTCGTTCGGCGCATTACGCCTGCGGCTAATGCGCCCTACGGTTTACCTGATGTTGCCGGGGCTTGAGCTATTTCCGTGGCCGTCTAGGCTTGACCTTTTGGTGTTTCTGGAGGGGCAAACCCGGTAAGGCGGATCAACTCCGTAGGATGGATTAGCGAAGCGTAATCCGTCGTTCACCGCGAACCACGATATCCATTGCAACACTGAACGCCCTACCTTGCGCGGGGTGTTTTGCTCTCTGGAATTTGTGGTGTGCGGCTCTCGTTCGGCGCATTACGCCTGTGGCTAATGCGCCCTACGGTTTACCTGATGTTGCCGGGGCTTGAACCCGGTAAGGCGGATCAACTCCGTAGGATGGATTAGCGAAGCGTAATCCGTCGTTCACCGCGAATCACGATATCCATTGCAACACTGAACGCCCTACCTTGCGCGGGGTGTTTTGCTCTCTGGAGTTTGTGGTGTGCGGCTCTCGTTCGGCGCATTACGCCTGCGGCTAATGCGCCCTACGGGTTACCTGATGTTGCCGGGGCTTGAGCTATTTCCGTGGCCGTCTAGGCTTGACCTTTTGGTGTTTCTGGAGGGGCAAGGATGCCGAACTATCGCCGTGCTTTCGCGCCGGGGGCGAGCTGGTTCTTTACCGTGAATCTGCTGCAACGCCGCCGCAATGATCTGTTGCTGCGGCATGTCGAGCTGTTGCGTGATGCGGTGCGGCGCGTGCATCGCGATTATCCGTTCACTATCGATGCGTGGGTGGTGCTGCCCGAACACATGCATTGCGTATGGACGTTGCCGCCTGGTGATGCGGATTACCCGTTGCGCTGGCGGCTGATCAAGACGTTTTTCTGCCGAGGGTTGCCCTCCGATGAATACCGTTCGCTGACGCGTTTGCGTCGCGGCGAACGGGGAATCTGGCAGCGGCGCTACTGGGAGCATCAACTGCGTGATGACGAGGACTTTCGCCGGCATATAGATTATGTCTACATCAACCCTTGCAAACACGGGCTGGTGGGGCGGGTGGCGGACTGGCCCCATTCGAGCTTTCACCGTGATGTGATGATGGGGCTTTACCCGGCGGATTGGGCGGGTGATATCGGGCTTGAGGTGCCGGGGGATGGGTAGGGGTAGGTCTCTGCATCGTTCGGCGCATTACGCCTGCGGCTAATGCGCCCTACGGTTATGGCCTACGCATGTGCCTCGCGGCTCAGCACGTCGGCAACCCACTGGTTGATGCTCTTGTGCTCCAGTTCCGCTTTTACCGCGACCGTGGCGTGCAGCTCTGGCCCCAGGCGTAGGCTGAGCTTGCCGGAGTAGGTTTTTTGCGGCGGGCGATCCAGTTGAGCGCAGGTGTCGAGGTAGTCGTTCACTGCTTCTTCGAATGCCGTGCGAAGTTCCTGAACGGACTCACCATGAAAATGAAAACCCACCACGTCGCGAATGCCGGCGATGTGACCAACGAAAAGGCCGTCTTCGTCGCTGTACTCGATGCGGGCTGCATAGCCCTTGTAAGTCATTGCATGCGCATTCATGGGGTAACTCCTGCTTGTTCAAGGAAGGCCCGTGCATCGCGAACCTGATACGGCTTGGCTTCCTTGTCGTGATGGGGGCGGTGAAAGGTGCCAACCACGCCATTCAGTTCGAAGCGTACGCGTGAGCCATTGCCCTCGATAGCTCTGGCGCCGGCCGCTACAAATAGCGATTCAATGCGGGACCACTCAAGTGTGCTCGGTACCGGCTTGGCGAAGACTGCTTTCAGGATAGATTGGCGAAGTCTAATCAGTCGTTTGCTACAGGCCACGATGTTTGCCGAAGTATCTGCGTGACGCCTGGAATGGAGCGTTCGGCTTTTGGGGCTGGGGCTAATCCGCCCTGCAGGCATCCGGCCTGGCTCTATTTCCTGCCGCCATGCAGCGGTCGTCTACATGGCGGTAGGTTCGGCATTGTTTGGTGCTATAGCGGTTGGGATACACTTCTAAGCGTGTATGCGGAGGTTGGCTATGAATAAGGTCGTGCTGGTCGAGTTACTGCGCTCGCGACTGGATGGTTTGCTGGCTATCTATGCCTTTGGCAGTCGTGTCCAGGGTACGGCAGGCGAAGGAAGTGATCTCGATTTGGCTGTATTGGTAAAAGGTTATGTTGATCCACTGGTGCTCTGGGAGCTTGCCAGCGAGGCTGCCGATATTGCAGGTTGTCCCGTCGATCTGTTGGATTTGCGCAGGGCCTCTACCGTGATGCAGCAGCAGGTGCTGACTAAAGGTGAGCGCTGGTGGGCTGCGCTAGGGAATGAGGCCGGTCTGTTCGAGTGCGCGGTGTTGAGCGAGAAGCTTGAGCTGGATCGGGCCAGGGCGCCTCTGTTGCGGGATATCGAGCGAGATGGGCGGGTGTATGGCCGATGATGTGTTGTTGAACAAGGCCGCAAGCATCGAGCGTGGCGTCAGGCGTGCGCGTGAGGAGTATGAGCGCGACCCGGCGAGTTTTGCAGAGGACTTTACTCGGCAGGATGCGGCCATTCTGAATATCCAGCGCGCTTGCGAGGCGGCCCTGGATATGGGGCAGCATTTGATTCGGCGCGAGCGTCTCGGTATTCCGCAGAGTGCGCGCGATGTGTTTGCGCTGCTCGCCGCAGGCGGCTGGGTCGACAATAGCCTGGCCGAAGCGCTGAAGCGAATGGTGGGCTATCGCAATATTGCCGTTCATGAATACCAAGCGCTGCAGCTACCGATTACCGTGGCGGTCATTACCCGGCACCTGGATGAATTTCTCGATTATTCCAAGAGCATTCTGTTGAAGGATTCGCGGGAGGATTGAGGTTTTTTCCTCAGAAAAACGTTGTCATATCCGCACAGGTGGGCGGCTGGTTTCGTGGTGAGCCTGCTATCGATTCGCCGCGAGGCGCGGCTCCTACTGGGTGGTGGCTGCCTTGACGTGTGAAGGCTGGGGGCGCCTTGCTATGCAGAAGTCCAGTTCCGGTGTAACAAGCTGGGATTTATAGGGCCCAGGGACAGGCCGCGATTTCCCCTGCTTCCGCTTATGGCGTGCGTGGTCTGTTCTGAAGCGTCCTTACTTGACGTGCCTGATTGGACCCGCGTACTTCGCTATGGCCAGATCGCTTGTGACCAATATAAAGCCTTCAGTGGTGGCCTGAGCAATCAGCATTCGATCAAATGGGTCGTTATGTATAGGTGGAAGGGCGGCGGCTGCAATGCTGTGCTGCCCGGTCATTGCCAGCTCTTGATAGTCTGCATCGAGCAGTGCTCTTCTGAGTACTGCCGGGTCAAAGTGGAAGTGGGCCTTGCCCATGGCATGCTTGATGCCAACCTCCCAGATGCTCGCAGCGCTGAAGAGCAGTTCGTTGTCGCGGTCGTTGATCAGATTGGCCGCGTCGGTTGGCAGTGAGGTGGGGGTAGCGCAGGCCCAGAGCAAAATATGAGTGTCGAGCAGCAGTTTCATGCGCCGAACATCGACTCGATTTCATTCTGAAACGGTGTGTCAATGTCGTCTGGCACATTGAAAACGCCAGTCAGCATCCCGGTGCGAGGTTTGCTTTCCTGGTTGATCGAGATGACCTTCACCATCGGCTTGCCTGCCTTTGCGATGATAAACGGGCTGCCTTGGCTGGCATCGAGAATCAGTTGTGACAGGTGCGTCTTGGCGTCGTGAATATTGACCATTTTCGGGCTGTTGGTGGGGGTCTCGGTTTTCATGGTGGAGCACCTGGTTAGCTAACTTGGTTAGTCTATTCTCCGGCGTGCCTGTTCGCAATCGTTGGTGCTAGCCGTGGTTTCCTCCAGTTTTGTGGGTTGGCTTGAGCTCCACGAGATGGCTTGAGGTGATTTGTCTCTGGTGTCAGGTGTGGGCTGCGTAACGACGGATTACGCTTCGCTGATCCATCCCGCGCAATGCCTTCATCGGCCCTGAAATTGTAGGAGCCCCGCCCCGGGGCGATTTTGGTAATCCGGTGCGATTTCGCTGAGGCTGCGATTCGCCGCGGGGCGCGGCTCCTACAGTGGGTCGGTGGCTTACTCTGGTGTCAGGTGTGGGCTGCGTAACGACGGATTACGCTCGCTAATCTATCCCGCGCGATGCCTTCAGCAGCCCTGAAAATTGTAGGAGCCCCGCCCCGGGGCGAATTTTTGTAATCCAGTGAGATTTCGGTGAGGCTGCGATTCGCCGCGAGGCGCGGCTCCTACAGTGGGTCGGTGGCTTACTCAGGTGCCAGGTGTGGGCTGCGTCCAGCGGATTACGCTCGCTGATACATCCCGCGCGATGCCTTCAGCGGCACTGAAATTGTAGGAGCCCCGCCCTGGGGCGAATTTTGGTAATCCGGTGCGATTTCGCTGAGGCCGCGATTCGCCGCGGGGCGCGGCTCCTACAGTGAGTCGGTGGCTTACTCTGGTGTCAGGTGTGGGCTGCGTCCAGCGGATTACGCTCGCTGATCCATCCCGCGCGATGCCTTCAGCAGCCCTGAAATTGTAGGAGCCCCGCCCCGGGGCGAATTTTGGTAATCCGGTGCGATTTCGCTGAGGCTGCGATTCGCCGCGAGGCGCGGCTCCTACAGTGGGTCGGTGGCTTACTCTGGTGTCAGGTGTGGGCTGCGTCCAGCGGATTACGCTCGCTGATCCATCCCGCGCGATGCCATCAGCAGCCCTGAAATTGTAGGAGCCCCGCCCCGGGGCGAATTTTGGTAATCCAGCGCGATTTCGCTGAGGCTGCGATTCGCCGCGGGGCGCGGCTCCTACAGTGGGTCGGTGGTTTACTCTGGTGTCAGGTGTGGGCTGCGTCCAGCGGATTACGCTCGCTGATCCATCCCGCGCGATGCCTTCAGCGGCACTGAAATTGTAGGAGCCCCGCCCTGGGGCGAATTGTTTGTAATCCAGCGCGATTTCGCTGAGGCTGCGATTCGCCGCGAGGCGCGGCTCCTACAGTGGGTCGGTGGCTTACTCTGGTGTCAGGTGTGGGCTGCGTCCAGCGGATTACGCTCGCTAATCCATCCCGCGCGATGCCTTCAGCAGCCCTGAAATTGTAGGAGCCCCGCCCCGGGGCGAATTTTGGTAATCCAGCGCGATTTCGCTGAGGCCGCGATTCGCCGCGGGGCGCGGCTCCTACAGTGGGTCGGTGGCTTACTCTGGCGCCAGGTGTGGGCTGCGTCCAGCGGATTACGCTCGCTGATACATCCCGCGCGATGCCTTCATCGGCCCTGAAATTGTAGGAGCCCCGCCCCGGGGCGAATTTTGGTAATCCGGTGCGATTTCGCTGAGGCCGCGATTCGCCGCGAGGCGCGGCTCCTACAGTGGGTCGGTGGCTTACTCTGGTGTCAGGTGTGGGCTGCGTCCAGCGGATTACGCTCGCTGATCCATCCCGCGCGATGCCATCAGCGGCCCTGAAATTGTAGGAGCCCCGCCCCGGGGCGAATTTTTGTAATCCGGTGCGATTTCGCTGATGCCGCGATTCGCCGCGAGGCGCGGCTCCTACAGTGAGTCGGTGGCTTGCTCTGGTGTCAGGTGTGGGCTGCGTCCAGCGGATTACGCTTCGCTAATCCATCCCGCGCGATGCCATCAGCAGCCCTGAAATTGTAGGAGCCCCGCCCCGGGGCGAATTTTTGTAATCCAGTGCGATTTCGCTGAGGCCGCGATTCGCCGCGAGGCGCGGCTCCTACAGTGGGTCGGTGGCTTACTCTGGTGTCAGGTGTGGGCTGCGTAACGACGGATTACGCTTCGCTGATCCATCCCGCGCGATGCCATCAGCAGCCCTGAAATTGTAGGAGCCCCGCCCCGGGGCGAATTTTGGTAATCCGGTGCGATTTCGCTGAGGCTGCGATTCGCCGCGGGGCGCGGCTCCTACAGTGGGTCGGTGGCTTACTCAGGTGCCAGGTGTGGGCTGCGTCCAGCGGATTACGCTCGCTGATCCATCCCGCGCGATGCCTTCAGCGGCACTGAAATTGTAGGAGCCCCGCCCCGGGGCGAATTTTGGTAATCCAGCGCGATTTCGCTGATGCCGCGATTCGCCGCGGGGCGCGGCTCCTACAGTGAGTCGGTGGCTTACTCTGGTGTCAGGTGTGGGCTGCGTCCAGCGGATTACGCTCGCTGATCCATCCCGCGCGATGCCTTCAGCAGCCCTGAAATTGTAGGAGCCCCGCCCCGGGGCGAATTTTTGTAATCCGGTGCGATTTCGGTGAGGCCGCGATTCGCCGCGGGGCGCGGCTCCTACAGTGGGTCGGTGGCTTACTCTGGCGCCAGGTGTGGGCTGCGTCCAGCGGATTACGCTCGCTGATCCATCCCGCGCGATGCCTTCAGCAGCCCTGAAATTGTAGGAGCCCCGCCCCGGGGCGAATTTTTGTAATCCGGTGCGATTTCGCTGAGGTCGCGATTCGCCGCGGGGCGCGGCTCCTACAGTGAGTCGGTGGCTTACAACGCCAGGCGCATCGACAAATCCACCGCCTTTACATCCTTGGTCAGCGTCCCTAGCGAGATGTAATCCACCCCCGTCTCTGCGATCACGCGCAAGGTGCTGTCATTGATCCCGCCCGAGGCTTCGAGTTTGGCGCGGCCGGCGGTGAGTCTTACGGCTTCGCGCATGTCGTCCAGTGACAGTTCGTCGAGCATGACGATATCGGCCCCCGCGTCCAGCGCTTCGCGCAGTTCTTCCAGGCTTTCCACTTCCACTTCCACCGGCTTGCCCGGGGCGATCTGGTGGGCGGCGCTGATGGCCTGGGCGATGCCGCCGCGGGCGGCGATGTGGTTTTCCTTGATCTGGAAGGTGTCGAATGTCTCTGTGTGGGGGGATCGCGGTGTGGCGGATTCGTGAAATGAAATCGCCGTAGGCGAATACGTCATTTAGCGCTGTGACAACTATCAAAAAGGGCGCAGCTGCGAATGGTGCCCGGTATGATGGTGCAGCGTTCAACTCCTGGCATAGAGCAAGGGTTTGCTATGACTGATCAAGATATCCGCTGGCTACAGCGACTGAGCAACTATCAGCGTGCCCTTGGGCAACTGACCCGGGCGGTTGAGCTGGCGCAGAGTCGTCCGCTCAGCGAGTTGGAGCGACAGGGGCTGATCCAGGCATTCGAGTTTGTTTTCGAGCTGGCCTGGAATCTGATGAAAGATTACTTTGTTTATCAGGGCAATCCGGCTATTACGGGGTCTCGCGATGCGATTCGTACGGCGTTCAAGCAGGGGCTGGTCGTCGATGGCGAAGGTTGGATGGAGATGATCAAGAGCCGTAATCAGACGGCCCATACCTACAATGAATCCATCGCCATTGAGATCGCCGAGCGCATTCTGGCGCGTTATCAGGATCTCTTCGTGCAATTTCAGCAACGGATGCAAGGGCTGGCCAGCGAACTATGACGGGTGAGAGTCGGTTCGGGTTGCCGCTGCATGCGGTCGAGAAGTTATGCGCTGTTTTTCGCGCGTGTCCGCAGGTCGAGCGAGTCATTCTGTATGGCTCACGTGCCAAAGGTAATTATCGAGTTGGGTCGGATATCGATCTGACGGTTGAGGGGGAAGGGCTTTCACTGGCGCAGTTATTGGCCATGGAGAGCCAGATCGACGAGTTGTTGCTGCCCTGGATGGTCGATCTTTCTCTCAAGGATCGTATCGATAACCCGGCGCTGCTCGATCATATCGCTCGCGTCGGGTTGACCTTTTATGAGCGCGGCAGGGCGGATGTGTAGGGTGGAGTCGTCGTAGTTGCCTCCATCGTCATCGTTTGCCACCAGGCTGCTGGTGATGCAGATAGCTGCACTCAGCGCGATGCCTTCATCGGCCCTGAAATTGTAGGAGCCCCGCCCCGGGGCGAATTTTTGTAATCCAGCTCGATTTCGGTGAGGCTGCGATTCGCCGCGGGGCGCGGCTCCTACAGTGGGTCGGTGGTTTACTCTGGTGTCAGGTGTGGGCTGCGTAACGACGGATTACGCTTCCGCTAATTCATCCCGCGCGATGCCTTCAGCAGCCCTGAAAATTGTAGGAGCCCCGCCCCGGGGCGTAATGCTGTTCATTTAAGAAATGGTCGGACGCGATCAGTCCCCTCGCCCCTTCGGGGAGAGGGTTAGGGAGAGGGGAAAACTGGCAGTTTTGCGGCGTTTTCAGCCCTCTCCCCCAGCCCCTCTCCCATAAATGGGAGAGGGGAGTCAATCGCGTGCAACCTTAAGTGAACAGCATTACGCCCCGGGGCGAGCTTTTTGTAGCTCAGCGCGATTTCGCTGAGGCCGCGATTCGCCGCGGGGCGCGGCTCCTACAGTGAGTCGGTGGCTTACAAGGCCAGGCGCATCGACAAATCCACCGCCTTTACATCCTTGGTCAGCGTCCCTAGCGAGATGTAGTCAACGCCGGTCTCTGCGATCACGCGCAAGGTGCTGTCATTGATCCCGCCCGAGGCTTCGAGTTTGGCGCGGCCGGCGGTGAGTCTTACGGCTTCGCGCATGTCGTCCAGTGACAGCTCGTCGAGCATAACGATATCGGCTCCCGCTTCCAGCGCTTCGCGCAGTTCTTCCAGGCTTTCCACTTCCACTTCCACCGGCTTGCCCGGGGCGATCTGGTGGGCGGCGGCAATTGCCTGGGCGATGCCGCCGCA
Organism: Pseudomonas sp. GD03919; assembly: GCF_029814935.1. Lineage (NCBI taxonomy): Bacteria > Pseudomonadati > Pseudomonadota > Gammaproteobacteria > Pseudomonadales > Pseudomonadaceae > Pseudomonas > Pseudomonas sp. GD03919. Next base: position 888,159 of record NZ_CP104582.1, read on the forward strand.
GGCCGCGATGTGGTTTTCCTTTATAAGGAAGGCGTCGTACAGGCCGATGCGGTGGTTGTGGCAGCCACCGCAGGTTACGGCGTACTTCTGGGCCAGGCGCAGGCCCGGTAGGGTCTTGCGAGTGTCCAGCAGTTTTACCTGGGTGCCTTCAACCAGGTCGGCATAGTGGCGGCAGCGGGTGGCGACTGCAGACAGGGTCTGCAGGAAGTTCAGGGCGCTGCGCTCGCCGCTGAGCAGGGCGCGGGCCGGGCCTTCGAGGTGGAACAGGGTCTGGTCGGCGCTGACCTTGTCGCCATCCTGCACCTGCCAGTGCACTGCGACGCGCGGGTCGAGCTGGCGAAATACCGCATCGACCCAGGCGGTGCCGCAAATCACTGCTTCTTCCCGTGTTATCACGCGGGCGCTGGCCAGGCGCTCGGCCGGTATCAGCTGGGCGGTGATGTCGCCGCTGCCAATGTCTTCGGCCAGGGCGCGGCGGACGTTGGCTTCGATTTCGCTGCTGAGGTCGGCGAGGGTCAGGTTGGGCATGATCGGCTCCGGTTTAGACGAGCGGCGATTATAGAGGCAGGCAGGGGCAGGGCAATGGGCTGGAGTGTGCTCGCAGCCATCGAAGGGCAAAGGATTTCGCTGCGGCGTGCAGCGTCAGAAAAGGCTTGTGCGGCCCGACCAGCGGGGCAGCGTCACAGGGCTGTCAGCGTTAGGCTGTAGAGATACGGCTGTCGTGTATTGGCTACCGTCTGGAGGTGGCGTGTAGCTATCTGTGATCTGGGTCATGTCTGTGGGAAAAATTGGCTTGGTATGACGCGCAGCCTCCCTATAATGGCTTTACTTTTTTCATTATTGACGCCAGGCCTTTGACGTTACGGACGACGCTCGGTTGACGCTGTGCAGACCAGGAAGCCCGGGTTCGGGCAGTCTGCGGGAGACTAGAATGAAGACCGACGCGAATGTGGTGCCCCTGACCAAGGCGACCGCTGAGCAATCGCCAACTTCGCCGGTAGGAAGACTGCCCGTGGCGCTTATTCAGGTGCGTGACAAAGCCGCGCAACAGCTCAAGCAGAACCTGCAGAGCCTGTTTGACAACGCTGACGATACCCTCTTCGAGATGGCGGATCGGGCGACCAGCAATGCCGAGCAGAATGCTTTCTTCGAGGCCATGCGTGACCTGCGTCTGAAGCGCAAGAGCATCGAGCGCGGTTTCCTGCAGAAGGTGTTCGAGTCTTTCGCCAATCTCAATCAGTACGAAATCGGCAAGCCGCAGCCAGCACTGGATGCGGTGTCCTTCGACAGCCTAAGCCTGGTGCAGAACGACGAGCTGGAAGAAACCGTGGCGCTGGACGCCATGGTAGCCAAGGTGATGAGCCGAGACGCTGTTGCGTTGGGCCATCTCACCACGCGCCTCAATGCGGTGATCAGCAAGAAGCTGGACGACAAGAGCAACCCGCTCGGCCCCACCCTGCTCAGCGAATACTTCCTCGACGCCTGCAGTAGCCTGGGTGTGGAGATCAAGGTCAAGCTGATCATCCTCAAGCTGTTCGAAAAGTACGTGCTCGGCAGCTGCGACATGCTTTACGCCGAGGCCAATCAGGCGCTGGTCAGCGCGGGCGTGTTGCCTGAGCTGAAGTCCGCACCGCCGCGCCGTCAGCAGCGCCCGGCAGCTTCCACTTATGTTCAGTCGTCCGGCGAGGAAGGCATTTCCTTGCTCGAAGGCGCCGATCAGGGCGTGCAGGAAGTGTTCGGTGCGTTGCAGGATCTGCTCTTGCAGGTACGCGGCACCGCCATGCCGCGTCGCGCCCAGGTGGCCGATGCCCTGCCGATTACCAGCAATGACCTGATGCGCCTGCTCTCGCACATGCAGCAGCGTGCCCCGGCCCAGGCCAGTGTCGAAGATTTCGATCTTCGCGACCAGCTCGAACGATTGCTCGAACGTGCCAGCGCCAAGAGCGGCAAGGCGCGAGTGGTTGGCGAGGTGGATGAAGATGTGATCAACCTGGTGTCGATGCTGTTCGAGTTCATTCTCGACGATCGCACCCTGCCGGATTCGCTCAAGGCACTGATTGGCCGTCTGCAGATTCCGATGCTCAAGGTTGCGGTGCTGGACAAGACCTTCTTCAGCCGTGGCAGCCACCCGGCGCGCCGCCTGCTCAATGAAATCGCTTCTGCGGCCCTTGGCTGGGTCGATCAGGACGATGCGCAGCGTGACGGCCTGTATCAGAAGATCGAGCAGGTGGTGCAGCGTCTGCTTAACGACTTTGTCGATGATCCGGCGATTTTCTCCGAGCTGTTGGCCGACTTCATGGCCTTTACCGGCGATGAGCGTCGTCGCAGTGAGCTGCTCGAACAGCGCACGCGCGACGCCGAGGAAGGCAGCGCCAAGGCCGAGTTGGCGCGTCGTCAGGTCGAGCACGCATTGAACGAACGACTGCTGGGCAAGACCCTGCCGGAAGTGGTGGTGCGGTTGCTGCAGGAAGCCTGGAGCAAGGTGCTGATGCTCATCTGCCTCAAGCATGGTGTCGATTCCGAGGAGTGGCAGGCCGCCTTGCAGACCATGGATGATCTGGTCTGGAGTGTTGCTCCGCATGAAGACCCGGAAGCACGCCTGCGCTTGCTGGAGCTGGTGCCGGGGCTGCTCAAGGCATTGCGCGAGGGCATGGCCAGCGCGGCCTTCGATCCGTTCTCCACCAGCGAGTTTTTCAGCCAGTTGGAGGGGCTGCATGTGCAGGCCTTCCAACGCTTCAAGCGCGCGGCCCCGGAAGCTGAGACGGCCGTTGCCGAGGATGCTGCGCACACCGATCCGAGCGAAGCCGGCATCGAGCTGCCACTGTTGGAGCTGCCAGCCGCCGAAGAGATCGAGGACGCTCCGGCGATGGTCGAGGTGGTCGAAGAGATCATTCTGCTTGCGCCGGGCCAGACCCGTCCGCAGGAGCCGGATGTGGTGCTCCCGGACGACGACGAGGCGCTGCTGCAGGTGGACAGCCTGCGTGTGGGTAGCTGGGTGGAAATCCAGGAAGATGAAGAGCACAAGCTGCGCTGCAAGCTGGCGGCCATCATCAAGCCCACTGGCAAGTACGTGTTTGTCAATCGCACCGGCATGAAGGTGTTGGAGAAAACGCGCAACGCGCTGGCGGTGGAGTTTCGCCGCAACGCTGTGCGCCTGCTTGACGATGCGTTGCTGTTCGACCGCGCCCTGGAGTCGGTCATCGGCAATCTGCGCAAGCTCAAGCACAGCTGATTGTTGCCAGGAGCGCTTCGCGCCTGACAACGGCCTGGTCTGTAGGAGCCCCGCCCCGGGGCGAAGCTTTTAGATCCTGCGGCGTGCTCGATATCGATTCGCCGCGAGGCGCGGCTCCTACCTTTCGTGATTCTCGATTTCCCGCCTTTGCACATCCTGTTGCGGCCTCGCGCTTGGCCGACGTAGCCAGCTGCTCTAGAGTGGTGACACGTTCAGGAGTGCCACATGCTGCTCGACCCTTCCACTGGCTGGTTTCAGGGTGTCCCTCACTGCCCATCGCCGAATTTCAACGCTCGCCCCGGTGGCGAGATCTCTCTGCTGGTGGTGCACAACATCAGCCTGCCGCCTGGGCAGTTCGGTACTGGCAAGGTGCAGGCGTTCTTTCAGAACCGCTTGCCCGTGCACGAGCACCCTTTCTTCGCCGAAATTGCGTCCTTGCAGGTTTCCGCCCATTTCTTCATCGAGCGTGATGGCGCGCTGACGCAGTTCGTTTCCTGCCTCGATCGTGCCTGGCACGCCGGGGTTTCCTGGTTCGAGGGGCGCGATAACTGCAATGATTTTTCGCTAGGAGTGGAGCTGGAAGGGACGGATGATCTGCCCTACACCGACGCTCAGTACGCCAGGTTGGTCGAGCTGACGCGGCAGTTGCTGGATGCCTTCCCGGCGCTGTCGACGCAGCGTATCCGTGGCCACAGCGATATCGCGCCTGGGCGCAAGACCGACCCGGGGGCAGCGTTCGACTGGTCGCGTCTGCACGCCGAATTGAAGGAGAGGTAGCAATGAGTTTTCTGGTGATTCTGCTGGTGCTGTGGGTCGAGAAGTTTTCTGCCTGGCGTCTGCGCATCCAGCAGGACGGCCCCTGGTTGGCACAGCTCCAGCGTTTGCAGCAGGGTGGTTTTCAGCAGGCGCCCTGGCTGTGCCTGGCGCTGCTGGTGTTGCTGCCGGTGCTGGTGCTGGGGCTGCTCTTGCTGGTGCTCGAACCGCTGGCTTACGGTTGGCTGGCGTTGCCCGTGCATTTGTTGGTGCTGATCTACAGCCTGGGGCGTGGCGATCTGCTCGCCGCCCTGGGGCCGTTTCGTGACGCCTGGCGGCGTGGCGATGGTCAGGCGGCTTATCACGTGGCCGAACGTGACCTTTCGTTAGAACCGGAGGAGGGTGCCGAGCTGCTGGTGCAGGTTCAGGGGCACTTGCTGTGGCAGGCGTATCAAAGCTTCTTCGCGGTTATTTTCTGGTATCTGCTGCTCGGGCCGATGGCGGCGCTGGCGTATCGCCTGCTGGCGCTGAGCGCCGAGCATGCGCAGCAGCCGGCGTTGCGTGAGCGAGCGGTGCAACTGCGGCATGCCTTCGATTGGCTGCCGGCGCGGGTATTGACTTCGAGTTTCGCGCTGGTCGGTAATTTCGTCGCCGTCAGCCGCGCCTTGCTGCATGAGCTGCTGAGCTGGGACATTTCTGCCGCGCAACTGGTGATCAAGGCCGGACGTGCGGCCGCTGAGATGCCGCCGCCGGTGATGGGTGAGGAGGGTGTCGATACCCTGGATCAGCTGTGGCAACTGCTGATTCGTGCCGCAGTGGTCTGGTATGCCGGTTATGCGGTTTGGGTGTTATTAATCTAGAGATCCTGCCCAAGCGCTATGCAGGGCGGGGGCCAATGCCGATCAGATAAGCTTGCCAAAGCGGTCTTTCGTAGGAGCCCCGCCCCGGGGCGAAGCTTTTCAATCGCGTATCGCCCTGGTTCGCGGCGGGGCGCCGCTCCTACCCATTGGCAGCGTCGACGCTTAACTGACAGACATTAGGGCGGGGGCAGCCTGCTGTCACGCACAGTGGCGGGTTGCACCCGCCCTACGTGCCGGCTTTGTGGAAGCCGCGCCCTGCGGCGAATGGCAAAACAGCATTCGCCCCGAGTCGGGGCTCCTACACGGCCTTAGCTGGATTCGCTGGGCGCGCATTTAACCTTAAGTTACAGAGGCGCGTGTCGATAAGGGGTATAAGGAGGCGGTAGCCGACCCTGTTTGGTGATTTTCGTCACATTTATCTGCCTGTATTTGCCGCGTCGATTCACGCGCCACAGGTCGGGCTGCACAGGACGCCGTCGTCAGCCCGTGAGAGGCTCTGCGGCCGTTCAAGCGATACCAATAACAATAAAATGGCAACTGGAGACGTCTAGTGAAGACAGTGTTGTACCCGGCCATCGCGCTGATGAATCGCCTCAGCTTCGGCATGAAGTTCAGCCTGATCAGCGTTTTGTTCTTCCTGCCTATGCTCGTCACCAACTTCTATCTGGTGCGTGACTCCTATCGTCAGTTCGTTGGTACCCAGACGGCTCTGCAAAGCCTGGAACTGCTGGGGAGCAGCCTGCAGTTGCGGCGTGATCTGGAAAACCTCAACGACCTGGTGCTGATCAATTCGATGATCGGTCAGTCCGGTCAGGCGGGTGATCTCGAGGGGCGCATCGATCAACTGCAGCAGTCGCTCAGCGCCAGTTTGCAGGGGCTGCAACCGGTGACCAGCGATGCCGAACAGGCCGCGGAGTTCCTGGCCAAGCGCGATGAGCTGCTGGCCGAGCTGAAAAGTGCAGAAGCCGAGACGTCTTTGCAGAGCAAGGCCGTCATGGTCGAGAAGCTGTTGGGAGATTCGCAGGTCTTCATCAAGCTGGTGGCCAGCCAGGCGGGGTTGAGCCAGGATCCGCAACGCCAGGTGCGGCAGATTACCGAGCTGATCACCAACGTCACCCCACAGATCACCAATGTGCTCAGCCAAGGCCGTGCCATCGGCGCCTATTCCCTGGGGCAGGGTTTTCTCAATTCGGCGGCCAGTACCAAGTTCGATGATCTGCTGCTGCAGTTGGAGAAGTTGCATGCCGAGTACGGCCTGAATCTGCAGGAGGCACTGGCCGGTAACGTCGCTGCGCAGAATGGGCTGGGCAGCCTGGCCGAAGCCAGTCGCCAGAGTCTTAAGGACAGCGGCGTGCTGTTCGAGGATCAGGTGATCATCGCCGACAGCCTGGATGCGCCCTGGGCGCAGTTCTATGAGCAGGTCAGCCAGGAAATGGCCAAGACCTACGCTTTCAACGATGGCCTGCTGGCCTTTCTCGACAGCCAGTTGAGCGAGAGGCTCGCGGAGAACCGTGGGCAGATGGTGCTGCTGGTCGTTGCCCTGGTGGTGGTGTTCCTGCTGATCGTCTATCTCTACAGCGGCTTTTACGTATCGACCCGCACCACCCTGAAGAATCTGGGGCGGGTGATGGACAAGGTGGCGGCGGGCGACATGACGGTCAGCTTTCAGGCGCACAGCCGTGACGAGTTGGGCGAGCTAGGGCAGGTATTCAATCAGACCGTGCGGCGCATTCACGATCTGATCGAGCGTGTCGGCCATACCGTGGGCGAGGTCGGTGGCCAGGCTGACCGGGTTGAGGTGATCTCCGGCGAGAGTAATCAGGCGGTGGCGGGGCAGCGTGCACAGATCGAGCAGGTGGCCACGGCGATGAACCAGATGGCCGCTACCGCTCAGGAAGTCGCACGCAGCGCAGCGGCGGCAGTGGGCAGTGCGCAGAGCGTGAATCAGGAAACGGTCAGTGGCCGTGCCCTGGTCGAAGCGCAGGTCGGCGCCATCGAGCGTCTGGCCGGCGAAATCGATCAATCGGTGGCGGTCATCAATCAGCTGGCCAGCGACAGCGCTTCGATCAGTCAGGTGCTGGATGTGATCAAGGGTATCGCCGAGCAGACCAACCTGCTGGCGCTCAATGCTGCCATCGAGGCGGCGCGGGCTGGTGAACAGGGTCGCGGTTTCGCCGTGGTGGCTGACGAGGTGCGCAATCTGGCCAAGCGCACGCAGCAGTCCACCGAAGAGATCGAAGCAATGATCGCCAAGCTGCAGGGCGGTGTGGGGGCGGCGGTGAAGGCGATGAACGCCAGTCACCAGATGGCGGATGCTACGGTCAGCCAGTCGGCCAAGGTGCAGCAGGCCCTGGAGAACATCCTCGGTGCGGTGGGCATGATCGTCGATCAGAACCAGCAGATCGCCGCTGCTGCCGAACAGCAGACGGCGGTGGCGCACGATATCGATCAGAACATCGTCGAGATCAATCATGCCGGCGAGCGCACTGCTGCCGGTGCCAGCCAGACCGAGCAGGCCAGCCGCGAATTGAGCGAGTTGGTAACGCGGCTCAAGCAACTGATCGGCGCGTTTCGTGTGTAGGGTGCGTTGGTGCAAAGGCCCGTAGGGTGGGCCGGGAGGCGCTCCGCTTCAGCCCACCACTGGCGGTCAGCGTGGGCTAAAGCCCACCCTACAAGGCTGAAGCCCCTCCCACAGCATTCCCGCGGCCGTCGCGTTGGCCCTGTAGGAGCGGCGCCCCGCCGCGAATCTGGGCGACGCGGCCTGGAAGCATTCGCCCCGGGGCGGGGCTCCTACAGACGGTCATGTAAGACGATTTGCCTGAAGTCTATGCCCAGCCGAACAACTCATCTGCATTACGGCTGCTGGCCGCCGCCAGTTCTTCGGTGCTGATACCACGTAAGGCGGCCAGTTCAGTGCAGATATCTGCCAGGTACTCTGGACTGTTGCGCTGATACGGGTGCATGGCTGGAGCCATATCCGGGGCGTCGGTTTCCAGCACGATGGCGTCCAGTGGCAGCCCGGCCACCACCTGGCGCAGACGGTTGGCCTGTGGCCAGGTGGCGGCGCCGCCCAGACCGAGACGAAAACCCAGCTTGATGTATTCGCGGGCTTCTTCCTGACTGCCGGCAAAGGCGTGGATGATGCCGCCGCGCTTCAGGCGAAAGCGTTTGAGTGTGGCGATGGTCGCGGCATGGGCGCGGCGCACATGCAGCAGTGCCGGCAGTTCGAACTCGGCAGCCAGCTCAAGCTGCGCCTCGAACACGGCTTGCTGGCGCTGCCGGTCCAGGTTCTCCAGGTAGTAATCCAGGCCAAATTCGCCAACGGCGCAGAGCTTGGGCTGTCCGGCCAGTCTGCTTAACCAGTCACGCAGTTCATCGAGGTGCTGCGGCTGGTGTTCGTTGAGATAGACCGGGTGCAGGCCAAACGCGGCATACAGGCCTTCGTTTGCTTCGACCAGGTGCCACAGCCGCTGCCAATTGGCCTGATAAACCCCGAGCACCACCATGCGCTGCACGCCAAGCGCCCGGCTGCGCGCGAGCACGGCGTCGCGATCCGTGTCGAAGTCGGGGAAGTCGAGGTGGGTATGGGTGTCGATCAGGTGCATGAGCCAAGCTTCGGTGATTTTTCAGGCAGATGCCAGGCGTGGATACGTCTACTACCCGTCATGATCGCCCGCCAGCGGACGTCAGAAACTACAGGCGCGCCTTGAAACTGCGTTCGATGGCCTCGATGCCGGGGCTATAGTCGTTGTTCTCCACCGCCTGTAAGGTCCAGGCCAATACCCGTTCGGCAATGCGCTCGTGCTGCTGGCTCATGGCGTTGACCCGCAGCGGCAGAAAATCCAGCAACTGGGTGTCGCCGAAGGTGGCCAGTCGCACGGCTGGCCAGTGCTCGCTGCCCTGTTCGCGCAGGGCATCGAACACCCCTTCGAGCAGCACGTAGGCGGTGGTCAGCAGGGCATCCGGTGGGCTGCCTGCGTCCAGTAGCGTCTTCATCTGCCGGTAGCCGCAGGCGCGGTTGAACTGCTCGCCGTGGCAGACGCTGAGGCGTCCGTCGAAACCGGCCAGCGCGGCACGGAAACCGCGCTCGCGTGCCTGGCTGATGACCAGTTCAGGGCGTGCGCCAAGCAGCGCGATATGACGCGGTTTGGGCGTCAGCAGGCTGGCGGTGAGGGTGCGTCCGGCTTGTTCGTCATCGCTGACCACCGAGCGGATGTGGGCTGGCGACAATGCCCGGTCGACAGCGATCACGGGCAGGCCGGCGGCGACGATGCTGGGGTACAGCGGGTCGTCCGGCGGCAGGCAACTGGCGACGATCAACGCCTCACAGCGACGCGAGCGAAACAGGTCGAGCAACTGCCGTTCGCTGCTCGGGTCGTCATCGGAACTGGCGATCAGCAACTGGTAGCCGGCGGCGCGGGCCTTCTGCTCGAGCAGCTTGGCCAGGCGCGCATAGCTGGGGTTTTCCAGATCCGGCAGGATGAAACCGAGGCAGCGACTCTGCCCACGGCGCAGGCTGGCGGCCTGCTGATCCGGGCGATAGCCATGCTCTTCGACCACCGTCAGTACCCGGGCCACGGTGGCGGGGCTGATGCGGCGTTTCTCGGCCTGGCCGTTGATCACGTAGCTGGCGGTTGTAACCGAGACCTGAGCCAGGCGGGCGATGTCGCTGAGTTTCACGGGCGCATCCTGAATCGCTGAGTGAGAGGGCGTGCGAGCGCCGCGAGTCTACGTGACTCGGCGACGGCCGGGCTTCAAGGATCACTCATTATCGGATAAGGTGCCAGCGCTTGATGAATCGTTTCAGCAAGGCGGATTCATCGGCTAGTCTTAGCCAAAACAACAAGTCGGAGACCACCATGCTCGAACTCGATGCCAGCCAAATCCAGATGGGCCGGGTTGCGGCGAACAAGGGCGAAGCCCTGGCCATGCTCGGTGATGCGCTGACCCGTGCCGGCCTGGCCAATCCGGCTTACCTCGAGGGCCTGCAGGCGCGTGAAGCCCAGGGCTCGACCTTTCTCGGCCAGGGCATCGCCATTCCCCATGGCACGCCGCAGACCCGCGATCAGGTGCTGCGCACTGGCGTCAGCCTGATCCAGTTCCCCGATGGGGTGGACTGGGGCAATGGCCAGCAGGTGTACCTGGCCATCGCCATCGCCGCGCAATCCGACGAACACCTGCATCTGCTGCAACTGCTGACCCGCGCACTGGGCGAGGGCGACCTGAGCCAGGCGCTGCGTGAGGCCCGCGAGCCGGCGCAGATTCTCGAACTGCTGCAGGGCGCACCGCAGGCGCTGGCGCTGGACGGCCAACTGGTGGCACTGGGGCAGCCGGCTGAAGATTTCGACGAATTGCTCTGGCAGGGCGCGCGTCTGTTGCGCCAGGCCGGTTGCGCGCGCAGCGGTTTTGCCCTCGGGCTGGCCCGTGGCGAGCCGCTGCCGCTGGGCGACGGCCTGTGGTGGCTGCACAGCGAGGCCAGTGTCGAGCGGCCTGGTCTGGCCTTCGTCACCCCGGCACAGCCGTTGACGTTTCGCGGTGAGGCGCTGCGTGGTCTGTTTTGCCTGGCCAGCCAGGGCGAAGCGCATCGTCAGGCGCTGGAGCGTTTGTGCGATGTACTGATCGGTGGCCGCGCGGCGGCGTTCAGTGAGGCCAGCGACAGCCGCCAGGTGATCGAGGCACTGGGCGGTGAGGTGCCGCCGGACTGGCCCAGCCTCAGTGTGCCGCTGCTCAATGCCCATGGCCTGCACGCGCGTCCGGCCAAGGTGCTGAGCGAGCTGGCGCAGGGTTTTGCTGGGGATATCCGCGTGCGCCTGCTTGGCGATGCGGGCGCCGGGGTCTCGGCCAAGAGCCTCAGTCGCCTGCTGGCGTTGGGTGCGCGGCGTGGCCAGATGCTCGAATTCAGCGCCGAACCGGCGATTGCCGAGCGCGCGCTGGCAGCCATTCGCGCGGCCCTGGAAAGCGGCCTGGGTGAAACGGTCGAACCGCTGAGCGAGGCATTGCCGGAAATGGCCGCGCAGTTGCAGACGCTCGAGGCTGTCGCTCCTGTCGCTGGAAGCCGTTTACTGGCAGTCGGCGCTTCGCCCGGTATCGCCATCGGCCCAGCATTGGTGCGCACGCCGCCAGTGTTTGATTTCACCGAGCAAGGCCTGGGTGTCGAGCAGGAACGAGCGCGACTGGCGTCAGCCCTGGCGGAGGTTGCCGCGCAGATTCAGCGCCTGGTCGACGGTGCTGGTATGGCGAGCATCCGCGAGATTTTCAGTGCCCATCTGGCCATGCTGGCTGACCCGGCGTTGCGCGAGGACGTTGATGCGCGCCTGGCCAAAGGGGCGAGCGCCGAAGCGGCCTGGCAGGGCGAGATCGAGACTGCGGCCACACGCCAGGAGGCGCTGCATGATCCGCTGCTGGCCGAGCGCGCGGCGGATCTGCGTGATATCGGCAACCGCGTGCTGGCGCATCTGTGTGGCGTGGAGCTGCCCAGCGAGCCGAACGAACCTTACATTCTGGTGATGGCCGAAGTGGTGCCGTCGGACGTCGCCAGCCTCGACCGTCAGCGCGTGGCGGGCATTCTGACCGCGCGCGGCGGTGCGACTGCACACAGCGCCATCATCGCCCGCGCTCTGGGGATTCCCGCCGTGGTTGGTGCCGGTGACGGCGTACTGGCCCTGGCGCAGGGCACGCCGCTGCTGCTCGACGGCGACAGCGGCCTGCTGCGTATCGCTCCGGATGTCGCCGAGCGTGATCAGGCACTCCGGGAGCGCGAGACGGCGCAGCAACGCCGTGAGCAGGCACATGCCGCGCGCTTCGAGGCGGCGCAGACCCGCGATGGTGTGCGCGTGGAAGTGGCGGCCAATATTGGCGCCAGTGGCGAAACCGCCGAAGCGGTGGAGCTGGGCGCGGAGGCGGTGGGCCTGCTGCGCACCGAGCTGGTATTCATGGAGCATGCCCAAGCGCCGGATCAGGCCGCGCAGGAGCGTGAGTACCGGCGTGTGCTCGATGCCCTGGACGGGCGCCCGCTGGTGGTGCGTACCCTGGATGTCGGCGGCGACAAGCCGCTGCCGTACTGGCCGATGCCGGCTGAGGAGAACCCTTTCCTTGGTGTGCGTGGCATTCGCCTGAGCCTGCAGCGCCCGGCGATTCTGGAAACCCAGTTGCGCGCCTTGCTCGCCTCGGCCGATGGCCGGCCGCTGCGCATCATGTTCCCCATGGTCGGCGCGGTGGAAGAGTGGCGCGCAGCGCGTGACATGGTGCAGCGTCTGCGTGAGGAGATCGCCGTCAGCGATCTGCAGGTCGGCATCATGATCGAAGTGCCCTCGGCAGCGCTGCTGGCGCCGGTACTGGCGCGCGAAGTGGACTTCTTCAGCATCGGCACCAACGACCTGACGCAATATTGCCTGGCCATCGACCGTGGCCATCCACAGCTGTCGGCGCAGGCCGATGGTCTGCATCCGGCGGTGCTGCGCCTGATCGAGATGACCGTGACCGCCGCCCACGCCCAGGGCAAGTGGGTGGGCGTTTGTGGTGAGCTGGCCAGCGACCGTTTGGCCGTGCCGCTGCTGGTCGGCCTGGGCGTGGACGAACTGAGCGTGACGCCGCGTTCGATGGCCCTGGTCAAGGCGCGCGTGCGTGAGCTGGACAGTCGCCAGGCGCGCACCCTGGCCGACCGCGCCCTGACCCTGGACAGTGCCAGCGCCGTGCGTGCGCTGGTGGCGGAGATGCACTGATGGCACGAATCCTGACCCTGACCCTGAATCCGGCGCTGGATCTGACCCTGCGCCTGGATCGCCTGCACCCCGGTGCGGTCAACCGCTGCCATGAGCTGCGCAGCCACGCCGCCGGCAAGGGGCTGAACGTCGCCCAGGTGCTGGCCGACCTTGGCCATAGCCTGAGCGTTGCTGGCTTTCTCGGGCGCGCCAACGCGGCGCCGTTCGAGAGCCTGATGCACAAGCGCGGTTTTCACGATCTGTTCGTCCGTGTGCCGGGCGAGACGCGCAGCAATATCAAACTGGCCGAGGCCGATGGCTGCATCACCGACCTCAATGGCCCAGGCCCGCAGGTCGAGGCCGAGCATCTGCAACGTCTGGAAACTGAGCTGCAGCCGCTGCTCGCCGGGTATGACGCCGTGGTGGTCGCCGGCAGCCTGCCGCGTGGGGTGACGCCGCAATGGTTCGCCGGCCTGCTGCGGCGGATCAAGGCCAGTGGCGTGCCGCTGGCGGTGGACAGCAGCGGTGCCGCGTTGCAGGCGGCCCTGGGCGTCGCGCCCTGGCTGATCAAACCCAATGAAGAAGAACTGGCCGAGGTCTGTGGCAGCGATCTGCCGACCGCCGTGCAGCGTCTGCGCGCGCAGGGCATCGAGCATGTGCTGCTGTCGCGTGGCGCCGAGGGCGTCGATTGGTATGGCCCGGGCATCACCCTGCGCGCTGTACCGCCGCGTGTCGAGGTGGTCAGCACGGTGGGTGCCGGTGACTCGCTGCTGGCCGCCAGCCTGCACGGCCTGCTCGCAGGCTGGCCGGCCGAACGCACCCTGCGCCTGGCCACCGCCGTGGCCGCGCAAGCGGTCACCCAGATCGGCTTCGGCATCCATGATCGCGAGCAGCTGGCCCGTCTCGAGGCGGCTGTGCAGTTGCACTCCATAGAACAATAAGAGGCGCCCACCATGAATCTGTTGATCGTCACCGCCTGCCCCAACGGCCAGGTCACCAGCGTACTGTGTTCGCGCCTGCTGCAGGCAGCGGCTGAGCGCCTGGGCTGGCAAACCTGTGTCGAGGTGCACGACAGCCGTGCCATCGGCGCGCCGCTGAGCGAAGCGCAGATCGCCGCCGCCGACTGGGTGCTGGTGGTCAAGACCGGTGAGTTGTCGCTGGCGCGTTTTGCCGGCAAGCGTCTGCTTCAGGCTGCGCCGGCCGAAGCGCTGGCCGACCCGCAGCGCTTCCTGCAGGACGCCGCCGAGCGTGCTCAGCCCTATGTCGAACGTGCCGAGTCTGCAACCGCTGGCCGCCGTCGCCTGGTCGCCATCACCGCTTGCCCGACCGGCGTGGCGCACACCTTCATGGCCGCCGAAGCGCTGCAACAGGCGGCGCAGCGCATGGGGATCGACCTGCAGGTGGAAACCCGTGGCTCAGTCGGTGCGCGCAATCTGCTCGATGAGGCTGCCATTGCCGCCGCCGATGCCGTGCTGCTGGCCACCGATATCGAGGTGGATACCAGCCGCTTCGCCGGCAAGAAGGTCTATCGCTGCGGCACCGGGGTGGCACTGAAACAGCCGCAACAGACGTTGGAAAAAGCCTTGAGCGAAGCGCGGCCGCTGGCCGAGGCGGCAGCGCCTGCCGAGGGCAAGGCCGTCGCCAGCAGTGGCGAAAAGAGCGGCCCCTACAAGCATCTGCTCACCGGCGTGTCCTATATGCTGCCGATGGTGGTGGCGGGTGGTCTGCTGATTGCTTTGTCGTTCGTCTTCGGCATCGAGGCCTTCAAGGAGGAGGGCACCCTGGCTGCCGCGCTGATGCAGATTGGCGGCGAGAGCGCCTTTCAACTGATGGTGCCGCTGCTGGCCGGCTACATCGCCTATTCCATCGCCGACCGTCCGGGCCTGGCACCAGGGATGATCGGCGGGCTGCTGGCCAGCTCGCTGGGCGCCGGCTTTATCGGCGGCATCGTCGCCGGTTTCCTTGCCGGCTATTCGGCCAAGGCCATCGCCCATTGGGTGCGTCTGCCGGCCAGCGTCGAGGCGCTCAAGCCGATTCTGATCATCCCGCTGCTGGCCAGCCTGTTCACCGGGTTGGTGATGATCTATCTGGTCGGCAGCCCGGTGGCGGGCATGCTGGCGGGGCTCACCGCCTTTCTCGATGGCATGGGCAGCACCAATGCCATCCTGCTTGGCGTACTGCTCGGCGGCATGATGTGCGTCGACCTCGGTGGGCCGATCAACAAGGCGGCCTATGCCTTCTCCGTCGGTCTGCTGGCCTCCAGCAGCTATGCACCGATGGCGGCGACCATGGCTGCCGGCATGGTGCCGCCCATCGGCATGGCCATCGCCACCGTGCTGGCGCGGCGCAAGTTTGCCGAGAGCGAACGCCAGGCCGGCAAGGCGGCGGGTGTGCTCGGGCTGTGCTTCATCTCCGAGGGGGCGATTCCCTTTGCGGCGAAAGACCCGATGCGGGTGATCCCGGCGAGTATTGCCGGCGGCGCGCTGACGGGTGCGCTGTCCATGTACTTCGGTTGCAAGTTGATGGCCCCGCATGGCGGCCTGTTCGTATTGCTGATCCCCAACGCCATCAACCATGCACTGTTGTACCTGCTGGCCATCGTCGCCGGCAGCCTGCTCACGGGTGTGCTGTATGCATTGATCAAACGGCCGGAAGCACAGCCTATGGTGGCTGGCGCAGAATGAGTGCAGATTGACGGGGCTCGGTTACACTGGCTCCATCTGCGTCAGGAAATAGGGCGGCGGTTCACCCGTGCGCACCCTGACGCAGTCGCCCTCACCCAGAAAGGATCTTCTGCAGATGACCCAAGCTCTCGCGCATCGCTGGCGCTTCTTCCGTGCCGGCGGTTTCGATCAGGTGCAACTGGAAACCCCTGCTGACCTCGCCGCCTTGCGCGGTCTGGATCAGAAACTCTGGGCCAGCCTGGCCTGCCCGGTGCAGAACCTCGAGTTGGACCGGCGCATGCTCGATTACATCGACCTGAACAGGGACGGTCGGATTCGCGCCCCGGAGATACTCGACGTGGTCGACTGGACCCTGGCGCGCCTGGCTGATCCTGCCGTGCTGTTTCAGCAAGGTCCGCTGCTGCTGTCCTCGCTCACCGACGATGCCGTGGGCACACGCCTGCGTCTGGCTGCGCAGCGTCTGCTGGGTGTACTCGGCCGGCCAGATGGCGACAGCCTGACCCCGGCCGATACCGCTGACCTGGCGCAACTGTTCCCGCCGCATCAGCCCAATGGCGATGGTCTGGTGCCGGCGACCCTGACCGAAGATGCCGAACTCAAGGCCGCCATTACCGACATCATCGCCTGCCTCGGTGCGCAGACCGACCGCAGTGGTGAGCCGGCCATCGGTGCCGAGCAGATTACCGCTTTCTTCGACCAGGCGCGCCTGCTGCATGCCTGGCACGCACGGGTTGCCGAACAGGGGCTGGATGCATTCGGTGAAGGTACCGTGGCGGCGGTCGAGGCGCTGAGCGCCGTGCGCGAGAAGGTCGACGATTACTTCACCCGTGTGGCCATGGCCGAGTTCGATCCGCGTGCAGCCGCCTTGATGAATGCCAGGGAAGAGGAGCTGGTGCGTCTGGCTTCACTGTCTCTGGCCGATGTCGGCGAGGTTGCGGGCCTGCCGTTGGCCTCTCTGCAGCAGGGCGACGACTTGCCGTTGAGCAAGGGCCTCAACCCAGCCTGGCAGAGTGCCATCGACGAGTTCCGCCAGCGCGTGGTGGTGCCGGTGTACGGCGAGCTGGAAAGCCTGTCACGCGAGCAGTGGCAGCACCTGGTTGCGCTGTGCGGCAACTACCTGGCCTGGCGCGCCGAGACGCCGAGCGTGGCGATTGCCGAGGTACTTGAGCGCGGACGTATTCTCGAACTGGTGGAGCAGGGCGCCGAAGCGCGTCTGCTGGCGCTGGTGGCAGAGGATAAGACCGTGGCCGAGGCGGCGGACGGGCTGGTTGAGCTGGACAAGCTGATTCGCCTGCGTCATGGCCTGGTCACGTTGCTACGCAACTTCGTGTCCTTCCAGGCGTTTTATTCGCGTCAAGAGAAGGCCGTTTTCCAGGCCGGGGTTCTGTACATCGACGGCAAGAGCTGTGATCTGGTGGTCGAGGTGGGCGACATCGAGGCGCATGCCAAGGTGGCGGCGGCCAGCGACTGCTTCCTGCTCTATTGCACCTGTACCCGTCGTGGTGAGCCGGTGCGGGGGCGGGAAACGCTGAACATCGTGGTGGCCGTGACTGCTGGTAGTGAAGGCGATCTGCAGGCCGGTCGCCACGGGCTGTTCTATGACCGCGATGGCAACGACTGGGATGCCACGGTGGTCAAGGTGGTGCAGCACGCCATCAGTATTCGCGAGGCGTTCTGGTCGCCGTACCGGCGCATCTCCAGCCTGGTGTCCGAACAGATACAGAAGCTGGCGGCCAGCCGTGATGCCGATATGGTCAGCAAAACTGCCGCCAGGGTCGGCGAAACCGGTGCTGCGCCGGCTGCTACAGCGGCGCCGGCCTTCGACATTGCCAAGTTCGCCGGGATTTTCGCCGCCATCGGCCTGGCGGTCGGCGCCCTGGGAACTGCGCTGGCGGCGGTTGTCACGGGGATTCTGGCGCTGGCCTGGTGGCAGATACCATTGTTGTTGCTTGGTGTGTTGCTGGCCATCTCCGGCCCGGCGATGCTGCTGGCCTGGTTCAAGTTGCGCCGGCGCAGCCTGGGACCGATCCTCGATGGCAACGGCTGGGCGGTGAATACCCAGGCGCGGCTCAGCATTCCCTTCGGTACTGCACTGACGCAGATGGCGGAACTTCCCAAGGGCAGCGACCGCGCGTTGCGCGACCCCTATGCCAACAAAGCGCCTGTGTGGCCCTGGATACTGGCGCTGCTGCTGGCGCTGGGACTGGGTTACTACGCCTGGAGCAATGGTGTGTTCAGCCCGGCATCGGAGGTGCCGGCCGAAGCCGCGGCGCCTGGCGACGCCGCTGCCGGCTGAAGGAAAACTGTGGGAGCCGCGCCCCGCGGCGAATCGGACATTCGCCCCGAGGCGGGGCTCCTACGGCTTGGCCATGGGCGCGCTTTTGTAGGAGCCGGCTTGCCGGCGATCCTGCACGATGTTGATCGCCAGCAAGCTGGTTCCTATATCTCGACGCTCAACCCGCCAGCAACTCCGCCACCCAGCGCGGCAATTGCTCGGTGGCCGGGCCATAGCGCTTTTCGGCGAACAGCGAGTGGCCCTGGCTCGGCTCCAGATTGATCTCCAGTGTATGTGCACCGGCCCGGCGCGCCTGCGCGACGAAACCCGCTGCCGGGTAGACGTGCCCCGAGGTGCCGATGCTGACGAACAGCTCGCATCGCTCCAGCGCGTCGTAAATATGCTCCATGTGATAAGGCATTTCGCCGAACCAGACGATATCCGGCCGTAACGTGCCCTTCAGGCCGCAGCAGGCACAGGCCTGGCCGACCGGCATGTCCTCCAGCAAGGGAAAACGCTGCTGGCTGTTGCTGCACAGCATCGACTGCAACTCGCCGTGCATATGCAACAAGCGTTTGGAACCGGCGCGCTCGTGCAGGTTGTCGACGTTCTGCGTCACCAGCAGGAATTCGCCTTGCCAGCCCGCTTCCAGCTCGGCCAGGGCCAGATGCCCGGCATTCGGCGCGATGGCCGGATCACGCAACTGGGCGCGACGCATGTCGTAGAAGCGCTGTACCAGCGCCGGATCACGGGCGAAGCCTTCGGGCGTGGCCACCTCTTCGATGCGATGGTCTTCCCACAGGCCGTCGGAGGCGCGGAAGGTGCGAATACCGCTCTCGGCGGAGATGCCGGCGCCGGTGAGGATGACGAGATTGGGATGGGGCATGCTGGCTCCTGGGCAGGTGCGTTGCTGCAACTCTAAGCCAATTGCAATGCCGTGTGCTCCTCGTAGGAGCCCGCTTGCGGGCGATCTGTTTTGAGCAGAGAAACATCGCCGGCAAGCCGGCTCCTATGTATGGACTCGCCCCCACTGTCAAGCCTGCTTTTCAACACTGCTACCCGGCTGCATCTATGTATCAGGCCTATTCGAGGAAGCTGTCATCAGCTTCTGGCCAACATTGTGTGAGCTTGCGGTATGCCTATTACATTCAGACCTCGAAGGCCAGTAGGAGCCAAGGCATCAATCCGCAACGGTCTTACCTGGGGTCAATGTTTTCTAGCAGAGGTTGGAGCGACTTCGCGCCCCGGTGGCAGAACTCGGTGGATCAGTGACTCATTTCCGCCTGCCTGTCATTAACTGGCTGGCGTTGATAAGTCTGTTCATTCTGTAGCAGCACCCAGGCGATCCGTAGGTTGCGGTTGGCTAACCTCACCGCCGCCTCTTTGCGCCCCAGGCGACTCAGCCAGCCCAGCAAGCGGCGATCATCCGGTTGCTGCGAATCAGGCCGTAGTTGTTGGAGGACCGCATGCGCGCCCTGGATCATCAGGCTGCGCAGGTAGCCATCGCCTCGCTTGCTCATCTTGCCCAGGCGGATCTTTTCTCCGCTGCTGTGCTGATCAGGCACCATGCCGAAGTAAGCCGCATATAAGCGGGCATTGGCGAAACGTTCAGGTTCGGTTTGCTTGGCCAGCAGCGCGGTGGCGATGATCGGGCCGACTCCGCGCACCGTCATCAGTCGTTTCGCGGTCTTGTCCGCGTTCGCAGCAGCTTCCAAGCGCCCGCTCAAGACGTTGATGCGTTCGCCCAATTGCCGCCATTCACCCAGCAATTCGTCGATCAACTCCCGCAGTATCTCCGGCAGTGGCTGCGTTGCATCTTCCAGCACCCTCGGTATCACGTGGCTGATAGCCGCATCGCCTTGCGCCAGAGCCACGCCGTGCTCCAGCAGCAAACCGCGCATCTGATTACTCATCGCCGTACGCCGACGCACATAACCCTGCCGAGCGCGATGCAGCGCCTGCATGGCCAGCGAGGCAGCGCTTTTGATGGGCACGGCTGAAATCTTGCTATCGCGACCGGCGCGCAAGATCGACAGGGCATCGTTACGATCATTCTTCGCACCGCTGCGGTGACCCTCGACGAGACGAGCCGGAAGAATCCGCGCCAGGTTGCCTTGCCCCTGTAGCTGCCGTGCCCACGCCTGAGCACCTGGGCCAGTTTCAACCAGCACGACGACACTCGGCGGCAACTTGCACAGAAACTCGTAGAACGCCTCACGCGACTTGATCCGCGCCTCGTAACGCACCTGACCAAGAGCGTCTTCTCCCGCCACCTGAAAGACCCGCTTGGCAAGATCGACTGCCACTGTCGTGCAGGCCGATAGATCGTTTAAGGCCTGGGATTGATTAGTTGCTGTATGCTTTTTCATGGACTCGCCCTCGCTGCCGTTGGCTTCTTAGACTGCCACCGTGGCGCATTGACGCCTCGGCGTGGGCGAGTCCATGTAATTACAAAGAGTAGTCGTGCAGACCGTTAGTGATGCTCACGCGTGGCGCGGAATTTCACTTCCGGCCAGCGTTCTTCCATCAGGCTGAGGTTGACGCGGGTCGGCGCCAGGTAGGTGAGGTGACCGCCGCCGTCGATGGCGAGGTTCTCGTAGGCCTTGTCCTTGAACTCCTTGAGCTTCTTCTCGTCGCTGCATTCGATCCAGCGCGCCGACCAGACGTTGATCGCCTCGTAGGCGCACTCGACCTTGTATTCCTCTTTCAGGCGGCTGGCGACCACGTCGAACTGCAGCACACCGACCGCGCCGAGGATGATGTCGTTGTTGCGCTCGGGGAAGAACACCTGGGTGGCGCCTTCCTCGGCCAGCTCCTGCAGGCCCTGGCGCAGTTGCTTGGATTTCAGCGGATCCTTCAGGCGCACGCGGCGGAACAGTTCCGGGGCGAAGTGCGGGATGCCGGTGAAGCCCAGGTTCTCGCCTTCGGTGAAGGTGTCGCCGATCTGGATGGTGCCGTGGTTGTGCAGACCGATGATGTCGCCGGCGTAGGCTTCTTCCAGGTGCTCACGCTCGCTGGAGAAGAAGGTCAGCGCATCGCCGACGCGCACGTCCTTGCCCAGGCGAGCGTGGCGCATCTTCATGCCCTGGGTGTACTTGCCCGAGCAGATGCGCATAAAGGCGATACGGTCGCGGTGTTTCGGGTCCATGTTCGCCTGGATCTTGAACACGAAGCCGGAGAATTTCTCCTCGGTCGGCTCCACAGTGCGCTCGTTGGCGGCGCGCGGCAGCGGACGCGGCGCCCAGTCGACCACGGCGTCGAGTACATGGTCGACGCCGAAGTTGCCCAGCGCGGTGCCGAAGAACACCGGGGTCATCTCGCCCTTGAGGAAAGCGTCGGGCTCGAACTCATGGCAGGCGCCCTGCACCAGCTCCAGCTCCTCGACGAAGCGCTCGTACATGTCGCCCAGGTGGGCACGCGCTTCGTCGGAATCCAGCTTCTGGATGATCTTGGCTTCGGTGCGCTCGTGGCCATGGCCTGGGGTGTAGACCACGATGTAGTCGCCGCTCAGGTGGTAGACGCCCTTGAAGTCCTTGTAGCAGCCAATCGGCCAGGTGATGGGCGCAGCCTTGATCTTCAGCACCGCCTCGATCTCGTCGAGCAGCTCGATGGGGTCGCGGATGTCGCGGTCGAGCTTGTTGATGAAGCTGACGATCGGCGTGTCGCGCAGGCGGCATACGTCCATCAGGGCGATGGTACGCGGCTCGACGCCCTTACCGCCGTCGAGCACCATCAGCGCGCTGTCCACCGCGGTGAGGGTGCGGTAGGTGTCTTCGGAGAAGTCTTCGTGGCCGGGGGTGTCGAGCAGATTGATGATGTGCTCGCGGTAGGGGAACTGCATCACCGAGGTGGTGATGGAGATGCCGCGCTGTTTCTCCATCTCCATCCAGTCGGAGGTGGCGTGACGGTCGGATTTACGCGACTTCACGGTGCCGGCCACTTCGATGGCCTTGCCCATCAGCAGCAGCTTTTCGGTGATGGTGGTCTTACCGGCGTCCGGGTGGGAAATGATGGCGAAGGTACGGCGCTTGGCGACTTCGGCGGCCTGGGTGGTCATGAATATGTGCCTGGATGGAGTCGTTGAGGGTGCCGTGGCACCCGTAAAACGCGGGATTATACCGATAACTGCGAGCTCTGGCGGAGAGCGGCTATCGGTTTTCAGGTGGGCCGGTAGGTGATGCTGCCGGGCCGTGTCGTAGATGCGTAAATAACGCGTAAATGAATGGTTATGAAAATTATTCCCATATAGAGTGGCCGCCCGTCGCAGTGGGTGAGGGTGGCTCCGTCGTGTTCAAGAAAATCATCTTCCAGTTGCACTGGTTCTTCGGCATCAGCGCCGGCCTGGTGCTGGCCGTCATGGGCATAACCGGTGCCCTTTATAGCTTCGAAGGCGAGATCACCCGGGCGCTCAACGCCGAGCGCTGGCAGATCCAGTCCAGCGCACAGGGGCATCTCACGCCAGGTGAATTGGCTGCGAAGATCGAGGCCGCTACCGCAGATCGTGTCACCGCACTGTGGGTCGATGGTCGCCACGACGGACCTGGCACCGCTTTCCTCGTACCCCCGCCGGGTGAGCGGCGTGGGCCACGCATCGTCTTCGACCCCTATACCGGTGAAGTCCTTGCCGAGCCCGTTGGTCAGGACTTCTTCCACCTGATGCTGATGTTGCACCGCTTCCTGTCCATGGGCGAAGTGGGCAAGCAGATCACCGCTGCCAGCACTCTGGCGCTGCTGTTCTTCTGTCTCTCCGGCCTCTATCTGCGTTGGCCGCGCCAGGCCTTGAACTGGCGTACCTGGTTGACGCTGGACTGGAAGAAGAAGGGGCGTAGCTTCAACTGGGATCTGCACGCGGTCGCCGGCACCTGGGCGCTGCTGTTTTATCTCTGCGCCGGGCTCACGGGCCTGTACTGGTCTTATGACTGGTATCGCGAGGGGCTGACGCGTCTGCTCTCCGATACGCCGGCCGAACAGCGCGGCGAGCGTGGTCAGCGCCAGGCGCCCGCTGGCCCTGCGCCGAACGTTGACTACGACGCCGTCTGGCAGAGCATCCAGCAAGCCGCCGGGCCCAAGCTGGTGGCCTGGAACCTGCGCCTGCCGCCAGTGGCGGGGCAGCCAGCAACGGTTTTCTACATACTCGATGGCGCCGAGCATGTGCGCGCCTTCAACCAGTTGCAGCTCGACCCGCAAAGCGGCGCAGTTAGCCAGCATGAGCGCTACGCCGAGAAGAGCTTCAAGGCGCAACTGCTGGCCAGCGTCTACGCCCTGCATGTGGGCGAGTACTTCGGCCTGCCTGGACGCATCCTGATGATGCTTGCCACGGCGGCCATGCCGCTGTTCTTCATCACCGGCTGGCTGCTGTACCTGGACCGCCGACGCAAGAAGCGCGCGGCCCAGGCGGCGCGCGGTACGCTGAAAACGGATGACTCGGCTGAAGGCTGGCTGGTGGGCTTCGCCAGCCAGAGTGGTTTTGCCGAGCAGTTGGCCTGGCAGAGTGCCGGGCAGTTGCAGGCCGCCGGTATCCCGGTGCGGGTCGAGCCGCTGTCGCGCCTCGATGCTGACAGCCTGCGGCAGACACGCAAGGCGCTGTTCGTGGTCAGCACCTTCGGTGACGGCGAGGCGCCGGACGCGGCGCAGGGCTTCGAGCGCAAGGTGCTGGGGGGCGCGCTGCCGCTCGAACAACTGAGCTATGCCATGCTGGCCCTGGGCGACCGGCAGTACCAGCACTTCTGCGGCTTCGCCCGGCGCATCAACGACTGGCTGGGTTTGCAGGGCGCGCAGCGCCTGTTCGACAGCGTTGAGGTCGATGGCGCCGATCAGGCCGCGCTGCAGCGTTGGCAGCAGCAGCTGAGCGAGCTGACCGGCGCGGCGCCGGTTCGTTTCGAGGAGGCGCCCTGGCAGAGCTGGACGCTGGCTGAGCGGCGCCTGCTCAACCCTGGCAGCCAGGGCGCGCCGGTGTTCTTCATCGGCCTGACGCCACCGGCGCAGAACACCTGGCAGGCCGGCGACATCCTGGAAATTCGCCCGCGCCATGCGCCGAGTGTGGTGGAGTCCTGGTTGCAGCATTCCGGCTTCGAGAGTTTCGAGCCCGTCACGCTCGCGGGGCAATCGACCAGCCTGCGCGAAGCATTGGCCGAGCGGCAACTGCCAGGCAGCTTCGCCCATCTGGTGGGGCTGCATGCTCAGGCGCTGGTCGATGCGCTGGTGCCGTTGGGCACGCGTGAATATTCCATCGCCTCGGTGGCGGCCGATGGTGTGCTGCAGCTGATCGTACGTCAGGCGTTGCAAGCCAATGGGCGGTTGGGGCTGGGGTCCGGCTGGCTGACCGAGCACCTGCCGGACGGTGGTCAGTTGCTGGCGCGGGTGCGGCGCAACAGCGGTTTTCATCTGCTGTACGATGACTGCCCGCTGATCCTGATCGGTAACGGCACCGGCCTGGCCGGCCTGCGTTCGCTGTTGCGCGCGCGGGCACTGGCCGGGCAGAGGCGCAACTGGCTGCTGTTCGGCGAGCGCAACCGCGCCTGCGACTTCTTCTGTGGTGACGAGTTGCAGGCGGCGCTGGCGGCAGGTGAGCTGCAGCATCTGGATATGGTGTTCTCCCGCGATCAGGCGGAGAAACGCTACGTGCAGGATGTGCTGCGCGAACAGCGTGCACGTTTACGCGCCTGGCTGGCCGAGGGCGCGGCGATTTATGTGTGCGGCAGCCTGCAGGGTATGGCTGGTGGCGTCGACAGGGTATTGCGCGAACTGCTGGGCGACGAAGCGGTAGTGACACTGATCGAGGAAGGGCGTTATCGCCGTGACGTGTACTGAGTGGACGAGCGGGCGGTGCAAACCGCTCGCTCAAAGGTGCTGCAATGGCCCTGAAATACAGCTGCGACAAACTGGCTGAAAGCCCCGCCTGTTCAGCATTTCAGGGCGTTTTGTGTGATATCTGGAACGAGCTGAAATTAGGCAGAATTTCCGGTTGATCTGAGGGGGCGCATGGTCTTAAAGTCCGCGCCCGAACGTCCATGCTGGAAACGATCCATCCGGCTCAAGTACTGACGACGAGAGGTTGCCGGCCGGCGCATGGTCGGTACCGGTGATGCTCGGCGACATGCCTTGGGAAGTAGGCGAACCAAAGTGGGGAAACTGTCAGACGTTCAGGCACGCGCGTTGCGCGGCCACCCCCTACACGTAGCGGAACCTGTGAGGCGTTTCGCTGCCCGAATCCATGTGTTCCCGGTTTAGCCATTGGAGTCCCCAGCATGTCGATCAAGGTCGAAGACTACTACGCACCCGCCACTTTCCAGCGCATGAAGGCATTCGCCGATCAGCACGAAACCCCGTTCGTGGTGATCGACCGGCAGATCATCGCCGATGCCTACGATCAACTGGGCAACTGCTTCCCGTTCGCCAAGATCTACTACGCGGTCAAGGCCAACCCGGCCACCGAGATCATCGAGCTGCTGCGTGACAAGGGCTCGAGCTTCGACATCGCCTCGATCTACGAGCTGGACAAGGTGATGGCCACCGGCGTTGGCCCGGAGCGCATCAGCTATGGCAACACCATTAAGAAGTCCCGTGATATTCGCTACTTCTTCGACAAGGGCGTGCGCCTGTTCGCCACCGACTCCGAAGCTGACCTGCGCAACATCGCCAAGGCCGCGCCGGGTTCGAAGATTTACGTGCGCATCCTCACCGAAGGCTCGACCAGTGCCGACTGGCCACTGAGCCGCAAGTTCGGCTGCCAGCCGGACATGGCCCTGGACCTGCTGATCCTGGCCAAGCAACTGGGTCTGGTGCCTTACGGCATCTCCTTCCATGTTGGTTCGCAGCAGCGTGACATCGACGTGTGGGACGCCGCCATCGCCAAGGTCAAGGTGATCTTCGAGCGCCTCAAGGAAGAAGACGGCATCACCCTGCAGATGATCAACATGGGTGGCGGCTTCCCGGCCAACTACATCCAGCGCACCAACGACCTGGAAACCTACGCAGCGGAAATCACCCGCTTCCTCAAGGAAGATTTCGGCGATGATCTGCCGGAAATCATCCTCGAGCCGGGCCGCTCGCTGATCGCCAACGCCGGTGTGCTGGTCTCGGAAGTGGTGCTGGTGGCGCGCAAGTCGCGTACCGCCGTCGAGCGCTGGGTGTATGCTGACGTCGGCAAGTTCAGCGGCTTGATCGAAACCATGGACGAAGCCATCAAGTTCCCCATCTGGACCGAGAAGAAGGGCGAGATGGAAGAGGTGGTGATCGCCGGCCCGACCTGCGACAGCGCCGACATCATGTACGAGAACTACAAGTACGGCCTGCCGCTCAACCTGGCCAGCGGCGACCGCCTGTACTGGCTGTCCACCGGTGCCTACACCACCAGCTACAGCGCGGTGGAATTCAATGGCTTCCCGCCGCTGAAATCCTACTACCTGTAAGGTGCTGCAGCCTTAACCGTAGCCGGAGGCCATCCCGCGTAGTGTGCGCCGCGCGCACCGCCTTGTAGTGCTGGTGCGTGCGGCGCACTCTACAGGCGCTATGCCTGCCATGCTGCGTGACAGACGCCCACTTCGTGTGGGCGTTTTCATTTCTGCCCAGAGCCTCTCACCTGCGCTGAATCAGCGACCTAGAGCGCTCCATCTGGAACAGGGGAAAGGCGCTGACATTTTGTTA
Organism: Pseudomonas sp. GD03919; assembly: GCF_029814935.1. NCBI lineage: Bacteria > Pseudomonadati > Pseudomonadota > Gammaproteobacteria > Pseudomonadales > Pseudomonadaceae > Pseudomonas > Pseudomonas sp. GD03919. Next base: position 914,309 of record NZ_CP104582.1, read on the forward strand.
CAAAGAAGTTTATGCAAATCATTCGTAATGATTGATTAAGATTGAATCTCAAATACTATCGCGCACAGTTTCCATCTGGAGTGACTCTCGTGAGCGATAAACACAACAAGCGTGCACCTTTCCCCCAGCGTCGTCTGCTGGCCTCGGCCGTCAGCCTGGCTCTGCTATCCGGTTTCGCCGTGGCCCAGGAGTCGGCAGTCGAACTGGACGACGTAACCGTTCAGGGGCAGCAGGAGAACGGGCTCAAGGTCGACAAGGCGTCCTCGCCGAAACAGACCGCCGCATTGCTCGATACGCCGCAAACGGTCAACGTCATTCCGGAAACCCTGTTCCGTCAGCAGAACGCCCGCACCCTGACCGATGTGCTGAAGAACACCCCCGGCATCAGCTTCAACGCCGGCGAAAACGGCTTTGCCAGCGGCACCAACAACTTCAGCCTGCGCGGTTTCGATACCAGCGGCAGCATTTTCGTCGATGGTGCGCGTGACAATGGCAGCTACACCCGCGACGTGTTCAACGTCGAGCAGGTCGAGGTATTCAAGGGCCCGGCAGCCGACAACGGCCGCGGTGGTGCCGGTGGCTACGTCAACCAGGTGACCAAGACGCCGACCCTGGAAAGCTTCATCGCCGGCGGCGCCAGCTTCGGTTTCGACGAGTACGACTCCGAGCCGCGCCGCCGTGCCACGCTCGACACCAACCAGATCATCAACGACAGCACCGCGTTGCGCCTCAACCTGCTGGTCGAGGACAGCGGCGTCGCCGGCCGTGAGCATGCCGAGAAGAACAGCTGGGGTTTTGCGCCGTCGCTGGCCTTCGGCCTGGGTACGGAAACCCGCGCCATCCTCGCTTATGAGCATGTCGAGATGAACGACCGCCCGGACTGGGGCGTCTCGGGTGCCTCGGTCAAGGGCATGAAGGGCGACACTCCCTACAATCCGGCGCTCTCCGGGGTCGACCGCGATGAGTTCTACGGCCTCAAGTCGGACTTCGACGACACCACCAGCGACGCGCTGCTGGTGCGTCTGGAGCACGACCTCTCGACCGGCATGACCCTGAGCAACCAGACCCGCTGGGCCCGCGTCGACCGTCAGGCGCGCTACACCGTACCCTTCCAGTATCTGGGCGGTACGCAGCTGCGCACCGATACCCAGTTCTACGACCGGGTCAACACCAGCCTGAGCAACCTGACCAACCTTTCGGCGCAGTTCGCCACCGGTTCGATCAAGCACAATCTTGCGGCCGGTCTCGAACTCACTCGTGAGGAGGCGGAGGCGGGAACCTATGCCGAGGTCAACCCAGGCAACACCAACATCTTCGACCCGGACTGGGAGCGCAGCGGGCCGGTCTCCAAGCGCAGCCGTCTGCGTGAGCGCAGCGACGTAAACGTCGATACCGTAGCGCTGTACGTCTACGACACCCTGGAGTTCACGCCGCAGTGGCAGTTGACCGGCGGCCTGCGCCTGGAGCAGTACGACGTGGACATTCGCAGCCGTAACGTTCAGACCGGCGCGGCCGTCGGTGCCGATGGCTTCGATGACCGTGAGTTCAGCATCGGCGGCAAGCTCGGTCTGGTCTACAAGCCGGCGCAGAACGGCAGTGTCTACGCAGCTTATGGCGTCTCCACCCAGCCCCCAGGCTCTTACCTGTCCAACCCGGACATTTCGCGGGTAAACGGCCAGGCCTTCCCCGGGTTCGTCGATGGCGCCGATCCGGTGCGTGCGCACAACTACGAGATCGGGACCAAGTGGGACTTCTTCGACAAGCGCCTGTCCACCACTGCGGCGCTGTTCTACACGGAGAAGAAGAAGGTCGCCATCACCGGTCGTGACGTCGGCGAGACCAGCGACAGCCTCAAGGGTTACGGCGAGCAGGTGGTCAAAGGGCTTGAGCTGGGCGCCAGCGGCAAGATCACCGACAGCTGGGATGTCTTCGCCGGCATCGTGTTCATGGACAGCGAGCGCAAGCACAGCGCCTACCTGGATGAAGTGCGTCGTCGCGCCAATCCGGGCGACTACGGCACCGCCCAGCGTACCGATGGCGACGAGCTGGCCTTCACGCCCAAGGTTTCCGGCAACCTGTGGACCACCTACCGTCTGCCGGTGGGGCTGACCCTGGGTCTGGGTGCGCAGCATGTCGGTTCGTCCTACCTCGGACGTCCGGATGACGCCAGCCGCATCGTCGCCAATGGTCTGTACGGCAAGCTGCCGAGCTATACCACCTTCGCCGCGATGGCCAGCTACGAGGTCAACCAGAATGTCGACGTGCGCCTGAACATCGACAACCTGACCAACGAGGAATACGCCGTGTCCAGCAACTGGAACGGCCGTCGCGTGATGCTCGGCGATCCACGTACCTTCACCCTGAGCACCAACTTCCACTTCTAAGCACGCAGTGCCCAGACGCCCCGATTGCAACGCAGTCGGGGCGTTTTCATTGGGTGGCAGCCGATCGGACTTCTTTCCGAGTGCGGCTGCCCTTTAGAATCATTCGCAACGGCGCTTGCCCTGGAGACCCCCGAACATGATGCTGAGCATTCCCGACGTGCTGAATGCCGAACAACTGCAGCATTGCCGCGCCGCGCTCGAGGGCGGCAACTGGCAGGACGGTCGGCTCACCGCCGGGCATCAGGCGGTGAACGTCAAGGCCAATCAGCAGCTCGCTCAGGATGACCCGCTGACGCAGCAGCTGGGCGATTTCATCCTGGCCTGCCTGGCCCAGCATCCGCGTTTCATGGCCGCCGCGTTGCCGCTGAAGGTGGTGCCGCCGCGCTTCAATCGCTATGCCGAGGGCGGCACCTATGGTGACCATATCGACAATGCGGTGTTCAGCGTGCCGGGCACGCCGCATCGGATTCGCGCCGACCTCTCGGCCACCCTGTTCTTCAGCGAGCCGGACGAGTACGAAGGCGGCGAGCTGGTGGTGCAGGACAAACGCATCAAGCTGCCGGCCGGCCATCTGATTCTCTATTCCAGCGGCAGCCTGCATCGGGTCGAGCCGGTGACTCGCGGCGCGCGTCTGGCTTCGTTCTTCTGGGTGCAGAGCCTGGTGCGCCAGAACGAGCAGCGCAGTGTGCTGCTGGAACTCGACGACAGCATCCAGGCGCTGCGCCAGCAGGTGCCAGACAGCCCAGAACTAGTACGCTTGACCGGGATTTACCACAACCTGCTGCGGCAATGGACGCAGACCTGAGCGCTCGATCCATCACCCTGATCGAACGTTTTCCTCCACGCACCGACCCGCCGAGAAACAGCATGCCATTGCCCAAGCTGCAGCAGATTCCGCCGACCATCGCCGCTGTCGTCGACTACGAGCCCTATGCCCGCGAACGTATGAGCGAACAGGCCTGGGCCTACCTGGCCGGCGGCGCGGCGGATGAGCTGACCCTGGTGGACAACCGGGCGGCGTTCGAGCGTCTGCGTCTGCGTAGCCGAGTACTGCAAGACCTGAGCGGTGGCAATACGCGCCTGCGTCTGTTCGGCCAGGATTTCGCCCACCCGATCTTTCTTGCGCCGGTGGCGTACCAGAAGCTCGCCCATCCCGATGGCGAGTTGGCCAGCGTACTTGCGGCGGCTGCACTGGGCACGGGCATGGTGGTCAGCACCCAGGCCAGTGTCGAGCTGGAAGCCATCGCGGCGCAGGCGCAGGCACCGCTGTGGTTCCAGCTGTATATCCAGCCTGATCGCGAGTTCACTGCGGCCTTGATCCGCCGTGCAGAAAGCGCCGGCTACCAGGCGCTGGTGCTGACGGTGGATGCCCCGGTCAACGGCGTGCGCAATCGCGAGCAGCGCGCCGGCTTCGCCCTGCCGGCGGGCGTCGAGGCAGTCAATCTGCGTGGGATGCGACCCTTGCAGGCGCAGGCCGACCCGCAGAACAGCAGCCTGCTCCTGGGCAGCCCACTGCTGGCAGCGGCACCGACCTGGGCCGACCTCACCTGGCTGCGCGAGCAGACGCGTTTGCCCATTCTGCTCAAGGGCGTCATGAGCGGCGTCGATGCCGAACAGGCGCTGGCGGCGGGCGTGGATGGCCTGATCGTCTCCAACCATGGCGGACGTACGCTGGATGGCCTGCCGGCTACCATCGACGTGCTGCCCGAAATCGCCGCTGCTGTGCAGGGCAGGGTGCCGCTATTGCTCGACGGAGGCATTCGCCGTGGCAGCGATATCCTCAAGGCGCTGGCGTTGGGAGCGGACGCCGTGCTGGTTGGCAGGCCCTACGTCTTTGGTTTGGCAGCGGCCGGTGCGGTCGGGGTGGCGCACGTGCTGCAACTGCTGCGCGCGGAGTTGGAGGTGGCCATGGCGCTGACCGGTTGCGCCGACCTGGCCAGCATCGGGCCGGATGTGATCTGGCGTCCTGCCACTCGCTAGACCAACATTCTTTTACAGACGGCTTCTACGACCAATGTTCGCGCCATGTCGAGTTGGCTGCGGCTTACTGTTCGGTGATCTGTCGTTGATGGCTGCAGTTGTGTGGCCTCCCGCTTGCAGGTGCGGCAATTGTTAGAAAGCAAAACGCCAGCCTCAAGGCTGGCGTTTTGCTTTCTGGGGTGACAGTCAGAATTCGACTACTGCCGACAGCCACAGGCGACGACCTTCTTCCACGGTGCCAGTGGTGGACTGGCCGGTCTGGATGTAATAGGACGACCAGGCCGGGCTGCCACTGTTGTCCGTATACACCTTGCCGTCGAGGAAGTCCTTGTCGAACAGGTTGTAGATCGTGGCGTTCAGAGTCACGTTCTGCGAGGCCTTGAACGAGCCGCCGAGGTGGAACACTTCGTAGGCCTTGAGGTCGCCGACCTGTTCATGGACTGCCAGATCGGCGGCCGACAGGTTGGCCGTGCGCTGCAGGAAGCGGGCACGTTCACCCCGGTATTCACCGGAGAACCACAGGCTCAGGCGGTCGGTCGGCTTCCAGTTAAGCTTGGCATGCGCCATGTGCTGAGGCGTGTTGGTCAGCGGTGCGCCCTTGTTGGCGCCGCTGCTCTGCTCGCTGTCGGTGTAGGTGTAGTTGCCCGACAGCGTCCAGCCTGCTGCGAACTGCCAGCTACTGGCCAGTTCCAGCCCCTGGGTAATGGCCTCATCGACGTTGACCAACGGCGCACAACCAGGGTTCGGCGTGCCGTTGGTGTTCTGATTGTCCAGGCACAGCGGGTGATCGACGATGTTCGGGCCCGTTGCGATCTTGTCCTTGAATTTGTTGTGGAACAGGGTGGCATTGGCCTTGAAGCCAGCGAGGCTGTCGAAGTAGGCACCAATCTCGGTGCTGGTGCTGGTTTCCGGCTTGAGGTCCGGGTTGCCGACCGTGACTGCGCGACCCTGCGCGGTGATGCCGTTGATGCCATCGTGCAGGTCGTTCAGGTCGGGCGTTTTATAGCCACGGCTGACACCGCCCTTGAGGGTCCAGTTGTCGGTGGTGTTCCACACCAGGTAGGCGCGCGGGCTGACATGGCCACCGAAGGTTTCATGGTCGTCATAGCGCACGCCGAGGGTGAGCGCGAGATCGTCACGCAGGCGCCATTCGTCTTCGGCGAACAGTGCCCACATGCTTTGTTCGTAATCCTTCTGTGCCAGGCTGTCGGTCATCTCGGCTTCCCACCATTGGCCGCCAATGCTGGTGATGTGGCTTTCACCCAGCGGTGCGACCAGCTTGCTGTCGAGCACCAGATTGCTGGTTTTCAGTTGGCTATGTCTGAGTTAACTGTTGCATATCCCTATACCCCAACGCCTCTTTCAAGCAAATCAATGGGTTGAGCTGTGTTTTGTAGCGCTCAAGCAGGCGGCGCCAGCCCAGGTAGTTCGTTAGGTACTTGGTGGCCACACCATGAAAAGGAATCATCCAGCTCTTGAGTCGGCTGTCGTAGGCATTCACGTTCTGGATGTGGAAAGCACCATCAACCCGTCGATTCTGGCTCGGGTTAATCGGTCGGTGAGTGATGCCTTCAACCTTGGCGAAATGGGCGTAGACACTTGCGCTGTCAGTACAGAGAATCGCATCCGCGTCTATCAGCGGGCGTAGCCGCTCCCCTATGTGCTGTGCATCCAGCTTTTCCAACTTGAAGTCTGCCTGCTGACCACTGCGATCTCTTACCACCAGCACAGGAATTTGCTCGGCAGACAGTCCGCGTCGTTTGGCGCTGCCACCGCGCCGACGAGGCGGTCGAGGCAGTTCGCGTTGCCCCTTGAAGGACTCCAGGAAGAAGGTTTCATCTGCTTCGACAATGCCTGACGCGTGCTGGGCCTGGTGATCGGCAATCCGAGAAAGAAACCTATGTCGCCACAGGAAAGCTGTGTTTTTGCTGACGCCACAATGAACGGCGGCCTTGCGCACGCTCAGGCTCTGGGTCAGTGCGTCCGCATAGTCTTGCCAGAGATGGCGCTTTCTCAGTCGCGCCATTGGGGTGCCCGTCAGGGCATTGCTGGTTTTGCCGCAAACCTTGCAGCGGTATCGCGGCAAGTCACCACTGGAACCCCAGGGGCGCAGTTCCCGCGATTGACAATGCGGGCAATGGCTTGGGGCCTTGATTGCGTCCTGCGAGTGCCTGGCAGCTGGCAAGAGCTTGGATCTCAACTGGTCGCGTTGCTCTGGGTTGAGGCTGGAGAGCTGTGCCATCCACCGCGAAAACTGAACCGCTTTCATGATAGATCCCTCATGCTGGGAAAGATCACGATTCAGTTTAGACCACTGCAACAGCTAACTCAGACAGAGCCTTTCAGTTCGCGATCATCGCCGACGACGGCCCAGGGGGCGGAGGGCAGCGGTTGGCCGATATCGCCACCGGCGTTACGGCCGGGGATGGTGCGTCCGAAGGTTTCCGTGGTGCTGTGGGTCAGGCTGCTGTCCCAGGTGCCGAAGCCCAGGCGTGCGGTGTGGCTGAGGGCGTACTGCTCGCGTTCGAAGCGCAGTTCATCCTTGTAACCGCTGGCACGGGCTGCTGTCGGGCCGCAGCCGGTGGTGGGGGCGCTGTTGCCCGTATTGGTGCCATCGAGGCTGCCGAGCTGGCAATCGTCGTTGTTGTAAACTTGGAGACCGCGTTCGATATCCAGCGCGAAGTCATGATCCTCTTGAGGGGTGAACGTCAGCCGGCCACCAACGTTGCTGTTGCGACCCTCGACGGGCGAGGCACCGCGACGGCTTACGGTGGTGTCGTTGTCGAAGCTCAGGTCCGACGCGCTACGGTCATACAGGCTGCCGCGCAGTTGCAGGCCGAGCAGGCCGTCGACCAGCGGGCCACTGGCATACAGGCTGGCCTTGCTGGCATCGCCGAAGTCGCGGTTCTCCTGATAGGTGTGATCCAGGGTCAGCGAGCCGGCCCACTCCTTGCCGACCTTGCGGGTGATGATGTTGATCACCCCGCCCATGGCATCGGAACCATACAGGGTCGACATCGGCCCACGAATCACCTCGATACGCTCGATGGCTGACAGGGGCGGCATGAAGCTGGTGGAGGTCTCGCCGAAACCGTTGGGTGTGACGTTACCGGCTGCGTTCTGCCGGCGGCCATCGATCAGGATCAGGGTGTACTCGCTGGGCATGCCGCGAATGCTGATATTCAGCCCGCCGGTCTTGCCGGTGCCCTGACGTACATCGATGCCTTCGACATCCTCGAGCGCTTCGGCGAGATTGCTGAAGCTCTTCTGCTGCAATTCCTCGCGGTTGATAACGCTGATGCTGGCGGGGGCCTCGGTGATCTTCTGCTCGAAGCCGGAGGCGCTGACGACCACATCGCCCAGGGCGATAGGCTCGTTGGCCTGGGCGCCGAAGCTGGCGGCCAAGGCAATGGCGCTGGCCAATGCGGTGCGGGAATTGAGAGCGGGCATCGATCTACTCCTGGCAGTAAGGGGGGCAGTCGTAAGACTTGCGAACGGCCGGGATGATAGTGATTTGCATATAAGGTTCAATTGCGGATGATATCGAGAAACCTGGAATTGCTCCGCAAGTGCCGTGAATGCTGGCTTGCGGGGAGGTGTAAATTTTGTAAATGCGACTGATTCTTGATGATTTGAAGGGCTTTGCGTCTGTTTTGGCTTGCATGAGGTGCTGTCGACGGGAGGCTTGCACGCTGTCCGATCGTGAGTGGGCGTGGCGCCCGGTCAAGGATTCATGGTGGCGAACCTATCGCGGTCAGGCAGGTTGTGAAACACCCTCAACCGTCACTCCCGCGAAAGCGGGAGCCCGGTGCCTGACGGTCCCGGCATGACGGCTTTTGCAGTGTTTCCTAGCAGGCTTGCCAGTCCAGGGCCAGCTCTTCCTGCCAGGCGAAGCGTTCGAAGTGACTGCCGACGACACCCTGCAGGCGCTGCAGGTCTTCGCTGTTTTCGCTTTGTACCTGCAGGCGCAATCCCTGATTTTCTGCCTTGAGGGTGGCCAGGCCTGAAGTAAACGTGATGCTGCCCTGATGCTCGTCGAAGCTGACCGGGATCTTGTGCGCGAAGTGTTTGCACAGTCGGCTGATATAGCGGGCCGGGGTGTCGGTTGCCACGAAGGCCGTGCTGTTGAATGAAGTCATGAGGAAACCTCTCGGAAGATGATTGTGCTGTGAGTACGCTGCGTCAGCGGCATTCAGTACGCCAGGGTAAAACGCTGACGGATGTGTTGCGGCTGCTCGGTTTCGTCGAGCATTGCCACGGCGAGGTCGGCGACCGAAATGCTGCCCGGCTTATCGCCATTGCTCAGCAACTCGTCCCGGCCCAGGCGGAACTTGCCGGTACGTGGGCCTGGAACCAGCAGGGCAGCGGGGGAGACAAAGGTCCACTCCAGCGCCTGTTCGTCACGCAGGATGTTCAGCACCTGGCGTGCGCCCTCGGCGCCTTCCTTGTACTCGGCGGGGAAATCAGGCGTATCGATCAGTTGAACGCCAGGCGCGACGTACAGGCTGCCAGCGCCACCGACCACCAGCAGACGCCTGATGCCGGCCTGCTTGCTCGCGGCGATGATCGAGCGGCTACCCGCGATGAACTGCTCACGGATGTCCGCCACGCCCCAACCCGGGTTGAAGGCGCTTATCACCACGTCATGCCCATTGAGCTGTTCGCTCAGTGTGGCGCTGTTGTGTACGTCAGCTTGTACGGGGTTGAGCTGAGGGTGTGCGGCCAGTTTTTGTGGATGACGCACCAGGGCGCTGACCTGATGGCCACGGTTCAGTGCCTCGTCCAGTAGCGGTGTGCCGACGTAACCTGTGGCACCGATCAGGGCGATTTTCATGGAAACCTCGTTTATTTACGATGGACACATCATCGCTGCTGGATAAACACGAGAAAAAGTGGCCTTATGCACTTGGATAATTAAGTGGGGCTTCATAATGGAACAGCTCAAGCGTATGGCGCTGTTCGCCACGGTGGTGGCCAGGGGCTCGATGGTTGGTGCTGCCGAAACCCTCGGTATGACGGCCTCGGCGGTCAGCCAGCAGGTTCGCCGGCTCGAAGAGGCCACCGGCGTTACCTTGCTGCATCGCACCACCCGCAAGCTGACCCTGACCGAAGCCGGCGCGACCTTCTACGAGAGCTGCCGGCAGATCGTCGAGCTGGCTCAGCAGGCCGAGCAGCGCCTGGCCGAACAGCGTGAGGCGCCGGTGGGGGAGTTGCGCGTCGCCGCCCCGGTTGGCTTTTCCGGGCCGCTGTTGTGCGAGGCGCTGGCACCCTTGCTCAGTGCTCATCCGGGGCTGAGCCTGAGGCTGTTCTTTCAGGATGAGCAGATCGATCTGATCGAGTCGCGCATCGACCTGGCCATTCGTGTCGGCCTGCAGGAAGACTCCAGTCTCATTGCCCGTCATGTAACCGACTGGCGCATGCTGCCATGCGCTGCTCCGGCCTACCTGGCACGCAGCGGTATGCCCACCGTGCCGCAACAACTGCTCCAGCTCGACTGGATTGGCCTGCGGCAGGAGTGCAGCCAGCACCTGACCCTGCAGGGGCCCGCAGGCGTCCAGCAACGCCTGCGCCTGGAGACGCGCATCAGCTGCAACAACATCCTGGCTGCGCGGCAGTTCACCCTGGCGGGGGTGGGCGTGTCGCTGCAGCCCGAGCCGGAGATTCGTGATCTGCTCGGTCGCGGTGACCTGCTGCCCTTGCTGCCAGACTGGCACCTGGAACCCATCGGCCTCTATCTCGTCACGCCAAGGCGCGATGCTCAGCCGGCCAAGGTGCGCTACGCCATGGACGCACTCAGACGGCATCTGCTGAGTGCCTGATGTGCCGCCTCGTGCAATCTGTGCCGCCATCTGCCGGCATCTGCCTCGGGAACCTTTGAACAGGTGCCGGGCTGTGCGAGGATGGACAGCAATATTCCCATGGCCAGACAGGTTCCGTGATCCACACCGATGAAGACGCCCAAACGTATTGAACCCCTGGTCGAGGACGGCCTGGTGGACGAGGTGCTGCGACCACTGATGAGCGGTAAGGAAGCAGCGGTCTATGTGGTGCGCTGTGGCGATGAATTGCGCTGCGCCAAGGTCTACAAGGAGGCTAACAAACGCAGCTTCCGCCAGGCGTCCGAGTACCAGGAAGGCCGCAAGGTACGCGGCAGTCGCCAGGCGCGGGCCATGGCCAAGGGCAGCAAATATGGTCGCAAGGAGCAGGAAAGCGCCTGGCAGAATGCCGAGGTCGCTGCGTTGTTCCGTTTGGCCAATGCCGGCGTGCGAGTGCCCAAACCCTACGACTTTCTCGACGGCGTGCTGCTGATGGAGCTGGTGGGCGACGGCGAGGGCGATGTTGCGCCACGCCTCAATGACGTCGACCTGCACCCGGACGATGCCCGTGAGTTCCACGCCTTCATGATCCAGGAGATCGTCAAGATGCTCTGCGCCGGCCTGGTGCACGGCGACTTGTCGGAGTTCAACGTGCTGCTCGGCCCTGAGGGCCCGGTGATCATCGATCTGCCGCAAGCCGTGGACGCCGCCGCCAACAACCACGCCTTCAGCATGCTCGAGCGCGACGTGCGCAACATGGCCGAGTACTTCGGCCAGTTCGCCCCGGAGCTGAGATACACCAAGTATGCCAAGGAAATGTGGGCGCTCTACGAGGCCGGCAAGCTGACGCCGGAAACGCAACTGACCGGCGAGTTCGCCGAGCCCGAGGACGCCGCCGACATCGACGCGGTGATGCGCGAGATCAAGGCCGCGCTGGCCGAAGAAGCGAAGAAGCAGGCGCTGCGCAACGCCGAAGATGAGCCCAAGGACGCCGAACCCATACCGCCCTGGATGCGCTGAACAGCGGTTATCGGGGGGCTGCGCCTTGCCGTAGCCAGATGAAATCCGGGGCGGTTTTCGCAGCCTCTCCCGGAGTGCATCCGGGCTACACGGAGCCTCCATGCGCGCATTTCGATGCGCCGCAGCTCACGTCCTGCTCGATGCCTTTGAGGATCGGGCAGTCTGGCCGGTCGTTACCCTGGCAACTGTTCGCCAGATCCACCAGCGTGTCGCGCAAGGCCGTCATCTCGGCAATCTTGCGCTCCAATTCGGCGATGTGCTCTTCGGTCAGTGCTTTTACATCAGCACTGGCGCGCTGCTTGTCCTGCCACAGGGCGAGCAGCTTGCCGACTTCCTCCAGTGAGAAGCCCAGATCCCGTGCGCGCTTGATGAACGCCAGGCGATGCAGGTCGCTGCTGCTGTACTGCCGATAGCCACTCTCCGAGCGCCCGGCATGGGGCAGTAGGTCGATGGACTCGTAGTAGCGAATCATCTTGGCACTCAGGCCAGTGTGCTTGGCGGCTTGGCCGATGTTCATGCTCGCGGTCTCCAGCGATTGAGCAGCAATGCGTTACTCACCACGCTGACGCTGGACAGGGCCATGGCGGCGCCAGCGAACATCGGGTTGAGCAGGCCGGCGGCGGCCAGCGGGATACCAATCAGGTTGTAGATGAAGGCCCAGAACAGGTTCTGGCGAATCTTGGCGTAGGTGCGCCGGCTGATGTCCAGTGCGGCCGGCACCAGGCGCGGGTCGCCGCGCATCAGGGTGATGCCGGCGGCATGCATCGCCGCGTCGGTGCCGCCGCCCATGGCGATACCGACGTCCGCAGCCGCTAGGGCCGGTGCGTCGTTGATGCCGTCGCCGACCATGGCCACGGTGCCGTGTTGGCGCAGCTCTGTAATCAGGCGTGCCTTGTCGGCCGGCAGTACCTGCGCGTGAGGTTCGTCGATGCCCAGTACGCTGGCGACTGCTGCCACGCTGCCCTGGTTGTCGCCACTGATCAGGTGGCTGGTGATGCCCTGTGCACGCAGTTCGGTGATGGCCTCGGCCGCACCTTCCTTGAGCTGATCACCGAAGGCCAGCAGGCCGAGCAGGCGAGGGGCGTCACCGGTTTCGATCAGCCAGGACAGGGTACGGCCCTCGGCTTCCCAGGTGCGGGCGGATTCGGCCAACTCCCCCGCCTGCAATTGGTTTTCCTCCAATAGGCGGCTGCTGCCCAGTTGCAGGCTGCGACCCTCGACACTGCCAGCTATCCCCCGACCGGCCAGCGCGCGACTGTCGCTGAGTGGTGGCAGGGCGATGTGCTGTTCGGCGCAGCGCTGCAGCACGGCCTTGGCCAGCGGGTGTTCGCTGCCTTGTTGCAGGCCACCGGCCAGGCGCAGCAGTTCTGTTTCGCTGGATTCGCCCAGGCCGATATGGACAATGCGCGGTTTGCCTTCGGTGAGGGTACCGGTCTTGTCGAAGGCGATGTGCTGCACCGCATGCGCCACTTCCAGCGCTTCGGCGTCCTTGATCAGGATGCCGTGGCGCGCGGCGACGCCAGTGCCGGCCATGATCGCGGTCGGTGTGGCCAGGCCAAGGGCGCAGGGGCAGGCAATCACCAGTACGGCGACGGCGTTGAGCAGGGCGTTTTCCAAGGATGCGCCGAGCGCCAGCCAGCCCAGCAGTGTGGCCAGTGCGATGAGCAGTACGGCGGGGACGAACACCTGGCTGACCTTGTCTACCAGCTTCTGGATCGGCGCCTTGGCTGCCTGGGCATCCTCGACCAGACGGATGATGCGTGACAGCACGGTCTCGGCGCCCAGGGCGGTGGTCTCCACCAGTAGGCGGCCTTCGCCGTTGATGGCGCCAGCGGTGACCTTGTCGCCGGGCTGCTTGGCGACCGGCAGGCTCTCGCCGCTGATCAGCGCTTCGTCGGCGTGGCTGTGGCCTTCGAGCACCTGACCGTCGACCGGAAAGCGCTCGCCGGGTTTGACCAGGATGCGGTCGCCCAGCGCCAGGGCGTCGATGCCGACGCGCTCCTCGCGGCCGTCGACGAAGCGCACCGCGTAGTCCGGGCGCAGAGCCTGCAGCGCGCGGATGGCGCTGGCGGTCTGGCGCTTGGCGCGGCTTTCCAGGTATTTGCCGAGCAGGATCAGGCTGATGATCACCGCCGAGGCTTCGAAGTACAGATGCGGCATGTGCCCGGCGGGCGTCACGGCCCACTGGTACAGGCTCAGGCCGTAGCCGGCGCTGGTGCCGATGGCGACCAGTTGATCCATGTTGCCAGCACGGGCCTTCAGCGCCTGCCAGGCCGCGCGATAGAAGCGCGCGCCGAAGATGAACTGCACCGGCGTTGCCAGCAGGAACTGCGCCCAGGCCGGCAGCATCCAGTGCAGGCCGAACGGCTCGACCAGCATCGGCAGCACCAGTGGCAGGGTTAGGGCGATGGCGATCAGCAGGGTCAGACGTTCACGGTACAAGCGACGCTGGGCCAGATCGGTGGCCGGGCGTTCTCCGAGCAGTTGTGCGTTGTAGCCAGCGGCAACGACAGCCTTCACCGCTAACTGTGGGTCGAAACCAGCAAGTACCTGCAGGCGCGCCTTCTCATCGGCAAGATTGACGGCGACCTGGCTGACACCCGGCAGTTTGCTCAGCGCGCGCTCGATACGGCCGACGCAACTGGCGCAGGTCATGCCCTCGATACCCAACTCCAGCGGCTGGCTGGGCACGTTGTAACCGGCGTCCTCGATGGCGCTGATCAACTGCGGCAGGCTGCCGGCGGGCGCTTCGATGCGCGCCTGCTCATTGGCCAGGTTGACGCTGGCGCTGCTCACCTCCGGCAATTTGCGCAGCGCGCGCTCGACACGACCGGCGCAACTGGCGCAGGTCATCCCCTGAATCGGCAGGTCGTAGGTGATCATGGCAGGCTCTCTAATGGCAGGCATGGCGATAGGATCAACCTTGACCCCATGGCAAGGTCAAGCCTTCAGTTCAGCGCAGGCGCTGCGTGCAGGCGCAGACCGTCGCTGCCCATGGCGATGCGGTAGCGGCGTACTTCGCCGGCCAGCAGCTCCAGTGACTGCCCGGTGAGCTGGGTGATGCCGTCCTGGCAGCGGCCGCTGCCAGTCAGGCCCAGGCGTAACGATACCTTGCCGGGCGGCAGGTTGAAGGACACCGACTGGCCCTGATGCAGGCGCGCGGCCATCTGGTCGTGCAAATACAGTGCGACCTCGCAGGTGGTGGCCACCTCCAGGCGTTCGCGTGAGACGATCAGCACCGCATAGCCTTCACCCTGGCTGGTCGAGGGCAGTGGTGCCAGCGGTTCGGCCTGAGCCAGGGGCGCCAACAGCAGGGCAAGAGCGATACGGAGTGGGCGCATGGCGAGGATCCTCATGGGCAAACCAGGCGAATGACAGGCGGCAAGGGCTTGACCTTGCCATCGTGGCAGGGTCGAGACTACACCCATCATCCCGTCTTTCAAGGAGTGTGCACATGCAGCAGTTCAAGGTCAGTGGAATGTCGTGCGGCCATTGCGTACGCGCCGTGACTCAGGCGATCCAGGCGCTGGATCAGGCGGCCAGGGTCGAAGTCGATCTGGCCGCAGGGCGGGTATCTGTCGAAAGCGTCCTGGACGCCGCGCAGATACAGGCGGCGATCCGTGAGGAGGGGTATGAGGTTGCGCCTGTCTAGCCGTCGCGCTACGACTCGACCCAGGGCCATTGCTTCAGCAGGCCGCGAAAGCAGCTGTCGATCATGGCCGGCGTGTCGGTTTGCGCGTCGAACAGATGGGGATCACGCAGCCAGTCGCTGAACAGGCCGACGAGCAACGCATGCAGCGTACGCGAGGCCAGGCGCGGGCTGATACCCGCTTGCAGGTAGGGCTGCACCGTGGGCAGGGCGAACTGCTGTTCGCACAGGTCGATGAATTGATTGACGAAGGTCTCGTGCCGTTCCTCGGCCTCGCGCAGCTCTTCGGTGAATTCGCAACGGCGCAGCAGCACGGTGAGGATGCGCCGACGCTGCTCGTCCAGAACCAGGTTGGCCATGGCCTCGATGCACAGGTCGCGCAGCAGTTGCAGCGATGACAGGCCATCGGCGGCTGCCAGTCGCTCGGCCAGGGGTTCCAGCGGCAGGCGTACCTGATTGAGCATTTCGTGGAACAGGTGGGCCTTGTTCTGGAAGTGCCAGTAAACCGCGCCGCGCGTTACACCGGCATGCCGGGCAATGTGCTCCAGGCTGGTGTGGGCGACCCCGCGTTCGAGGAACAGCTGTTCGGCCGCCGCGAGGATGGCGTGGCGGGTTTTCTCCGCGTCTTCTTTGGTTCTGCGCATGGTGATCCGGGTGTTGAAACTGGGCTCAGAGGCTACCGAGTTTACCGACTTTGTCCCGCTTGCTGGTGGCTACCCTGTTTTACCTGGCACGATGTCCCTGAGCCGGAGCCGCAAGACTTTGGCGGAATCGCAGGTACAGTGCGTTGCACTGGCTGGCCTTTCGTGGGCGGCGCGAACAGTGAGATGATTAGCCAGCTAACAAATAGCTCGGAATGATCATGAACCTGCGTACCCTTCTGATTCTTGGCGCGCTGTGCGCCTTTGGCCCGCTGGCCATCGATTTCTATCTCCCGAGCTTCCCGGTTCTGGCGCAGCAGTTCGCCACCGACGTCGAGCATGTGCAGCTGTCGCTGGCGGCCTATTTCGTCGGCATTGCCATTGGTCAGTTGTTCTATGGCCCGCTGGCCGACCGCTTCGGTCGGCGTGTGCCGTTGCTGCTAGGCGTGACACTGTTCACGGCGGCATCGCTGGCCTGTGCGCTGGCGCCGAGCCTGGAAAGGCTGATCGTGGCGCGTTTCGTTCAGGCGCTGGGTGGCTGCGCAGGTATGGTCATTACCCGTGCGGTGGTGCGTGATCTGTGCGATCCGTTGGCCTCTGCCAAGGTCTTTTCGCAATTGGTGCTGGTGATGGGCCTGGCGCCGATCCTGGCGCCTCTGGGGGGCGGGCTGTTGCTCAATACGTTGGGCTGGCCATGGATTTTTTACAGCCTGGCGATTTTCTCAGGGTTGTGCCTGCTGGCTGTGTTGTTTTGCTTACCGGAGACGCGCCCGCAGCATCTGCAGCCGGCGCCGCTGAGTGGGGCTTTCGGCCAGTACCGCGCCTTGCTCAGCAATGCTCCGTTCATGGGCTACAGCCTGGTTGGCGGTGTCGCCATGGCCGGGATGTTCGCCTATATCGCCGGCTCGCCCTTCGTGTTCATCGAACTGTACGGTGTGCCGGCCGAGCGCTACGGCTGGCTGTTCGGTACCAATGCGGCGGGCTTCGTGATCATGGCGCAGGTCAATGCACGCCTGGTGCGGCGCGGTGGGCCGGTGCTGTGGTTGCAGCGCATGGTCCTGGTTTATCTGCTCAGCGCCCTGAGCCTGCTGGTGCTGGCCTGGATGCAGCCAGCTCAACTGTGGCCGTTGATGGTTCCGTTGTTCATCTGCGTGGCCTGTCTGGGCTGCGTGCTGCCCAATGCTACGGCCTGCGCCATGGCCGGGCAGGGGCGTCATGCCGGCAGTGCCTCGGGGCTGCTGGGCAGCATGCAGTTCAGCGTGGCGGCCAGCGCCTCGGCGCTGGTGGCTTGGCTGCATGATGGTTCGGCAGTGCCCATGGCGCTGGTGATTGCCCTGTGCGGCGCCGGTGCCTGCGCCATGGCCTGGTGGTGCAGGCGTTTCGTGGTCTGAGCTGCGTCAGTTGCCGGGGTAGTCGCTGAGCACGACATCCTGCTGCTGCTTGTCCAGGCCAATCACCTGATAAGGATCGACACGGTCGCCGTATTCCATGCCCGGCGAGCCCATGGGCATGCCGGGTACGGCGGCGCCAATCAGGTCGTCACGTTCGAGCAGCTTGAGAACGTCGGCAGCTGGGACGTGGCCTTCGACGAACTTGCCGTCGATCACCCCGGTGTGGCACGAAGCCAGACGCGGCGGCACGCCCAGCCGTTGTTTGACGGCACGCATATCGGTCTCGACGTGATCGTTGACGGTGAAGCCGTTGTCCTGCAAGTGACTGATCCAGTCCTTGCAGCAGCCGCAGTTGGCATCGCGGTGAACATCGATGCTCAGGGGCTCGCTGGCATTGGCCAGGCTGGTGAAGAGGCAGAGGGCGAGCAGGGAACGACGCATGGCAGGGCTCCGGATGATTGAGTGCTGAGCATAGCGCCGCTACCGGCACGGCCCAAGTGCCTGCGACTATGCGTCGCGATCAGGTACGCCTATGCTGGCCATGCCTTGATGATCAGGAATCTGCCGATGCTGTTTGCCCGAATCATCCTGTCGATCCAGATCGTGGCCCTGACTGCACTGGGGCTGGCGTATTTCATCCGTCCCGAGGAAATGGCCAGCTTCAGCGGCGCGCTGCTGATGGGCAACGCCGCTGTGACGGAGGTGCGTGCCTATTACGGAGGCCTGCAACTGGGGCTTGCAGCCTACCTGGCGATGGCGCTGCTGTGTTGCGCCCGGCGCTGCTTCTGCTGGTGTTGCTGTACAGCGTGCTGGCGCTGGCACGCTTCGCCGGGCTGTGGCTGGATGGCGGCGCGCAGCAGACCTTCAATCTCTACGCGCTGCTGCTCGAGGTGCTCTCGGCCGCTTTGGCCTGGTGGGCGTTGCGCGGCGTGTCACACTGAGCTGTAGCCCGGATGCAATCCGGGAACTGGGCTGCAGGCAAACCCCGGATTGCATTCGGGCTACGAGGGACGGCTCAGCGCCGTTCCAGCAGCACACCCGCTTCCATATGGTGGGTGTAGGGGAACTGGTCGAACAGCGCACTGCGCGTGATCTTGTGCGTGTCATGAAGCTGGGCGATGTTGGCGGCCAGGGTTTCCGGGTTGCAGGAGATGTACAGGATGCGCTGGAAGCGGCGGGTCAGCTCACAGGTGTCCGGGTCCATGCCTGCGCGCGGCGGGTCGACGAATACGCTGCCGAACGCATAGCTTTTCAGGTCGATGCCGGCCAGGCGGCGGAATGGGCGCACCTCGTTCAGTGCCTGGGTCAGCTCTTCGGCGGACAAACGCACCAGTTCGACGTTGTTCACGCCGTTGTCAGCCAGGTTGGCCAGGGCGGCGCCCACCGAAGTCTTGCTGATCTCGGTGGCGAGCACCTTGCGTACTCGGGTGGCCAGCGGCAGGGTGAAGTTGCCGTTGCCGCAGTACAGCTCCAGCAGGTCGTCGCTGCGCTGGCCCAGTACGTCGTAGGCCCAGCCCAGCATCTTCTCGCACACCCGGCCGTTGGGCTGAGTGAAGGCGCCTTCCGGTTGGCGATAGCGGAACGTGCGTCCGGCTACGCTCAGTTCTTCTTCCACATAGTCGCGACCGATCACCAGGCGCTGACCGCGAGAGCGTCCCACCAGGCTGACGTTCAGCTCGGCGGCCAGTTTCTCTGCCTCGGCCTGCCAGGTCTCGTCCAGGGGGCGGTGGTAGGCCAGGGTGATCAGCGCATCGCCGGCCAGGGTGGTGAGGAACTCCACCTGGAACAGCTTGAACGACAGCGTTTCGCTGGCCTGCCAGGCGGCACGTAGACGCGGCATCAGTTCGTTGATGCGCAGGCTGGCGATGGGGAAATCGTCGAGCAGGATCGGCGTGTGCTTATCGCCCGGCGCGAACATCGCATAGTGACGCTGGCCGTCTTCACGCCACAGGCGGAACTCGGCACGCATGCGGTAGTGCTCGCGTGGCGAGTCGAACACCTCGGGCTCGGGCGCGGCGAAGGGGGCCAGCAGCTCGACCAGACGGGCCTTCTTCTCGGCGAGTTGGGCGTCGTAGGTGGCAGGGTCGAATGCGGGGCGGCTCATCGGTCACTCGTGGGGCAGGAAAACGGGGCGCCATTGTAGCGACTCCGTTGCCGATGTGCCGTTGTCGTCGATCATTGGTGGCGCTGGACGCGGAGCGTCCGGGGAGGCGTTGCCACGCGGAGCGTGGGAACGATCATGACTCAGGCCGCGCAGGGTGGGCTTCAGCCCACCGATAACACTTCAGGTCATAGAGTGGATGACGCTTTTTCATCCACCGGTTGTGTGCCTGGAGAGAAGGTATTGGTGGACATGAAAAGGGATGTCCACCCTACACCTATTGCCGCTTACCTTGTGTGCTGATCAGGCGAAGTAGGCCAGCTTGACGATGAACAGGGCAGACAGCACCCACATCGCGGCATTCAGTTCGCGAGCACGGCCGGACAGCAGCTTGATGCCGGTCCAGGCGATGAAGCCGAAGGCGATGCCATTGGCGATGGAGAAGGTCAGTGGCATAGCCAGGGCGGCGACTACCACGGGGGCGGCGACG
This sequence comes from Pseudomonas sp. GD03919, assembly GCF_029814935.1. Lineage (NCBI taxonomy): Bacteria > Pseudomonadati > Pseudomonadota > Gammaproteobacteria > Pseudomonadales > Pseudomonadaceae > Pseudomonas > Pseudomonas sp. GD03919. The sequence continues at coordinate 933,781 of NZ_CP104582.1, forward strand.
GTCAGATCGTCCCAGTCGATTTGTGCCAGGCTGCTCATCATCAGCACGGCGACGAACAGCAGCGCCGGAGCGGTGGCGTAAGCCGGCACCGAGCCGGCCAGCGGGGCGAAGAACAGGCTGAGCAGAAACAGCGCGGCGACCACGCAGGCGGTCAGGCCGGTACGCCCACCGGCACTGATGCCGGCGGCGGATTCGATATAGCTGGTGGTGGTGCTGGTGCCCAGCGCAGCGCCGGCCATGGTCGCGGTGCTGTCGGCCAGCAGGGCGCGGCCCAGGCGCGGCATCTTGCCGTCCTTGTCCAGCAGGTCGGCCTTTTGCGCCACGCCCACCAGGGTGCCGGAGGTGTCGAACAGGTCGACGAAGAGGAAGGCGAAGATCACGCTGACCAGGCCGATATCCAGCGCGCCGGCGATGTCCAGTTGCAGCAGGGTTGGCATCAGCGAGGGCGGCATCGAGACCACGCCGGGCAGCTCGGACAGGCCCAGGGCGATGGACAGACCGGTAACCAGCAGGATGCCGATCATCACGGCGCCGGTGACCTTGCGATAGGCCAGCGCGGCGATGACGAAAAAGCCCAGGCAGGCCAGCAGCGCGCCGCCCTTGCTCATGTCGCCCAGGCCGACCAGGGTGGCCGGGTGATCGACCACGATGCCGGCGTTCTTCAGCGCGATGATCGCCAGGAACAGGCCGATGCCGGCGGCGATGCCGGCGCGCAGGGCCAGAGGGATGCTGTTGATGATCCACTCGCGGATTCTGAAGATCGACAGCAGGAAGAAGATTACGCCGGAGAGAAACACCGCGCCCAGGGCGGTCTGCCAGCTGTAGCCCATGGTCATGACCACGGTGTAGGTGAAGAAGGCGTTGAGGCCCATGCCCGGCGCCAGGGCAATCGGGTAGTTGGCTAAAAGACCCATCACCAGCGAGCCGATGGCGGCGGCCAGGCAGGTGGCGACGAACACCGCGCCATGATCCATGCCGGTCTCGGCCAGCATGTTGGGGTTGACGAAGAGGATGTAGGCCATGGTCAGGAAAGTGGTGACCCCGGCCAGAACCTCGGTGCGCACCGTGGTGTTGTGGGCGTTGAGTTGGAACAGTCTTTCCAGCATGGAGGCTCCCCCGAGGCGCGAACGCGCCGAAATTGGTCTGCAGAAAGCAAAGCACATTCGTCCGCATGAGCTGGGAAAATGGCTCGATTTCGCAAAAGCCGCGCATCATACCAGCAAGGTTTTGCCGGGTGAATTTATGGCCTTTTCAGCCTTTTCATGACCGGGTAGACAGTTTTGCCCTGGCTGTGTCGGGTATATCGCTACAAGCAGGCCAAGGGGCAATGCCGATCAGATAAGCTTGCCAAAGCGGTCTTTCGTAGGAGCCCCGCCCCGGGGCGAAGCTTTTCAATCGCGTATCGCCCTGGTTCGCGGCGGGGCGCCGCTCTTCCCCATTGGCAGCGTCGACGCTTAACTGACAGACATTAGGCCAAGGGGCACCTGACGGGCTCAGTGATCCTCGCTTTCGCGCGCCAGTAACTGCCGCTTGCGAGGATGACAGCACCGATTGTCGGTTGCGCCTGTCGAGCTGCCAATCCGTATTGCACTTTCAAACCCCGGATCGGGTCATTTGTACGGGGGCCTGAGCATAAACAGCGTTCAGCACCTTTAATGATGAGCAGGCAGATGCCGAAGGAGATCGCCATGCGCGGGATGCTCGATAGGCCGGAGCAGGAACTGATTCTGGTGGTGGACGATGCCGTGGATGCGCGCCAGCGCCTGGGGGCGCTGCTGGCTGATCGTTATCAGGTGAGCCTGGTTGGCAATGATGAGGCACTGCAGGCGGCCAGGGCGCAACCGCAACCGGATCTGATCCTGCTTGGCTGGCAGGATGACTATGCATTGTGCCGCAAGCTCTGCGGCGATCCTCAAACCCGCCATATCCCACTGATTCTGGTGACCGGGCGCAGCGATGTTGCCGACGAGCAACTGGGCTTCGACCTCGGCGCCGCGGACTACATCACCAAGCCGGTCAGCCCGCCCATCGTGCTCGCCCGCGTGCGGGCGCAACTGCAGCTCAAGGCCGCTACCGACTACCTGCGTGACAAGAGCGAATACCTGGAACTCGAGGTCAAGCGGCGCACGCGCGATATCCAGCGCCTGCAGGATGTCACCATTGAGGCTATGGCCAGCGTTGCCGTGATGCGCGACAACCCGCGCAGCAGTCGTCTGGAACGTATCGAACGCTACATGACCTGCCTGGCTGCTGCGTTTGCACGGCAGCAGCCGGCCTTGTCAGCGTCGCTGAGCGGGGCGCGTATTGCCCAGTTGGGCAAGTCGGCCAGGCTGCATGTGATCGACCGGCTGATCCTGCCTGATCGCGTGCTGCTCAGCCATGGCGAGCCGGACGAAAATGACCTGCGCCTGCTGCGCGAGGGTGTGATCGCCGGGCGTGATGCGCTCGAACGTGCCGAGCGCAAGCTGGGCAGCATCACCGACTTTCTCTCTGACGCCAAGGACATCGTCTACAGCCAGCATGAGCGCTGGGATGGCCAGGGCTATCCGCAGGGGCTGAGTGGTGAGCAGATTCCATTGTCGGCACGGCTGATGGCGCTGGTCGGGTACTTCGAGGAGCTGACCTGTCAGCATGCCTATCTGCCGTCGATCAGCCCGGAACAGGCCGTTTCGCGGATTTGCGCCGCCAGCGGCACGCGCTTCGATCCCATGGTGGTGTTGGCTTTCGTCGAAGTGACGGCGGAGTTCCTGCAGATCGCCGCAACCCTGGCCGACGACGCTGCCGCGGTGGAAGTCGAGTTGCAGCGCCTGGAGGACTCGCTGGCGGAAAACATCGAGCTGACTCTGCCAGCGGCGCCATGACACGGCGCTGGCGGCAGGTCGTGTCAAGGCGATCAGTCGGCGATGCGTTCGACATGATGGCAGGCCACCTGCCGTGCATCGAGCAGGCGCAGTTCGGGGCGTTCGCCCCGGCAGCGTTCGTCGGCATGCGGGCAGCGCTTGTGGAAGGCGCAGCCGGATGGCGGATTCAGCGGGTTGGGCAGCTCACCGCTGATTTTCAGTCGAGGCTTGTCCGGATCAGGGTGAATCGCCGGTGTCGCTGACAGCAGGGCTCGGGTGTAGGGGTGCAGTGGGCGGGCGTAGAGCGCTGCGGCCGGGCCCATTTCCACCGGACGCCCGAGGTACATCACCAGCACGTCGTCGGCGACATGGCGCACCACCGCCAGGTTGTGCGAGATGAACACGTAGCCGGTGGCGAACTGCTCCTGCAAGTCCATGAACAGGTTGAGCACCTGCGCCTGGATCGACACATCCAGCGCCGAGGTCGGTTCATCCGCCACCAGCACCTTGGGCTGCAGCATCATGGCGCGGGCCAGGGCGATGCGTTGGCGCTGGCCGCCGGAGAACATGTGCGGGTAGCGCGCATAATGTTCGGGGCGCAGGCCCACCTGCTGCATCATCGCCTGCACCCTGTCGCGGCGTTCGGCGCGCGACAGCTCGGTGTTGATCAGCAGTGGTTCGGCCAGTTGATCGCCGATCTTCTGCCGCGGGTTGAGTGAGGCGTAGGGATTCTGGAACACCATCTGCACGTCGCGGCGCAGTTGTTTGCGCTCGGCCTTGCTGGCGCCGGCCACCTCGCGCCCGGCGATCTGCAGGCTGCCGCTGCTGGGGTCTTCGATCAGGGTCAGGGCGCGGGCCAGGGTGGATTTGCCGCAGCCGGATTCGCCGACCACTGCCAGGGTCTTGCCGGCCTGCAACTCGAACGACACGCCATTGAGCGCCTGCACCGTGGCCGAAGGCTTGAACAGGCCGCGCGAGACGCTGTAGTGACGGGTCAGCTCATGGGCTTGCAGTACGGTACTCATCAGGCCACCTCCGCCGTGGGGTGAAGAGGAAAGAAGCAACGTGCGGCGCCACGTTCGTGTGCCTCCAAGGGCGGGCGTTCGTCACGGCAACGCGATTGTACGTAGGGGCAGCGTGGTGATAGCAGGCAGCCTCGTGGGCGGTCGTAACGACCGGGGACGATGCCGGGCAGGGTGGCCAGGCGGCTGGCGCCTGCGCTGTGTTCCGGGATGGCCTTGAGCAGCGCTTCGGTATAAGGATGGCTGGGCGCATCGAACAAGGTCGGTACCTGGCCCAGCTCCACTGCCTGGCCGGCGTACATCACGCACACGCGCTGAGCGGTTTCGGCCACCACGGCCAAATCGTGAGTGATCAGCACCAGCGCCATACCCTGATCGCGCTGCAGATCCAGCAGCAGCTCCATGATCTGCGCCTGGATGGTCACGTCCAGCGCGGTGGTCGGCTCGTCGGCGATCAGCAGCTTGGGTTCGGCGGCAATCGCCATGGCGATCGCCACGCGCTGACTCATGCCGCCGGAAAGCTGGTGTGGGTAGGCATCGAGGCGGCTGGCAGCGCCGGGAATCTCGACCCGCTCCAGCAGCTCCAGGGCACGGGCGCGCGCCGCCTTGCCTTTCAGACCAAGGTGCTGGCGCAGCACCTCCTCGATCTGGAAACCCACGGTGTAACTGGGGTTGAGGGCGGTCATCGGGTCCTGGAAGACCATGGCCAGGTCCTTGCCGACGATATGCCGGCGCTGGCGGCCTTTCAGGCGCAGCATGTCGGTGCCGTCGAACTGCATGCAGTCGGCCTGAACGATGCCGGGGGCGTCGATCAGGCCCATCAGGGCCATCATGGTCACCGACTTGCCCGAACCGGACTCGCCGACGATGGCCAGCACTTCGCCCTTTTCCACGGACAGGTCGAGACCATCGGCCACCGGCACGGCATCGGCAGTGCCGAAACGCACAGAGAGGTTGCGGATATTCAGCAGGCTCATGAGCATGCCTCCAGATGTAGGGTGGACGACGCTTCAGCCGTCCACCGTCGTGCGTTCAGGGGGAGAAAGCCGCTTTGCACTGCGCTATGGCTCATTGCTGGCTCCTCACTGCGCATTCTTGAGTTTCGGATCCAGCGCATCGCGCAGGCCGTCGCCCATCAGGTTGATCGCCAGCACGCTGAGCAGAATTGCCAGGCCGGGCAGCGTCACCACCCACCAGGCGCGTTCGATGTAGTCGCGCGCCGAGGCCAGCATGGTGCCCCACTCGGGCGTCGGCGGTTGCACGCCGAGGCCGAGAAAGCCCAGCGCGGCGGCATCGAGAATCGCCGAGGAAAAACTCAGCGTCGCCTGCACGATCAACGGCGCCATGCAGTTGGGCAGCACGGTGATGAACATCAGCCGGGGCAGGCTGGCACCGGCCAGTTGCGCGGCAGTGACGTAGTCGCGGTTCAGCTCGCCCATCACCGCTGCGCGGGTCAGACGCACGTAGGACGGCAGCGAGACGATGGCGATGGCGAAAATGGTGTTGATCAGGCCAGGGCCGAGGATGGCGACGATGGCCACCGCCAACAGCAGCGACGGCAACGCCAGCATGATGTCCATCAGGCGCATGATGCCGGGGCCGAGCAGGCGCGGGAAGAAACCGGCGACCAGGCCCAGGAGGATGCCGGGAATCAGCGACAGCAGCACAGACGCCAGGCCGATCAGCAGCGACAGGCGTGCGCCGTAGATCAGGCGCGAAAGCAGGTCACGGCCCAGCTCGTCGGTGCCGAGCAGGAAGCGCCATTGGCCACCGTCCAGCCAGACCGGCGGGGTGAGCAGGAAGTCGCGGTACTGCTCGCTCGGGGCATGTGGTGCGACCCAGGGGGCGAACAGCGCGCAGAACACCATCAGCAGCATGAACGCCAGGCCGGCGACCGCGCCCTTGTTATGGCTGAAGGCTTGCCAGAATTCTTTCAGCGGTGAGGGGTAGAGCAGGCTCTGGTCGAGGCTGGTGGCTGCAGTCATGGGCGTGCCCCCTGGGTAGGGTGCGCTGTGCGCACCGATGGTTGGTCGCCGCTATTGGTGCGCACGGCCTGGGTGGCCCCGCGACACCCTAGGGTCTGTCGATTCATCACGCCTTCCTTACTTCTGATGGCGAATACGTGGATTGGCCAGGCCATAGAGAATGTCCACGATGAAGTTGACCAGGATCACCAGGCAGGCGATCAGCAGGATGCCGTTCTGCACCACCGGGTAGTCGCGGGCGCCGATGGCTTCGATCAGCCATTTGCCGATACCCGGCCAGGAGAAGATGGTTTCGGTCAGTACCGCGCCGGCCAGCAGGGCGCCGACCTGCAGGCCGAACACCGTCAACACCGGGATCAAGGCATTGCGCAGGCCATGCACGAAGACCACGCGCGCTGGCGACAAGCCCTTGGCCCGCGCGGTACGGATATAGTCCTCGCGCAGCACTTCGAGCATCGCCGAGCGAGTCATCCGCGCGATCACCGCCAGCGGGATGGTGCCGAGCACGACAGCCGGCAGGATCAGATGGCGCAGGGCATCGACGAAGGCACCTTGCTCTTCGGAAAGCAGGGTGTCGATGAGCATGAAACCGGTCACCGGCGGGATGTCGTAGAGCAGGTCGATGCGCCCGGATACTGGCGTCCAGCCCAGGCCCACCGAGAAGAACATGATCAGCAGCAGGCCCCACCAGAAAATCGGCATGGAATAGCCGGTCAGCGAGATGCCCATCACCCCGTGGTCGAACAGCGAGCCGCGCTTGAGGGCGGCGATTACCCCGGCGATCACACCGAGGGTGCCGGCGAACAGCAAGGCAGCCATTGCCAGTTCGACGGTGGCGGGAAACAGGGTGAGAAACTCTTTCCACACGCTTTCACGCGAGCGCAGCGATTCGCCCAGGTTGCCGCTGGCGAGCTGGCCGATGTAGTCGAAATACTGCGCATACAGGGGCTTGTTCAGCCCCAGGCGCTCCATGGCCTGAGCGTGCATTTCCGGGTCGACGCGGCGCTCGCCCATCATCACTTCCACCGGGTCACCGGGGATCAGGCGGATCAGCGCGAACGTCAGCAGGGTGACGCCGAAGAAGGTGGGGATCAACAGCCCCAGGCGTCTGGCGATGAAGGACAGCATCAGGCGGTATTACTCCATGGCTGGAAGCAGGCACCGGGCTGCGTGGCCCGGTGTTGTTGTCGTAACGGATGGGGCCGGCGCTGGCCATAAGCGGCGTGTCCGCAGACACGCCGCCCTGCCATCACTTGCCGATACCTACACCATAGAACGAGTTGATGCCGAACGGGCTGATGCGGAAGTCACGCACCTCCTTGCGCATCGGCTGGTACACGGTGGAGTGCGCCAACGGGGTGATCGGCACCTCACGCTTGAGGATCACCTGGGCCTGCTTGTACAGCTCGGTGCGCTCAGCCACGTCGGTGGTGCGCTTGGCGGCCTTGACCAGCTTGTCGTAGTCCTCGAAGCACCACTTGGAGAAGTTGTTGCCGTCGACCGCGTCGCAGCCGTAGAGGGTGCCGAGCCAGTTGTCCGGGTCGCCGTTGTCGCCGCTCCAGCCAATCAGCATGGCGTCGTGCTCGCCGGCCTTGGCGCGCTTGAGGTATTCGCCCCATTCGTAGCTGACGATGCGTGCCTTGATGCCGATCTTGGCCCAATCGGCCTGCAGCATTTCGGCGATCTGCTTGGCATTGGGGTTGTACGGGCGCTGCACCGGCATGGCCCAGAGGGTGATCTCGGTGCCTTCCTGGACGCCTGCGGCCTTGAGCAGTTCCCTGGCTTTTTCCGGATCGAAGGCCGGGTCCTTGATGTCCTCGTTATACGACCACTGGGTCGGTGGCATGCCGTTGACCGCCAGTTGCCCCGCGTCCTGGTAGACGGCGTTGAGGATGGCCTGCTTGTTCACTGCCATGTCCAGTGCCTGGCGTACTTCCAGTTTGTCGAACGGCGGGTGGGTGACGTTGTAGGCGATATAGCCGACGTTGAAACCGGCCTGCTCGGGCATCTGCAGGTTGGCATCTTGTTGCAGCGAGGCGATATCGGCCGGGCGCGGGAACAGGGTGACGTGGCATTCGCCGGCCTTGAGTTTCTGCATGCGCACCGAGGCGTCGGTGTTGATGGCGAAGATCAGGTTATCGATCTTCACGTCATCGGGTTTCCAGTAGTCCTGGTTACCCTTGTAACGGATCACCGCGTCCTTTTGATAACGACTGAACACGAAAGGGCCGGTGCCGATGGGCTTCTGGTTGATGTCGGCGGCCTTGCCGGCCTTGAGCAACTGGTCGGCGTATTCGGCGGACTGGATCGAGGCAAAACTCATCGCCAGGTTCTGCACGAAGGCAGCGTCCACGTCGTTGAGGGTGAAACGCACAGTCATATCATCGAGCTTTTCCAGCTTGGCGATGTTGCTGTCCATGCCCATGTCGGTGAAGTAGGGGAATTCGCTGGGGTACGCCTTGCGGAATGGGTGATCCTTGTCGAGCATGCGCTCGAAGGTGAACAGCACGTCGTCGGCGTTGAAGGTACGGCTGGGCGTGAAATACTCGGTGGTGTGGAACTTCACACCGGGGCGCAGCTTGAAGGTGTAGGTCAGGCCGTCATCGGAGACCTCCCAGCTTTGCGCCAGGCCAGGTTCGACCTTGGTACCGCCGCGCTCGAATTGGGTCAGGCGGTTGAAGATGGTTTCCGCGGCGGCGTCGAAATCGGTACCGGTGGTGTACAGGCCGGGGTCGAAGCCCGCAGGGCTGCCCTCGGAACAGAACACCAGGTTGGCGGCGCTGGCGAAAGGAGCGCTGGCTATCAGCCCAGCGGTAAGCAAAGCCTGGATAATGGCGTTCTTGCGCATCATGACCTCATCGTTGTTGTGGTTGCGATCCCTGAGGAGTCTCTTATGGAGACCTCCGCCGAAACTATGCAGGCCTTGTGCCCGAGGCAAATGTTTCGTTGCGCAGAAAATGGGTCGCGCTACAGCGTTGTAACTTGCTGTCGCATTTATGACAATATGCCGCGAAAAGATGGCGAAAAGCCGTTATCTGTCGATAACGGCGCTGCTTTGTATTGAGGCGAGGTTCAGGGCATCTGCACTTCGATGACGCCATCGGCACTCACCGTGACCTGGCTGGTGCCGGCCTCGATCTGCGGCGTGGCGGCTGCGTCCATCATCGCCATGCCCTTGGCCTCGACGTTGCGCATGGCCATTGGCGGCTGGAAACCGCCCGTATTGAGGCTCAGGCTGACCAGCTTGTAGCCATTGCCGCCGAGCGCTTCGGTGGCCAGTTGCGCACGTGCCCTGAAGGCATTGACGGCGTCCTTGAGCAGGGCATCTTCGCGGCTCTTGCGGGTGTCGGTGGCGATGCTGAAGTCCATGCCGGCCATTTTCATCGATTGCAGCAGCTCGCCGGTCAGCGTGGAAAGCGCGGCGAAGTCGGCACTTTCCAGGCGCACCTCGGCGCGTTCACGCCAGGCGCTGATCGTCTGCCCCTTGTCATCGTAGACCGGGTAGCTGTGGCGGCTGCCCAGCTTGACCGCTACGCCCTTGACCTGACGCGCCTGCTCCAGCGTCTTGTTCAGGGTATTGGTGATCTCGGCGGCCAGCTTGGCCGGGTCGGCATTCTGCGATTCGCTGTAGAGGGTGACGTGCATCAGATCGTGTGCCACTTCCTGATTGACCTCGGCGCGCAGGGCGATCTGGTTGTAGCGCGCCTCGGCGGCCAGCAGGCCGGTGCTGGCCAGGCTGGCAGCGGTGAGGGCGAGGGCGGTGGCGATCCGGGTCATGGTGCGCATGGTGCAGTTCCTTTTTCGATGGCCTTTTGGCCGTTTAGCGTGAAAGTCGCGTAGCGATGCCCTCATTGCTGCCCTTCTGCCTCCGGGAGGCAGCTCCCGCTCCCGGCGGGAGTTCTGCATTCACCACATCCCTGTGGATCAAGGTGGCGCGAAGCGCCGGATGAGGGAGGGCATGCTGCGTGCTTTCATTATTCAGGAGGCCGCTCGCAGCAAGCCTGTTCCCGAGGGTAGACGAAGGCGATTCGCGATCAGGGTTAACGCCGCTACAACATTTTTATCCAGGGCGTTGTTGAGGTATGCGGCCGGTTGCCGCAGCGGCGCAAGGCCGCAGCAGGCTTGGTTATACTCGGCGCAACCATTGGAGTCGCCATGCTCGAACCCGTTCAGCTGCTTTCTGCCAGTCGCCAGAACCTCTGGCGTCTGACGCTTATCCGTATTCTGGTGCTGGCCGCTCAGGCTGGCTCGGTCGGGCTCGCCTACAAGTCCGGCATGCTACCGCTGCCCTGGCTGCAGTTGTCGGTCACCCTCGGCATTTCCCTGCTGTTGTGCCTGGGCACCGCGTTGCGCCTGCGTGGGCCTTGGCCGGTGACCGAGGTGGAATATGCCGTACAACTGGCCTGTGACCTGATCATCCACAGCGTGCTGCTGTACTACTCGGGGGGCTCGACCAACCCCTTCGTGTCCTATTACCTGGTGCCGCTGACCATCGCCGCAGCAACCCTGCCGTGGATGTTCACCATCGTCCTCGCGGGCCTGGCGCTGGCCGGTTACACCCTGCTGCTGGTGTGGACGCACCCGCTCGAACTGCCGGCGGCGCGTGAGAGCCTGCTGGTCTACGGCATGTGGCTGAGTTTCGCCCTGTCTGCGGCGCTGATCACCTTCTTCGTCGCCAAGATGGCCGAGGAGCTGCGTCGCCAGGACGAGCTGCGCGCCGAACGGCGTGAGGAAAGCCTGCGTGACCAGCAGCTATTGGCCGTGGCCACTCAGGCTGCTGGTGCCGCCCATGAACTGGGCACGCCGCTGGGCACCATGAGCGTGCTGCTCAAGGAGCTGCGCCAGGAATATCGCGACAAACCGGCGCTGCAGGATGACCTGGCCCTGCTGCAGGAGCAGGTGAAACTGTGCAAGTTCACCCTGCAGCAACTGGTGCGCGCCGCCGAGAACGACCGGCGTCAGGCGGTGGTGGAGCAGTCCTGTGTCGAGTGGCTGGAAACCACCCTCAATCGCTGGCACCTGATGCGCCCCGAGGCCAGCTACCGCTACCAGTGCCTGGGGCGTGGCACGCCACCGCGCATCATGCCGCCGGCCGATCTCACCCAGGCACTGCTGAATTTGCTCAATAACGCTGCCGATGCCTGCCCTGACAAGCTCGATATCCGTCTGGACTGGGATCACCAGTGGCTGCGCCTGAGCATTCGTGATCATGGCGCGGGGGTGCCATTGGCTATCGCCGAACAACTGGGTCGGCCGTTCTTCACCACCAAGGGCAAGGGCTTTGGTCTGGGGCTGTTTCTCAGCCAGGCCAGCGTGACCCGTGCCGGTGGCACGGTTAAGCTGTTTAACCATGAAGAAGGCGGCACCCTCACCGAATTGAAGTTGCCGCGAGCCTATGGCGTGGCCTGACAAGGAAAACCAGCATGAGCGAAGAATCCCTGTTCGACGGTGAAGAGCAGCCCCACCTGCTGCTGGTCGACGATGATCCCACCTTCACCCGTGTCATGGCGCGGGCCATGAGCCGCCGTGGTCTGCGTGTGTCCACGGCCTCCAGCGCCGATGAAGGCCTGGCCCTGGCCAAGGAAGATCTGCCGGACTACGCCGTGGTCGATTTGAAGATGGAAGGCGACTCCGGCCTGGTGCTGCTGCCCAAGCTGCTGGAGCTGGACGCCGAGATGCGTGTGGTGATCCTCACCGGTTATTCGAGCATCGCCACCGCCGTGGAGGCGATCAAGCGTGGCGCCGCCAACTACCTGTGCAAGCCGGCCGATGCCGATGATGTGCTGACCGCACTGCTGTCCCAGCATGCCGACCTGGACAGCCTGGTGCCGGAGAACCCGATGTCGGTGGACCGCCTGCAGTGGGAGCACATCCAGCGCGTGCTGGCCGAGCATGAGGGCAACATCTCCGCCACCGCCCGCGCCCTGGGCATGCACCGCCGCACCCTGCAGCGCAAATTGCAGAAGCGCCCGGTTCGCCGCTAAGCCTTCGCATACCCAGACCCGTAGCCCGGGCTTCAATCCCGTAGGGTGGGCTTCAGCCCGTAGGGTGGGCTTTAGCCCACCAGGGTTGCTCAGGCCGTAGGATGGGGCTGAGATCATCAACTCGGGTTCACGTGGGCTATAGCGGATCGCAGCCCGGCCCACCCTGCAACTGTGCGGCTATTGCCCATGGCCGAAGGATGCTTAGCCAGCTAACATAGATCGCCAGACAACCTGCTGGTGTCGCCATGTTCGCCGTCGCTGCACAAACCCTTGCCATTACCGCGCCCGTGTTCGCCATGCTGTTTCTCGGCGTGGCGCTCAAGCGCCTGCACTGGATCGACAGCGCCTTTATCGATACCGCATCGAGCCTGGTGTTTCGCGGCACCATGCCGACCCTGTTGTTCCTCGGCATCGTCAGGGCGGATCTGAGTACCGCGCTGCAGCCCGCGCTGCTGCTGTTCTTCGTCGCGGCTACGCTGGTCTGTTTCGCCCTGGCCTGGGCGTGGGCGAGCTGGCGTATTCCCTATGCGGATCGTGGCATCTACACCCAGGGCTCCTTTCGGGGCAATAACGGCATCATCGGTCTGGCCCTGGCCACCAGCCTCTATGGCGACTACGGGCTGTCGCTCGGCGCGGTGCTCGGTGGGGTGGTGATCCTCTGCTATAACGTGCTCTCGGCCATCGTTCTGGCGATCTACAGCCCGGGGGCCAAGACCGGGCCGCTGGCCATTGCCAAAAGCATCCTGATCAATCCACTGATCATTGGCGTCCTGCTGGCCATTCCCTTCGCCTACTGGCAGGTTCCGCTGCCGGCCTGGCTGATGACCTCGGCTGGGTATTTCGCGCAGATGACCCTGCCACTGGCGCTGATCTGCATTGGCGGCACCCTGAGTCTGACGTCATTGCGGCGCAGCAGTGGCGTGGCCATCAGCGCCAGTCTGATGAAGATGGTCTGGTTGCCGCTGATCGCGACCTTGGGCGCCTGGCTGTTCGGCTTTCGCGGGGCGGATCTGGCGATCTTGTTTCTCTACTTCGCCAGCCCGACCGCAGCGGCCAGTTTCGTCATGGCCCGCGCGGTGGGCGCCAACCATGAGCTGGCAGCGGCCATTATCGTGATCACCACCCTGGCGGCGGTGATCACCACCAATGTCGGATTGTTGCTGCTGCAGTGGGGGAGCTGGATCTAGCGCGGTTTGGCTTGCCGGCGATCAACCGATCGCCGGCAAACCTCTGCCTACGAAGCGCTGCGCTGGTATTCCTCGATCACTTCCTGCGCGGCGCGGAAGGCGTCGATGCTGGCCGGTACGCCGGCATACACCGCGCAGTGCAGCAGGGTTTCGCGAATTTCCTCGACCGTGCAGCCGTTGTTCAGCGCGCCGCGCACATGGCCCTTGAGTTCCTGTGGGCATTTCAGCGCGGTCAGCGCCGCTAGGGTGATCAGGCTGCGGGTTGCGCGCGGCAGGCCGCTACGTGTCCAGACGCCGCCCCAGGCGTGTTCGTTGACGAAGTCCTGCAAGGGTTGGGTGAACTCAGTGGCATTGCCCAGGGCGCGGTCGACGAAGGCGTCGCCCATCACCTCACGCCGTACTTGCAGGCCGCGATCGTGGTTCTCGCTCATCGTCACACCGGCTCGCCACGCTGTTTGCGCCAGGCGCGTGCGGCAATGACCACCAGGGTGACGGCGGTCAATGGCAGCACGTAACCCAGCATGGCCTCGCCCATCACGTCAGCGAAGGGGCGCCCCGTGGAAGACAGAATCAGGTAGAGGGTGTAGGCCACGTAATACGCCAGAAACAGCAGACCTTCCCAACGGTTGATGCGGTAACCGGCGAAGAAGATCGGCAGGCATGCAACGGCGACGGCAATCATGACCGGGAAATCGAACGCCAGGGCATTGGGCGATACCGAAATGGCGGCCGGCGAGACCAGCGAGGCCAGACCCAGCACACAGAGCAGGTTGAAGATGTTGCTGCCGACGATATTGCCCACGGCGATGTCGCGCTCACCCTTGATGGCGGCAAGAATCGAGGTGGCCAACTCCGGCAACGAGGTGCCGATCGCAACGACGGTCAGGCCGATGACCAGCTCGGAAATGCCCAGTGCCCGTGCCAGTGTCACGGCGCCTTCGACCAGGAAGTTGGAGCCAGCAACCAGCAGCACCAGGCCAGCGATGATCAGGCCCAGGTTGATCACCCAGGCATAGGGCTTGGGCGCTTCGTCGAGGCCGAATTCCTTGGCAAATTCATCATCGTCGTTGCCCTTGTCCTTGCGCGCGCTGTAGATCAGGAAACCGGTGTAAGTCAGTACGCCGGCAAACAGCAGGGCACCATCGAGGCGGCTCAGCGAGCCATCCCAGGCCAGGCCGAAGGTGAGCAGGCTGGCGCCGATCATGATCGGTACGTCGAGGCGAATCAGCTGGCGTGAGACGATCAGCGGGGCGATCAGGGCGGTCATGCCGAGAATCAGCAATACGTTGGCGATGTTGCTGCCGATCACGTTACCGATGGCCAGATCGCCACTGCCATTCAGGGCCGCCTGCACGCTCACGGCGGTTTCCGGGGCACTGGTGCCGAATGCCACTACCGTCAGGCCAATGATCAGTGGCGGGATGCCGAATTGCGCGGCCAGTTTGGCTGCACCGCGTACCAGCACTTCGGCGCCAGCGACCAGCAGCACAAGGCCTGCGATCAGGTAAACGAAGGTCATCAGAGTCATTGCAGGGTAGCTCCAGAAAAAGTGCGGCTAGTGTAGCGATGGCATTGTTGGCCGCTAGAGGCTGCAGAAAGATTTTGTTGCCAATTGTTGGTCAGTCCAGTGTATCGACCCGTACCGGCACCACGCCAGCGCGCAGCATGTCCAGACGTACCGCTGCAGCACGGGAAACGTCGATGATGCGTCCGCGCACGAAGGGTCCACGGTCGTTGATGCGCAGCACCACGCTGCGCTCGTTGTTCAGGTTGGTGACCCGCACGCGGGTGCCGAAGGGCAGGCTGCGATGCGCGGCGGTCAGCGCGTGCTGATCGAAACGCTCGCCGCTGGCAGTGCGCTGGCCGTGGTGGCGATCACCGTAGTAGGAGGCCTTGCCGGTTTCGCTGCTGCCCGAGCCGCCGCCGAAGGTGGAGCAGCCGCCGAGCAGGGCGAGTGCACCTAGCAGTGCCCATGTCTGTAGCCCGGATGCAATCCGGGGCAGTGAAGGTTCCCGGATTGCATTCGGGCTACGCATCGTCATATTCGCGGTCTCCATGAAAAACGCCGGGCGGGCCCGGCGTCATTGCAGCTAGCGTAAGCGAGCCGGTCCGGCTCAGCCTTCGAGCTTCTTCTTCAGCAGTTCGTTCACTTGCCCCGGGTTGGCCTTGCCCTTGGAGGCTTTCATGGCCTGGCCGACGAAGAAGCCGAACATCTTGCCGCGCTTGGCTTCATCGCTGGCGCGGTACTGTTCGACCTGCTCTGCGTTGGCGGCCAGCACTTCGTCGAGCATCGCCTCGATGGCGCCGGAATCGGTGACCTGCTTGAGGCCCTTTTTCTCGATGATCTCGTCGGCGCTGGCGCCTTCACCGGCGGCCAGGGCTTCGAAAACCATCTTGGCGATCTTGCCGCTGATGGTGTTGTCCTTGATGCGCAGGATCATGCCGCCCAGTTGCTCGGCGGACACCGGCGACTGCTCGATCTCCAGGCCTTCCTTGTTGAGCAGGCTGGACAGCTCGCCCATCACCCAGTTGGCCGACAGCTTGGCATCGCCGCAGGTCTTTTCCACCGCCTCGAAGTAATCGGCCAGCTCGCGGCTGGCGGACAGTACGCTGGCGTCGTAGCTGGACAGGCCGAACTGGCTCTCGAAACGCTCGCGCTTCTGCGGCGGCAGCTCGGGCAGGCCGGCGCGCAGTTCGTCGAGGAAGCTGCGCTCGATCACCACCGGCAGCAGGTCCGGGCAGGGGAAGTAACGGTAGTCGTTGGCTTCTTCCTTGCTGCGCATGGAGCGGGTCTGATCCTTGTTCGGATCGTACAGGCGGGTTTCCTGCACCACCTTGCCGCCGTCCTCGATCAGCTCGATCTGGCGCTGTACTTCATGGTTGATGGCCTTCTCGATGAAGCGGAACGAGTTGACGTTCTTGATCTCGGCGCGGGTGCCGAACTCGGCCTGGCCTTTTGGGCGTACCGAGACGTTGCAGTCGCAGCGCAGCGAGCCTTCGGCCATGTTGCCGTCGCAGATGCCCAGGTAACGGACGAGTGCGTGAATGGCCTTCACATAGGCCACGGCTTCCTTGGCCGAACGGATGTCCGGCTCGGAAACGATCTCCAGCAGCGGCGTGCCGGCGCGGTTCAAGTCGATGCCACTCATGCCGTGGAAGTCTTCGTGCAGGCTCTTGCCAGCGTCCTCTTCCAGGTGCGCACGGGTGATGCCGATGCGCTTGACGGTGCCGTCTTCGAGGGTGATGTCGAGGAAGCCCTTGCCGACGATGGGGTGATCCATCTGGCTGGTCTGGTAGCCCTTGGGCAGGTCCGGGTAGAAGTAGTTCTTGCGCGCGAAGACGTTGCGTTCGGCAATCTCGGCGTTGATCGCCAGGCCGAACTGGCAGGCCATGCGCACGGCTTCGGCATTCAGCACCGGCAGGGTGCCGGGCATGCCGAGGTCGACCAGGCTGGCCTGGGTGTTGGGCTCGGCGCCAAAGGTGGTGGCGCTGGCCGAGAAAATCTTCGACTGGGTGCTGAGCTGAGCGTGAATCTCGAGCCCGATCACGGTTTCCCATTGCATCTTTACTGTTCCTCAATCCTGTATGGCGTGCGGTCTGTGCGGTGCGGCCCTCACCCGGCGCTTCGCGCCACCCTCACCCGGCGGGAGAGGGGAATGGGGCGCATGGCTACGCCATGGCTCAGAAGTCTTTGGGTGCGTGTTTATGCCAGTCGCTGACCTGCTGGTACTGGTGCGCGACGTTGAGCAGACGACCTTCCTGGAAGTAGTTGCCGAGCAACTGCACACCCACCGGCAGGCCGTCGACGAAGCCGGCCGGCATCGACAGGCCGGGGATGCCGGCCAGGTTGGCGGTGATGGTGTAGATGTCTTCCAGGTAGGCGGACACCGGGTCGGCGTTCTTCTCGCCGAGTTTCCAGGCCAGGTTCGGCGTGGTCGGGCCGAGGATCACGTCGACCTCCTTGAAGGCGGCGACGAAGTCGTTCTTGATCAGCCGGCGAATCTGCTGGGCCTTGATGTAGTAGGCATCGTAGTAGCCGGCGGAGAGCGCATAGGTGCCGACCATGATCCGGCGTTTGACCTCGGCGCCGAAGCCCTCGCCGCGCGTGCGCTTGTACAGATCCTGCAGGTCTTTCGGGTTCTCGCAGCGGTAGCCGAAGCGCACGCCGTCGAAACGCGACAGGTTGGAGCTGGCTTCTGCAGGCGCGATCACGTAGTAGGCGGGAATGGCGTGCTGCATGTTCGGCAGCGAGATGTCCCTGACGGTGGCGCCGAGCTTTTTCAGCTCCTCGACCACGGCCATGACCTTCTCACCGATGCGTGCATCCAGGCCGGTGCCGAAGTATTCCTTGGGCAGGCCGATGCGCAGACCAGCCAACGGCTGGGCCAGCGCCGCCAGGTAGTCATCCACCGGCTGGTCGACGCTGGTCGAATCCTTGGCGTCGAAGCCGGCCATGGCGCCGAGCAGCAGGGCGCAATCCTCGGCGGTGCGGGCCAGCGGGCCGCCCTGGTCGAGGCTGGAGGCGTAGGCGATCATGCCCCAGCGCGAGACGCGACCGTAGGTGGGCTTGATGCCGGTGAGGTTGGTCAGTGCCGCCGGCTGGCGGATCGAGCCGCCGGTGTCGGTGCCGGTGGCGGCCGGCAGCAGGCGTGCGGCGACGGCGGCTGCCGAGCCACCCGACGAGCCGCCCGGTACGCGGGTCAGATCCCAGGGGTTTTTCACCGGGCCGTAGTGGCTGGATTCGTTGGCCGAGCCCATGGCGAATTCATCCATGTTCAGCTTGCCGAGGGTGATGGTGCCCGCGGCGGCCAGCTTCTCGACCACGGTGGCGTTGTACGGCGCCTTGAAGCCGGTGAGGATTTTCGAGGCGCAACTGGTCAGCACGCCTTCGGTGCAGAACAGGTCCTTGTGGGCGATCGGGGCGCCGAGCAGCGGGCTGTTTTCGCCGGCAGCGCGACGGGCGTCTGCTGCCTTGGCCTGTTCCAGCGCGAGCTCTTCGGTGACGGTGATGAAACTGTTGAGCTGCGGGTCGAGCTGATTGATGCGCGCCAACAGGCTCTGGGTCAGTTCGGCAGAGGAGAATTGCTTGTCGGCGAGTGCGCGGGCGATCTCGGCCAGGGTCAATTGATGCATGGCGGAAGGCTTTCCTTACTCGATGACTTTGGGAACCAGATACAGGCCGCTTTCCACGGCCGGGGCGATGGCCTGGTAGGCGTCGCGCTGGTTGCGCTCGGTGACCACGTCGGCACGCAGGCGCTGGGTCGCTTCCAGCGGGTGGGCCAGGGGTTCGATGCCCTGGGTATCAACCGCCTGCATCTGATCGATCAGGCCGAGGATGTTGTTCAGGGTCTCGGTGGTTTGCGGAATATCGCCGTCATTCAGACCCAGGCGGGCCAGGTGGGCGATTTTTTCCACCTCGGAGCGTTCAAGCGCCATCGGGGGTTCTCCAGTGGAAGTGTGACTGAGAGGGCATGCAGGGAACGGATGTCGCGAGCCAGCGGTCAAAGGCCGCGATGTGCAGCTACAAGGCCCGGAAAAACAGGCAATCTACCATATTGCCGCCTTGCTCAAAATCCCTGCCGTTGTTAGAGTCTGCCGCACTTTTTACCTGCGCGTTTTGCGCGCCTGGCCTTCACCCACGCGTTGCCTAGGGTCCCTTCCTAATGTTCAAGAAACTGCGTGGCATGTTTTCCAGCGATCTGTCGATCGACCTGGGCACTGCCAATACCCTTATTTATGTACGCGAGCGCGGTATTGTCCTGGATGAGCCGTCCGTAGTCGCCATCCGCACCCACGGCAACCAGAAGAGTGTTGTTGCCGTCGGCACCGAGGCCAAGCGCATGCTCGGTCGTACCCCCGGTAACATTTCCGCGATTCGCCCGATGAAAGACGGCGTGATCGCCGACTTCAGCGTCTGCGAAAAGATGCTGCAGTACTTCATCAACAAGGTTCATGAAAACAGCTTCCTGCAGCCTTCGCCGCGTGTGCTGATCTGCGTGCCGTGCAAGTCGACCCAGGTCGAGCGCCGGGCCATTCGTGAATCGGCGCTCGGTGCTGGTGCCCGCGAAGTGTTCCTGATCGAAGAACCGATGGCGGCCGCCATCGGCGCCGGCTTGCCGGTCGAGGAAGCCCGTGGCTCGATGGTCGTCGATATCGGCGGCGGCACCACCGAGATCGCCCTGATTTCCCTGAATGGCGTGGTCTATGCCGAGTCCGTTCGCGTCGGCGGCGACCGCTTCGACGAAGCCATCATCACCTACGTGCGCCGCAACTACGGTTCGCTGATCGGTGAAGGTACCGCCGAGCGTATCAAGCAGGAAATCGGCACCGCCTACCCGGGCGGCGAGATCCGCGAAGTTGACGTGCGCGGCCGTAACCTGGCCGAGGGCGTACCGCGCAGTTTCACCCTGAACTCCAATGAAGTGCTCGAGGCGCTGCAGGAATCGCTGGCAACCATCGTTCAGGCGGTCAAGAGCGCGCTGGAGCAGTCACCGCCCGAGCTGGCCTCGGACATTGCCGAGCGCGGCCTGGTGCTGACCGGTGGTGGCGCACTGCTGCGTGACCTGGACAAGCTGCTCTCGCAGGAAACCGGCTTGCCGGTGATCGTCGCCGAAGACCCGCTGACCTGCGTCGCCCGTGGCGGCGGCAAGGCCCTGGAAATGATGGATCGCCACGCCATGGACCTGCTCTCCACTGAGTAAGGTTCACCCCGCGTGTCCGCCGTGCCGCCTCCGGGCGGCACGCGCATATTCGAGCATTGCAGTACACTCGGCCCACTCTTCGTTTGACCGGTTCGCCCTTCGCATGAATCCGCGTGCTTTTCGCCCCTGTGGCGCACAAGGAGCAGGTCATTAAGCCGCTCTTCGCCAAAGGCCCCTCGCTGGGCATTCGTCTGTTGGTATTCGCCGTGTTGTCGGCGGTGCTGATGGTGGTCGATGCCCGTTTCGAGACGCTCAAGCCGCTGCGCAGCCAGATGGGCCTGGTGCTCACGCCTTTCTACTGGTTGGCCGATGCGCCTGTGCGCGTCTGGGACGGTGCGACCCAGCAGATCTCCTCGCGCAGCGAGTTGATGGCCGAAAACGAGAAGCTCAAGGCCGAGGCGCTGCTGCTGCAACGGCGTCTGCAGAAACTGGCCGCGCTCACCGAGCAGAACGTTCGCCTGCGCGAGCTGCTCAACTCGGCTGCGCTCGTGGACGAAGAGGTGCTGGTCGGTGAGCTGATCGGCGTCGACCCCAACCCCTATACCCACCGCATCCTGATCGACAAGGGCGAGAAGGATGGCGTGTTTCTCGGTCAGCCGGTGCTCGATGCGCGCGGTCTGATGGGTCAGGTGGTCGAGATCATGCCCTACACCTCGCGCGTGCTGTTGCTGACCGACAACACCCACAGCATTCCGGTGCAGGTCAACCGCAACGGTCTGCGCGCCATCGCCGTCGGCACCGGCAACCCCGAGCGCCTGGAGTTGCGTCATGTTGCCGACACCGCTGATATCAAGGAAGGCGATCTGCTGGTCAGCTCCGGCATGGGCCAGCGCTTCCCGGCCGGCTACCCGGTGGCGACGGTCAAGGAAGTGATTCACGACTCCGGCCAGCCTTTTGCCATCGTTCGCGCCGTCCCCACGGCCGCGCTCAATCGCAGCCGTTACCTGCTGCTGGTGTTCTCCGACCGGCGCACGCCCGAGCAGCGTGCCAACGATTCGGCCGAGGCTCAGGAGGCCGCTGACCGCGAAGCTGAGCAGGCGCTTGGCAATGCTCAGCCGGCCACTGATGCACCGGCCGCAGACGCCGCCGCAGAGGAGAGCAACTGATGGCTGGTATACAGCCCCGTAACGGCTGGGTGATCTGGCTGAGCCTGGCGCTCGGTTTGTTGCTCAGTGTTTCGCCGTTGCCCGAGTTCATGCAGATCGGTCGCCCGCTGTGGGTCGCCTCGATTCTGACCTACTGGGTGCTGGCCCTGCCGCATCGCGTCGGTATGACCACGGCTTGGGTGCTGGGCCTTGCCCAGGATGTACTGTTCGGCACCTTGCTGGGGCAGAATGCGCTGATTCTGACCCTGATCACCTTTCTGGTGCTGAGCCTGCATCAGCGTTTGCGCATGTTTCCCATGTGGCAGCAGAGCATGGTGCTGATGGTGGTCTTCGGCCTGGCGCAGCTGGTGCAACTGTGGCTCAACGCCCTGACCGGCAGCCGTCCGCCGACGTTGGCCTTCGTCTTGCCGGCACTGGTCAGTGCCCTGCTATGGCCCTGGATCTGCGCCATTCTGCGCAGCCTGCACCTGCGCCTCAACGTCAACTGAGCGCAGCCAGGCGCATGGCTGGCTGCGGTCGCTCATAGGAGATACCCGCATGGCCACGCTGTTTCTGGCTTCCGCCTCGCCCCGTCGCCGTGAATTGCTGGCTCAGATCGCCGTGCCCTGCGTCACGCAAATCGCCTCGATAGATGAAACGCCCTTGCCAGACGAGCCTGCGACAGCCTATGTAGAGCGTCTGGCGCGGGAAAAGGCGCGTGCTGTGCTGCTCGCGTTGGGCGATTCTGCCGACGCCGTGGTGCTGGGTGCGGATACCGCCGTGGTGCTCGAGGGGCAGATACTCGGTAAACCGCAGGATTTCGCCGACTGCAGTCGCATGTTGCGCGGGCTCTCGGGGCGCACTCATCAGGTGATGACGGCCGTAGCCCTGGTCAGCGCGCAGCGTGAAGCGGCGCAGGTGGTGTGCAGCGAAGTAACCTTTCGTCACCTCGGCGATGCCGAAATTGCTGCCTATTGGGCCAGTGGCGAACCCGCCGACAAAGCGGGCGGTTATGGTATTCAGGGATTGGCGGCAGTATTCGTCAGTCGTCTCGAAGGCAGCTATTCGGCCGTGGTCGGGCTGCCATTGTGTGAGACGGCGCAGTTACTCGGTGATTTCGGTATCGCCTGCTGGCAACAACAGGCTGCGAAATAAACTATCTGCCCTGCTGAGCGGGCATTGAATCCAGCGGGATGGATGCATGAGCGAAGAGATTCTGATCAATATCACGCCGATGGAGTCGCGCGTGGCGGTGGTGGAAAACGGCGTGCTGCAGGAAGTGCACGTCGAGCGCACGCAGAAGCGCGGCATCGTCGGCAATATCTACAAGGGCAAGGTGGTGCGTGTACTGCCCGGCATGCAGGCGGCCTTCGTCGATATCGGCCTGGAGCGGGCGGCGTTCATCCATGCTTCGGAAATCTCCACCCGTGAGGGGGCTGCGGTCGAGCCGATCAGCGCCCTGGTGCACGAAGGGCAGAGCCTGGTGGTGCAGGTGACCAAGGATCCCATCGGCAGCAAGGGCGCGCGCCTGACCACCCAGCTGTCGATTCCCTCGCGTTACCTGGTGTACATGCCGCGTACCAGTCATGTCGGAATTTCGCTGAAGATCGAAGACGGGACCGAGCGCGACCGCCTCAAGCAGGTGGTTGCCGATTGCGTCGCCGCCGAGGGCATCGAGGAAGCCGGCGGCTTCATCCTGCGCACCGCCGCCGAGGGTGCGGGCGCTGATGAAATTCTGATCGATATCCGCTATCTGCGCCGCCTTTGGGATCAGATCGGCGCGCAGATTCAGCATGCCAAGGCGCCGGTGGTGATCTACGAGGATCTGTCCCTGGCACTGCGCACCCTGCGCGACCTGGTCAGCCCGCGTACCGAGAAAATCCGCGTGGACTCGCGGGAAACCTTCCAGAAAATCACCCAGTTCGTTGCCGAGCTGATGCCGGAGATTGCCGACAGGCTGGAGCACTATCCAGGCGAACGGCCCATCTTTGACCTGTATGGCGTCGAGGACGAAATCCAGCGCGCACTGGAGCGCAAGGTACCGTTGAAATCCGGCGGCTATCTGGTGGTCGACCCCGCCGAGGCGATGAGCACCATCGACGTCAATACGGGCGCCTTCGTCGGCCATCGCACCCTCGAAGAAACCATCTTCAAGACCAATCTGGAAGCGGCCACGGCCATTGCCCGCCAGCTGCGCCTGCGCAACCTGGGCGGCATCATCATCATCGACTTCATCGACATGGAAGACGAGGAGCATCAGCGCCAGGTGCTGCGCACCCTGGAAAAGCAGCTCGAACGCGATCATGCCAAGACCAACATCATTGGCATCACCGAGCTTGGTCTGGTGCAGATGACCCGCAAGCGCACACGCGAGAGCCTCGAGCAGATTCTCTGCGAGCCGTGCAGTGCCTGTCAGGGGCGCGGCAAGTTGAAGACGCCGGAGACCATCTGCTACGAGATCTTCCGCGAGATTCTGCGCGAAGCCCGCGCCTACCAGGCGGAAAGCTATCGCGTGCTGGCCAACCAGAAGGTGGTCGATCGCCTGCTCGATGAAGAGTCGGGCAACGTCGCCGATCTGGAAGCCTTTATCGGACGTACCATCAAGTTCCAGGTGGAAACCATGTATTCCCAGGAGCAGTACGACGTGGTGCTGCTCTGAGCACCGCCAGCACCCGGGTGAATACCCTGGCGCGCCTGTTCTCGGCGCTGCTGCGCTGGGGGCTGGGGCTGTGCGCCGCCTTGCTGGTGCTGGCGGCGCTGTACGTCAGCCTGGGTCGTGAACTGGTACCGCTGGTGGCCGAATACCGCCTCGAGCTGGAGGATCGCGCCAGTGCGCAGTTGGGCGTGCCGGTGCGTATCGGCCGTCTCGAGGGGCGCTGGCAGGGGTTTGCCCCGGTGCTGGAGGCGCATGATGTGCGTCTGGGTAGCGAGGAGCAAGGCCTGAGCCTGGAGCGCGTGCGACTGGTGCCGGACGTGGGTGGCAGCCTGCTGGCACGCCAACCGCGCATCGCCCACCTGCAGTTCGATGGTCTGCAGTTGAACGTGCAGCAGAACGCCGAAGGTGGCTGGCAGTTGCAAGGGATGCCACAGCGCAGCGGTCCCGAGTTGAATGTCGAACAGCTACTGGAGCGGTTGCAGATCGTGCACCGCATCAGTCTGCTCGACAGTCGTGTGGTGCTGCAGCCGCTCGATCAGGCGCCGCTGTTGCTCAGCTACGTCAATCTGAGCTTGCGTTACGGCAGTAACAGCCAGCGCCTCGACGGCCGCTTGCTGCTGCCCGACGGTCAACCGGTGGCGCTGCGCTTGCGCACACGGATGCAGCCTGAGAGTTGGCGCGAGGCCGAGTCCGAACTCTATTTGAGCTTGCCGCAGAGTGACTGGGCGGCCTGGCTGCCAAAATCGCTGCTTGGCGACTGGCAGGCGCAGCACCTGCAGGCCGGCGGTGAGCTGTGGTTGCAGGGTCGTGGTCTGGCCCTGCACAAGGGGGCCTTGCGCCTGCATGCCCCCGAGCTGGTGGGTGGTCAGGCTGAGCGGGCTCCCGTGACGCTCAGGGATGTGGCGTTCAATGCCTTCTTCGAGCAAGACGAGCAGGGTGTGCGTGCGCAGATCGATTCCCTGGCCCTGAGCCATGGCGAACAGCGCATTGGTGAGCTGCACCTGAAGCTGAAACAGAGTGACACGGGTGAGGCTGACGAGCGCTGGGCGCTGACGGCCGACCGCCTCGATCTCGCCGCGTGGGCACCCTTGGTGCAGGCGTTGCTGCCGATGCCCGAAACTGCACGCGATGTGCTGGTCGCGCTGGCGCCGGTCGGTGCGGTCAACAACCTGCTGCTCGACTACTACCCGCAACGTGAAGGTGCAGAGCGCCTGCAGTTCGCCGCCAATCTGGACGGGGTGGGGATACAGGCCTATCACGGCGCGCCGGCCGTGGAGAATGTCACCGGCAGTGCCTCGGGCAACCTGTTCAAAGGTGAGTTGCGCCTCAATACCGAGGATTTCGCCCTGCACCTGGATCAACTGTTCCCCAAACCCTGGCGCTATCGCCATGCTCAGGCGCGCTTGAGTTGGGACTGGAGCGAAACCGGCCTGACCCTGTACAGCCCCTATATGCGCCTTGATGGCGAGGAGGGGCAGATCGCCGGTGACATGCTGATCCGTCTGCTGCGCGACCCCGAGGCGGAGGACTACATGGATCTGCGCGTCGGGCTGCGTGATGGTGACGCGGCCTATACCGAGAAGTACCTACCGAGCCGCTCACCGGGGATGAGCCGCGAGCTTGACCAGTGGTTGAAGACGGCGATTCGCGCTGGCCATGTCGAGCAAGGCTACTTTCAGTATCAGGGGGCATTGAGCAAGGGTGCAGAGCTCGGCGCGCGCAGCATCAGCCTGTTTTTCAAGGTCAAGGATGCCGAGCTGGCCTTTCAACCGGGCTGGCCTTCGCTGCGGGAGGGTGTTGGCGAGGTGTTGATCGAGGACGATGCAGTACGCGTGCGCCTGCAGAATGGGCGCCTGCTGCAAAGCCAGGTCAGTGACGTGACCGCCAACATCCCCTTGTTGCATGATGGCAAGGCGCCGCGCCTGCAGCTCGACGGTGATGTACAGAGCAGCTTGCCCGACGCCATCAAGCTGTTGCAGGAAGCGCCACTGGGGACACAGGAGCTCTTCGCTGGCTGGCAGGGCGACGGCCCGCTGGCCGGTCGCCTGCAACTGGATATTCCGCTGCAAAAAGGGGTGCCACCTGTTGTGGTCGTGGATTTCGCCACCGAGGGCGCGAGTCTCAAGCTGGCCAATCCCGATCTGCAACTGAGCAAGCTGCAGGGGGCGTTTCGCTTCAACAGCGCCGCTGGCTTGAGTGCGCCGGATGTGCGTGCCGAGGTCTTCGGGCGCCCGGTACGCGGCAAGATCAGCGCCGAGGGTGCGCGTGGCAAGGCGCTTACACGTTTCGATCTGCGTGGCCAGGTGCAGGTCGAAACCCTCAGCCAATGGCTGGGCGGACCGCAGAAAATGCCGGTCAGCGGCGTGCTGCCGTATCGCCTACGCCTGACGCTCGATGGCGATGACAGTCAATTACGTGTCGACTCCAACCTGCGTGGTGTGGCGGTCGAGCTACCAGCCCCCTTCGGCAAGACGGCGCAGCAGGCGCGGGATGCCAGCTGGCGCATGACCCTGGCCGGTCGCGAGCGCCGCTACTGGACCGAGTATGGCGATCTGGCTAGCCTGAATCTGGCCGCACCTCCTGGCGCGCTGGCCGACGGTCGGGGTGAACTGGTGCTCGGTGGTGCCCCGGCGGGGTTGCCGCCTGGCCAGGGGCTGCGCGTGCGCGGGCGCTTGGACGAACTGGATCTCGATGCCTGGAAGCAACTCGGCAGCAATCATCCGGTCAAGGTGGATGCTGATAGCCAGCGCCTGCTGCGCAGTGTGCGGCTGGATGTCGGACGCTTCCGTGGTTTTGGTCAGGAGGTCGAGCAACTGACGCTTGGCCTGGCGCGAGAAGACCAGGCCTGGGCCTTGCAGATCGACAGCGAGTTGGCCGCCGGGCGTGTGCGGTTGGCCGATGGTGCGGACACGCCGATTGCCATCGACCTGCAGTATGTACACCTGCCGGCGCCTGACGCCGAAGCGGCGAAGGTGGTCGATGCGCCTGATCCCCTGGCCGATTTCGATCCCGGCACGCTGCCGGCCATGGATATCCGTATTCAGCGTGTACAGCGTGGCGACAAGGTGCTGGGCGCCTGGTCGCTCAAGGTAAGGCCCGAGGCGCAGGGCGTGCGTTTCGATGAACTCGACCTCGATCTGCAGGGGCTGAAGATTGGTGGTAGTGGTGGCTGGCGAGGCACGCCTGGCAACACCCAAAGCTGGTACAAGGGGCGCCTACAGGGCAAGGATCTCGGCGACATTCTGCAAGCCTGGGATTATGCCCCCAGCGTTACCAGCGAAAGTTTCCGGGTAGACGCCGATGCCACCTGGCCCGGCTCTCCGGCGTGGTTCTCGCTCAGGCGTTTTTCCGGCAATCTCGATCCTTCTCTACGCAAGGGCCAGTTCGTCGAAGTCCAGGGCTCGGCCCAGGCGTTGCGGGTATTCGGCCTGCTCAACTTCAACTCGATTGGCCGGCGTCTGCGTCTGGACTTCTCCGACCTGCTGGGCAAGGGGCTGAGTTACGACCGGGTCAAGGGCAACCTGCAGGCCACCAATGGTCTGTTCGTCACCCGGGAGCCGATCACCCTGACGGGGCCGTCGAGCAACCTGGAGCTCAATGGCAATCTGGACATGCGCGATGAGCGCATCGACGCCAAGCTGCTGGTGACCCTGCCGGTGACCAACAACTTGCCACTGGCAGCACTGATTGTCGGCGCGCCGGCCATTGGCGGGGCGTTGTTCGTGGCCGACAAGTTGCTGGGTGACAAGGTCGCGCGTTTCGCCAGCGTGCAGTACGACGTCAAGGGCCCGCTGCAGGATCCGCAGATCAGCTTCGACAAACCCTTCGAAAAACCGCAATGAAGTCGCCTCTTGGCGTAGGCTGTAGCATCCAGCCCTGAAGAGTGTCGCCATGAATCTCGCTGTAATCCAGATGGTCAGCCAGGATGACGTGCAAACCAATCTGCGCCTGGCGCGGCGCATGCTGGAGCGTGCAGCCCAGGGCGGTGCGCGCCTTGTCGTGCTGCCGGAGAACTTCGCCGCCATGGGCCGTGCTGATCTGGCCGCCATCGGCCGGGCCGAGGCCTTGGGCGAGGGGCCGATCCTGCCCTGGTTGAAACGTGCGGCGCGTGACCTCAGTTTATGGATAGTGGCCGGCACCTTGCCGCTGCCGCCGGATGATGATGTCGAAGGCAAACCACACGCCTGTTCACTGCTGATCGACGATCAGGGCGAGCGCGTGGCCCGTTACGACAAGTTGCATCTGTTCGACGTCGAGGTGGCCGACAACCGTGGCCGTTATCGCGAATCGGATGAATTCGCTCATGGTCAGCGCGTCGTGGTGGCGGATACGCCGGTCGGGCGTCTGGGCCTGAGCGTATGTTATGACCTGCGCTTCCCCGAGCTGTTCGCCGCGCTGCGTGAAGCAGGTGCTGAGCTGATCAGCGTGCCGGCAGCGTTCACTGCGGTGACCGGCGCGGCGCACTGGCAGGTGCTGACCCGCGCCCGCGCCATCGAAACACAGTGCTACCTGTTGGCCGCCGGCCAGGGCGGCGAGCACCCGGGGCAGCGCATGACCTTTGGCCATTCGGCGATCATCGACCCCTGGGGTAAGGTAGTGGTCGAACAGGATCAGGGCGAGGGTGCTCTGCTGGCTGCCCGTGATGCCGCCGAGCAGGCTGCCATTCGTCAACGTATGCCGGTGCAGCAGCACCGCCGATTTGTCTTGCCGGACGTACTGCGTCCGCATGTGGAGTGACCATGAATACGATGTTGCAATCCGTCAGCGAGCATCTGCTGGCTCCTGGCAATCTGACCCTCGATAGCCTCGGCAGCGTGCTGGGAGAAGTCGTAGGGCCCGGCATCGATGCCGCCGATCTGTATTTTCAGAGCCAGGTGTCGGAAACCTGGGTGCTGGAAGACGGCATCGTCAAGGAGGGCAGTTTCAACCTCGATCAGGGCGTTGGCGTGCGCGCCCAGTCCGGTGAGAAAACCGGTTTTGCCTACAGCAATGCCATCAGCTTCGATGCGCTGAGCCAGGCGGCGCGTGCTGCTCGTTCGATCTCCCGTGCCGGGCAAGAGGGCCGTGTACAGGCGTTCGTCAGCCCGCAGGTGACGCAACTCTATGCCGAAGGTAATCCGCTGGATGTCATGAGCCGCGCCGAGAAGGTCGAGTTGCTGCAGCGTATCGACCGCGCCACCCGCGCGCTGGATCCGCGTATCAAGCAGGTGACCGTCAGCCTGGCCGGCGTCTGGGATCGCATTCTGGTGGCTGCGCATGATGGCAGCCTGAGCGCCGATATCCGTCCGCTGGTGCGTTTCAATGTCAGCGTCATCGTCGAGCAGAACGGGCGCCGCGAGCGCGGCGGCCACGGTGGTGGCGGACGTACCGACTACCGCTATTTCCTCGAAGAAGACCGCGCCATGGGCTATGCCCGCGAGGCGCTGCGCCAGGCGCTGGTCAACCTTGAAGCCATCGCAGCACCCGCCGGCAGCATGCCGGTGGTGATGGGCGCCGGCTGGTCCGGCGTGCTGCTGCACGAAGCGGTCGGCCACGGCCTGGAAGGCGACTTCAACCGTAAAGGCAGTTCAGCCTACAGCGGCCAGGTCGGGCAGAAGGTCGCGTCCAGCCTGTGCACCATCGTCGACGACGGCACCCTGGCCGGACGGCGTGGCTCGCTCAGCGTCGACGACGAAGGCACGCCGACCCAGTGCACCACGCTGATCGAGAATGGCGTGCTCAAGGGCTACATGCAGGACAAGCTCAACGCGCGCCTGATGGGCGTGGCCGCTACCGGCAACGGTCGTCGTGAATCCTATGCACACCTGCCGATGCCGCGCATGACCAACACCTACATGCTGGCCGGCGAGAGCGACCCGGAGGAAATCATCCGCTCGGTGAAGAAGGGCATCTACTGCGCCAACCTTGGCGGCGGTCAGGTGGACATCACCAGCGGCAAGTTCGTCTTTTCCACCAGCGAGGCCTACCTGATCGAGGACGGCAAAATCACCGCGCCGGTCAAGGGCGCCACGCTGATTGGCAATGGTCCGGAGGCCATGAGCCGGGTGTCCATGGTCGGCAACGACCTGGCGCTGGACAGCGGCGTCGGCACTTGCGGCAAGGATGGTCAGTCGGTGCCAGTAGGCGTCGGCCAGCCGACGCTGAAGATTGACGCGATCACCGTAGGTGGTACCGGCGCGTGAGTCGCGCCGGTATGACGATGTCTAGCGCAGGCCGCGCTGGATTTCGTCAAGCTCACGGATGTACTTGAACACCTTGCGCGCCGCGGCTGGTGGCTTGTTGCGCGCCACTTCGTGCTGGGCATGACGCACCAGGCCACGCAGGTGCTGGACGTCAGCGTCGGGGTAGAGCTCGACGAAGCTCTCCAGCGCGCTGTCGCCCTCTGCGATCAGGCGGTCGCGCCAGCGTTCGAGCGCGTGGAAGCGTTCGTTGTACTCGCGGGTGGAGCTGTCCACCTGGTCGAGCATGGCAATGATCGCGTCGGCATCCTGTTCACGCATCAGCTTGCCGATGAACTGGATGTGGCGTTTGCGGGCGGCGTTGGCGGTATGTTTCGGCGCTTCGGCAAGGGCGCGACGCAGGGCATCGGTCAGCGGCATCTTGGCCAGCAGATCCGCCTTGAGCGTGGTCAGTCGCTCGCCAAGCTCCTGCAGCGCATGCAGTTCGCGTTTGACCTGGGATTTGCTCTTCTCCAGAGAGAAGTCGTCGTAGGAATCAGACATGGGGTGGGTCCAGAGGGAAACGCCGCCATGATAGCAGTAACCGTGACGGTCGGCCTGTGGGCGGGCGGTCGAGAGCAGGCCTTGAGGGGTTACCACTAGTGCCTGCGCCAAGAGAATCGGGAGTGGTTATGAGTGAAGTAGAACGTATCGGGCCGCAGGCCTTGCCTGCACTGCAAGAGCAGGTCGAGGCGATTCTTGCCGAGGCCAGGCGCCAGGGTGCCAGTGCCTGTGAGGTGGCCGTTTCGGCCGGGCAGGGGCTGTCCACCACGGTGCGCCAGGGCGAGGTGGAAACCGTCGAGTTCAATCGCGATCAGGGTTTCGGCATCACCCTCTACGTGGGCCAGCGCAAGGGCTCGGCCAGCACCTCGGCTACTGGCATTGAGGCCATTCGCGAGACGGTGGCTGCGGCCCTGGCGATTGCCAAACACACCAGCGAGGATGAGTGCGCCGGCCTCGCCGACGCCGCGCTGATGGCCCGCGAGCTGCCGGAGCTGGATCTCTATCACCCCTGGTCGATCACTCCGGAGCAGGCCGTCGAGCAGGCGCTGGCCTGTGAAGCCGCCGCGTTCGCCGCTGATAAGCGGATCAAGAACGCCGATGGCACCAGCCTCAACACCCACCAGGGCTGCCGTGTGTATGGCAACAGCCACGGGTTCATCGGTGGTTACGCCAGTACCCGCCACAGTCTGAGTTGCGTGATGATTGCCGAAGGTGAAGGGCAGATGCAGCGCGACTACTGGTATGACGTCAATCGTCAGGGTGAGCTGCTGGCCGATCCCGTGGGCATTGGCCAGCGCGCCGCCGAGCGTGCGGTCAGCCGCCTGGGCGCACGGCCGGTACCAACCTGCGAAGTGCCGGTACTGTTCGCCGCCGAGCTGGCCGGCGGGTTGTTCAGTCACCTCCTGGCGGCAATCTCGGGCGGCAATCTGTATCGTCACTCCTCCTTCCTCGAAGGTGCACTCGGCCAGCGCCTGTTCCCCGAGTGGCTGACGCTCGACGAACGTCCGCATCTGCCACGCGCACTGGGCAGTGCCACTTTCGATGGTGATGGCCTGGCCACCTACGCGAAACCCTTCGTCGACAAGGGCGAACTGGTGTCCTACGTGCTTGGCACCTATTCCGGGCGCAAGCTGGGTTTGCCGAGCACCGCCAATGCCGGCGGCGTGCATAACCTGTTCGTCACCCATGGCGATGAGGACCAACAGGCGCTGCTTCGCCGTATGGGCCGTGGTTTGCTGGTGACCGAGCTGATGGGGCAGGGGCTGAATCTGGTCACCGGCGATTACTCGCGCGGCGCGGCGGGTTTTTGGGTGGAGAATGGCGAGATCCAGTTTCCGGTGCAGGAGGTGACCATCGCCGGCAACCTGCGCGACATGTTCCGCCAGATCGTTGCGGTCGGTCGCGACCTGGAGCGGCGCGGAAATATCTGCACCGGCTCGGTGCTGATCGAGAAAATGACTGTCGCGGGCAGTTGAAGGCGGCTGTCATCACCGGGCCATCGCTGGGTGGCCCTGGTTTTACTCGCCTTCGTCGAAGTAGTTTTCGATCAGTCCCACCAGCGCGGTCATCGCTTCTTCGTCCTGCTCGCCCTCGGTCAGCAGGTGCACGGTTGTGCCCTTGCCAGCGGCCAGCATCATCACTGCCATGATGCTCTTGCCGTCCACCAGGCTGTCAGCACTGCGTCCGATACGAACCTGGCAAGGGAATGTGCTTGCCAGGCCGACCAGTTTCGCGGCGGCGCGGGCGTGCAGGCCAAGCTTGTTGATGATGGTGATTTCGCGTGCGGGCATCGCGGCGGACTTCCTTAGCTGAGATCGCGGTGACGTACCTGGACGTTCTTCAGCGGGGCTTTGAGTGCCTGGCTCAGGCGATTGGCCAGGTACACCGAGCGGTGATGACCGCCGGTGCAACCAATGGCAATGGTGACGTAGGCGCGGTTGCTGGCGGCAAAACGCGGTAGCCATTTTTCCAGATAGGCGAGGATGTCCTGATACATCTCCTCGACCTCCGGCTGTGCGGCCAGGTAGTCGGCCACGGGTTGATCCAGGCCGGAATAGTCGCGCAGCTCAGGTTTCCAGTAGGGATTGGGCAGGCAGCGTGCATCGAACACCAGGTCGGCGTCGACCGGCATACCGCGCTTGAAGCCAAAGGACTCGACAAGAAAGGCCGTGCCAGTCTGTTCATGACCCAGCAGGCGTAGCTTGAGGGTGTCGCGCAGTTGGTAGAGGTTCAGCCGGGTGGTGTCGATCTTCAGGTCGGCACGGTCGGTGATTGGCGCCAGCAGCTGGCTTTCATAAGCGATGGCTTCTGCCAGCGAGCGATTGTCGTTGGTCAGCGGATGGCGTCTGCGTGTTTCGGAAAAACGCTTGAGCAGGGTTTCGTCTTCGGCGTCGAGGTAGAGCACATCGCAGCGAATGTTGCGTGTGCGCACTTCTTCGAGCAATTCCGGAAAGCGCTTGAGCTGGCTCAGCAGGTTGCGCGCATCGATGGAAACGGCTACCTGCGGCAACAGCATGTCGCTGTGTGGCAGGAAGCGC
Source organism: Pseudomonas sp. GD03919 (assembly GCF_029814935.1). Taxonomy (NCBI): domain Bacteria; kingdom Pseudomonadati; phylum Pseudomonadota; class Gammaproteobacteria; order Pseudomonadales; family Pseudomonadaceae; genus Pseudomonas; species Pseudomonas sp. GD03919. Next base: position 966,500 of record NZ_CP104582.1, read on the forward strand.
CCGGCCAGATCCGGCAGCAAGCCGGCTGGCAGGTTGTCGATGCAGTAGAAACCGTTGTCTTCGAGTACATCGAGGGCGGTGCTCTTGCCCGAGCCGGAGCGGCCGCTGACGATGATCAGGCGCATATTCAGTGACCGTTCTGAATGTCTACGACGACCTGATAGAGGTCTTCGCCGCTGCTGGCCTGGCGTAGACGTTCACGCACATCCTGGCGATCGAGCATGCTGGCGATCTGCCGCAGCAACTCGAGGTGCGCATCGGTTGCCGCTTCCGGCACCAGCAGGACGAACAGCAGATCCACTGGCGCACCGTCAATGGCATCGAAGTCGACGGCAGCATCCAGGTGCAGGACGGCACTGATCGGGGCACTGCAGCCAGCCAGGCGGCAATGCGGAATGGCGATGCCGTTGCCGAAGCCGGTGGAACCGAGCTTCTCGCGGGCGATAAGGCTTTCGAAGATATCCTGGGTATTCAGGTCGGGCAGGTCGCGCGCAACCAGGTTGGCGATCTGTTCGAGCACGCGTTTCTTGCTGCCACCCGGCACGTTCACCAGGGAACGGCCGGGGGTCAGGATGTTTTCAAGTCGGATCATGGATGGGGAATGTCAGCGGGCCGTGGCGCCTTGCAGGCGTTCGAGCTGCTTTTCCTTGTGCTTGATGAGTTGACGGTCGAGTTTATCGGCCAGCAGGTCGATGGCTGCGTACATGTCCTGATGTTCGGCATTGGCGACGATTTCACCACCGGCGATGTGTAGGGTGGCTTCGATCTTCTGCTTGAGTTTTTCGACCTCCATTATCACCTGTACGTTGGTGATCTTGTCGAAGTGGCGTTCCAGTCGGCCGAGTTTCTCGCCGATGTAGTCACGCAGGGCGTCGGTCACATCCAGCTGATGTCCACTGATGTTGACTTGCATACCGCTTTCTCCTTGTTGCCTTGTGTAAGAGATGGGTCTGGGTCAGACCCACCACCGGAACACTGTGGCCTGTTCGCCGGGGCGATCAGTCGATCTTGCTCACATCAGGCGCTTGCGTTCGCTGGAGGGCGCAATACCGAGGGACTCACGGTACTTGGCTACTGTCCGGCGTGCGACCTGGATGCCTTGTGCCTCCAGTAAACCAGCGATCTTGCTGTCACTCAATGGCTTTTTCGCGTTTTCCGCAGCAACCAGTTTTTTGATGATGGCGCGGATTGCGGTAGACGAGCATTCGCCGCCTTCAGAGGTGCTGACGTGGCTGGAGAAGAAATATTTCAGCTCGTAAATACCACGTGGGGTGTGCATGAATTTCTGCGTGGTGACGCGCGAGATGGTCGACTCGTGCATGCCTACCGCCTCGGCAATGTCATGCAACACCAGTGGCTTCATGGCCTCGTCGCCGTAGTCGAGAAAGCCGCGCTGATGCTCGACGATCTGCGTGGCCACTTTCATCAGGGTTTCGTTGCGGCTTTGCAGGCTCTTGATGAACCAGCGCGCCTCCTGCAGCTGATTACGCATGAAGGTATTGTCGGCGCTGGAGTCGGCACGTTTGACGAACCCTGCGTACTGTGGGTTGACGCGCAGGCGCGGCATGGCTTCCTGGTTCAGTTCCACCAGCCAGCGGTCGTTGTGCTTGCGCACGATCACGTCGGGTACCACGTATTCCGGCTCGCTGGATTCGATCAGTGAACCCGGACGCGGGTTCAGGCGCTGGATCAGGTCGATGACCTGACGCAGCTCGTCCTCCTTGAGCTTGCTGCGGCGCATCAGTTGGGCGTAATCGCGGCTGCCGAGCAGCTCCAGGTAATCGCTCACCACGCGCTGGGTTTCGTTCAGCCAGGGCGTGTTGGCAGGTAGCTGGCGCAATTGCAGCAGCAGGCATTCGCGCAGGTCGCGGGCGCCGATACCGGCCGGTTCGAACTGCTGGATGCGGTGCAGCACCACTTCCACTTCGTCCTGCTCGATATCCAGTTCGGGGTCGAAGGACTCGGTCACTTCCTCGAGGGTTTCTTCGAGGTAGCCATCATTGTTGATGCAGTCGATCAGGGTGGCGGCAATCAGCCGATCCTTGTCCGACATGGGCGCCAGGTTGAGTTGCCAGAGCAGGTGGCTGTGCAGGCTCTCGCCGCTGGAGGTGCGGGTGGTGAAGTCCCACTCGTCGTCATCGTTGCTGGGCAGGCTGCTGGCGCTGGTCTGGTAGATGTCTTCCCAGGCGGTATCAACCGGCAGCTCGTTGGGGATGCGTTCGCCCCATTCACCTTCTTCCAGGTTATCCACCGTCGGGGCGGTTTCCTGGTAGCTCTCTTCCTTGCCGGGAGTAGGCGTGGCGCTTTCAGCGCCATCAGCCATGGGATCACTGTTGTCGAAGTCGTCGCCATCTTCCTGGCGCTCGAGCATGGGGTTGGATTCCAGTGCCTCCTGGATTTCCTGTTGCAGGTCCAGGGTCGACAATTGGAGGAGGCGGATAGCCTGTTGCAGCTGCGGGGTCATCGTCAGCTGCTGGCCCATCTTGAGGACTAGCGATGGTTTCATTGCAGACCTTAATTTACTGGCGAGTTACGCCTTCCACATCAGGGCGCCGAAGCGCCGCTAGGAAGCAAATTATATGCCTGAATTTCTCGTTCTTGCCTAGGGGTTGCAATATTTCTGTAGCGAAACAGCGGCGACCTAGAGGCGGAACTCGTGGCCCAGATAAACTTCCTTCACCGTCTGGTTGGCGAGGATGGTTTCGGCGTCGCCTTCGGCGATCAGTTGCCCATCATTGACGATGTAAGCGGTTTCGCAGATATCCAGGGTCTCGCGCACGTTGTGATCGGTGATCAGGATGCCGATGCCCTTGGTCTTGAGGTGATGGATGATCTGTTTGATATCGCCCACCGAGATCGGGTCGACACCGGCAAAGGGTTCGTCGAGCAGGATGAACTTGGGGTTGGTCGCCAGGGCGCGGGCGATCTCCACGCGGCGTCGCTCGCCACCGGACAGGCTCATGCCGAGGCTGTCGGCGATGTGGTGGATATGGAACTCCTGCAGCAGGCTGTCCAGTTCCGCCTGCCGCCCGGCGCGGTCCAGGTCCTTGCGCGTTTCGAGAATAGCCATGATGTTGTCGGCCACCGACAGTTTGCGGAAGATCGAGGCTTCCTGCGGCAGGTAGCCGATGCCGGCGCGCGCGCGCCCATGCATGGGTTGGTGGCTGACATCCAGGTCGTCGATCAGCACGCGGCCCTGATCGGCGCGTACCAGGCCGACGATCATGTAGAAGCAGGTGGTCTTGCCGGCGCCATTAGGGCCGAGCAGACCGACGATCTGGCCGCTTTCGATGCTCAGGCTGACGTCACGCACGACCTGGCGGCTTTTGTAACTTTTCGCCAGGTGTTGGGCTTTGAGAATGGCCATTACTGCTGTTGATCCGCAGGTTTGTTCTTCGGTTGGATAACCATGTCGATGCGTGGGCGCGGCGTGCTGACATTGCCGCCCGTGGCGCGACCGGCATTGACGATCTGGCGGCGGGTGTCATAGACGATCTTCTCGCCTTCGAAGGTATTGCCTTCCTGAATCACCTTGGCCTGGTCGATCAGGACGATGCGCTCGTTACTGGCGAAGTACTGGATGGTCTTGCCGTAGGCCTTGACGATGTCCTTGTCCACCGCTGGCTTCTGCTCATAATAGGCCAGGTTGCCCACTGCAGTGAACACATCGATATCGCCACTGGCGGTCTGCGTGATGGTCACGGTGTCACCCGTGATCTTCAGCGTGCCCTGGGTGATGATCACATCGCCACGGTAAACCGCGACACCTTGACGGTCATCCAGTTCGGCGCTGTCGGCCTGGATGCGAATCGGCTGATCGCGATCCGATGGCAGTGCCCAGGCCGCCGCGCTTCCCAATGCGGCACCGAGGGCGAGAATAAGGGGGAGGGTATTAACGAACCTCATGCTGGCCTCTTACGTTGGACTGCAGGAGCATCCTGCCGTCATTCAAGTACGCTTTCATTCCTTGTGCCGTGGTCACCCCGTTGGCCGCGACGATTCTAACGGCTTGCTCGGTCTGCGCATATTCCTTGTCGGGAATTACGGTCATGCGGCTGCTGGTGATGATGGTAGGGCGGTTCTTGGCATCGGTGCGGGCGATACGCACATCATCGATCAGTTCCACCTCGACGCCGCCGGGCGAGACTTCGGCACGCTGGCTGGTAACGTTCCATGGCAGTTCGCTGCCGCGATAGAGATCCAGCTTGGGCTTTTCGATCAGCGTGATGTCGGTGCTCTTGACGTGTTCGAGCTTGTCCGCGGTCATGCGGTAGTGCAGTTTGCCGTCATCCTGGAACTGCACGGTGCGCGCGCCCACGACGTAAAAGTCGATGACGTTGTCATTGGCGTTCTGGCGTGCCTGGCGGTCGGTATCCGGGGCCAGGTTCCAGTAACCGAGAGCGGCCACCACGACGGCAATCAGGGCAAGGATCAGGGTGTTGGTGATTTTACGCGGCATGCTGTTCTCTACAGGTAGGCGGCCTGGGCCGCTTCCAGTGTGCCCTGGGCACGCATGATCAGTTCGCAGAATTCCCGCGCCGCACCGTCACCGCCGCGTGCCTGGGTGACGCCATGGGCGTGCTGACGCACGAAGCTGTCGGCGCTGGCTACAGCCATGCCCAATCCGACCCGGCGAATCACCGGAAGATCCGGCAGGTCATCGCCAAGGTAGGCAACTTCTTCATAGCTTAGGCCGAGTTCGGCGAGCAGGCCGTCGAGCACCACGAGTTTGTCCTCGCGGCCCTGGAACAGGTGCTGGATGCCGAGGTTGTTGGCTCGGCGCTCCACTACCGGGGTCTTGCGCCCGCTGATGATGGCGGTGCGCACGCCCGAGTTGATCAGCATCTTGATGCCGTGACCGTCGAGCGTATTGAAGGTCTTGAACTCGCTGCCGTCTTCGAGAAAGTACAGGCGGCCGTCGGTGAGCACGCCATCGACGTCGAAGATCGCCAGTTTGACGGCGCGGGCGCGTTGCAGCAGGTCGTTCATCACATTACTCCGGCGCGCAGCAGGTCGTGCATGTTGAGGGCGCCGACCGGCTTGTCCTGGTCGTCGACCACCACCAGCGCGTTGATCTTGTGGTCTTCCATGATCTTCAGGGCTTCGGCGGCGAGCATTTCCGCGCGGGCGGTCTTGCCGTGCGGGGTCATGACCTCGTCGATCGACGCCTGGCGTACATCGATGCCCTTGTCCAGGGTGCGACGCAGATCGCCGTCAGTAAAGATGCCGGCCAGACGGCCATCCGTCTCCAGTACCACGGTCATGCCCAGGCCTTTCTGGGTCATTTCCAGCAGCGCGTCGCGCAAGCTGGTACCACGCTGCACGCATGGCAGTGCCTCGCCCTTGTGCATCACATTCTCGACCTTGAGCAGCAGGCGTCGGCCAAGGGCGCCGCCCGGGTGAGAGAAGGCGAAGTCTTCGGCAGTGAACCCGCGCGCTTCGAGCAGGGCGATGGCCAGGGCGTCGCCCAGTACCAGGCTGGCCGTGGTCGAGGAGGTCGGCGCCAGGTTCAGCGGGCAGGCTTCCTGCGAGACGCGAGCATCGAGATTGACCTCGGCGGCCTTGGCCAGCGGCGAGTTCGGGTTGCCGGTCATGCTGATCAGGCGGATGCCGAGGCGTTTGATCAGCGGCAGCAGGGTGACGATCTCGGCAGTCGAACCCGAGTTGGACAGGGCCAGGACGATGTCGTCCCTGGTGATCATGCCCATGTCGCCATGGCTGGCTTCGGCCGGATGGACGAAGAACGCCGTGGTGCCGGTGCTGGCCAGGGTCGCGGCGATCTTGTTGCCGATGTGCCCGGACTTGCCCATGCCGACCACGACGACGCGGCCCTTGCAGTTCAGAATCAGCTCGCAGGCTTTGACGAAGTCGGCGTCGATGCGGGGCAGCAGCTCCTGCACGGCTTCGATTTCGAGGCGAATGGTGCGCTGCGCAGAGTCGATTAGGTCACGGGTCTGGGTCATGCTGGGTCAGTCTGGCGGGCGAAAAAGGCGACGATTATAACGGGAAAAGCTTGTCGTGCTCACCTTTGCCGTATGCAGGGCAGTGCCGAAGCTGTCGCAAGTCTGAACGTTGCGCCCTGGCGCTATTGGGTGGCGTGTCCGGCCAGTGCTATAGTTCGCGGCCATTTTGGCCCCTCTGGCTGGCGCGTGTCCTTGCTTCTGGAGGCAGCGTCTGCAGGGAAGGCCTGATTTTCAAGGAGTTCAGATGAGCGCCGAGCACGAGTACGCGATCGAGTTGCAGGGCGTCAGCTTTCAGCGTGGCGCGCGGTCGATTTTCGATAAGGTCGATATCCGCATCCCGCGCGGCAAGGTCACCGGCATCATGGGCCCCTCCGGCTGCGGCAAGACGACCTTGTTGCGCTTGATCGCTGCCGAGTTGCGGCCCTCTGCTGGCGATATTCGCGTCGCGGGTGTCAGCCTGCCGAAGCTGTCGCGTGATGAGCTGTTCGACATGCGCAAGCAGATGGGCGTGCTGTTTCAGAGCGGTGCGCTGTTCACCGACCTCGACGTGTTCGAGAACGTGGCATTCCCGCTGCGTGTGCACACCAAGCTCCCCGAAGAAATGATTCGTGACATTGTCCTGATGAAATTGCAGGCCGTCGGTCTGCGTGGGGCGCTGGAACTGATGCCGGACGAGTTGTCTGGGGGCATGAAGCGTCGTGTTGCGTTGGCCCGCGCCATCGCGATGGACCCGCAGATCCTGCTGTATGACGAGCCGTTCGTGGGCCAGGATCCTATTGCCATGGGCGTTCTGGTGCGGCTGATCCGTCTGCTCAATGATGCGTTGGGGATCACCAGCGTGGTGGTCTCTCATGACCTGGCTGAAACCGCCAGCATCGCCGATTACATCTATGTGGTCGGGGATGCCCAGGTGCTGGGCCATGGCACGCCGGCCGAGCTGATGGAGTCGGATAATCCACGCATTCGCCAGTTCATGAAGGGCATCCCGGATGGTCCGGTGCCCTTTCATTTTCCAGCGCCGGACTACCGCGAAGATCTGTTGGGGAGAGGGTGATGCGCAAAATTTCACCGCTCGAACGGCTGCGGCTGTTCGGTCGTGCGGGTATCGATGTGGTCGCAACGCTGGGGCGTTCGGTACTGTTCCTGGGCGGGGCGCTGCTCGGTCGTAGTCGTGCCGGCAAGCCTTTGCAACTGCTGATCAAGCAGCTGTTCGCCGTTGGCGTGATGTCGCTGGCGATCATCGTTGTCTCCGGCGTCTTCATCGGTATGGTGCTGGCCCTGCAGGGCTACAACATTCTGGTCAGCTACGGTTCCGAGCAGGCGGTCGGGCAGATGGTCGCGCTGACCCTCTTGCGTGAACTCGGACCGGTAGTGACCGCGTTGCTGTTCGCCGGCCGTGCCGGCTCGGCACTGACGGCCGAGATCGGCAACATGAAGTCCACCGAGCAGCTCTCCAGCCTGGAGATGATCGGCGTCGACCCACTCAAGTACATCGTCGCGCCCAGGTTGTGGGCGGGCTTCATCTCCATGCCGCTGCTGGCGATGATCTTCAGTGTCGTCGGTATCTGGGGTGGCGCGATGGTCGCCGTGGACTGGTTGGGGGTCTACGAGGGCTCGTTCTGGGCCAATATGCAGAACAGTGTTTCCTTTTATGACGATGTGCTCAACGGCGTGATCAAGAGCATCGTCTTCGCCTTCGTGGTGACCTGGATCGCCGTGTTCCAGGGCTACGACTGCGAACCCACTTCCGAAGGCATCAGCCGCGCAACCACGCGCACCGTGGTGTATGCCTCGCTGGCCGTGCTGGGCCTGGATTTCATTCTGACCGCTTTGATGTTTGGAGACTTCTGATGCAAAACCGCACGCTGGAGATTGGTGTCGGCCTGTTCCTCATGGCCGGTGTGCTGGCCCTGCTGCTGCTGGCCCTGCGCGTCAGTGGCCTGAGCGTCGGCAGTGCTGGTGATACCTACAAGGTCTACGCCTATTTCGACAACATCGCCGGGTTGACCGTACGTGCCAAGGTAACCATGGCCGGTGTGAGCATTGGCAAGGTCACAGCGATCGATCTGGATCGCGACAGCTATATGGGGCGGGTGACCCTGGAACTCGATGGCAGCGTCAATAACCTGCCTGAGGATTCCACTGCGTCGATCCTGACCGCAGGCTTGCTCGGCGAGAAATACATCGGCATCAGCGTGGGTGGTGACGAGGAGGTGCTCAAGGATGGCAGCACCATCCACGACACGCAGTCCTCGCTGGTGCTGGAAGACCTGATTGGCAAATTCCTGCTCAATTCGGTCAATAAAGATGAAGCCAATTGATGAGGGCTCCTGGCATGTTCAAGACCGTGCGTAATTCCCTGCTGGCGTTGCTGGCCACTCTGCCGCTGCTGGCTGTGGCGGCGCCGAGCGCCCATGACGTGGTGCAGCAGACCACCGATACCCTGTTGGCTGACCTCAAGGCCAACAAGGAGTATTACCGCAACAACCCCAATGCCTTCTATGACTCGCTCAACGAGATTCTCGGCCCTGTGGTCGATGTTGACGGTATTTCCCGGGGGGTGATGACCGTGCGCTATTCGCGTCAGGCTTCACCCGAGCAGATGGCCCGCTTCCAGGAAAATTTCAAGCGCAGCCTGATGCAGTTTTATGGCAATGCCCTGCTCGAGTACAACAACCAGGACATTCGCGTGCTGCCAGCCAGCGGTCGTGCCGAGGGTGAGCGTACTTCGGTGGGTATGGAAATTCGTGACGGCAATGGTGTGGTCTATCCGCTGTCCTACACCATGGTGTTGATCGATGGCCGCTGGAAGCTGCGCAATGTGGTGATCAACGGCATCAATGTCGGCAAGCTGTTCCGTGATCAGTTCGCCCAGTCGATGCAGAACAATCGCAATGACCTGGACAAGGTTATCGACACCTGGGCCGATACCGTGGCCCGTGCTCGCCAGGCGCGAGGCGAGTCGTGAGTCAGGCGAGCATCACCGAGCGCGGCGCCGGGCAATTGCAGCTCGGCGGCGTGCTGGATTACAGCACCGGCCCGCAACTGCGTGAGCAGGGTGCGCGCCTGATTGCAGGCAGTGGCGCCGCACACCTGGTGCTCGATTGCAGTGCGGTAGAGAAATCCAGCAGTGTCGGTTTGGCGCTGCTGCTGGCGTTCATGCGCGATGCACGCAAGGCCGGGCGCGAGCTGAGCATCAGCGGCTTGCCCGACGACATGCGCGAGATTGCCCAGTTCAGCGGTCTGCTGGAATTGTTGCCGCTGCAAGCGTGAAGTGCCTTCCGTCGTTGCGTCACTGCCGCTGCTGGCGGGGTTCGCAGGCGGGAGGCTTTTTTGTATGATGGCCGACCCGCGGGCGCCGGTGCCCGAATGCGTCAGTCGAGGTCGAGCATGCAGGCTGCAGAAGTAAAAAGCCTCCTAGAGGAAAAACTCCCGAACACCCAGGTGGAAGTCGAAGGCGAAGGCTGCAACTTTCAGCTCAACCTGATCAGCGACGAGCTGGCCGCCCTCAGCCCGGTCAAGCGTCAGCAGCAGATCTACGCCCACCTTAATGCCTGGATCGCCGATGGCAGCATCCACGCCGTGACCATGAAATTCTTCAGCCAGGCCGATTGGGCTGCGCGTTCCTGAGCCTACGGGCGACGAGACTCCTATGGATAAACTGATCATTACCGGCGGCGTTCGCCTCGATGGCGAAATCCGCATTTCCGGTGCGAAGAACTCTGCGCTGCCGATTCTTGCGGCCACCTTGCTGGGCGACGAGCCCGTGACCATCTGCAACCTGCCGCACCTGCACGACATCACCACCATGATCGAGCTGTTCGGGCGCATGGGCATCGAGCCGGTGATCGACGAGAAGCTGGCGGTGGAAGTTGACGCCCGCGCCATCAAGACCCTGGTCGCGCCTTACGAGCTGGTAAAAACCATGCGCGCCTCGATCCTGGTGCTCGGGCCGATGGTCGCGCGCTTCGGTGAAGCCGAAGTGGCGCTGCCGGGCGGTTGCGCCATCGGTTCGCGTCCGGTCGATCTGCACATCCGTGGCCTCGAGGCCATGGGTGCGATCATCGATGTCGAAGGTGGCTACATCAAGGCCAAGGCGCCTGAAGGTGGTCTGCGCGGTGCGCACTTCTTCTTCGACGTGGTCAGCGTGACCGGCACCGAGAACATCATGATGGCCGCAACCCTGGCCAAGGGCCGCAGCGTGCTGGAAAACGCCGCGCGTGAGCCTGAGGTGGTCGACCTGGCCAACTGCCTGATCGCCATGGGCGCGAAGATCCAGGGCGCCGGTACCGACACCATCATCATCGACGGCGTCGAGCGCCTGCATGGCGCGCGTTTCAACGTCATGCCCGACCGTATCGAGACCGGCACCTACCTGGTGGCCGCTGCCGTTACCGGTGGTCGGGTCAAGGTCAAGGACGCCGATCCTTCGACTTTGGAGGCCGTGCTGGCCAAGCTGCAGGAAGCAGGCGCCGAAATCACCACTGGCCCGGACTGGATCGAGCTGGACATGAAGGGCAAGCGTCCGAAGGCCGTCAATCTGCGCACCGCTCCCTATCCGGCGTTCCCCACCGACATGCAGGCGCAGTTCATCGCCCTGAACGCGGTGGCCGAAGGCACCGGCACCATCATCGAAACCGTGTTCGAGAACCGCTTCATGCATGTCTACGAGATGCTGCGCATGGGCGCCAACATCCTCGTTGAAGGCAACACGGCGGTGGTCACCGGGGTCGACAAACTCAAGGGTGCGCCGGTGATGGCGACTGACCTGCGCGCCTCGGCGAGCCTGGTGCTGGCTGCGCTGGTGGCTGACGGCGATACGCTGATCGACCGCATCTACCACATCGACCGTGGGTACGAGTGCATCGAAGAGAAGCTGCAACTGCTCGGTGCCAAGATCCGCCGCGTACCGGGCTAAGCCGCCGTTGTCGTAGGGCCGCTCCCTGTCGGAGCGGCCGCTTCCGTTCAAGGAAACCGTTTCATGCTGACCATCGCCCTGTCCAAAGGCCGCATTCTCGATGACACCCTGCCGTTGCTGGCGGCGGCGGGTATCGAGCCGACCGAGAACCCGGACAAGAGCCGCAAGCTGATCATCCCGACCACTCAGGATGACGTGCGCCTGCTGATCGTGCGTGCCACCGACGTGCCGACCTATGTCGAGCATGGCGCGGCCGACCTCGGTGTCGCCGGCAAGGACGTACTTATGGAATACGGCGGCCAGGGCATCTACGAGCCGCTGGATCTGCAGATCGCTAAGTGCAAGCTGATGACGGCTGGCAAGGTCGGTGCGCCGGAGCCGAAAGGGCGCCTGCGCGTGGCCACCAAGTTCGTCAACGTCGCCAAGCGCTACTACGCCGAGCAGGGCCGTCAGGTCGACATCATCAAGCTGTACGGCTCGATGGAACTGGCGCCGCTGGTGGGCCTGGCGGACAAGATCATCGATGTGGTCGACACCGGCAATACCCTGCGTGCCAACGGCCTGGAGCCGCAGGAGCTGATCGCCACCATCAGCTCGCGCCTGATCGTCAACAAGGCCTCGATGAAGATGCAGCACGCGCGCATCCAGTCCTTGATCGATACCCTGCGTGGTGCCATCGAGGCGCGACACCAAGGCTGATTCCTCACCGCGACTTCTGGTCGCGGCAGCCTATCCGTGTCATAGCCAAATTCTCAGGTGCCCGCACGGTGGGCTTGCTACTCTAGCGGCGCCTGAGATTTGCTATTACATGAGGCTTTGCCATGACCGCTCCCATTGCTGTTCGCCGACTCAACGCCGCTGACCAGGACTTCGCCCGACACCTGGATCATCTGCTGAGCTGGGAGAGTGTGTCCGACGATGGCGTCAACCAGCGCGTGCTGGAAATCATCCAGGCCGTGCGTGAGCGTGGTGACGCCGCCCTGGTCGAGTACACCCAGCGCTTCGATGGTCTGCAGGTCGCCTCCATGGCCGACCTGATCCTGCCGCGCGAGCGCCTGGAAATGGCGCTGACCCGCATCAGCGCCGAGCAGCGTCAGGCTCTCGAAGTGGCCGCCGAGCGCGTGCGCAGCTACCACGAGAAGCAGAAGCAGGATTCCTGGCGCTACACCGAAGCCGACGGCACGGTGCTGGGGCAGAAGGTCACTCCGCTGGATCGTGCCGGACTCTACGTGCCGGGCGGTAAGGCCTCCTATCCGTCCTCGGTATTGATGAACGCGATTCCTGCCAAGGTCGCCGGCGTGCCCGAGGTGGTGATGGTGGTACCGACCCCGCGCGGCGAGATCAACGAGATCGTCCTCGCTGCTGCCGCCATCGCCGGTGTCGACCGTGTGTTTACTATCGGCGGCGCCCAGGCCGTGGCCGCGCTGGCTTATGGCACCGAGAGCGTGCCGCCGGTGGACAAGATCGTCGGCCCCGGCAACATTTATGTGGCCACCGCCAAGCGCCATGTGTTCGGCAAGGTCGGTATCGACATGATCGCCGGCCCGTCGGAAATCCTGGTGGTCTGCGATGGCCAGACCGATCCGGACTGGATCGCCATGGACCTGTTCTCCCAGGCCGAGCACGACGAAGACGCTCAGTCGATTCTGGTCAGCCCGGATGCCGCCTTCCTCGACCGCGTCGCCGAAAGCATCGCCAAGCTGCTGCCGACCATGGAGCGTGCCGAGATCATCCGCACCTCGCTGGAGGGGCGCGGCGCCTTGATCCAGGTGGCCGACATGGCGCAGGCCATCGAGGTGGCCAATCGTATCGCGCCGGAGCACCTGGAGCTTTCAGTGGCCGATCCGGAAGCCTGGCTGCCCGAGATCCGTCACGCCGGCGCCATCTTCATGGGCCGCTACACAGCAGAGGCCTTGGGCGACTATGTGGCTGGCCCGAACCACGTACTGCCGACGTCGGGCACCGCGCGGTTCTCCTCGCCGCTGGGTGTCTACGACTTCCAGAAGCGCTCGTCGATCATCTTCTGCTCGCCGGAGGGCGCGTCGGAACTGGGCAAGAGCGCCTCGGTCCTGGCCCGTGGCGAGTCGCTGACTGCGCATGCGCGCAGCGCCGAGTACCGGATCAAGTAAGGCCGGATGCTTTGCGCACCCTTTGAATGTTTTGGTGCGCACGGCGCACCCTACGGGATCGTTTCTCGCTGATTGAGCGAAGCGATATCCATCACCCATGTCACGCATTTCGAGGAGAGAAGGGCAGATGAGCAAATTCTGGAGCCCCTTCGTCAAGGACCTGGTGCCCTATGTGCCGGGTGAGCAACCCAAGCTGAGCAAGCTGGTCAAGCTCAATACCAACGAGAACCCCTACGGCCCCTCGCCCAAGGCCATCGCCGCGATGCAGGCGGAGGTGAATGACAATCTGCGCTTGTACCCGGATCCCAATGGCGACCGGCTCAAGCAGGCGGTCGCCGATTACTATGGTGTGAGCACTGCCCAGGTATTCGTCGGCAACGGTTCCGACGAGGTGCTGGCGCATGCTTTCTACGGCCTGTTCCAGCATGACGCGCCGCTGTTGTTCCCGGATATCAGCTACAGCTTCTATCCGGTTTACTGCGGCCTGTATGGCATCGAGTACCAGCAGGTGGCGCTGGACGAGCAGTTCCAGATTCGCGTCGAGGACTATGCCCGGCCCAATGGCGGCATCATCTTCCCCAACCCCAATGCGCCGACCGGCTGCCTGCTGCCGCTCGAGGCCATCGAGCGTCTGTTGCAGAACAGCCCGGATTCCGTGGTGCTGGTGGACGAGGCTTATGTCGACTTCGGCGGTCAGACGGCAATCGCGCTGGTCGATCAGTACCCCAACCTGCTGGTCACCCAGACCCTGTCCAAGTCGCGTTCGCTGGCCGGGTTGCGTGTCGGCATCGCGGTCGGCCACCCGGAGCTGATCGAGGCGCTGGAGCGGATCAAGAACAGCTTCAACTCCTACCCGCTCGATCGCATCGCCATTGCCGGTGCGGCGGCGGCGTTCGAGGATCGCGCTTATTTCGAGAAAACCTGCCAGCAGGTGATCGACAGCCGTGAGGCGGTGGTCGCCGGTCTGCAGGGGCTGGGCTTCGAGGTGCTGCCTTCGGCGGCGAACTTCGTCTTCGCCCGTCATCCGGGCAGGGACGCCGCCACCCTGGCAGCCGGGCTGCGTGAGCAGGGGGTGATCGTGCGTCACTTCAAGCAACAGCGCATCGCCCAGTTCCTGCGCATCACCATCGGCACGCCGGAGCAAAACCAGGCGCTGCTGGATACGCTGAAGGCGCTTGGCGTGTAAACGTACGTGCAAAGCCGGCCCGATCAGGCCGGCTTTATCATGCCTGGCGTTTCAGTTGTTGCTGTTGGCAGGCGGGCGGATGCCGATCTCGGCGGTCAGGCTCAGTGTCTTGCCGTTGCGTAGCACCTCGATGCGGATCTTGTCGCCTGGCTTGGTACGCGCAACCTGATTCATCGAGCGGCGACCGTCGCTGGCCGGTTCGCCATCGATGCTGAGAATCAGGTCGCCAGGCTGCAGGCCGGCTTTCTGCGCCGGGCCGTCGCGATAGACACCGGCGACAACGATGCCGGGGCGGCCATCGAGGCCGAAGGACTCGGCCAGCTCTGGCGTCAGTGGTTGCACCTCGACACCCAGGTAGCCGCGAATCACCTGGCCGTGCTCGATGATCGCCTGCATCACTTCCATCGCCAGTTTCAGCGGGATGGCGAAGCCGATGCCCTGCGAGCCGCCGGACTTGGAGAAGATCGCGGTGTTGATGCCGACCAGATTGCCGTGGGCATCGACCAACGCACCGCCGGAGTTGCCCGGGTTGATTGCCGCATCGGTCTGGATGAAGTCTTCGTAGGTATTGAGGCCCAACTGGTTGCGCCCGGTGGCGCTGATGATGCCCATGGTCACGGTCTGGCCGACGCCGAAGGGGTTGCCGATGGCCAGGCTGACGTCGCCGATGCGGATGTTGTCTGAGCGCCCGAGGGTGATCGCCGGCAGGTTGGGCAGGTCGATCTTCAAGACGGCCAGGTCGGTTTCCGGGTCGCTGCCAATCACCCGTGCCAGGGTTTCACGGCCGTCCTTGAGGGCTACGACGATCTGGTCGGCACCACTGACCACGTGGTTGTTGGTCAGCAGGTAGCCTTCACGGCTCATCAGCACCGCCGAGCCGAGGCTCGACTCCATACGTTGCTGGCGGGGCAGGTTGTCGCCGAAGAAGCGGCGGAAGGTTGGGTCTTCGAACAGCGGATGGGCGGGTTTGCTCACCAGCTTGGTGGTGTATAAGTTGGCGACGGCTGGCGATGCGGTATCGACTGCCTTGGAGTAGGACACTGGGCCTTCCTGCAGGCGGCTGTAGAGCGGTGCCTGTACCAGCTGCACTTCTTGGCGGGGCAAGCCGACCCACTCCGGGTAGCGCTGGATCAGCAGCAGTGCGAACAACACACCGACCAGCAGGGGCCAACCGAGAAAACGCAGTGCCTGGGGCATCGAGACAATCCTGAGGGTTGCGGGGGCCAAATCCGGCCCTTAAGGTGGCGCATTATAGTGAGGCGCTCGCCAATTAGGCAGCGGCCCGCAACAGCTTGTGAGGAATCTTCATGGCCATTGCCCTGACCACGCTAGTGGAAGAAGCTGACGCTTTTCTTAATGCGTCGCGAATCAGTGATTACTGCCCCAATGGCCTGCAGGTCGAGGGTCGCCCGCAGGTCCGCCGCATCGTCAGCGGCGTTACCGCCAGCCAGGCGCTGATCGACGCTGCCATCGAGGCCGAAGCCGATGTGCTGCTGGTGCATCACGGCTATTTCTGGAAGGGTGAGAGCCCCTGTATCACTGGCATGAAGCAGCGTCGCCTGAAAGCGCTGCTGGCCAACGACATCAGCCTGCTGGCCTATCACCTGCCATTGGATGTGCACCCCGAGGTGGGCAACAACGTGCAGCTCGCACGGCTGCTGGGCATCGTCGTCGAAGGGCAGCTGGAGCCGGAAAATCCGCGTACCGTTGGCCTCGTCGGCTCGCTGACCGAACCCGTGAGCGCCGTCGATTTCGCCCGCCACGTGCAGCAGGTGCTCGGGCGTGAACCGCTGCTGGTCGAGGGCGAAGGGCTGATCCGTCGCGTCGGCTGGTGCACCGGTGGTGGGCAGGGCTACATCGATCAGGCGGTAGCGGCCGGGGTCGATCTGTACTTGACCGGTGAAGCCTCCGAGCAGACCTTCCACAGCGCGCGTGAGAATGGCGTGAGCTTCATCGCTGCCGGTCATCACGCCACCGAGCGCTACGGCGTGCAGGCGCTGGGTGAGTATCTGGCACGGCGTTTCGCCCTGGAGCATCTGTTCATCGATTGCCCGAACCCGGTGTGATTCGCGCTTTCCTCTCGATATAACACTAGAACCTTTCGGTCTAACCAGCGTCCTGAGTATAAGCAGACGCTGTGTTAGAGTGCCGGCTCGTCCACGGCCCGCCGGCCCCATAACAGCAAACCGTGAGTAGCCATGCTCGACAAATTGACCCATCTGAAGCAGCTGGAGGCGGAAAGCATCCACATCATTCGTGAAGTGGCCGCCGAATTCGACAACCCGGTGATGCTCTATTCCATCGGCAAGGACTCCGCCGTGATGTTGCATCTGGCGCGCAAGGCCTTCTTCCCTGGCAAGCTGCCGTTCCCGGTGCTGCACGTCGATACCCGCTGGAAGTTCCAGGAGATGTATCGCTTCCGCGAGAAGATGGTCAGTGAGTATGGCCTGGAGTTGCTGACCCACATCAATCCCGACGGTGTGGCGCAGGACATGAACCCCTTCACCTACGGCAGTGCCAAGCACACCGACGTGATGAAGACCGAAGGCCTCAAGCAGGCGCTGGACAAGTACGGCTTCGACGCCGCCTTCGGTGGTGCGCGTCGTGATGAAGAGAAATCCCGCGCCAAGGAACGCGTGTATTCCTTCCGCGACAGCAAGCACCGCTGGGACCCGAAGAACCAGCGCCCCGAGCTGTGGAGCGTGTACAACGGCAAGGTCAAGAAGGGCGAGTCGATCCGCGTCTTCCCGCTGTCCAACTGGACCGAGCTGGACATCTGGCAGTACATCTACCTGGAACAGATCCCGATCGTGCCGCTGTACTTCGCTGCCGAGCGCGAAGTGATCGAGAAGAATGGCACGCTGATCATGATCGACGACGAGCGCATCCTCGAGCACCTGTCGGACGATGAGAAAGCCCGTATCCAGAAGAAGATGGTGCGTTTTCGTACCCTCGGCTGCTACCCGCTGACCGGTGCGGTGGAGTCCACCGCCACCACGCTGCCGGAAATTATCCAGGAGATGCTCCTGACCAAGACCAGCGAACGCCAGGGCCGGGTCATCGACCACGACCAGGCGGGTTCGATGGAAGAGAAGAAACGTCAGGGCTATTTCTGAGGATCGCGCACCATGAGTCACCAATCCGATTTGATCAGCCAGGACATTCTCGCCTACCTGGCCCAGCACGAGCGCAAGGAACTGCTGCGCTTTCTCACCTGCGGCAACGTCGACGACGGCAAGAGCACGCTGATCGGTCGCCTGCTGCACGACTCCAAGATGATCTACGAAGATCATCTGGAAGCCATCACCAAGGATTCCAAGAAGGTCGGCACCACCGGCGATGACATCGACCTGGCACTGCTGGTCGATGGCCTGCAGGCTGAGCGCGAGCAGGGCATCACCATCGATGTGGCTTACCGCTATTTCTCTACCGCCAAGCGCAAGTTCATCATCGCCGACACTCCCGGCCATGAGCAGTACACGCGCAACATGGCCACCGGCGCTTCGACCTGCGACCTGGCGATCATCCTGATCGACGCCCGTTACGGCGTGCAGACCCAGACCCGCCGGCACAGCTTTATCGCCTCGTTGCTGGGCATCAAGCACATCGTCGTCGCCGTCAACAAGATGGATCTGAAGGACTTCGATCAGGGCGTGTTCGAGCAGATCAAGGCCGACTACCTGGCCTTCGCCGAGAAGATCGGCCTGCGCCCGACCACCCTCGAGTTCGTGCCAATGTCGGCGCTCAAGGGCGACAACGTGGTCAACAAGTCCGAGCGCTCGCCCTGGTACACCGGCCAGTCGCTGATGGAGATTCTCGAGAGCGTTGAAGTGGCGGGCGACCGCAACTTCGACGACCTGCGCTTCCCGGTGCAGTACGTCAATCGCCCGAACCTGAACTTCCGCGGCTTCGCCGGCACCCTGGCCAGTGGCATCGTGCGCAAGGGCGATGAAGTCATGGCGCTGCCTTCGGGCAAGACCAGCAAGGTCAAATCCATCGTCACCTTCGAGGGCGAGCTGGAGCACGCCGGCCCGGGCCAGGCTATTACCCTGACCCTGGAAGACGAGATCGATGTCTCGCGTGGCGACATGCTGGTGCACGCCGACAACCGTCCGCAGGTCAGCGACAGCTTCGAGGCCATGCTGGTGTGGTTGGGCGAAGAGCCGATGCTGCCGGGCAAGAAATACGACATCAAACGCGCCACCAGCTACGTGCCGGGCTCGATCCCTAGCATCGTCCATCGCGTCGACGTGAACACCCTGGAGCAGGGCGCTGCCAGCGAGCTGAAGCTCAACGAGATTGGCCGGGTCAAGGTCGCCCTGGATGCGCCGATTGCTCTGGATGGCTACGAGTACAACCGCACCACCGGCGCCTTTATCGTCATCGACCGCCTGACCAATGGCACCGTCGGCGCCGGCATGATCATCGCCGACCCGGTCGCCCATGGCGGCGGTCAGCATGGCCGCCTGGCCCATGTGTCGACCGAGGAGCGTGCTTCGCGCTTCGGCCAGCAGCCGGCCACCGTGCTGTTCAGTGGCCTGTCTGGCGCGGGCAAGAGCACCCTTGCCTATGCCGTGGAGCGCAAGCTATTCGACATGGGCCGTGCCGTGTACGTGCTCGACGGCCAGAACCTGCGCCATGACCTGAACAAGGGCCTGCCGCAGGATCGCGCCGGCCGCGCCGAGAACTGGCGCCGCGCCGCCCATGTCGCGCGTCAGTTCAACGAGGCCGGCATGATCGCCCTGGCCGCCTTTGTCGCTCCGGATGCCGAAGGTCGCGAGCAGGCCAAGGCGCTGATCGGTGCCGAACGCCTGGTTACCGTCTACGTCCAGGCCTCGCCGCAGATCTGCCGCGAGCGTGACCCGCAGGGGCTGTATGCCGCAGGGGGTGACAATATCCCGGGCGAAAGTTTCCCCTACGACGTGCCGCTGGATGCCGATCTGGTGATCGATACCCAGGCGCAATCGGTCGAAGAGGGCGTCAAGGCGGTGCTGGATCTGCTGCGCAGTCGCGGCGCGATCTAAGCACGTGCACTGCAACGAGCCCCGCCTAGTAGCGGGGCTCGTCGTTTGTGGGGTGCCTGTTGTGGGAGCGAATTCATTCGCGATGGGGTTCACGATGATCGCGAATGGATTCGCTCCTACCGTCCCGCGTAGCCCGCAACCGCGCTCAATAAAAAGCCCCGACATGGCGGGGCTCGGTATTTCTGGCTGGCGGGTTACTTCTTCAACCCGTAGCTCTCGTCCAGCATGCCGGGACCGTCACTCTTTGGCGCATAGTCCTTGGGCATTTCGTAGTTCTTCGGCGGGGTCAGGCGCTCACGCTTTTCGCCGGCTTCGGTGCTGTTGAGGGTGGCCAGCAGGCGTTGACGGGTCAGTTCGTCCAGGGCCAGGCGGTTGGCACCGTCGGACAGGTGCTCCTGCACGTCCTGGTAGCTCTGGGTGAGTTTTTTCACCAGGCTGGCGGTGGTGTTGAAGTGGGTGACCACTTCATTCTGGTAGGCCTCGAAGCGCGCCTGCATTTCATCCATCTGCCGCTGCGTACGGCCCGGTGCAGCATTGGGGGCCAGGCGGGCGAGCACAAAGCCCACGGCGATGCCGACCACCAGGGTCAGAGCGGGTATCAACCAGGCTGTAACGGTCTGTTCCACGAGTCCTTCCTCTCAAAACGGCTTTGCTTTACGTTAGCGGCTCGAACCTGCGCTGTATACGTTTACCGCACAGGCAGTTTGCTAGACGAGTCGACCCGTTGCGGGGTCACGGAGTTCAGTGTTGCTCAGTCGCGAAACCCCTCTTTTCATTCAAGGCCCGGTGGGCCAACTCGAAGCCCTGCTGCTGGAAGTGCCTGATGCACGTGGTGTGGCGCTGCTCTGCCATCCCAATCCGGTACAGGGTGGCACCATGCTCAACAAGGTGGTGAGCACCCTGCAGCGTACGGCGCGTGATTGTGGCTATCACACATTGCGTTTCAATTATCGCGGTGTGGGCGCCAGTGCCGGCAGTCACGATATGGGCACTGGCGAAGTGGATGATGCCGAAGCTGTCGCGGTCTGGCTCAGGGAGAAATATCCCAGCCTGCCCATCACGTTGCTGGGCTTTTCCTTCGGCGGTTTCGTTGCCGCTGCGCTGGGGGCGCGCCTTGAGGCGCAAGGTCAGGTGCCGAGCAAGCTGTTCATGGTGGCGCCGGCAGTGCATCGTCTGACGGCCGAGACGCCGCCGGCCAGCCAATGCCCGCTGGTGGTGATCCAGCCTGACGCGGACGAGGTGATCGAGGCGCAGGCCGTGTACGACTGGTCGGCCAATCTCGGGCGTGCCCACGAGCTGCTGAAAGTGGCAGAATGCGGTCACTTTTTTCACGGCAAGCTGACGGACTTGAAGGACATCCTTCTGCCGCGTTTATAAAAAACCGTCATTCCCGCGCAGGCGGGAACCCAGAGGGCCGCAGCACCTAGGCTCCCGCCTTCGCGGGAGTGACGGCAAATGAAGGCCTACCACGTCATTGCAGCAAGACAAGCGAATTACTATGACCACCCGTATCCTCACCGGTATCACCACCACCGGCACGCCGCACCTGGGCAACTACGCCGGCGCCATTCGTCCGGCCATCGCTGCCAGCCGCGATCCGCAGATGGACTCCTTTTACTTCCTCGCCGACTACCACGCGCTGATCAAGTGCGATGATCCGGCGCGCATTCAGCGTTCACGTCTGGAAATCGCCGCCACCTGGCTGGCGCTGGGCCTGGACACCGACAAGGCGACCTTCTACCGCCAGTCCGATATTCCCGAGATTCCCGAGCTGTGCTGGCTGCTGACCTGCGTCGCCGGCAAGGGCCTGCTCAACCGCGCCCACGCCTACAAGGCCTCGGTGGACAAGAACGTCGAAGCCGGTGAAGACCCCGACGCCGGTGTGACCATGGGGCTGTTCAGCTACCCGGTGCTGATGGCCGCGGACATCCTCATGTTCAACGCGCAGAAGGTGCCGGTCGGCCGTGACCAGATCCAGCACGTGGAGATGGCCCGCGACATCGGCCAACGCTTTAACCACCTGTTCGGCAAGGGCAAGGACCTGTTCGTTCTGCCCGAGGTGGTGATCGAGGAAGAAGTGGCCACGCTGCCCGGCCTCGACGGGCGCAAGATGAGCAAGAGCTACGACAACACCATCCCGCTGTTCGGCACTGCCAAGCAGCTCAAGGACGCCGTGGCGCGCATTGTCACCGACTCCCGTGCGCCGGGCGAGCCCAAGGACGCCGAAGGCTCGCACCTGTTCACCCTGTACCAGGCCTTTGCCAGCCACGCGCAGCAGGCCGAGTTCCGCGCCGAGCTGGAAGGCGGCCTGGCCTGGGGCGAGGCGAAGAATCGCCTGTACCAACTGCTCGAAGACACCCTGGGCGAGGCGCGCGAACGCTACAACACGCTGATCGCTCGGCCGGCCGATCTTGAGGACATCCTGCTGGCTGGTGCCGCCAAGGCACGCAAGATCGCCACGCCGTTCCTTGGGGAGCTGCGTGAGGCGGTGGGCTTACGTTCGTTCCGCGAGCAGGTGCAGGTTGCCACTGGCGAGAAGAAGAAAGCCGCCAAGAGCGCACGCTTCGTCAGCTTCCGCGACGACGACGGTAGCTTCCGCTTCCGCCTGCTCGACGCCGATGGCGAGCAATTGCTGCTGTCGAAATCCTTCGCCGATGGCAAGTCGGCCGGTATGGTCAACAAGCGTCTGCAATCCGGCGAGCCGCTGGATGTGCGCGCCGAAGGCCGGGTGTTCTCGGTCTGGGTCGACGGTGAAAGCGTGGCGAGCAGTCCCGAGTTCACTGATGGCCAGGCGCTGGAAGATGCCATCGCCCGCCTGCGTGAGGCGCTGGCGCCGCAGGAGTGAAGTAGCCCGGATGCAATCCGGGGCGAGCATCGCCAGTATCCCCCGGATTGCATCCGGGCTACGGGCAGATTGCCAAGCAGCGGGGGCGTCGCTAAAGTGACGCCCCCGTTTTTACTTGCCCGGCTAACGAATCATGACCCCTCTCGAGCGTTATCAGGCCGATCTCAAGCGGCCCGACTTCTTCCATGATGCGGCCCAGGAAAATGCCGTCCGCCACTTGCAGCGTCTGTATGACGATCTGATCGCGCGTGACCAGGGCAAAACCGGCCTGATGGGCAAGCTGTTCGGCAAGAAGCCGCAAGGGCCGGTGAAGGGCCTGTATTTCTGGGGCGGGGTGGGGCGTGGCAAGACCTACCTGGTCGACACCTTCTTCGATGCGCTGCCGTTCGAGCAGAAGATGCGTACGCACTTTCACCGCTTCATGAAGCGTGTGCACGAGGAAATGAAGACCCTCAAGGGTGAGAAGAACCCGCTGACCATCATCGGCAAGCGTTTCGCCGACGAGGCGCGGGTGATCTGCTTCGACGAGTTCTTCGTCAGCGACATCACCGACGCGATGATCCTTGCGACCCTGCTGGAGGAGCTGTTCAAGAACGGCGTGTCGCTCGTCGCGACTTCCAACATCGTGCCGGACGGCCTGTACAAGGACGGTTTGCAGCGCGCACGCTTCCTGCCGGCCATCGCCCTGCTCAAGCAGCACACCGATATCGTCAACGTCGACAGCGGCGTCGACTATCGTCTACGTGCGTTGGAACAGGCCGAGCTGTTCCACTTCCCGCTCGGCCCCGAGGCCGATGAGAGCCTGCGCAAGAGCTTCCAGAGCCTACTGCCGGACTGCACCCATATGGTGGAGAACGAGGCGCTGATGATCGAGAACCGTGCAATCAATGCCGTGCGCGTGTGCGAAGACGTGGCCTGGTTCGAGTTCCGCGAGCTGTGCGATGGGCCGCGCAGCCAGAACGACTACATCGAACTGGGCAAGATCTTCCACGCGGTGATCCTGGCCAATGTCGAGCAGATGAGCGTGGCCAAGGATGACATGGCGCGGCGCTTCATCAACCTGGTGGACGAGTTCTACGACCGTAACGTCAAGCTGATCATCTCCGCCGAAGTTGAGCTCAAGGATCTGTATACCGGCGGTCGTCTGAGCTTCGAGTTCCAGCGTACGCTGAGCCGTCTGCTGGAGATGCAATCACACGAGTTCCTTTCGCGCCCGCACCGGCCTTGACGGTGCAGTGATACGCACAAGGCGACCGGCGAGGTCGCCTTGTGCGTTTCCGGGGTGCAGTCAGCCGGCGCGTTGCGCTCAGTCCTGATAGTCCTTCTGTTGGAACTGCCGGCGATACTGGTTCGGCGACAGCTCGGTGTGCTGGCGGAACAGGCGGGCGAAGAAGCTGGCGTCGTCGTAACCGACTTCGTAGCTGATGGTCTTGATGCTCTTGCGCGTTGAGGAGAGCAGGCTCTTTGCCGTCTCGATGCGCAGGCGCTGCAGGTAGTGCAGCGGTTTGTCGCCGGTCGCCCCCTGGAAACGGCGCATGAAATTGCGAATGCTCATGCCATGTTCGCGCGCCACGTCCTCGAAGCGGAACTTGTCGGCATAGTGCTCCTCCAGCCAATGCTGGATCTGCAGCACGGTGACGTCCTGATGCAGCTTCTGGCCGCCGAAGCCAATTCGCCCGGGCGTGTAGCTGCGCTGCACTTCGTAGAGAATGTCGCGCGCCACGCCCTGGGCCACGCCGGCGCCGCAGTAACGCTCGATCAGGTAGATATACAGGTCGCAGGCCGACGTGACGCCCCCCGCGCAATACAGGTTGTCGGCATCGGACAGGTGCTTGTCCTGATTGAGCAGTACCTTGGGAAAGCGCTCGGCAAACTCGCGGAAGAAGCGCCAGTAGGTGGTCGCTTCCTTGCCGTCGAGAAGGCCGGCTTCGGCCATCCAGAATACGCCGCTGGCCTCGCCGCAGATCGCCGCACCGCTGGCGTGCTGGCGCCTGAGCCAGTCCAGTACCTGTGGATAACGGCGGCTGAGGGCATCGAAGTCGCCCCAGAAGGCCGGCAGGATGATTACATCGCAGCTATCCAGCCCGCCGTCTACCGGCAGGCGTACATTGCTGAAGCTGTTGACTGGCTGGCCATCGGGGCTGACCAGGTGGATCTCGAACGGCGGCTCAAGGCCCAGGCCCTGCTGTTTGGCATGGCGAATACCGGCCATGTGGAAGAAGTCCTTGGCCTGCAGCAGGGTGGAGGCGAACACGCCATCGGTGGCGAGAATACTGACGCGGCGCAAAGTCGTACGCGGCTGTGGGATAACCATAAGTAATTATTCTTGTTCAAGGCGTAGTGGTCATGCAGCGGCTGGATCGTCTTATTTTTTGGCGCTTGTGTCCAGTGTGACCAAGCGTTTGCTTGGCTAAAGTCGAAGTCTGCTTTTTCGACCATCAGACACAGGTAGCGCCATGATTCCCAGAACCCTATTCAGCTCCGATCACGAACTGTTCCGCGATAGCGTGCGCAAGTTTCTCGACCAGGAGGCCGTGCCTTATCACCAGCGGTGGGAGAAGGACGGTCATGTCGACCGTGCGCTGTGGAACAAGGCGGGCGAGGCCGGCATGCTCTGTTCGCATATTCCCGAGGCGTATGGCGGTATGGCGGCTGATTTCCTCTACAGCACCGTGGTGATCGAGGAGATCGGCCGCCTGGGTCTGACCGGCATTGGATTTTCCCTGCACTCGGATATCGTTGCGCCCTACATCCTGCATTACGGCAGCGAGGCGCAGAAGCAACATTACCTGCCCAAGTTGGTGAGCGGCGAGATGGTCACCGCCATCGCCATGACCGAACCGGGTGCCGGTTCCGACCTGCAGGGCGTGAAGACCACTGCGGTGCTCGATGGCGACGAATACGTGATCAATGGCTCGAAGACGTTCATCACCAACGGCTGGCTGGCCGATCTGGTGATCGTCGTGGCCAAGACCGATCCCAAGGCTGGCGCCAAAGGCACCAGCCTGTTCCTGGTCGAGGCCAATACCCCCGGATTTTCCAAGGGCAAGCGCCTGGAAAAGGTCGGCATGAAGGCGCAGGACACCTCCGAGCTGTTTTTCCAGGACGTGCGCGTACCCAAAGAAAATCTGCTGGGGCAGCCAGGGATGGGCTTCGCCTACCTGATGCAGGAGTTGCCGCAAGAGCGCCTGACCGTGGGCATCGGTGCCCTGGCCTCGGCCGAAGCGGCGCTGCAGTGGACACTCGACTACACCCGCGAGCGCAAGGCCTTTGGCAAGGCCGTGGCGGATTTCCAGAACACCCGCTTCAAGCTGGCTGAGATGGCAACGGAGATTCAGGTTGGCCGCATTTTCATCGATCGCTGCCTGGAGCTGCACCTGCAGGGCAAGCTGGATGTGCCGACTGCGGCGATGATCAAGTACTGGAGCACCGATCTGCAGTGCAAGGTGCTTGATGAATGCGTGCAGCTGCACGGCGGTTACGGCTACATGTGGGAGTATCCGGTGGCGCGGGCCTGGGCCGATGCGCGGGTGCAACGCATCTACGCCGGCACCAACGAGATCATGAAGGAGATCATCGCTCGTTCGCTGGTGTAAATCCGTAGGGGGCGCTGTGCGCGCCTGCAACGCTGAGGTGCTTGGCGGTGCGCACGGCACACCCTGCGTGGTGCGTCAGGGCGCCGGGTTGGGTTCCGCCTTGTGAATCGCCTCGATACCGGCGAGCACTTCTTCGGAAAGCTTCAGCTCGGCGCTGGCCAGGTTGCTGTCCAGTTGCTCCAGGCTGGTGGCGCCGATGATGTTGCTGGTCACGAAAGGCTGCGCGGTGACGAAGGCCAGGGCCATCTGCGCGGGATCCAGGCCGTGTTCGCGGGCCAGAGCCACGTAGCGTGAACAGGCGGCTTCGGCTTGCGGATTGGTGTAGCGGGCGAAGCGGCTGAACAGGCTGATGCGCGCGCCGGCCGGGCGGGCGCCGCCTTCGTACTTGCCGCTGAGCATGCCGAAGGCCAGTGGTGAGTAGGCCAGCAGACCGCACTGTTCGCGAATCGCCACTTCCGCCAGGCCCACCTCGAAGCTGCGATTGAGCAGGTTGTAGGGGTTCTGGATCGACACGGCGCGCGGCCAGCCACGGCTCTCGGCCAGTTGCAGGAACTTCATCGTGCCCCAGGGTGTTTCGTTGGACAGGCCGATATGACGGATCTTGCCGGCCTTGACCTGCTCGTCGAGCACTTCCAGGGTTTCCTCCAGGGGCGTGAACTCGACGTCCTTGTGCTTGTAGTCGAGCTGGCCGAAGAAGTTGGTCGGGCGCTCCGGCCAGTGCAACTGGTACAGATCGATCCAGTCGGTCTGCAGGCGTTTCAGGCTGGCATCCAGAGCGGCGACGATGTGCTGGCGGTTGAATTTCAGCTGGCCATCGCGGATATGGCTGATGCCATTGCCGGGGCCTGCGATCTTGCTGGCCAGAATCCAGTCGGCGCGGTCGCCGCGCTGCCTGAAGTAGCTGCCGATGATTTGCTCGGTCTTGCTGTAGGTCTCGGCGCGCGGCGGCACCGGGTACATTTCGGCGGTATCGATGAAGTTGACGCCGCTGGCCTTGGCCCGCTCGATCTGGGCATGGCCTTCGCGCTCGCTGTTCTGCTCACCCCAGGTCATGGTGCCCAGGCACAGGGCGCTGACATCGAGTCCGGTTCGGCCTAGCTTGCGGTATTCCATGAGGTACTCCTTTGGCAAAACAGTCATACAAGCAGGTTGAATTTTTTTTCGCAATCCGGATAATCCGGCACCTCTTTCTGCGGTGGAAGTGATGCGCCGCCTGCCGAAGAATCTTGCCGTATTGTGGACGCGCTGACCCGAGCCCCCGATAGCGTCCGTATGCGGCTGCCTTTGACTTGTCAAAGTACGCACTATTCAGTAAGATCCGCCGTCTATTTTTGCTGGGCGGCCCCTGAGGCTATAAAGAATGAAAACTTTTACTGCTAAACCAGAAACAGTAAAGCGCGACTGGTTCGTCGTTGATGCTGCTGGTCAGACCCTGGGTCGTCTGGCCACTGAAATCGCGAGCCGTCTGCGTGGCAAGCACAAGCCTGAGTACACTCCTCACGTTGACACCGGTGACTACATCGTCGTGATCAATGCAGAGCAGGTGCGCGTGACCGGTGCCAAGACCAGCGACAAGATGTACTACTCCCACTCCGGTTTCCCGGGCGGCATCAAAGAAATCAACTTCGAGAAGTTGATTGCTCGTGCGCCTGAGCGCGTGATCGAGACTGCGGTCAAAGGCATGCTGCCGAAGAACCCGCTGGGTCGCGACATGTACCGTAAGCTGAAGGTGTACAAGGGTGCCACTCACCCGCACACTGCTCAGCAGCCCCAAGAACTGAAGATTTAACGGAATAGTTCATTATGTCGGCGACTCAAAACTACGGCACTGGCCGTCGCAAGACCGCAACCGCGCGCGTTTTCCTGCGTCCGGGTACTGGTAACATTTCGATCAACAATCGCGCCCTGGATTCCTTCTTCGGTCGTGAAACCGCTCGCATGGTCGTGCGTCAGCCGCTGGAGCTGACCGAGACCACCGAGAAGTTCGACATCTTCGTCACCGTTGCTGGTGGTGGTGTCAGCGGTCAGGCCGGCGCTATTCGCCACGGCATCACCCGCGCTCTGATCGAGTATGACGAGACCCTGCGCAGCCCGCTGCGTAAAGCCGGTTACGTCACTCGTGATGCCCGTGAAGTCGAGCGTAAGAAAGTCGGTCTGCGCAAAGCGCGTAAGCGTCCGCAGTACTCGAAGCGTTAATCGCGACTACGCTTCCCAAAAGCGCCCAGTTTCCTTACGGAGCTGGGCGTTTTTTATGGGGCGGGCAAAGTGCTGCGACAACGTGCCGCATATATGCAAGCCGCGCGCGGCAAGGCTTTCGCGGCTTACCTGGCAGGTAATTACCTTGTCAGAAAAGGGGCTTTTCTTTACCATTTGGCGAATTTTTTGCGCGGCCCGATTTTTACTTAGTAGAGGCCTGAACAACAGGCCACAAAGCTGATGGGAGACGACTGAATGAGCAATGACGGCGTGAATGCAGGCCGGCGTCGCTTCCTGGTTGCAGCCACCTCCGTGGTGGGTGCAGCAGGGGCGGTAGGTGCTGCGACTCCGTTCGTGGGGTCATGGTTCCCCAGTGCCAGGGCCAAGGCGGCCGGTGCACCGGTGAAGGTGAACGTCAGCAAGATCGAAGCAGGTCAGCAGATGGTTGCTGAGTGGCGCGGTCAGCCGGTGTTCATCGTGCGCCGTACTGAGGAAATTCTTGCCAATCTGACCAAGATCGAAGGCAGTGTCGCCGATCCTGAGTCTGCTGCCTCCGTGCAGCCGGAATATGTGGACAAGAAAACTCGCTCGATCAAGCCCGAGCTGCTGGTGCTGGTAGGCCTGTGCACCCACCTGGGTTGTGCGCCGTCCTTCCGTCCGGAAGTGGCGCCTGCCGATCTGGGGCCGGACTGGGTAGGTGGTTACTTCTGCCCTTGCCACGGTTCGCGCTACGACATGGCTGGGCGTGTCTACAAGGCACAGCCGGCGCCGCTGAACCTGCCGGTGCCGCCGTACAGCTACGAGACGGATGACATCATCGTCGTCGGTGTGGACCAGGAGAACGCCTGATGAGCAAATTCATGGAATGGGTGGATGCGCGCTTCCCCGCCACCAAGATGTGGGAAGACCATCTCTCCAAATACTACGCTCCGAAGAACTTCAACTTCTTCTACTTCTTCGGCTCGTTGGCACTGCTGGTGCTGGTCAATCAGATCGTTACCGGTATCTGGCTGACCATGAGCTTCGAGCCTTCGGCTGAAGGCGCATTTGCCTCCGTCGAATACATCATGCGCGATGTCGAGTACGGCTGGATCCTGCGCTACCTGCACTCCACTGGCGCCTCGGCGTTCTTCGTGGTGGTCTACCTGCACATGTTCCGTGGCTTGCTCTATGGCTCCTACCAGAAGCCGCGTGAGCTGGTGTGGATCTTCGGCATGCTGATCTACCTGGTGCTGATGGCTGAAGCCTTCATGGGCTACCTGTTGCCGTGGGGCCAGATGTCCTACTGGGGCGCCCAGGTTATCATCTCGCTGTTCGGTGCCATTCCGGTCATCGGTGACGACCTGACCCAGTGGATCCGTGGTGACTACCTGATCTCCGGGATCACCCTGAACCGCTTCTTCGCCCTGCACGTGATCGCCCTGCCGCTTGTTCTGCTCGGACTGGTCGTGCTGCACATCCTGGCACTGCATGAAGTCGGCTCGAACAACCCGGACGGCGTCGACATCAAGAAGTACAAGGACGAAAACGGCGTACCGCTGGACGGTATCGCATTCCATCCGTACTACACCGTGAAAGACATCGTCGGTGTCGTGGTCTTCCTGTTCGTATTCTGCTTCGTGGTGTTCTTCTTCCCGGAAATGGGCGGCTACTTCCTCGAGAAGCCGAACTTCGAAGCGGCCAACCCGTTCAAGACCCCTGAACACATCGCACCGGTTTGGTACTTCACCCCGTTCTACGCGATTCTGCGTGCGGTGCCGGACAAGCTGCTGGGCGTCGTGGCCATGGGGGCTGCCATCGCCGTGCTGTTTGTGCTGCCGTGGCTCGACCGTAGCCCGGTCAGGTCGATGCGCTACAAGGGTTGGATGAGCAAGATCTGGCTGGTGATCTTCTGCATCTCCTTCGTCATCTTGGGTGTGCTGGGTGTGCTGGCGCCGACCCCGGGTCGTACCTTGCTGTCGCAGGTGTGCACCTTCCTGTACTTCGCGTACTTCATTCTGATGCCGTTCTACACCAGGATGGAGAAGACCAAACCGGTTCCGGAAAGGGTGACTGGCTGATGAAAAAGCTCTTTGCTGCATTTGTTTTCGCTGCGCTGCCGGCTCTGGCCATGGGCGCTGTGAGCAATTATCCGCTGGATAAAGTGGACATCGATCTACGCGACAAGGCTGCTCTGCAGGACGGCGCGCGTACCTTCGCCAACTACTGCATGGGCTGCCATGCTGCCCAGTACCAGCGTTACGAGCGCGTTGCCGATGACCTCGGCATCCCGCACGAAATCATGCTCGACAATCTGGTGTTCAACGACGCCAAGATTGGCGATCACATGAAGATCGGCATGCGTCCTGACGACGCCAAGGCCTGGTTCGGTGCGGCTCCGCCCGATCTGACCCTGGTTGCTCGTGTGCGTGGTAACGACTGGCTGTATACCTATCTGCGTACCTTCTACGATGATCCTTCGCGTCCGCTGGGGGCCAACAACAAGGTCTTCCCCAACGTGGGTATGCCGAACGTGCTGGTCGCTCTGCAGGGTAAGCAGGTTATCGGCTGCAAGCAGGTCCAGGTGGTGGAGAACGGCAAGAAGCAGTTCGATCCGCTCACTGGCACGCCGATCACGCATGAAGCCTGTGATCAGCTGACCATCGAACCGAACACCGGCACGCTGAGCGAGGCCGAGTTCGACGAGAAGATCAAGAACCTGGTGACCTTCCTGGCCTACTCGGCCAACCCGGTCAAGCTGAAGTCCCAGCGCATCGGCACCTACGTGCTGCTGTACCTGGCGTTCTTCTTCGTGTTCGCCTACCTGCTCAAACGTGAGTACTGGAAGGACGTTCACTAAGTCGTCAACGCTGCTGCAACCTGCGCGCCCTGAGGGGCGCGCAGGTGCTTCAGGCCTGCCATTTCCGGCGATTGCCCTGAGCGTCGTCGTCTGTGACGAAAGAATTGCTCCGGCAATTTTTCCTGTTTCCGGATAATCAAAAAAGCGAGGAGGATCGCCATGGCGGTGACCAACCGGTTGACCTGCTACTCCGACCCCGCCGACCACTATTCCCATCGCGTGCGTCTGGTGCTCGCCGAGAAAGGTGTCAGCGTCGAGATCGTCGATGTCGAGCAGGGGCGTTGTCCGCCCAAGCTGGCCGAAGCCAATCCCTATGGCAGCGTGCCGACGCTGGTTGATCGCGATCTGGCGTTGTACGAATCGACCGTGGTCATGGAGTACCTGGATGAGCGCTATCCGCATCCGCCCCTGTTGCCCGTGTATCCGGTGGCGCGTGCCAACAGCCGTCTGCTGATGCACCGTATTCAGCGTGACTGGTGCGCGCTGGTTGATCGCATACTCGACAAGCGCAGCAAGGAAGCCGAGCGTCAGCTGGCGCGCAAGGAGCTGCGCGAAAGCCTGACGGGTGTGTCGCCGCTGTTCGCTGACAAGGCATTCTTTCTCAGCGATGAATTGAGCCTGGTCGATTGCTGTCTATTGCCCATACTCTGGCGTTTGCCGGTATTGGCTATCGAGCTGCCGCGTCCGGCCAAGCCCCTGATCGACTACATGGAACGCCAGTTCGCCCGAGAGGCCTTTCAGGCCAGTCTTTCCGCTGCCGAGCGCGCGATGCGCTGAGAAGGAGGAAGTCATGAATTCCAGTCGTCCCTACCTGGTGCGTGCCCTTTACGAATGGATCGTCGACAACGACTGCACCCCGCATTTGCTGGTCAATGCCGAGTATCCCGGGGTGCAGGTGCCGCCGGGTTTCGCCAGTGACGGCCAGATCGTGCTCAATACCTCGCCCAGCGCCGTGCGTCACCTGCATATGGATAACCAGGCGGTGAGCTTCGAAGGGCGCTTCGGTGGCGTCGCGCACAGCCTGTACATTCCGGTCGCGGCTATCCTGGCGATCTACGCGCGGGAAAATGGCCAGGGCATGGTTTTTGACATGGAGCCTTCCGTGGCCAGCGGCCCTGAAGAACCGGGGCCGGATGATGACGGGCCTGGCGGCGGTGAGTCGTCGCGACCCAGCGGTCGGCCGAGTCTGAAAGTGGTCAAATAGGCATCGGCAGCAGCACAAAAGAAAACGGGCGCCCAGGGCGCCCGTTTTGCTTATAGCTTGTGGCTTAGTTCGTGTATTCGAACAGGCGTATGACCTTCTGTACCCCCGATACACTCTGTACCACGCGAGTGGCAGCGTTGGCTTCCTCGCGGGTGACCAGGCCGAGCAGGTAGACGATACCGTTTTCGGTGACGACCTTGATCCGTGCGCTCGGTACGCTGCTATCGGCAATCATCTGTGTCTTGATCTTGGTGGTCAGTAGCGAGTCGTTGCTGCGTGCCAGCAGGGACGCCGGCCGTTGCACCTGCAGTTCGTTGTAGACCTTCTTTACGCCCTGTACCGCGCGCGCGGTTTGCGCCGCGAGATCCTTGAGCTCGCTGCGCGGGGTCTGTCCGGCGAGCAGGATCACACCGTTATAGCTGGTGACCACGATGCGCGAAGTCGGGCTGGACAGGTCGGCGTGCGCATTACTGATGCGCGACGCAACCTCCGGGCCAAGGAACTGGTCATCGATCTTGTTGCCGATGCTGCGGCTGCCGCAGCCTGCCAGAGTCAGGGTAACGGCCAGGGCGGCCAGAATCAGGGCGGAACGCTTCATTCTTCACTCCCAAACAATTGACTGTCGATCAGGTCGCACAGGCAGTGGATGGTCAGCAGGTGGACCTCCTGAATGCGTGCGGTAACTTTGGCTGGAACGCGGATCTCGACATCTTCCGGTAGCAGCAGCGAGGCCATGCCGCCGCCGTCTCGGCCGCTGAGGGCAACCACGGTCATTTCGCGATCATGTGCAGCCTGAATGGCCTGAATGACATTCGCTGAGTTGCCGCTGGTGGAAATGGCCAGCAGTACGTCGCCTGGCTGACCCAGTGCGCGGATCTGCTTGGAGAAGATCTCGTTGTAGCTGTAGTCGTTGGCAATCGAGGTAATGGTCGAGCTGTCGGTGGTCAGGGCGATGGCCGGCAGGCTCGGGCGCTCGCGCTCGAAGCGGTTGAGCAGTTCGGAGGAGAAGTGCTGGGCATCCCCGGCAGAGCCACCGTTGCCACAGGAAAGAATCTTGCCCTCGTTGAGCAGGGACTGGACCATCACCAGGCTGGCGTGCTCGATGTAGGGGGCCAGGACTTCCATAGCCTGCTGCTTGGTGTCGATGCTGGCTTGGAACAGCTGGTGGATTCGGGATTGCATGTCCATCGGTTAAACCTTGAATGTACGGCCGTCAGGCATCGAAGGCGTTCTTGATCCAGTCGAGGCGAGCGGCGCCGTCAGTGCTGATGGCGACCACATCGAAGCGGCAGGGGTGGCGGGTCCAGCGCGAGTGCTGCTGGAGGAAGAGCTCGGCGGCGATCACCAGCTTGCCACGCTTGCGTGCATCGATGCTCTCCAGGGCACCGCCCCAGGCGCTGTGGCGACGGGCGCGGACTTCGACGAATACTACTGTATCGCCGTCGAGCATGACCAGATCGAGCTCGCCACGGCGACAGCTCCAGTTCTGTTCGATCAGGCGCAGTCCATTCCGTTCCAGGTGTTGCCGTGCCGCCTGTTCGGCGGCGCGGCCCAGATCGTTGTGTGCGCTCAATTGATGCTGTCGGGGAGGCGTTGAACCTGGCCGCCGCGGAACTCGGCCCAGGGCAGTTGGCGTTCGATGCGCTGCTTGGCGTTCAGGCTAAGGCTGCCGGACAAGCCGTCGATGCGCGACTCCGGCAGCGCCTTGAGCTGGTCCAGGCGTGGTGCCAGGCGGTAGGCGTCGACGCCCATGGCATACAGGCGGCCGAGGCTGCCGCCCGCTTGCGGCCATTGGTTGCTGACTTCCTGGCGCAGCGGCGCGTGGGTGTCGAGCAGCCAGGGGGTTTCGCAGAAACGAATACCTTCGAGGTCCTGGTACTGGGCCTGGCTGTGGGCGCCGGTGAACAGGTGCGAGGTGGCGTAAACGGGCACGTCGCCAGCGTACTGGAAGGCCAGGGTTGGCTTGATCTGCTGGGCCTGTTGTGGGGTGGCGGCGAGGAAGATGAAGTCGACGTCCTGACGCCGCGCCGGTTGTGCGTCCAGGCTGGTACCCAGGGTGTTTTGCAGGCGGCGGGCGCGGGCCTCGCTTTCGCGCAGTTGGAACAAGTCGGCGATCTGCCGCGCCAGCTCCACCGGCTGGTCGACATGCTCGGCCGCGATCAGGGTGCCGCCCTGGGCCTGCCAGCTCTGACGGAAGGCGTCCAGTACGCGGTCGCCCCAGTCGCCGCGCGGCACCAGGGCCACGGCGCGACGCATGCCATCGTTCCAGGCGCGGCGTGCCACTTCGCGCGCTTCGTCCTCGGCGGCGAGGCCGAACTGGAACAGTTGCGCCGGGCCTTCCTGGCCGGCATCGCTGTAGTTCAGGGCGAGGGTAGTGATGGGCAGTTGTTCGCGATCGCTGAGTTGCTTGACCAGGGGTTTCTCCAGTGGGCCGACTACTAGTTGCACGCCGTCGGCCTGCGCTTGCTGGTAGAAGGCGTCCAGCGAGCCAATGCGCGAACTGTCGTATAGCTTGATATCCGGCGGGTTCTGTCCGGCCTGCTGGGCCTCGTAATGCGCGGCGAGGAAGCCGTCGCGCAGGGCGCGAGCAACGCTGGCCAGCTGGCCTTCCTGCGGCAGCAGCAGGGCGACGCGGGTCAGTGGCTGACTAGCCAGCTCGCGCAGTTTGCCTAGTGCTTCGGGCAGTTGTTCGGCGGCCGGATGCTGCGGATTTTGCGCAATCCATTGATCGATGGCGGCCTGCTGCTGTTCGAGCGTGGCGCTGCTTTTGGTCAGCTGGGCCAGCTCCAGCCAGCCGGCCAGGTCGCTGTCGGCACCGGCAGAGGTTTGCGCTGGCAGGCTGGACACCAGTGCCCAGATGTTTTCGTGGTTGTCATGGGCGGCCTGGCCGCTCAGCAGCGGGGCGATGAACACGCGCTCGCGTGCGGCGGCGAGGGTCTGACCATCGGCTTCCAGGGCACGGGCACGCACCAGTTGGGCACGAATCTGTTGCTCGACCGGCAGCTCACCCAGGCGCTCGAGGCTGGGGTGCTGCAGGGCTTTCAGTGCGCTCTTGGGCTGCTTGCGCGCCATGGCCAGTTCGGCTTTCAGGGTGCTGGTGAAAATCTGTTGCGCGGGTTGCAGGCTGGCGATATCGATCTGCTCGAGAATGCGACTGGCGCGGGCCACGTCATTTTGCTGGTAGCTCTGGTCGGCGGCAGAGAGGCGCAGCAGGGCGGCCTGTTCCGGTTTGCTCTCGGCAGCCTGCTGGAGCATCTGTTCGATGCTGGCTTGTGGCGTGCGTGGCAGCTGGCCCAGGTTGTTCGAGGGCGAGCTGGCGCAGGCAGCGAGCAGGCCGGCCAGAAACAGAGCGGAGAGAGGGCGCAGGCTAGCGATCATCGGTTCATCCTGATACTTGAGCAAAACGAGCGGCGATTGTACCCAAGGGGCGACATCCGTGCGATGCCGCCGGGGCGGAACCGGCTAGAATGAGCACTCTTTCAATTAACGAGGTGTTTCCAGTGAGTCAGCCCGCCGTCGCAACTGTCCAGCCAGGCAGCCTTTATGTGGTCGCTACGCCCATTGGCAACCTGGATGACATCAGCGCGCGGGCCTTGCGGATTCTGCGCGAGGTAGCGCTGATCGCCGCTGAAGACACCCGGCATTCGGCGCGCCTGCTGCAGCACTTTGGCATCCAGACCCCCTTGGCGGCTTGTCACGAGCACAACGAGCGCGATCAGGGCGGTCGTTTTCTGGCGCGGCTGCAGGCCGGGGAGGATGTCGCGCTGATTTCCGATGCGGGCACGCCGCTGATTTCCGACCCCGGTTATCACCTGGTACGCCAGGCGCGTGCGGCGGGCTTCGCCGTGGTGCCGGTGCCGGGGGCCTGCGCACTGATCGCGGCGCTCTCGGCTGCTGGCTTGCCATCGGATCGATTCATCTTCGAAGGCTTCCTGCCGGCCAAGGCGGCGGGGCGTCGTGCGCGCCTGGAGCAGGTGCGCGAAGAGCCGCGCACGCTGATTTTCTACGAAGC
Source organism: Pseudomonas sp. GD03919 (assembly GCF_029814935.1). NCBI lineage: Bacteria > Pseudomonadati > Pseudomonadota > Gammaproteobacteria > Pseudomonadales > Pseudomonadaceae > Pseudomonas > Pseudomonas sp. GD03919. The sequence continues at coordinate 1,002,412 of NZ_CP104582.1, forward strand.
GCCGCACCGGATTCTCGAATGCCTGCAGGACATGCGCGAGGTATTTGGCGATGATCGCCCTGCCTTGTTGGCGCGTGAGCTGACCAAGACCTTCGAGACCCTGCAGGGGTTGCCGTTGGCCGAGCTGTGCGAGTGGGTCGCGGCAGACAGTAATCAGCAGCGCGGCGAGTGCGTGGTGCTGGTGGCAGGCTGGCAGGCACCGGAAGGTGAGGAGGCGGTCAGCGCCGAGGCATTGCGCGTGCTCGATCTGTTGCTGTCGGAAATGCCGCTCAAGCGTGCGGCCGCCTTGGCTGCGGAGATCACCGGGGTGCGCAAGAATGTGCTTTATCAGGTGGCGCTGGAACGCAAGGGATGAGGTTGTCGCAGGAGCGAGCTCTGCAGAGGGCGCGCTGGGCTAATGCCAGTCAGTTAAGCGTCGACGCTGTCAGTGCGTAGGAGTGGCGCCTCGCCGCGAACCAGGGTGATGCGCAATTGACATTCGCCCCGGGGCGGGGCTCCTACGAAAGGCCGCTTTGGTGGCCTTATCTGATCGGCATTAGGCGCGCCAGGCTGCTTTTTCTTGCCGCCGGTAGCTTGCGGCTTGCGGCTTTGTTAACCTTGCCGGCGGAGAGTCGATCGGACAGTCGCTGCCTTCGCAAGAAGGGGGAGGAAAGTCCGGGCTCCATAGGGCGGAGTGCCAGGTAACGCCTGGGAGGCGTGAGCCTACGGAAAGTGCCACAGAAAATAACCGCCTAAGCGTTTCGGCGCCGGTAAGGGTGAAAAGGTGCGGTAAGAGCGCACCGCACGGCTGGCAACAGTCCGTGGCTAGGTAAACCCCACTCGGAGCAAGACCAAATAGGGTTCCATCGGCGTGGCCCGCGCTGGAACCGGGTAGGTTGCTAAAGGCGTGCAGTGATGTACGTCGTAGAGGAATGACTGTCCTCGACAGAACCCGGCTTACAGATCGACTCTCCTCCTTTTTCCTCGCTATACCCTTCTATTCCCCGCTCGTCTGATACCAAAAAAATCTTACTCTTAACAAATCACTTTAAGTTCGGGTTTCAGCTCGCTGCAATGGCTCGAATTTGTCCGATGAAAGTCGCCCCAGGCATCTCTTTCCCCCTCGTTTTTGTGCGCTAAATCTCCGTCCTGTAAGGATTTTTCCCTTTCCGAGCGCCTTGACGGTGGGGCGCATGCGTTTCTATAGTGTGCGTAAGTGGTAAAAAGTGGCATGAAGTGGGTTTTTATGGGCACGGACAGCTAATTACAGGGGAAGCGCAACCGTGTTTCGCGGAGCTAACGCCATCAGTCTCGACGCCAAAGGGCGCCTCGCGATGCCGAGTCGGTATCGTGACGAGCTCGTTTCGCGTTGCTCAGGCCAGCTCATCGTGACCATCGACATCAATGACCCCTGCCTGAACATCTATCCCCTGGTGGAGTGGGAGCGGATCGAGGAAAAGCTGAGCGTGTTGGCCTCCCTGGATGAGAAGAACCGGATCCTGCAGCGTCTGCTGGTCGGGAATGCGGTGGATCTCGAAATGGACGGCAGTGCGCGCATCCTGATCCCGCCGCGCCTGCGTGAACACGTCAAGCTGGACAAGCACGCAATGCTCGTCGGCCACCTGAACAAGTTCCAGTTGTGGGATGAAGAAACCTGGAATGCCCAAGCTGCAAACGACCTGGCCGCCATCAAGCAGCCGGGAGCCCTTTCCGATGAACTGCGTAGCCTGATCCTGTGACCATGACCGATAGTTTCCGCCATATCACCGTGCTGCTCGACGAAGCCGTCGAGGGGCTGGCTGTACGCGCGGATGGCTGCTACATGGATGGCACCTTCGGGCGTGGCGGACACAGCCGGCTGATCCTGCAGAAGCTCGGGCCAGGCGGGCGGTTGTTGGGGTTCGACAAGGATCCCCTGGCGATAGCCACCGGGGAAGCATTGGCGGCCGAAGACGGCCGCTTTGTCGTTGTGCAGCGCAGTTTTGCGGAACTTGGCGATGAGGCTGTTGTCCGCGGCATTTCCGGTCGGGTCTCCGGCATTCTGCTGGATCTTGGTGTGTCCTCGCCGCAACTGGACGACCCCGAGCGTGGCTTCAGCTTCCTCAATGACGGCCCGCTGGACATGCGCATGAATCCTGATGCCGGCGTGAGTGCCGCTGACTGGATTGCCTCGGCGGACGAAGATGAAATCGCCCGGGTGATGAAGGATTACGGCGAAGAGCGTTTCGCCAAGCGTATGGCGCGTGCCGTGGTGCAGCGCCGTGCCGAGCAGCCTTTTACTCGCACGGCCGATCTGGCCAAGGTGCTGACCGAGGCCAACCCGGCCTGGGAAAAGGGCAAGAATCCGGCGACCCGTGCTTTCCAGGGTATCCGCATCTTTATCAATAACGAGCTGGGTGATCTCGAACGCGGCCTCGAAGCAGCGTTGGAGGCGCTTGAGGTGGGTGGTCGCCTGGTGGTGATCAGCTTCCATTCGCTGGAAGATCGTATCGTCAAGCAGTTCATGAAGCGTCAGGCCAAGGGCGAGGCAGGCAAGCTGCCACGTGACCTGCCGATCATCCCGAAAGCCTTCGAGCCGCGCCTGAAGCTGATTGGCAAGCCGGTCTACGCTGGCGCCGCTGAACTCAAGGCCAATCCGCGCTCGCGCAGCGCGGTGATGCGCATCGCGGAGAAGTTGCGGTGAGCCGTCGGCTGATCAAATCCATGCCCAGCGGCAGCTTTCTGATGCTGCTGCTGTTCATTGCCATTCTGGTTTCTGCGCTGGCGGTGTCCTACAGCGCGCACTGGAACCGTCAGCTGCTCAATGAGCTGTACGGCGAGCTGAGCGTGCGCGACAAGGCGCAGGCCGAGTGGGGTCGGTTGATTCTCGAGCAGAGCACCTGGACCGCGCACAATCGCATCGAAGCGTTGGCCAGCGAACAGCTGAAAATGCACATCCCCGACCCGGCCGCCGTGCGCATGGTGCGTCCATGATCGGCCTCGAAGGCGCACTCTATCCCTGGCGCTTCCGCCTGGTGCTGGTGCTGCTGGCGCTGATGGTCGGCGCCATTGCCTGGCGCATGCTCGATCTGCAGGTGCTCGACCATGATTTCCTCAAGGCCCACGGTGATGCGCGCAGCGTGCGGCATATCCCGATTCCTGCGCATCGTGGCCTGATCACCGACCGCAATGGCGAGCCGCTGGCCGTCAGCACGCCGGTCACTACGCTGTGGGCCAATGGCAAGGAGCTGCAGGCGGGGCGTCAGCAGTGGCCGGCACTGGCTGCGGCGCTCGGCCAGGATCCCGCCAGCTTCGCCGCACGCCTGGAGCAGAACAAGGAGCGCGAGTTCATGTATCTGGTGCGTGGTCTGACCCCCGACAAGGGGCAGAGCGTGCTGGATCTCAAGGTACCGGGCGTTTATGCCATCGAAGAATTCCGTCGTTTCTATCCGGCCGGCGAAGTGGCGGCCCATGTGGTGGGCTTCACCGACATCGACGACCGCGGTCGCGAAGGTATGGAGCTGGCCTATGAAGACTGGCTGGCCGGCGTGCCGGGCAAGCGTCAGGTGCTCAAGGATCGGCGTGGCAAGCTGATCAAGGATGTACAGGTTGCGCAGAACGCCAAGGCCGGCAAGGCCTTGGCGTTGTCCATTGATCTGCGCCTGCAGTACCTGGCCCATCGCGAGCTGCGCAATGCGCTGCTGGAGAACGATGCCAAGGCCGGCAGCCTGGTGATGGTCGACGTGAAGACCGGCGAGGTGCTGGCGATGGTCAACCATCCCACCTACAACCCGAACAACCGTCGCAGCCTGACCCCAGCGGCCATGCGCAACCGGGCCATGATCGACGTATTCGAGCCGGGTTCGACCATCAAGCCGCTGTCGATGGCCGCTGCGCTGGAGACCGGACGCTGGAAGCCCAGCGATATCGTTCAGGTCGGCAACGGTACGCTGCAAATTGGCCGTTACAGCATTCGCGACGTATCCCGTACGCAAGGTCCCGCGCTGGATCTGACCGGCATTCTGATCAACTCCAGCAACGTCGGCATGAGCAAGATCGCTTTTGACGTAGGCGGAGAGAGCATCTACCACGTCCTGAGCAATCTGGGTTTCGGGCGTGACACCGGTCTCGGCTTCCCGGGCGAGCGGGTTGGCAATCTGCCCAACCATCGGCAGTGGCGACAGGCGGAAACCGCCACGCTGTCCTACGGCTACGGTCTCTCGGTGACTGCCGTGCAGCTGGCGCATGCCTATGCGGCGCTGGCCAACGGCGGCGGCATGACGCCGCTGTCGATGATTCGTGTGGACAGCAAGCCGGGCGCCATGCAGGTCATGTCAGCCGATGTAGCCAAGACCCTGCAGGGCATGCTGCAGCAGGTGGTCGAGGCGCCGCGCGGGGTGTTCCGCGCGCAGGTGCCGGGTTACCACGTCGCTGGCAAGAGTGGCACCGCGCGCAAGACCAATGCCGGAGCCAAGGGCTACCAGACCAACGCCTATCGCTCGTTGTTCGCCGGTTTCGCCCCGGCGCAGGATCCGCGTATCGCGTTGGTGGTGGTGATCGACGAGCCGGGCAAGGGGGCCTACTACGGCGGCCTGATTTCCGCACCGGTGTTCAGCCGGGTGATGGCCGGCTCGCTGCGTTTGATGAATATCGCGCCTGACAATCTGCCGCCGCCCGAGCAGAAGATGGCTGTCGTTGGCCAGGGAGGGCGTAACTGATGCCCATGCCGCTCAATCAACTGTTGCCCGCTGCCGAGAGCGGCGTGCTGATTCGGGAACTGACTCTGGACAGCCGCAAGGTGCGTCCGGGTGATCTGTTCCTGGCCGTGCCGGGTACCCAGCAGGACGGTCGTGTACATATCGCCGATGCCGTGGCCCGTGGCGCTGCGGCGGTGGCCTTTGAGGCCGAAGGCGCTGCACCCATGCATGCTGAGAGTGCTGTGCTGGTTCCGGTCAAGGGGCTGGCCGGCCAGCTTTCAGCCATTGCCGGGCGCTTCTACGGTGAGCCAAGCCGCGCGATGCATCTGATCGGTGTCACCGGCACCAACGGCAAGACCAGTGTCAGCCAGTTGCTGGCGCAGGCACTGGATCTGCTCGGCCAGCGCTGCGGTATCGTCGGCACATTGGGTAATGGCTTCCACGGTGCCTTGGAGCAGGGCAAGCACACCACGCCTGATCCGGTCGGGGTGCAGGCCACCCTGGCTTCCCTCAAACAGGCCGGTGCGCGCGCCGTGGCCATGGAGGTGTCCTCCCATGGCCTGGATCAGGGCCGTGTCGCGGCGCTGGAGTTCGATGTGGCGGTGTTCACCAACCTGTCGCGCGATCACCTCGATTACCACGGCAGCATGCAGGCCTATGGCGCAGCCAAGGCCAAGCTGTTCGCCTGGCCAAATCTGCGTTGCCGGGTGATCAACCTCGATGATGCCTTCGGTCGTGAGTTGGCCGCGCAGTCGCACGAGTCGCGCCTGATCGGTTACAGCCTGAATGATGCCGGTGCCTTCCTTTATTGCAGCGAAGCGCACTTCGACGATCAGGGTGTGCGTGCGCGGCTGGTGACGGCGCGCGGTGAAGGCATGCTGCGCAGCAATCTGCTCGGTCGTTTCAACCTGAGCAACCTGCTGGCGGTGGTTGGGGCGTTGCTGGGGATGGATTACGGCCTCGACGAGATTCTCAAGGTACTGCCGCAACTGCAGGGGCCAGCGGGCCGCATGCAGCGTCTCGGTGGCGGCGACAAGCCACTGGTGGTGGTCGACTACGCGCACACCCCGGATGCGCTGGAGAAAGTGCTCGAAGCCATGCGTCCGCACGTCGAAGGGCGCCTGATCTGCCTGTTCGGTTGCGGTGGTGACCGTGATCGCGGCAAGCGCCCGCTGATGGCCGCGGTGGCCGAGCGCCTGGCCGATGCGGTGTGGGTGACCGACGACAATCCGCGCACGGAAGATCCGGCGCAGATCGTTGCCGATATCCGTGCTGGTTTCACAGCGCCGGAGCAGGTGCAGTTCATTCATGGTCGTGGCGATGCCATCGCCCGTCTGGTTGCTCAGGCCGAGCCCGCCGATGTGCTGGTACTGGCTGGCAAGGGGCATGAGGACTATCAGGAAATCATGGGCGTGCGTCAGCCGTTCTCCGATCTGCTCGAAGCGCACAAGGCCCTGGCGGCCTGGGAGGCCGCGCATGCTTAAGCCCTGGTCGCTCAGTGAGGTCGCCGCCGACCTGAACGCGCGCCTGATTGGTGACGATGTGAGGTTTTCTGCCGTTGGCAGCGACAGCCGCACCATCGCTGCGGGTCAGCTTTTCGTGGCGCTGACCGGCCCGCGCTTCGACGGTCATGATTACCTGGCCGACGTCGCTGCCAAGGGCGCAGTCGCCGCATTGGTCGAGCGTGAGGTGGCCAATGCACCGTTGCCGCAATTGCTGGTGGCTGACACGCGTCTGGCGCTCGGTCAACTGGGCGCACTCAATCGTCAGGCTTTTGACAAGCCGCTGGCGGCCGTGACCGGCTCCAGTGGCAAGACCAGTGTCAAGGAAATGCTTGCCGCCATTCTGCGTGCCGGCCTCGGCGGCGCGGTACTGGCCACCCGTGGCAACCTCAATAACGATCTGGGCGCGCCGCTGACTCTGCTGGAGCTGGCGCCTGAGCATCGCGCCGGGGTAATCGAGCTGGGCGCCAATCATGTCGGTGAGATCGCCTACACCGTCAGCCTGACCCGGCCGCAGGTGGCGATCATCACCAATGCCGGCAATGCCCATGTCGGTGAGTTCGGCGGCCCGGAGAAAATCATCGAAGCCAAGGGCGAGATTCTCGAAGGCCTGCCGAACGATGGCGTGGCCGTGCTCAATCTGGATGACAAGGCTTTTATCACCTGGCAGCGCCGCGCTGCCGGGCGCAAGGTGCTGAGCTTCGCCCTGCGCGACACCCGTGCCGATTTCCATGGCAGCGATCTGGCTCGTGATGCGCGCGGTTGTCAGGGGTTCACCCTGCGCAGCCCGCTTGGCAGTGCGCACATCCAGCTCAATCTGCTCGGTGAGCACAACGTCGCCAATGCCCTGGCGGCCTGCGCTGCCGCTCATGCGCTGGGCATATCGCTGGGTGCCATGGTCGAAGGCTTGCAAAATCTGCAACCGGTCAAGGGCCGTGCTGTCGCGCAACTGGCGCCGAATGGCGTGCGGGTGATCGATGACAGTTACAACGCCAACCCTGTAGCCATGTGCGCTGCGGTGGATATACTCGCCGGCTTTTCCGGGCGCACCGTTCTGGTGCTCGGAGACATGGGCGAGTTGGGCGAGTGGGCCGAGCAGGGCCATCGCGATGTCGGTCGGCATGCCGCTGGCAAGGTCGACGCACTGTATGCCGTTGGCCCGCTGATGCGCTTCGCGGTCGAAGAGTTTGGCGCCAAGGGGCGTCATTTCGCCGACCACGCCGAGCTGATCGAAGCGCTGCGCGCCGAACAGGCCGGCAGCACACTACTAATCAAGGGTTCACGCAGCGCAGCCATGGACAAGGTCGTGGCAGCGCTGTGCGACGTAGCTGGGGAGAATCACTAAATGCTGCTGCTGCTGGCGGAGTACCTGCAACAGTTCCACAAGGGCTTCGCGGTTTTTCAGTACCTGACCCTGCGCGGCATCCTCGGCGTGCTTACCGCCCTGGCGCTGTCGCTGTGGCTCGGTCCGTGGATGATCCGCACCCTGCAGGTGCGTCAGATCGGCCAGGCCGTGCGCAACGATGGCCCGCAATCGCACCTGTCGAAGAAGGGCACGCCGACCATGGGCGGTGCGCTGATTCTGACCGCCATCGCCGTCAGCACCCTGCTCTGGGCTGACCTGTCCAACCGCTATGTGTGGGTGGTGCTGGCCGTGACCCTGCTGTTCGGTGCCATTGGCTGGGTCGATGACTACCGCAAGGTGATCGAGAAGAACTCGCGCGGCCTGCCGAGTCGCTGGAAATATTTCTGGCAGTCGGTGTTCGGTCTGGCAGCGGCGCTCTTCCTTTATATGACGGCGCAGAGCCCGGTGGAGACCACTCTGATCGTGCCTCTGCTGAAGGATGTCGCCATTCCCCTGGGCGTCGGCTTCGTGGTACTGACCTACTTCGTCATCGTCGGCACCAGCAATGCGGTGAACCTCACTGACGGCCTCGACGGCCTGGCCATTCTGCCCACCGTCATGGTCGGCGGCGCGCTGGGCATCTTCTGTTACCTGTCGGGCAACGTGAACTTCGCCGAATACCTGCTGATTCCCTACGTGCCGGGCGCTGGCGAGCTGATCGTGTTCTGCGCCGCGCTGGTCGGTGCCGGTCTGGGCTTTCTGTGGTTCAACACCTACCCGGCGCAGGTGTTTATGGGTGACGTCGGCGCGCTGGCGCTCGGTGCCGCGCTGGGCACCATTGCGGTGATCGTTCGTCAGGAAATCGTGCTGTTCATCATGGGCGGCGTGTTCGTCATGGAAACCCTGTCGGTGATCATCCAGGTGGCCAGCTTCAAGCTGACCGGCAAGCGCGTGTTCCGCATGGCGCCGATCCACCACCATTTCGAACTCAGGGGCTGGCCTGAGCCGCGCGTGATCGTCCGTTTCTGGATCATCACCGTGATTCTCGTGCTGATCGGCCTGGCCACCCTGAAACTGAGGTAATTGAGCGTGACCCTGATCGCTTCCGACCAGTTCCGCATCGTTGTCGGCCTCGGCAAGAGCGGCATGTCCCTGGTGCGCTTCCTGGCGCAGCAGGGCGTGCGCTTTGCCGTGGCCGATACGCGCGCGAACCCGCCGGAGCTGGAGACGCTCAAGCGTGACTATCCGCAGGTGGAAGTACGTTGCGGCGAGCTGGACGTGGAGTTCCTCTGCCGCGCCTCGGAGCTGTACGTGAGCCCGGGTCTGGCCGTGGACACTCCGGCGTTGGCGGCAGCGGCTGCGCGCGGGGTGAAGCTGTCCGGCGATATCGACCTGTTCGCCCGTCACGCCAAGGCGCCGATCATCGCCATCACCGGCTCCAACGCCAAGAGTACCGTCACTACCCTGGTCGGCGAGATGGCGGCTGCCGCCGGTAAGCGTGTCGCTGTGGGCGGCAACCTCGGCACGCCGGCACTGGATCTGCTGGCGGACGACGTCGAGCTGTACGTGCTGGAGCTGTCCAGCTTCCAGCTGGAAACCACCGATCAGCTCAATGCCGAAGTGGCCACCTGCCTGAACATCAGCGAAGACCATATGGATCGCTACAGCGGGCTGCCGGCCTATCACCTGGCCAAGCACCGGATCTTCCGTGGCGCCCGCCAGGTGGTGATCAACCGTGATGACGCCTTGTCGCGCCCTTTGATCGCCGATCAGGTGACCTGCTGGGAATTCGGCCTGGGCAAGCCCGACTTCAAGCGCTTTGGCCTGCTCGAAGAGAACGGCGAGAAATCCCTGGCGTTTCGCTTCGAGGCGCTGCTGCCGGTGAGTGAGCTGAAGATCCGTGGCGCGCACAACCAGTCCAACGCCCTGGCGGCGCTGGCACTCGGTCATGCCGTGGGCCTGCCGATGGACGCCATGCTCGCCACCTTGCGTGAGTTCGCCGGGCTGCCGCATCGTTGCCAGTGGGTCGGTGAGCGTGCCGGGGTGAACTATTACGACGATTCCAAGGCCACCAACGTCGGTGCCGCGCTGGCGGCCATCGAAGGCCTCGGTGCCGATATCGCCGGCAAGCTGGTACTGATCGCCGGTGGCGACGGCAAGAGCGCCGACTTCTCCGCGCTCAAGGCGCCAGCGGCGCGCTTCTGCCGCGCGGTGGTGCTGCTCGGCCGTGATGCCGAGCGCCTGGCCGAGGCCTTGGGTGATGCGGCGCCGCTGGTGCGCGTACAAACCCTGAACGAGGCGGTGCAGCGCTGCAGCGAGCTGGCCGAGGCGGGTGATGCCGTGCTGCTGTCGCCGGCCTGCGCCAGCCTGGATATGTTCAAGAACTTCGAAGAGCGCGGGCGTCTGTTTGCCCAGGCGGTAGGAGGCTTGTCATGTTGACGGACTTCCTCCACGTTCGGCCTTCGCCGCTGCTCGGGCGCGGCTTCGATGTCGATTTCCCGATGCTGGCCGGCTGTCTCGCCCTGCTCGGCCTGGGCTTGGTGATGATCACCTCGGCGTCCTCGGAAGTGGCGGCGGCGCTTTCCGGTAATCCGCTGTACCACATGATCCGTCATCTGATTTATCTGGTCATCGGCCTGGGTGCTGCCGGTGTCGTGCTGATGATCCCGATGAGTTTCTGGCAGCGTTATGGCTGGATGCTCCTGCTGGCGGCTTTCGGTCTGCTGGTGTTGGTGCTGATCCCCGGTATTGGACGCGAGGTCAACGGTGCGCGGCGCTGGATCGGCTTCGGCGCGTTCAACGTGCAGCCGTCGGAAATCGCCAAGGTGTTCGTCGTGGTCTACCTGGCCGGCTATCTGGTGCGCCGCCAGGAAGAGGTGCGCGAAAGCTGGATGGGCTTCTTCAAACCCTTTGTGGTGTTGCTGCCGATGGCCGGTCTGCTGCTGCTGGAGCCGGACTTCGGTGCCACCGTGGTGATGATGGGCTCGGCCATGGCCATGCTGTTCCTCGGCGGCGTCGGCATGCTGCGCTTCGGTTTGATGGTGGCGCTGGCGGTCGGTGCCGTGTTCGTTCTGGTACAGACCCAGGAATATCGCCTGCAGCGTCTGATCACCTTTACCGACCCCTGGGCCGATCAATATGGCGCAGGTTACCAACTGACCCAGGCGCTGATTGCCTTTGGCCGCGGCGAATGGTTTGGCGTTGGCCTGGGCAACAGCATCCAGAAGCAGTTCTACCTGCCGGAAGCGCACACCGACTTCGTCTTTTCGGTACTGGCCGAGGAGCTGGGGCTGGTCGGTGCGCTGACCACTCTGGGGCTGTTCGTTTTCGTCTGCGTGCGTGGTTTGTATATCGGCCTGTGGGCGGAAAAGGCCAAGCAGTTCTTCTCCGCCTATGTAGCCTATGGCCTGTCCTTCCTGTGGATCGGCCAGTTCCTGATCAATATCGGCGTGAATACCGGCCTGCTGCCGACCAAGGGCCTGACCCTGCCATTCCTCAGCTACGGCGGCTCGTCGCTGGTGATCTGCTGCGTCAGCCTGGCGCTGCTGCTGCGTATCGAATGGGAGCAGCGCAACGTGTTGGGTAACGAGGATATCGAGTTCAGCGAAGCGGACTTCGCCGAGCCGAGCAAGGAGGTCGCCCATGCGCGGTAATGTGCTGATCATGGCTGGCGGCACCGGTGGTCACGTATTTCCGGCGCTGGCCTGCGCGCGTGAATTCCAGGCGCGCGGTTACGCCGTGCACTGGCTGGGTACGCCGCGTGGCATCGAGAACGAGTTGGTGCCGCAAGCCGGCTTGCCGCTGCATCTGATCAATGTCAGCGGCCTGCGTGGCAAGAGCAAGCTGGCCCTGCTCAAGGCGCCGTTCCAGTTGCTGCGTTCGCTGCTGCAGGCGCGGCGTATCGTGCGTGAGCTGCAGCCGGTGTGCGTGCTGGGCATGGGCGGTTATGTCACCGGGCCTGGCGGCCTGGCTGCACGCCTGGCTGGCGTGCCGTTGATCATCCATGAACAAAACGCCGTGGCCGGCACTGCCAATCGCCTGCTGTCGCGTATTGCCACACGCATCTGCGAGGCCTTCCCGAACACCTTCGCGGCTTCCGACAAGCGCCGCACCACCGGCAACCCGGTGCGTGAGGAGCTGTTCCTGGAAACCCCGCGCGAGCCGCTGGCCGGGCGCAAGCCGAAATTGCTGGTGCTGGGCGGCAGCCTGGGCGCCGAGCCGCTGAACAAACTGCTGCCGGCGGCGCTGCAGCAAATCCCTGCCGAGTTGCGCCCACAGGTGTTCCACCAGGCCGGTAAACAACATGCCGAGATCACTGCGGAGCGTTATCGCGAAGCTGCGGTCGAAGCCGAGGTCGCGCCGTTCATCAAGGATATGGCGCGCGCCTATGGCTGGGCCGATCTGGTGGTGTGCCGTGCCGGTGCGCTGACCGTCAGCGAGCTGGCCGCAGCCGGTCTGCCGTCGTTCCTGGTGCCGCTGCCGCACGCCATCGACGACCACCAGAGCCGCAATGCCGAATACCTGGCGAAGGAGGGCGCTGCCGTCCTGCTTGCGCAACATGCCACTGACGCGGCCACGCTTGCCGCGCAGCTTACCGAGGTTCTGATGCACCTGGAAAAACTCAACGTCATGGGCGCCACCGCGCGTCGCCTGGCCAAGCCTGATGCCACCCGCACGGTGGTCGACATTTGTCAGGAGGTGATGCGTGGCTAAGTCTCCCGCTGCGGTCAAGGCCGAAGTGCGGCGCATGCGCCGTATCCGCCGTATTCACTTCGTCGGTATCGGCGGCGTGGGTATGTGCGGCATCGCCGAGGTGCTGCTCAACCTGGGTTACGAAGTCTCCGGCTCCGACCTCAAGGCCTCGGCCGTGACCGAACGCCTCGAAAACTTCGGGGCGACCATTTTTATCGGTCACCGTGCGGAGAACGCCGAGCAGGCTGACGTGCTGGTGGTTTCCAGCGCCGTCAACGCCAGCAACCCGGAAGTGGCCACCGCGCTGGAGCGGCGGATTCCGGTGGTGCCGCGTGCTGAGATGCTCGCCGAGCTGATGCGCTACCGTCACGGCATCGCCGTGGCCGGCACCCATGGCAAGACCACCACCACCAGCCTGCTGGCCTCGGTGTTCGCCGCTGGCGGGCTGGATCCGACCTTCGTCATCGGTGGCCGCCTGAACGCTGCCGGTACCAATGCCCAGCTCGGCTCCAGCCGCTTCCTGATCGCCGAAGCCGATGAGAGCGACGCCAGCTTCCTGCACCTGCAGCCGATGGTTTCGGTGGTCACCAATATCGACGCCGACCACATGAGCACCTATGGCGGCGACTTCAATAGGCTGAAGAAGACCTTCATTGAGTTCCTCCATAACCTGCCGTTCTACGGCCTGGCCGTGCTCTGCGTGGATGATCCGGTGGTGCGCGAACTGCTGCCGCAGGTTGGCCGCCCAACCGTGACCTACGGCTTTGCCGAGGATGCCGACGTGCGCGCGATCAACGTGCGTCAGGAGGGCATGCGCACTTACTTCACCGTGCTGCGCCCGGACTGCGAGCCGCTCGACGTGTCGGTGAACATGCCGGGCAACCACAACGTCCTCAATGCCCTGGCGACCATCGCTATCGCCACCGACGAAGGCATCGACGATGCCGCCATCGTCAGCGGCTTGTCGGGCTTCCAGGGTGTCGGTCGGCGCTTCCAGGTCTACGGCGAACTGCCGGTAGACGGCGGCAGCGTGATGCTGGTCGACGACTACGGTCATCACCCGCGCGAAGTCGCTGCCGTGATCAAGGCCGTGCGTGGCGGCTGGCCGGAGCGTCGTCTGGTGATGGTCTACCAGCCGCACCGCTACAGCCGCACCCGCGATCTGTACGACGATTTCGTGCAGGTGCTCGGGGAGGCCAATGTGCTGCTGCTGGTGGAGGTCTACCCGGCTGGCGAAGAGCCGATTCCCGGCGCCGACAGCCGCCAGCTGTGCCACAGCATCCGTCAGCGTGGCCAGCTCGATCCGATCTACGTCGAGCGTGGCGCCGACCTGGCGCCGCTGCTCAAACCGCTGCTGCGTGCCGGCGACATCCTGCTGTGCCAGGGCGCGGGCGATATCGGCGCGGTGGCACCGCAACTGATCAAACACCCGCTGTTCGTGGGGGAGTCGAAATGAGTTTGCACAGTACCCTCGAACCCAAGGCCTTCGGTCGCGTCGCCGTGCTGTTCGGCGGCAAGAGCGCCGAGCGCGAGGTGTCGCTGAAATCCGGCAATGCCGTGCTCAGCGCCTTGCAGGCAGCGGGCGTGGACGCCTTCGGCATCGACGTGGGTGATGATTTCCTGCAGCGCCTGAACAGCGAGAAGATCGACCGCGCCTTTATTGTGCTGCACGGCCGTGGTGGCGAGGATGGCTCCATGCAGGGGCTGCTCGAGTGCGCCGGCATTCCCTACACCGGCAGCGGCATCCTCGCCTCGGCGCTGGCGATGGACAAGCTGCGCACCAAACAGGTCTGGCACAGCCTTGGCCTGCCGACGCCGCGTCATGCCGTGCTGACGTCGCAAGCCGACTGCGAAGCGGCAGCTGCCGAATTGGGTTTCCCGCTGATCGTCAAACCGGCGCATGAAGGCTCAAGCATCGGCATGGCCAAGGTCGACAGCGTCGAGGCGCTGCTCAAAGCCTGGCAGGACGCTGCGTGCTACGACAGCCAGGTACTGGTCGAGCAGTGGATCGCCGGCCCGGAATACACCATCGCCGTGCTGCGTGGCCAGGTGCTGCCGCCCATTGGCCTCGGCACCCCGCACACCTTCTACGACTACGACGCCAAGTACCTGGCCGATGACACCCAGTACCGCATTCCCTGCGGCCTCTCGGCCGAGAAAGAGGCAGAACTGAAAGAGCTGACCGCGCGTGCCTGCGAGGCCGTGGGCACTCAGGGCTGGGCGCGTGCCGACGTGATGCAGGATGCCAGCGGCCAGTTCTGGCTGCTGGAAGTGAACACCGTACCGGGCATGACCGATCACAGCCTGGTGCCGATGGCCGCGCGTGCTGCCGGTCTGGATTTCCAGCAACTGGTGCTGGCGATCCTGGCGGACAGCGTCGAGGCGAGGGGTTAAGTCATGACAGCGGCTTTGCGTCACCAGGACACGCTGAGGGCTCCGCTGCGCGGCAAGCCCGCGCCGCGTGGCGCCAGCCGTCTGGTGGCCAAGGAACCGATGCGTCTGCGTCTGCCCAAGGCGGATTTCTCCTGGGTAGGCCGTTTGCTTTGGCCGTTGCTGCTGGTCGCTCTGGGGTTCGGCGCCTACGAGGGGGCGCAGCGTCTGCTGCCCTATGCCGACCGCCCGATTGCACGTATCAGCGTGCAGGGTGACCTGGCCTATATCAGCCAGCAGGCAGTGCAGCGGCGCATCGCGCCATTCATCGAGGCGAGCTTTTTCAGCGTCGACCTGCGCGGCATGCGTGAAGAACTGGAGCGTATGCCCTGGATTGCCCATGCCGAAGTGCGTCGCGTCTGGCCGGATCAGATTGACGTACGCCTGGAAGAACAGCTGCCCATTGCCCGTTGGGGCGACGAGGCGCTGCTCAACAACCAGGGCCAGGCCTTCGCCCCGCAGGAGCTGGACAACTATCAGCACCTGCCGCAGCTCTATGGTCCTCAGCGTGCGCAGCCCAAGGTGATGCAGCAATACCAGATGCTCAGCCAGTTGCTGCGGCCGATGGGCTTTACCGTGGTCGGGCTGCAGTTGCGCGAGCGCGGCAGCTGGTTTCTCTCGGCCACCGAGAACGCCAGCGGCCAGCGCATCGACATCCTGCTGGGGCGCGATCATGTGGTGGAGAAAATGCGTCGTTTCGCTGCGATCTACGAGCGGGAACTGAAAGAACAGAGCGCGAACATCGCGCGCATCGACCTGCGTTATGCCAACGGCCTGGCCGTGGCCTGGCGTGAGCCGGTGGAGCCGGCTGCGGCCGAGCAGAAAGTGAATTGAGGAGAGGCAGGACTAATGAATAGCGCGCAGAGCGGCAAGATGATCGTTGGCCTGGATATCGGCACCTCCAAGGTGGTGGCGCTGGTTGGCGAAGTGACGGCCGACGGTCAGCTGGAAATCGTCGGCATCGGCACCCATCCGTCGCGCGGGCTGAAGAAGGGCGTGGTGGTCAACATCGAGTCCACCGTGGCTTCGATTCAACGTGCTGTGGAAGAAGCGCAGCTGATGGCCGGTTGCCGTATCCACTCGGCGTTCGTCGGCGTGGCCGGTAACCATATTCGCAGCCTTAACAGCCACGGCATCGTCGCCATCCGCGACCGCGAAGTGAGCCCGGCCGATATCGAGCGTGTGCTCGACGCTGCGCAGGCCGTTGCGATTCCGGCGGACCAGCGTGTGCTGCACACCCTGGCTCAGGACTACGTGATCGACAACCAGGAGGGCGTGCGTGAGCCGCTGGGCATGTCTGGCGTGCGCCTGGAAGCCAAGGTGCACGTGGTCACCTGCGCCGTGAATGCGGCGCAGAATATCGAGAAATGCGTGCGCCGTTGCGGCCTGGAAGTCGACGACATCATCCTCGAACAACTGGCCTCGGCCTATTCGGTACTGACCGAGGACGAGAAGGAACTGGGCGTGTGCCTAGTGGATATCGGCGGTGGTACCACTGATATCGCCATCTTCACCGAAGGGGCGATTCGTCACACCGCGGTGATTCCGATTGCCGGTGACCAGGTTACCAACGACATCGCCATGGCCCTGCGTACGCCGACCCAGTACGCCGAGGAAATCAAGATTCGCTACGCCTGCGCTCTGGCCAAGCTGGCCGGTGCTGGCGAAACCATCAAAGTGCCCAGCGTCGGTGATCGTCCGCCGCGCGATCTGTCGCGCCAGTCCCTGGCCGAGGTGGTCGAGCCGCGCTACGACGAGCTGTTCACCCTGGTACAGGCCGAGCTGCGTCGCAGTGGCTACGAAGATCTGATTCCGGCCGGGATCGTCATGACCGGCGGTACGGCGAAGATGGAAGGCGCGGTCGAACTGGCCGAGGAAATCTTTCATATGCCGGTACGCCTTGGTGTGCCGCATAGCGTCAAGGGCATGGGCGACGTCGTGCGCAACCCGATTTATTCCACCGGTGTGGGGCTGCTGATGTACGGGCTGCAGAAGCAGAACGACGGCATTCCCATGTCGGTGGGCAGTCCTTATCAGGACGAGAGCAAACCCCCGGTACTCGAACGCATCAAGCGTTGGGTACAAGGCAATTTCTGAATTTTGCGGTAGGCGTTACACAACTAGAAAGGAAGGAGAGGGATCATGTTCGAACTAGTAGACAACATTCCACAAAGCGCAGTGATCAAGGTCATTGGTGTCGGTGGTGGCGGCGGTAACGCAGTCAATCACATGGCCGTCAGCAACATCGAGGGCGTCGAGTTCATCTGCGCCAACACCGATGCGCAGGCGCTGAAGAACGTCGGTGCGCGTACCGTGCTGCAGCTCGGCCCGGGCGTGACCAAGGGCCTGGGTGCTGGCGCCAATCCCGAAGTCGGTCGTCAGGCCGCGCTGGAAGACCGTGAGCGTATCGCCGAAGTGCTGGCCGGCACCGACATGGTGTTCATCACCACCGGTATGGGCGGTGGCACCGGTACCGGCGCGGCGCCGGTGATCGCCGAGGTGGCCAAGGAACTGGGTATCCTCACCGTTGCAGTGGTCACCCGTCCGTTCCCGTTCGAAGGCAAGAAGCGCATGGTCATCGCCGATGAAGGCATCCGTGCATTGGCCGAGAGCGTCGATTCGCTGATCACCATCCCCAACGAAAAACTGCTGACCATCCTCGGCAAAGACGCCAGCCTGATGTCTGCCTTCGCCAAGGCTGACGACGTACTGGCCGGTGCCGTGCGCGGTATCTCCGACATCATCAAGCGTCCGGGCATGATCAACGTCGACTTCGCCGACGTGAAAACCGTGATGAGCGAGATGGGCATGGCCATGATGGGCACCGGCTGCGCCAGCGGTCCGAACCGTGCGCGTGAAGCGACCGAGGCGGCCATCCGCAATCCGCTGCTGGAAGACGTCAACCTGCAGGGCGCGCGCGGCATCCTGGTGAACATCACCGCAGGCCCAGATCTGTCGCTGGGTGAATACTCCGACGTGGGTAACATCATCGAGCAGTTCGCCTCCGAGCAGGCCACCGTCAAGGTCGGCACCGTGATCGACGCCGACATGCGCGACGAACTGCACGTCACCGTGGTCGCTACCGGCCTGGGTGCGCGCATGGAAAAACCGGTCAAGGTGGTCGATAACACCGTACAGGTCGCCGTTACTCAGTCGGTTGCCCAGCAGCCTGCCGCGCCTGCGCGCAGCGAGCAGTCGGTCAACTACAAGGACTACGAGCGTCCCACCGTGCAGCGTCAGAGCCATGGCGGCGCGGCCACTGCAGCCAAGCTCAATACCCAGGACGATCTCGATTACCTGGATATTCCGGCGTTCCTGCGTCGCCAGGCTGATTGATGGAATTTATCAGGAGTATATGGGTGATTGGTGTTCAGCAAAGTTCGGTTCTGCTATCATTCCCGACCATTGTTGAAAACAGTTCGCAACTAGCGATATAGCGGCCAAGCCATGATCAGACAACGCACCCTGAAGAACATCATCCGTGCCACCGGCGTTGGCCTACATTCGGGGGATAAGGTTTACCTGACCCTGAAGCCGGCTCCGGTGGATACCGGTATCGTGTTTCGTCGCACCGACCTCGATCCTGTCGTGGAAATCCGCGCACTGGCCGGGAACGTCGGTGAAACCACCATGTCGACCACGTTGATCAATGGCGACGTCAAGGTGGACACGGTAGAGCATCTGCTTTCGGCCTTGGCTGGCCTGGGCATCGATAACGCCTACGTCGAGCTCTCCGCGTCCGAAGTGCCGATCATGGATGGCAGCGCGGGTCCCTTTGTATTCCTGATTCAATCCGCTGGCCTGCAGGAGCAGGAAGCGCCGAAGAAGTTCATCCGCATCCTGCGTGAGGTGACTGTGGAGGAGGGCGACAAGCGCGCCACCTTCGTGCCTTTCGACGGTTTCAAGGTGAGCTTCGAGATCGACTTCGATCACCCCGTGTTCCGCAATCGCACGCAGAGCGCCAGTGTGGATTTTTCCAGCACGTCTTTCGTCAAGGAAGTCAGCCGGGCCCGCACATTCGGCTTCATGCGTGACATCGAGTTCCTGCGTTCACAGAACCTGGCGCTTGGTGGCAGTGTGGAAAACGCCATCGTGGTCGACGAGTATCGCGTGCTCAATGAAGACGGCCTGCGTTACGAGGACGAATTCGTCAAACACAAGATTCTCGATGCCATCGGTGACCTGTACCTGCTGGGCAATAGCCTGATCGGCGAGTTCAAGGGCTTCAAGTCCGGTCACGCATTGAACAACCGTTTGCTGCGTACCCTGATCGCGCAGACCGATGCCTGGGAAATGGTGACCTTCGAAGACGCCAATCTCGCGCCGATCTCTTACATGCGTCCGGTTGCGGCGGTGTAAACCTACTCTCTTTCCTGCTTCAATTTGAGGCCACCTTCGGGTGGCCTTTTTTAGTGCGCCCGGCACGGGCGCACTCCTGGAGGTGCAAGTCCTCCCGTGAGCTGGCCACAGCGAACGGAGCGAAGCGCAACTGCGGAAGGGCGACCGACCGTGGGGAGGAAGCGTGGAGCGTAAACCGTGAGCCGATGAACAAGAATCGGATACGAGGCACTGCCAAGCAGGGCGAGCGGGCTAGAAGCCGCGAAGCTCTTGTGGCCAAGGCGAGGTGGTGTAAATCCGGCGGTTGTGCGGTGAAGGAGTGTGTTCTTACCCGGGGAGATCTCGCCTCATGCCTGAAAGGGCGACGTGGAAGCACGGAGCGAGAAGTCAGCAGAAGCCATAGTAGCTGCTTGGTCAGGGCGAAGGGCTGAACGAGAAGGAGCGTCAAACGCCTTGTCGATGAGCGCTGTAACGCATCAGATGCCCGCGCCAGCGGGGCGGGTCGCGGAACGGGAAGGTGAAGCCTTACCGAATGCGATCAGCGATGAAACAGGGCTCCCGCGGCGAGAACCGGAGGGCGCAGGGCGAAGCCTGCTTGAGCAGGCGTTCGCACGAGAGAATATGCAGCGGGCATGGAAGCGCGTGAAGTCCAACAAGGGATCGGCAGGTGTGGACGGGCTGGATATTGCCCAGACTGCCGAACACCTGCGATGGGTGTGGCCGGAGCTTCGCCAGCAACTGCTGAGCGGCTCCTACCAACCACAACCCGTTCGTCGGGTAGGCATCCCGAAACCGGACGGCAGTGAGCGGGAACTGGGTATCCCCACCGTCACCGACCGTCTGATTCAACAGGCACTGCTGCAAGTGCTGCAACCTCTGATTGATCCCACCTTCAGCGAGCACAGCCACGGCTTCCGCCCGGGCCGCCGGGCCCACGATGCGGTGTTGGCTGCGCAACGCTATGCCCAACAGGGCCGCCACATCGTGGTGGATGTCGACCTATCGAAGTTCTTCGACCGGGTTAACCACGACATCCTGATCGACCGCCTGAAGAGGCGCATAAACGATCCTGGAGTCATCCGGCTGGTTCGTGCGTACCTGAACGCGGGCATCATGGACGGCGGTGTGGTCATGGATCGGCATGAGGGCACGCCGCAAGGCGGGCCGCTCTCGCCGTTGCTGGCCAACGTTCTGCTGGACGAGGTGGATAAAGAGCTGGAACGTCGGGGGCACTGCTTCGCCCGTTACGCTGATGACTGCAACGTTTACGTTCGCAGTGAGAAGGCGGGAGAACGGGTGATGCGCCTGCTACGCCGGTGTTACAACAAACTGCGCTTGGTGATCAACGAATCCAAAAGTGCAGTCGCCAGCGTGTTCGGTCGCCAGTTCCTCGGTTATGCCCTGTGGCAGACGAGGGAGGGAGAGGTCCGACGCGCGGTATCAACGAAGGCGTTACAGGCGTTCAAGCTCCGGATCAGGCAACTGACCCGGGGGTCAGGTGGTCGCAGCATGGCACAGGTGGTGGAGAAGCTCCGCAGTTACCTGCTCGGCTGGAAAGGGTACTTCAGGCTGGCACAAACGCCACGCATCTGGCGATCACTGGATGAGTGGATACGTCGCCGCCTGAGAATGCTCCACCTCCGGCACTGGCGACGGGGCAAGACGATCTACCGGGAGCTGATCCGCTTAGGCGCGAGTTCCTGGGTTGCGGAATCCGTGGCGGCGCTGAGCCGTCGCTGGTGGCATAACAGTCGATCTGCCATCCATAATGTGCTGACCATTGCCTACTTCGATCGGTTGGGAGTGCCGAGACTCTCGTGAAACCTCAACTTCTCGAACCGCCCGGTGCGGACCCGCATGCCGGGTGGTGTGGGAGGGGCGGAACTTATTGGTTCCCCCCTATCCCGATTGGTCCTTCGCATATTTTGGGGAAAGTGCGGGTTGACATCGGACTGGCAAGTTTGTGTGCGTACCGCTTACTGACTTAGCACTATCCATTACCGCGTGTACTGGGCATTTGGGTTGCGCCCCTTACGGGCGCCACACCTTTCTTGCTTGCCCAAGAAAGGTGTGCCAAAGAAGGGCACCCCACCATCCGGGTTTCGCTACGCGAAACTTCCCTCGCTCCGGCGCTGCTCCGGGGGCCGGCTTACATGGGTCGTCCCTGGCCCATTAAGCCTCTCGCCGCATCCATGCGGCTCGTCCCCCTGCGCAACACCTCCACTCGGCCTCCTGAAGGGGACCAGGTCGCGAGCTTGCGACATCTCTGGAAGATCAAAGTCGGTAGTGTTTGGATTTTGCTCTTGAGGCGCGATCTCAAAGACGACGCCCAAGCCCCCTTCAGGAGGCCGAGTGAAATCACCGTGGAAGGGGTTGAGCGACATGGATGTCGCGAGAGCCGTGATGGGCCAGGGATGGCCCTTCACGGCGTGCCCCTGGAGTGGTGATGGAGCGAGGGAACCCCGGCGCAGCCGGGGCCGTATGTAGGGGTGTGTTTCTTTGCTTACTTTCTTTGCACAAGCAAAGAAAGTGAGTCGCCCGTAAGGGGCGAAACCTATCAGGCCAGACAACACGCTAAGGGATAGTGCCAAGTCATCGACAGCTAACACGTAATTGCCAGTCCGGTGTCAAGCGTATCTTCCCCGCGATAACGCGAAGAGCCTTTTTTATGTCTTGCTGCAGCCAGGGCGTGCTGCGTTGAGACGGTTCTCCGGCGACGTTTTTCTGCTGGTCGTGCCCGGATGACCTTTGCCGACGAACGGACGAGGCGTCATTCGTCCTTGCGAGTGTGGCTGGCCAGGCGCTCAAGTGCAGCGCGTAGTCTGGGGTCGCTGATGCCTTCGGCGGTGGCCTGGATGCTTTCTGCGGCGCTGTCGGAGAGGTGCAAGGTGCGACCTGCTGCGCGATTCTGGCCACCTTGAGGTTGCACCTTGAATATGATTTTCGTTAAGGTCGCGAACTCTTCAAGCGCCTGCAGCTGTCGTTGCAATCTTCGTTGCTGGTAACGCAGGCGTGTTGCCCAGTGGCCGTCGGTCACGATCAACAACAGACAGCCGTCGCGCCAGGACGCTACATGACAGTGCTCCCGGGCTGCGGGCTGTAGCTGGCTATCGACAAGACGCTGTAGGTGAACAAGGCGTTGTGCCTGGCTGAACAGCGCTTTCAGGGGCTTTGCTTCGCGCAGCAGCTTAGCGGGTGCCTGGGCCGGCAAGGGACGAAACGTCATGGCGGGAAGCCTTAAGTTGCAGAGCCGACATGGTAGCAGAGCGTGCTGCCGGCCTGTGCTTTGTGAAAAGGGGAAACCATGCACATCATTTTGCTCAACAGTCGCCATGGTTCAGCGCGAACGATCCACTTGAGCCTGCGCTGGCTGCTGCTATCGGTTATTGTGTTGCTGGCTCTGAGCCTTGGTGCCGGTGCCGCGCTGGGTGCCAGGTGGCTGACCGCCGAACCTGTGGTCGATGTCTCGCTGGCCAAGGCGCTCGATCAACAGCGCGAACAGGTTGGCGCCGTACGCCAGGATGCGCAGCGTCAGCTCGATGCCTTCGCCGTTCACGTTGCCGAGTTGCAGGCGCGCCTCACCCGGCTCGATGCCCTGGGTGAGCGTCTTACCGAGTTGGCTGAGCTGGATGCCGGCGAGTTCGACTTCTCGCTCGGTGTAGGCCAGGGCGGTGCAGAGGATGCGCTGGGCGCTTCGGCGTATGCGCCGCCGCCTTTCATGAGTGCGCTCGATGAGCTGGCGCTGCGCGTGGACAGTCGCGAGCAGCAGCTTGAAGTGCTCGAGCAGTTGCTGGGTGAGCGCCGTCTGAATGAGGCCGAAACCCTCTCCGGTCGTCCGGTTTTGCAAGGTTATGTGTCGTCACCCTTTGGTCGTCGTGTGCACCCCTTGAGCGGTCGCGCCAGTGTTCACAAGGGCATCGACTTCGCCGCCAAGCCTGGTAGCGATGTAGTCGCGGTGGCGGCCGGTGTGGTGACCTTCTCCGGGAAGAAGAGTGGTTACGGCAATACCGTGGAAGTCAGCCATGCCGATGGCTACGTCACGCTCTATGCGCACAACCAGAGCAATACCGTGCAGATCGGTGATCTGGTGCAGCGTGGCCAGACCATTGCCAAGGTCGGTCGCAGTGGCCGTTCCACCGGTTATCACGTGCATTTCGAGGTCAGCAAGGAGGGGCGTCAGGTCAATCCGGCCCTGTACATCGCGCGGGCCAGCGGCGTCGAGTAAACAGGTCGCTTTCGCCTCGCCCTTGTATTGCCGGCATTGACCCTCATATAAGTTTTCACGTCGCGCTCCCGGCCTGCCGGGTGGCGCGGTCTGCAACACACGCGGCAGCAATGGGCTGACAACGTCACTTTCCTCCCTGGGTTTTCCGGGTAGAATGCCCCCTTCGTCTGTAGCCATGCTGGCTGCCAGGTCGCGGTTTGCGCCGACCTCCATCCATTCGCCGGAAGATCCTGTCGATATGTTTGCGCCTCTGTTGAAAAAACTTTTCGGAAGCAAGAATGAGCGTGAAGTCAAACGCATGCTCAAGGCGGTACAGTCCGTCAACGCCCTCGAAGAGCAGATGATCGCCCTCTCGGACGAGCAGCTGCGTGGCAAGACCGAAGAGTTCAAGGGCCGTCTGGCCAAGGGCGAAACCCTCGACAAGCTGCTTCCCGAAGCCTTTGCCGTGGCCCGTGAGGCCGGCAAGCGGGTGATGGGCATGCGCCACTTCGATGTGCAGCTCATCGGCGGCATGACCCTGCACGAAGGCAAGATCGCCGAGATGCGTACCGGTGAGGGCAAGACCCTGGTCGGTACCTTGGCCGTCTACCTCAATGCGCTGTCCGGCAAGGGCGTGCATGTGGTCACGGTCAACGAATACCTGGCACGCCGCGATGCCAACTGGATGCGTCCGCTGTATGAATTTCTCGGCCTGTCGGTGGGTATCGTCACCCCCTTCCAGCCGCCGGAAGAGAAGCGCGCCGCGTATGCCGCCGATATCACCTACGGCACCAACAACGAATTCGGTTTCGACTACCTGCGCGACAACATGGCCTTCAGCCTGGAAGACAAGTTCCAGCGTGAGCTGAATTTCGCCGTGATCGACGAAGTCGACTCCATCCTCATCGACGAAGCACGTACCCCGCTGATCATTTCCGGCCAGGCCGAAGACAGCTCCAAGCTGTACATCGAGATCAACAAGCTGATTCCGCGCCTCAAGCAGCACATCGAGGAAGAGGAAGGTGTGGTGACCCAGGAAGGTCACTATAAGATCGATGAGAAGTCGCGTCAGGTCGAGCTCAACGAAGCCGGCCACCAGTACGTCGAGGAGATGCTCACCGCTGCCGGCCTGCTGGCTGAAGGTGAGAGCCTCTACTCCGCGCACAACCTCGGGTTGCTGACCCACGTGTATGCCGGCCTGCGTGCGCACAAGCTGTTCCATCGCAATGTCGAATACATCGTGCAGAACGGCCAGGTCATCCTGATCGACGAGCACACCGGGCGTACCATGCCGGGTCGTCGTCTGTCCGAAGGTCTGCATCAGGCCATCGAGGCCAAGGAAGGGGTGAACATCCAGGCCGAGAGCCAGACGCTGGCTTCGACCACCTTCCAGAACTACTTCCGTCTCTACAACAAGCTGTCCGGCATGACCGGTACTGCCGATACCGAAGCGTTCGAGTTCCGCCAGATCTACGGCCTGGACGTGGTGGTCATCCCGACCAACAAGCCGGTGGCGCGTAAGGACTTCAACGACCTGGTCTACCTGACCCAGGAAGAGAAGTACCAGGCGATCATCGCTGACATCAAGGACTGCCAGGCACAGGGCCGGCCGGTTCTGGTCGGTACTGCGACCATCGAAACCTCCGAGTACGTCAGCCAGTTACTGAACAAGGAAGGCATCGAGCACAAGGTACTCAACGCCAAGTTCCACGACAAGGAAGCCGAGATCATCGCCCAGGCCGGCCGTCCGGGGGCGCTGACCATCGCCACCAACATGGCCGGTCGTGGTACCGACATCCTCCTCGGCGGTAACTGGGAAGTGGAAGTCGCCGCCCTGGAAAACCCCACCGACGAGCAGATCGCGCAGATCAAGGCTGACTGGCAGAAGCGTCACCAGCAGGTAATCGAGGCCGGTGGCCTGCATGTGATCGCATCCGAGCGTCACGAATCGCGGCGTATCGACAACCAGCTGCGAGGCCGTGCCGGTCGTCAGGGTGACCCGGGTTCCAGCCGCTTCTACCTGTCGCTGGAAGACAACCTGATGCGTATCTTCGCCTCCGACCGGGTGAAGAACTTCATGAAGGCCCTCGGCATGCAGTCCGGCGAGGCCATCGAGCACCGCATGGTCACTAACGCCATCGAGAAGGCGCAGCGCAAGGTCGAGGGCCGCAACTTCGACATGCGCAAGCAACTGCTTGAATTCGACGACGTGGCCAACGAGCAGCGCAAGGTGATCTACCACATGCGCAACAGCCTGCTGGCTGCCGAGAGCGTTGCCGATACCATTGCCGAGTTCCGCGAGGAAGTGTTGAGCGCTGCCATCAACAGCCACATTCCGCCGCAGTCGATGCCGGAACAGTGGGATGTGGCCGGTCTGGAATCCACCCTGCAGAGCGATTTCGGTCTCAAGCTGCCAATCCAGCAGTGGCTGGACGAAGACGACAAGCTGTACGAGGAAACCCTGCGCGAGCGCATCCTCGCCGAGCTGCTGGCGGCTTACAACGAGAAGGAAACCCAGGCCAGCGCCGAGGCCCTGCGCACCTTCGAGAAGCAGATTCTGCTGCGCGTGCTCGACGATCTGTGGAAAGACCACCTGTCGACCATGGATCACCTGCGTCACGGTATTCACCTGCGCGGCTACGCGCAGAAGAACCCCAAGCAGGAATACAAGCGCGAGTCCTTTGCCCTGTTCCAGGAGCTGCTGGAGTCGATCAAGCGCGACACCATTCGTGTTCTTTGCCACGTTCAGGTTCGTCGCGAGGATCCGGCCGAAGAGGAAGCGCGCTTGCGTCGCGAAGCCGAGGCCCTGGCCGAGCGCATGCAGTTCCAGCATGCCGATGCTTCGGCACTGATGGTCGAAGACAGCGCTGCTGAAGAGGGCGATGTCGCCGTGGCGGCTGCGCCGGTACGCGCCGAACCCAAGGTCGGTCGTAACGAGCCGTGCCCCTGTGGTTCGGGCAAAAAGTACAAGCACTGCCACGGCCAGATCGGCTGATCGAGGCCGCTTGCAGTAGCGGGCGCTTCGGCTATGCTGCCTGCGCCCTGACAACGCCGCGACGGCTGTGCCGCTCGCGGCGTTTTACCATCTCATCCGGTCGCCCGAGCGATCACTGCATACTTGAAGGAGCGCATCTCATGGCTGTTGGTCTTGGCCCGCTGTCTACCCTGCACCCGGTTCCCGGTTTCGAGCTGGGCATCGCCTCGGCCGGCATCAAGCGCCCCGGGCGCAAGGATGTGGTGGTGATGCGCTGCGCCGAAGGTTCGCGGATCGCCGGGGTGACCACGACCAACGCGTTCTGCGCTGCGCCGGTACTGATTACCCGCGAGCGCCTGGGTGGCGAAGTGCGCTACCTGCTGACCAACACTGGCAACGCCAACGCCGGCACCGGTGCCGATGGCCTGGCTCGTGCACGCCGCGCCTGTGCGCGCCTGGCCGAGCTGGCCGGCGTGGCGGAAAGTGCCGTACTGCCGTTTTCCACCGGGGTGATCGGTGAGCCGCTGCCGGTCGAGAAGATCGAGTCCGCGCTGCAGGCGGCGCTGGACGACCTCAAGGCTGACAACTGGGAAGCGGCTGCGACCGGCATCATGACCACCGACACCCTGCCCAAGGGGGCCAGCCGGCAGTTCCAGTACGACGGCGTGACCATCACCGTCACCGGCATCAGTAAGGGCGCGGGGATGATCCGCCCGAACATGGCCACCATGCTCGGCTACATTGCCACCGACGCCAAGGTTGCTCAGGGCGTGCTGCAGGATCTGGTGCGCGATGCGGCGAACAAGTCGTTCAACCGCATCACCATCGATGGCGACACCTCCACCAATGACTGCTGCATGCTGATCGCCACCGGTCAGGCTGGCTTGCCGGAAATCAGCGAAGCTTCGGGCGAACTGTTCGCCAAGCTCAAGCAGGCGGTATTCGAGGTGTTCATGGAAGTGGCCCAGGCCATCGTCCGTGACGGCGAAGGCGCGACCAAGTTCGTCACTGTGCAGGTCAATGGCGGGGGCACCCATCAGGAGTGCCTGGACGTGGCTTACGCGGTGGCCCATTCGCCGCTGATCAAGACCGCGCTGTTCGCCTCCGACCCGAACTGGGGCCGTATCCTCGCGGCGGTCGGCTATGCCGGTGTGCCGCAACTGGATGTGAGCAAGATCGACGTATTCCTCGGCGAAGTCTGCATCGCCAGCAAGGGTTGCCGCGCGACCACCTACACCGAAGAGCAGGGTGCGGCAGTGATGGCCCGTGAGGAAATCACCATCCGCATCGAACTGGGACGCGGCACCTGCAGCGAGACCATCTGGACCACCGACCTGTCCCACGAGTACGTCAAGATCAACGCCGAATACCGCACCTGATCGCGTCCTGCTCGTCCTATTCCCGCGCCTCATGTCCGCATGACGCGCGGGAATTTGCTATTCGGGAGGCAGGCTTTTAACGTCGAGTGACTTCATGCCCGAGGACGCGCGAGATGCCTGTGAAACTGGTGATTGGCGACAAGAACTATTCCTCCTGGTCGTTGCGCGCCGCTCTGGCGGTCGAGCTGGCCGGTGTGGAATGTGAAGAAGTGCTGGTGCGTCTGTATCAGCCCGACAGCCGTGCGCAATTGCTACGGCACTCGCCCAGCGGCAAGGTGCCGGTGCTGCTCACCGAGCATGGGCCGGTGTGGGATTCGCTGGCGATAGCCGAGTATCTGGCCGAGCGCTACCCCGAGGCGCAGCTGTGGCCGCAGGCGCCTCAGGCACGCGCCTTGGCGCGTAGTGTTTGTGCGGAAATGCACAGTGGCTTCAGCGCGCTGCGCAGCCACCTGCCGATGGATCTGGCACGTGACAAGGCGCTGACCGAGCTGCCGGACGCGGCGCAGGCCGATATCGACCGCATCTGCGCGATCTGGGCCGATTGCCGTGAGCGTTTCGCCACTTCAGGCAACTATCTGTTCGGTCAGGCCAGTATCGCCGATGCCTTCTTCGCGCCGGTTGCCGCGCGCCTGCGCAGTTATCATGTGGCCTTGCCGACAACGGCAGCGGCCTATGTCGAAACCATCTACCGCTGGCCGGCGTTCCAGCGCTGGCATCAGGCAGCATTGCAGGAGGTCAAGGGGTGAAGCGTGTGCATGTCGCAGCAGCAGTGATTCGGGGTGTCGATGGACGCATCCTGCTCGCCAGGCGACCCGAGGACAAACACCAGGGCGGGCTTTGGGAGTTCCCCGGTGGCAAGGTGGAAGAGGGCGAAACCGTGCATGCTGCGCTCGCGCGCGAACTGCAGGAGGAGCTGGGCATTTGCCCGCAGGCGGCGCGCCCGCTGATCCAGATTCGCCACGACTATCCGGACAAGCAGGTGCTGCTGGACGTCTGGGAGGTCTCGGCCTTCAGTGGCGAGCCGCATGGTGCCGAGGGTCAGCCGCTGGCCTGGGCCAGCGAGCGGCAGTTGCTGGACTATCAATTCCCCGCCGCCAACAAACCCATAGTCGCCGCCGCGCGCCTGCCCGAGCGCTACCTGATCACCCCGGATGGCCTGGCGCCGAGCGAGCTGCTGGCCGGCATCCGCAGTGCCCTGGCCCAAGGCATACGCCTGATTCAACTGCGTGCGCCGAACATGTTCGATGCGCAGTACCGCGACCTGGCCGTCGATGTGCAGGGACTGTGCGCCGGCAAGGCGCAACTGATGCTCAAGGGGCCACTGGAGTGGCTGGGCGACTTTCCGGCGGCCGGCTGGCACCTGACCACCGAGCAACTGCGTCAATACGCCGCTGGTGGTCGACCGTTCCCTGAAAATCGCTGGTTGGCCGCTTCCTGCCACAGTCCCGAGGAGTTGGCCCTTGCTGCGCAGATGGGGGTGGATTTCGCCACCCTGTCACCGCTGCAGGCCACCGCCACGCACCCCGGCGCGCAGCCGCTGGGCTGGGAGGCGGCGCGCGAGATGCTGGCGGGTTTCAACTTGCCGGCTTACCTGCTGGGCGGTGTTGGCCCAGGCGACGTCGAGCGTGCCTGGCAGATCGGCGCTCAGGGTGTGGCGGGTATTCGCGCATTCTGGCCCGCCTCGTAGAGAGGTAAATCAGCCGCTCACGCGAGCGGCTGTCCTGGTTGAACCGCAGCCCGGTGCGAGCGGAGCGCTTTACTCGGCTTTGCTCAGGTGCACCACACGCTGCGGGAAGGGAATGCCGATCCCGGCAGCAGTCAGGCGCTCCTTGGCCAGCTCGATGAACTCGAAGGTCACCGGCCAGAAATCGCCAGTATTGACCCACACCCGCATCGACAGATTGACCGCGTTGTCGCCAAGCCCGGTGACGAACACCACCGGCGCCGGATCGCGGTGCACGCGCGGGTCGTTGGCGATGTCCAGCAGCACTTCACGGGCACGCTTGATGTCACTGGAATAATCGATCCCCACGACGATCTCGGCACGCCGCGTGGATTCACGCGAATAGTTGGTGATGTGGCCATTGGAGAGCGCGCCGTTGGGCACGATCACCACCTTGTTGTCAGCAGTCTTCAGTGTGGTGTGGAAGATCTGGATGCTGTCGACGCTGCCTGATACGCCCTGCGCCTCGATCCAGTCACCGGCGCGGAACGGGCGGAACAGCATGATCAACACGCCACCGGCGAAGTTCGCCAAGCTGCCCTGCAACGCCAGGCCAATGGCCAAACCGGCGGCACCGATCATGGCGATGAAGGAGGTGGTCTCCACGCCGATCATCGAGGCCACGCTGATCAGCAGCAGAATGCGCAGGATGATGCTCACCAGGCTGCCGATGAAACTGCTCAGGGCGCGGTCGACCTTGCGCACCTCCAGCAGGCGGCCGATGCTGTTGGTCAGTTTGCCGATCAGCCACCAGCCGATCGCCAAGGTGATCAGCGCCAGCGTCAGCTTGCCGCTGTACTCCAGCGCCACGGGCAGCCAGGCCTCGGACAGCCTGACCAGTTCGTCGACGTTCATCTCCATGGGTTGCTCCTGTTTCCCGTACATGAAACGAAACCGCCATGGCAGGCCATGGCGGTCAGAATGCTATCAACCTAGTGTGCGACGTTCTGGCGCCGCAAAGGTTCAATCGCGGAAATTGTTGTACTGCAGCGGCATGCCGAACTCGTGACCGCGCAGCAGGGCGATGGCTTCCTGCAGGTCGTCACGTTTCTTGCCGGTCACGCGTACCTGCTCGCCCTGGATGGCGGCCTGCACCTTGAGCTTGGCGTCCTTGATATGAGCGACGATCTTCTTCGCCAGCTCCTTGTCGATGCCTTCACGGAAGGTGACCTCCTGCTTCATCACCTTGCCCGAAGCGTAGGGCTCCTTGGTTTCCATGCACTGGCAGTCGATCTTGCGCTTGACCAGACTGCTGCGCACGATGTCGAGCATCTGCTCGAGCATGAATTCGGCTTCGGCGGTCAAGGTCAGCGCCTTATCCTTGCTCTCGATGCTGCACTTGCCGCGCAGGTCGAAACGGCGGTCGAGTTCCTTGATGGCGTTATCGACCGCATTGGTCAGTTCGTGTTTATCCAGTTCGGACACGACGTCGAACGAAGGCATGAGTGGGCTCCTGATGGACGGCGCGATCCTCTTCACGGAGTGAACGCGCCTGACTTGACGATAACTTTGGCGGGCCCATTATAACCAGTCTGATAAACGCCGTTTGGCGTCCTTCCCTCCTGCCTGCGAGCCAGTACCATGCCCAACCCCCATCTCAGCATCCTGGTGGTGGACGACGCCAAGTTCTCCAGCGCCATGATTGGCCGTGCACTGAGCCAGGCTGGCTACCAGGACGTGCGCTTTGCCAGCAGCGCCAGCGAAGCCCTGCAGCAGCTGGAGCAGCGCCCGGCCAGCGTATTGCTGGCCGACTGGCTGATGCCCGAGATCGACGGCCTGGAACTGACCGCGCGGGTGCGTCAGCTGGATGAGACGGCCGATCACTACACCTACATCATCCTGCTCACCGGCAAGGAAGGCGAAAACGTGCTGGGCGAGGCCTTCGACCGGGGGGTCGATGACTTCATCAGCAAGGCGGCCATGAACGAGCAGCTGGTGCCGCGTGTGTACGCCGCCGACCGGTTGTGCAATACCCTGCAGCGCCTGCTGCACGAAAACCGCATGCTCACGCAGAGTGTCGCCAGCCTGGAGCGCCGCAATCTGGTCGACCCGCTGACGGGGCTGGGCAACCCGCGCTATTTGCGGCAGAAGCTCTCCGACAGCCTGCGCCAGATCGAATCACGCGGCGGCGCCGTCTGCTACCTGTTGATAGGTCTGCCCGAAGCCACGCAACTGCTTAGCCAGTATGGAGAACGCTTCTTCAATGAGCTGCTGCACAGTGCCGCCCGTCGGCTGCAGCAACTGGTCCGGCCGCTGGATGTGCTGACCCGTCTGGATGACAACCATTTTGGCCTGATCACGCTGCTTGATGATCTGCAGGAATGTTCGCCGAGCAGTTTCAAGCGTCTGCACGAGGGGCTGAACCTCAAGGCATTCAAGACCAGCGAAGGCTTCATCACCCTGAAGGCGGGCATCAGCCTGGTCGGCATCGATGCCAAGGCACTGCCCACCGACCCCGAGCAACTGATCCAGCATGCACAAAAGCTGCTGGCCGAGTCCTACGCCAGCGGTCGCGTTGCCGCCATGCGCCTGCCCCTGCCGTGACCTGGCACATTCTTGGCGCCGGCAGCCTCGGCAGCCTGTGGGCTGCGCGTCTGGCCCGTGCCGGTCTGCCGGTCAGGTTGATTCTGCGCAACCGGCAACGCCTCGAGGCCTATCGTCAGGCCGGTGGCCTGACCCTGATCGAGGCGGGGCAGGCTCAGCAGCACGCCATCCCCGCCGAGTTACCGCAGGCGCACACGCCGATCCATCGCCTGTTGCTGGCCTGCAAGGCCTATGACGCGCAGCAGGCAGTCGCGAGTATCGCCAGGCGTCTGGCGCCGGGCGCCGAGTTGTTGCTGCTGCAAAATGGTCTCGGCAGTCAGGAGGCCGTCGCCCGCACGCTGCCTGCGCAACGTTGCCTGTTCGTGTCCAGCACCGAAGGTGCCTTTCGCCCCGCCGACTTTCAGGTGGTATTTGCCGGCCAGGGGCAAAACTGGCTGGGCGACCCGCATGACCCCCAACCGCCCGCCTGGCTAAGCGAGCTGCAGCACGCCGGCATCGCGCACCAGTGGAGCCCGGACATTCTCACGCGGCTGTGGCGCAAACTGGCGCTGAACTGTGCGATCAACCCGCTCACCGTGCTGTACGACTGCCGTAACGGCGAGCTGGCCGCACACTCGGTGGAAGTCGCCAGCCTGTGCAGCGAACTCGTTGCCCTGCTGCAGGGCTGTGGCCAGGCAGCGGCTGCAGAGCATTTGCATGAGGACGTGCTGCGGGTGATCGACGCCACCGCCGCCAACTACTCCTCCATGCATCAGGACGTTGCACAAGGGCGGCGTACCGAGCTCAGCTATCTGCTGGGCTATGCCTGCGCGGCTGCACGGCGCCAGCAGTTGCACCTGCCACAGCTGGAGCAACTGCAGCAGCGTCTGATCAAGCATCTGCGCGAACGGGGTTTGCCGCTGGATTGACGAGGCAAACCGCCGCTCATGGCCTGGCCGGTTACAGCCGCCCTACACAGGCAGTGGTCAACCGCGCTAACCTGCCGTTTCCACTCGTCACCACGACACCCTCATGAGATTGCGTCAGAGCCTCGAAAACCTGCCGGTTGGCCGCAAGCTGCTCGCTGCACTGTTGGCGTTGCTCGCCGCCGTGATGCTGGTGGCCAATCTGGCCTTCATCAGTGCCGCCTACTGGATCACCCAGGAGAGCATGGCGCCACAGGCTCTGCACACTCTGGGTCGACTCATCGCCAGTCCGACACTGAGCAAGGAGGCCCTGCACTCATCAGCCTCGGCCGAGGCTGTGCTCAAGCGCCTGGACGATTATGCGCCGCTGCGTGCAGCGGTCATCTATGACAGCAACGGCAACAGCCTGGCACAACTGCAGCGCGGGGAAAAACTGCAGCTGCCACAACAGCTCAGCCAGCTGCAGAACTGGCGCGAAACGGCCTTTCGCACCAACCTGCTGGTTGACCTGCCGCACCCCAGCGGTCGTCCCGGAGCCCTGCTGCTGGTCGCCTCCAGCGAGCTGCCCAGCGTCTTCTATACCGGCACCCTGACCGCCAGCCTGGTGATTCTGGCCTTCAGCGTGCTGCTCTGGCTGCTGGTGGCCAAACAGATCAAGCGCCTGGTGACCAGGCCCATCCGCCGTCTCGAGGAACTGTCGCGCCAGGTTACCCGCGAAGAGAACTATGCGCTGCGCGCCGATCGCGGCAATCAGGATGAAATCGGCAGCCTGGCCGATGCCTTCAACACCATGCTGATGCGCATGGAAGCCCGCGAGCAGCAACTCAAGCGCGCCCGCGACGACGCCCAGCAGGCCTTCGATCAGGCGCAGAGCCTGGCCGAGGAAACCCGCCACTCCAACCGCAAGCTGGAGCTGGAAGTGCAGGTGCGCAGCAAGATCGAGAAGAAGCTCACCGGTTTCCAGAATTACCTCAACAGCATCATCGACTCCATGCCTTCGGCGCTGATCGCCCTCGATGAGCAGCTTTACGTCACGCAGTGGAATCAGGAGGCCAGCACCTTATCCGGCACGCCGCTGGAAGAGGCACTGAACCAGCCGGTGTTCCTCGCCTTCCCTCCACTCAAGCCGTTTATGCCCCAGCTCAAGGGGACTGTCGAACAACATCGGGTGGAGAAAATCGAGCGTGTCACCTGGCACAAGGACGAAGAGCCTCATCATTACGCCCTGACGTTCTACCCGCTGATGGGCGGTGCCGGGCGTGGCGTGGTGATCCGTATCGACGACATCACCCAGCGCCTGGCTCTCGAGGAAATGATGGTGCAGTCGGAAAAGATGCTCTCGGTCGGCGGCCTGGCGGCGGGCATGGCGCATGAAATCAACAACCCGCTTGGGGCCATCCTGCATAACGTGCAGAACATTCGCCGGCGCCTGTCACCGGAGCTGGAAATAAACCTCGAACGGGCCGAGCAGGCCGGCATCAGCCTGGCTGCCATCGAGCAGTACATGGAGGCGCGCGAGATTCCGCGCCTGCTCGATGGTATCCAGCAGGCTGGCCAGCGCGCCGCCAAGATCGTCAGCCATATGCTCAGCTTCAGCCGCCGTAGCGACCGTCAGTTGTCGCCCTGTGACCTGCCGGCACTGATCGATCAGGCGCTGGAAATTGCCGGCAACGACTTCGACCTGGCCGACGGTTTCGACTTCCGCACCCTGGAAATCGTGCGACAGTTCGATCCGTTGCTGGGGCCGGTAGCCGCGACTGCCAACGAACTGGAGCAGGTGCTGCTCAACTTGCTGAAGAACGCCGCGCAAGCCATTCATCAACGCGACGACGAGGCCGAGCCAGGCCGTATCATCCTGCGTACGCGGCAGGCTGGCAGTTGGGCGGAAGTGCAGGTCGAGGACAACGGCATCGGCATGAGCGAAACCGTGCGCAAGCGCATCTTCGAACCCTTTTTCACCACCAAGGAGGTCGGTCAGGGCACCGGCCTCGGTCTGGCGGTCTCCTATTTCATCATCACCAACAATCACAAGGGGCAGATGGAGGTGCATTCCACGCCGGGGCAGGGTACCTGCTTTACCCTGCGCCTGCCGCTGGCCTCCCTGCCCGAGCACACAGGACTCTGAACCATGGGCTTTCGTCTCTCGAAGATCTACACCCGTACCGGCGACAAGGGCGAGACCGGCCTGGCCGATGGCCGCCGGGTCGGCAAGGATCACCCGCGCGTCGAGGCCATGGGCGAGCTGGATACGCTCAACAGTCAGCTTGGTTTGCTGCTCGCCGAGCTGGACGAGGCCAGTGTGACCTGGCCAGGCCTCAAGGAAATCAGTGACATTCTTGGCCCCTGCCAGCACCGCCTGTTCGACCTTGGGGGCGAACTGGCGATGCCCGAGTACCAGGCGCTGCAGCAGGTGGAGGTGGAACGCCTCGAGGCCGCCATCGACCGCTGGAACGAAGAGGTCGGGCCATTGGAAAACTTCATCCTGCCCGGCGGCTCCAGGCTGATCGCCCTGGCCCATGTCTGCCGCAGCCTGGCGCGCAGTTGCGAGCGGCGCTGCCAGCACCTCAATGCCGTCGAGCCGCTACGCGGTGAAGGCCTGGCCTACGTCAACCGCCTCTCCGATTTGCTGTTCGTCGCTGCGCGTCTGATCGCCAGGCGCCAGGGCGTTGCCGAGGTGTTGTGGCGGGCGGCGGAAAAGCCTGAACAGCCGGCCTGATACCTGCCCGTTGAGCGCGTCGCAGCAACGCGCCACGGCGAGCCAGGGGCCGGCCGTCGGTCGCTGATCAGGCTTTTTCGGCTGCAGGCGGCGCCTCTTGCGGCGCAGGCAGGCGTTTGTCGCGGCGCCACTGCAATGTGATCAGCAGTAGCGTGGGGATGCCCATCAGCGCGGTGGCCAGGAAGAAGTGGGCATAACCCAGGCTTTCCACCATCACCCCCGAGTAGCCGCCGATCAGGCGCGGCAGCAGCAGCATGATGGAGCTGAGCAGGGCGTACTGGGTGGCCGAGAACTTCAGATTGGTCAGGCTCGACAGGTAGGCGACGAACGCCGACGTGGCCAGGCCGGCGCTGAAGTTGTCGCAGCTGATGGTGACGATCAGCATGTTCAGGTGCGGGCCCATGCCCACCAGCAGCATGAACATCAGGTTGGTGGCCGCCGAGGCGGCCGCGCCGATCAGGAGAATCGGCATGATGCCGAAACGCACGATGAGCAGGCCGCCGGCCCCGGCGCCGAGCAGGGTCATCACCAGGCCGAAAATCTTGCTGACACTGGCGATCTGCTCCTTGGTGAAGCCCTGGTCGATGTAGAAGACGTTGGCCATCACCCCCATCACGGTATCGGACAGGCGATAGGTGGCAATCAGGCTCAGCAGCAGCAGTGCCTGCCAGCGATAGCGCACGATGAAGTCGTTGATCGGCGTCAGCACCGGGGCCATGCCGCCCCAGAACAGGCTGGAAATCGACAGGCTGGTGAGCAGGGTGTAGAGCAGGGCGCGGAGGAAGGCGCGGTCGTGGTAGAGCAGTTCCTGCAGGCTCATCTGGCCTTGCAGGACCAGGTGCAGATCGCTTTCGTAGAACTGGGTGATCATCGCCGGCACGGCAATCAGCAGGATGATCAGCAGCAGCACGGACAGCAGCTGATGGAAGAAACCATACCTTGCCGCTGCCGTTTTCAGCACCGGCGCCAGCCCGCCCCAGAACAGCCCGGAGGCGCACACGCAGGCCAGGGTGCTGTAGAGCATGGCGCGCAGGAAGGCGCGGTCGCTGTAGAGCAGCTCCTGCATGCTGACGTCACCCAGTAGCATCGGCACCAGGTCGCTCTGGTAGAACTGGATGAACATGGTCGGCACGGACACGATCAGCACGATCACCGCGCTGATCGCCAGCAACTGATGGAAGAAACCGTGTTTGGGGGGCGCCACATGGATATGCGTCGGCGCCGGTGGCTCGCGCATCCAGATGGAGGTGAGCAGGCCGGGCAGCATCAGCAGGGCGAAGATCATGTAGGTGCCGGTCCAGGCACTGAACTGGTAGTCCTTGGCGGTCGAGCCGAAGCCTTCGGCGAAATACAGCGCGCCGGCGGTGGCCAGCAGCGCGGCGACGCGGTAGCCGGTCATGTAGGCGGCGGCCAGCGCAGCCTGATGCTCATCGCCGAGGATTTCCAGACGGTAGGCATCGACGGCGATGTCCTGGGTGGCCGAGGCGAAGGCGACCAGCACGGCCAGGGCGATCAGCGTCGAGAGGTGCGTTTGCGGGTCGTAATGCGCCATGCCGATCAGGCCGATGGCAACCAGGCCCTGTGACAGCACCAGCCAGGAGCGGCGCCGGCCAAGCTTGCCCAACAATGGCAGGCGCCACTGGTCGAGCATCGGGGCCCAGACCCATTTGAAGGCATACGCCAGGCCGATGAGGCTGGCAAAACCGATGGTCTCGCGCGCTACGCCGGCTTCGCGCAGCCAGACCGACAGGGTCGAGAACACCAGCATGTAGGGCAGGCCGGCGGCGAAGCCCAGAAGCAGCAGCGCCAGTGTGGCGGGGTTGGCATAGGTGGCGAGGGCTTCTCGCCAGGATTTGCGTGGCATCAGGCTCGAATCTGGGCTGGAGGGGTGGTTCGTAGGGCGCACTCTAACTGCTGTGCTCCATCGGGCGCCAGCCGTGACGGTGCATATCCACACGTTCGTTCAGGATGCTGATGCCCTCCGCCCGCAGGCGCGCCCGTTGTTCGGCGCCCGCCGGGCTGCCAGCGCTCAGGCTGAGATGGCCGCCTGCAGCAATGACGCGATGCCAGGGCAGGGTGGTGCCATCGGGGAGTTGGCCCAGGGTACGACCGACCCAGCGTGCGGCACGGCCCAGGCCGGCCAACTGCGCCAGCTCGCCGTAACTGACGACCTTACCAGCCGGCACCTGTGCCAATACCAGGTACAGCGCTTCGCGGCGTGCCTCTGCGCTTGCCGGTGGCGAGGCCGGCCTTGCAGGCTCTGCGGGTTTAATCCTGCCCATGGGGTGCGTCCTTATCATGCGTGTACTGATTGCCTGGTGTCTTTCAATCCTGGCTGCACCGCTTTAGCAGGCTGTTGAAAAACTATCTGCGTTGCCACTGCTGCGTTAAA
Organism: Pseudomonas sp. GD03919; assembly: GCF_029814935.1. Classification (NCBI taxonomy): domain Bacteria; kingdom Pseudomonadati; phylum Pseudomonadota; class Gammaproteobacteria; order Pseudomonadales; family Pseudomonadaceae; genus Pseudomonas; species Pseudomonas sp. GD03919. The sequence goes on from NZ_CP104582.1 coordinate 1,040,211, forward strand.
AACAGGCTCGTGCGCGAGTCCGATCAAAATGCTCATTTACAGCTCGTAAAGTCGAGCGCGACTCCGACCGTTTTTCGCCTGTTTTTGTGGGGCCGCCATCGGTATTGCATTGGCTGCCTCGCCTACGTTTTTCAACGGCCTGTTAGGCCGATAGCGTCTGGTTGAACAACGGCGATCGTCTGAGCGGTGAGATCATCCTGCTCGATGGCGGCAAGCTGGCGCTCAAGACCCGATATGCCGGCCAGGTGCTGATCGACTGGAAGGATATCGATACCCTCAGCTCCGACAAGCCCCTGCTGGTGCGGCGCAGCGGTTTCGACAACGAGCGCAGCGAAAGGTTGGCCGCCGCCGCCGGCGCGGGCATGGTTCGCGTGCAGGGTGAGCGCGAGTACAGCTTGCCGCTGGCGCAGATCAAACGCCTGGTGCCGCCACGGCCGTTGCTGGAGGATCGCCTCTGGGAAGGCAACCTCGATGCCAAACTGGACATGAAGCGCAACGAGAACGATGTCGACGAGTGGAAGCTCAAGGGCAATATCCGCGTCGAGCATGGTCGGCACCGGCCCCGGTTATCGCTTCTGGGATGACGAACTGGGTCGCTTTGACCTGATCGGGCAGTTCAATCCTGTACGCCTGGAGTCGGACGTCGCCGACCTGGCCTTCAATACCACGTCGCTGGAGCTCGATTACAAGCGCCTGCTATGGGGCACGCGGTTGGAGTTCTACGCCAACGCCGAGCTGCAGATCCCGCATATCGCTGAAATCGACTACGTGCTCGACAGTGAGATGGGCCTGCGCTACCGCCTCAACCAGTGGGCGCGGCTGTCGCTGCTCTATGAGTTCAATCAACTGGCGGCCCAGGGTCAGAGGGTTTCTGACCGGCATTACCTGATCGGTGTCGGTATCGGTTGGTGAGCCTGCGAGGCCAATGATGCAGCAGGCGGCAGCGTCCTGCGCAGGGTTGGCCGACCAAATACGCTGAACTCTGCAGCAGGCTGTCGGTCAGCTCTTGCTCAAGTGTCGGGTTTGCGGATAATGCCCGGCTTTTTCGCCCATCAGAGCCTTACTGACCTGCCATGTTGCGTCCATCATCCTTCTCGCTGCTTGGTCTGAGCCTTGCCCTGCTCAGTTCCGCCACGTTTGCCGACACCGTCTGGCTGACCAACGGTGACCGCCTGACCGGCACCATCCGCTTCTTCGACGGCAGCAAACTGCTGCTGGAAACCGACTACGGCGGCTCCATCCCGCTGAGCTGGAAGAAAATCGCCACCCTGCAAAGCGACCATGAGCTGCTGGTCAAGCTTGGCCCGGTGGATGGCGAGCGTGCCAAATCGCTGCTGGCCGCCGAGCCGGGCAAGGTCACGCTGGTCAATGGCGACTCGCCGAAAACCATCGAGCTGGCGCAGATCGAGCAGATCATGAAGCCCAAGCCGCTGGTGGAGGACTTCACCTGGAAGGGCAACATCGACCTCGGTCTCGACTACAAGCGCGGTGAGCGCGACTCCGACGACTACGATGTCGGCATCAAGACCCAGGCCCGTCATGGCCTGTGGCGGCATAACGCGCTGGCCGATTACAACCGCGAGCTGAAAAACGACGTCGTCAGTACCGATAACTGGAGCGCCGAATATGCCCTTGACCGTTTCCTCACGGAGAAATGGTTCTGGCAGGGGCGCTTCGAGTACAAGCGCGACCGTATCGAAGAAGTCGAGCGTCAGCGCACCCTGGGTACCGGTCCGGGTTACCAGTTCTGGGATGACGAGCTGGGCGCGTTCTCCCTCGCCACCCTGGCCAACCGTAGCGATTACCGCTATAGCAACGGTGAACAGGACCGTTTCTATGCCATGAGCGTGAAGTGGGACTACAACCGCTATCTGATCGGCAAGACCGTCGAGCTGTTCAGCGTCGGTGAAGTGGGGCGCCCGCTCAGCAGCGCCGCCGACTATAGCCTGGATGCCGAGATCGGCCTGCGCTACAAGGTCACCGACTGGGCGTCGTTGAACATGAAGGCCGAGAGGGACATGGTCAGCGGTGCCGAAGGGGATCTGGATGAAACCCGCTACACCCTTGGCTTTGGTGTCGGCTGGTAACGTTCGCCAGCGTCAAGAAAAAGCCCGCGAATCAATCGCGGGCTTTTTCTTGGACGAGAGAATCAGGCCTCTTGCCCAATGCCGATCAGATAAGCTTGCCAAAGCGGTCTTTCGTAGGAGCCCCGCCCCGGGGCGAAGCTTTTCAATCGCGTATCGCCCTGGTTCGCGGCGGGGCGCCGCTCCTACCCATTGGCAGCGTCGACGCTTAACTGACAGACATTAGGCCTCTTGCCCGTCCTTTTTCTTCCAGCCGGCGCCGCCTGGCAGTACCAGGTTGAGCAGCAGGGCGCTGATGGCGCAAAGGGAAATACCCGACAGGGCAAATTCCTTGCCGCCAATCACCATGCCGCCGATACCGAACACCAGGGTCACCGAGACGATGATCAGGTTGCGCGCTTCGGACAGGTCGACCTGATGGCGAATCAGGGTGTTGAGGCCGACCACGGCGATGGAGCCGAACAGCAGGCAGAGAATGCCGCCCATCACCGGCACCGGAATGCTCTGCAGGGCCACGCCGAACTTGCCGATGAAGGCCAGGGCGATGGCGAAGACCGCAGCCCAGGTCATGATCTTCGGGTTGTAGCTCTTGGTCAGCATCACCGCGCCGGTGACTTCGGCGTAGGTGGTGTTGGGCGGGCCACCGAACAGGCCGGCTGCCGAGGTGGCCAGACCGTCACCGAGCAGGGTGCGGTGCAGGCCCGGCTTCTTGACGAAGTTCTTGCCGGTGACGTTGCCGATCGCCACCACACCGCCGATATGCTCGATGGCTGGCGCCAGGGCGACCGGCACCATGTACAGAATGGCGCCCCAGTGCAGCTCCGGGGTGACGAAGTTGGGTACGGCGAGCCAGGCCGCCTGATCGACGGCACTGGTGTCGATCACCCCGAGCACCGCTGCGATGGCGCAGCCAACGGCGATACCGGCAAGAATCGGCACCAGGCGGAAGATGCCGCGGCCCAGCACCGCCACCAGCAAAGTGGTGATCAGCGCCGGCATCGAAATCATCATCGCGGTGCTGTACGGCACCAGTTCGACGCTGCCGTCACCAGCCTTGCCCATGGCCATGTTCACCGCCACCGGTGACAGCGCCAGGCCGATGGAGATGATCACCGGGGCGATCACCACCGGTGGCAGCAGGCGGTCGATGAAGCTCGGGCCGCGCAGTTTGACCAGTAGCGAAAGCAGGATGTAGACCAGGCCGGCAGCGATCACGCCACCCATCACCGCGGGCAGGCCGAATTCGCCCTTGGCGGCCAGGATCGGCGCGATGAAGGCGAAGCTGGAGGCCAGGAACACCGGCACCTGGCGCTTGGTGACCAGTTGGAACAGCAGGGTACCGATGCCGGCGGTGAACAGCGCGACGTTGGGGTCCATGCCAGTGATCAGCGGCATCAGCACCAGGGCGCCGAAGGCCACGAACAGCATCTGCGCGCCGGAAATGCCCTGGCGCCAGAGCGGATCGTTGAATTCCGTTTGCGACATGTCAGGCGTCCTTCTGCTTGGTGCCGAAGATCTTGTCACCGGCATCGCCCAGGCCTGGGATGATGTAACCATGCTCGTTCAGGCGCTGATCGATGGAGGCGGTGAAGATGGTCACGTCCGGGTGCGCCTGCTCGACCGCCTGAATGCCCTCGGGGGCAGCAACCAGCACCATGGCGCGAATGTCCTTGCAGCCAGCTTTCTTCAGCAGGTCGATGGTGGCGACCATCGAGCCGCCGGTGGCCAGCATCGGGTCGATGATCAGTGCCAGGCGCGAGTCGATTTCCGGCGCCAGTTTTTCAAGATAGGTGTGCGCTTCCAGGGTTTCCTCGTTGCGCGCCACGCCCACGGCGCTGACCTTGGCGCCCGGGATCAGGCTGAGCACGCCGTCGAGCATGCCGATGCCGGCACGCAGGATGGGCACTACGGTGATCTTCTTGCCGGCGATCTTCTCCACCTGAACGGTGCCCGCCCAGCCTTCGATGTCGTAGGCTTCCAGAGGCAGGTCGTTGGTGGCCTCATAAGTCAGCAGGGCGCCCACTTCCTGGGCCAGCTCACGGAAATTCTTGGTGCTGATATCGGCGCGGCGCATCAGGCCGATCTTGTGACGGATCAGCGGGTGGCGGATCTCGCGAGTGGGCATGGGCTGGGATCTCCAACGGGGCTCTGGGAAAAATCGCGTTAGATTAAAGCATTGCTCATGCCAAGTGGTGGGTGACTGATGAGTCACGCCGCCCCGCGCCGTGCATCGGCTACGCTGGTCAGTCGATACTTGGCAAGCGTTGCCAGGATCTGTACCTTTGCCCGCTTTTATTTGACGGTTCGATCAGCTTTCAGGCTGTTCGCCGCCATTCATCAGTCCGATCAAGAGAGAGTCCCATCATGTCCGCCGATCTCGCGCACATTCGCCAAATCATGGCGGAAGCCGACTGCCTGTTCACCGAAGCCGAGGTGGAAGCGGCCATCGACAAGGTCGCCAGCCAGATCAACGCCGAGCTGGCCGAGCGCAATCCGGTGGTGTTCTGCGTGATGAATGGCGGCCTGATCTTCTCCGGCAAGCTGTTGACCAAACTGAACTTCCCGTTGGAAGCGTCTTACCTGCACGCCACCCGTTATCGCAACGAAACCAGCGGTGGCGAGCTGTTCTGGAAGGCCAAGCCGGAAGTGTCGTTCATCGACCGCGACGTGCTGATCATCGACGACATCCTCGACGAAGGGCATACCCTCGGCGCGATCATCGATTTCTGCCGCCATGCCGGCGCGCGTGCCGTGCACACGGCGGTGCTGATCGACAAGGAGCACGAGCGCAAGGCGCGTCCGGACCTGAAGGCCAATTACGTGGGCCTGCAGTGCATCGACCGCTACATCTTCGGCTACGGCATGGACTACAAGGGCTACTGGCGCAACGCCGCCGGCATCTACGCGGTCAAGGGGCTGTAAGCCTGATACCAGGTTCACACACCTGCTTTCCGTAGGAGCCCCGCCCCGGGGCGAAGCTGTTGATGTCAGTGTCGCCCAGCTTCGCGGCGGGGCGCCGCTCCTACATGCCGGCGCCGGTCCAACAGTCGACGCCTGGCGTGTAGCCCGGATGAAATCCGGGTTTGCTTTGGTCGCTGTGCCAGGATGTTATCCGGGCCAAGGCCTCAGGCCTCTCCCAACCAGCGCAATGCCTTTTCCCGCGCGTGCGGCAGATCCCGCGCATAAGCCAGTTCGCCCTCGTGGCTGCGCACGCCGGCGCGCCGTAGTTGCAGGCGTACCTGCGCCGTCGGCCCGCTCAGAATCAGCGCCACGCCCTGCTGGCGATAGTCACGCAGCACATTGTCCAGCGCGGCGATGGCGGTCATGTCCAGCAGCGGTACGGCGCCAATGTCGACGATCACCACGCGCACGCCCGGCGTGAAGCGGCGCAGTACACTCAGCGCCTTTTCCGCTGCGCCGAAAAACAGTGGGCCGCGAATCGCATAGGCCAGGACATGTTCGGGCAGGTCTCGCAGCGCCTCTCGCTGCTGGCGGTTCAGGGCGGCGGTATCGGTCAGTTCGCTCATGCGCTTGATGAACAAGCCGGCCGCCAGCAGGAGGCCCACGCCCACGGCCAGCACCATATCGAACAGCACCGTCAGTACCAGGCAAGTGAGCAGTACCAGCATATCGCTGCGCGGGGCGATGCGCAGGGTATGGGCGACGTGGTGGGGTTCGCTCATGTTCCACGCCACCATCAACAGCAGTGCGGCCAGGGCAGCCATGGGCAGATAGCTGAACAGCGGCGCCAGCAGCAGAATCGCTGCCAGCACCACGCCCGCGTGAATCAATGCCGCCAGCGGCGAGAAGGCGCCGGCGCGCACGTTGGCGGCGGTGCGGGCGATGGCGGCGGTGGCAGTGTTGCCGCCAAAGAAGGGCGCGGCCAGATTACCCAGGCCTTGGCCGATCAATTCGGCGTTGGGGTCATGCTTGCTGCCGGTCATGCCGTCGGCGACGACGGCGCACAACAATGACTCGATGGCGCCGAGCATGGCGATAGCGAATGCCGGCGCCAGCAGTTGGCGGATCAGTTCGAATGAAAGCACCAGTGGCTGGCCGTCGGCACCCGGCAGGTTCCAGGGCAACGCCAGGCTCGGCAGGAAGGGCGGGATACCGGGGTATTCGATGCCGTCGAGTTGATAGCTGAAGCGCTCGCCCAATGTCGCCACGGGCAGCCCCAGGCGCTCCAGGGCCAGTGCCAGGAGCGCGCCGATCGCCAGGGCGACCAGGTGTGCAGGAATCTTCGGTACCAGGCGTGGCCAGATCAGCAGCGTGGCCAGGCATACGGCACCGACCAGGCTGTCGCCCGGCTGCAGGCTGGGTAGGGCGCGAACCAGCAGGTTAAGTTGCTCCAGCAAGTGTTGCGGTGCGCTGGCCAGATGCAGGCCGAGCAGATCCTTGATCTGCAGAACGGCGATGACGATACCGATGCCCGCGGTAAAGCCCAGCGTCACCGGATAGGGCACGAACTCGATCAGGCGTCCGGCGCGTAGCAGTCCCATGAGGATCAGGATCACGCCAGCCATCAGTGTGCACAGCAGCAGCCCGCCAAGGCCGTACTGCTGGGTGATCGGCAGCAGAATCACCACGAAGGCAGCGGTTGGGCCGGAAATATTGAAGCGTGAGCCACCGCACAGCGCGATCAGTGGTGCGGCAATCAGCACGGTATAGAGGCCGTGCTGCGGCGCCACGCCTACGGCGATGGCCAGCGCCATGGCCAGTGGAATGGCAATGATACCCACCGTCAGGCCGGCGCTCAGATCCCCGCGCAGGGTCTTCCAGGAGTATCCCGCGCGCCGTGTCTGGCGCCAGGCGGCGAACAGCGGTAACGATGGACGTGACATGCTGGCTCCCCAATGGCTTGACGCATTATAGGGGCCGGCTTGCACCGCGCGGCATGACCTAGGTCGGCTGTTGTGTCGATTGTGCGCACGGGCTGCGCGTTGAGCCGCGCGTGGCGCGGCGGTACACTGCCGGCCCTCTGTAATGCTGGCGGGAGCGGGCGATGCGTAAAGACAAGAAGCAGGTGATTGGCGAAGAAATCAGCGATGACTCGATCAAGCTGTTCCTGGCGGTAGAGCCAGCGGACACTACGCCGCCTTCGCTGCATAAGCTGGTCAAGGCTTATCGCGGCTTGCGTGTCGATGATTTCGAGCGCTTCGTGGGCTTCTTCGTCGCCGAAGGCTACGACCTCTCGGCCACCGATGCGCAGGGCAATGATTTCATCGCGCTGATTCAGGATCAGCGTAATGCCGAGCCTTATATCGACGTGATCAAGGCGGCTCGCGGCTGATTCTGTCGAGGGTATAGGCAAAAATGCCCGCGCTCCGATGAGGAGGCGGGCATTTTTATGGTTCTTCGCATATTTTGGTGAAAGTGCGGGTTGATGCCGGACTGGCAACTACGTGTTAGCTGTCGATGACTTGGCACTATCCCTTAGCGTGTTGTCTGGCCTGATAGGTTTCGCCCCTTACGGGCGAGTCACTTGACTCGCTACGCTCACCCTTCGGGCCAGCCTACGGCTGTTACTGCGCTGCGCTTCGTAGCTCTTGCTTGCCCAAGAGAAAGTAACCAAAGAGAAGGGCACCCCACCATCCGAGCTAGGCGCCCCCGCCCAGCTGCGCCGGGGTTCCCGCGCTCCATCACCGCTCCAGGGGCACGCCACGAAGGGCCGTCCCTGGCCCATCGTGGCTCTCGCGACATCCATGTCGCTCAACCCCTTCCACGGCGATTCCACTCGGCCTCCTGAAGGGGACTTGGGTGTCGTCTGTGAGATCGCGGTGAAAGAGCAAAAGCCAGACGCCGCTGAGGTTAATTACGTGGAGATTACGCAAGCTCGCGACCTGGTCCCCTTCAGGAGGCCGAGTGGAGGTGTTGCGTAGGGGAGCGAGCCGCATGGATGCGGCAAGAGGCTTACATGGGCCAAGGATGGCCCATGTAAGCCGGCCCCCGGAGCGGCGCCGGAACGAGGGAAGTTTCGCGCAGCGAAACCCGGATGTCGGGGTGCCCTTCTTTGGCACACCTTTCTTGGGCAAGCAAGAAAGGTGTGGCGCCCGTAAGGGGCGCAACCCAAACGCTCAGTACACGCGGTAATGGATAGTGCTAAGTCAGTAAGCGATACGCACACAAACTTGCCAGTCCGGTGTCAAGCGTATCTTCCCCGCGATAATGCGAAGAACCATTTTTATGGCCTGTGAGTCGTGAACTCAGGACAATAAAAAACCGACCACAGGGGTCGGTTTTTCAAGAACCTGTCGCGATTAAGCGGCAGCAGCTTCGCCCAGCGCCTTGATGTGCGCGTTCAGGCGGCTCTTGTGACGAGCAGCTTTGTTCTTGTGGATGATGCCTTTGTCAGCCATGCGGTCGATGACCGGAACGGCTGCAGTGTAAGCGGTTTTGGCAAGCTCGAGATCTTTGGCAGCAATAGCCTTGACTACGTTCTTGATGTAAGTACGAACCATCGAGCGCAGGCTGGCGTTATGGCTACGGCGCTTCTCAGCCTGTTTGGCGCGTTTTTTGGCAGAAGGTGAGTTGGCCACCGTCAAGCTCCTCGAAAACTGGGGGGTTACGACAAATAAGGCCGCGAATCATGCCGATCCATCTGCCTGCTGTCAAGTCTGATGACGCTTTCCTGTGCTGGCCTGACCAGTGGTGGCTCGCTACACTCGACGCCTTCGTTGGGCGGCGGATTGTCCGCTACTGCACCTTTTTATGGAAGCCGAAATACCCCATGAATCTGCTCAAGTCCCTGGCTGCCGTCAGTTCACTGACCATGGTGTCGCGCGTGCTGGGGTTCGTGCGCGACACCATCATTGCCCGCACCTTTGGCGCCGGGGTGGCGTCGGATGCCTTCGTGGTGGCCTTCAAGCTGCCCAATCTGCTGCGCCGCATTTTTGCCGAAGGCGCCTTCTCCCAGGCCTTCGTACCCATCCTGGCCGAGTACAAGATGCAGCAGGGCGAGGAGGCCACGCGTACCTTCATCGCCTACGTCTCGGGCTTGCTGACCCTGGTGCTGGCGCTGGTCACGGCCATCGGCGTGCTCGCGGCGCCCTGGATCGTCTGGGCTACGGCGCCGGGTTTTGCCGATGAGGCTGAGCGTTTCGAGCTAACGGTCGATCTGCTGCGGGTAACCTTTCCTTATATATTGCTGATCTCCCTGTCATCGCTGGCCGGGGCCATTCTCAACACCTGGAACCGTTTTTCGGTGCCGGCGTTCGTGCCGACCTTGCTCAATGTCAGCATGATCGTCTTCTCGCTGTTTCTGACGCCCTATTTCGACCCGCCAATCATGGCGCTGGGCTGGGCGGTGCTGGTCGGCGGGCTGGCCCAACTGCTCTGGCAACTGCCGCATCTGAAGAAGGTCGGCATGCTGGTGCTGCCGCGCCTGAGTTTCGGTGACATGGGCGTCTGTCGCGTGCTCAAGCAGATGGGGCCGGCGATCTTCGGCGTCTCGGTGAGTCAGATTTCGCTGATCATCAACACCATTTTCGCTTCCTTCCTGGTGGCCGGCTCGGTGTCCTGGATGTACTACGCCGATCGCCTGATGGAGTTGCCCTCGGGCGTGCTGGGCGTGGCACTGGGCACCATCCTGCTGCCGGCACTCTCGAAAACCTACGCGAGCAAGAACCGCGACGAGTACCGTCGCCTGCTCGATTGGGGCCTGCGTCTGTGCTTTCTGCTGGTGCTGCCTTGCACCCTGGCGCTGGCGATTCTCGCCGAGCCGCTGGTGGTCTCGCTGTTTCAGTACGGCAAATTCACCGCCAACGATTCGCTGATGACCCAGCAGGCGCTGATGGCCTATGCGGTCGGGCTGCTGGCACTGATTCTGGTGAAAATTCTTGCACCGGGCTTCTACGCCCAACAGAACATCAAGACGCCGGTGAAGATCGCCGTGGTCAGCCTGCTGGCGACCCAGGTGATGAATGCGCTGTTCGTCTTTGGCCTGGGCATGGCGCACGTCGGCTTGGCGCTGGCGATCAGCCTGGCGGCCTGCCTGAATGCCGGCCTGTTGTACTGGCAGTTGCGCCGTGCCGATATTTTCCAGCCGCTGCCGGGCTGGGGGCTGTTTCTGCTCAAGCTGGTGGTCGCGGTGGCGGTGATGGTCGCCGTGTTGCTGGGGCTGCTGCAGGTCATGCCAGCCTGGGCGGAAGGGGAAATGCTCGTACGCCTGTTGCGTCTCGGCGCGTTGGTAGCGGCTGGGCTGGTCGCCTACTTCGGCATGCTGCTGATATTGGGCTTTCGTCCGCGCGATTTTGCCCGGCGGGCCTTGTAGCGGTTCAGGCGTCACGATGCCTGTTGTGCATGGCGTGCTGTGCGTATAATCGGCCACTTTGTGAACAAGAAGCGTGCTATGCAGCTGGTTCGAGGTCTTCATAACCTGCAGCCCCAGGCGCGGGGCTGTGTGGTCACCATCGGTAATTTCGACGGCGTTCATCGTGGGCACCAGGCCATCCTGGCGCGCTTGCGCGAGCGCGCGGCGGAATTGGCCGTGCCCAGTTGCGTGGTGATCTTCGAGCCGCAGCCGCGTGAGTTCTTCGGCCCGGACACCGCGCCGGCGCGTCTGACTCGCCTGCGTGACAAGCTTGCCCTGCTGGCCGGCGAAGGCGTCGACCTGGTGCTGTGCCTGGCCTTCAACCGCCGCTTGCGCGAGTTGTCGGCTGCCGAGTTCGTCCAGCGTGTGCTGGTCGATGGCCTGGGCGTGAAGGATCTGGAGATCGGCGACGATTTCCGCTTCGGCTGCGACCGTGCCGGCGATTTCGAATTCCTCAAGACCGCCGGCCAGCGCCACGGCTTCAGCGTCGATGCTTCGACCACCGTCGAAGTGCTCGGTGGCCGGGTCAGCAGCACGCGCGTGCGCCAGGCGCTGGCCGATGGCGATTTCGAACTGGCTGAAGCCTTGCTCGGCCGGCCGTTTCGCATCGCCGGGCGGGTGTTGCACGGGCAGAAGCTCGGCCGCCAGCTCGATGCGCCGACGGCCAATATCCAGCTCAAGCGGCGCAAGGTACCGCTGACCGGCGTGTATCTGGTGAGCTGCGAAATCGATGGCGTGATTCAACCGGGCGTCGCCAATATCGGCGTGCGCCCCAGTGTTGCCGGTGACGGCAGCGCCCATCTGGAAGTGCACCTTCTGGATTTTGCCGGCGATCTGTATGGCCGGCGTCTCTCGGTGGCTTTCCACCACAAGCTGCGTGATGAGCAGCGTTTCGCCTCGCTGGAGGCCTTGAAGGCGGCGATTGCCGCCGATATCGCCGCTGCCCGTGAATATTGGCAGAGCCACCCGCTGATGAAGAGCCCGAAATGACCGACTACAAAGCCACGCTGAACCTGCCCGATACCCAGTTCCCGATGAAGGCCGGCCTGCCGCAACGCGAGCCGCAGACCCTGCAGCGTTGGAACGAGATTGGCCTGTATAGCAAGCTGCGCAAGATTGGCGAAAATCGGCCGAAGTTCGTCCTGCACGACGGCCCGCCCTATGCCAACGGCAGCATCCACATCGGTCATGCGGTGAACAAGATCCTCAAGGACATCATCACCCGCTCCAAGACCCTGGCTGGCTTCGACGCGCCCTACGTGCCGGGTTGGGACTGCCACGGCCTGCCGATCGAGCACAAGGTCGAAACCACCTTCGGCAAGAATCAGCCGGCCGACCTGACCCGCGAGCGCTGCCGCACCTATGCCGGCGAGCAGATCGAAGGGCAGAAGGCCGACTTCATCCGCCTCGGTGTGCTGGGTGACTGGGACAATCCGTACAAGACCATGGACTTTGCCAACGAGGCCGGCGAGATCCGCGCCCTGGCCGAGATGGTCAAGCAGGGCTTCGTGTTCAAAGGCCTGAAGCCGGTGAACTGGTGCTTCGACTGCGGTTCGGCGCTGGCTGAAGCCGAGGTGGAGTATCAGGACAAGAAGTCCGATGCCATCGACGTTGCCTTCCCCATCGAAGATGCAGACAAGCTGGCCGCCGCCTTCGGCCTCAGCGAGTTGAGCAAGCCGACTGCCATCGTCATCTGGACCACCACGCCCTGGACCATCCCGGCCAACCAGGCGCTCAACGTGCATCCCGAGTTCACCTACGCGCTGGTCGACACTGGCGAGCGTCTCCTGCTGCTGGCTGAAGAACTGGTCGAATCCTGCCTGCAGCGCTACGGCCTGCAAGGTCAGGTGATTGCTACCGCGCAGGGCGCTGCGCTGGATCTGATCCGCTTCCGCCATCCGTTCTACGAGCGTTTCTCGCCGGTGTACCTGGCCGAGTACGTCGAGCTGGGCGCCGGTACCGGTATCGTCCACTCGGCGCCGGCCTATGGCGAGGACGACTTCCGCACCTGCAAAGCCTATGGCATGAGCAACGACGACATCCTCAGTCCGGTGCAGAGCAATGGCGTCTACACCCCGGACCTGCCGTTCTTCGGCGGCCAGTTCATCTGGAAGGCCAACCCGGCCATCGTCGAGAAGCTGGCCGAAGTCGGTGCGCTGCTCAAGCACCAGCCGATCCAGCACAGCTATATGCACTGCTGGCGCCACAAGACACCGCTGATCTACCGCGCCACCGCACAATGGTTCGTCGGCATGGATACTCAGCCGAAGCAAGGTGCGCCCCTGCGTGAGCGTGCGCTGGCCGCCATCGAGCAGACTCAGTTCGTCCCGGCCTGGGGCCAGGCGCGTCTGCACAGCATGATCGCCGGTCGTCCCGACTGGTGCATCTCGCGTCAGCGCAACTGGGGCGTGCCGATCCCGTTCTTCCTGCACAAGGCCACCGGCGAGCTGCACCCGCGCACCGTCGAGCTGATGGAAGAGGTCGCTAAGCGTGTCGAGCAAGAGGGCATCGAAGCCTGGTTCAAGCTCGACGCTGCCGAGCTGCTTGGCGCTGAAGCAGCTGACTACGACAAGATCAACGACACCCTCGATGTGTGGTTCGACTCCGGTACCACGCACTGGCACGTGCTGCGCGGCTCCCACGACATGGGCCACACCGACGGCCCGCGCGCCGATCTGTACCTGGAAGGCTCGGACCAGCACCGCGGCTGGTTCCACTCGTCCCTGCTGACCGGCAGTGCCATCGATGGCCACGCGCCGTACAAGGCGCTGCTGACCCATGGCTTCGTGGTCGATGAGAACGGCCGCAAGATGTCCAAGTCGCTGGGTAACGTGGTTGCGCCGCAGGAAGTCAACGACAGCCTGGGCGCCGACATCATGCGTCTGTGGGTCGCCTCCACCGACTATTCCGGCGAGATGGCCGTGTCCAAGGTTATCCTGCAGCGTAGCGCCGATGCCTACCGCCGCATCCGCAACACCGCGCGCTTCATGCTGGCCAACCTCAATGGCTTCGATCCGGCCAAGGATCTGCTGCAGCCCGAGCAGATGCTCGACCTCGACCGCTGGGCCGTCGACGCGGCCCTGCGTCTGCAGGAAGAAATCATCGAAGCCTACGCCGATTACCGCTTCTGGAACGTCTACTCCAAGGTGCACAACTTCTGCGTGCAGGAGCTGGGCGGCTTCTACCTGGACATCATCAAGGACCGCCAATACACCACCGCCGCCGACAGCGTGGCGCGTCGCTCTTGCCAGAGTGCGCTGTTCCACATCAGCGAGGCGCTGGTACGCTGGATCGCGCCGATCCTGGCCTTCACCGCCGAGGAAATCTGGCAGTTCCTGCCGGGCGAGCGCAACGAGTCGGTGATGCTCAATACCTGGTACGCCGGTCTGCAGCGCCTGCCGGAAGGCTTCGAGCTGGATCGTGCGTATTGGGATCGCGTCATGGCGGTCAAGGCGGCCGTGAACAAGGAGTTGGAGAACCTGCGCACGGCCAAGGCCATCGGTGCCAGCCTGCAGGCTGAAGTGACCCTGTTCTGTGACGACGCCAAGCAGGCCGATCTGGCCAAGCTCGGCGACGAGCTGCGCTTTGCCCTGATCACCTCGGCGGCGCAGACTGCGCCGCTGGCCGATGCGCCGGCCGATGCGGTGGTGACCGAGGTCGAGGGCCTGAAGCTGAAGATCCTCAAGTCCGCCCACGCCAAGTGTGGCCGTTGCTGGCACTTCCGCGCCGATGTCGGCAGCCATGCTGATCATCCGGAGCTGTGCAGCCGTTGCGTGAGCAACATCGAAGGTGAAGGTGAGGTACGCAAGCATGCCTGAGTCCTCGCGTTTCGGGCATCTGCCCTGGCTGCTGCTGAGCCTGCTGATCCTGGTCGCCGACCGGGTGACCAAGGACATCTTCGAGGGCGCGCTGAGCATGTACCAGCGCATCGAAGTCATTCCGGGCTACTTCGACTGGACCCTGGCCTACAACACCGGCGCGGCATTCAGTTTCCTGGCCGATGCCTCCGGCTGGCAGCGCTGGTTTTTCGCCGCCATCGCCATCGTCGTCAGCGTCGTGCTGGTGATCTGGCTCAAGCGCCTCAAGCGTCATGAGACCCTGCTGGCCGTGGCCCTGGCCATGGTCCTGGGTGGCGCGCTGGGCAACCTGTACGACCGCGTGGTGCTCGGCCATGTGGTCGACTTCATCCTGGTGCACTGGCAGAGCCGCTGGTTCTTCCCGGCGTTCAACCTGGCTGACACCTTCATCACCATCGGCGCCATCCTGCTGGCGCTGGACATGTTCAAGAGCGACAAGCCGGCGAAGGAGGCTGCGCAATGACAGACGTACGCATCGGTCCGGACAGGGAAGTGACCCTGCACTTCGCCCTCAAGCTGGAAAACGGCGATGTGGTCGATAGTACCTTCGACAAACAGCCGGCGACCTTCAAAGTCGGCGACGGCAATCTGCTGCCCGGTTTCGAGCAGGCGCTGTACGGCTTCAAGGCCGGCGACAAGCGCATCGTGCAGGTACAGCCGGAGCAGGGCTTCGGCCAGCCCAACCCGCAAAACGTGCAGATCATGCCGCGTAGCCAGTTCGACGGCATGGAGCTCTCCGAAGGCCTGCTGGTGATCTTCAACGACGCCGCCAATGCCGAGCTGCCGGGGGTGGTCAAAGCTTTCGACGAGCAGCAGGTGACCATCGACTTCAACCACCCGCTGGCTGGCAAGGTGCTGCAATTCGATGTGGAAATCATCGAGGTCAAGGCGCTGGATGCGGTGTAGACTGAACCTCTAACACGGAGGCCGCCCTTATGAGTGTGCAACTTTCCCCCATCGTGTCGGAGTTCGAGACGCAGGAGCAGGCGGATAGTCATGATCGCTGGTTTCGCCGCAAGGTAAAGGAGTCTTTGGATGACTCGCGTCCTGGTGTTCCGCATGACCAAGTGATGGCAGAAATGGAAGCCATCATTGTTCAGGCTGAAGCTCGGCAGCGAGGCCGTGGCTGATGTTGCCAATCATCTGGCGCGATAGCGCCAGAGCCGACTTGGCGGAAATCATCCGTTATATCGCTGATGAAGCCCCACAGGCTGCCAGGCAGCTTAAGAATTACCTTGAATCTGCCGTCTTGCCGTTGGCTGAACCCCCTATCTGTATCGTTCCGGTCGGGTTCCCGGCACTCGCGAGCTGGTCGCCCATCCCAACTATGTCTTGGTCTACAGGGTGGCGGCCGAGTGCATAGAAGTGGTCAGCGTCCTTCATTCTCGCCAAGAATATCCTTGAGCCTTTGAATCACTCTGCATTCAATGCGCGGTGTAAATCGAGACAATCAACATGCATATCAAACTCGCCAATCCCCGTGGCTTCTGCGCCGGCGTCGACCGTGCCATCGAAATCGTCAACCGCGCCCTGGAAGTCTTCGGCCCGCCGATCTACGTGCGCCATGAAGTGGTGCACAACAAGTTCGTGGTCGAGGACCTGCGTGCCCGCGGCGCGGTATTCGTCGAGGAGCTGGATCAGGTGCCGGATGATGTCATCGTCATCTTCAGTGCCCATGGCGTGTCCAAGGCCGTGCGCGACGAGGCGGCGCGACGTGGCCTCAAGGTGTTTGACGCCACCTGCCCGCTGGTGACCAAGGTGCATATGGAGGTGGTGCGCTACAGCCGTGAAGGCCGCGAGTGCATCCTGATCGGCCACGAAGGCCACCCGGAAGTCGAAGGCACCATGGGCCAGTACGACGCCAGCAACGGCGGCGCCATCTACCTGGTGGAAGACGAGGCCGACGTCGCCGATCTGCAGGTGCGTAATCCCGAAAACCTGGCGTTCGTGACCCAGACCACCCTGTCGATGGACGACACCAGCAAGGTGATCGATGCCCTGCGCGCCAAGTTCCCGGCTATCGGCGGCCCACGCAAGGATGACATCTGCTACGCCACCCAGAATCGCCAGGATGCGGTCAAGCAACTGGCCAGCGAGTGCGACGTGCTGCTGGTCGTCGGCAGCCCGAATAGCTCCAACTCCAACCGCCTGCGCGAACTGGCCGAGCGCATGGGCACCCCGGCCTACCTGATCGACGGCGCCGAAGATCTCAAGCATGAGTGGTTCGAAGGTGTGAATGGCGTCGGCATCACCGCAGGTGCCTCCGCCCCGGAAGTGTTAGTGCGCGGGGTTGTCGATCAGTTAAGTGCTTGGGGTGCAGAAGGGGAGACGGAGTTGGATGGGCGGCCGGAGAACATTACGTTTTCGATGCCGAAGGAGTTGCGGGTTAAGGCGCTATAGCGGCTTGACGCGGATGACAAAAAAGATCGGCGATTGCCGACCTTTTTATTCTAGCGATTAACGCCTCCAGCAGTCTGCCATAGTGGCTCCCACCGCTTGGCCTTTCGCGCCCGTGTTGGTTAGCGTCAAGGTGCCGCATTTGTCGCCTGCCATACTGTTTTTCGGGGTCGCTTGCAGGGTGTAACTATTCGCCGTCGGCGAGCTCGCGGCAAAGGCCAGGTCGTAAGACTTGCTCGCCCCATCCTTGGGAGCTTCGGTGAAGGGTAGGGTAGGCGCTGCGTTGGTACTCGTCAGGTATCTACCATTAGCGGTGTAGTAGCGCTCCATGAACTGCGCCAACTCCATCAGTGCGCTTTGGGCATCGGCGCGTTTGGTCTTGCGCACGTGCTCCTGGTAGGACGGATAGCCGATGGCGGCGATGATGCCGATGATCGCCACCACGATCATCACCTCGATCAGGGTAAAGCCAGAGTTTTTGCTGCGCCAGCTCGCGGCGTGGTTCGTTTTACAAAACATCAGTCGTTCCTCACTTCGCGCCAGGAGTGGCGGCCAAAACGTTGCGATCCAGCAACGGGGATACACTGTGGTGTGGCACCGCTGGAGCCAGCGAAGCACAGCCATTTATAGAGCGGGGTTACGCCCTTGACCACCCCGTCACCAGTGTCTGAAATGCCCGACCAAGGAATATTCTGATCATTGCCGATCGTGGTGGTATCTCCCGCATCCAGTTTTCCGTCACCGGAACTGTCGAAGTAGACATAGTTCAAGCGTGAGCCGCTGGACAGGTTCATTGCCATGATGAAGCTGGTGCCGCCGGCTGCACAAGGGTCTGCTGATGGAGTCATGGTGGTGAAGATCACTCGATCGGTACGCAAGGTCGCCTTACTAATGACCCGCTCGCCTTTGGCGCCAGTTGCGCCGGTACCTTCAAGCCAACCAAGATCAATGTACCAGCCATTCTGGGTGGTCAGCGCATTGTTGGTGATGGCGCGTACGCGCTTACCGTTGACGGTGTCCTCCTTGAGCACGGCCTGTTTGAGTAGAGTGCTGCGTCCGTCAATAGCTGTGCCTCGGTCGATAACACCATAGAAACTTTCAACGCGCGGGTTGGTGGGTATTTCATTATCGCCGTTGCGATAGAAACTACCGGTACCAAAGAGCACCATATGCTCGTTCTTGTCGTTGAATGCCGACGACAGAGGCGCGGTGATGGCCTGGCGGTTGCCGCTGCCGTCTTTGGCGATGAACAGCGGACTGCTACCCAGGGTGCTGGGAATTCCCCATGCTGACGGGGTGCTTCCATCCAGGTCGATACGCCAGACATTGCCCAAGGTATCACCGATGTAGATGCGGTCAGCGACCTGATCATAATTGGTGTCGGAGGCCAGTGGCGAGCCCAGGTTGCCGGTGGTAGCCAGCTCAAACTGACGAATGATGCTGCCGTTAGCTGCATCCAGGATCCATACCTTACCGTTTGCCGGTGCGCTGTCGTGATAGCCGCTGCTGACGATAACGCCAAACTTCTGGTTGGGCAGGGCAACCAGGGCTGGTTGGCCCATGGTGTAACCCATATCAGGGTGGCTGAACTCCCACATGACACTGTTGCTGCCCATGTTGCCGGGGTTGGTGATGTCGAGAGCGAATACGCTCTTGCCGCCAGCGCCTGTTGTGCCTACGACCATCGTTTTCCAGCCGCCATTAATATAGACGTCGGAGGCGCGTGGGGTGCCATCCACGTAGTAGCGATGGGAGTATGCGGGATCGGTCAAATTGATCAGGTTGCCGAACACGCTATTGGGCACATAGGCGAAAAGTTCGTTGCCGCCATTGGTGGCATCGGTAGTGCCTACACGGGCATCGAAGCCGTGCAGCATCCCATCGTTGGCTCCGACCAAGACCATGGGGGGGCGCGTTTTGTAAGCATCGGTGGCGCGGAAGGCTGTGTAGGCGGTACCTACTGCGCCGTTGCTCCAGCTAAGCCGTGAATAACCAAAGTCCTGATTGTGAATGAACTGCGGATCCGAGTTCACGATATCACCGAGGCGGCTACCCCGCTGACGGAAAGGTTTGGTGCGGTCTTCTGCGGTGATCTCGTTTGTGCGGTCGCCCCGCAGATAGGCCAGACGATTTTCCGCAATAGTCGTTGTGGATTCACCTGTGCGCTGAAGAAGAGCCCGCTGAGCGTTGCTTAAAGAGTTCCAGGTGAAATTAACCCCCGTGCTAGTGATCAGCTCATTCGAAGCCCCTGCGGTAGTTGCAGGAGTGGAAGTGAATATCTTGCGTGAGTCGACGGAGCTGAGGCTATCGAGCTTTTGAGCGGCACTCCAGGCCGCATTGCTCTCCACTACGCCATTACTGCCGACTCGCCGGGCCAGCAGATCACCACTCCAGAAGCGGCTATCCAGACGCGACTGGAAGACTGCAGTATCGGTTTCCAGTCGGGTGGAGTTGGTCGCCAAAGATGCTGTCGTGCTTTGTACCTCGTTGGAAATCTGTGCGAAGGCCTTTCTCAGACCTTCGACCATGTTGGTTGCGTCACTGGCAACGAAGAAATTATCAGGGCGCCTCTCGGTACCGCCGTTGCCATCGAGACCCAGTGCCAGCATATCGCTGGTGGTGTACCACCAGGCTTGATCCAGTGCAGAAGTGCGAGACAACGCTGCGCCGAAGTCGGTCGGGACCTTGAAACCGCCATACTTGGCGGCCAACCAGTATTGGTTGTTAGCTTTGCCCTCCAAAATTCGATCTTCACGTACGTCAACCCAATAGGTAGACACGGTCTGTTTGCCAGCGATGTTGCTGCGAATGTCCGTGGTATTGGCATAGTAGGCTAGGCCGGCTATATAAGCAGAGTTTCCACGCCCAGTGAATACGCTGTTGGCCGTTTTGTTAACACCTTCTAGGTCGAATACTTTCTGCGTGTAAGCATTGACGTTTAGGGCGTCATCCGAGTGGGGAAGGTCCCGGTCCTCGTGGGTATTTACGTCGCCAATGCCCAAAATGACGTTTTTCTGGCAAGCATATTGAATAGGGTCCGACCAGTCGGTTATGACGGGGAACTTATCCTTCTGTGCTTCATCGGTCGTATTTGAATAGGCGGCAATATTTCCCTGATTCTTGAAATAGCGAAGGGCTGTATAATAAAGCTCGCTGGCAGGGTCGTTGGACTTGTGTACGTTGGTGAGTTCGCCAAATTTATTGATATAGTTTATTACGCCGCTATTGCCAGTGGCATCGTTATGAGGGTTTGCATAGATGATTCCGGTAGTGGGGCTCCATTCTGCGTCAGGATTGGTCGACACTCCGGATGCGCCGGGAACGCGCATGTTTTGCCCGACATATTTTTGCTGGGCGCGCAATACGCCACCATTGCGGGTATTGCCGT
This sequence comes from Pseudomonas sp. GD03919, assembly GCF_029814935.1. Lineage (NCBI taxonomy): Bacteria > Pseudomonadati > Pseudomonadota > Gammaproteobacteria > Pseudomonadales > Pseudomonadaceae > Pseudomonas > Pseudomonas sp. GD03919. The sequence continues at coordinate 1,060,248 of NZ_CP104582.1, forward strand.
CAATGTTCAAATAGCTGAACGCGCTGTAGCGAATATCATTGGCATAGCGTTGGATAAGCCCTTCAGGCTTCCAAATGTTGCCATAACGAACGCAGTTGGCTTCAAGCAATGCTTCATTCTTGCAGACTTCCACCCGGACGGAGAAGTAAGCAGTATTATTGTGGTTGGTGATTCTTAGGGTTTTATTCTTCTGATAATTTTGAATGGCGCTGCTCGCATTGCTATTGGCGCTAGTGACAGAGCTTGCCAAGGTGCCGCTGGTATAGGGTGAGATATTAGTAATCGTGGCGTCCCCAGTTACCTGTCTGTCAGGGAAATAGTTGGTCCGGCCTGCGCGGGTCGCTTTTTCCAAGATAGTCTGGGATGTTGTGTCCACTACCCTATAGCCACCGGTCAGAGCCATGCGAAATGGATCAATGGTCTGGGTGGTAGCCCAGTTCAGGTAGTTTCCACTCCATTCCTTAGCACCGTTGCAAGTTCGACTCCAGCGCGTTGGGGTAAAGTAGCCCCCGCCGTCATTGCCACTGATGGTTCCAAAGAAAACATGTGTTATTTGCTGGCGATTATATTCGTAGCATTTTTCACTGTCGAAGTAGCCGGTATACGTAGCGCTATGGCTATAAGTGTTGCTGATGTTAGCCACGCTGATGACTGTTGGGAATTCAACCGATGGCACCAGAGCCAGGTTGCCAGGCACGTTGCCGCCTCCGAGTAGCAAGGGGGCTTGCGCTACGGTAGCTTGGGCAGGTGTTGCAGCTATAGCGATGCAAAGTGTCAGTAAGAAACTGGCGTTGGTTTTCAAAGTGTTCAGTGTTATTTGGCGAGAATTCATTATAGAAACTCCGTTAAATATTGTTCGAGCAGAATCGATTACTGCTCGACCAGAAAGGTGGAGCGGAGTTGGGTATGTGCGCTTGGGGTGTTGTCGCTCTTGGTGCTGCGGCCGTAACCGTCCGACTCGACCCTTACCAGGGCGCCTTCATCATCGATAGGGGCTCCAGCCTCGGTGCTCGTACGAATTTTGGCCATTAGCGTAATTTTATATTCGGGAACTTTGGCAGTTTCCGGAAAATCGGCGTAGGTGCCTGTTTGTGCTGCGGTTTCCAAGGTGTTCAATGAGCCTGCGAGAAACTTCGCAACTACCACTTCCTCCGCTTTTCTCAATGCAGCCTCGGAGGCCTGTAGTGCAAGGTTGCCATCACGCATGTTGCCGGCCATGTTTTCCTGTAATGAGGTGCCACGCATGCTGCTGAGGCCGATGATGGTAAGCAGTAGCAACATGATCAGGGCGACGATCAATATTGCTCCTCTTTGCTGTCGGGGAGAGTAGTGAAAGTTATTCATGGCAGACGGTTCCGGATGCCGATGGTGGTGGAGAAAACCTGGGCCAGACGACGATTGGCAATCGTGACGTCGGCCCCGTTGAAGGCGATGACCTGATTTTCGGGGACGACATTAGTATCTGCGCTTACCACGAGCAGGTTGATGCGAACGGCTACGACGTTGTCCCAGTTGGTAACATTGTTGGCTGTTACATAATCGCTAACTTGACGATTAGCTCCTGCGATACCGTATAGAATCTGCATGTCTTGAACACCGTCAACCAGTTCTTCGGTAACCCACACTGGATCAGTGGTGCTCGTAGATAGGCGTTGTCTGACGAGTGAGTTGGGTCTCCCTGCGTTGGCCCTGATGTAATAAGTGGCGTTTTGCAGGGGTAGCACTTCAGTACTGCCGGTGTAGTTATGCGTCCAGTTGACGCCGGCTGCTTTGGCAACGGATGTGGCATTGCTCGTGGCAGTGTTGCGGAATAAATCGCAGGCGATAGCATCGGAAATCAGGGTTATGGCGTGCTGTGCAACCCCTGATGTATTGGCACCAAGGCTGATGGTGTTGTTGGCAGCAGTATTTCCGCTTGCGGCCTGGACTTCACCAGGGCCGGCTGCGAGCTTGATCCGAATGGTATCGGTACCAGTTACCGGTGTGTCTGTGAGATGTGTAGGCTGCTTGTTCGAGATGTTATTCCAGCCCTCAATTGGATTATCCAGGCGCCAGAGTATGTCAATGGTACCGTGGGTGAGTGGCTGGCCGAGGCACTGGCCTTTATAACCAGTGTTACGAATATCCTGAGTCAAGAAGTCCATGGCAAAGCGGCCGCTTTCCTGAACTCGCGAAAGAGCGTTGTTGGTGGCATAGGTCTGCTTGCTTGAAAGAAAGATCTGCAGGACCCCAGCGATCAGCAACAGACTCAGTGTGATGGCGATCATCAGTTCGACCAGCGAGAGTCCCGCCTGGCGTTTGGGAAAGGGGCTGATCATATTTCTGTCCGGTAGGTGAAGATCGTATCTGCATCCGCAACTGCATCGCTCTTCGCGATGCGGCCACGATTGTCATTCCAGCGCACTTCGATGGTGACCAGATTGCCGGTCTTCTGGACTCTGCCAGTTCCATTGGGCAGGCTGCGGGCCAAGTTATTGAGCCATTCAGCTTTGTCTTTGGCTGCTTGTGTACCTGTCACAGCATTGCTGCTGGAGGACGTGGGAAATGTTGCGATTACGTAGGCGTTGGTCAGTGCCTCGGTGCGGTTCGCACGCATGCGATCAGCCAGGTCGTAAGCCAACAAGGTTGCCTGCGAGCGTTGGTAAGCACTGTGATTGCTCTGCACGCTGGTGACCTGGAGCCCGGCAAGGCCTAGTAGGCCGATGGAGAGCACTACGATGGCTATCAGGACTTCGATCAAAGTGGCACCCTCTTGGTGCCGGGCGATGGACTTGATCATTTAGCAGTCGCCTTTTGCAAGGGTGGTGCTGCCAGTAGCATTAACGGATATGGTTCGTTTTTGCTGACCGCTGCAGGATGAATGAGTAACTGTCCAGCTTTGCGCAGATGCCATACCGTTGCTGCGAAATACAATGCCGCTGTTCGGGCCGGTAACTACGGCTCCTTGGATAGGATCCCAGACTTTGAGTACCTCAGTTCCTACGATCATCATCCAGCCTCCAGCCCAGTCGGTTCCATTGTCGCAGGCAGTCTGATCGGCGTTGCTACGGCACAGAGTGACGTTTGCGCGGCGCTTGACCGCTTCGGATCGGGCTAGCTGTAGTGCCCCTTGCAGCTCGTTGCTCATGGCAGCGAGGCGGTTTTCCTGCAGCATGTTGCTGAATGATGGTGCGGCGAGGCTAATGACCACTGCCAGTACGGCAAGTGTGACCATGAGCTCTATCAGGGTGAAGGCTCTGGAGTAGTGCATGACCGGTCCCGGAAATATCGACCAGTAAAGCATCTCAAGGCTTTTACCTGGTAAGAAGCAAACCTTGATATCTGGTCGCTTCGTCAGGGTGAACGGCTATCCCTGACACTTGTCGGGATCGGCTTGTTGGCTGGTTATCGCTCTGCCTGTGATGTTGATCACGAGCCCTTTGATTGCCAGTTGTTGGTCGCACAACGTGAAGGTGCCGTTTAGGCTATGGGTCATGCCGTCGGGGCGAAAGCTCATGTAAGTCTGTTGACGAAAATTGCTCCAGTGCCATCTATGACGTGGATTGATATCCATGGCTTTCAGCAATTGCTCGTCGTCATCCAGAGCGCCATTTCGGTTTTTATCGACGAAGATCAGAATTCTGCCTTGCCAATTACGTGAGTCTTCGCAGGAATGATCCCCAGCGCAGAGGCTGACCATCGTGCGAGTCTGTATTGCCATGCTACGGGCGAAATTCAGGCTTGCATGTAGCTGGTTGATTTCACTGGTGTGCCTGTTTTTCTGCAGCAGGGAGCCGACGGCAGGCGTAACGAAGCCGATGACGATTGTGAGTATGCTCAGCGTAATAAGTAGCTCGGGGAGAGTCTGGGCGTGCTGGTGATGATGTCGCAGCATGGCAATTTTCCTTTTGCATGAGATAGGGCCTTCCTGGCTCTAGATTTATTTAGTTCAGAATGACGCTGTGTCAAATAACCTGCGTCAGGTATTTGAAAAGGATTGGTTGTGAATCGAGTGGTTATCGTTGGCGGGGGCGTGTTGGGGCTTCTGAGTTGCCGTCTTCTGGCAGCTACAGGGGCTAATGTGGTTCTACTCGAGTCGGCCGGGCGTGTCGGCCGCGAATCCTCCTGGGCCGGCGGCGGTATCGTTTCTCCGCTTTACCCCTGGCGCTACAGCGCGGCGGTGACGGCGTTGGCGCATTGGTCGCAGGATTTCTATCCGGGTTTTGCGCAGCAGTTGCTGGAAGACACCGGCGTCGATCCCGAGGTGCATGTCACCGGGTTGTATTGGCTGGATCTCGATGACGAGGCCGAGGCGCTGGCTTGGGCGGCGCGTGAGAGGCGTCCGCTGTTTTCGGTGGATATCGCCGAGGCTTATCGGGGTGTACCAGTGCTGGGCGGCGGGTTCGGACGCGCCATTCATATGCCAGGTGTGGCCAATGTGCGTAACCCCAGGTTGGTCAAGGCGTTGCGAGCCGCTTTGGCGGCCATGCCGAGTGTGGAGTTGCGTGAGCATTGTCCAGTCACCGGGTTTGTTCAGGATGGCGGGCGGATTCGCGGAGTGACTACGGCCGACGGCGAGATTCGTGCTGATCGCGTGGTGCTCGCTGCTGGCGCCTGGAGCGGCGAGCTGCTCAGAACGCTTGGTCTGGAGTTGCCGGTCGAGCCGGTGAAAGGGCAGATGATCCTTTACAAGTGCGCCGAGGATTTTCTGCCGAGCATGGTGCTGGCCAAGGGGCGTTATGCGATCCCCCGGCGCGACGGCCATATTCTGGTCGGCAGCACGCTGGAGTACTCCGGCTTCGACAAGACGCCGACCGACAGCGCGCTGGCCAGCCTCAAGGCTTCGGCTGAGGAGTTGCTGCCTGCGCTCAAGGACGCCGAAGTGGTGGGGCACTGGGCCGGTTTGCGGCCCGGCTCGCCGGAAGGCATTCCCTTTATCGGCGAGCTGCCTTCGCATCCTGGGCTTTGGCTCAATTGCGGGCATTTTCGCAATGGCCTGGTGTTGGCGCCGGCCTCCTGTCAGCTGTTGGTCGACCTGATGCTCGGGCGCGAGCCGATCATCGATCCGGCGCCTTATGCCCCGGCAGGGCGGCTTGGGTGATACGAAGGCTGGGCGTCAATCGATACCCAGCTTCTTCAGTCGATAGCGCATCGAACGGAAGGTCAGGCCCAGGCGCTGAGCCGCGGCCGTGCGGTTCCAGCGGGTTTCTTCCAGTGCCTGCATGATCAGTTTGCGTTCGATGTCCTCGAGGTAGTCCTCGAGGTTGTCGATCTGCGCCAGGCTGGCTTCGCCGCCTTCGTTGCTGGGGCCACTGGCGTCGGCCAGGCGCAGGTCGCTGGGCGTGATCTGGTCGTCTTCGCAGAGGGTATAGGCACGTTCGAGCATGTTTTCCAGCTCGCGCACGTTACCGGGGAAACGGTAGTTCTTGAGCTTTTCCAGGGCATCGGGGTGCAGTTTGGCAGCGGCAAGGCCGGTGCCGTCGGCCAGGCGAGCGAGCATCGCATTGGCCAGTTGTGCGATGTCTTCGCGGCGCTCGCGCAGCGGCGGGACGCGCAGTTCGATGACGTTGAGGCGGTAGTAGAGGTCCTGACGGAAGCGGCCGGCGGCCACTTCGGCGGCGAGATCCTTGTGGGTGGCGCAGAGGATGCGCACATCCACCACCACTTCCTGCTGGCCACCGACGGCGCGCACGGCCTTTTCCTGGATGGCTCGCAGCAGTTTGACCTGCATCGGCAGCGGCAGGTCGGCGACTTCGTCGAGGAACAGGGTGCCGCCATTGGCGGCCTGGAACAGGCCCTGCTTGTCTTCGATGGCACCGGTGAAGCTGCCTTTCTTGTGGCCGAAGAACTCGCTTTCCATCAGTTCCGAGGGAATCGCGCCGCAGTTGACCGGAACAAAGGGCTGCTCGACGCGCGGACCCTGCTCATGGATCAGACGGGCCACCAGTTCCTTGCCGCTACCCGATTCGCCGCTGATGTAGACCGGCGCCTGGCTGCGTGAAAGTTTCAGGATCTGCTTGCGCAGCGCTTTCATCGGTGGCGAATCGCCGAGCAGGCGGCTGTCGACCGGGGGTTCCTCGCCCTCGGGCGCGCGAATGCGCAGGGCCGTGGCGACCAGTTCGCGCAGGCGGCCGAGGTCCACCGGCTTGGTCAGAAAGTCGAAGGCGCCGGCCTTGAGCGAGTTGATCGCGGTGTCCAGGCTGCCGTAGGCGGTAATCATCGCCACGGGTACCTGTGGATGACGTTGTTGAATGTGCTGCACCAGATCCAGGCCGGTGCCATCGGGCAGGCGCATGTCGGTCAGGCACAGGTCGAATGGCTCGCGCGCCAGCCATTCACGCGCTTCCTTGACGTTGCGGGCGCTGCGGGTGTCCAGCTTCATGCGTCCGAGGGTGATTTCCAGCAGCTCACGGATATCGGGTTCGTCGTCGACGATCAGGGCTCTCTGACGGTTCATGCTCAGCTCAGTTTGCGCGGATGGGCGAAGGTGATGCGGAAGCAACTGCCGCCCCCTTCGCGAGGTTTATAGTCCAGGCGGGCTTGGTTGCTCTGGCACAGCTCACGGGAGATATACAGGCCGAGGCCGGTGCCTTTGTTCTCGGTGGTGTAGAAGGGCTCGAAGATGTGCTGCTCCTGTTCGGGCGGCACGCCGGGGCCATCGTCGAGAATCTCCAGAACCGGCAGATCGCTGACCGGGTCGCGAAACAGGCGTAGCCAGACCTGGCCGAGCCGGTGCTTCTGGGCGCTGTAGCGCAGGCCGTTTTGTACCAGATTGGTCAGTACCTGGTTCAACTGGTGTGGATCCATGCGCGTCTGCAGGCTGCCGCCCTGGGTTTCCAGGTGGATCTGCCGGTCAGCCGGTGCCGAGCTGCGAAATTCGCTGGCGAAGCGGTGTAGCCAGTATTTCAGGTCGAGCAGTTGCGGTTCGGCCTGGCGCCGGCGCGAGAGCTGCAGGACGTTCTCGATCACCAGGTTCATGCGTTTGGAGTGATCCTGAATGATCTGCGCCAGGCGCTGATCCGGGCCTTGCAGGTCTTCCGATTCCTGCAACAACTGCGCGGCATGGCTGATGGCGCCGAGCGGGTTGCGAATTTCGTGGGCGATGCCGGCGGTCAGGCGGCCCAGCGAGGCCAGCTTGAGTTGCTGGGCCTGCTGGGCGATCTGCGAGATGTCATCGAGAAACACCAGAATATGTTGCTGGCCGTCGCGTTGCAGGGAGATGAAGCTCGGTTGCAACACCGGGCCATCGACCTGCGCCTGCAGGCTTTCCGGGCGCAGCGTCGGGTTGTGCAGCCACTGCTGCAGGCGTTTGACCAGCTCGGGGCAGTGTGGGTCGATGATCTTGCCGGTCAGTTCGCCACGGCCCAGTAGCTGCGTTGCCCCCTGATTGGCCAGCAGCACGCGGTGTTGGGTGTCGAGCACCAGGATGCCGGTGCGCATGCGTTGCAGGATCTGCGCATTGAGCTCTTCGAGGTTGGCTACGTCGGCTGCACGCTTTTCGGCCAGGGTTTCACTGATCTGCAGGCGTCGGGTGATGCCCTGGATGAATAACGCGCCAGCGAAACACAGCGCGCCGAGGGCGCCGGCCTGCACGTATTGGGCAGCGGCGGCCGGGTGGCTGAGACTGAGGTAGAAGGTCAGGTAGATCAGCGCTATCGCGGCGATGGCGGCGATCAACAGGCCAACGCGGCCGCGCAGCAGGATGTTGGCGATGGCTACAGCGACCACCAGCAGGTTACCGATACCGCTGGGTGTACCGCCGGCTGCATAGAACAGGGCCGAGAGAAAGATCACATCGACCAGCGCCAGGCTGAACAGCTGCATCAGGTGCTTGGGCCGATGGACCAGCACGGCGATGAAGATGTTGAGGATCAGGTAGACCCAACTGCCTGTACGAAACAGCTCGATATGCACGACATCGAAAAACTGCTCGTCGAGGTTGCTGGAAATCAGCAGAACCAGGGCCAGGCCGATACTCAGGCGATAAAGATGGTAAAGCCGGAGAATCCGGCGAGCCTGAGTGCCGCTCGGCGTGCTGCTATCAGCGTTCACCGGTGCGCGGACCTTGTTCGAGGTGAGCCTGGCTGCAGTACCACTGCTGATCCTGGCTGAGTGCCTGGGCCTTGGGGATGTGCACGCCACAGTGCGCGCAGCGAACCATGGGCGCGGCGGCGTCCTCGGTTGCGCGCGTGCGTTTGGGCTGGCTGATGAAGCGGCGCCAGATCCAGATCGCGGCAAAGATGATGGCGACCCAGAACAGCAGGCGGAAAAGACCCATATCGTGCTCTTTTATTCGTTGAAAGTCGGCAGTTTAGCCAAGCCGAGTGCATCGGCACAGTGCAGCGAAGGCAGCGTGTGAGCTGTTTCCTCGCGGCAGGGTGGTTGATGGTTGCAGGTCTGAAATACTGGGCATGAAAAAGGTTCTTCGCATATTTTGGGGAAAGTGCGGGTTGATACTGGACTGGCAACTACGTGTTAGCTGTCGATGAATTGGCATTATCCATTAGCACGCCGCCTGACCTGATGGGTTTCGCCCCTTACGGGCGACTTACTTTCTTTGCTTGTGCAAAGAAAGTAAGCAAAGAGAAGGGCACCCCACCATCCGAGCTAGGCGCCCCCGCCCTGCTGCGCCGGGGTTCCCTCGCTCCATCACCGCTCCAGGGGCTCGCCACGAAGGGCCGTCCCTGGCCCATCGTGGCTCTCGCGACATCCATGTCGCTCAACCCCTTCCACGGCGATTCCACTCGGCCTACTGAAGGGGACTTTGGCGTCGTCTGTGAGAACGTGCGTCAAGAGCAAAAGCCAAACGCTACCGACTTTGATCTTCCAGAGATGTCGCAAGCTCGCGACCTGGTCCCCTTCAGGAGGCCGAGTGGAGGTGTTGCGTAGGGGAGCGAGCCGCATGGATGCGGCGAGATACCGATGGCGGCCCCGCTTAATGGGCCAAGGATGGCCCATGTAAGCCGGCCCCCGGAGCGGCGCCGGAACGAGGGAAGTTTCGCGTAGCGAAACCCGGATGTCGGGGTGCCCTTCTTTGGCACACCTTTCTTGGGCAAGCAAGAAAGGTGTGGCGCCCGTAAGGGGCGCAACCCAAACGTTCAGGCGACGCGGTAATGGATAGTGCTAAGTCAGTAAGCGCTAGGCACACAAACTTGCCAGTCCGGTGTCAAGCGTATCTTCCCCGCGATAACGCGAAGAGCCATGAAAAAGGGAGGCCGTAGCCCAATGCCGATCAGATAAGCTTGCCAAAGCGGTCTTTCGTAGGAGCCCCGCCCCGGGGCGAAGCTTTTCAATCGCGTATCGCCCTGGTTCGCGGCGGGGCGCCGCTCCTACCCATTGGCAGCGTCGACGCTTAACTGACAGACATTAGGCCGTAGCCTCCCTCGTTCAGTCACGCTGCGCTCAGTCGAACAGGCCGAAGGTCAGGTAGCTCCAGATCGAGCGCTTCTTCGCCGTTTCGCCGGTTTTGGCGTCCTGCTGCAGTTCACGCGGGATCTGCTGTGCGGCGTCTTCATACTGGCGGATGACGTCCTGGCTGGCGCGGGTTTCGCCCGGTGGCAGCGGCGTTTCGGTTTCGATCAGACCCAGGGTGGCCTTGGCCAGCCAGGATCGGTTGTCGGCTTCTTCTTCGCGTGGGACGAATTTGCCGCTTTCCAGCGTCGGGTGGTCAGGATAGTTGAGCTTGAGGGTTTCCAGGCTGGTGGATGCCAGATCGTCCAGCGACAGGCGCTGATAGGCTTCGGTCATGATCGCCAGGCCGTCACCGACCGACGGGGTTTCCTGGAAGTTTTCCACTACATAGCGGCCACGGTTGGCGGCGGCGACATAGGCCTGACGGGTCAGGTAGTAGTGACCGACGTGGACTTCGTAGGCGGCCAGCAGGTTGCGCAGGTAGATCATGCGCTGCTTGGCGTCCGGGGCGTAGCGGCTGGTCGGGTAGCGGCTGGTGAGCTGGGCGAACTCGTTGTAGGAGTCGCGCGCGGCGCCCGGGTCACGCTTGGTCATGTCCAGCGGCAGGAAGCGCGCCAGCAGGCCGCGGTCCTGGTCGAAGGAGGCCAGGCCTTTGAGGTAATAGGCGTAGTCGACGTTGGCGTGCTGCGGGTGCAGGCGGATGAAGCGCTCGGCAGACGACTTGGCGGCCTCCGGCTCGGCGTTCTTGTAGTAGGCGTAGATCAGTTCGAGCTGCGCCTGCTCGGCGTAGCGGCCGAACGGGTAGCGCGACTCCAGCGCCTTGAGTTTGGCGATGGCCTGGGTGTAGCTGCGGTTGTCCAGGTCGGCCTGGGCCTGCTGGTACAGCTCCACCTCGCTGAGGTTTTCATCGACCTCCGGCTGCTTGGAAGAGCAGGCGGCGGTAAGGGCGAGGATGGCGATCAGCAGCAGGTGTTTCACTTGCATGGCGGCTTGCGTCCCTGTGACGGCCGCGCGGCCGTCCTGTTATGATGAGTGCCCCCGGAAACCCCTGGGGCAAAGACGCCGTATTTAACCACAAGCCTGTCGCCGAAACCAAAGGCCAGGCTCCCGCCGTTGCCTAAGATGACTTCTATAAACAAGCAGCTGATTCAACTCCAGGCCGTCGTCCCCTTTGAACAGGGCGGTCAACGCCTCGACCAGGTGGCTGCGCAGCTGTTTGGCGAGTTCTCCCGTTCGCGCCTTTCCACCTGGATCAAGGAAGGTCGCCTGACTGTCGATGGCACCGTGGCACGCCCGCGCGACACCGTGCATGCCGGCTCGACCCTGGTACTCGATGCCGAGCAGGAAGCGCAGGGCGAGTGGGTCGCGCAGGACATCGAACTGAACATCGTCTATGAAGACGAACACCTGCTGGTGATCGACAAGCCAGCGGGGCTGGTGGTGCATCCGGCTGCCGGGCATGCCGACGGCACCCTGCTCAACGCGCTGCTGCACCACGTACCGGATATCGTCAACGTGCCGCGTGCCGGTATCGTCCATCGCCTGGACAAGGACACCACCGGCCTGATGGTAGTGGCCAAGACCCTGCAGGCGCAGACCAACCTGGTCGAGCAACTGCAGAAGCGTACCGTCAGCCGCATCTATGAATGCATCTGCATCGGCATGATCACCGCCGGCGGCACCATCGATGCGCCGATTGGCCGCAGCTCCAGCCAGCGCCAGCGCATGGCGGTGACCGATGGCGGCAAGCCGGCGATCAGTCACTACCGCGTGCTCGAGCGCTACCGTTCGCACACTCATGTGCGGGTCAAGCTGGAAACCGGGCGCACGCACCAGATTCGTGTGCACATGAGCCACGTTGGCTATCCGCTGGTGGGCGATCCGGTCTATGCCGGGCGTTTCCGCATTCCGCCAGCCGCCAGCCCGACCCTGGTGCAGAGTCTCAAGGAATTCCCGCGTCAGGCCCTGCATGCGCGCTTCCTCGAGTTGGATCACCCGGCTACCGGCAAGCGCATGAAGTGGGAATCGGCGCTGCCGGATGATCTGGTCTGGCTGCTGACCCTGTTGCGTCAGGATCGCGAGGCCTTCGTCGGGTGAGTGTTCACGACTGGCTGACGCCCGACTGGCCCGCGCCGGCCAACGTGCGTGCCTGCGTTACCACCCGTAGTGGCGGTATCAGCGCGGCGCCATTCGAGACGTTCAACCTCGGTGATCATGTCGAGGATGACCCGCAGGCGGTGGTCAGCAACCGTCAGCATCTGGTCGATGCCCTGGGGTGCCAACCCGCCTGGTTGCGCCAGGTGCATGGCGTCGTAGTGGCAGAAGCCGATCCGGCCGTGGTGATCGAAGCCGATGGCAACTGGACGGCCACCCCCGGTATCGCCTGTACGGCGATGACCGCCGACTGTCTGCCTGCCCTGTTTTGTGATCGTGCGGGTACCCGTGTGGCCGCCGCGCATGCTGGTTGGCGCGGCTTGGCCGGCGGTGTGCTGGAAGCCACCGTGCAGGCGCTCAACGTGGCGCCGCAGGAGCTGTTGGTGTGGCTTGGCCCGGCTATCGGCCCGGCAGCGTTCGAGGTCGGTGGCGAAGTGCGCGAGGCCTTCGTGCAACGGCATGCCGAGGCTGCCATTGCCTTCGTGCCCAGCGTCAATGCCGGTAAATTCATGGCCGATATCTACCAGTTGGCGCGCATTCGCCTGGCCGCCATTGGCGTCACCGCCGTCAGCGGTGGCGGGTTGTGTACCTACAGCGACCCGCGTTTCTACTCCTACCGCCGCAGTGCCCGAACCGGGCGTTTCGCTTCGCTGATCTGGCTGCAGTCCTGAAGCAGGCTCTAGCTCTTAATCACCATCATCAATAATGCTGTGCTGTGTTAAGCGGCTGAGCTTATTCTCCTGGCAACGAGCGTGCCCGATGCGCGCAATCTGACCAGAGAGGAACGATGATGAACGCCCCCGCACAAGCCCTGTTCACCCCCTTCCAGCTCGGCAATCTGGCGCTGCCGACCCGTGTGGTGATGGCGCCGATGACCCGTTCTTTCTCGCCTGGTGGCGTGCCCAATGCGCAGGTGGTCGAGTACTACCGCCGTCGCGCCGCCGCCGGTGTGGGCCTGATCGTCACCGAGGGCACCACTGTCAATCACAAGGCGGCCAATGGCTTCCCGAACGTGCCGCGTTTCTACGGCGAAGACGCCCTGGCGGGTTGGAAGCAGGTGGTCGACGCCGTGCATGCCGCAGGCGGCAAGATCGTCCCGCAGCTCTGGCACGTGGGCAACGTGCGCAAGTTGGGCACCGAGCCGGATGCCAGCGTGCCCGGCTATGGTCCGATGGAGAAGGTCAAGGATGGCCAGGTGGTCGTGCATGGCATGACTCAGGCCGATATTGATGAGGTGATCGCTGCCTTTGCTCAGGCTGCACGCGACGCCAAGGCCATCGGTATGGACGGTGTGGAGATTCACGGTGCCCACGGCTACCTGATCGACCAGTTCTTCTGGGAAGGCAGCAACCAGCGCAGCGATGGCTACGGCGGCGACCTGGCGGCGCGTTCGCGTTTCGCCATCGAGCTGATCCAGGCGGTACGCGCGGCGGTCGGCCCGGAGTTCCCGATAATCCTGCGTTACTCGCAGTGGAAACAGCAGGACTACACCGCGCGCCTGGTGCAGACCCCGGAGCAGTTGGAGGCCTTTCTCAAGCCGCTGTCCGAAGCCGGCGTGGACATCTTCCACTGCTCGACCCGGCGCTTCTGGGAGCCGGAGTTCGAAGGCAGCGACCTCAACCTGGCTGGCTGGACGCGCAAGCTCACCGGCAAGCCGACCATTACCGTCGGCAGTGTCGGCCTGGACGGCGAGTTCCTGCAGTTCATGGTCAAGACCGACAAGGTGGCCGAGCCGGCCAGCCTGGAGAACCTGCTGGAGCGCCTGAACAAGCAAGAGTTCGACCTGGTCGCCGTGGGTCGTGCCTTGCTGGTCGACCCGGACTGGGCATTGAAAGTGCGTGAAGGCCGCGAGCAGGATATCCTGCCGTTCAGCCGCGAGGCGCTGACCACGTTGGTCTGAGCCCGCTTCTATCGGGCGCCGCGATCCGGCGCCCCGTATTTCCAGCCCCGGCACATCGGGGCTTTTTTAGTGCGCCCGGCACGGGCGCACTCCTGGAGGTGCAAGTCCTCCCGTGAGCTGGCCACAGCGAACGGAGCGAAGCGCAACTGCGGAAGGGCGACCGACCGTGGGGAGGAAGCGTGGAGCGTAAACCGTGAGCCGATGAACAAGAATCGGATACGAGGCACTGCCAAGCAGGGCGAGCGGGCTAGAAGCCGCGAAGCTCTTGTGGCCAAGGCGAGGTGGTGTAAATCCGGCGGTTGTGCGGTGAAGGAGTGTGTTCTTACCCGGGGAGATCTCGCCTCATGCCTGAAAGGGCGACGTGGAAGCACGGAGCGAGAAGTCAGCAGAAGCCATAGTAGCTGCTTGGTCAGGGCGAAGGGCTGAACGAGAAGGAGCGTCAAACGCCTTGTCGATGAGCGCTGTAACGCATCAGATGCCCGCGCCAGCGGGGCGGGTCGCGGAACGGGAAGGTGAAGCCTTACCGAATGCGATCAGCGATGAAACAGGGCTCCCGCGGCGAGAACCGGAGGGCGCAGGGCGAAGCCTGCTTGAGCAGGCGTTCGCACGAGAGAATATGCAGCGGGCATGGAAGCGCGTGAAGTCCAACAAGGGATCGGCAGGTGTGGACGGGCTGGATATTGCCCAGACTGCCGAACACCTGCGATGGGTGTGGCCGGAGCTTCGCCAGCAACTGCTGAGCGGCTCCTACCAACCACAACCCGTTCGTCGGGTAGGCATCCCGAAACCGGACGGCAGTGAGCGGGAACTGGGTATCCCCACCGTCACCGACCGTCTGATTCAACAGGCACTGCTGCAAGTGCTGCAACCTCTGATTGATCCCACCTTCAGCGAGCACAGCCACGGCTTCCGCCCGGGCCGCCGGGCCCACGATGCGGTGTTGGCTGCGCAACGCTATGCCCAACAGGGCCGCCACATCGTGGTGGATGTCGACCTATCGAAGTTCTTCGACCGGGTTAACCACGACATCCTGATCGACCGCCTGAAGAGGCGCATAAACGATCCTGGAGTCATCCGGCTGGTTCGTGCGTACCTGAACGCGGGCATCATGGACGGCGGTGTGGTCATGGATCGGCATGAGGGCACGCCGCAAGGCGGGCCGCTCTCGCCGTTGCTGGCCAACGTTCTGCTGGACGAGGTGGATAAAGAGCTGGAACGTCGGGGGCACTGCTTCGCCCGTTACGCTGATGACTGCAACGTTTACGTTCGCAGTGAGAAGGCGGGAGAACGGGTGATGCGCCTGCTACGCCGGTGTTACAACAAACTGCGCTTGGTGATCAACGAATCCAAAAGTGCAGTCGCCAGCGTGTTCGGTCGCCAGTTCCTCGGTTATGCCCTGTGGCAGACGAGGGAGGGAGAGGTCCGACGCGCGGTATCAACGAAGGCGTTACAGGCGTTCAAGCTCCGGATCAGGCAACTGACCCGGGGGTCAGGTGGTCGCAGCATGGCACAGGTGGTGGAGAAGCTCCGCAGTTACCTGCTCGGCTGGAAAGGGTACTTCAGGCTGGCACAAACGCCACGCATCTGGCGATCACTGGATGAGTGGATACGTCGCCGCCTGAGAATGCTCCACCTCCGGCACTGGCGACGGGGCAAGACGATCTACCGGGAGCTGATCCGCTTAGGCGCGAGTTCCTGGGTTGCGGAATCCGTGGCGGCGCTGAGCCGTCGCTGGTGGCATAACAGTCGATCTGCCATCCATAATGTGCTGACCATTGCCTACTTCGATCGGTTGGGAGTGCCGAGACTCTCGTGAAACCTCAACTTCTCGAACCGCCCGGTGCGGACCCGCATGCCGGGTGGTGTGGGAGGGGCGGAACTTATTGGTTCCCCCCTATCCCGATCGTCCGCTGCTACGTGGCCCCGTAGGACGGGTTTTATCCGCCCTGCGTTTTAGCCATCCTGCATCTCGCCCCGGATTTCATCCGGGCTACCGGCATTGGCGATCTTCGGGCCTGGCTGCATGGCACTGCGCAGATGCTGCTCGAACTGCATCACGATGCCGTCCCAGCTCAGGTGGCTGGCATGCCGGCGCGCATTGAGGCGGATGCGTCGCAGCACTTCGCTATCGGCGAGCAATTCGCAGGCGGCTGCGCAGAAACCGGCCTCGTCCCCCGGCCGGGCGAGCATGCCGTTGTGCAGGTGATGAATATGCTGGGCAGCGGCAGCCTGGTCGAACGCCACTACAGCGAGGCTCGAAGCCAGTGCTTCCAGCACCACATTGCCGAAGGTTTCCGAGAGACTGGGAAACAGGAACAGATCCCCCGAGGCATAGTGCGTGGCCAAGGTTTCGCCGCGCTGCAGGCCGCAGAACAGTGCATCCGGTAACTGCGCCTGAAGCTCACTGCGCAGCGGCCCGTCACCGACCAGGATCAGGCGCATGCGGCGCTGCGGTTGTACCTGCTGCAGGGCGCGGAAGGCCTTGACCAGCAAGCCGAGGTTCTTCTCCGCTGCCAGGCGCCCGACATGCACGACGGCCAGGTCATCAGGCTCCAGCCCCCAGCGTGCGCGCAGCGCCTCGCTACGCCTGCGCGGGTTGAACAACTGGCTGTCGACGCCACGGGCCAGCAGGGCCAGGCGTTCGAAATCACGGCGCTCAAGATCGACCTGCTGGCCGACGCTCGGCACCAGCGTCAGCTGCGTGCGGTTGTGGAACCAGCGCAGGTAGTTGGTCATCGCCCGTGTCAGCAGGCCGAACCCGTAATGCCCGGTGTACTGCTGGAAGTTGGTGTGAAAGCCGCTGACCACCGGGATTGCCAGGCGCCTCGCCGCGCGCAGGGCGGACAGACCTAGTGGGCCTTCGGTGGCGATATACAGCACATCCGGGCGTTGCCTTTGCCAGCGCCGCAGCAGCTTGTGCAGCGATGACTGGCCCCATTGCAGGCCGGGGTAGCCGGGCAGCGACCAGCCGCGCGTGAGCAGCACGTCATCATCGGCCGCGTGTGCCGGGTCGACTTCCTGGCGAGGCCGTATCAGTTGCACGCGATGGCCGCGCCCACGCAGACCCTCGACCAGGCGCCCGAGGGTGTTGGCCACGCCGTTGATTTCCGGCGGGAAGGTTTCGCTGATAAGGGCGACATGCAGAGACGGTGCGTTCATGTATGCAGTCTCTGCCTGGGTCATGTAGTGCACATGACCGTCAGATTGCAGTTGTGTGTCAGGCGAGTAAGCCGTGCAACTGTTCACGTAGCCAGATATGGGCCGGATCGTGGTGCTGCTGACGGTGCCAGATCAGGCTGATCTGCACGGCCGGCATATCGAAGGGCAGGGGCGCCACCTGCAGCGCGAACAGCGCCGCGAAGGCGTTGGCCAGGCGCGCCGGTACGGTGCCGAGCAGGTCGGTCTGGGCAACGATGGCCGGAATCGGCAGGTAGTTGGGCAGATGCAGCGCCGCCTGGCGCCTGACCTTGGCTGAGCCCAGGACGATTTCCAGGGGTGAGCCGCGTCCGGCGCGCGGCGTCACGATCACGTGGCGTGCCTGCTGATAGGCGCGACGACTGAGGCCACCGACGAAGGCCGGATGATTCTGGCGGCCGATCACTACCAGCGTTTCTTCGCGCAGCGGCGCGTAATGCAGGTCGGGCGAATCGACGTGCAGGTAGTCGACGGCCAGATCCAGGGCACCGCTCTCCAGGCGCGGCAGCAGGTTGTCGGCGTCGTCGCTGTGCGCCACCAGTTCCACCTGCGGCGCGACACGGGCCAGGTGTGCCTGCAGCATCGGTAGCAGCGCGGCCTGGGCGTAGTCGTTGAGCGACAGGCTGAACACGTGCGATGCCTGGGCATCGAAGGGTTCTGCCGGGCCGAGGCCGGCCTGCAGCAATTGCAGCGCCTGGCGCACGGGCGGGTAGAGCGCCTGGGCGCGCGCGGTCGGCGTCATGCCGCGCGCGGTGCGCCGGAACAACTCCTCGCCCAGTTGCTGGCGCAGGCGGGCCAAGGCGTTGCTGACGGTCGACTGGCTCAGGTGCAGGCGCTGAGCCGCACGGGTCAGGTTGCCTTCCTGCATCAGGGCATCGAAGACCAGCAGCAGGTTGAGATCGAGCTGGCGTAAATTCGTTATCAAGAATAATGCTCTTTTCAACTATCCATTATTCGAATGATTTGGTCGGGCTTAGAATCTTGTCAATACAGAGGAGAGCGTCATGGCCTACAACAACGACAATGCTCAGGCGTTTCGCAGCGATTACCGTGCAGCCATCCATCGGTCGTACAACCCCTGGCTGCACGCCGCATTCGTACTGGTCTACGGATTGCTGTGCATGGGGTGGCTGTTCAGCTCTCTGCAGGCAGTGGCGCCCTGGCAGTGGCTAGTGGTGCCGGTAACGCTGGTGTTCTTCAGTTGGGGCGAGTACCAGGTGCACAAGCGTCTCGGTCACAGCAAGACGCGTTTCGGCAAGCTCTTCTACAAACGCCATACCGGTGATCATCACAGCTTCTTCGTCGAGACGCTGATGCCCTACGAGACGGCGCGCGACTGGCGCGTGATCCTCTTTCCGGCCTGGCTGATCGTGCTTTACAGCCTGCCGTTGTTTGCCGTCTGGTGGCTGCTGTCGCAGTTCGATGGCAACCTCGCTGCGCTGTTTGCCGGCAGCATGCTGCTGGGCTACATGAGCTATGAAGTGGTGCACGCCTGCGAGCACCTGCCGGCCGAGCATGCCCTGGCGCGCTTACCCTGGATTCGCCAGATGCGCCGTCTGCACGCGCTGCATCATCGCCGGGAGCTCATGCAGACGCACAACTTCGGCATCGTTCATCCGTTGATGGATTGGCTGTACGGCACCCTGCACTGGGAGCCTGAGGCGATTCATGAGCAGAATCGCCAGCAACACCGCATCCGCATCGAGCTGTCGGCCGAGCAGGTGCTGGACTACGCTGCGGCGCCGAGTCACTGGCCGCAGTGGCACCCGTCGTCACTGCGTGTCCATGGGCGCGAAGGAGCTTTGCTCGCCGGTGAGCGCTTCGAGGAAGACATTCATGCCGGTGGTCGCGCCGGGCACCTGAGCTGGGACGTGCTCGACTATCAGCCGGCCTGCCGCTGGCAGGCCCGTGCCCGGGGCAGCCATGGTCTGCACCTGCTGCTGACCTATGAATGCGTTGAGACGGAGGGTGGCTGCGAGTTTGTGCGCACCCTCGAATATGGCTTCGATGGCCTGCTGATGCGCCTGGCCAATGCCCTGTTCATGCGCAGGCGCATCGAGCGCGAGTCGCAGGCCTCGATGCAGACGTTACACGACGTCCTTGCGCGCACCTAGCGCCTGCTCGCCGCGCTCGCGTACCCAGAACAGCGTGGCACCGGCCACGGCCGCCGGCATCATCAGGATGTTCAGCCCCGGCACCAGCAGGGCGGCATAGGTGATGCCGCCGAAGCTCAGGCTCTGCCAACGTTTTTCGCGCAGCCAGGCGAGCATGTCCTGCCAGCTCATCTTGTTGTTGTCCGCCGGATAGTCGATGTACTGCACGGCCATCATCCACACGCCGAACAGCAGCCACAGCGGCGCGGCGATCAGGTTGAGCAGCGGAATGAAGCTGAGAATCAGCAGGGCGATAGCACGCGGCAGGAAGTAGGCCAGCTTGCGCATCTCGCGGCCCATGGTGCGCGGTACCATGGCCGCCAGTTCGGCCCAGCTGAACGGCGGAAAGTGATCTTCGCCGCGCGCTACCACCTCGACCTTCTCCGCGAGAAAACCGTTGAAGGGCGCGGCGATGATGTTGGCCAGCAGGGTGAAGGTAAAGAACACCATCAGCAGTACCAGCACCACGAATAGCGGCCAGAGGATGTACTGCAGAAAGCTCAGCCAGGTAGGCAGGGTGGGCATGAAGGTGTCGACCCAACCGCTGAACTGCTGCACGGCAAAGCTGATCAGGATGACGAACAGGATCAGATTGACGGCCAGTGGCAGCAGCACGAACAGGCGTAGACCTGGGCTGAGCACCAGCTTCAGACCTTCGCGCAAATACTGTGGGCCGGACAGGACGGGGGCGGCGGGCATGCGGGACTCCTGATGTAGTTGATTCGCGCGACCATACCGACTTCGCGGACGCGGCGAAAGTTCAGCGACAGCTCCGCCTGGAGGTGCCTGCAATAGGCCGGCTCTATGCCTGGAATTGGCAAAGGGTATTTCCGCTTGGCAGGCGGCCTCTATAGCCTTGCGCCCAGTTTCCCCTTGAGGGGCCTTTTTGCGGGGCTCTCATCCTTCCAAGCCTTCCCCTAGTGCTTCGAGAGTCCCTTTTTATCTGGTCGCCGGTCTGTGGGCCTGCGAGGAGTATGCGATGTCCAGTGTTCGTTATGCCCGCGTCATCATTCTGGGCTCCGGCCCGGCTGGTTACAGTGCGGCGGTCTATGCCGCGCGTGCCAATCTGAAACCGCTGCTGATCACCGGTATGCAGGCTGGTGGTCAGTTGACCACCACCACTGAAGTGGACAACTGGCCGGGTGACCCTCACGGCCTGACCGGGCCGGTGCTGATGCAGCGCATGCAGGAGCATGCCGAGCGTTTCGATACCGAGATCGTCTTCGACCATATCAATGCCGTCGATCTGGCTGGCAAGCCCTTCACCCTGGTCGGCGACAGTGCCACCTATCACTGCGACGCGCTGATCATTGCCACAGGCGCCAGTGCGCGTTACCTCGGGCTGCCCAGCGAAGAGGCCTTCATGGGCCGCGGGGTATCCGCCTGTGCGACCTGTGATGGCTTCTTCTATCGCGGACGCGAGGTGGCCGTGGTCGGTGGCGGCAATACCGCCGTGGAAGAGGCGCTGTATCTGGCCAACATTGCCAGCAAGGTGACGCTGATCCATCGGCGTAATGCCTTCCGGGCCGAGAAGATTCTGCAGAACAAGCTGCAGGAGCGTATCGCCGAAGGCAAGATCGAGCTGCAGCTCAACGCCGAGGTAGACGAAGTGCTGGGCGATGCCAGTGGTGTGACCGGTGTGCGCCTCAGACAATACGGCGGCGCTTACCGCGAGCTGAAGGTGGAGGGTCTATTCATCGCCATCGGCCATACCCCCAATACCAGCCTGTTCGACGGTCAACTGGCGCTGAAGGACGGCTATCTGGTGGTCAACGGCGGGCGCGAGGGCAATGCCACCGCGACCAGCATTCCCGGCGTATTCGCTGCCGGTGACGTGGCCGACTCGGTCTATCGCCAGGCCATCACCTCGGCCGGGGCCGGCTGCATGGCGGCACTGGATGTCGAGCGCTATCTCGACGGGCTGTGAGACGGAGCAGCGTTAGTCGCGCCGACCATGGCGCGGTGAAAACGCCAGCCAGGCCAGCACGGGGTAGCACAGGTAGTGCAGGCTGAACAGAAACAGCCCCATGGGGCTGGGGGTGTCCTGCATGACCATCATGCCCAGCAGGCCTAGATAGAGCAGCCCCAGCACGCCACCATAAAGCAGGGTGAAGCGCCAGCGCTCGGCGTTGCTCGGCGCGCGCCCGGTTCGCCAGTGAAACACCAGCGCCAGGCCGGCGGCAATGACGGCGGCGATCAGCAGGGTGGTGAACACGCCGCCGAGGCGCACGAAGGTGCGCAACAGCAGGTTCAGTACGATGGCCGCAACGATTCCGGCTGCCGCGTAGTAGCGCAATTGCAGATTGTGCTTCACAGGTTTTGCACCAGACCGAAACGCTTGCGCAGCACGCGCTCAAGCAGCGCTTTTGGCAGCAGCGTGGCGAGCAGCGGCAGAGCGCGGCTGCCATTGCCCAGGCGCAGCAGGCGCGGACGTTTGTCGCGCTGCACAGCGGCCAGCAGGTGTGCGGCGAAGTCAGTGGCGGGCGTGGGATTGTCCTGCGAGGCGCGAGCGCGGGCGCGGATGCCGTCGCGCAGCGGCCACCAGGGCGAATCCTCACGGATCAGCGCTTCGGCCTGCTGGCTGGCGTTGGCGCCGAAACTGGAAGCGATGGCGCCGGGCTGTACTTCCATCACTTCAATGGAGAAGGGCGCCAGCTCCATGCGCAGCGCATCGCTCAGGGCGTGTACGGCGGCCTTGGACGCGCAGTAGGCACCGGCGAAGGGCGTGACCAGCAGCGCCGACACGCTGCCGATATTGACCACCAGGCCACGGCTGCGGCGCAGCAGCGGGAAGAAGGCGCGAGTGACGCCGACGATGGAGAACACGTTGGTTTCGAACTGCTTGCGCATGGCTTCCACGCCGCCGTCGAGCAGCGGGCCCATGGCGCCGTAGCCTGCATTGTTGATCAGCACATCGAGGCCGCCGATTTCCTCGCTCAGGCGTATGGCCAGTCGTTCCAAGGCTGCGCCATCGTTGACGTCGAGCTGCACCGCATGGAACCCGGCCTGCTCGAGTGCGGCCAGATCACTGTCCTTGCGCGCCGTGGCCCACACCACGTAGCCAGCCGCCTTGAAGGTATCGGCCAGGGCTCGGCCGATGCCGCTGGAGCAACCGGTGATGAGAACGCTGGGGTGAGGCATGGCGGGATTCCCTGAGAGGCGAACAGGGCTGCAGCTTAGCAGGCTTGGCGTGAGACGATGGCGGACTGTTCGCTAGCGCTGCTGGGTCTGCCCTACGCGCTAAATTCCGTAGCCCGGATGCAATCCGGGAACCGTCATAAGCAGCATTCCCGGATTACGGGCTACGAGGCTGGCGCTGCGTTTATCGGATGAACTTGCCTTGCAAGCGCTCGGCGCGAAACTCCAGGCTGTTTGGGCGATAGCCGCTGCGCAGGTCGGGCAGGGGCAGGCAGTCGTTCCAGCTGGCGCCCGGCAGCAGCTCGCCCGGGCCGCTGTAGCGCGGCGATTCATACAGGCGCTGGGCCAGGTTGGTGGAGTTGCCGGGCCGGTAGGCGGCGACTTCCCAGCGCAGCTCGAGCAAGGCGGCGTCGCTGCCGTTCTTCAGGTCGATGGCCAGCGGGCGGTCGGCAGGGCAGCGCTGTGGGTCGTAGTGCAGGCGTAGTTCGAGGTGGGCGAGGTAGCGCTCGTCGCGGCTTTCCTGCCAGATCACCCAGGTGGCCACCAGACCCAGACCGACCAGCGCGGCCATGGACACCGGCAGTGCCTTGGTCGGATAGCGGATCAGCAGAATCAGCCAGGTAATGACGAGTACGACACCGAACAGCATGCGGGCAATCCTTTTGGAGGTCTGCGCTCATCCTACACTAGCCAGCCCTGCGCCAGGAGGAGCGCAATGGCCGCTTATCCTGGCGCCGGCGAAAGCGGGAACCCGGGGGCAGGATAGCGATGCCCGCTTGTGCGGGCATGCGGTGTTGCCTGATGCCCGACATGGGGCGGGGCGTACTGTGCTTTCAGTCCTGCGGCTGGTCGCGCAGGAACACCAGGCTGTCGGCCTTGGAATGCTCGGCTGAATAACGGTAGCCCTGATAGTTGAAGTCCTTCAGGCCTTCGGGGTTGGTCAGGCGCTCCTTGATCACGTAGCGCGCCATCAGGCCGCGGGCTTTCTTGGCGTAGAAGCTGATGATCTTGTACTGGCCGTTCTTCAGATCCTTGAACTCGGTGTCGATAATGCGTGCGTTCAGAGCCTTGCGCTTGACCGCGCCAAAGTACTCGTTGGAGGCGAGGTTGAGCAACACGTCATCGCCCTGCGCAGCCAGCGCTTCGTTGAGCCAGCCACTGATGCGCTCGCCCCAGAAGGCATACAGATCCTTGCCGCGTGCATTGGCCAGCTTGGTGCCCATTTCCAGGCGGTAGGGCTGCATCAGGTCCAGCGGACGCAGCACGCCATAAAGGCCCGAGAGCATGCGCAGGTGGGCCTGGGCGAAGTCGAAGTCGTCTTCGGAAAAGTCCTCGGCATTCAGGCCGGTGTACACATCGCCCTTGAACGCCAGCAAGGCCTGCTTGGCGTTTTCAGGCGTGAACTCGGCTTGCCAACTGCCGAAGCGTGCGGCATTGAGACCGGCCAGTTTATCCGACAGGTGCATCAGCTCGGCAATCTGCGCCGGGCTGAAGTCGCGCAACTGCTCGATCAGTACCTGGGCATGGTCGAGGTGTTCGGGTAGGGTGAAACGCGGAGTGGCAGGCGGGGTCTCGTAGTCGAGGGTCTTGGCCGGTGAAATCACCATCAGCATGTGCGGAATCTCCAGAAAGCGTGACGGCGATTCTAGAGGTCAGGGGACGGCAAGACCACCTATCGGGGTGATTGAGACGAACAGCGCCCCGTACCCGATTGGCGCGGCATGCTGCAAGAGGGGGCGGGGTAGCTAAGGGAGTGACAGCAGGTAGGACTTCGGACTGTAACGGGGGGCTGGCGGCTCGCCAAGCACTATCTGTCGCCTCTGCAAATAAACCTGCATGGCGATAAAAAAACGTTTTTCTGTCATGTGAATTGGAGTAATAAAAAAGCAAGACCGCCGAAACCTGCAGACAGGTGGCGGCCATTGGCCCTCACCTTGCTTGCCACCTTTTGGCCCCGACCTGAAAAAAGTCGGCGGTCTCTGTCCGGCGCAGCACCGCCTCTGGTATTGCGTCGCCTGGCTACTACAAGAAGGTGACCGACGTATGGATGACCACGGACGCTCCAAGCCCACCGCTCCAACCCTCTACGCTCTCGACACCAACGTCCTGATTCACGATCCCAACGCCTTGCTCAACTTCGAAGAACACCACGTCGCCATCCCGATGACGGTGCTGGAGGAACTCGACAAACTGAAATCCGGCAAGCATGGCGTTGCCGCCGAATGTCGCCAGGCCATCCGCCTGATCGATCAGATTCTCGCCGGCGCCGAACCTGAGGAGGTCGAGTACGGGGTACCCATCCAGCGCGGCAAGAGCGGCCCCTGCGGTCGTCTTTCCATCCTTATGAGTAAAAGTGCGGCGCCGGTGACCTGGCTGCCGGAAAACCTCAACGACAACAAGATCATCAACCAGTTGGTGGAGCTGAAGTCGCGCAACCCCGGCCTGTCCGTGGTGCTGGTGACCAAGGACATCAACATGCGCCTGAAGGCGCGCGCCTGCGGTATCGACGCCGAGGACTACCACACCGACCAACTGGTCGATGATGTGTCGCTGCTGTCCAAGGGCTATCACGACATGCCCGGCTCGTTCTGGGATCGTGTGAGCAAGGTCGACACCCGTCAGGACCACGGGCGCACCTGGCATCGCGTACAACTCATCGACAACCTGCCGGCGGTGCACGTCAACGAGTTCATCCTCGATGAGCAGGGCTTCGTCGGCTGGATCAAGGCGATCAAGGGCGATGAGCTGGTGATCCTCGACATGCACCAGGAGCCGCTGCTGCACCAGGAAGCCTGGGGCCTGAAACCGCGCGACATCCACCAGGCGCTGGCGCTGTTCGCGCTGCTCGACCCGGATATCCACCTGGTCAACCTGTCCGGCGCCGCCGGTTCGGGCAAGACCATCCTGGCGCTGGCCGCGGCCATCGAGCAGACCATGGTCAGCAAGCGTTACCGGCGCATCATCGCCACCCGCAGCGTGCAGGGGCTGGATCAGGAAATCGGCTTTCTGCCCGGCACCGAGGCGGAGAAGATGGAGCCCTGGCTCGGCGCCATTACCGACAACCTCGAAGCGCTGCACATGGAGGACGAGAGCACCCACGGCAGCGTTGACTACATCCTGCAGAAGGTGCCGCTGCAATTTAAGTCGCTGAACTACATCCGCGGGCGCAGCTTCCAGCAGAGCCTGATCCTCATCGACGAGTGTCAGAACCTCACCCCGCACCAGATGAAGACCATCATCACCCGTGCCGGCAGCGGCTCGAAGGTGGTCTGTCTGGGCAACCTGGCGCAGATCGATACGCCCTACCTGTCGGCGCCCAGCTCGGGCCTGACCTACCTCACCGAACGCTTCAAGGGCTTCCCGCACGGCGTGCACATTACCCTGCAAGGCGTCCCGCGATCGATCCTCGCCGAGTACGCGGAAAGCCACATGTAACCCTCGGGCCGTTAAACAGGCGCCCCTGCTCGCAAGAGCCGGGGCGTTTTAGTCTGCATCGCCACAGGTTCCGTAGGAGCGGCTTCAGCCGCGATGATCGCGGATAAATCCGCTCCTACAGTTGCGTAGCCCGTAGCCCGGATGCAATCCGGGTTTTTTGCCACCCTGGCCCCGGATTGCATCCGGGCTACGATATCCTGACTTGCAGGTTTACAATCGGCCGATTCCCGTCTGGAGCTTTCCCGTGCTGACCCACCTCGATTCCCAAGGCCGCGCGCACATGGTCGATGTCACCGACAAGGCGACCACCTTCCGTGAAGCCACCGCCGAAGCGCGCGTGCGCATGCTGCCGGCCACCCTGCAGATGATCGTCGCCGGCGAGCATCCCAAGGGCGACGTATTTGCCGTGGCGCGTATCGCCGGTATCCAGGCCGCGAAGAAAACCAGCGATCTGATACCCCTGTGCCACCCGCTGATGCTCACCGGCGTCAAGGTCGAGCTGAGTGCAGAGGGCGACGACACGGTGCATATCACCGCGCGTTGCAAACTGTCCGGGCAAACCGGTGTCGAGATGGAGGCACTGACCGCCGCCAGCGTCGCCGCGCTGACTATTTATGACATGTGCAAGGCCGTGGATCGCGGCATGGTCATCGAGCAGGTACGCCTGCTGGAAAAGCTCGGCGGCAAGAGTGGCCATTACAAGCTGGAGGAACAGGCATGATCCGCGTGCAGTATTTCGCCCGCTACCGTGAAGCCCTGGGCCGTGACGACGAACACCTGAGCGGCGACTTCGCCACCCTCGACGACTTGCGCCTGCACCTGGTCGCCCGTGGCGGCGAATGGGAAGTGCTGGGTGAGCAGAACCTGATGTGCGCGCGTAATCAGGAGCTGTGCAGCCTCGACGAACCACTGGCCGAAGGCGATGAAGTGGCCTTCTTCCCCACCGTCACTGGCGGTTGATGCCGGCGTAGGGTGGGCTTCAGCCCACCATCAACCCACCAACTGCCTCTGAAAACTCCCCATCGAACGAGCCCCCATGACCATCCGCGTCCAAGCCCAACCCTTCGACCCCGGCAGCGAGCTCAACGCCCTGCACGCCGCCAACCTCGGTATCGGCGCGGTGGTCACCTTCGTCGGCTATGTGCGTGACTTCAATGAAGGCCGCGAAGTCGGCGGCATGTTCCTCGAACACTTCCCCGGCATGACCGAAAAGGCCCTGGCCAGAATCGCCGAGGAGGCGCGCGAGCGCTGGCCGCTGCTGGGCATCGAGATCATCCACCGCATCGGTCGCCTGGAGCCGGGCGAGCCCATCGTCTTCGTCGGCACCAGTAGCGCCCACCGCCAGGCTGCGTTCGACGCCTGCAACTTCATCATGGATTACCTGAAGACCCGCGCGCCGTTCTGGAAGAAGGAAGACACCGCCGAAGGCCCGCGCTGGGTCGAGGGCCGCAGCAGCGATCAGAGCGCCGCCGAGCGTTGGCAGCGCCCGTAGGGAGTGCCGCGCATACCGGTTTTCGTAATTCCTCGTACGGTGGATAACCGTACACCGCGCATTCCTCGATACCGTTCGGTGCGCACGCATCCTACGATACTAAAGCCGCCTCGGCGTGGCGCCATCAACCGTTTGGTGGGTTAGGCAGCGCACTGCTTGAAGGCCGGTATTCTGCGTTGCCGGCTTTAGTTGCAGCGAAAGCCACATCACGCGTAGGAGCTGGCTTGCCAGCGATGCTTCAAGCGGATCGCCAGCAAGCTGGCTCCTACAAGAGCGGCTCTACGCCAACGCCAGATGCACCCGCAACGCAATCGGCACCAGCATCATCAGCACACCCAGGCCCAGCACGCGCACGCCCCATTCGTGTTCGCGAAAGTTGAAGCCAACGCCCAGCAGCAGAAAACCGCCGATCAGCAGCATCAGCATGAGGTGATAGTGATCCATGGTTCTTCTCCGCCTTGCCATCCTGTATACAGCCTAGTCCCTGCTGCGCGTTTCAGTGTTGACCTGTAGCAATGAATGCCTGACTCGATTGGCGACAAAAGGCGTCTTGATTGGTCGCTGCCCGGCGACAGGCTCTGCTCCATACTCTGCGCAGTTATTTTCAAGGGTCGTCCATGCGCCAGTTCCTTCCACTTCTGTTCGCCGCTTTGCTGGTCGCCACACCGCTGGTCGCCGCCGAACGCCATTTCACCATCCTGCACAGCAACGACTGGCAGTCGCGGCTGCTCGGCTTCGGCCCCAACAATGAATACAGCCCGGCGACGATCAATGATGACGATACCGTCGGCGCTATCGCCCGGCTTGCCACATTATTGAATGAACGCCGCGCGGCCGCCGGTGAAGAACCGCTGCTGTTGCTCGACGGCGGCGACTTCACCATGGGCACGCTGTTTCATACCGTCGCCCGCGAGATGGGCAGCGAACTGCGTCTGATGACTGAGCTGGGCTATGACGCCGCGGTGATCGGCAACCATGAATTCGACTTCCGCCCAGCCGGGCTGGCCGCAATGATCAGCGCCGCGCACAGTGCCAAGGGCGAGGCGCTGGTGCCACTGCTGTCAAGCAATATGCGCTTCGATCCGGGCAACAAGGCCGATGACAGCCTGCAGGCACACGCTGACGCCGGGCGCATCCTGCCGTACAAGCTGATCGAGCGCGGCGGTATTCGTTTCGGTCTGTTCGGCTTGCTCGGCAACAATGCCGTGGCCGTCAGCCCGATGATCAAACCGGTGACCTTCGCCGACCCGGTCGCCACCGCCAGGGAAACCGTGGCCCGGCTGCGAGAGGAGGGCGCCGAGGTAGTCATCCTGCTGTCGCACATGGGCGTGACTCAGCAGACCGATGGCGGCTGGCGCGGCGAGGAAGTGGAGCTGGTCGAGCAGGTGCCTGGCATCGACATCG
This sequence comes from Pseudomonas sp. GD03919, assembly GCF_029814935.1. NCBI lineage: Bacteria > Pseudomonadati > Pseudomonadota > Gammaproteobacteria > Pseudomonadales > Pseudomonadaceae > Pseudomonas > Pseudomonas sp. GD03919. The sequence goes on from NZ_CP104582.1 coordinate 1,088,509, forward strand.
TCGTCGGTGGTCACTCGCATGTGGCGCTGCCGCAGCCGGTATTGGTGGGTGGGCGTACGCCGGTGGTGCAGGCCGGTTCCGAGATCCAGTACCTCGGCGAGCTGCGCATGGCCCTCGGCGACGACGGCGTGCCGCGTGTGCGTGACTATCGCCTGCATGCGGTCAACGACAGCATCGTTGGCGATGCGACCATCACCACCCAGGTCGAAGACTTCAAGCAGGTGGTCAGCGAGCGCATGCTCACGCCCAAAGGCTACCGCTTCGATCAGCCGCTGGCCAAGGTCGATCAGCGCCTGGGGCGCGACTTCAGTGAGCATGCCCTGGCCAATCTGGTCACCGATGCGCTGCGTCATGCGGTCGACGCCGACCTGGCGTTCACCGGCAACGGCACCATTCGTGACGATCTGCTCAAGGGCCGTAATGGCGTGCAGGGCGTTTCCGACCTGTTTCGCATCGCTCCGCTGGGCATCGGCGAGTTCGACGATGAACCTGGCTACCCGATGATCAAGGCCTACGTCAACGCGCGTGAAATCAAGTCACTGTTGGAAGTGCTGCTGCTCGCCTATCAGTTGCGCGACAGCGGCAGCTATTACCCGCGCGTTTCCGGCATCCGCTTCAGCTACAACCCCTGGCGCGTACCCTTCGACCGCGTCAGCCGCATCGAGATTGGCGATGCCCAGGGCGGTTACCGCGATCTGGACCTGAATGACACGCGCCTCTACAGCATCGGCGCCACCAGCTACGTCGGCAGCTTCACCTGGCTGGTGCCGGACCTGACCAATGGCCTGCTCGACGTCATCCCCAAGGATGCCGACGGGCGCCCGCTACCGCGTATCGAAGATGCCATCGTAGATCAGGATCCGGATAAGGAGGGCGTGCAGGAACTCAAGGAATGGCAGGCGTTGCTCGATCATATCCGCAACCTGCCGGATCTCGATGGCGACGGCCTGGCAGACATTCCCACCACGGGCGCGGCCGCCGAAGCGCGCATGATTCGTGCGCCCAGCCTGCACCCGGCCGAACTGTTGCGCCTGGCCGGGCCGCTGCAGTGGAGTTTCAGTGGCGTGATTCTGCTCGGCTTGCTGCTGATCATCTGGCTGCTCAGCCGTCCGCTGCGCCGTCGTCGCAGCCAGCGTTGACGGCCATAGGGGACGGCGTACCGGGCATGACGCGCAACTTGACCGTCATGCGCGCACGGCGCGCCAATACCTTTGCGCTCGCGCCAGCCTGAACATCATGGCGCCGTTGGCTTGCCGCGCACGGCGCACCCCAGGGGGCAACCACCTTGCCAAGCCCTACCTACCTCCGTATGGTGCAAAGCCGACTGATTCGGAAGCTACGCAATGATCGCTCAGCACTGCCCGCGCGCTGAACGTGCACAACCGGGCCGTTCCCATTCGGATAAAACCGGCGCGGCAATCGTCTTATGACCGCACTCCAACATTCGCGCCCGCTGGCGCTGTTCGGCCTGCTGCTGGCCAACCTGTGCTGGTCCGGCAATGCCCTGGTAGCGCGCGCCTTCGCTGGCGATATCGCGCCGTTCACCCTGTCGTTCTGGCGTTGGGTCCTGGCCCTGGCGCTGTTGCTGCCTTTCGTTGCCATGCCGCTGTGGCGCCATCGCGCAGCCCTCTGTCATGCCGGCTGGCGCCTGCTGGTGCTTGGCGGTCTGGGTATCGCCGGCTACAACTCGCTGCTCTACAGCGCCGCGCAGACCACGGCGGCCATCAACATCTCGCTGGTCAACACCTGCCTGCCGCTGGTGACCTTCATCGGCGCCGGGCTATTGCTCAATGAATGGCCGGCGCGGCGTGCCTGGTGGGGCATGCTGGTGGCGGTGCTGGGCCTGGCCGTGCTGATCAGCCAGGGGCAATGGAGCCGTCTGGCCAGCCTGTCGTTCAACCAGGGCGATCTGATCATGCTGCTGGCCGTGGTTGACTGGGCCCTGTACTCGCTGCTGCTGCGGCGTTGGTCGGCGTACCTGCAGCCGATCCCGCCGCTGGCATTGCTCGGCGTATTCATCCTGCTCGGCGTGCCGCTGATCCTGCCTTTCTATTTATACGAACTGAGCCAGGGTGCGCACCTGACCATCAATGCGGCCAACCTCTCGGCCATCACCTACACCGCCGTATTCGCCTCGCTGCTGGCCTACCTGGCCTGGAACCACGGCATCCGCGTGATCGGTGCGGCCAAGGCGGCACTGACCAACTACGTGATGCCGGTTTTTACCGCGTTGCTGGGGTGGGTGCTGCTGGGCGAGAGCTTGCAGGTCTACCACTGGCTGGGCGCCGCGATGATCTTCGGCGGCCTGCTGCTGGCCACGCGGCCCGGTAAAACACTGTAGGCGCGACGGGGCTACACAGACGCAGCAGGTACTGCATCACCCTGTAGGAGCCGCGCCTAGCGGCGAATCGTGTGAACAGCGCAAAGCCAAAAGCTTCGCCCCGGGGCGGGGCTCCTACTGAGTCGTGTCGGTGGATCACGCTTCACCGATCCACCTTTCAAAGCCGGCGGATGAACAAGGCATCATCCGCCCTACGGCGATCCCCTCACTCTGGCTTCAGCATCACCAAGGCTTCACCGCCTTCACGATCATGCATGAGGATGAACGGCTGTCCGGCGATCATCATCTTCACCGGCACCTTGCGCGGCACCGTGGTGCCCGCGTTGATGGCTGCCGCGCTGAGCAACTGGCGCGTCAGGCTGTCATCCTCCTGCGCCTCGCTGGTCACCACGCATTCGTGGCTGGCCTTGACCTGAATGCTCAGGCTCTTGTCCGCATTGAAGCCAACAGTGGCGAAGCCCATATCGGTCATCTCGGTGATGCCATGCTGCCGCGCCACGCGATGCGCCTCGGCAAAACTCGGCGCCGTCTGCAGGCAGATGTCGCGAAACGCCTGTACCACCGGCGACGTGATCGGCACCGGCGGTTGCGAACCCATATTGGCGCAGGCGCCGAGAAGGCCAGCGCTGACAAGCAAGGCGAACGGTTTCATCACATCATTCCTTAATGAAGAGGTGTTCAGGGTTGCTGGCAAAGATCATGCCCCAGCAACTGCGAGGCCAGTCCCTTGGCCAGGTAGGTTTCCACCACGCGGCCGTTGCCGCAGTCAGTCTTGTGGCCGATGGCGATGCCGATGGAAAGCAGCACGAAAAGCGCCAGGCCGATATTCTGGATGGGCGTCATGACAGGGCTCGCTGGGTAAATAATGGGGCAGGATGAAGAGGCGGGCAGGGGATGGCAAGTGCCAACCCCATCGCCATCACGTCGCTGTTACAGAGATGTGAACGTTACGGCAACGTGATCGACAGACCGCCCAGCATGACGCGCGCAATGATCATCCAGACAACCACACTGATGATGCCCAGCACGCTGTAGCCGACGACGATACCCAGCGCGATCTGCTTCCATAGCCCGGCATGGCGGTTGGGTTCGTTGCGGTAATGCATCGGCACATCACGCTCCGCCCGCAGATCGTCGAAGTCGTCTCTCGCTCTCAAGGTGCTCTCCTGGTTCATGGGCCAGCGCACGGCGGCGCTGCAGCCTGCTGGGCGCGGATTTTCCGGCATCGCCCGACAGCCCTGCAAGCACCGTTCGGGCGGTTGACAGGTCAGCCGCAGGCTCAGAAACCCGCAATTGAGCGCATCGCCACCGCTGAAGGCTAACCGCTTGATAAAACGTAAATTTATCGATGATCTGGGGTTGACAGCGGTAGGCGAGACGCGGAAAATGCGCGCCGTTGGCTACATAGCTCAGTTGGTTAGAGCGCAGCATTCATAATGCTGATGTCCCAGGTTCAAGTCCCGGTGTAGCCACCATAAATTTCAAGGGGTTAGCGTAAGCTAGCCCCTTTTTATTTGCCCGCTTTTTGTCCCTTTTAGTCGCCCTTGGAGCGAAGCTGGCTCAATAGCCGTCAGGCCACGTCCGCCAGCAAACTTTCATAGGGGATGCGTAGGCCGTCATGCAGGCGTCTGATCATCGCCAGGCTCAATTTTCGCTTGCGGTTCAATACTTCGGAAACTCGGCCACTGGAGCCAATGAATGGCTCGAGGTCGCGCGGCGTCAAGCCTTGCTGATCCATACGAAATTTGATGGCTTCGATAGGGTCGGACGGCGGCATCGGGGCGTGCTCGTCTTCGTATTTGCTCACAAGAAGAGCCAGCACTTCGAGTTCATCACCTTCAGGCGTTCCAATCTCTGCGCCCCACAGCTCCTCAATGCGCGCCATCGATGCTGTGTAATCTTGCTCGGTACGAATGGGCTTGATGTTCATCAGACAGTCTCCGCGTCAATTTGGTCGTATTGGGCATGAGAGCCAACGAAGCGCACCTTGGCCAATTGTCGTTGATAGTCGATGGCAAGAATTATCCGGTACTTGTTTCCCGCAATGTTGAACACCACTCGACTCCCCTTGAGAATGCTGGCTGTGCGCAATTCGGCCTTCAGCTCCTGTTGCGTGCGGTATGTAGCCTTCTCCATATGCCTGTAACACTCGACCATGGGTGACTGAGCATCGGCATAAGCAGGGCTGCTCTCCCAGAATGTTCGGAGTGTCCCTCTCGAAATAACATGCACTAGCTTTCTCCCGTTTTGGGAGATGTCGGGTTGTTCGCGCTGCAAGGGCAAGTCCCGTAAAACTCAGGCGCGACGGCCGGTGGGCTTGGTTGCTGGTGCATGAGTGCTTCAGGCAGCATTTGCCGCACCTCCTCCGCCATCGAGCGCCCATTGCGGGATGCTTGGGCGCGCAAGCGTTGTTTGAGGTCGTCGTCGATGCGGATGGTCAGGTTAGCTATCAGCGCCACCAGCGATTGAGCAGGGCGCACAACGAGCGCTCGCCGGGTGGGGAGGGCGGGGCGAAGCGCGGCATGTCGCGCAGGGCGATCCACAGATCGCCTTGCCATTCAGCAGGCTGATGCGTTGTAACCGCTCCATAAACCCCACCTTCAACTGACCTGTCCGTTCCCGGATGCTGGGCTCCCCATTTTTCCCGTGGAGCTCCGTCATGATGCGTCCCGACGCCAAGGTGCAAAAAGTCTACCTCTACCCAAAGCCCGTCGATTTCCGCAAATCCATCAACGGCCTGGCCGCTCTGGTCGAGCTGGACATCAAGGTGGAAGTGTTCAACCCCGTGCTGTTCGTGTTCCTCAACCGCACCCGCAGTCAGGTCAAGATCCTCTACTGGGAGCGCAATGGCTTCTGCCTGTGGCTCAAGCGTTTGGAAGCCGAACGCTTCAAGACCAAGCCCGATGCCGGCGACGAGGCCATCGAGCTGACGGTCGATGAGTTGAACTGGCTGCTCGACGGCATCGACCTGTGGCGCAACCGTCCGCACCAGATACTGACGCCGCGTTTCGTGACCTGAGCCGGTATAATCCACGGCCATGATCGCCGTGCCCGCCCCCCTTCCTGACGACCCAATCCTGCTCAAGCATTTACTGCTGCTGGCCAGTGAACAGGCGGCTGCGAAAGATGCTCGCATAGAACAACTTCAGGAACAGGTCGCCCTGCTGCGCCACAAGTTGTTCTCGCCCAAGTCCGAGCGCAGCCCTGAAGACGCCGACTCACCGCAGTTGGCCATGTTCAACGAGGTCGAAGAGCTGATCGAAGCGGCCGCTGCGCCAAGCGAAGCCGAAGCCGAAGCCGAAGCCGAAGAAATCGTTGCGCCGGTCAAGCGCCGTGGCAAGCGCAAGCCGTTGCCGGCCAACCTGCCGCGTGTCGAGGTCATCCACGACCTGCCCGAGCACGAGCTGACTTGCGCCTGTGGCGCCTGCAAACAAGTCATCGGCGAGGAGACCAGCGAGTAGCTGGAGATCATCCCGATGCAGGTGCGGGTCATCCGCCATATCCGCAAGACCTACGCCTGCAAGGCCTGCGAAGCGGCGCCGATCACTGCCGACAAGCCGGCCCAACTGATCGAGAAGAGCCTGGCCAGCCCCAGCGTGCTGGCGATGCTGCTGACCACCAAGTACGCCGACGGCATCCCGCTGTACCGCTTCGAGAAGATGCTCAGCCGCCACGGCGTCGACATACCACGCCAGACCCTGGCGCGCTGGGTGATCCAGAGCGGTGAACAGCTGCAACCGCTGCTCAACCTGCTGCGCGACAAGTTGCTCGAATACCCCGTTTTGCACTGCGACGAAACGCGCCTGCAGGTGCTGCATGAACCGGGACGCGATCCCACCGCGCAGTCCTGGATGTGGGTACAAAGCGGTGGACCACCGGATAAGCCGGTGATCCTCTTCGACTACACCGCCAGCCGCGCGCAGGAGGTGCCGCTGCGCTTGCTCGACGGCTATCGCGGCTACCTGATGACCGACGACTACGCCGGCTACAACGCCGTGGCCGCGCAAGAAGGCATCGAACGCCTCGGCTGCTGGGCGCATGCGCGGCGCAAGTTCGTCGAGGCGCAGAAAGTGCAACCCAAGGGCAAAACCGGCCGTGCCGACATGGCGCTGAACCTGATCAACAAGCTCTACGGCATCGAGCGTGACCTGAAGGACGCTTGCGATACCGAGCGCCTGGTCGCCCGTCAGCAACGCAGCCGGCCGCTGCTCGATCAACTCAAGACCTGGCTGGACAAGACCCAGCCGCAGGTCGCCGGGCAGACGGCGCTGGGCAGGGCGGTGAACTACCTGGCCAGCAACTGGAGAAAGCTGGTGCGCTACGTCGAAGGTGGAAATCTGCCGATCGACAACAACCGTGCCGAGAACGCCATCCGCCCGTTCGTTATCGGGCGCAAGAACTGGCTGTTCAGCGACACGCCCAAGGGGGCCACGGCCAGCGCGCAGATCTACAGCCTGATCGAAACCGCCAAGGCCAATGGCCAGGAGCCTTACGCCTGGCTGCGCCACATCCTCGAACGCCTGCCGGCCGCCAATAGCGTCGAGGATTACGAAGCGCTGCTGCCGTGGAATTGCTCGCCAGTGAGCGCATCCTGACAGACCCGCCCCATCAGCAGTAGGTGGGGTTTATGGAGCGGTTACGGCTGCTGTGGGGGACAGTGTGCTGCGGCAGTTCGCCGGGCTGTTGCGTGATGGCGTGCGTGTGGTGGACAAGGTTGGCCGGCTTGGTGGCGAGGAGTTTCTGATCATCCTGCCGGAGACGGATGCTGCCAGCGCCGAGCGTGCGGTGCATGCCCTGCAAAAACGTATCAACGGATTTCCCTTCGAGCGGGTGCAGCACAAGAGTGCCAGCTTTGGCATTGCCGAGTACCGTCCCGGTGAAAGCCTGGACAGCCTGATGGAGCGCGCGGATCAGGCCATGTACCGTGCCAAGGCCAATGGCCGTGACTGTGTCGAAACGCTCTGAGGGAGCGCCTGGAAACATACCCGTTGCGCGATGTTGCGCAGCCGACATTGCCTGGCCTGCGTGCGAGATGCTGTTTTTTGACTGGAGACGCTTTATGCAAAGAATTGCTCAGACCCTCTGTGTGGCTGCCGTGCCGTTGTTACTGGCAGGTTGCGTCACGTCCGGTAGCGAGCAGGATGGCCGCGTGACCGAGCAATGGCAGGGCCGTTGGCACGGGCCGGAGGGCACCTACCTGGACATCACCGGCACGCCAGCCGATTACCGCCTGACCATCGCCGACCTCGACGGCCCACGGCGTTTTGTCGGCCGGGCGCAGGGTGGGCAGATCGTCTTCGTGCGTGACGGTGTGGTGGAGCGCATCCGTGCCAGCGACGGCGAGGCCACCGGCATGAAGTGGCTGCTGGACAAACAGAACTGCCTGACCGTGCGCAGCGGCGAGGGCTATTGCCGCGACTGAATCCCCGATATGCCAGAATGTGCGCCTCCATCGGCTTACGACCTGTGCATGAAAATCCTCAGCCTGCGCCTCAAGAACCTCAATTCCCTCAAGGGCGAATGGCAGATCGACTTCGCTGCCGAGCCTTTCGCCGGTAGCGGCCTGTTCGCCATCACCGGGCCGACCGGCGCGGGCAAGACTACCTTGCTCGATGCCATCTGCCTGGCCCTGTATCACCGCACACCGCGCATGAGCACGCTGTCGGCCAGCGGCAACGAGCTGATGACGCGGCACACCGCCGATTGCCTGGCCGAGGTCGAGTTCGAGGTCAAGGGGCAGGGCTACCGCGCCTTCTGGAGCCAGCGCCGTGCGCGGGACAAGATCGACGGCGCGCTGCAGGCGCCCAAGGTGGAGCTGGCGCGTATCGCCGATGGTGAAATCCTCACCGATAAGATTCGTGAAAAGGAAAGCCTGACCGCCGAACTGACCGGTCTGGACTTCGAGCGTTTCACCAAGTCCATGCTGCTGGCGCAGGGCGGTTTCGCCGCCTTCCTCGAAGCCAATGCCAACCAGCGCGCCGAGCTGCTGGAGGAGCTGACCGGCACCGAGGTGTACGGGCAGATTTCGCAGCAGGTCTACGAACGCACCAAGGCGGCGGAGCAGGCGCTGAACCTGCTGAAAAGCCGCGCCCAGGGCATGGAGTTGCTGGACGAGGCGCAGCGCGCCGAGTTGCAGGCCGAAGCCGAGCGCCTGGCGCAGGAGCAGGCGCCACTGCTGGCCGAACAACAGACGCTGCTGGCGCAGCAGCGCTGGCGTGAGGCGTTGCAGCGCGCCGAGCAACAGGCTGCCGAAGCCACATTGCTGCTGGAGCAGGCCCGCCAGCGTCAGACCGATGCCGGCCATGATCTACAGCGCCTGGCCGCCAGCGAGCCCGCCGCACGTTTGCAGCCGCTGCACCAGGGCTGGCAGCAGGCGCAGCACGATTGCCAGCAGGTTGAACAAGGGCTACTGGCACTGCGCGAGCAGATGCAGGCGTGCGCTGAGCGTGAGCGCCAGGCGCTGTGGCAGGCCAGTGGCCAGGCTACGCATTGGCGTGACGAGCGCCTGGCCGCCCTGACGCAGGTGCAGCATCAGCACGCTGAGGTGCAGGCCTGGCTAAGCGAGCACAGCCAGCATGCGCGATTGGGCGAATTGCTCAGTGGCTGGGACGAGCGCTTTGCGCAGCGGGCAAAGGCTGAGCAGGCGTTGCAGGCGACGCAGATGCGCCTGGACGAGTCCGCAGCACAACTGACGACGCTGCAGCGCCAGCGTGATGAGCACAGCGTGCGCCTGGCGACGTTGCAGCAGCAGGTGCAGCAGGCGCGCGATGCCGAGGCACAGCAGCAGGGCGCCGTACTGGCGCTGCTGGGGGACGCTGGAGAGGCCGGCTTGCGCCAGGCTTGGCAGCGTCTGCAAGCACGCAGCCGGGTATTCGACCGGCTGCAGCAATTGGCGCAGAGTCGCGAAGCGCTGGCCAGGCAGCTCGCCGAACTGCCGCCGCGCCTGGCCGAGCTGCAAGGTCTGCAGAGCGGCAAGAACGCGGAGATCACGGCCCTGCGCGAGCGCTACAAGACACTCAAACAGCAGGTCGCCGACAAGGAAAAGCTGCTGGAGCAGGAACAACGCATTCAGGATCTGGAGGCCCATCGCGCCCGCCTGCAACCGGGCGATGCCTGCCCGCTGTGCGGCTCGCACGAACATCCGGCGATCAGCCAGTACCAGGCGTTGAACGTCTCGGCCACCGAGCAGGCGCTGGCGCAGTGCCGCAGTGAGTTGAGCGAGCTGGAAAGCCAGGGCGCCAATCTGCGAGATGAACTGACCCGCCTGGCTGCGCAGATCGAGCAGGTGCAGGCGCAACAGGCGCAGGCCGAGGCGCAATGGCAGCCGCTGGATCAGCAGTGGCAGCAACAACTGAACGAGCATGATATCCGGCTGCAGGACGTTGCCGAGTTGGCCGTTCTGCAACAGCAGCACGAGCACGAACTGGCGGCGCTGCAGGCGCGCCTGGAAACCGTGCAGGCGCAGCAAACCGAACTGCAGCGCCTGCGTGAGGTACGTGAAAAGGGCGAGCGCGCGCTGGCCGAGGCCGAGCGGCAGCAGGCGTTGCTCAGCCGTGATCTGGACAACACCCAGGCGCGCTTGGCCGAGCAACAGACACATCTGCGCGATGTGCAGGCCGAGCAGGCGCAGTTGAGCCAGGCATTGCTGGCCAGTCTGCAGGGCTTCGCCAGCGCGTTGCCGGCCGACAGTGCAGGCTGGTTGATGCAGCAGAAAGCCGCCTGGCAAGCCTGGCAGCAGGCGCAGGCGGACGAGCTGCAGTTGTTGCAACGCGCACGCGAAGCACAGCGACAACTGGACGAAGCCCAGGCGCAGGCCGAGCACTGGCAACAACGTTGGCAGGCGGCGGGCGCACCGAGCCTGGATGTCGTCGTCCCAGCCGCCGACCCGCAGCAGGCGCTGCGCGAGACGGCCGAGCGGCTGGCTGCCACCCAGCGTGAACGCGATGGCCTGGCCGGTAGCGAACAGGCCCAGATCGCCTTGCTGGCGCGCGAACAGCAACGGCTGCAAAGCTGCTGGCAGACCTGGCAAGAGGCGTTGGCCAGCAGCCCCTTCGCCGATCAGGCGGCGTTCGAGGCGGCCGTGCTGAGCGATGACGAACGCCAACGCTTGCTGCAGCTCAAGGCCGATCTCGAACGCGCGCACACCCAGGCCATGACCCTGCAGGCCGCAGCCCAGGCCGAGGTGCAGCGTCTGCAGGCCGAAGCGCAAACCGATCTGAGCCTGGAGGCGCTAGTCGAGCAGATTCAGGCATTGCAGGCGCGTTTGCGTGGCCTGAGCGAACGCCAGGGCGAGCTGCGCGCGCAGTTGCAGGCCGACCAAGCGCGGCGCAGTAGCCAGCAGGCGCTGTTCGCCGAGATCGAGGCGCAGACCGGCGAACATGCCCTGTGGCAGCAACTCAATGGCCTGATCGGTTCGGCCGACGGCGCCAAGTTCCGCAAGTTCGCCCAGGGCCTGACTCTCGATCACCTGATCCACCTGGCCAACCGTCAACTGACGCGCCTGCATGGCCGTTATCAACTGGCGCGCAAGAGCAGTGGCGAGCTGGAGCTGGAGGTGCGCGACACCTGGCAGGCCGACGTGGCGCGCGACTGCCGCACGCTGTCCGGTGGCGAGAGTTTTCTGGTCAGCCTGGCGCTGGCCCTGGCGCTGTCCGATCTGGTCAGTCACAAGACCAGCATCGACTCACTGTTTCTCGACGAAGGCTTCGGCACGCTGGACGGCGAGACGCTGGAGGTGGCGCTGGACGCGCTGGATAACCTCAACGCCAGCGGCAAGACCATCGGTGTGATCAGCCATGTCGAGGCGATGAAGGAACGCATTCCGGTGCAGTTACGGGTACACAAGGGCGTTGGCCTGGGTTACAGCCGGCTCGACGCACGTTTTGCAGTCAAAGAAGGGGTATGACGATGTTGATGCGAGCGAAGGATTCCACCCTGCTGGTGATCGACCTGCAGGAACGCCTGTTACCCGCCATCGATGGCGGCGCGGCGGTGGTCGAGCAGGCCACCTGGCTGGTGCGCGTGGCGCAGCGCCTGCAGGTGCCGGTGATCGCCACCGAGCAATATCCCAAGGGGCTGGGCTACACCGAGCCGGCCCTGCATGAACTGCTGCCAGGCGATGGCCTGCGCGAGAAGATTCATTTTTCCGCCACCGCCGGGGCCGGGCTGTTCGATTTGCCCGGTGGCGAGCGCCAGCAGTTCATCGTTTGCGGCACGGAAACCCATGTTTGCGTGCTGCAGACGGTAATGGGCCTGCTGGCGGCCGGGCGTGAAGTATTCGTGGTGGATGAAGCCGTCGGCTCACGCCGCCCGCGCGACAAGGCGCTGGGCCTGGCTCGCATGGAGCGTGCCGGGGCGGTGATCGTGTCGCGTGAGATGGTCGCCTTCGAGTGGCTGGAACAGGCTGGCACCGAGCTGTTTCGCGAGGTCAGCAAGGGCTTTATTCGCTGATCATTGACTGCTCATTTTGGGGGGGGCCCGCCTTCGCGGGGATGACGGCTGTCTGGAAGTTTCGTCATTCCCGCGCAGGCGGGAATCCAGGCACCCCGTTTTTTCGGTTATGGCGCGGCATTTCCGGCACGGGCTGGTAGTGGCCAGGCTGCAGATCGTCGAAGTACTGCTGGTAACGGCCGTCGTCGCGAAACTGCTGCAGGCGGGCGTTGAAGCGTTCGCGTAGCACGTCGCTTTGCGCCAGTTGCCTGGGCAGCATCAGGTAACTGCGATTGACCAGCAGCGGCTTGCGGTGATGGGTGATGCGCTCGGCCTCCGCGCTGCTGAACGTGTTGCGCAGCGCGGCGTAACCGACATTGATCTCCTGCGGGTAGAGCCCCACGCGCTTCTTGAGCAGCTTTTCGAAGTTCTGTCGGTCGCTGGAGACCCGTTCGAGGCGTACCTTGCCTTTGGCGAGAAAGGCATCGAACGCCGGCCCATAGCTGTATTCCAGGCCGCCGCCGAGGGTCATGCCGCTGAGGTCATCGAAGTGCTGCCAGTCGAAGGGCTGCGTTTTCAAGTGAAAGAACACGAACTGTTCATCGAGCAGGGCGCTGCTGAGCATGGCCGTGGCCGGGCTTTGGCTGGCGCTGGGCGGCTGGATGCCCTGGTAAGACGAGCAGTGCGCACGGCACATCCTGCGGCCCAACCCGGCATCAACGGCGCCTCCGGGTAGGGTGCGCAGTGCGCACCAGTAGGTCTCAGCGCCAGCGGCTGTCGCGCCAGGCGCAGCGGGCTTGTCCGTCCTTGAACGTCCAGGCCACCAGGCGGCTCTGCTTCTGACCCTGAGACATGCCGAGGATGCGTACCTCGACCGCACCGGCCCTGGCCAGCCAGCCTTGCAGCAGTTCAACGTTACCGCCTTTCGATACCAGGCTGCTGAACCACAGCACCTGCTCGGCGACCTGCGCGCTTTCGCTGGCCATGCGCTTGAGAAAGGCGGCCTCGCCACCGGGGCACCACAGCTCGGCCGCCTGCCCGCCGAAGTTGAGTACCGGTAACTGGCGTTTGGGGTCGAGCTTGCCGAGGTTGCGCCATTTGCGCATGCTGCCGCTGCTGGCTTCGTCGGCGCTGGCGTGGAAGGGCGGGTTGCACAGGGTCAGGTCGATACGCTCCTCGCTGCCCAGCAGGCCGAGGAAGATATGCTCGGCATTGGCCTGCAGGCGCAGTTCGATACCACTGGCCAGTTGCGAGTTGGCGGTGACGATGGCCCGCGCCGAGGCCAGCGCGGCCGGGGCGATATCGGCGCCGATAAAGTGCCAGGCGTACTCGCAATGGCCGATCAATGGGTAGATGCAGTTGGCCCCGACGCCGATATCCAGCGCGTGTACCCTGGCGCCGCGAGGTATTTGCCCGTCATTGTCGGTCGCCAGCAGATCGGCGAGGTTGTGCAAATAGTCGGCGCGACCGGGAATCGGCGGGCACAGGTAGCCGTCGGGTATGTCCCAGTGACGGATGCCGTAGTACTGCGCCAGCAGCGCGCGATTGAACACCTTGACCGCCGCCGGGTTGGCGAAGTCGATGCTGGGTTTGCCATAGGGGTTGGTGATCACGAACTGGCCCAACTCGGGGCTGGCCTTGATCAGCGCGGGAAAATCGTAACGCCCCTGGTGACGGTTGCGCGGGTGCAACTGGCCCTTGCTCGGAGCAGTCTTTACAGCGGCAGGGGCAGGTTTGCGCGGGCGTTTCGGTGGCTTGGGCATGAACGGGCATCGGCGAGTCGGGCGCGCGATTTTCCCATAGTCGGGCCAGGCACGCACTGCATTCGGGACCAGGGAAGCTGGTGCGCACGGCGCCCCTTACGTTTCTGCTCTTGTAGGCGCCCGCTTGCGGGCGATCAGCGGTTGCGGATGATCGCTGGCAAGCCGGCTCCTACAGCGGGAAAATTATCGGCACCAGCACCACGCTGACGATCATCACCAGCAGGGTAAAGGGCACGCCGACCCGCACGAAGTCACCGAAGCGGTACTGGCCGGGGCCAAGTACCAGGGTGTTGACCGGCGAGGAGATCGGCGTCATGAACGCCGCCGAGGCCGCCAGGGCCACGGTCATGGCGAACGGCAGTGGCGACACATCCAGCGCCTGCGCGGTAGCGATGGCCACCGGGGCCATCAGCACCGCCGTGGCGGTGTTGGAGATGAACAGGCCGATCACCGCGGTCAGCGCGAACAGGCTGGCGAGTATCAGATGCGGCCCGGCATCGCCCAGGCCGCCGACCAGGCCCTGCACGGCCAGCTCGACGCCGCCGGTCTGCTGCAGCGCCTGGGCGAAGGGCAGCATGCCGACGATGAGAATCAGCGTCGGCCAGTGAATGGCGCGGTAGGCGCTGTCCAGATCGATGCAGCGGAATGCCCCCATCAGCAGGCAGGCGATCAGTGCGGCCTGCACATTGGGCACCAGCCCGCTGACCATCAAACCCACCATCACTACCAGGCTCAGCAGCGCATAGGGTGCCTTGCGCGCGGCAGGTGCCACCTCGGCCACTTCCGCTGGTAGGCTGAGCACCAGAAAGTCGCGGCTCAGCCCCTGCAGGCGGTGGATGTCGCGCCAGGCGCCGGCTACCAGCAGGGTGTCGGAGGCCTTGAGTTTCTCGTCCACCAGCACGCCTTCCAGCGCCTGGCCCTGACGGCGCAGACCGACCACGTTGAGCTTGTGCCGCGAGCGAAAACCCAGTTCCTGAATCGTTTTGCCGGGTAGCTGCGACTCCGGCGGCAGTGCCACTTCGGCCAGGCCCAGTTCATGGGCGTGCAGGCTGAAATACGAATGCGGCAGCGGCATGGGCTCCAGGCCCAGCGCCTGGTAGCTGCCGAGCAGGCCGATGGTGGGGCTGGCGATATCCACCAGCAGTACGTCGCCCGGCTCCAGCAGGGTATTGCCGCTGGCCATCAGCAGCAGGGTGCGCAGGCGCTGGCGACGTTCGACGGCGATGACGTTGATGCCATGTTCGCGGCGCAGTTGCAGTTCGTTGAGCACCTGATTGGCCAGGGGCGAGTTGGCGCGCACCTGCAGGCGTCGCTCGCGCTCACCCAGGCGATAGCGCTCGGCCAGATCGGCCAGAGTCAGGTGTGGCGGTTCGTCGTTGCCTCCTGCTTCGCTGCGCACAAGCCAGCGGCGCGCCAGCAGCATGTAGCCGATACCGAGCAGCAGCACGGTGAGGCCGATGGGGGTAAAGGCGAAAAAGTCGAAACCCTCCAGCCCGGCACGGCGCAGTTCGGCATGCACCACCAGGTTGGGCGGGGTGGCCACCAAGGTCAGCATGCCGCTGATCAGCCCGGCGAAGGCCAGCGGCATCATCAGGCGTGCCGGAGCAATGCGCAGGCGGGCGGCGACGCCGAGTACCACCGGGATGAAGATCGCCACCACGCCGGTGGAACTCATCACTGAGCCGAGCCCGGCCACGGCCAGCATCAGCAGAATCAGCAGGCGCGTCTCGCTGCTGCCGGCCTTGGCCACCAGCCAGTCACCCAGGCGATAGGCGATGCCGGTGCGCACCAGGCCGTCGCCGATGACGAACAATGCGGCAATCAGGATGACGTTGGCGTCACTGAAACCGGCCAGGGTCTGTTGCAAGTCGAGTACGCCGGTCAGCGGCAGGGCGACCAGCACCAGCAGGGCGACCACGTCCATGCGCGGTTTGCCGATGACGAAGAGAGTGACGGCGCCGGCCAGCAGGCCGAGCACCCAGAACAGATCCGGATTCATCGTAATTCCCAGGAGATATGGGACGAATTATCTCAGGGATAACCGAGCGTGGTTTTGATCTGCTGCAGGTTGGCGGCAATCCAGCGTTTGTCGATCGGCCCCCAGTCGCGAATCTGGTAGTGACCGGCGTTGTTGCGTTCGCCCTCGTTCTGCTCGAATTGGCAGTCGATATCCAGCTCGGAAAGGGCGGCCAGGGTGTCCTGCGCGGTGCGCCTGGGCATGCCGGTAACGTCCATCAGTGCCGGCACACTGACGGCCTGGCCGCTGTCGATCAGCCAGGCCACGTAGAGGCGACGGTAGAAGCTGGTGCGGGTCTTGCTCGTCTGCATGAGAAGTCCTTATGCGTTGATCCTCGCCACCGAAGCCGGCGAATGGCCTGAGCATATAGCCGCTGGCACCGTTGAGGTAGCCCCGCATGCCAGGCCGTCAGCCAATGCCGAGGCGCCGGGCGTTCGGCGGCGTCACTGCAAATGACTCAAACGGCCGTTTGCACCTTGGGCGGCAGCAGGTAGGCGAGGGCGATGGCCATGACCGGCATGATCAGGTTGAAGAAGCAGTACGGCAGGTAGCTTAGCGTAGCCACGCCGAGAGTCGCGGCCATGTAGGCGCCGCAGGTGTTCCACGGTACCAGCACCGAGGTCAGGGTACCGCCGTCTTCCAGCGCGCGTGACAGGCTGGTCGGTGCCAGCCCGCGCTTCTCGTATTCGGCGCGGTACATGCGCCCCGGCAGCACCAGGGCGATGTACTGGTCGGCGGTGATGATGTTGGTACCGATGGTGGTGGTGATGGTGCTGGCGACCAGGCCGCTGTTGCTGCGCACCAGGCGCAGGGCGCTTTGCAGCAGGCGTTGCAGCAGGCCGAGGCGCTCCAGCACGCCACCGAAGCACATGGCGCAGATGATCAGCCAGACGGTGGTGAGCATGCTGGCCATGCCGCCCTTGGACAGCAGGCCATCGAGTTCGGCGTTGCCGCTGGCCGATTCATAACCGGCGAACAGCGCAGTCCATACCGTCTTCAGCGGCGCCAGTGCGCCAGCGGCCGGGTCGCTCAGGCGCGCCATCACTTCTGGCTGGAACACGATGGCGAATACTGCACCGAGCAGGGCGGCGAGAAATACCGCGGGGAAGGCCGCCCACTGGCGCACGGCGAGCAGCAGCAGGAGGGCTACCGGTAGCAGCAGGTGCCAGCCGAGGTTGAACTGCGCCTCCAGCGCCGTCAGTACCTCGGCGATGCGGCTGGTGTCATGTTCGGCGCTGGCCTGCTGGCCGAGGGCGAAGAAGATCGCCAGGGCGATCAGCAGCGCCGGCACAGTGGTGCGCAACATGTTGCGGATATGCGCGAACAGATCGGCGCCGGCAGCGGCCGGGGCCAGGTTGGTGGTGTCCGACAATGGCGACAGCTTGTCGCCGAAGTAGGCGCCGGAAATGATCGCGCCGGCGGTGATCGCCGGGTCCAGGCCCAACCCGGCCGCCACGCCCATCAGGCCGATGCCGAGGGTGCCGGCCACCGTCCACGAGCTGCCGATGGACAGTGCGGTGAGCGCGCAGATCAGGCAACTGGTGAGGTAGAAGTACTCGGCGCTGATCAGCTTCAGGCCCAGCCAGATCATGGTCGGCACCGTGCCGGCGAGAATCCAGGTGCCGATCAGCGCACCGACCGCCAGCAGGATCAGGTTGGCCTTCATCGCCATATGGATGCCGGCGAGGATGCCTTCCTCGATCTCGGTCCAGCGCAGGCCATTCTTCAGGCCGACCAGGCCGGCGACGAAGGCGGCGCTCATCAGGGCGATCTGGTTCGGGCCGCTGGAGGAGGCGTCACCGAACAGGTAAACGGAGAGGCTGAGCAGTACGACGAGCACGCCAATGGGCAGCAAGGCGTCGGACAGGGAAGGGGCACGGGCGGTCATGGGTGTTCCGGGGGATCGATCAAACAAGGGGCAGAGGCCGGGGTGGCGCTCTCCATAAACGGGGCGGGGGTGTTATCGGGCGGGTTGTGCAAGCTTGCCAGGTCGCTCAGCCGAAGTACCCATGGTGGGCTGAAGCCCACCCTACGGGCGGGGCCCCACAAAAAAGCAAGCCCGCGCCGGTTAGGGCGCGGGCCTGTGGGGGGGCGCGCGGTGCTTAGAGTGCGGCGATCTTGCCGCGCTGCTCAACCATCTTGGCTAGCGCCTGCTCGGCCTCGGCCAGTTTGGCGCGCTCTTTCTCCAGCACTTCGGCCGGGGCCTTGGCGACGAAGCCTTCGTTGGCCAGCTTGCCGCCAACGCGCTTGACCTCACCTTCGAGGCGGGCGACTTCCTTGTCCAGGCGCGCCAGTTCGGCGTCCTTGTCGATCAGCCCGGCCATCGGCACCAGTACTTCCATCTCGCCGACCAGGGTGGTGGCGGACATCGGCGCTTCTTCACCGGCAGCCAGTACGTGCACCGATTCCAGTTTGGCCAGCTTGCTCAGCAGCGGCTCGAAGTCGGCCAGGCGGCGCAGGTCTTCGGCACTGGTGTTGGCGACGATGATGTCGATGCGTTTGGCCATGGAGATCTTCATCTCGCCACGGATCTGGCGTACGCCGAGCATCAGTTGCTTGACCCACTCGATGTCGCCTTCGGCGGCGGCGTCGATGCGGCTCTCATTGGCTACCGGCCAGGGTTGCAGCATCAGGGTTTCGCCCTGCACGCCGGCCTGGGCCTTGATGCGCTGCCAGATTTCTTCGGTGATGAAGGGCATGAACGGGTGGGCCAGGCGCAGGATCACTTCCAGCACGCGCACCAGGGTGCGGCGGGTGCCACGCTGGCGCTCGAGCGGGGCGTTCTCGTCCCACAGCACCGGCTTGACCAGCTCCAGGTACCAGGCGCAGTACTCGTCCCAGATGAACTCGTACAGGGTTTGCGCGGCCAGGTCGAAGCGGAAGGCGTCGAGGTGGCGGGTCACGTCAGCCTCGGTGCGCTGCAGGGCGGAGATGATCCAGCGGTCTACCGGTGACAGCTCGACTGCCTCGCCACCTACGCCGGTGTCCTTGTCATCGGTGTTCTCGATGACGAAGTTGGCGGCGTTCCACAGCTTGTTGCAGAAGTTGCGGTAACCCTCGACGCGGCCCATGTCGAACTTGATGTCGCGGCCGGTGGAGGCCAGCGCCAGGTTGGTGAAACGCAGGGCGTCGGTGCCGTAGGCGGCGATGCCGTCGGGGAATTCGGCACGGGTCTGCTTGGCGATCTTCTCGGCCAGCTTGGGCTGCATCATGCCGCTGGTGCGCTTGGCCACCAGGGACTCGAGGTCGATACCGTCGACGATGTCCAGCGGGTCGAGCACGTTGCCTTTGGACTTGGACATCTTCTGCCCCTGGCCGTCGCGCACCAGGCCGTGCACGTACACGGTCTTGAACGGAATCTGCCCGGTCAGGTGGGTCGACAGCATGATCATTCGCGCGACCCAGAAGAAGATGATATCGAAGCCTGTTACCAGAACATCCGTGGGGTGGAAGGTCTTGAGGTAGTCGGTCTGCTGCGGCCAGCCGAGGGTGGAGAAGGTCCACAGGCCGGAGCTGAACCAGGTGTCCAGCACGTCTTCGTCCTGGCGCAGGTTGGCGTCACCGAGGTTGTGCTTGGCGCGTACTTCCGCCTCGTCGCGGCCGACGTAGACGTTGCCGGCATCGTCGTACCAGGCCGGAATGCGGTGGCCCCACCAGAGCTGACGGCTGATGCACCAGTCCTGGATGTCCCGCATCCAGCTGAAGTACATGTTCTCGTACTGCTTGGGCACGAACTGGATTTCACCGCTCTCGACCACGGCGATGGCTTTCTCGGCCAGCGGTTTGGTGGAGACGTACCACTGGTCGGTCAGCCAGGGCTCGATCACGGTGCCGGAGCGGTCGCCTTTCGGCACCTTCAGGGCGTGGTCTTCGATTTTTTCCAGCAGGCCGGCAGCTTCGAAGGCGGCGACGATCTGCTTGCGGGCGACGAAGCGGTCGAGGCCGGCGTACTCGGCCGGCAGGCTACCGTCGATCTCGGCATTGACGCTGCCGTCGATATTGAACACCTGGGCCTGAGCCAGCACGGCGGCGTTCTTGTCGAAGATGTTGATCAGCGGCAGGTTGTGGCGCTTGCCCACTTCGTAGTCATTGAAGTCGTGCGCCGGGGTGATCTTCACGCAGCCGGTGCCGAACTCGGGGTCGCAGTAATCATCGGCGATGATCGGGATACGCCGGCCCACCAGTGGCAGCTCGACGTAGCTGCCGATCAGCGCCTTGTAGCGCTCGTCTTCCGGGTGCACGGCCACGGCGGAGTCGCCGAGCATGGTTTCCGGGCGGGTGGTGGCGACGATCAGGTAGTCCAGGCCCTCGGCGGTCTTCTTGCCGTCGGCCAGCGGGTAGCGCAGGTTCCACAGCGAGCCTTTCTCGTCGTGGTTTTCCACTTCCAGGTCGGAGATGGCGGTGTGGAACTTGGTGTCCCAGTTGACCAGGCGCTTGCCACGATAGATCAGGCCGTCCTCGTGCAGGCGGACGAAGGCTTCTTTCACGGCTTCGGACAGACCTTCGTCCATGGTGAAGCGCTCGCGCGACCAGTCCACCGAGCTGCCCAGGCGACGGATCTGGCGGGTGATGGTGCCGCCGGACTGTTCCTTCCACTCCCAGACCTTCTCGAGGAATTTCTCGCGGCCCAGGTCGTGACGACCGATGCCGTCGGCGGCCAACTGGCGCTCGACCACCATCTGCGTGGCGATACCCGCGTGGTCGGTGCCTGGCTGCCACAGGGTATTGCGGCCCTGCATGCGGCGGAAGCGGATCAGGCAGTCCATGATCGAGTTGTTGAAGCCGTGGCCCATGTGCAGGCTGCCGGTGACGTTCGGCGGCGGGATCATGATGGTGTAGGGCTCGCCCGAGCCTTGCGGGGCGAAATAGCCCTTGGCTTCCCAGTTCTGGTACAGGGCGGTTTCAATGGCGTGCGGCTGGTAGGTCTTGTCCATGCGCGGCGGGACCCTTTGACGGCTGATCGGAAAAGCCGACAAGTATACCGCTTCTGAGCGCCAAGCCATAAGCCCCGCGCGGCAGAGCAGACCTTTTGTAGGAGCCCCGCCTCGGGGCGAAGCTTTTGCTCTTTGCTGTCTGGCATTCGCCCCGGGGCGGGGCTCCTACAGGGCAGGGCTTACTTGCGTGGCGGCAGCAGACGCGGCAGGCGGGCTTCGAGGCGGCGCTTGAGTTCAGCCTCGATCTGCGGCACGAAATCGTCGATCACGTCCTGCAGGATCAACTGGGCAGCGGCGCGCAGTTCGCCATGCACATGCTGCAGATCGCGGGCGCTGTCAGGCAGGTGCTGCTCGATGCGCTCGCGCAGCGTGCTTGGCGCTGGCTGCGGGGCTGGCGTTGGTTTGGGCGTCGGCGTGGCATGAAAGGGCGGCGGCGGGCCGGGCGGCGCGCTGACGATATCGGACAGCACGGGGATGCTGTCCGGGTCGAGCGAGTCGATCAGCAGTGGCGGCTCAGTGCTGTCATCACTCAGCAGCTCGCGTATCGACTCCAGGTCGTGCAGCAACTGAGTGGGCTTTTGTGGCGGCTTGGGGGTGTCCATGGTTATCGGCGCAGCGAGAAAAGGGCAGAAGTAGCCTGAAGTGTGAGCGCCGACGGCCACTAAAGTTCGACGCGCTGCGGATCATACCCGCGCTGGCGGTAGGTGCGGAAATTCTCGCGACAGGCGCTCAGCAACTCGGGCTGCTGATTGACGATCTCGATGATGCGGGAAAAGCGCTCGATATGCGGCGACAGGCTGCTGCCGAGGTTGATCAGTACGCCCTGTTCGCGGCTTGGCGCTTCGTCGATACCCAATGCCACGGGCGACAGCGGCGCATCGCGGTGCAGGTCATGTGGCACGAAGCGTTCGGCCTTGAACCGCCAGAGCATCTCATCGAGTTCGCCGCACTGCGCTTCGTCACTGCCGCGCAAGAATACCGGCAGGCCGGCGCTCCAGGCCTTGAGCGCCAGTTGGCAGGCCGCGCGCAGGCGGCCTGCGGCGTCGCTGGAGGAGAGAACGTAAAACTCGATTTTGGGCATGGCGGGCTTTCGACGGTGAAAAGGGCAGTTGTAGCCCGGATGCAATTAGGGGC
The DNA here is from genome assembly GCF_029814935.1 of Pseudomonas sp. GD03919. NCBI lineage: Bacteria > Pseudomonadati > Pseudomonadota > Gammaproteobacteria > Pseudomonadales > Pseudomonadaceae > Pseudomonas > Pseudomonas sp. GD03919. The sequence goes on from NZ_CP104582.1 coordinate 1,110,127, forward strand.
AGGTGGGTGTCCCCGGGTTGCATCCGGGCTACAGGCGCATCAGACCTTGGCGCGATCCAGCAGGTACTGGGTCAGCATCGGCACCGGGCGGCCGGTGCCGCCTTTGTCCTTGCCGCCGCTGATCCACGCGGTGCCGGCAATGTCCAGGTGTGCCCAGTGGAAGTTCTTGGCAAAGCGCGACAGGAAGCAGCCGGCGGTGATGGTGCCGGCCTTGGGCCCGCCGATATTGGCGATGTCGGCGAATGGGCTATCGAGTTGCTCCTGGTACTCGTCGTACAGCGGCAGTTGCCAGGCGCGGTCGTCGGCGCTTTCACCAGCCTTGAGGATCTGCTTGATCAGCGCGTCGTTGTTGCCCATCAGGCCGGAGACGTTGCTGCCCAGGGCGACGATGCAGGCACCGGTGAGGGTGGCAATGTCGATCACCGCCTGCGGTTTGAAGCGCTCGGCGTAGGTCAGGGTGTCGCACAGCACCAGACGGCCTTCGGCGTCGGTGTTGAGGATCTCCACGGTCTGCCCGCTCATGGTGGTGACGATGTCGCCGGGGCGGGTGGCGCGGCCGCTGGGCATGTTCTCGGCGCAGGCCAGCAGGCACACCAGGTTGATCGGCAGTTGCAGCTCGAGTACGGCCTTGAGGGTGCCGAACACGCTGGCGGCGCCGCACATGTCGTACTTCATCTCGTCCATGCCGGCGGCCGGCTTGATGCTGATGCCGCCGGTGTCGAAGGTGATGCCCTTGCCGACCAGGGCGAAGGGTTTGTCGTCCTTCTTGCCGCCCTGATAGTGCATGACGATCATGCGTGGCGGCTGCTCGCTGCCCTGAGCGACGGCGAGGAAGGCGCCGGCGCCGAGTTCCTTGAGCTTCTTCTCGTCGAGGATTTCCACCTTAAGGTTCTTGTAGGCCTTGCCCAGGGTCTTGGCCTCTTCGGCCAGGTAGCTGGGGTGGCAGAGGTTGGGCGGCAGGTTGCCCAGGTCCTTGGTGAAGGCGACACCTGCGGCGATGGCGCGGGCATGCTGCAGGCCGCGTTCGGCATCGGCCAGCTCGGCCTTGTCGACGACCAGGGTGATTTTCTTCAGGGCGCGTGGGTCGGCTTTCTGGCTCTTGAACTGCTCGAACAGGTAGCTGCCGTCGGCCAGGGTTTCGATGATCAGACGAGTCTTGCCGTAGGTGTCGCGGCCCTTGACCTTGAGTTCACCGAGGGCGAGCAGGGCATCGCTGCCGCCCAGACCCTTGAGTACGCCATGTACGCTGGCAACCAATTTACGCAGTTGACGGTCGGATAGATCACCCTTGCCGCAGCCCACCAGCAGTACGCGCTCGGCTTTCAACCCCGGCAGGCTGTGCAGCAGCAGGGTCTGGCCCGGCTTGCCGGCGATGTCACCGCGCTTGAGCACGGCGCTGAGCGCGCCATTGCTGGCCAGGTCGACGGCCTTGGCCGCAATGCCGAGCTTGCGACCTTCGCCGATGGCAACGACCAGGGTCGCGGTTTTCAGGGTTTCCGCACGAGTGCTTTTGACGAGGAATTCCATAGTGAGCTGTCCCCAAGACAAAGAGTCGGGTTTGACGGATAATGGCCGCCATTTTTCGAGGGTCCACCCTGCGGTGGGCCGGCAAGTAGGTGCGGCTAGTGTGAGCGCTCGCGCCTGAGCCTGACAACCCTGGAGCGTCCGGTTTGATCGTCTTCCGTTATCTGTCCCGCGAAGTGCTGGTGACCCTCAGTGCGGTGAGTGCCGTGCTGCTGGTGATCATCATGAGCGGTCGTTTCATCAAATACCTGGCTCAGGCGGCGCAGGGTGTGCTCGACCCGGGTGTACTGTTTCTGATCATGGGTTACCGGATTCCCGGCTTTCTGCAACTGATCCTGCCGCTGGGCCTGTTCCTCGGTTTTCTGCTGGCTTACGGGCGCCTCTACCTGGACAGCGAAATGACCGTGCTGTCGGCCACTGGCGTCAGCCAGCAGCGCCTGACTGTTTACAGCATGGCACCGGCGCTGGTCGTCGCCCTGTTGGTCGCCTGGCTGAGCATGGGCCTGGCGCCGCAAGGCGTGGCCAGCGTGGCGCGCATCCTCAATGAGCAGGATGCCCTGACCGAACTCGATACCCTGGTGCCGGGGCGCTTTCAGTCGCTCAAGGATGGCTCGCGGGTGACCTATTCGCAGGAGCTGTCAGCGGATCGTAGCGAGCTGCGCGGCGTGTTCATGTCGGAGAAGCGCTTCGCCGCCGATGGTCGTTCCGAGCGCGGTATCACCGTGCTGGTCGCCGAAAGTGGTCGTCAGGAAATTCAGGCGGATGGCAGTCGTTATCTGATTCTGGAAAACGGCTATCGCTATGATGGTGAGCCGGGCGAGGCGGATTACCGTGCCATCCAGTACGACACCTATGGCGTGTTGCTGCCCAAGCCTGAAGTCGCCGTCGAAGCCAGTGAGCGCGAGGCCACACCGACTCGCGAGTTGTTCGGTAGCGACGATCCACGCCTGCAGGCTGAACTGCAATGGCGCCTGTCGCTGCCGCTGCTGGTCTTCATCGTCACCTTGCTGGCGGTGCCGCTGTCGAAAGTCAATCCGCGTCAGGGGCGCTTTCTCAAGCTGCTGCCGGCAATTTTCCTCTACATGGCCTACCTCGGCCTGCTGATCGCCGCCCGTGGTGCGCTGGACAAGGGCAGGCTGCCGCCGGCCCTGGGCTTGTGGTGGGTGCATGGCATCTTCTTCGCCGTCGGCATGCTGTTGTTGTACTGGGAGCGTCTGAGTCTGTGGTGGGCCACTCGTCGTGCGTCGGTGGCGGAGGTGGCTCATGGCTAAGTTGGATCGCTACATCGGCACACAGGTGTTCTTCGCCATTCTGGCAGTACTGGGGATCATTCTCGGGCTGGCATTGCTGTTCGCCTTCATCGACGAGCTCAGCGACCTCAACAAGGGCGACTATGGCCTGGGTCAGGTGCTCTGGTATGTGCTGCTGACGGCGCCGCGCCGCGCCTATGAAATGCTGCCGATGGCGGCGCTGATCGGTTGCCTGATCGGCCTCGGTACGCTGGCCAGCAACAGTGAGCTGACCATCATGCGCGCCGCCGGTGTCTCCATCGGGCGTATCGTCTGGGCGGTGATGAAACCCATGCTGGTGCTGATGCTGGCCGGTATTCTGATCGGCGAATACGTCGCGCCGCTGACCGAGAATCAGGCCCAGGCGGATCGCGCATTGGCCCAGGGCGGTGGCGCGGCGCAAAGCTCCAAGCGTGGCATGTGGCATCGCCAGGGCCAGGAGTACGTGCATATCAACGCCGTGCAGCCCAATGGCATCCTGTTGGGGGTGACGCGTTATCGCTTCGATGACGAGCGTCGCCTGCTCTCGGCCAGCTTTGCCCGTCGTGCCGAGTACCGGGACAGCCACTGGATGCTGCGCAATGTGCAGACCACCGTGCTGCATGAGGATCGCTCCGAGGTGATCAACCAGCCTGAAGAGCGCTGGGATATCGAGCTCAATCCGGAACTGCTCGGCACTGTCGTGATGGAGCCCGAGGCGCTGTCGGTCACCGGGCTGTGGCAGTACATCCATTATCTGGGCGAGCAGGGGTTGAATAACGCGCGCTACTGGCTGGCATTTTGGACCAAGGTGCTGCAGCCACTGGTAACCGGCGCGCTGGTATTGATGGCGATTTCCTTCATCTTCGGCCCGCTGCGCTCGGTGACCCTGGGGCAGCGTGTGTTCACGGGGGTGCTGGTGGGTTTCATCTTCCGTATTGCCCAGGACCTGCTCGGCCCATCGAGCCTGCTGTTCGGTTTCTCGCCGCTGCTGGCGGTGCTGGTGCCGGCCGGTATCTGTGCGCTGGCCGGGGTGTGGTTGCTGCGGCGTGCCGGTTGAGCAGATTGTCGTGGGCATGAAAAGCCGGTTCGATGAACCGGCTTTTTTGCATCTGCGCCACTACTTCTTGTGAATGTTCTTCGGCAGTTGCACCACGCGGCTGTCGGAGTAGATGTCGTGCCAGGTGCGGCCCTGCTTGTCCCACAGCAGCCAGAGAAAGCCCAGGCCGGCAAACAGCCAGGAGCCAATGGCGACCACGAAGCGCAGCAGAGCCTGCCACAGGTCGATGGCGCTGCCGTCGGCGTTCTGAATGCGCAATCCCCAGGCCTGCATGCCCAGCGTCTGGCCATTGTGCGTCCAGAACTTGGCGAAGAAGGCGAACAGTGACAGCAGCACCAGGCTGGCAAGCAGCGGGTCATTATCCAGTGCGCCGGCTTCGGACATGGCCATCAGCCTATCGCCGCCGTGGATCAGGCGCAAAATGCCCTGCTGATAGATCAGGGTGACCACCATGATCAATGCCACACAGAGCAGAGAATCGTAGAAGAGGGCCGCCAGGCGACGAATCGGCCCTGCAGTGGGAAAGTCACCCTGCGGGCGTAACTGGTGTTTCGGCATGATGGGCTCGCTGAGACGAAAGTGCGCGCCATTCTAGCAGGCCGTTGAAAAACGTAGGCGAGGCAGCCAGTGCAAGGCAAAAACAGGCGAAAAAGCGGAGTTTACGAGTTGTAAATGAGCATTTTGAGCCTGTTTTTAACGCAGCAATGGCAACGTAGGTAGTTTTTCAACAGCCTGCTAACCGCGACTTTGCGATCGATATAAAGATGTGCGCAGGCTATCTGTAACCTGGCGCTGCTGCGGGAAAGACAGGCAAAAAAAACCCCTGACAGTTATCAGGGGTTTTTCAAGGCGGCGGCGATTAGCCCAGGACTTGAACCTGGTCAGCCTGCATACCTTTTTGACCTTGCACAGCTACGAAGCTGACTTTCTGGCCTTCTTTCAGGCTCTTGAAGCCGTTACCTTCGATCGCGCGGAAGTGCACGAACAGATCCGGACCGCTTTCGGGAGTGATAAAACCAAAACCTTTCTCGTCGTTAAACCACTTGACGGTACCGTTCTGACGATTCGACATGTCTTTTTCCTTGAAACTAGAGTTGATGACAGCCTCCACATAGATAGAGGGCTGAGACTGGTTGCAAGGAGTAATAGAAGTCGAGCGGGATGTAGCGGATCTTGATGATCTGCTGCACCAGAGTCACGATTCACAGCGACCCATGCAAACAGTGGGTTCACTCTACGCTAAGTTTTGCGCAAATGCCAACCCCTGCCGGCAAGGTCGCCGGCCAGGTTTTGCGGGGGCTGTCCGGGCGCAATACCGGTGTAGCAGTAAGCTGCCCGTGAGTGGCGTCCGGGTTGCTCGGACGCAAACGAAAAAGCCCGTAAGACCAATGTCTTACGGGCTTCTTGTATCGTGGTGCCCCGGGGGAGACTCTAAGCCGGGCGGCAGTTAGCGGCAGTTTCTGCCAGTTCCGTGCAAGCCACGTATTAGAAGGGTTTCGCGGTTTTGCGCTGCCGCAGTTCGGGGCAGTTTTGGGCAGTTCCGTGTTAGTGTTTACGCCAAAATTACGCCAAACAGGGGGCAGGCGTGGCGTCGTATAGGAAGCGTAGCGGGGGCTGGCGGGCTGAGATCGTAAAGCGTGGCGTGCGGGAGTCTCAGACCTTCCCGACCAAGGCCCAGGCGGTGGCCTGGGCAACGCAGCGTGAGGCCGAGATTCTGGCCGCTGTGCCTGGCCACTCGGCCGGCAGCAATTCCACTCTGGCAGATGCCATCGGCCGGTACAAGGCTGAGGTGACGCCGACCAAGGAGGGCAAGCGCTGGGAGGAAGTGCGCCTGGAGAAGCTGCTCAACGAACTGGAGTTCGTAGGCGAGCGCCTGGGCGACGTGACGGCGGACCAGATCGCCGAGTGGCGTGACGCCCGGCTGAAGCTGGTGGAAGGCCCCAGCGTACGGCGCGAGATGACGTTGCTGTCCAGCGTGTTCGAGCAGGCGCGCACCGAGTGGAAGTGGTGCCGGCATAACCCGGTGCGCGAGGTGAAGCGGCCCGGCAACAACCGGCCGCGTGATCGGCGCATCAGCGCCGAGGAAGAAAAGGCCCTGCTCGATGGCATGGGCTATGTAGAAGGGCAGCCGCCCACCACCAAAACGCAAGAAGTGGCCTATGCCTTCCTGATCGCCCTGGAAACGGCAATGCGCCAGGGCGAGATCCTGGGGCTGACCAAGCCTGCCACTCGGCTTGCTGATCGCTATGTGCGCCTGGCCACGACCAAGAACGGTGACGCGCGCAACGTACCGCTGACCAAGCGCGCTGTGCAGCTGCTGCAGATCCTGCTGAATGCGGCCGAGGGGCGGGACAACTTGTTCACGGTCAACTCGGTCAATGCCGACGTGTTGTTCAGGAAGGTGCGGGACCGGCTGGAGATCAACGACCTGCGTTTTCACGATACCCGGCATGAGGCTACGACGCGCTTGGCCAGGAAGCTCGACGTGCTGGATCTGGCCCGGATGACCGGGCACCGTGATCCGCGTTCGCTGATGGTGTACTACAACGCCACGGCCACCGAGGTGGCCGGTCGGTTGGATTGATCAGGCGGCCCTGCGGCCGGCCCTGCCGGTGGGGAGTTTCGAGGTGTTCTTCCTGGCCCATGCGCGCACGTCGATGGCGAACCATCGTTTAGCGGCGCGTGGGCCGGTGTCGCAGGGCTGCAGCGGCGCGGGGAAGTCCGGCCGGGTCACGACCCGGCGCTCTGTGGAGTCAGTGGACAGCTTGAGGTAGTCGGCGATGTCCTCGGCGGTCCATAGCTGATCCTCGGCCGGCACCTGGGGGCGCTTGAGCTGGGCGACCAGATCCTGCAGGGCGGCGAGCAGACTGGCCTGATCCTCGGGCAGTTGGTTGATGGGTTCGTTCATGCTGCCTCCTGCATAACTTCAGCTTCTCTCGGGAACAGCGGGTTGGCTTTCAGCAGGGCTTTGTAGGGCAGGGGCGAGACTGAGTTGCCCACCATCCTGACCTTGGCCTTGTTGCTGAACCGGCGCCCGTCGTGGCCGATGTCGATCTTGTAGGTCGGGCGGAAGCCCTGGATCAGGTACAGCTCGCGCGGGGTGAGCATGCGCATGCCGATGTCGACGATCACATAGGGGTTGCCCTTGATGGTCACCGTCACCAGTGCCAGGCGGTCGCGGGTGGTGATGGTGGCGGCTGGGTTGCGCGGGTCGTAGGTGTTGTCTGACCCGTAGTAGCCCATCAGGAACGCCGCCACTCGCTCGGCTCCCGCCTGGTGCTCCGGTGACAGCGTGCATTCCATCAGCGCCAGGTTGTCCGCGCCGGCAGTGATCGCTGGGGCGCCTTCGCGCAGATCCCGGCCGGTGCACCCGTTGCGAAGGGTGATCAGGCTGGCCGTGACGACGTTCTGCTGGCTGCCGGTGGTGGTCAGGGCCGTGGCTGGCTCTGCTGGATGACGGCCCAGCGTGGCGTTGTACCCGCCGTTGTGTTGCGCCAGGTAGGCGACGCCGACCGCGCGGTGGTTCTCGGTGAGGATCGCGCCGGCCGGCTGCTCGCAACTGGTCGGCTTGCCGGCGTAGCTTGGGCCACCAGCGCCCACCAGCACCGGAGCGACAACGGCAAAGTGCCCGCCCTTTACCTCGCTGCAGATGGTGCGCCCTGGCTCGGCCGCGCTCATGTTGCGCTGGTTGCTGGCGTTGGCGTGCTCGGTGATGAACGGTGCGAGCAGCGGTTGTGCGACGGCGAAGCCGTGGCCGCCTGTGATCGTCGCAGCCGGGTCGTTCACGGCCTGGCCACGGAACTCGGCACCGCCATGGTTCACGCTGACGATGAACGGGTCGGCGTGCTCGAGCACGTAGCGGCGCACGCCCTTGCGCAGGCGCTCCATGGTCTTGCCGACCAATGGACGGCGTACGCCTGCTGTCTTGCCGGCCTCGGCGTCGAGGAAAATCGACGGGCATGGCAGGCTCCAGTCGATGTAGGTGGCCACCGGCACCCATGGCAGCTGGCCAGGCCCTGGCACCTTGGCGTGGGTCGCCTCGGGCCAGTTGAGCTGTACGCCATCGCGGCGGGCGATGAAGAACAGGCGCTCGCGTGTGGTGGCGGCGCCGAAGTCGGCGGCGACCATCTTGTCGTAGTGGAATTGATAGCCCTTGTCGCGCAGCAGGTGCAGGAAGCGCGCCCAGGTCTTGCCGCGGCGCTTCACGTCGGGCACCAGATACTGCTGCTGTACGGGCACGCGCTCGCCTGGCTCGGCTACACGGTTCATCGGCTTGCCGGTGACGGGATGCGGCACCATGTCGAGCGTGATCACTCGGCCGGTGTCCGGGCAGCGCTTGGCCACCAGCGGACCCCACTGGAGGATCTGCATCACGTTCTCCATGGTGAGCATCAGCGGCAGCGTCTGGCCTACCCACTTGATGACCATCCACGACAGTGACCGGCTTTCCTTGCTGCGCGGCTGGCCGCCGCGTGCCTGGCTGTGGTGGGTGCATTCCGGGCTGGCATGCAGTCGGCCGACCGGCCGGCCCTGGGTCGCAACGCGCGGCTCGACTAGGCGGATGTCCTCGCGATAGTGGGTCGTCTGCGGGTGGTTGACGATGTGCATGCTGATCGCGTCGTCATCGTGGTTGATGGCGATGTCGACGCATTCCCCGGTGGCTTCTTCCATGGCGTCAGAGGCGCCACCGCCTCCGGCGAACAGATCGATATTCAGGTACTCGCGCAGGTCCAGCGGCAGCTGTGCCTGGTAGACGGCCTGGGCGAGGTCGTGACGGCGAAAGGCTGTCATTGGGCATCCTCCTGGCTGACCGGCAGCGTGTGCCCGTGGCAGGCAGGGGAGGCGCTGTGCCAGGCAGTCTCAGTCGGATCATGGCGAACGGTTGGCCATTTCGCGTCGTTTGGATGGGTCGTATACCCCTCGAAAAGCTGCGCGTGCTGGCAACTTTGAGAGCAGAGCGATGGGCTCAATTCGCGGGCGCGGCGCACGCCTGTCGTGGGGTGTGGAGCTGCTGCGCAGCTGGCGGGCAGGGTATTGGATGATGTCGCGCCTTCGGCGCGGCGGTTTATAACGCCCCCGCGCGAGTCCTGCAGGCGGCCGGCCGGCGCCGTGCACAGCAGGTTCAGCGGGTGACGGCCGCCGCCGTGCTGTCGCACGGCAGTGGCGATGGTGGTGGCGGGGGCTTGGGTCATTGGTCGCCCCCTTGCTGTGGCTGGTCGAGCCCTTCGGGCGAGCCAGGTTGCGAGCCGTTGCGCAGCGACTTCTGCAGGTCGATCCAGTCGAAAAAGCCCTTCGGCCCTTCGTGGTAGGCGGCCATCTGCTCGACCTTGTTCAGCAAGTTCAGCTCGGCCTGGGAACCTGGTAAAAGGTGACGGCAGGTGTTGCAGGCATGAATGTGACGGCTTTCGACGCCATTAAGGATGCCGCTGCCGTGCCATGGGTGGTGGTCAGGTGTATTGCCGCAGTAATCGCAGGGTGGATAGCTATCGGTGCCGTGGATGAAGTCGTGCTCGGCCTGATCGAACGGGCCGACGCCGCCAAGTACCTCAATGACGAACATCCACAGCTGAAGTGGGGAGAGCTGGAAGCGGTCGAAGTCTGTATCGGGCACGATCCCGATGCGGCAACTGCTCATGGCGCCTGCCTTGCCTTCGCTTTGCTTCGTCATCAAGGTGGCGACACGGCCGTCACCGCCTGGCTCGGTGCGATGGAAGTCGTAGGCGTGCATCTCGTACCCGGTGCCGGCGTTGATCACGTCGCGGCTGTTTTCAACCATGACGACCGGCGCGTTGGGCGTCCAGGGGCGGCCGCCGTTCGCGGTGCGCGGCCCTTCGTGCAGGTAGAGTCTGTGGGTGGCATCTTCGCCGTCCCAGGCAGATCGGGCGCGATAGTTGATGTTGATTTGCTGGCCGATCAGTACCTGGGAAATGAAGCCGAAGCGATGGTTATGGATCGCAGAGTGCTCGAAGCAACTACGGCGCGGCAGATCCGGGTGCCATACGTGCAGGCGCTGGCCGCCCTGCAGTTGAACTTGGATGAAGCCGAGGCCGTGCAGGCTGATCGGCGCCTTCATTGGGTCATGGATGGTGCTCATGCTGCAGCCCTCGCGCGGTGGGTGGTGGCCAGCAGTTCCATCAGGCGGTTGAAGTAGGCCGTGCAGGCCTCGGCCTGGGTCATGGGCTTGATGCGGAACGCTGCGGGGTTGGTGCCGGTGAGGCATGGCCAGGCGTCGGGGTGGTCGGCCATCAGGTCGCGCTTTTCGGTGGCCAGGGCGATCAGATCCGCGTCGTGGATGCAGGGCGGCAGCGCCGGGTCGATGTCGAAGCGGTGGCAGATGGCGTGCCATACACGCATTTCGATCTGGCGGTACTCGGGCAGGGCTTGTTTCAGTGGGCTGACCAGATCGCCCACGTAGGCCTCGGTGGCGTCGTGCAGCAGGGCTTCCAGCTGGTACTGCGGCGGCACCAGCTCGGCGACGACGAGGCAGTGCTGGGCGACGCTGTAGAAGGCTTTGACGTGGCCGTTGAAGCGGCACTGCATGCTGAGTGACCAGGCGATGTCGGCAGGGTCGATCATGTGGGCGGCGGGTTCGAGCAGGTCGAAGCGCTTACCGCTGCGAGTGATGATCCAGCTCATGCTGCGTCCTCCACTGTTTCTGCGGCCCGCTTCGCGATTCCTGCGCGCAGCATCTGGCGAAGGTGAGGCGGCCAGGTGTCGGCAGCCGTGAGCAGGGTGGGCATCTCGATCTGAGCAAGGCTCATGTCGGGGATGTAGTGGACGGCGTGATCGTTCAGCCACTCGATCAGCTCGCTGTCGGGGTGGGGCTGGGTGTTGGCCTGGGTCTTCTTGATGCGGTCGGCGATGTCCAGCACCTGGGCCATCAGGTGGCGACTGAAGCGGGCGTGGTCGTGCGAGCCGAGGCCGGCGAAGGTGCCGGCTGCCAGCTCCAGCTTGGCGCCTGTGGCGATCAGTACTGCGTGGTCTTCGTCGCCCAGCGGCGCGGCTGCGGCCAGGCGGTTTAGCAGGCCGCGCTCGACCTTGGCGTGGTCCTCGGCCTCGGCCTTGATGTTGTTGCGCAGGGTCAGCAGTTCGCGCAGGCGGTTGCCGGCGGTGGTGCTGACTTCTTCGAGCTTGATGCGTTTGGCGTCGAGCAGCTTGCGCCAGTGATTGGCGCTGGTTTCACGGCCTTGCTCGTAGCCGGCCGCTTTTCCGGTGCGCAGGCCGATGCAGTAGAAGACGAAGCCGGCGAGCGCGGCGCAGCTGAGTGCGGCGAAGATGCTGTAGATCTGCGCGGTGGTGAAGGTGGTGAGTTCCATCGTGGTGCTCCTCGTGTTGGCCGGTCGCTGGTGGTGGCAGCGGGTACGGCTGTCAGGTGGTTTTGGGTGAATCAGTCGTCGTCGGGGTCGGGTGGATCTGCCAGGCCGGCCATCAGCTTGGCGGCGTAGGCGCTGTGGCCTTCTTCGCGAAGGTCGTCGTAGCGGCGCCAGTCTTCGCATAGGGCGACGTGTTCCTGGCAGAGCCCGATTTCTTCGTGGTCGTACTCGCCAAGTTCGGCGCGGCACTCGCGGCAATAGCGGTACATGACTCAGTCCTCCTGCTCTGTCGGGTTGATCTTCTCGGCCAGCTCGGCGTCGGCTGACTCGGCCTGGGTGTCGATGAAGATGGCCAGGTGGCGGATGTCGATGAAGCGGCCGGCTTTTGCGCTGGGGTCTAGCCGGGTGACGGGCAGCGGGATGCGCAGTTCGCGCAGGGCGCGGGTGAAGTTGTCGTCGCTGAGCTTCTGGAAGTAGCGCTCGCGCACTTGCTCGACGGGTGCGAGCACATCGCCGAAGGTGCGGTACAGCAGCTCGACGGTCTGCGCGCGTGGGGCGGGCGGCAGGCGCAGTTCGCGCTGGGTGGCCTGGCTCATGCCGCGTTCGCCTTGTCGTCAGCCAACTGGTTGGCCAGGCGCTTGAGGCTGACCTTGCCGGCAATGCGGGGCGGTGCCGGCTTGGTTTGCGGTTGCAGGCTCTTGCGGATCTCGGCGTTGATGCCGGCGAGGGTGGCGCGGGCGGTGGAGCCGAAGGCGACGAAGCGCGGCAGGGGTGCGGTGCTGTCCACCGGCTCGATGACGGCGCCCAGCTCGATGCCGTCCAGCCCGGCACCCAGGCGCAGCATTGCGCGGGCGCGGTATTGGCTGCCGAGGTCGGTGGCCAGGTGTTCCAGTGCGGCGGCCAGTTGCAGGTGCTCGCGCTGCAGCACGCTGCCCTCGGTGGTGAGGGAGACGCCAGCAGCGGTGGCAGCCAGGGTGAGGTTGGCCAGGATCTTGTCCTGGGTGAAGCGCTCGGGGCCGAGCTTCAGCAGCTCGATCAGCAGGGCTTCGATCAGTTTGGTATCCATCAGTCTTTCCTCTGTGGGTGGTTCCATGTGTTCTCGACGTGCTTGCGCACGAGGTCGCGCAGGTGCTCCGGCGCCTCGGCCAGTGCGGCGCGGCGTTCGTCTTTGCTCTTGAGCGCGACGATCTGCGCGGCGTACTGGCGGGGCCGGAGCGGGGCGTCAGGCGACATCGCGCGGGTCCTGCTGCGGCTCCGGCATTGGGCGTTGGATGCCGAGTTTGTCGGCGAGCCACGGAATGCCGGCGTTGGTTACGCGGGTGGTGCGCGGGTACTGCACGCCGTGCACAGGGTGGTCGTAGCGGTATTCACGAGTGACCAGATAGAGCTTGGTCAGCTCGGGATTGGCCGGCCGGTTGAAGCGGTCCAGCAGGCCCTTCTCGCGCATGCGCTTCATCAGCTCGCGATGCTTGAGGCCGAGGCGCTGGGCGGTGTCTTTGAGGGAATGGCTCATGTGACCTCCTACGCTGCGGCCGCGCGCTGGGGCGTGGCGATGATGTGCAGGTGCTCGATGCTGATCAGCAGGCGCTTGAGGCATTCGTGCTGATCGCCGCGCACGGTGAAGCACTTGGTGCGCGGGCGGGCGGCGCCGATGCTGGCGATGATGGTCACGCCCTCGGCCGGGCGGGTGCGGTGCACGGCGACGTGAATCGGGTGCTCGTGGCCGGTTTCGAGGCTGGTAAAACCGCCGTGGCGCACCATGTGCTTGAGCCGGCCGAGCTGGGTTTCGTCCAGCAGTGCGGCCGGCTCGGGCAGCACGGGCTGGCGGGTGACACGGGGCGGTGCCAGCTCGCCGCCGTCTACGCGGCCGTTGGCAATGGCGTCGATGAAGTCCGCCACCTGCAGGTGCTTCTCGGGGTGTGCGGTCTGCACGTCGAGGGTGTGCACCTGGTCGCCCATCTCGATGCGCACGGCGGTGTTGGGCTGGCCGCGCTCGATGCGCACGCGGGCCATCAGCTGGTGGCCGCCGTAGGTCGAGCGCAAGGTGTGGGTGAAGGTGCCGGTTAGGTTGAGCTGGGCAGTGAGGCGCTGCAGGCCTTCTTCGGGCAGGGTGAAGTTCATGCTGCCACCTCCTGCCTGGCCTTCAGGCGGGCTGCGGCGGCAATGGCCGACAGCTCTGCGCTGCGTTGCTCGCTGGCATTGAGCGCCAGGTCATGCAGGTTGTGGCTGGCCTCAAGAGTGATCGCGCCCAAGGTGCAGGCGGCGCCGATCATCCCGATTGCGATGTAAAACTCTGCGGTGACATCGTCAGGGTTGTGGCCTTGGCGGACTTTGTTCAGCGTGCTATGCAGCCGCTCGCGCAGGTATTGGAGGTTGTCGCCGTAATGGATTTTCATGCCGCGCGCCCCCCGTCGTTCGGGTCGAAGGGTGCCGGCGCGGTGCGGGGCTTGGGTTTTACGCGGGTGAACTGGCAGCCGGCCGACTGGGCGGCGCGGCGCAGTTCAAAGATGCGCTCGGTCGGGCACGACGGGAGCGCGTGAACAGATGCAGACATGGTTTACCTCGGCTCTGTGGTGGAGAGACGAGGCAAATAAAACGTATTGTTGTTGGTGTGTCAACAACGAAATGTTGTATTTGGTGAAAATAGTCAGCCGAAGATAGATTTCTGCCAGTGTTCCTCGGTCACGATAGCCAGCGGTAAGCCGCTTTCTCGCAGTTCGACGGCCTTCTTGATTTTGGTGCCGTAGCTGCTGTGCAGCCATTGGTCGTTGCCGATGCTGCCAACCACCAGGTAGTGAACTTTCTTGCTGACGCTTGGTGCGATCAGGCCGCCGCGCTCTTTAACCAGTGCCTCGCAATCCTTGCGGGGCCCGTAGGCCATGACGCCGGTGAACAGGAATAGGCGGCTGTCCCATGTCAGGCTGGGGGCTGGCTGGTCGATGGGTAGGGTGGTGGGTGCCTGGAAGGGATGGGCTTTGCTGAGTTCCAGGCCGGTGAACTGACGCAGCATGTCGAGCAGCTCGGCGGCTTCTTCGGCGTCCAGCAGGTTGTCGCTGAGCATGTCAGCCAGGCGGCGATAGAGGATATTCACCACCGGGTCAGCCAGGTGGTTTAGGTTGGTCTCAATCCAGCGCTTGAGGAACTCGGCTTCTTGCTGGTTGATGGTGCCGTCTGCCGTGATGCCTGCCGCTAAGCCAATCAGGGCGTCTGCGGATCTGCGGTCAATGCGCGCTTCATGAAAACAGCGACTGTTCTGGAACTCCTGATGCAGGTCGACCATGGTCTGCTCCCTCTGCGGTTTCTTCCGTGTTGGTGTCGATCAGTTTGCTGATGTCGCTTGTGAAGGTGACCACCATGCCGGTTTTGCTGCAGGTGATGGTCACTTCTTGGGTGGTGTCTATCTTGAGGTCTTCGCCGCGCAGGCCTTGCCATTGCGCCAGATACTGGAGCGCGCCGAACTTTTCCAGCTTCTTGAGTGTGCGGCTAACGCCGCCTTTCCAGTTGGTGACAGGCAGCTCGTCGTTGTTGGCGGCTTCGGCCAGCTCGGATCTGGACTTGGCTAGCTCGCGGCCTGTTTCCCAGCAGCGAATCAAGCCTTTGTCTTCGCCTTCCCAGAGTTCCTCGCGGCTCAGCCCAGTGCGGATTTCGCTGGTGTTGCTGCGTGTTATGACGGGCATTACAGGGCGCCTCCATGCCAGACAACGCGGCCGATGATGCACAGCTGCTCTAGGTCTGAATCTGAAACGGGTTGATCCGGGTAGGCGCGCTTGTCTTCGTTGTCACTGCGGATGATCCAGCCGCCCGTCAGGGACTGGATCAGGCGCTTGATGATCAGTTCGCCGTCTGGCTTGCGTAGGGCGTAGATGCGGCCGTCGCGGGGTTGGGTCTGGCTTTCGTCGAGTAGTACGACGTCGCCATCGCAGACTGTCGGCTCCATGCTGTGGCCTTGCACGTAGATGACGTGCAGGTTGCGCTCTCTCAGGTTCATGCGCGACAGCCAGGCGCGTTTGAATACCAGTCCGCCTTTGACCTCAACGTGGTCATTGAGTTGGCCATTACCAGCCGCGCCGTGTGCTGTGTACTGAGGTACTAGCGCGTATTCGGTGGCATCGGGTACGTGACCGTAGGTGGCGGGCACTTCTGCGGCTTGGGTTGGCGTGCCCTCGATCAGCTCCATCAGTGAGACATCGAGCGCGGTGGCCAGGGTGCGTAGGTCAGCCAGGTTTGGTTCGCGCAGCCCTTTTTCGTAGTTGCTGACGCGCGCCTGCCCTCTCTCCCAGTCGCACTCGTTACCGAGTTGAGTTTGGGAGAGGCCTTTTGCCTTGCGAAGGCGGGCGATTCGGGTGCCTAGATTTTCCATATCGGGAAAATATCACGCTCCGTTAAACGCAATGACGACTAAACGTGTTGCAAAAACAACGAATCGTTGTTACGTTTCCTGCCGTACCAACTGGAGGCCGCAAGATGAATCGCATTTCCGAGATCCGCCGAGCTGCTGGTATCTCGCAGCTGGCCCTTGTTGATCAGCTTCGCTGGTCGCAGGGGCGCGTTAGTAACTATGAGTCTGGCCGGCGTGTGCCTGGCCTCGCCGAGTGTCGTGCCATTGTGCGAGCGCTCAACGCTCTCGGTGCTGACTGCTCGCTTGATGACGTTTTCCCGCCTGAGCCTGAACAGGTTCCGGCTGCCGCTTAGAAAAAAGGCGCCGTGAGGCGCCCTGTTTCCCGGCCGCCGTTGTAGCGGTGGCCGCCAGAGCCCTAGGGCTCTGTGTTGCCTGCCTCTCCACCACAGATCAGCAGGCGTATGGACCACCTGACGAGGGGGCTCCATGGCGTGGACTATAGCAACCCGTCCCGCCATGGCCAATGGCAGCTTGCTACGGCGGCTGCCATGCCTCTGGCGCGTGCCACCACCGCGCGCCGTACCTAGGCTGGGACGCCTGGGGTTGTTCGTTCGCTGCCACCACCAGCGGGCGAGCTGCAAGGGCAGGGCTTGTGCGGAGCACGGGCCTTGCCCGGGGTGCGGTCGGTTCGCCGGCTGCATGCGACCACCTGACGACTATGAAGCGGCCTGCGGGCTGGCTTCGGGAGTTCTGCCATGCCTTACCGTTCCCGCTGGAGCAGTGTCGAGCGCGCGAAGCGTTCGATCCTGACTCTGCCTCAAGCGCTGCACCATGCGGCGCACGATTACCCAGGCGGTGCCACCGCCATTGCCGCTGTTGATGGGCATAACCCTACGACGCTGAATCACAAGCTCTCGCTGACCAATACGACGCACACGCCGAACATCAATGACCTGCAGCTGGTGCTGGATCTGACCCGCGACCCGCGCATTGTTGATGCCATCCTGCATCCGATTGGCTGGGTGGGCATTGATATCAGCGACCTGCGCGAGACGGATACGCCGCAGGCGCTGCTGGCCAGTATTGGCGAGCTGCTGAACCGTGAGGGTGATGTGGTGTGCCATCTGACGAAGTCGTTGTCTGATGGGCGCCTCGATTGCGACGAGCTGGCCGAGTTCGAGCTGCTGGCCGAGCGCCTGGCGCAAGCGCTGTTCAAGCTGGGTGCCGTGGTGCGCCGCAAGCATGAGGAGGGGCGCGACCATGGCTGACCTGGCTGATATCGCCAATGACCGAATGCTGGACGAGCTGGATCGCCGGCTGGCCGCCCGTGAGCAGGCCCGGCAGTGCCCCGTTGCAGAGGAATGCGAGGACTGCGGCGACCCAATCCCGTTCGAGCGTGTGCAGGCACTGGCCAAGCTGCCTTGCCTGCGTTGTGTTGACTGCCAGGCGTATCTGGAGAGCAAAGGGGGTGGTCAATGACTGCGATTGCTTTCGATGAAGACGATTGCTTGAGCCTGAATCCCTTTGAAGGCGACTTTGGTGACGGCCGCGACCGTTGCCTAAAGGATCGCTTCGTTACTGCCGGCAAGGATCACCTTGGTATTTGCCACGATTGCGCTGGCGACATTGCGAAGGGCGAGCGGCACCGCAGTCGCGTCGATATCGCTGATGGTGAGTTCTTCACGTTCCGTTGGTGCCGTGAGTGCTGCGCCGCGCAGGCGTTGTCCTGGGAGGATGACGGCCGCCTGATGGAGGCCAGGTGCGAGCAGGGGCGGCAGCGCCGGGAGGGCCGCGCCAATGACTGACCGTCACGAACTACTCGACGACGTGCTGGCCCAGCTGCAGGCCGCTGATCTTCGCCCGACTACGCCGCTGGTGATCGGCAAGCGCACCCGCTGTGAGGTGGAGGGCGACAAGGCGCCGGAGAAGACGGGCTGGTATGTGATCTATGAGCACATGGGCAGCAAGGGCGAGACGTTCTACTGCGGCTCGTTCGGTGATTGGCGCTCGGGCGAGAAGGGCAGCTGGCACAAGATTAAACCGAAGGGCGGCAAGATCTCGGCCGAGGATCGGGCCGTGATGAAGGCCCGCGCCGAGGAGGGCCAGCGCCGGGCGGCCGAGGCCGAGCAGAAGAAGCACCGCACGGCGGCGCGGCGTGCGGCTGGCATCTGGAAGTATCTGGAGGAAAAGGGGCACTGCGCGTATCTGGATGCCAAGCGCGTTGGCGGCTTCGGGCTGCGTTACAAGCGTAAGTCGGGCACTGCCCTGGTGCCGATGCGCAGCGTGAAGACGTGGGACATCGTTGGCCTGCAGGTGCTGTTCCCGGCTGTTGTGCCGAAGCTGGGGCGGAACAAGACCTATTGGCCGTATGGCCTGGAGAAGGAAGGCGCGGTGCATCTGCTCGGCCCGGAGCCGGAGCCAGGTGACACCATTCTGGTGTGCGAGGGGTACGCGACGGGCGCAAGCCTGTACGTGGCGACGTCGCTGACGGTGGCGGTGTGCTTCGACGCGGGCAATCTGTTGCCGGTGGCGCAGGGGCTGCGGGTGCGCTATCCGGGCCGGCCGCTGGTGTTCTGCGCTGATGATGACTGGAAGACTGAGATTCAGGGCAAGCCGTTCAATACCGGCAAGGTGAAAGCTGAGAACGCGGCGTTGATCACGGGCGGGCGTGTTGTGCTGCCGGTGTTCGATAGCGAGCGCGAGGACAAGTGGACGGACTTCAACGATCTGCACTGCGCCGAGGGGCTTGAGGCGGTGAAGCGACAGGTGGAGGCGGTTGTGCGGCCTGCCACTGACGCGCCCTGGCGGGAGAAGCTGCAGTATGCGGAGAAGGGCGGGATGATCGCTCACCCTTACAACGTGGCGTTGATCCTGGGGAACGATGACCGCTGGGGGAAGGTGATTGCGTTCGATTCGTTCAGCTCGAAGATCCGCAAGCTGCGGACGCCGCCGTACGGTGGCAGCGCTGGGGATTGGAGCGACCTCGATGACATCAAGGTGATGAACTGGCTGGCCGAGACGTATGGCTTGCGGGTGAAGACTGCGCATGTGGTGGAGGCGGTGAACGCGGTGGCGCATGACAATGCGTTTCATCCGGTGCGTGAGTATCTGGATGGCCTGACGTGGGATGGTACGCCGCGCCTGGAGACGTGGCTGCAGCGGCACCTGGGTGTGGCGGATGGTGAGTATGCGCGGAAGGTGAGCAAGCGCTGGCCGTTGTCTGCGGTGGCTCGGGTGTTCCAGCCTGGCTGTAAGGCGGACTCGGTGCTGATCCTCGAAGGGGCGCAGGGCGCGGGTAAGTCGACTTCGATGTCGATCCTGGGCGGGCTGTGGTTCATGGATACGCCGTTCAACCTGGGCGACAAGGACGGGTATCAGGCGATCCGGGGTAAGTGGATCGTGGAGCTGGGCGAGCTGGATGCGTTCAACAAGGCTGAGTCGACGCGGGCCAAGCAGTTTTTCTCGGCCTCGGTGGATACGTACCGGGAGAGCTACGGACGCCGGGTGCTGGATGTGCCGCGCCAGTGTGTGTTCGTGGGTACGACGAACCAAGACGAGTACCTGAAGGATGACACCGGGAACCGGCGCTATTGGCCGGTGATGTGCACGAAGGTGTCACTCGACGGCCTGCGGGCCGAGCGTGATCAGCTCTGGGCCGAGGCGGTAGCGTGTTATCGCGCCGGGCACCCTTGGTGGGTGGAGCGGGACGAGGCCGAGGTGTTCGCGGCCGAGCAGGACAAGCGCTATCAGGCGGATATGTGGGAGGAGCCCATCATCGCGTACCTGAGCCAGCCGACTGCCGGCGAGAGCGTGACGGGGGCGCAGATCCTCGAGAAGGCGTTGAACATCGACCCGAGCCACTGGGGCAAGCCGGAGCAGATGCGGGTTGGCAAGATCATGCATCGGCTCAAGTGGCCTCGGCGCCGGCAGAGCAAGCCGGATAGGCCGACTGGCTCGCGCGGGTACGTGTACGTGCGGCCGGATGACTGGAAGAAGGGCGCCAGGCCCGAGCAGAGGGAGGCCGCATTTTGATCCCGGAAATGGATGACATGCTCAAGCTGTGGGCGCTCGATATGCATGGTGGGCCGGGCTGCGGCGGTGGCTCGGGTGGCAGCATGATCGCCGAGCTGATGGCGACCAAGGGCGAGCTGATCCGCGCCAAGGGCGGTGGCTCCCGAATGCTGCTGCCGTACAGTGCGGATATCGAGCTGATCGTGAACAAGCACTTGGACGCGCAGCTTGCCGTGGTGGTGCGCGAGCACTATCTGGTGCGTGACCCGCATCGGATGGATAGCCAGAAGTATGCGGCTTGCCGGTGTGGCCGGACGCAGTTTTATGAGCGCTTGCATGCCGCGCACGTGGCGATTGCAGGTATGCTGCTGGAGCGGGCGGCGTGATCTGTCGCACCGCCCCGGCTCGTCCCGCCCGCGTTTTTGCTGGCGGGACTTCTACAGCCCGCGCCCGTGCTGGGCTTGTCTCTCCGTCCCACCTCTTACACACACCCGCACATGAGGCGGGCAGGCAGGCGCACGCGCGCGCGTTACGCGCAGCGTTAATTAATCTCTCTCTATACACGAGAAAGGGAGAAATAAGTGGGACGGTGGGCAACGCCCCGTTGTTGCTGGGGGTTTTGCGTCCTGCCTGCTGGTGCGGTAGTGAGTCCGGTAGGTCGTTGGCCTGCGGCGCTGTAGCCAGCGACGGTATATGTCCGTTTTTTTCCGGTGCGTGGCCGCTGATTGCAGGGGTGGCAGCGCGTCCCGCTTGCTGCCACCGGATTGGAGGGGTATAAATCCGTCATCTTCGAAGAAGTGCGCTTAGGCGGCTTCTCAGCAAACCCGGCCAGCGCGCCGGGTTTTTTGTTTATGGCGCTCCGGTGGTCGTGGCGCCTTGCCCAGGGACGGGCTACCCATTCGAGCCTCGGCAGTTGCCGGGGCTTTTTTGTTTCCGCCAACTGGAGAGCGGCGTGATGGATAAAGATCCAGGCCTGTGGGCCGAGTTCCTCGCCTGGTTGCTTGAACCATCCCCGACCGTACAGGGGTTCGTTATGGCTCTGGTGATTGCTTGCTTGCGCGTGATCTACGACCGCAAGGAAAAGGCTTGGCAGCGCATCGCGCTGGAGGCTGGGCTTTGCGGCCTGCTGACGGTGGCCGGTACTTCGATGGCTGCGTTGGCGATTGCGTTCTGGTGGCCTGACTTCCAGGCGCCGCTGGCTCAGATCGCGGTGGGCATCGGCGGCACCATCGGCTTCTTCGGTGTCGAGGCGGTGCGCCGGCTGGCTATCCGGCTGCTGCGCATCCAGCTGAATGACGTGAGTACGCCGCGTGAGTAAGGCCAAGCCGCTGACCTCTGCGGCCAAGGGCTACGGCTATCGCTGGCAGAAGGCGCGAGCCGATCACCTGCGGCGCAGCCCGCTCTGTGTGTTCTGCCAGGACAAGGGGCAGCTGGTGGCGGCTAGTGTCGTCGACCATATCAAGGCGCCGCGCCTGGGCGATGCCAAGTTGAGTGGCGACCCGGAGCGCCTTGCCGATGCCTGGCGCCTGTTCTGGGATCGCGCCAACTGGCAGTCGCTGTGCAAGCCGTGCCACGACTCGACCAAGCAGCGCCTGGAGAAGTCGGGCAGGGTCGCGGGCTGCGACGCATCGGGCGTGCCGGCCGACCCGAACCACCACTGGAACCGCCCGGCCCCGCAGGGGGAGGGGGGGGTGAAAAACTTCCGCCAGCCCTCGCTCTAGACCGATCGCCCAACTCGCTTCGCAACGCCGGGAAAAATGGGGGGTGGGGGGCTTCAGACTTTGGAGGGTTGATCGATGGCCGGGAATGCCAATTCAGGCCGCCCGCCGTTGCCGGCTACCGTGCATCAGCTGCGCGGTGACCCCAGCAAGAAAGGCATGGCCGCGCTACAAGCGGCTGCGCAGGCACCCGCTGTGCCGGTACAGGCCCCGCCTAAACCCGACTTCCTGAGCCCCGAAGGCGCCCAGGAATGGGATCGCGTGACCGAGGCTCTGCTAGCGCTGGGCTGGGTCAGTGAGCTGGACATGATGGCACTGGCCTCGTACTGCGAGGCGGTGGGCGACTGGGTGCGGTTCCGCCGCAAGATCGCCGACCTGAACGCCGAGATGGAGGGCGACGGCGACGTGCAAACCTTCAAGACTGGCGCCCAGCAGATCAGCATCTGGCGGCAGCTCGCCAACGATGCCGAGCGCCGCGCGAACCAAGCGGGGGCGTTGTTCGGCTTTTCCCCGGTTGCGCGCCGCGCCATGAAGGCGCTGGTGCCTCAAGGCGAGTTGTTCCCCAATGCACCAAGAGACGCTGCTGACAAATACTTCAGCTGATTGCCGCGTGCGTGGCTTCGCCGTCGCCGTGCTGGCTCGCCAGATTGTGGCCGGCCCGGATGTTCGCAACGCCTGCCAGCGGCACCTGAACGATCTGGAGCACGGGCACCAGCGCGGCCTGGTGTGGGATCAGGCCGCAGCCGACCGCGCCATCGGCTTCTTCGAGGACGTGCTTTGCCTCAACGGCGGCGACTATGAGGGCTCGCCATTCCAGCTTGCGCCCTGGCAAGCGTTCGTCGTGGGCAGCCTGTTCGGCTGGTACGTTGACGACGGCGTGCGCCGCTACCGCCTGGCCTATATCGAAACGGGCAAGGGCTCTGGCAAGTCGCCACTGATTGCGGGTATCGGGCTGTATGGCTTGGTGGCCGATGGTGAGCAGCGCGCCGAGATCTACGCCGCCGCGACCAAAAAAGATCAGGCCATGATCATGTTCCGCGACGCGGTGTCGATGGTCACCATGTCGCCCAAGCTGGCCGCGCGCATCGAGCAGAGCGGCCGCAACGAAAAGATCTGGAACCTGTTCTACCCGAACACCAACAGCTTCTTCAGGGCCATCAGCAACGACGATGGCCAGTCGGGGCCGCGCCCGCACATGGGCCTGCTGGACGAGGTGCACGAGCACAAGACAGCCTCGGCCGTCGAGATGATGCGGGCCGGCACCAAGAACCGCCGCCGCGCCCTGGTGGCGATGATCACCAACAGCGGGTCGGACAAGAACAGCGTGGCCGGCCAGTACCACGATTACGGCGTGCGCGTGTGCCGTGGCGATGTCATCGACGACACCTTCTTCGCGTTCATCTGCTCGCTGGACGAGGGCGATGATCCGCTGACCGACGAGGCCTGCTGGCCGAAGGTCAACCCGTCGCTCGACTTCATTCCCGAGGGGCGCACCGATGGCATTCCGGGGCGTCGCTACCTGCGCGAGCAGGTGGTGGCGGCGCGAGGCCTGCCGGCGAAAGAGGCCGTGGTAAGGCGGCTCAACTTCTGCCAGTGGACGGCGGCGGAAAACCCGTGGATCAGCGGCGACGTTTGGCTGGGCGCTGCAGAGCGCGTGCCGATGCGGATGCTGCGCAATCGGCCGTGTGTGGCCGGCCTCGACCTGGCCAGCACCACCGACCTGACATCGTTCGTGCTGGAGTTCTACCCGACCGAGGCTGACCCGCACTGGCGGCTGTTGCCGTACTTCTGGATACCCGATCACGACCTTGAGGGCCGGGAGAATCGCGACCGTGTGCCGTACCGCGTGTGGATCGCCGAGGGGCATCTGGAGACGACGCCGGGCCGGGCCATCAGCAAGCTGCACGTGCTGCGGCGCCTGCAGACCATCTGCGCGTACTTCGACGTGCGCAAGATCGGCTACGACCGCTGGCGGATCGAGGATCTCAAGCAACTGATGATCGAGCACGACATCGAGCTGCCGGAGATGGAGCCATTCGGCCAGGGCTACCAGAGCATGTCGCCGGCCGTGGACGAGTTCGAGCGTCGGCTGCTGGGCATGCCGCCCCAGGTGCTGGATGAGGACGGTAACCCGCTCGACATCGACCTGAGCGAGTTCGAGGTGGTGGAGACGTTGCGCCACGACGGCAACCCGGTGTTGACCATGTGCGCGGCCAACGCCGTGACCACCTCCGACCCGGCGAACAATCGCAAGGTCGACAAGGCCAAGTCGAATGGCCGGATCGACGGCATCGTCGCCTCGGTCATTGCAACCGGCGTCAGCGGCTCGGCGCCGCCTGGTGGCGGAACATCCATCTACGACAAGGGCGTGGGCATATGAGCCGGCTGCTACAGATTCTTTCCTGGCTCGCCGGGCTGCTGGGCTTCGGCCTGCTGGTCGCGGGTGTGGCTCAACTCAACGTGCCAGCGGCGTTCATCGTCGCCGGCCTCGGCCTGCTGGCCTGGTCGCTGCTTGCTGACCGAGCAGCGGCTGCCATCAAAACCAAAGGGGGCTGAGCATGTTCTTTTCGAGCCTGCGCGGCACCGGCCAGCAGGGCACGCTGGAGAGCTTCGGCGACTTCTGGCGCGGCCTGATCGGCTCTGGCGGTGGCAACAGCGCCGGGGTATCGGTCACGCCTGAGACCGCGCTGGGCGTGCCCATCCTGCACAACTGCGTCACCCTGCTGGCCGAGACGCTGGCCCAGCTGCCGCTGGAGGTCTACGAACGCAAGGACAAGGGCCAGCGCGAGCCGGCCATCAACCACCCGCTGTACGACGTGCTGCGCTACCAGCCCAACGGCTTTCAAACGCCGTTCGAGCTGACCGAGTGCGAGCAGATGGCCTGCGGCCTACGCGGCAACAGTTTCACCTGGATGGATCGGCGCGAGGACGGCAATGTCACGGCGCTGTGGCCGCTGGATAACAACAAGGTGCAGGTGCTCAAGGGCGCCGACCTGTTGCCCTACTACCGTGTTGGCACCGCTGACCCGGTGCCGGCACGGATGATTCACCACGTGCGTTGGACATCCACCAACCATTACGTGGGTCTGTCGCCCATCGAGCTGCACGCCGAGACGGTGGGCATGGCCCAGGCCATTACCCGCTACACCGGCAAATCCTTCGCCAACGGTGCCACGGTATCCGGCGTCATCGAGCGGCCTCGCGAGGCGCCCGCGATCAAGGATCAGGCGACCGTCGACAAGATCGTCGAGCAGTGGGGGCAGAAGTACAGCGGCATCGACAACGCCAAGAAGGTCGCGCTGCTGCAGGAGGGCATGACCTTCAAGCCCATCTCGATGACCAACGTCGATGCCGACGTGGTGAACGTGCTCAAGCTGACCGGCACCAACATCGCGCGGATCTACAAGATCCCGCTGCCGATGGTGAATGACCTGGAGAAAGCCAACTACAACACCATCGAGCAGCTGCTGATTCAGTTCGTGGTGTTCGCCCTGCTGCCGTGGGCCAAGCGCCACGAGCAGGCAATGATGCGCGACTTCCTGCTGCCGCAGGATCGGCGCACGTACTTCATTGAGTTCAACCTGTCCGGCCTGATGCGCGGCGACCAGAAAAGTCGCTATGAGGCCTATGCCATTGGCCGGCAATGGGGCTGGCTGTCGGTGAACGACATTCGCCGGCTGGAGAACATGCCACCCGTTCCGGGCGGTGACCTGTACCTGCAGCCGCTGAACATGGTGGACGTGAGCAAAACCGCCGACCTGACCAACCCCAACGTGCGCGCGCAGCTGGAGCTGCAGCACGCCGAGATCACGAGGATCTTGAGCCAATGAAACGCCACCTGAGAGCGTCCAGCCTGCTGTTCAATCAGCCGCTGCTGGTGACGCCCGACATGCTCGACCTCGGCGTGAGCTGGGCGAACCGGGTCATGCACCTGAACATCATCAACATCGGTGCCGGCGCTGGCGGTGACGCCAAGCTCTGGAATGACGCCGATGAACCTGGCTACACCTCGCGCATTGAGCGCATGGAGGAAAGCCGCCGCCAGGCCATCGGCCGTACCGGCGTCGAGGTCATTCCGGTGAGCGGCATTCTGGTGAGCCGTGGCGCTCACCTCGATGCCTGCGAGGTCATGACCAGTTACGAGGATCTGCGCCGCCAGCTGCGCACGGCAGTCGCTGACCCCATGGTCGAACGCATCGTGCTGGACATCGACAGCCCTGGCGGCTCGGCCGTTGGCGCCTTCGAGCTGGCCAGCGAGATTCGCGCCATGACCCAGCAGAAGCCCATCACCGGCCTGGTCAACTTCATGGCCTACAGCGGTGGCTACCTGCTGGCCTCGGCCTGCAGCGAAGTGGTCATGAGCCAGACCAGCGGCGTCGGCTCCATTGGTGTGATCGCCAAGCACCTCGACCGCTCGGCGATGGAGGAAAAGGCCGGGGTCAAGGTCACCACCGTGTATGCCGGTGCGCACAAGAACGACCTGAGCCCGCATGAACCGCTCACCGATCAGTCGCTGAAATTCCTCAACGACCTCGTGCAGGAGAGCTACCAGATGTTTGTCGGCGCTGTGGCTGAGTATCGCGGTCTGAGCATCGAGCAGGTCAAGGCCACCGAAGCGGCGTTGTACCAAGGCCAGCACGGTATCGCCGCTGGCCTGGCTGACCGCATCCAGAGCCCCCAGGATGCCGTCGACCACCTGGCTCGCGCCGTGGCCGAGAGCCGCGCGGGGCGTGGTGCTGGCGGCATCTCGGTACGCGCCCGCGCTGCGGCCATTCAATCCCAACTCTGACCGCGTTCGCGGCAGTCACCCAAGCCCGCCTCGTGCGGGCTTTTTCATGCCCAGGAGGCACCATGTCCAAAGTTCTACAACTGCGTAGCGAACGCGCCGAGCTGAACACCAAGCTGCAGGCGCTGGCGAAAATCGAGGCCGAGGGCGGCAGCCTGAACGCCGAACAGCTGACCGAGTTCACCAGCCTGGAAACTCAGATCGCGGATCTGTCCGCCAAGATCACCCGCGCCGAGGCAGCCGAGAAAGCGGCGTCCCTGGCTGCTGTGCCGGTCGAGGAGGGTGCGCAGGGTGCGCAGAGCCCGCCTGCTGCTGGCCTGCACGGTGGTGAGGGCAAAGAGCAGGTTAAGGGCGCCGGTATGGCGCAGATGGTTCGCCTGCTGGCTGCTGCGCAGGGTAACCAGCAGTTGGCTGCTCAACTGGCGAAAGACGGCAAGTACGGCTCTGACGTACAGATGGCGCTGTCCACTGTCACTGCCGGTGCTGGTGGTGTGCTGGTGCCGCAGAACTTCGCATCCGAAGTGATCGAGTCGCTGCGGCCCACCTCGATTGTGCGCAAGATGGGCGTCATCAGCCTGCCGCTGAACAACGGCAACCTGACCATGCCGCGCATCACTGGCAACACCCAGGTGGGCTATATCGGCACTGAAACGGATATCCCGTTGACTGGCATGACCTTCGGCGACACCAAACTGTCGGCGAAGAAGATGGCCGCGCTGGTGCCCATCTCCAACGACCTGCTGCGCATGTCGGGTGTGAACCCTCGTGTAGACCAGCTGGTGGCGAATGACCTCGCGACCAGCATGGGCCTGTCCGAGGATCTGCACTTCATTCGCGCTGACGGCACGGGCGTGCTGCCGAAAGGCCTGCGCTACTGGGCCATTTCGGCGAACGTCGTGCCGGCGCCGGCTCAATCCGGCATTAGCCTGCAGGCCATCGACCTGTACCTAGGCGGCCTGATGCTGCGCCTGGAAACGGCCAACGTACAGATGCAGGCCTGTGGCTGGCTGATGCATCCGCGCCTGATCCGCTGGCTGCAAAGCCTGCGCGACGGTAACGGCAACAAGGCGTACCCGGAGATCGAGCAAGGCCTGCTCAAGGGCTACAAGTACGGCCTGAGCAACCAGATCCCGGTCAACCTGGGCGTCGATGGCGATGAAACCGAGATCTACTTCGTCAACTTCGCCGACGTGATGATCGGCGAGGACATGGATCTGGTCATCGATTTCAGCAAGGAAGCCACCTACAAGGACGCTGGCGGCGAGGTGGTCAGTTCCTTCCAGCGCGACCAGACCCTGGTGCGCGTGATCGCCAAGCACGACATCGGCCCGCGCCATGTGGAGTCCATCGTGGTCGGCACCGCCTGCGATTGGGGTGCAGGCATGTGATTCACCGCCCTGCCTTCGGGCGGGGCATTCCCTGTTTCCCCATTCGTAAGGTGATGACATGAGCAATGAAAAAGTAGCGGTGAAGTTCACCAAGTCCTGGCGCGGCTATTCGGCTGGCGAGGTGGCTTGTTTCGGTGAGGTTGCGGCCGATGATCTGGTGAAGGGCAAGGTGGCCGAGCTGGTCAAGGCTGGCAAGGCGCCTGACAAGCCAGCAGCCCCTGCGCCCGCTGGTAAGGGGGGCGGCAAAGGCAGTGGCAAGGGTGGTGCTGCCAAGGCCGGCAGCGGCGAAGCCTCCCCGCCGCCCGGTGCTGACGATGACACCCCGCCAGCCCCTGACACCCCGCCCGCCGATGAAGAACCCGGCGACGACGACGAGCCTAAACCCTAATGGCCCGCCGCATCGCGTACACGGGGGCGGCAGCGATCACCGTGGCCGAGGTGGCGGCGCAGTGCCGGGTAGAAGCCGAGGATCTGCAGGTGGATCTGGTCGAGCTGGTCATCATTCCTGGCGTTACGGCTCAGGCTGAATCGAAAACCGGGGCGGCTATCCGCCAGGCGGTGTATGAGGAAGAGTGGCCCGAGGCCTACGGCTCGGGCCGCCCGCTCGATGTTGGCCAGGCCGACCAGGTGCTGAGCATCGGGCGCGCGGAGAGTGACGGAAGTATCACGGACCTGCTGCCTTTGCCTGTGCACCGGTTGGAGATCGGCCAGCGCGAGAGCTTCTTGCACTTCCCGCAGGGTAGGCCCCCGGGCCGGCTGGTGATTCGCTACCGTGCCGGCGTTGACCTGGCCGCATACCCGGGTGTGCGTAAATGGTTGCTGATGCATGCTGCTACAGCTCACCAATTCCGCGAAACGATGGTTACCGGTCGCGCTCTGCATGAGTTGGCGGCATCCTACCTGGATGCCATGCTGGCCGACGTCGCCGTGCCGCCGAGGTTCTGACTATGGCCTGGAGAGAGCCGGGTGCAGGCGAACTCAATCGCCGTGTCACCGTGCGTAAGCGTGTGGATTATCCCGATGATCATGATGGTGGCCTGGAGTCGGCCTATCCAGCCCAGAGCCCGCGCTGGGCGAAAATTGAGCCGGTGGGCACGGCGGTGTATACCGCTGGCGTGCAGACCGATCAGCGCGTTACCCACCGCATCATCCTGCGACACCTGCCCGGCGTCACGGATTCGCATGAGGTGGTGCGGGGTGACACCGTTTACCGCGTGCGCCGCAGTGCCGACATGAACGGTGAGCAGCGTTTCACTGTGCTGGAGGTAGAAGAGTTATGAGCAAGCCGACCATGGCCGCCTATATGCACATAGACGGCTTCGACACCTTCGAGCGTGAAATCTTCAACCGCCGCCAGGTGCGTGCCGGCTTCCGCGCTGCGGGCAAGCTGGTTACGGGCCGGGCGCAAATGAACCTGGCACTTGCCCGGGGCCAGGACGGCTACCCGGTCAAGCGTACCGGCACCCTGATCGAGTCGATCCGCTTCCGCGTTTCGCGCTCGGGCTTCATGGTCAAGGTCATGCCTGAGAAAACCTCGGGCATGCGTGACTACTACCCGGCGTACCTGCACTACGGCGTCAAGAAAGGCCGTCGAGTCGGAAAGCTTGCGCCGGGTGCTGGCCATGGCAAATCAAACCGCCGTGCGCGGGGTGAGCGTGCATCTGCTTTGGCGGCTCGCGCCTCTGGTGACTGGCGCATCGCCCCGCGTGACAACTACATCGCCGATGCCCTGGAGGACAGCGCGCCGCGCGTGCGTTCGATCCTCGCGGCTGCCTTTGGCCGGGCGTTGGGGTAGGCTGTTCCTTTCTAAGTGGAGGGAATCATGCGAAATATTCTGGCTGCTGTGTTGGTAGTGCTGGCTCCTGCTGCATGGGCCGATGACGTCGAATATCTGTTGCCGCCTGACTGGGAGGCTACAGATGCGGCGCCGGTAGCAAAAACGCTTGGCGTCACCCGGCAGGAATTCTCCGCGCGTTTCGTGGCTGCTGCCCGTGAGGTTCCGCAGTGCGCCAAGATGGTGTTGAGTGGTGACCATCCGTTGATGCGTTCAGTGAAGCTGGGGCTAGTGGACGCTGATGTGCTGTTCAAGGGTGATGGCCAGCTTGAGTCGGTGAAGTTCGTAGCTGCTGGCTCGCCGAAGGATGATGCTTCTCTGTCGCTGATGATGTGCAGCAGCTATGCCACCATCCGTGCTACGCAGCCGGACATTTTCGATGTCCAGGCGGCGCTTTCGCAGTCGTCGAATGTGTGGGCGCGTGCCAAGTCTGCCCCGGCTGTTACTGCTACAGGCTTCTACTTCATTGCGTCTCAGCTGATCCCTTTTCAGTTTGAGCTGCGGCCGACGAAATAGTCTGATCATCGTTCAGTCATCCACAAACCCCGCCCCGGCGGGGTTTTTTATTGCCCGGAGAAACCGATGCAAGTGACGCCCATGGTGCAGCGCCTGCGTGCTGCCTGCCCGCTGTTCGGCCGTGCCGTCAGTGGCGGTATCGACTGGGAGGCCATCGAGGCCAGCACCAAGCTCGAGGCCCTGCGTGCCCACTTCGTGCTGACCGATGAAACGGCCGACGCCTCGTTCACCGAGAACGTGGTGCAGCAGGACGTTGCCGAGCAGTTCGACGTGTGTGTCGAGTTCCCCCAGCTGCAAAGCGACGAGCGGGGCCAGGGCGTAGGTGACCAGGTCGATGACGTGCGCCGTGAGCTGTGCCGCGCCCTGGTCGGCTACAAGCCCACGGCAGAGCACGAACCCATCGAGTACCTGGGCCGCCAGTTGCTGCTGATCAACCGGGCCAAGGCGGTGTATCGCTTTAGCTTCGTGACTGGCTACCGCATTGGCCGCAACAGCGTGACGGACCCTGCCGAAACCTGGCAGGAACTGGAGCAAGACGGCCTGCCGCCGCTGGAGGGCCTGAACATCGACGTGGACTTCATCGACCCAATGGTCGACCGGAACCTGTCGCCTACCGGCCCGGACGGGCGCATTGAAATCAAGACAACCGAGGAACTGCAAACGTGAGCCGACTCTATGTGAAGCCCGCGCCCGGCCGCACCGTGCCCGACCCCGAGCGGGCCGGCTACCTGCCCGAGGCGGGCGACTTCGTGCCGCGCAATGCCTACTGGCAGCGCCGCATTGCCGACAAAGACGTGATCGAAGCCAAGGCCCCGGCCAAGGCGAAAAATGGGGGTGAAGCCTGATGGGCGTTTCGTTTAGTGGAATCCCGAGCGACCTGCGCGTGCCGCTGTTTTACGCCGAGGTCGACAATTCGATGGCCAATAGCGGCGCGACCACGCTGCGCCGCCTGATCGTCGGCCAGGTCAATGACGACGCGGTGCATGAAGAAATCGGCCGTCTGGTGCTGGTGTCGCGTACCAGCGAGGCTATCGCCATCGGCGGCGCCGGCTCGATCCTGGCCGCGATGCACAAGCGGCACCGCCAGGTCGACAGCTTCGGCGAGGTCTGGTGCCTGCCGCTGAAGGTCGAAACCGGCACCGCCGCAAGCGGCACCGTGACCGTCACGGGATCGGCCAGCGAAGCCGGCCTGCTGAATCTGTACATCGGCGGCCAGCGCGTGCGCGCCACCGTGGCCAAGGATGCCGACGCCACCGCCGTCGCTGCCGCCCTGGCCGCTGCGATCAATGCCGCGACCGATCTGCCGGTGACGGCCTCGGCCGCTG
This sequence comes from Pseudomonas sp. GD03919, assembly GCF_029814935.1. NCBI lineage: Bacteria > Pseudomonadati > Pseudomonadota > Gammaproteobacteria > Pseudomonadales > Pseudomonadaceae > Pseudomonas > Pseudomonas sp. GD03919. Next base: position 1,141,209 of record NZ_CP104582.1, read on the forward strand.
CCGGCGTCGTGACCCTGACCGCCAAGTTCAAGGGCGACTTGGGCAATGACATTCGCCTGCGCATGAACCGCCTGGGTCGCGCGCAGGGCGAGCAGACCCCGGCCGGCCTGACCGTGGCTCTGGTGGCGATGGCCGGCGGCGTGGGTTCGCCCGATATGGCTGCCGCGCTGGCGGCGCTGGGCGACGAACCGTTCGAGTTCATTACCCAGCCCTGGACGGATACCGCCACGCTCGACGCCTGGAAAGAGGTCATGAACGACTCGGCGGGCCGCTGGTCGTGGTCGAAACAGATTTACGGCCACGTCTACACCGCCAAGCGCGGCACTCTCGGCGAGCTGGTCACGGCCGGCCGCCTGCGCAACGATCAGCACATGACCCTGCACGGCTTCGAGGCCGGCGTGCCGCAACCCTGCTGGGAAGTGGCGGCCAGCTACGCCGCGCGTACCGCCGTGTTTATCAGCGCGGACGTGGCGCGCCCGACGCAGACCGGCGAGCTGGTGGGCATCGAGCCGGCCGACCCGTCCGACCGCTTCATGCTGACCGAACGGCAATCGCTGCTGCAAAGCGGCGTTGCGACGGCGTACTACGAAGGCGGCGCCTACCGTATCGAGCGGGCGGTGACGACCTACCAGAAAAACGCCTACGGCCAGGCTGATGATTCGTACCTGGACAGCGAGCCGCTGCACCAGTCGGCCCATGTGCTGCGCCGCCTGAAGGCGGTGATTACCAGCAAGTACGGCCGCCACAAGCTGGCCAGCGACGGCACGAACATCGGCGACGGCGGCGGCATCGTGACGCCGAAGGTGATCCGCGGCGAACTGGTGGGCACCTATCGCGCCTTGGAGCGCGACGGCATCGTCGAGAACACGGAGCTGTTCAAACAGCACTTGATCGTCGAGCGCGACCCGAACAACCCGAACCGCCTGAATGTGCTGTTCCCGCCTGATCTGGTGAACCAGCTGCGCGTTTTCGCGCTGCTCTACCAGTTCCGCTTGCAGTACCCCGACGCGGCCTAAGCCGTGACCGTTCAACAGCCCGCCGCCTGGCGGGCTTTTTTTGGAGTGTAGGAAATGGGCCAGAAGGTAGCGGGCACCGTTTACATCAAGATCGACGGCGCGCAGCTGGTGATTACCGGCGGCGTGGAAGCGCCGCTGAACAAGTACAACCGCGAAACCATCGTGAAGGGGCATTTCAAGGAAGAGGACGTGATTCCCTTTCTGAAGGTCGACGCGGTGAAAACCAAGGGGGTCGACTGGGCCAAGGTCGCCGCCGGCGTCGACCTGACTGTGACCGCCGAGTTCAAGGACGGCTCGACCTATGTGCTGACCGGCGCCTATGTGGTCGGCGATCTGAACGTGACGGGTGACGACGGCAAAGTCGCTATCGAATTCAACGGTGCCGAAGGGGACTGGCAGTAATGGAAAAGACCGAATTCAAGCTGTCGCAGCCGATCAGCGCGCATGGCGAAACGGTTACGGTCTTGCAGGTTCGCCGGCCGACCATGACCGAGGTGCGCAACATCAAGGGATTCCCCTACGTGCTGGGCGAAAACATGCTGCCCGTGGCGGATACCGAGAAGTCGGCCAAGTACATCGCCGTTTGTTGCGCCATTCCGCCGTCGTCGGTGGATCAGCTCGGCCTGTTCGACTTCAACAAGCTGAGCTGGGAGGTGATCGGTTTTTTCGTGAATCCGGCCGCGTCCTCGACGACCTCGCCGCCGGCGAGCGACTCGCCTTCGACCTCGCTCACTACTGGCGAGTAGACCCCGAGGCGATGCTAAACCGCCCGCTCGACGTGCTGTTCGTCTATGAACAGCACGCCTTGCGGCAGATCGAAGAGCGGAGGCGCGCAGCCGATGGCTGATAAATTCCAACTGAAGGCGGTGATTACCGGCGTCGATAAGCTGTCGCCGATGCTGAACGGCGTGCGCAAGAACGCAAGCCAGCTGCGCAAGCAGTTGAAGGCGTCAGACCTCGGCAATATCGGCTTTTCCGACGTGCTGCAAGGCGGCGCCTTCGCCGCCCCGTTCGTCATGGGTGCGCAGGCGGCCATGCGCTTCGAGTCGGCAATGGCCGACGTGCGCAAGGTGGTCGACTTCGACACGCCGGCCCAGTTCGAGCAGATGGGCCTGGATGTTCGCAAGCTATCAACCGAACTGCCCATGGCCGCCGAGGGCATTGCGCAAATCGTCGCCGCCGGTGGTCAGGCCGGTATCGCTCGCGAAGAGCTGGGCCGCTTCGCCGAAGATGCCGTGAAAATGGGTGTGGCCTTCGACCAGACGGCCGAGCAATCCGGCGAGATGATGGCCAAGTGGCGTACCGCGTTCAAAATGACGCAAGACGGTGTAGTCGAGCTGGCCGACCAGATTAACTACCTGGGCAATACCGGCCCGGCGAACACGAAACAGATTTCCGCCGTGGTGACGGCCATCGGCCCGCTGGGCGAGGTGGCCGGGCTGAGTGCTGCGCAGATCGCCGCCATGGGTGCGACCCTGGCCGGTGTCGGCGTCGCGCAGGATGTGGCCGCGACGGGTATGAAAAACTTCATGCTGACGCTCGGCGCCGGTACGGCGGCCGGCAAAAAGCAGCAGGACACATTCAAGGCCTTGCGTCTGAGCGCCGCCGACGTGGCCAAGGGCATGCAGGAGGACGCCGAAGGCACCATCAAGCGCGTGCTGACCGCCGTTAGCAAGGTCGACCCGACCAAGCAGGCGGCGGTGCTGACGCAGCTATTCGGCAAGGAATCGGTGGCGGCCATTGCGCCGATGCTGACAAACCTTGACCTGCTGTCGTCGAACTTCGCCAAGGTGGGCGACTCGACCGCCTACGCCGGGTCGATGAACAAGGAATATGAGGCCCGCGCCAAGACTACGGAAAACAGCCTGCAGTTGCTGAAGAACCGGGTTGTGGATCTTGGTATCAGCGTCGGCGCGGCGCTGCTGCCGCCGTTCAATGACTTCATGGGCACCATTGGCCCGGTTATCAGCGGCGTTTCCGAGCTGGCAGCGGCGAACACCTGGCTGGTGAAAGGCATCCTCGGCGCCGCCGTGGGCTTCGGCATTCTGCGCCTGTCGGTGATGGCCTCGACCATCGCCCTGGGCATCATGAATACCGTGGCCGGCATGAGCCCGATTGGCCTGGTGGTGCGCGGTATCGCGCTTGCTGCTGGCTTCCTGCTCGCCAACTGGTCGACCGTGGCGCCCTACTTCACGGCTATGTGGGAGTGGATCAAGGGTGTTTTCGTCAACGGCAGCGCGCAGATCGTCGGCTTCTTTACGGCGGCCGGCGAACAGATCATCGGCGCCCTGGGCACGGTTTGGGAAATGTTCAAGACCGTCGCGGGATTCTCGCCGCTGGGCCTGATCATCGCCAATTGGGAGCCGATAGTCGCCTGGATGAAGGGGCTATGGGAGCGCGTGCAGCCCTATATCGAACCGATCATGTCGGCGGCGAAATGGGCGTTCGGCAGCGACGAGGCCAAGCCCAACGCCGGGGCCGGCCCTGCCTCGGGGCCGGGTACGACTTCGCTGTCGGCGCAAGCGGCGGCGGTCAACGGCGCCAACCTACAAGGGCAGATGGTCGTGCGCTTCGAGGGCGCGCCGCCGGGCATGCGGGTCGAGCCCGCGCAAACCAATCAATCGGGCTTGAGCGTGACGCCGCAGGTCGGCTATCGCTCGCTGGCCCTGCGTCAATGAGGGCTGAGCGATGACAACCTGGCGCGACCAGCTACAACCCGCGTCGTTTCGCGGCGTGCGCTTCGAGGTCGACAGCGACAGTTCGCCGGCGGGCCGGCGCACGCAGACGCACGAATTCGTGCAGCGTGACCAGCCTTTCGTCGAAGACCTCGGGCGGCAGACGCGCGAATTCAAGTTCGCCGCGTTCGTGATCGGTGCCGACTGCTACGACAAGCGCGACGCCCTGCTGGCCGCCCTGGACAAGCCCGGCCCCGGCGAGCTGGTACACCCGCAGTTCGGCAAACTGAACGTAACCGCCGGCGATTGCTCGGTCAGTCACGAACGCCGCGAAGGCGGCATGGTGCGCTTCGATCTGGTGTTTATCGAGGCGGGCGAAAAGGGCTTTCCGGTCGGCACCCCGAACACGGGCCGCCAGCTGGTCAAAGCCAAGGGCGGCTTGCTGGACATGGCCGGCGAAAAGTTCCTGACGGCAATGGGCGCGATCAACGCTGGGCGGGCGAAAATGACCGCGCTACAGAACGCCTTGGCCGTGCCTTTCAGCACGGCGCAGGGCTACTTCGGCGAGGCGATGCGGGCGATTGGCAGCGTGTCGGCATTCGCCGACAAGCTGGTCGCCACCCCGTCCGGGTTCCTGGCCCTGTTTTCTTCGCTGTCTGGCGGCGCCTCGGGTGTGGCCAGCAGCTTTTCCGGCTACGGCTCGACCTTGCAGTCGATGCTCGGCAAGTCTGAATCGGCCAAGCAGCTGAGCAGCGACTATGCCTATGCCGGCGACAGCACGACGAGCCAGGTGGCGGTCGCCGCGCAGCGCCTGGTGCGCGACGCGGTACTGGTGCAGATCGCCGACGAGGCTGCGGCCATGCCGGTGCCGGCTGCGCCGCTGCCACCCCCGGCGACGCCCGCGCTCGACCAGCAGGTCGCCCAGCCCATTGAGCGCGCCGAGGTGCCAGTGACGGCCGACGTGCTGGCAGTGCGCGCGGAAGTCGATGCCGCCTTTTGGGCGGCCGCCCTGGACGAAGCCGATCACGCGCGCTTCGAGCAGCTGGAGGCCACCCGCAAGGCGCTCTACCGCCACCTGACGGCCGTGGCAGCTGCTGGCGTCAAGCTGGTGGAGGTCAAGCCGACTGCGCAGGTGCCGGCCCTGGTGCTGGCCTATCGCCGTTTTGGTGACGCGTCACGCGCAGGCGAAATCGTTACCCGCAACCGTATCCGCCATCCCGGTTTTGTGCCGCCTGTGACCTTGCAGGTCGCGCAGGAGTAACAACCCCATGCAAGACCCCAATGCTGTGACGCTGAGCGTCGACGGCCTGGATTATCGCGGCTGGAAAAATGTACGCATTGCCGCCGGCATCGAGCGGCAGGCGCGTGACTTCAGCATCGACATTTCCTGGCAGTGGCACGCGGCCGGTGCGTCAATCGCCATTCGCCAGGGTGAGCTATGCGAAGTGCGGATTGGTGACGATCTGGTGCTGACCGGCCACGTCTACGCCACGCCGGTCGACTACGACGCCCGGCAGATCACGCGGGGCATTTCCGGGCGCTCGCTGACCGCCGATCTGGTCGACTGCGCCGCGATCAATGAACCCGGCCAGTGGCGCGGGCAGAGCGTGCAGCGGATCGTGCAGGCCCTGGCCGAACCCTATGGCGTCAAGGTTCGCAGCGAGGTCGCGGAAACCGCCGCGCTGACCGATCACAGCATCGAGCCTGGCGAAACCGCGTTCGCCAGTATCGACCGGCTACTGACGCTTTCCCGCCTGCTGTCGACCGATGACCCGGCCGGCGGCCTGGTGATCGTTCGGCCGGGCAGCGCCGGCCGTGCGGTCGACCGCCTGGAGGTCGGCGAAAACGTGCTGAGCTGCCGGGCGCCGCTGGATTTTTCCGGGGTGTTTTCCGAATACCGCTGTGTCGGCCAGCGCGCCGGCGATGACGAAGCGTTCGGCGTCGATGCGGCCGAGGTGTCAGCCACCGCGACCGATCCGCGCGCGGCGCGCCGGCGGGTGATGCTGATTCAGCAGAGCGGCCAGCTGACGCCCGAGCTGGCGGCGGCGCGGGTCAACTGGGAGCGCGGCAGCCGGATCGGCAAGGCGCTACAGCTGACCTACCGCGTGCAGGGCTGGCGGCAATCGAACGGCGCGCTGTGGGTGCCGAATCTGGTGGTGCGCGTGGTCGACCCGATCCTTGGGCTAGACCGCGACCTGTTGATCAGCGAAGTCGAATATAACCTCGGCCGCGACGGCACCGTCGCCACGCTGATCGTGGCCCCGGCCGAGGCCTTCGAGCCCGAACCGGCCGACCCGCACAAGGCCCGCAAGCTGACGAAGGGCGGCAAGGCCGACAATTTCGAGTACCTGCTACCCGCTGACTGGGAGAAAGACCAATGAGCCGCCTTGGCATGATGCTCGGCCGCTGCTCGCTGGCCCTGGTGAACGCCGCGAGCAAGATGCAGACACTACAAGTGCGCCTGCTTGCTGGCGAGGTGAAAGACGGCATCGAGCATTTCGAGCCCTACGGCTACACCGCCAACCCGCACCCCGGCGCCGAGGGCGTCGCCGCGTTCTTCGGTGGCGATCGTTCGCACGGCGTCGTGCTGTGCATTGCCGACCGGCGCTTTCGCCTGAAAGAGCTGAAGCCCGGCGAAGTGGCGCTGTACACCGACGAAGGCGACCGCCTGCACTTCAAGCGCGGCCGCGTGATCGAGGTCGATACGGCCACGTTACGCGTCACGGCAAGCGCGGCGGTCGAGTTCGACACGCCGGTGATTCGCACGACCGGAAAGATTGAGTCGGCCGGCGACCAGATCGCCGCAGGCGTCAGCCAGATAAATCACCCGCACAGCGGAGTGCAGCCAGGCCCCGGCCAGACCGGCGCACCGATTCCACAAGGGGGCTGACATGGCCATAACCGACAGCGACGGCCAGCCCGTCGCGCTGCACCGTGCGGCGGTGATCAGCCTTTTGACCTGGCGCCGCGCCGGCGATGACGACCCGCTCGACGACGCCGAGCGCTATGGCTGGTGGGGTGACAGCTTCCCCAGCGTGGCCGACGACCGTATCGGCTCGCGCCTGTACCTGCTGCGCCGGCGCACCCTGACCCCGCAGACCGAGCGCGATGCCCGCGACTACGCCCGCGAGGCGCTGCACTGGCTGCTCGATGACGGCCGCGTCACGGCCGTGGACATTGCCACCGCGCGCGGCGTCGACCGCCTCGAAATGCGCGTGCAGCTGACCACGCCCGAAGGCGAGCTGGTGACTGTTCAACTCGACAACCTCTGGCAGGTGATCCATGCCGTTTAACGTCCCGACACTGCCCGCGCTGATCGGCCGGGCGCAATCCGACCTGGCCGGCGACGGCGGCCTGCGCCACTCCGACGCGCAGGTCGCCGCCCGCGCCCTGGCCGGCGCGGTTTATGGGCTCTACGGCCATCAAGCGTGGATCGCCGACCAGCAGTTGCCCGACCGCTGCGAAGAGGAAATGCTGCTGCGCCTGGCCAAGCTGCGGCCGATCCGCGCCCGCCTGCCTGCTGTGCCTGCGACGGGCTCGGCCAGCTTTGCCGGCAACGCCGGCGCTGTGCTCGATGCCGACACGCTGTTGCAGCGTGACGACGGGGTGCAATTCAAGGTCGCCGCCACCGTGGCCGGCAACGCCGGCAGCGTGACGCTTGAGGCGGTCGAACCTGGCGCGCTGGGCAATACCATCGCCGGCGCCAAGCTGAAGCTGGTGTCGCCCGTGCTGGGCATCGTCGACGGCTTCACCGTGACGGGTGACGGCCTGACCGGCGGCACCGATCAGGAGAGTATCGAGGCGCTGCGCGTGCGGGTGATCCGCTCTTACCGCCAGCTGCCGCACGGCGGCAACGGCGACGACTATGTGACCTGGGCGCTGGAAGTGCCGGGCGTGACCCGCGCCTGGGTGCGTCGCCGCTGGGTCGGGCCGGGTACCGTGGGGGTGTTCGTGCTGCGCGATGGCGACCCCGACCCGATCCCGAACGCCGCCGCCCTGGCAGAGGTGGCGGCCTACATCGAGCCGCTGAAGCCGGTAGACCCCGAGCTGTATGTGATGGCCCCCATCGCCAAGCTGGTCGTTTACCAGATCGCGCTGTCGCCGGATTCCTCGGCGATCCGCGCGGCGGTCGAAGCGAACCTGCGTGACCTGCACTACCGCGAGAGCGAGCCGGGCGTGACCCTGCTGCGTACGCATATCGCCGAGGCGATCAGCGGCGCCGAAGGCGAGCGCGACCATGTGCTGGCCTTCCCGCTCGATAACGTCACGGCGGCCGGCAATGAAGTGCTGACCTTCGGGGGCATCGTATGGCAGTAAGAACCGCAGCGGACTATCACGACCACTTGCGCGCCCTGCTGCCGCCGGGGCCGGCCTGGGATGCCGACCTAGTGCCAGAAGTCGACGCCGCCTTGCGCGGCCTGGCCCCCGAGCTGGCCCGCGCCGATTCGAGGTCGAGCGATCTGCTGAACGAAGCCGACCCGCTGACCCTGCACGAAATGCTGCCCGACTGGGAGCGCGTCATGCAGCTGCCCGACCCGTGCCTGGGTGAGTCGCCGACCCTCGACGACCGCAAAAAGGCGATGCGCAAGCGCCTTACCGGGCTGGGCGGGCAGTCGGCCGCTTTCTTCGAGCAGCTGGCCCGCGAACAGGGCTGCCCGAACGCCAAGGTGGTCGCCCATCGCGCGCCGCGCTTTGGTCGCGCTCGCTTCGGTCGCTCGCACTTCGGCACCTGGGCACAGCAACACATGTGGACGCTGTACGCCGGCGAGCGCCTGGCGGGCGGCCGCCGCTTCGGCGTCAGCTACTGGGGCGAGCGCTTCGGCGCCAACCCCGCGCAGGCGCTCGAATGCCTGGTTAGACGCGCCGCCCCGGCGCACACCCTTGAAAACATCCTGTACGAAGAGGCGCCCTGATGGATTACCCGAAGAGTGTGGCAGGCGTGGGCCTGGTCGACGGCAAGTTCGTTGACGAAGACCAAGTGAACGGAACCCTCGGTTCGCTGATACCGGCGCAGTGGGGTAACGATGTTACGGAAGAGATTCTGAATGTCGTGCGCGAGGTTGGCGACGTGCCTGCCGAGGCGACGAAAAACCAGCTGGTCGGAGCGATATGGAAGATGTTTCGCGCGCCCGCAGCGGCTGCTAGCGAGACGCTGCGCGGCGTGCTACGCGTGGGAACGCAGCAGGAGGTGTCCGCCGGGACAGCTGATGATTTGGCCGTGACGCCGAAAAAGTTGCGTATGGGATTTGCGGTCATGCTTTCGGAGCATGGATATATTGCATTCCCGAGCTGGATGGGCGGGCTGATTATTCAGTGGGGGCTGTGTGCCGACAACACTGGCACAGTCGCAACGCATACGCTGCCTATCAAGTTTCCGAACGCGTTTTTTGGCGTCGTGATTTCGCAAAGCGGAACAGCAATAGCGCCCCGTCCGTTTGCTGCCGCTGCTTCCAACCTATCCCAGTTCACATACCTTACAACGTCTGGCGCAAGCCTCGGCTCTCGGTATATCGCGCTTGGGCGCTAAGGAGATTGTTTATGTTCTATTCACCGAGCACTAACGCTTTTTATACCAGCGCTATCCATGCCGGTCGGATGCCATCGGACGCCATAGAAATCACGTCTGCTTTGCATGCTGCGCTGATGTCCGGGCAGTCGGAAGGGAAGCAGATAGTGTGCGATGCAGAAGGGCAGCCGGCCCTGATCGACCCGCCGGCGCCTGAGCCGACACCCGAAGATATCGAGCGCGCCCTAACGGCCGTCCTGAACCACCACCTTGACGCGGTAGCAGGGGAGCGCCGCTACGATAGCCGCTTTACCTGTTCGCTGCGCGCGGGCTTTCCGGGGCCGTTTCAGGAAGAAGGCCAGGTGTTCGCCGCGTGGATGGATGCCTGCAACATGGCGGCCTATCAACTGATGGCCGAGGTAAAGGCCGGCAGCCGAAAGGTGCCGACCGAAGCCGAGCTGATTGCCGCCATGCCGGTGATCGAGTGGCCGCCGTCGCCCATTCCGGCGGGTGCCGCGTGATGGTGCGCCTTGCGCTGTTTGTCGGCGCCGGGCAGGTCGGCAACGCCCTGATTCGCTGGTGGACGAATGACCCCGCGTCGCATTGCGAACTGGTCGTCGACGGCTGGTGTTATTCCAGTTCGCTGATGGACGGCGGCGTGCGCCGCAAGCGCGTCGGCCCTGGCGCCGATGAAATCAGCCTGACGCCTGACAAGTGGGTGCTGATCGAACTGCCCTGGGCGGATGCACAGCAGGTGCTGGCGTACTTCGAGCAAACCGAAGGCACCCCCTACGGCTGGGCGTCGTTGATCCTGTCGCAGCTGTTCAATCTGAACCGCCGCGTGGAGGGCAGTGAGTTCTGTTCCGAGTGGAGCGCCGCCGCCCTGGGGCTGCCCGCACCTTCAAGCCTGAACCCCGGCGCGTTGCGCGACTGGTGCACCTACCTCGGCGGGCACGCGCTCGCCTAGCTCCCCGCTGCACCCGCAAGCACCCGCCCCGTGCGGGGCTTTTTCGTTTCTGACCCCGAGGAAATACCCGATGCTGACCCATGTACTACGGGCGGCCCTGCAATGGGCCTGTCTGCTGCCGCTGCGTGTCCTGCTGATTCTGGCCGGGCTGTTCGTGGTGCCGCTCGCGCTGCCGTTTCGCCGCGTGCAGGGGCCGCCCGTGCCCTTCAGCCAGGCGCCCGGCGATTGGCTGCTGATCCTGCTGCCCGCGTGGGCCTGGCTGTGGAGCAACGACCGCGACGGCGCCGCCGGCGACAAGCGCGGCTGGTGGCACCTGAACGCGCCTTTCGGCCTGGGCGCCTTTCACTGGTTCTCGATGTTCTGGTGGCTGGCGATCCGCAACCCGGCGAACAACCCGCGTTTCTCGCCGCTGTTCGGCTGCCCCGTGACCGAATGCGACTATCGCCACTGGGGCCAGGCCGAGGTCGAAGACGACCCCGGCAAGGGCGGCTGGCGTCTGCTGCTGGCCACGAACCGCAAGACCGGCCGCCGCTACTACGGGTTTTATTGGGTGTGGCAGTGGTCGGCCGCGCGTGCGGTGGTCGTGCAGCTGGGCTTCAAGCCTGAGCCCAGCGACTTCGCCGAAGACTACAGCGCCGACCTGTCGCGACAGTGGAAGGGCTTCACCTTCGAAGTGAATCCCTGGAAGGAGATCTAGTTATGGCGCGTATCACTGCCGACCAGGCGGGTGGCCAGAATGTGCTTGCATTCCTCGACATGCTCGCCTGGAGCGAGGGCACCGATCACCCTCGCCAGCGAACCCTCGATCAGGGGTATGACGTGATTGTTGGCGGCGAACTGTTCAAAGGCTATGCCGATCATCCGCGCCGGCTGGTGCCGCTACCTCGCCTCGGCATCAAGTCTACAGCGGCCGGCCGTTACCAGCTGTTATCGCGTTACTTCGATGCGTACAAGAAGCAACTCGGCTTGCCGGATTTCAGTCCGTCGAGCCAGGACAAGATCGCCCTGCAGCAGATCCGCGAGCGCCGCGCGCTGCCGGACATTCAGGCCGGGCGCATCCCCGAGGCCATCGAGAAGTGCCGCAACATTTGGGCAAGCCTGCCGGGCGCCGGGTACGGCCAGCACGAACACAAGCTCGAAAGCCTGATCGCTCATTACCTTGCAGCCGGTGGGGTGCTCGCATGATTGCCGCCTTAGCTGATCGAGCGACCGTGCTGGGCATCGTCGCTGGGCTGGCCTTCCTGGCCGGCTGGAAGGTCAACGGCTGGCGGCTGGGCGAGGGGATCGCCCAGGGCCAGGTCGAGGCCGTCACCATCGTTCGCGTTATCGAGCGGCAACAACAGGGCGTCGCAGACGCAGAGGGGCAAAAGGGTCATGACCAACTTGAAGAGCTGCAGCGTCGTGCTGCTGATGCTGGGGCTGCTGCTGACGGGCTGCGCAAACAAGCCAGCAGCCTGGCCACCCAGCTCGCTACCTGTAATGCCGGAACTGCCGGCGAGCGCGCGGCAAGGGAAGACGCCGCCGCAGTGTTCGTCCGGGTGCTTGGTGAGATGGAGTCAGAAGGGCGTGCAATGGCAGAAGCTGCTGACCGTGCCAGATCCGCAGGGCTTACCTGTGAGCGAGTCTATGACGGAGTGAAAGCAGTAGCAGATCAAAAATGAAAAGGCCCGGTGCCGTGGGGAGTCCCTGCGGTGCCGGGCCTTTTTTTGTGCCTGCGATTTGGCTGCTGACCGGCTGAAAAGTCGTTACGCCAAGATTACGCCAGGCATAAAAAAAGGCCTTGAAAATCAAGGCCTTTCGTTTGTTTCGTGGTGCCCCGGGGGAGACTCGAACTCCCACTCCTTTCGAAAACGGATTTTGAATCCGCCGCGTCTACCGATTCCGCCACCGGGGCACGATGGCGGCGAAGTATAGGGATGCGTCTGGCGCCGGTCAATCGGCGTTGCTGTTGTTCTCTGGTCAATGCTGAGTCCGTCTGCGTGCAAGCCGTTGTCATCGGGCGCGGCGGTGTTGTTACGGTTTGCCGGCCCTTGGCGGCGAGCGTGATGGCTATGGCCTGTAATTCATGCTCGCACTGGATGAGCGCTTGCCAGAACAGTTGCAAGCCAGTCGTCCCTTGCCGCCGCTGCGCACGCAGAAGCTGTTTCGCGAGGGGGCGCTGCAGATTGAGTGTTGCGTGAGCAAGCACTGGCGCCGTGATGCCGGGCAGGGTGAGGTGTCGTTGTGGACGGTGCCGGTGCTCGAGGCCGAGGAGATGCTGGTTTTCGCGCCAGGCAGGCGTTTTGCCTATCAACGGCTGCAGAATTTGCGTGGGCGTTCGATCGCGACCGTGCGTGGTTATGGCTACGTCGGCAGTGAGTATTTCCAGCGTCACGATGGTGCCGATGTGCAGGCGCTGATTCACCTGGTCGCGCAGGGGCGTAGCGAGGTCGGCATTCTGGATCGTCTGGAATGGCGCTACCTGCAGCATGAGCATGCGATGTTGCAGGGGGCTCGTTGGCAGGTAGAGGAGGGGCCGACGATCAATCGCTCTCAGTTGCGTCTGCGCCTGCATCAGCAGCAGGCGAACAGGTTGGCGGCCTTTAATGCTGCGATCCGTTCTCTGCAGGCCGATGGCACCCTGGCGCGTATCGTTGCCCGCTATGCCCCGCAGGCTCACGTGGCCGGGCCAGTGGAAATCCGGTAAGCTCTGCGACCCTGCAAAAATGCCCCCTCCGAATCATGCGTGTTGCCGATTTTCACTTCGACCTTCCCGAATCGCTGATTGCCCGTCATCCGTTGGCTGAGCGTCGTGCCAGTCGCCTGTTGCAGCTCGACGGGCCAACGGGTGCGCTGCGCCATGGCCAGTTCACCGATGTGCTGGAGCAACTGCGCCCCGGTGATCTGATGGTGTTCAACGACACGCGGGTGATCCCGGCGCGTCTGTTCGGCCAGAAGGCCTCGGGCGGCAAGCTGGAGGTGTTGGTCGAGCGTGTGCTCGATCAGTATCGGGTGCTTGCGCATGTGCGTTCGAGCAAGTCGCCCAAGCCGGGGTCGCAGATTCTTATCGACGGTGGCGCAGAGGCCGAGATGGTCGCGCGCCACGATGCGCTGTTCGAGCTGCGTTTTGCCGAGCCGGTGCTGCCGCTGCTGGAGCGTGTCGGCCATATGCCGCTGCCTCCTTATATAGACAGACCGGACGACGAAGCGGATCGTGAGCGTTATCAGACCGTCTATGCGCAGAAGGCGGGGGCCGTCGCTGCGCCGACTGCCGGTCTGCACTTCGATGACGAGCTGTTGGCGGCGATCCGTGCCAAGGGTGTGGAAACCGCATTCGTGACCTTGCACGTCGGTGCGGGCACCTTCCAGCCGGTGCGGGTCGAGCGTATCGAAGATCACCACATGCACAGCGAGTGGCTGGAGGTCGGCCAGGATGTGGTCGATGCTGTCGCCGCCTGTCGTGCGCGTGGCGGGCGCGTGGTTGCCGTGGGTACCACCAGCGTGCGTTCGCTGGAGACGGCCGCTCGCGATGGCGAGTTGAAACCCTTCAGCGGTGATACCGATATCTTCATTTATCCAGGACGCCCCTTCCATGTGGTCGATGCCCTGGTGACCAACTTCCACCTGCCCGAGTCGACCCTGCTGATGCTGGTGTCGGCCTTTGCCGGTTATGCCGAAACCATGGCCGCCTACCGCGAGGCCGTGGCGCAGGGCTATCGCTTCTTCAGTTACGGTGATGCCATGTTCATCACCCGCAATCCCGCCGCGCGCGGGCCCGAGGTTTGAGTATGTCGCGCACCTGTCGCATGTCCTTCGAGTTGCTGGCCACCGACGGCAAGGCCCGACGCGGTCGCCTGACCTTTCCGCGTGGCGTGGTGGAAACCCCGGCGTTCATGCCGGTGGGTACCTATGGCACGGTCAAGGGCATGTTGCCGCGTGATATCGAGGCCATTGGCGCGCAGATCATCCTCGGCAACACCTTCCACCTGTGGCTGCGTCCGGGCATGGAGGTGATCAAGAAACACGGCGACCTGCACGATTTCATGCAGTGGCAGGGGCCGATCCTCACCGACTCTGGCGGCTTTCAGGTGTTCAGCCTCGGTGCCATGCGCAAGATCAAGGAGGAGGGCGTGTACTTCGCCTCGCCGGTCGATGGCACCAAGGTGTTCATGGGGCCGGAAGAGTCGATGCAGGTACAGCGTGATCTGGGCTCGGACATCGTGATGATCTTCGATGAATGCACGCCGTACCCGGCCGAATTCGATGTAGCCAAGCGTTCCATGGAGCTGTCGCTGCGTTGGGCCAAGCGCTCGAAGACCGCACACGGTGAGAGCAGCGCAGCGCTGTTCGGTATCGTCCAGGGTGGCATGCATGAAGAGCTGCGCATGCGCTCGCTCGAAGGGCTTTGCGAAATCGGCTTCGACGGCCTGGCCATTGGCGGGCTGTCGGTCGGCGAGCCGAAGGAAGAGATGATCCGTGTGCTAGATTTTCTGCCGCCGCACATGCCGGCCGACAAGCCGCGCTACCTGATGGGCGTAGGCAAGCCGGAAGACCTGGTCGAGGGTGTGCGCCGTGGCGTGGACATGTTCGACTGCGTGATGCCGACGCGCAATGCGCGCAACGGCCACCTGTTCGTCGATACCGGCGTGGTGAAGATTCGCAACGCCGTGCACAAACACGACGACTCGTCGCTGGACCCGAGCTGCGACTGTTACACCTGTAAACATTTCTCGCGCGCTTATCTGCATCATCTGGACAAGTGCGGCGAAATGCTCGGTAGCATGCTCAATACCATCCATAACTTGCGGCATTATCAGCGGGTTATGGCTGGTTTGCGCGAGGCTATCGGACAGGGTACATTGGCCGCCTTCGTCGAAACCTTCTATGCCAAGCGCGGCCTGCCTGTGCCGCCGCTTGACTGATTCCCGAACGATTCAAGATCTTTTCCATTAGGAGTGATACATGAGCTTTTTCATCCCCGCCGCTTACGCTGACACCGCGGCTGCTGGCCCTGCCGGCAGCGGTTTCGAGTGGGTTTTCCTGATCGGCTTTCTGGTCATCTTCTATCTGATGATCTGGCGTCCGCAGGCCAAACGCGCCAAGGAACACAAGAACCTGCTCGCCAGCCTGCAGAAGGGCGACGAAGTGGTCACCAGCGGCGGTATCGCTGGCAAGGTGTCCAAGGTTGCCGACGATTTCGTGGTGATCGAAGTGTCCGACAGCGTCGAACTGAAATTCCAGAAGCAGGCCATCGCCGCCACTCTGCCCAAGGGCACGCTGAAAGCCATCTGATTCGGTTCTCGGTTTTTCCATTCCACGGGGCGCTTTTAGCGCCCCGCGTCATAAGCGGGCGGCTCGTTCATGCTCAATAAATACCCTCTGTGGAAGTACCTGCTGATTTTGTCCGTTCTGGCAATCGGCCTGGTGTACTCCATTCCCAACCTTTATCCAGACGATCCTGCCATACAGATCAGCGGCGCCAGCTCGGCGCTGAGCATCGAGCAGGCGGATGTCGACCGTGCCAGCAAAGCGCTGCAGGACGCCGGTATTGCCGTCAAGGCTGCCAGCATCGACGAGCGTGGCCGCGCTGGCCTGATTCGTCTGACCAAGCAGGATGACCAGTTGCCGGCCAAGGACATCGTCCGCCGTGCGCTGGGCGATGATTACGTCGTGGCGCTGAACCTGGCGCAAACCACCCCCGACTGGCTGCGTAGCCTGGGTGCGAGCCCGATGAAGCTCGGCCTGGATCTGTCTGGTGGTGTGCACTTCCTGCTGGAAGTCGACATGGACAAGGCGCTGGATGTGCGCCGCAAGGTTTATGAAGGTGAGATCAAGAGCCTGCTGCGCAAGGAGCGTATTCGCTACCGCAGCATGCCGGAAAGCAATGGCCGGATTCAGCTCGGCTTTGCCGACAGCGACACGCTGGACAAGGCGCAGCGCCTGATTCGCAAGGATTACAGCGATTTCGAACTGACCACTGTCGAGCGTGGCGGCCAGCATATTCTGCAGCTGGGTCTGACTCAGGCGAAGATCGCCGAGATTCGTGAGTACTCCATTCGCCAGAACCTCACCACTGTACGCAATCGCGTTAATGAACTGGGCGTGGCCGAGCCGCTGGTGCAGCGCCAGGGTGCCAACCGTATCGTGGTGGAGCTGCCGGGTGTGCAGGACACTGCCGAGGCCAAGCGTATTCTCGGCAAGACCGCCAGCCTGGAGTTCCGTCTGCAGGCCGACCCCAATGCGCCGCGTGGCGCCACCGAGACCTTCAGCTTCCGTGAGGAAGGTCGTCCGCCGGTACAGCTGGAGCGTGAGCTGATCATCACTGGCGATCATGTGACCGACGCCCAGGCCAGTTTTGACGAGAATGGTCGCCCGCAGGTGAACATTCGCCTCGACGGTCACGGCGGCGAGCTGATGAACCGCGCCACCCGCAACAACGTCGGCCGCAGCATGGCGGTGATCTTCATCGAGCAGAAGCCGGTCACCCGCTACGTGCGTCAGACTATCGACGGCGTCGAGCAGGAAGTTGCCATTTCTTCCTTCGTGGAAGAGAAGAAGATCATCAGCCTGGCGACCATCCAGTCACCACTGGGCAGCCAGTTCCGCATCACCGGCCTGAACGGCCAGGGCGAGTCGTCAGAGCTGGCGCTGCTGCTGCGTGCCGGTGGTCTGGCGGCACCGATGTACTTCGCTGAAGAACGCACCATCGGTCCGAGCCTGGGGGCCGAGAACATTGCCAAAGGTATCGCCTCCACCGAGTGGGCGATGATCTTCGTGTCCCTGTTCATCATCGCCATCTATCGCTTCTTCGGTGTGCTGGCGACCGTTGCCCTGGCGTTCAACCTGGTGCTGCTGGTCGGTCTGATGTCTGCCATTGGCGCGACCCTGACCCTGCCGGGTATCGCCGGTATCGTGCTGACCCTGGGTATGGCGGTAGACGCCAACGTACTGATTTTCTCGCGGATACGCGAGGAGCTGGCCAATGGACTGCCGGTGCAGCGTGCCCTGCACGAGGGCTTCGATCGTGCCTATTCGGCGATTCTGGACAGTAACCTGACCACCTTGTTGGTGGGCGGCATCCTATTCGCCATGGGGACCGGTCCGGTGAAGGGCTTCGCGGTAACGCTGTCGCTGGGCATCATTACGTCGATGTTCACCGCCATCATGTTCACCCGTGGTCTGGTCAACCTGATCTTCGGTGGCCGTAACTTCAAGAAGCTGTGGATCTGAGGTGCAGCCATGATCAAGTCAACCATTCGTTTCATGGCGGTCCGCAATATCGCCTTCTCCATTACGGTCGTGCTGACGCTGATTGGTCTCGGCGCGCTGTTTACCAAGGGGCTTAATTTCGGCCTGGATTTCACCGGTGGCACCCTGATCGAGTTGCAGTACGAGCAGCCGGCCAACCTAGAGCTGATCAAGGCCGAGTTGAGCCAGGCCGGTTATACCGACGCCGTGGTGCAAAGCTTTGGCGCCAGCACGGATGTACTGGTGCGTCTGGCTGGCGATTCCCCTGATCTGGGTAATGAGGTCGCGGCTGCGCTGCGCAAGGTCGACGAGGCAGCGCGCTTCGAGGTCAAGCGCGTCGAGTTCGTCGGCCCGCAGGTGGGTGAAGAGCTGCGTGACCAGGGCGGTATCGCCATGCTCCTGGCGTTAGGCGGGATCATGCTCTACCTGGCGTTTCGCTTTCAGTGGAAGTTTGGTGTCGGTGCCATCGCATCCTTGGTGCACGACGTGATCATCACCTTGGGTGTGCTGGCGTTCTTCCAGATTCCATTCGACCTGACGGTGCTGGCGGCGGTGCTGGCGATGATCGGTTATTCGCTCAACGACACCATCATCATCTACGACCGGATTCGTGAGAACTTCCGTGTAATGCGCAAGACCTCGCTGATCGAGAACATCGACGTTTCGATCACTCAGACCCTTCTGCGTACCATCGCCACCTCGCTGTCCACTGCGCTGGCCTTGTTGGCACTGCTGTTCTTCGGTGGTGACGTACTGGCGGCCTTCGCGCTGACCCTGTTGGTCGGTGTGGTAGTCGGTACCTATTCCTCGGTCTATATCGGCGCCACGGCACTGGTGTGGTTGAAACTCAGCGTCGAAGATCTGATTCCGCCAGTGGCTGAAGCCGAGGCGGACGACGGTCGCCCCTGATGGTGTGATTGACTTCATGAAACTCAGCGAAAGCCGCGGCAAGTCGAACTTGTCGCGGCTTTTTGCTGTCCCAGGCAGGGAGAAGGGCGCGAGTCGCCGAGCCTAGGAGACACAAAAATGAATAAATCAATGTTGGTAGGTGCCGTACTGGGTGCTGTGGGTGTGACCGCTGGTGGTGCCGTAGCAACCTACAGCCTGGTTGATCGCGGGCCGGATTATGCCGAGGTGCTGGCGGTAACGCCGATCAACGAAACCGTTAAAACGCCGCGTGAGGTCTGCCAGGATGTCACCGTCACCCGCCAGCGTCCGGTGCAGGATCAGCACCAGATCGCCGGCACGGCCATCGGCGCCATTGCCGGAGGCCTGCTGGGTAATCAGGTGGGGGGTGGCACGGGCAAGAAGATCGCGACCGTCGCGGGTGCGGTTGGCGGCGGTTATGCCGGCAACAAGATTCAGGAAGGCATGCAGCAGCGTGACACCTACACCACCACCGAAACCCGCTGCAACACCGTGACCGATACCAGCGAGAAGCTGGTGGGCTATGACGTGAAGTACCAGTTGGGCGAGCAGGTTGGCACCGTACGCATGGATCGTGATCCGGGTAGCCGTATCCCGGTCAACAAGCAGGGCGAGTTGGTGCTGGTGCAGCAGACCCAGTAAGAAACTCAAGCCACAAAAAAACGCCCCTCGGGGCGTTTTTTCTGGCCTGCCATCCTTGGCAGTCACAATCTCGTGGCAGATACTCAGCGCTTCATCGATGGCGCCAGGTGCGGCTGGATCGCGGTCAGCACGGCCTTGAAGCATTTGGTGTTGCCGGCAACGATCTGGCCTTTCTCGAGGAACTCGTGGCCCCCGGTGAAATCGCTGACCAGGCCGCCTGCTTCTTGAATCAGCAGGGCGCCAGCTGCCATGTCCCACTCGGACAAGCCGAATTCCCAGAAGGCGTCATAGCGGCCGGCTGCGACATAGGCCAGGTCCAGGCTGGCTGCGCCGGCACGGCGAATGCCGGCGGTCTGGCCGGTCAGGCTGCGGAACATGTTCAGGTAGTTGTCCAGGTGATCGAGCTGGCCGTCACGGAACGGAAAGCCGGTGCCGAGCAGGGCGCCGTCGAGGCTCTTGCGGTTGCTGACGCGCAGGCGGCGACCGTTGAGGGCGGCGCCGCGGCCGCGGCTGGCGGTGAATTCTTCCTGGCGCACCGGGTCGAGGACGATGGCGTGCTCAAGGCGGCCGCGGTATTTGCAGGCGATGCTGATGGCAAAGTGCGGTACGCCGCGAACGAAGTTGGTGGTGCCGTCCAGCGGGTCGATGATCCACTGGTAGTCGGCGCCGTCGCCGCTGCCTTCCAGCACGCCGCCTTCCTCGCCCAGGAAGCTGTGGGTCGGGTAGGCCTTGCGGATGGCCTGGACGATCATCAGCTCAGCGGCTTTGTCGACCTCGGTGACGTAATCCTTGGCGTCCTTCTCGTCGACCGAGATGACATCCAGGCGCTCGATCGAGCGAAAGATCATTTCACCGGCGCTACGAGCGGCGCGCAGGGCGATATTCAGCATGGGCTGCATGGGCGGTTCACCTGGGGCGTTAAAGAAAGCCGGCCATGTTAGCAGAAAACCGTTGCCGATGAAGCGCCGTCTGTACGCTGCATGGCATTAATCGAAGGGCTTGGGTAAGATCGTCGCCCCCTTGAGATTTCTGAGAGTGTCTGCGTTGCTGGACAATATTCGCGTGGTTTTGGTGGGCACCAGTCATCCGGGCAATATCGGCGGTGCCGCGCGGGCGATGAAAAACATGGGGCTGTCGCGTCTGGTATTGGTGGCTCCCGAAGATTTCCCCAGTGGCGAGGCTGTCGCGCGCGCGTCCGGTGCGACCGATGTGCTGGATGCCGCGCAGGTGGTCGATAGCCTGGAGGAAGCGCTGGTGGGCTGCACCCTGGTGGTCGGCACCAGTGCGCGCGATCGACGCATCCCCTGGCCGCTGCTCGATCCGCGCGAATGCGCTGTGGCCAGCTGTGAGCAGGCTGCTGCAGGTGGTGAGGTGGCGTTGGTCTTCGGTCGTGAATATGCCGGCCTGACCAACGAAGAGTTGCAGCGATGTCAGTACCACGTGCATATCCCGTCCAACCCGGAATTCAGTTCGCTGAATCTGGCGGCGGCGGTTCAGGTGCTGGCCTATGAAGTGCGCATGGCCTGGCTGACGGCCTCGAGTCTGCCGACCAAGGTAGAGAAGCTGGAGTCGACGGCGATGCTCAATGCTCAGGCGGCGACCGCGGACGAGCTGGAGTCCTTCTACGATCATCTGCGGCGCGTGCTGGTGATGATCGGTTTTCTCGATCCACAGAAGCCGCGGCACCTGATGACGCGTCTGCGCCGACTGTATGGGCGCAGTGCGGTGAGCAAGTTGGAAATGAATATCCTGCGCGGCATCCTGACCGAGACGGAGAAGGCCGTGCGTGGAGAGTCTCACAAGCAGGGGAAGTCTGATGTTTGAGCGCATGCGAGAAGATATCCAGAGCGTTTTTCACCGTGATCCGGCGGCGCGCAATGCGTTCGAGGTGGTGACCTGCTATCCCGGGCTGCACGCTGTCTGGCTGCATCGCGTGGCGCACGCGCTGTGGCGTTCGGGCTGGAAGTGGCTGGCGCGCGTGGTCTCCAACTTCGGGCGCTGGATGACCGGTATCGAAATTCATCCGGGGGCGAAGATCGGGCGGCGTTTCTTCATCGATCACGGTATGGGCATCGTCATTGGTGAAACCGCCGAGATCGGTAACGACGTGACCCTTTACCAGGGGGTCACCCTCGGTGGCACCAGTTGGAACAAGGGCAAGCGTCACCCGACTCTGGAAGATGGGGTGGTGGTGGGGGCTGGTGCCAAGGTGCTGGGGCCGTTCACTGTCGGGGCTGGTGCCAAGATCGGCTCCAACGCGGTGGTGACCAGGGCGGTGCCGGCCGGGGCGACGGCAGTTGGCATTCCCGGCAAGATCATCGTCAAGTCTGATGACGAGCAGGAAGCCAAGCGTCAGGCCATGGCTGAGAAGATCGGCTTCGACGCCTACGGCGTGGGTCAGGATATGCCGGACCCGGTTGCCCGTGCCATCGGTCAGTTGCTCGATCACCTGCATGCAGTCGATGGTCGTCTGGAAGGGATGTGCAAGGCGCTGACGGCGCTCGGCAGTGATTATTGCGCCAAGGATCTGCCGACCTTGCGCGACGAGGACTTCGCCGATGTGTGCAAGGATCAGCAGCAGGGCGACAAGCCGGCTGCCTGATGCGGCGGGAGGCGGGCTTTGCTATGATGCCGCCTCCTTCTTGTGCGCAAGCCTGAGTAAATCAATAGGTCTTATAGTTGACTTAAATACTCGGGAATCGCATACTTCATGGCACTTCAGTGATTCGTGGTAGAGCCATGCGACTGACCACCAAAGGCCGTTACGCCGTTACCGCCATGCTCGATCTGGCGCTGCACGCGCAGCACGGTCCCGTTTCCTTGGCTGATATTTCCGAGCGGCAGGGCATTTCCCTGTCTTATCTCGAGCAACTGTTCGCCAAGCTGCGCCGTGGCAGCCTGGTTTCCAGTGTGCGCGGGCCGGGCGGCGGTTATCAGCTGTCACGCGACATGCGCGGCA
Source organism: Pseudomonas sp. GD03919 (assembly GCF_029814935.1). Taxonomy (NCBI): domain Bacteria; kingdom Pseudomonadati; phylum Pseudomonadota; class Gammaproteobacteria; order Pseudomonadales; family Pseudomonadaceae; genus Pseudomonas; species Pseudomonas sp. GD03919. Next base: position 1,163,128 of record NZ_CP104582.1, read on the forward strand.
TTCAGGTGGCTCAGGTGATCGATGCGGTCAACGAGTCGGTGGATGCCACGCGTTGCCAGGGGCAGGGTGATTGCCATGCCGGTGACACCTGTCTGACCCACCACCTGTGGTGTGACCTCAGCCAGCAGATTCATGAATTCCTCAGTGGCATCAGCCTGGCCGACCTGGTCGCGCGCCATGAGGTGCAGGAAGTGGCCTTGCGTCAGGATCAGCGTCGCTGCTCTGGCAAGGCGCCACGCCTGGATAAGATTGAAGCGTCCGCCGTCGAATGAGCGGTGCGCTTGCCGATAGGAGAAGTCTGATGAAATTGCCTATTTACCTCGATTATTCCGCTACCACGCCGGTCGATCCGCGTGTGGCGCAGAAAATGAGCGAGTGCCTGCTGGTCGATGGTAACTTCGGCAACCCGGCTTCGCGCTCGCATGTGTTTGGCTGGAAGGCTGAAGAAGCGGTGGAGAATGCCCGCCGTCAGGTCGCCGAACTGGTCAATGCCGACCCGCGCGAAATTGTCTGGACCAGTGGTGCAACCGAGTCCAACAACCTGGCGATCAAGGGTGTTGCGCACTTCTACGCCAGCAAGGGCAAGCACATCATCACCTCGAAGATCGAGCACAAGGCGGTGTTGGATACGACCCGCCAGCTCGAACGCGAAGGCTTCGAGGTGACTTATCTGGAGCCAGGCGAAGATGGCCTGATCACCCCGGCCATGGTCGAAGCCGCGCTGCGTGACGACACCACGCTGGTGTCGGTCATGCACGTCAACAACGAGATCGGCACCATCAACGACATCGCCGCCATCGGCGAGCTGACCCGCTCCCGTGGTGTGCTGCTGCATGTCGATGCCGCGCAGTCCACCGGCAAGGTGGAAATCGATCTGGAGAAGATGAAGGTCGACCTGATGTCCTTCTCCGCGCACAAGACCTATGGCCCGAAAGGCGTGGGCGCCCTTTACGTGCGCCGCAAGCCGCGTGTGCGTCTGGAAGCGCAGACCCACGGTGGCGGCCATGAGCGTGGCATGCGCTCCGGCACCCTGGCCACTCACCAGTGCGTCGGCATGGGCGAAGCCTTCCGCATCGCCAAGGAAGAGATGGCGGCGGAAAACCAGCGCATCACTGCGCTGCGTGATCGCTTCTACCGCCAGCTCGAAGGCATGGAAGAGCTGTACGTCAACGGCAGCCTGACTGCTCGTGTGCCGCACAACCTCAACCTGAGTTTCAACTACGTCGAGGGCGAGTCGCTGATCATGGCGCTCAAGGACCTCGCCGTATCGTCCGGTTCGGCGTGCACTTCGGCTTCCCTGGAGCCGTCCTACGTACTGCGTGCTCTGGGCCGTAACGACGAGCTGGCGCACAGTTCGATTCGCTTCACCTTCGGTCGTTTCACCACTGAAGAAGAGGTCGATTACGCTGCCGCCAAGGTTCGTGAGGCTGTGGATAAGCTGCGCGAACTGTCGCCCCTGTGGGATATGTTCAAAGAAGGTGTCGACCTTTCCTCCGTGGAATGGGCAGCACACTGATAGCTGCCTGAAGAGCGGCACCTGATGAGAGAGGAAGTACAGCATGGCTTACAGTGACAAGGTCATTGACCACTACGAAAACCCGCGTAACGTCGGCAAGCTGAACGCCGAAGATCCCGATGTTGGCACCGGTATGGTCGGCGCGCCGGCCTGCGGCGACGTCATGCGTCTGCAGATCAAGGTCAACGAAAGCGGCGTGATCGAAGACGCCAAGTTCAAGACCTATGGCTGTGGTTCGGCGATTGCCTCCAGCTCCCTCGCCACCGAGTGGATGAAGGGCAAGACCCTGGATGAAGCCGAGAGCATCAAGAACACCCAGCTCGCCGAAGAACTGGCACTGCCACCGGTGAAAATTCACTGCTCCGTGCTCGCCGAAGACGCCATCAAGGCCGCCGTGCGCGACTACAAGCAGAAGAAAGGCTTGCTCTGATACGAGGTTTGTAATGGCCATCACCATGTCTGAAGCAGCTGCCCGTCACGTGCAGCGCTCTCTCGAAGGGCGCGGCAAGGGCGAGGGTATTCGTCTCGGTGTGCGTACTACCGGTTGTTCCGGCCTGGCCTACGTGCTCGAGTTCGTTGACGAATTGGCGGCCGAGGATCAGGTATTCGAAAGCCATGGCGTCAAGGTGATCATCGATCCCAAGAGCCTGGTCTATCTCGATGGCACCGAGTTGGACTTCGTCAAGGAAGGTCTCAACGAGGGCTTCAAGTTCAACAACCCCAACGTGCGCGGCGAATGTGGTTGCGGCGAAAGCTTCAATGTCTGAGGCCCTGAATGGGTAATCCCTGCCATTTCGCTCTGTTCGACCTGCAGCCGAGCTTTCGTCTGGATCTGGATCAACTGGCTGCGCGTTACCGTGAGCTGGCGCGTCAGGTTCATCCTGACCGTTTCGCCGATGCCGGCGAGCGTGAGCAGCGCCTGGCGCTGGAGCGCTCGGCCTGTCTCAACGAGGCGTATCAGATTCTGAAAACGCCATCGCAGCGTGCCCGTTACCTGCTGGCCATGCGTGGGCCGGAGCTTCCGCTGGAAGTGACGGTGCAGGATCCGGATTTTCTCCTGCAGCAGATGCAGCTGCGCGAAGAGCTGGAAGAGCTGCAGGACGACGCCGACCTGGCTGGTGTCGCGGCCTTCAAGCGTCGCCTGAAGACCGCTCAGGAGGCGCTCAATGAGCGCTTCGCGGCATGCTGGGACGACGATGCTCGTCGCGAAGAGGCTGAGCGCCTGATGCGGCGGATGCAGTTTCTCGACAAGCTCTCCCATGAAGTGCGCCAACTAGAAGAGCGCCTCGACGATTAACCTGTGGGTTGCCTCGGCAGCCTGCCTGATGATTTCAAGAAGACCATGGCCTTATTGCAGATCGCCGAGCCAGGACAGAGCCCGCAACCGCACCAGCGTCGGCTGGCAGTGGGTATTGACCTGGGCACCACCAATTCACTGGTCGCTGCCGTGCGCAGTGGTCTGGCCGAGCCTCTGGCCGATGCTGCCGGCAAGGTCATCCTGCCTTCGGCGGTGCGTTATCACGCCGCCAGCATCGAGGTCGGCGAGTCGGCCAAGGCTGCTGCTGCCAGTGATCCGTTGAACACCGTGTTGTCGGTCAAGCGTCTGATGGGCCGCGGTATCGCCGATGTGCATCAGCTTGGCGAGCAATTGCCCTATCGCTTCGTGGCGGGCGAGTCGCACATGCCCTTCATCGAAACGGTGCAGGGGGCGAAGAGTCCGGTCGAGGTGTCCGCCGAAATTCTCAAGTCGCTGCGTTTGCGTGCCGAGCAAGCGCTGGGTGGCGAGTTGGTGGGCGCGGTGATTACCGTGCCGGCCTACTTCGATGACGCGCAGCGTCAGGCCACCAAGGATGCCGCGCGTCTTGCCGGCCTTAGCGTTCTGCGTCTGCTCAACGAACCCACTGCTGCCGCTGTCGCCTATGGTCTGGATCAGAAGGCCGAAGGCGTGGTTGCCATCTATGACCTGGGCGGCGGCACCTTTGATATTTCCATCCTGCGCCTGACCGGCGGTGTTTTCGAGGTGCTGGCCACCGGTGGCGACAGCGCCCTGGGTGGCGACGACTTCGATCATGCCATTGCCGACTGGATCATCCAGCAGGCCGGGATTTCCAGTGATCTCGACCCGGCTGCGCAGCGCAGCCTGCTGCAGGCGGCCTGCGCTGCGAAAGAGGCGCTGACCGAGGCGGACAGCACTGAACTGAGTCATGGCGACTGGCGCGCTGTGTTGAGTCGCGAGCAGTTCGAGGCGCTGATCGAACCGATGGTGGCGCGCAGCCTCAAGGCTTGCCGTCGCGCTGTACGAGATTCGGGCGTCGAGCTGGAAGAGGTCAGTGCCGTGGTCATGGTGGGCGGCTCGACCCGCGTGCCGCGTGTGCGCGAGGCGGTAGGCGAGTTGTTCGGTCGCGCGCCGCTGACCAATATCGATCCTGATCAGGTGGTGGCCATCGGTGCAGCAATCCAGGCCGATGCCCTGGCGGGTAATCAGCGTGGTGATGGCGAAGAGTTGCTGCTGCTGGATGTGATTCCACTGTCGCTCGGCCTGGAAACCATGGGCGGGCTGATGGAAAAGGTGATTCCGCGCAATACCACCATCCCGGTGGCGCGTGCGCAGGAATTCACCACCTACAAGGATGGCCAGACGGCCATGATGATTCATGTGCTGCAGGGCGAGCGCGAACTGATCGCCGACTGCCGTTCGCTGGCGCGCTTCGAGCTGCGCGGCATCCCGCCGATGGTCGCGGGTGCAGCGAAGATTCGCGTGACCTTCCAGGTCGATGCCGATGGCCTGCTCAGTGTCGCGGCGCGGGAATTGAGCTCCGGCATCGAGTCGAGCATCCAGGTCAAGCCGTCCTATGGTCTGACTGATGGCGAGATCGCGCGCATGCTGCAGGACTCCTTCCAGAACGCCGGCGACGACAAGGCCGCGCGCGTGTTGCGCGAGCAGCAGGTCGATGCGCAGCGTCTGATCGAGGCGGTCGAAGGCGCGCTGGAGGTCGATGGCGAGCGCCTGCTGGATGCCGAGGAGCGCGCCGTCATCGAACTGCAGGTGCAGGAGTTGCGCGAGCTGCTGGCCGGCAACGATGGCCTGGCCATCGAGCGTCAGACCAAGCGCCTGTCGCAGGTGACCGACGCATTCGCGGCCAGGCGCCTGGATTCGACGGTCAAGGCCGCGCTGGCCGGGCGCAATCTCAACGAGATCGAGGAATAATTTGATGCCGCAGGTAATTTTTCTGCCTCACGAGCGCTTCTGCCCGGATGGCCTGGTGGTCGAGGCCGAGCCCGGCATTTCCATTCTCGAGTTGGCGCATGAGCACCATATCGAGATGGAAAGCGCCTGTGGCGGCGTCTGCGCCTGCACCACCTGTCACTGCATCGTGCGCGAGGGCTTCGACTCGCTGAACGAGGCGGACGAGCTGGAAGAGGACTATCTGGACAAGGCCTGGGGGCTCGAGGCGCAGTCGCGCCTGGCCTGTCAGGCCATTGTCGGTGAGGAAGACCTCACCGTCGAGATTCCCAAGTATTCGCTCAATCACGCGGCCGAAGCGCCGCACTGACAGGCAACTCCCTCATCCGGCGCTTCGCGCCACCTTCTCCCAAGGGGAGAAGGGCTCAGGGGAAGTTGTCGCTACGCGACTTTCACGTTAAGTGGGAAGCATGATCATGAGTCTGAAATGGGTCGATGTACTGGATATCGCCATCGAACTGAGTGAGCAGAAGCCGGATGTCGATCCGCGCTACGTCAACTTCGTCGATCTGCACCGCTGGGTCGTGGAGTTGCCGCAGTTCTCCGATGACCCGCAGCGCGGGGGTGAGAAGGTGCTGGAGGCGATACAGGCCGCCTGGATCGAAGAGCTCGACTGAAACAGGCGCTTACGGCGCCTGGCCTACGCTTTTAACCGGAACCCGCGTATAATTCGCGGGTTTAATTTTTCGCTTTAACCCTAAAGTTTCTGGAGCTTCACATGGCTGTTCAACGTACTTTCTCCATCATCAAGCCTGACGCCGTTGCCAAGAACGTCATCGGTGAGATCACCACCCGTTTCGAAAAGGCCGGCCTGCGCGTCGTGGCTTCGAAGATGGTGCAACTGTCCGAGCGCGAAGCCGCCGGTTTCTACGCTGAGCACAGCGAGCGCGGCTTCTTTAAGGATCTGGTCGCCTTCATGACCTCCGGTCCGGTCATCGTTCAGGTTCTGGAAGGCGAGAACGCCGTTGCCAAGAACCGCGAGCTGATGGGCGCCACCAACCCGAAAGAAGCTGCTCCGGGCACCATCCGTGCCGATTTCGCCGTTTCCATCGACGAAAACGCCGTTCACGGTTCGGATTCCGAAGCTTCCGCTGCTCGCGAGATCGCGTACTTCTTCTCCGCTACCGAGCTGTGCGCACGCATTCGCTGATTGGCGAATGAAGCGAGGGTGAAGCCATGACCAATACCACCGGCAAGATCAACCTGCTGGGCCTGACCCAGCCGGAAATGGAACAGTTCTTCGAGTCCATTGGCGAGAAGCGCTTCCGGGCCGGTCAGGTAATGAAGTGGATTCACCACTTTGGCGTCGATGATTTCGCCGCCATGACCAATGTCGGCAAGGCCTTGCGCGAAAAGCTCGAGGCCTCTGCCGAGATTCGCGGCCCGGAAGTGGTCAGCGAAAATATTTCCGCCGATGGCACGCGCAAGTGGGTGGTGCGTGTGGCGTCGGGTAGCTGCGTGGAGACCGTGTACATCCCGCAGAACGGCCGCGGCACCCTGTGTGTCTCGTCGCAGGCCGGTTGTGCCCTGGACTGCAGCTTCTGCTCCACCGGCAAGCAAGGCTTCAACAGCGACCTGACCAGCGCCGAGATCATCGGCCAGGTGTGGATCGCCAACAAATCCTTCGGCAGCGTGCCGGCGAAGATCGACCGTGCCATCACCAACGTGGTGATGATGGGCATGGGTGAGCCGCTGCTGAACTTCGATAATGTCGTCTCCGCCATGCAGATCATGATGGACGACCTCGGCTACGGCATTTCCAAGCGCAAGGTGACCCTGTCCACCTCCGGCGTGGTGCCGATGATCGACAAGCTGGCCGAAGTCATCGACGTGTCCCTGGCATTGTCGCTGCACGCGCCCAACGACGAGCTGCGCAACCAGTTGGTGCCGATCAACAAGAAGTATCCCCTGGACATGTTGCTGGCGGCCTGCAAGCGCTATATCGCCAAGCTCGGCGAGAAGCGCGTGCTGACCATCGAGTACACCCTGCTCAAAGGTGTCAACGATCAGCCCGAGCACGCTGAGCAGATGGTCGCACTTCTGGCCGATGTCCCTTGCAAGATCAACCTGATTCCGTTTAATCCCTTCCCCTTCTCGGGGTACGAGCGGCCGAGCAATAACGCCATTCGCCGCTTCCAGGACCTGTTGCACAAGGCCGGGCACAACGTCACGGTGCGCACCACGCGCGGTGATGATATCGATGCGGCGTGCGGCCAGCTGGTTGGCCAGGTCATGGATCGTACTCGGCGCAGCGAGCGTTACATCGCCGTGCGCCAGCTGGGCAACGAGGCGCAAGAGCCTCATGCTGCCGCCAATCGAAATTGAAGAGAGGATCTCCATGACCTTGCGCCCTACGCTGCTATTGCTCGTTGCCAGTTTGCTCGGTGGTTGCGTGACCACGGGCGATGTCGACCCCATGCGTACGGCGAAAGGGCGTGACGAAGCACGCGATGCCTATGTGCAACTCGGCATCGCCTACATCCAGCAGGGCGATACCCAGCGTGCCAAGGTGCCGCTGAGGAATGCGCTGGAGCTGGACTCCTCGAACGCCGATGCCCATGCGGCACTGGCCATGGCGTTCCAACTGGAGATGGAGTCGAAGCTGGCTGACGAGCATTTTCGCAAGGCGCTGTCGCAGCGCCCGAACGACGCGCGTCTGCTGAATAACTACGGTGGTTTCCTGTTCGAGCAACAGCGCTATCAGGACGCCATGAACACCTACCTCAAGGCCGCAGAAGATAATCTCTACCCGGAGCGCTCCCGTGTGTTCGAGAACCTGGGGCTCACGGCCCTGCAACTGAACCAGCGCGAGCAGGCCAAGCAATACTTTCAGCGTGCCCTGCGCCTGAGCAGTCGCCAACCGCGCGCGTTGCTGGAAATGGCCGTCATGTCCTACGAGGACAAGGAATACGTACCGGCCCGTCGTTACTACGACAGCTACAGCGAATTGGCGCCGCAGAACGCGCGTAGCCTGTTGCTCGGTGCACGCCTGGCCGAAGTGTTCGAGGACCGTGACCGGGCTGCCAGCCTGGGGCTGCAATTACGGCGCCTGTACCCGGCGTCTCGGGAATATGAGCAATATGTTTCGGGGCAACAATGAACGCGGCACATAGCGAAGTGAATCAGCCGATGCCGACCAATCCTGGTGAAAGCCTGCGTCAGGCCCGTGAAATCAAGGGCCTGAGCATTGCTGAGGTGGCGACGCAGCTCAATCTGACGCCGCAGCGTCTTGCCCAGATCGAAGCCGGTGCCTTCGACAAGCTGCCGGGCCCCACCTTTGCCCGTGGCTACATTCGCGCCTACGCCAAGCTGCTCGAGCTGGACCAGAACCGCCTGGTGATGGAGTTCGATCAGTTCACCGGCACCGACGCCACCGGCAGCAGTGTGCATGCGCTGGGCCGTATCGAGGAACCGGTGCGCTATTCGCAGAGCATCCTGCGTCTGGTCAGCTTTTTGTTGCTGCTGGCGTTGATTGGTGGCGGTTTCTTCTGGTGGCAGGATCAGGGCCGCCCGGTTGCCAGCCTGGCCGATCTGGGGCTTGAGTATGTAGAGGTGGAGGGTGCCGACGGTACGACCCAGGTGCACTCGTTGGCCGAGCCTGAAGATCAGGCAGTTGCCGATGTGCAGGGCCGTGAGCCAAGCAGCCCGCTGCTGTTGCCGGTCGAGTCGGGACAGGCTCCGGAAGATGCTGGCGCTGCCGAGCAGCCGGCTGCTGAGGTCGCGCCTGAAAGCGCTGCAGCGCCCATTGTCGAGGCTGCAGATGCAGCGCCGGCAGCGGTTGCAGCGGAACCTGTTGCTGCGCAAGCTCCAGCGCCTGCAGCCACTGTGCCGGCACCTGCGCCTGCCGTGGCCGCTGGGCAGGGCGTAGTCAATGTGCAATTCACCGCCGATTGCTGGACGCAGGTGACCGATGCTGATGGCAAGGTGCTGCTCAGCGCGCTCAAGCGCAGTGGTGAGCGTATCGAACTGACTGGCAAGGCGCCGATAAAGCTACATCTGGGCTTCGCCCGGGGCGCACAGGTGACTTACAACGGCGAAAGCGTTGACGTCACACCGCATATCTCTGGCGAAACCGCGCGCCTGACACTGGGGTTGTAAAGCATGCATTGCGAATCGCCGATCAAGCGCCGACAGTCGCGCAAGATTTGGGTTGGCTCGGTACCGGTGGGCGGCGATGCGCCGATTGCCGTGCAGAGCATGACCAATACCGACACCAACGATGTGGCTGCCACTGTGGCACAGATCCGTCGCCTGGAAGATGCCGGCGCCGATATCGTGCGGGTTTCCGTGCCGGACATGGACGCCGCCGAGGCGTTCGGCCGCATCAAGCAGCAGGTGCGTGTACCGCTGGTGGCCGACATTCACTTCGACTACCAGATCGCCCTGCGTGTGGCTGAACTGGGTGTCGACTGCCTGCGCATCAACCCGGGCAACATTGGCCGCGAGGATCGCGTCAAGGCGGTGGTCGAAGCCGCTCGCGACAAGGGCATCCCGATCCGCATCGGCGTCAATGCCGGTTCGCTGGAGAAGGATCTGCAGAAGAAATATGGCGAGCCGACGCCCGAGGCCTTGGTCGAGTCTGCACTGCGCCATGTCGAGCATCTCGATCGCCTGAACTTCCCCGACTTCAAGGTTAGTGTGAAGGCCTCGGACGTGTTCATGGCCGTCGAGGCGTACCGTTTGTTGGCCAAGCAGATCGAGCAGCCGCTGCACCTTGGTATCACCGAGGCTGGCGGTCTGCGTTCCGGTACGGTGAAATCCGCTGTCGGCCTGGGCATGCTGCTGGCCGAGGGCATTGGCGATACCATCCGTATCTCGCTGGCTGCCGACCCTGTGGAGGAGATCAAGGTCGGTTTCGACATCCTCAAGTCCCTGCGCCTGCGCTCGCGTGGCATCAACTTCATCGCCTGCCCGAGCTGCTCGCGGCAGAACTTCGATGTGGTCAAGACCATGAACGAGCTGGAGACGCGCGTCGAGGATCTGCTGGTGCCGCTGGACGTGGCCGTGATCGGTTGCGTGGTCAATGGTCCTGGCGAAGCCAAGGAGGCGCATATCGGCCTCACGGGTGGTAGCCCGAACAACCTGGTCTATATCGATGGCAAACCGGCCTCGAAGCTGACCAACGAAAACCTGGTGGACGAGCTGGAAAAGCTCATTCGCGACAAGGCGGCCGAAAAGGTCGCCGCCGATGCTGCCGTGATCGTGCGCGGCTGATCCGTGCGTAAGGAATACATTTGAGCAAGTCCCTGCAAGCCATTCGTGGCATGAACGACATCCTGCCGGAGCAGACGCCTGCCTGGCGCTACCTGGAAAGTACCCTGGTCAACCTGCTCGACGGTTATGGCTACAAGGAAATCCGCCTGCCCATCGTCGAATACACCGAGCTGTTCGCTCGCGGTATCGGTGAAGGCACCGACGTGGTCGACAAGGAGATGTACACCTTCCTCGACCGCAACGAAGAATCCCTGACCCTGCGTCCCGAAGGCACTGCCGGTTGCGTGCGCGCCGTGCTCGAGCATGGCCTGGCCGGTGGCGGTCAGGTGCAGAAGCTGTGGTATGCCGGCCCCATGTTCCGCTACGAGAAGCCGCAGAAGGGGCGTTATCGCCAGTTCCATCAGGTGGGTGTGGAAGCCTTCAACCTGCCCGGGCCGGATGTCGATGCCGAGCTGATCGTGCTCACCTGGCGTCTGTGGAAAAAACTCGGTCTGGCCGATGCGGTGACCCTGCAGCTCAACAGCCTGGGCTCCAGCGAGGCGCGCGCCGCCTATCGCGACGCCCTGGTGGCGTACCTGCGTGAGCGTTTCGACCAGCTCGACGAAGACAGCCAGCGCCGCCTGACGACCAACCCGCTGCGCATCCTCGACAGCAAGAACGAGGCGACCCAGGCCGTGTTGGTTGGTGCGCCGACCCTGGGCGACTACCTCGACGAGGAATCGCGTCTGCACTTCGAGGGCGTCAAGGCGCGCCTTGATGCGGCCGGCATTCGTTACCAGATCAACCATAAGCTGGTACGTGGCCTGGACTACTACAATCGCACCGTATTCGAGTGGGTCACCGACAAGCTTGGTGCCCAGGGTACGGTGTGTGCCGGTGGTCGTTACGATGGCCTGGTCACGCAACTGGGCGGCAAGGCTACGCCGGGTGTCGGTTTCGCCATGGGCGTCGAGCGCCTGGTGCTGCTGCTGGAGACGCTCGAGCTGTTGCCGGCCGAACTCAATCGTGCGGCTGACGTATACGTCTGCGCCTTTGGCGAAGCGGCGGAGCTGGCGGCGCTGACGCTGACCGAGCGTCTGCGCGACGAGTTGCCGGGGCTGCGTCTGCTGCTCAATAGCGGTGGCGGCAGCTTCAAGAGCCAGTTCAAGAAGGCCGACAAGAGCGGTGCACGCTATGCGCTGATTCTGGGGGACGACGAATTGGCAGGCCGCGTGGTAGGTTGCAAGCCGCTGCGCGACGACAGTGAACAACAAAGTGTTGCCTGGGATGCTCTGGCTGAGCATCTGGCCGCCTGCCAGCAGGCCTGAGCAGGCTCTCGATTAGGAGTACGGGGTTAGACATGCAGACCGAAGACGAACAGATCGCGCAAATCAAGGACTGGTGGGATCGCAACGGCAAGCCTTTGCTCGCCGGTGGCGTGCTGGCGCTGGTAGCCGTATTCGGCTGGCAGGGCTGGCAGAAGTACCAGGACAACCAGGCGCAAGGCGCCTCGGTGCTTTATCAGCAGTTGCTGGAAGCGGCGCTGGACCCAGCCGGTAAGCCCGATGCCGCGAAAGTCGCCGAGTTGGCCGGTAAGCTCAATAGCGAGTTCGCCGGTACTCATTATGCTCAGTACGGCAGCCTGTTCGTCGCCAAGGTCGCTGTCGAGGCAAATCGTCTCGACGATGCCGCAGCAGCCTTGCAGCGCGTACTCGACAAGCCTGCCGATGCCACGCTCGGGGAACTGGCGCGTCAGCGCCTGGCACGTGTGCTGGCCGCGCAGGACAAGGCCGATGATGCGCTGAAGCTGCTCGACGCCAAGGTGGAGGATGCCTTCCTCGCCAGCCGTGAAGAACTCAAGGGCGACCTGTTGGTACAGCTGGGTCGCAGCGATGACGCGCACGCCGCCTATCAGAAGGCCAAGGATGCGCTGGCCGAAGACGCCGCTGTTGGCGGTCTGCAGATGAAGCTGGACGACCTGGCAAAAGGGGATGCGTGACGTGATGCGTTGGAAGAATGCCGCACTGCTGGCTCTGGCCGTTCTGGCCGTGGGTTGCAGCAGCAATAGCAAGAAGGAACTGCCGCCCGCCGAGCTGGTCAAGTTCGACGAAGAAGTCGAGCTGCGCACCGAGTGGAGCCGCTCCGTCGGTGATGGTCAGGGTGAGACCTTCAACATGCTGGTGCCGGCCATCGACGGTGATGTGATCTACGCCGCCGATGTCGAAGGTTTGGTCATGGCCATGGACCGCACCAGCGGCAAGGTCATCTGGCGCAAGAAGCTCGACATCCCGGTGTCCGGTGCCATCGGTGTTGGTTACGGCCAGGTACTGCTGGGTACGCTCAAAGGTGAAGTGATCGCCCTCGACACCAGCGACGGTGAAGAGCAGTGGCGCTCGCGGGTGACCAGCGAAGTGCTGGCCGCGCCGGCCACCAATGGCGATATCGTCGTGGTGCAGACGCAGGATGACCGTCTGATCGCCTTCGATGCCAGCACCGGTAGCCAGCGCTGGATCGTTGAAAATACTCCGGCCGTACTGACTCTGCGCGGCACGGGGGCACCGTTGGTGACCAACCGTCTGGTGGTTGCCGGTCTGTCCAGTGGCAAGGTGATTGCGGTCGACGCCCAGCGTGGCCTGCCGGTCTGGGAGCAGCGCGTTGCCATTGCGCAAGGCCGCTCTGAGCTGGAGCGTGTGGTGGACATCGACGGTGGCCTGCTGCTGTCCGGCGGTACCGTCTATGCCGTGAGCTATCAGGGCCGCGTCGCAGCCATGGATCTGGAGTCCGGGCGTGTGCTGTGGCAGCGTGAGGCGTCCAGCTCGGTGGGTGTTGCCCAGGGCTTTGGTAACGTCTACGTCAGCCATGCCAGCGGTACCGTCGAAGGCATCGACGAGCGTAGCGCTTCGGCTCTGTGGAGCAACGACTCCCTGGCACGCCGTCAGTTGTCGGCACCGCAAGTGTTCTCCAGTTACGTGGCCGTGGGCGATGTGGAAGGCTATCTGCACCTGCTGAGCCAGGTCGATGGTCGCTTCGTCGGCCGTACCCGTATCGACAGCGACGGCCTGCGTGCCCAACCACTGGTGGTCGGGGACTGGCTGTATGTCTACGGCAACAGCGGTAAGTTGGTGGCACTGACCATCAAGTGAGGACGCTGTCCAGTACGCTCGCGCGATACTGAACGACTTCCTTGACTATGCTGCCGGTATGTCCGACAGCACGAAACATCCCGGCCGCTGCCCGTGCAGCGGCCTTTGCATTTTCTGAATTAACCAAGTGGAGAGCCTGATGGTTCCCGTAATTGCCCTGGTGGGCCGGCCGAACGTCGGCAAGTCCACCCTGTTCAACCGCCTCACTCGTAGCCGCGACGCCATCGTCGGCGACCTTTCCGGTCTGACCCGCGACCGCCAGTACTGCGAGGCGAAGTGGCAGGGGCGTACCTATATCGTGATCGACACCGGCGGTATTTCCGGTGACGAGGAAGGCATCGATGCGAAGATGGCCGAGCAGTCGCTGCAGGCCATCGAAGAGGCCGATGCCGTGCTGTTCCTGGTGGACGCGCGCGCCGGCATGACCGCCTCGGACCAGATGATCGGCGAGCACCTGCGCCGTCGTAACAAGCAGAGCTTCCTGGTGGTGAACAAGGTCGACAACCTCGACGTCGATCTGGCTCGCGCCGAGTTCAGCCCCATGGGCCTGGGCGAGCCGCTGGCGATTGCCGGCGCCCACGGCCGCGGCATCACCCAGATGCTGGAAGTGGTGCTTGGCGCGTTCCCCAAGGATGCCGGCGAGCCGGAAGAGGGCGGCGAAGAGGAAGAAGTGCTGGAGGGCCAGGAGGCCAAGCGCATTCCCGGCCCGAGCGAGAAGGACGGTATCAAGCTGGCCATCATCGGCCGTCCCAACGTGGGCAAGTCGACGCTGGTCAACCGTATGCTCGGCGAGGAGCGGGTCATCGTTTATGACCAGGCCGGCACCACGCGCGACAGCATCTACATCCCCTTCGAGCGTGACGACGAGAAATACACCCTAATCGACACCGCCGGTGTGCGTCGCCGCGGCAAGATCTTTGAGGCCGTGGAAAAGTTCTCCGTGGTCAAGACGCTACAGGCCATCCAGGATTCCAACGTCGTGGTGTTCGTCATGGACGCCCGCGAAGGCGTGGTCGACCACGACCTCAACTTGCTCGGCTTCGTGCTGGAAAGCGGCCGCGCGCTGGTCATCGCCCTGAACAAGTGGGACGGCATGGATCAGGGGCAAAAGGACTACGTGAAGACCGAGCTGGAGCGCCGGCTGTTCTTCGTCGACTTCGCCGATATCCACTTCATCTCTGCCCTGCATGGCACCGGCGTTGGCCATCTGTACAAATCGGTGCAGGCCTCGTTCAAGTCGGCCATCACCCGCTGGCCCACCAGCCGCCTGACGCAGATTCTCGAAGACGCGGTCAGCGACCATGCACCGCCTTTGGTCAACGGTCGCCGCATCAAGCTGCGTTACGCCCACCTGGGTGGCGCCAACCCGCCGCTGATCGTGATCCACGGTAACCAGGTTGACGCCGTGCCGCGCGCCTACACCCGTTACCTGGAAAACACCTTCCGCCGGGTGCTGAAACTGGTGGGTACGCCGATTCGTATCGAGTACAAGGGCGGTGAAAACCCCTACGAGGGCAACAAGAACAAGCTCACCGATCGCCAGGTGAACAAGAAACGTCGCCTGATGAGCCACCACAAGAAGGCCGAGAAGAAGCGCAAGGACAAGCGCAAGTAAACGTGGCCGCGCCGTGCATGTCGACTTTCATTCGGCATGCGCGGCATAAGCTTCTAGCTCCTTTTCATAAGGGCTGCGGGTGCCGTTTATGGCACCCTTCGGCTATCCTCGCGGCTTGCCTTGTTCTTCGTAGGAAGTCGCGATGCTCGTCAGCAAATTGCCCAACGTCGGCACCACCATCTTCACGCGGATGTCCCAGCTCGCGCTGGAGACTGGTGCGATCAATCTGTCCCAGGGCTTCCCGGATTTCGACGGGCCACAGGCACTGCGCGAAGCCGTGGCGCGCCACGTCATGCAAGGGCGCAACCAGTATTGCCCGATGACCGGCCTGCCCGCGTTACGGCAGCAGGTGGCGGCCAAGCTCGCCCGCAGCTACGGCGTGCAGCGCGATGCCGATAGCGAGATCACCATCACGCCGGGGGCCACCGAGGCGATCTTCTGCGCGGTGCAGGCGCTGATTCATCCGGGGGATGAAGCCATCGTCCTCGACCCTTGTTACGACAGTTACGAGCCGTCGGTGGAGCTGGCCGGTGGACGTTGCGTGCATGTGCCGCTGGCATTGCCGGACTTCGCTGTCGATTGGCAGCGTCTGGCTGATGCCATCACGCCGCGTACCCGACTGATCTTTCTCAACTCGCCACACAACCCGAGCGGTGCGTTGTTGACCCGTGTCGATCTGGACAGGCTGGCCGAACTGATTCGTGGCCGCGATATCCATGTGATCAGCGATGAGGTCTACGAGCACCTGATCTTCGATGGCCAACGCCATGCCAGCGTGCTGGCCCACGAGGAGCTGTATCAGCGCGCCTTCGTGGTCAGCTCCTTCGGCAAGACCTATCACGTCACCGGCTGGAAGACCGGCTATGTGGTGGCGCCACCGGCATTGACCGCCGAGCTGCGCAAGATTCACCAGTACGTCAACTTTTGCGGGGTGACGCCGTTGCAGTTCGCCCTGGCCGAGTTCATGGCCGCCTGCCCCGAGCATGTAGAGGAATTGCCGGCGTTCTACCAGGCCAAGCGCGACCTGTTCTGCGACCTGCTGGCCGACTCGCGCTTCACCTTCAGCCGCGCGCCGGGCACTTATTTTCAGCTGGCCGACTATTCGGCGATTCGCCCCGATCTGGACGATGTGGCCATGGCCGAGTGGCTGACCCGCGAGCACGGTGTGGCGGCGATTCCGGTATCGGTGTTCTATCAGTCGGCACCCAAGGACATGCGCCTGGTGCGTTTCTGCTTCGCCAAGCGTGAAGAAACCCTGCGCCAGGCCGCCGAGAAACTATGCGCGGTGTGAGGGGCGGGCAGGGTCAGCCCGCCTGCAACGCGTTGACGATTACGGCAAACGAGGTACTGCGATGAGCGATAAACCCGATATCGAACTGGCGCTGATCCAGACCAGCCTGGCCTGGCAGGATCCGGCCGCCAATCGCGAGCATTTCCAGAAACTGCTGGAGCAGGCGCGCGGTGCCGATCTGGTGATCCTGCCGGAGATGTTCAGCACCGGTTTTTCCATGGAGTCGGCCGCATTGGCCGAGCCCGAGAATGGCCCGACCACCCACTGGTTGCGTGAGCAGGCGCAGCGTATCGAGGCGGAGATCTGCGGCAGCCTGATCATCCAGGCGGCCGATGGCAGCTACCGCAATCGCCTGCTCTGGGCACGCCCGAATGGCTCGCTGGCGCATTACGACAAGCGCCACCTGTTTCGCATGGCCGGTGAGCACAAGCATTACAGCGCCGGTAGCGAGCAGGTCGTGCTGGAGCTCAAGGGCTGGCGCGTGCGCCCGCTGATTTGCTACGACCTGCGCTTCCCGGTTTGGAGTCGCGATGCGGGTGGCACCGATCTACTGCTGTATACCGCCAACTGGCCGGGGGCGCGTCGCCACCACTGGAACCGCCTGCTGCCAGCGCGGGCCATCGAGAACCTGTGCTATGTCGCGGCTGTGAACCGTGTCGGCGAGGACGGCAAGGGCCACGCCTACACTGGCGATTCTCAGGTGCTGGACTTCCAGGGCGAGGCGTTAATGGCGGCAGGCGAGGGGGATGGTGTGTTCCGCGCTCGCCTGTCGAGCGAGGCACTGGCTGCTTACCGCGAGCGCTTCCCTGCACATCTGGACGCCGATGCCTTCACCTTGAACTGATCAGGAGCTAGACGAACATGGACGTACAACAGAGCAATCCCTTCCAGCCACCGCAAGCCGATCTGCAACAGGCCACTACCACTCAGGCGCCGCTCTACAGCATCGCCGGTGTCGGCCTAGCCACCTTCATCGGTACGCCGCTGGCTGGCGCCTGGCTGCTGGCGCATAACCTGCAACTGCTCGGCAAGGCGGATCGAGTGGCGATGGTCTTGGGCATTTCCGTCTTCCTGCTGGTGGTTACCTCGGTCCTGGCTTTCGTCTTGCCGGAGGAGGTGCCCGCCATGCCGTTCGCCATTGCACAGTTGATGGCGATGATCATGTTTGCCAAGAGCCTCATGGAAGCCGATCTCAAGCAGCATGCCGAGGCCGGTGGTGCATTTCTGTCCAACTGGCGGGCGGCGGGTATCGGTCTGATGTTCACCCTCGGCCTGGCCGCGCTGATGTTCGCGGTGCTGATGATTTTCGATGTCTGAGTGTATGTGCCCGGATTTCATCCGAGCTACGGACACAAGTACATGCAAAGCGGCTTTTCGTAGGAGCCCCGCCTCGGGGCGAAGCTTTTCGAGCCAGCGCCGCCGGTATTCGCGGCGGGGCGCCGCTCCTACAGGATGCCCGAAACGCTACTGATGTTTGCGATAGCCTTTCCGGATTTCATCCGGGCTGCGCATACAAAAACGCCGGGCATTGCCCGGCGTTGTGCGTTCGGCTCAGGGCTCAGGCCGCTTGTGACTCGGCCTGGCTCAGGGCGCGGTTCAGGGCGCTGAACAGGGCGCGGAAGCTGGCGGTGGTGAGGTTCTCGTCGATGCCGATGCCGTGCAGGGCGCGACCACCGTTGACGCGCAGCTCGATGTAGGCTGCTGCCTTGGCATTGGTGCCGGCACCGATGGCGTGCTCGCTGTAGTCCATCACCTCGACGGCAACCGGCAGGGCTGCCGCCAGGGCTTCCAACGGGCCTTTGCCGATGCCGTGCCAGTGGTGTTTTTCAGCACCTTCGATGACCTCGATATCCACAGCGCTGGTGCCGTTCTCTTCCTGCAGGCGATGGCCTTTCAGGGCATAGGGGCTACGTGCCTGCAAGTACTCGGTCTCGAGCAGCTTGTAAATTTGAGCGGCGGTCATTTCCAGGCCGAGGCGGTCGGTTTCACGCTGCACCACCTGGCTGAACTCGATCTGCATGCGGCGCGGCAGGCTGATGCCGTATTCCTGTTCGAGCAGGAAGGTGATGCCGCCCTTGCCGGACTGGCTGTTGACGCGAATCACTGCCTCGTAGTCGCGGCCAATGTCGGCCGGGTCGATCGGCAGGTACGGCACTTCCCACAGCGCATCGTCCTTCTGCTGGGCGAAGCCCTTGCGGATGGCATCCTGGTGCGAGCCGGAGAATGCGGTGTGTACCAGGTCGCCGACGTACGGGTGGCGCGGGTGTACCGGAATCTGGTTGCAGTCCTCGACCACCTTGCGTACGGCATCGATGTCGGAGAAGTCCAGCTCCGGGTCAACGCCTTGGGTGTAGAGGTTCAGCGCCAAGGTCACCAGGCAGACGTTGCCGGTGCGCTCGCCGTTGCCGAACAGGCAGCCTTCGACGCGATCGGCGCCGGCCATGACGGCCAGCTCGGAGGCGGCGACGCCGGTGCCACGGTCGTTGTGGGTGTGTACGCTGATCAGCACGCTGTCGCGGCGGTCGACGTGGCGGCCGAACCACTCGATCTGGTCGGCGTAGTTGTTCGGCGTGGCGCACTCGATGGTAGCCGGCAGGTTGAGGATCAGCTTGTTCGCCGGGGTCGGCTGGAACACGTCGATCACTGCGTTGCACACCTCGACGGCGAAGTCGATTTCGGTGCTGCTGAACACTTCCGGCGAATACTCGAAGCCCCACTGAGTTTCCGGCGCAGCATCGGCCAGGCGCTTGATGGTGGTACCGGCAGCCACGGCGATGGCTTTGACACCGGCCTTGTCCTGGTTGAAGACAATCTTGCGGAAGCTCGGCGCACAGGCGTTGTAGTAGTGGACGATGGCCTTCTTGGCGCCTTTCAGCGACTCGAAGGTGCGCTCGATAAGGTCGTCACGGGCCTGGGTCAGCACCTGGATGGTCACGTCGTCGGGGATGTGGCCGCCTTCGATCAGCTCGCGGACGAAGTCGAAGTCGGTCTGCGAGGCGGACGGGAAGCCCACTTCGATTTCCTTCAGGCCCACGGCCACCAGGCATTTGAAGAAGCGCATCTTCTTCTCGGCATCCATCGGCTCGATCAGCGACTGGTTACCGTCGCGCAGGTCGGTGGACAGCCAGATCGGCGCCTTGTCGATGATCTTGTCCGGCCAGGTGCGGTCCGGAATCTGGATGGGGGTGAAGGGGCGGTACTTCTTGGATGGGTCTTTGAGCATGCTCATGAATCAATCCTGAAAGCGAGGGCCGCTATGGGCCGTGCTGAAAAAATAAAAACAGAGGAAAGGTGCGGAATTCGGGGTCAGCAGACCCTAGCGCAGTCGTTGGGAGACCAGGCACAGGTTGGCGTGTTGCCGGAGGATGATGAGGGTCTGCGAGATATTCATGAAGCCAACCCTAACCATTGAGGAAAAAGCTGGCAAGCATGTTGGAAAAATTGGTGAAAAAAAGCGGATGGGTTGGTTTGGCGATTTTTTGTTGCTGCTTTTTTCGCTTATTCACATTTTCATTGCGTAGTGCTGGCGTGCTTGTGAAGGCGGTTGTGAGCCATCCTGCTGGCGGTGTTCATCGCCACAAGCTGGCTCCTGAAAGCGGGAATCGGTTTCCCGCTGGCGTCAAGGGGCTGGCTGCAGCATCGGACGCAGTTCGCGCATGTCTGCACCGCTCGGATGCTGGAACACGCGCAGGCCGAACTCGGGGAGGATGGCCAGCAGGTGGTCGAAGATGTCGGACTGGATACCTTCGTAGGCATTCCAGGCGATGGTGTTGGTGAAGCAGTAGATTTCCAGCGGCAGGCCGTCGGCGGTCGGGCTGAGCTGGCGTACCAGCAGGGTCATGTTCTGGTGGATGTTGGGGTTGTGACGCAGGTAGTGCTCGACATAGGCGCGGAAGCTGCCGATGTTGGTGATACGGCGCGTGTTGACCGGGTCCTTGCCGTACTCGGCCAGCCTGGCGTTCCAGTCCTGCAGCTCCTGATCCTTACGATCCAGGTATTCGTCGAGCAGCATGAAGCGGCGCAGGCGGGCGATTTCCTCGTCGCTGAGGAAGTGCACGCTGGTCAGGTCGAGATACAGCGCGCGCTTGATCCGGCGCCCGCCGGATTCCTGCATGCCGCGCCAGTTCTTGAACGGGTCGCTGATGAAGCGCTTGGTCGGGATGGTGGTAATGGTCTTGTCCCAGTTCTGCACCTTGACCGTGTGCAGGGCGATATCGATCACGTCGCCGTCAGCGTTGAGCTGGGGCATTTCCACCCAGTCACCGACGCGGATGATGTCGCTGGAGGAAATCTGCACGCTGGCCACCAGTGACAGCAGGGTGTCCTGGAAGATCAACATCAGCACGGCGGCCATGGCGCCGAGGCCGGACAGCAGGATCAGCGGCGAGCGGTCGATCAGCGCCGCCACCATGAGGATCGCGGCAATGGCGAAGATGGCGATCTTGATCACCTGCAGGTAGCCCTTGATCGGCTTCAGGTGCGCATTGGGCCGGCGCTGATAGAGCGTGTTGAGAATGTCCAGCAGGGCGCCGATGGCCAAGGCGATGGTCAGCACGATGAAGGCGCCGCAGACGTTCTGCGTGACCGTTACCACGGCTTCGGGCATGCCCGGCACCACGGCTACACCGGAGGACAGCACCAGCGCCGGGACGATGTGCGACAGGCGCTTGATGATGCCGCTTTCCTTGATCTGGCCATGGCGACCCAGGGTGGTCGCGCCGACCACGCGGTAGATGGCGCGCACCAGGATACGTTTGACGATCCAGTTCGACAGCCAGGCGGCGACGATCAGGGCAAAGGTGGCGGTGAGGGTGAGCAGTTCAGGCTGTTCGTTCAGCCAACCCATCCAGGTATCGAACTCATTCGGCATTTCCGGCTCCGAAGCAGGCAGGAGGAAAGACCGACGCTTAAAGCCGGCCATTTTGGCCGCCGTACCCTAACAAAAATACGTCAGCAACCCAAACCGCAGGTATTGCAGGCTGCGTAGGTTCAGGGCTTGAACGCACCGATGAAGATCGCCGGGTCAACCCGTGCGTCGTTGAGGCTGACGTTCCAGTGCAGGTGCGGGCCGGTCGCGCGCCCGGTGGCGCCGACCTTGCCGACATGGCCGCCACGGGCGATCTCGTCGCCGAGCTGCACGTCGATCTCGGAGAGGTGGCAGAACATGCTGATCAGCCCCTGGCCGTGATCGAGAAATACCGTCTTGCCGTTGAAGAAGTAGTCGCCGATGAGGATGACCTTGCCGGCGGCTGGTGCCTTGATCGGCGTGCCACGATTGGCGGCGAAATCCAGGCCCGAATGCGGGTTGCGTTCCTCGCCATTGAAGAAGCGCCGCAAGCCGAAGGGGCTGGACAGCGGGCCGTTGACTGGCCGGTCGAACAGCAGGTTGCTTGGCTGGCGTGGGCTGAACTGCTGGTAGGCGCGGGTCTGCTCGGCCAGTTCGCGCTCGATACGTTTGAGGTTCTCGGCGTTGGGGGTGACCTGCTGCTGATTCTTGATGGTGATGCGCTGCTCGGCGTAGTGCTTGGCACCGACCTGGAAATTCAGCTTCTGGCCGCCCTCGACCTCTATCTGCTGAGTGCCCGGCTTGACGCTGAGTGGAATGCCGACGATGGCGATCCAGCGCTTGCTGTCCTCATGCACGGTCAGCACCGGCTTGCCCTGATAGCGCACCTTGGGCGCCTGCGCCGGGTTGCCCAGGTCGACCACCGCCACGCCACCCGGCACCGGCTTGTTCAACAGGCGGGTGATAAAGCCTTCGGCGTGGGCGGGCAGGGCCAGGCACAGAGCCAGGACGAACAGACACAACTTGTGTAGGAGCGAGCTCTGCTCGCGAAAAGAGGGGCTGAAAAAGCTTCGCGAGCAGAGCTCGCTCCTACGCAGAGATGCTGGCATTAGTTCAATCCAGTAGCGACAAGGTCGCCGGTTGTATGTGGTTGTCCTCGATGCGCACGTCTAGTTCACCTTCGCCCAGGCGTGCCTTGAGACGCTGGCCGGGCTGGGTTTGCGCGGCGCTGCGCACCGCCTGGCCGCGCTCGTCGAGGAGGATGCTGTAGCCTCGACCGAGGGTGGCCAAGGGGCTGACGATCTGCAGTTGCGCAGCCAGGGCACCCAGTTGCTGGCGCTGGCTGCGGAGCTGGCTGTGCATGGCGCGCGGCAGGCGCGTGGCCAGGCCATCGAGGCGCTGGCGCAACAGAGCCAGGCTGCGCCCCGGATGCTGCGCGGCGAGGCGTGCGTCGAGGCGGGCCAGGCGTTCGCGTTGATTGGCCAGTTGCTGGTTGAAGGCGCGGCGCAGGCGCATGTCCAGGTCATCCAGGCGCTGGGCCTGCTGGCGCAGGCGTTCGCCGGGGTGGCGCAGGCGTCGGCTGGCGCCTTCCAGGCGCAGGCGTTCGCGGGCTAGACGGCCCTGCATGTGCAGCGCCAGGCGCCGTTGCAGGTTGTGCAGGCGCTGCACCAGCTCGCTGCTGTCCGGGGCCAGCAGTTCGGCGGCGGCCGAGGGCGTCGGCGCGCGCACGTCGGCGACGAAGTCGGCGATGGATACATCGGTCTCATGGCCCACGGCGCTGACGATGGGCGTGACACAGGCGGCCACGGCGCGGGCCACGGCCTCCTCGTTGAAGCACCAGAGATCTTCCAGCGAACCGCCGCCACGGGCCAGGATCAGTGCGTCGTAACCCTGCGCATCGGCGCGCTGCAGGGCGCGGACGATCTGCGCCGTGGCCTCGCGGCCCTGTACGGCGGTGGGGATCAGGTTCAACTCCACCTGCGGCGCGCGGCGGCGGAACACGCTGATGATGTCGCGGATCACTGCGCCGGTGGGCGAGGTGACGATGCCGATGCGCTTGGGATGAGCGGGCAGGGCAATCTTGCGTTCGGTAGAGAACAGACCTTCGGCGCCGAGCTTTTCCTTGAGTGCCTCGAAGGCCAGGCGCAGGGCGCCGTCACCGGCTGGCTCGACGGCATCGAGAATCAACTGGTAGTCGCCGCGGCCCTCGAACAGCGAAACCTTGCCGCGCACCTTCACCGCCAGGCCATCACGCAGGGCCTGGCGCACGCGTGCGGCGTTCTGCCGGAACAACGCGCAGCGCACCTGGGCCTGGCTGTCTTTCAGGGTGAAATAGATGTGGCCGGACGCCGGGCGGGCGAGGTTGGAGATTTCTCCCTCGACCCAGATGCCGGCGAACACGTCCTCCAGCAGCAGGCGGGCGCGGTTATTCAGTTGGCTGACGCTGAGCACCTCGCGGTCGAGGTTCAGGCGGGCAAAAGGGTCATTGATCATGGGGCGGCATGATAAGCGCAGAGGCGCTCAACTGTCTTCGAGCAGACGCCCGAGCAGCCAGGCTGCCACCGGGCCAAGTTCACGCTGGCGCGACCAGATGGCGTCCACCGTGACCCGCCGTGGCCAGCCATTGCAGGGCAGCTCATGCAGGCCGCCAAAGCCGTAGGCATCGACCAGTTGCCTGGGCAGTTCGGCCCAGCCGAAGCCCAGGCGGGCCATCTCCAGCAGCATCAGGTAGTCCGGCGCGGCCCAGCAGCGTCCGCCGCTGCCGGGCAACTCGTCCGTGTTCGCATCGACATGGGCAACGCTGCTCAGGCGCAGCAGACGCCAGCGCGACAAGTCGTCCTGGCGCACTCGTGGCAGCTTGCTCAGCGGATGATCCTTGGCCACGAACAGGCCGAACTCGCTGCTCATTTCCAGGCGGGCGTGGGCGATATGCGGTGGATAGGCCGCTTGCGCGGCGAGCAGTCCCAGCTGCGCGCGGCCCTGGGTGATCAGGTCGAGCACATCGGCCTGTTCGGCGATCAGGCTTTCGAACTGCAGATCGGGGAAGCGCTGATCCAGTTCCTGCAGGCGAACTTCGTATTGTTTCGGCTGGTAGGCGTCGGACAGTGCCAGGGTCAGTCGCGCCTCCTGGCCTCTGGCCAAGCCTGCGGCGTGTCGCGCCAGGCGGTCGCTGGCGCAGAGCACTTCTTCAGCGTGGGCCAGCAGGCTGGCACCGGCTTCGGTCAGCTGCAGCTTACGTGGGCCGCGTTCGAACAATGCCACGCCCAGATCGATCTCCAGGCGCGCGACGGCCTCGCTGATGGTCGACTGGCTTTTGCCCAGGCGCCGCGCTGCAGCGCTGAGCGAGCCGCTGCTGGCGGCTTGGGCGAAGGCCTGGAGGGATTCGGGGGAAATATTCATATCGGTTTTGCCGATGGCAGCTGCCTTTGGATTGGCTGATATTCCGATGATCATAGCGCTCGTTGTCACCTATCACGAGATTTGTTTCATGACTCACCCCCTGCCGCGCTCCCTGCGTGAGCGCATCGGTCACGCCCTGGCCTTCGAAGGTATTGCCGTGCTTATCTGCGCACCGGCCATGGCCTGGTTCATGGACAAGCCACTGCTGCACCTGGGTGTGCTGACCCTGATGTTCTCAACCGTGGCGATGCTGTGGAACATGCTGTTCAACTACCTGTTCGACCGCGCACAGAGTCGTCTGGGCTTCGAGCGCGGCCTGTGGGCGCGGGTCAGTCATGCGCTGCTGTTCGAGGTGGGCCTGATCGTCGCACTGGTGCCATTGGCTGCCTGGTGGCTGTCGATTGGCCTGCTCGAGGCGCTGCTGCTGGATATCGTGCTGATTCTGTTTTTTCTGCCCTACACCCTGGCGTTCAACTGGATCTATGACCTGTTGCGTGCGCGTTGGCTGGCCCAACGTCAGGCGCAGCTGGACGATGCGGTCTGTCGAGGGGCTTGATTGGCTGGCCGCAGCGGCTAAGCTGCCGCCCTTTCCCTATCAGCTCCGAGCACCATGACCGCGCAACTGATCCTCGTCCCGCAGATATCCACGCTTCCTGCACATGAGCAAAAGGCCCAGGCCATGCTGCGCTGGCTGGTCAAGCGGGAGATCGTCGCGGCGCTGCCGACCACCTGTGGGCAGGGCGGCAACGGCATGGCCTATGCCATCGGGCCAGGCGCCCGGCATATTGCCCAACGTCCCGAGTTGCTGCCTTATGGGCAGCCGCACAATGGTTTGGAGATCATCACCAAACGCTGCATTTATGTGCCGACCCGCGACTTTCTCGAAGAGGCGGGCTGTGCCGAATGCCGCAGGGAGGTGGGCGTACCGCTGTTCGACAGCCTTGAGCTGTGGTGGCCAGGGGAAACCGACAACTTCACCTGCCCGGAATGCGGGCATGAAGATGACATCAACGGCTTCCTGTTCCTGCAGCCATGCGGCTTTTCCAACCTGGGTTTCATCTTCAACGGCTGGGCCGAGGCAGGTCTGCACCAGGCGTTCGTCGAAGAATTCGGCGAACGCCTGGGCTTTGCCGTGAGGCAGGTGCGGGTCGACGATCCGGCTTGAGCGGTTTTCAGCCGATTGTGGGAGGGGCTTTAGCCGCGACTTCATATGGTTTCAGTTGCCGCTGAATCGCCTCCCACAGGCGCTCAGCAGTTGCCATCGGGATTGGCTCAAAACTTGACGCTGGCCGACAGGCGCATTTCGCGTGGCTCGCCCACGGCAACGCGTAGATTGCCGCCGCTGGAGGAGTAGTAACACTCGTCGAACAGGTTGCGTACGTTCAGTTGCAGGCGGGTCTTTTCGCCGAGTAGCTGGCTGTCCCAACTGATGAAGGCATCGGCCACCGTGTAGCTGTCCAGCCAGAATGTGTTGGCGTTGTCGCCGGCACGCTCACCGACGTAACGGGCGCCGCCACCCAGTCGCCACTGACCCAACTCCTGGGGCAGATGCAGATGATGGACGAGGTAGAGACTGCCGACATTGCGTGCGGCGTTGACCAGCTCGTTGCCTTCGTTGCTCGGGTCATCGAGGATTTCCGTATCGGTGTAGGCATAGCTGCCAAGCAGCTCCCAGCGCTCGCTCAGGCGGCCACTGATATCCAGTTCCACGCCGCGCGAACCGACCTTGCCTGCTGCTTCCGATACGGAGTTGTTGGTGACCACGACGTTTTTCTTCTCGATATCGAACAGCGCCAGGCTGGCGCCGATGCCCTGAGGCAGATCGAGTTTCACGCCCAGCTCATAGCTGCGGCCCTCTTCGGGATCGAATGCCTGGCCAGTATTGGTATCCGAGGCATTGGGCACGAAGGAGCGGCTGTAATTGCCATAGAACGCCACCTGCTCGTTCAACTGGAAGACCAGGCCGCTGAAGGGCAGGAAGGTAGTGTCGCTGCGGTCGGTGGTGCGGGTATAGGCGGCCCCATGGCTAATGCTGATCAGATAAGTTCGTCACCACCCCCTCCTACTTGCAGTAGAGGGGCGTTTTTCGTAGGAGCCAGCTTGCTGGCGATGCTTTTTATGGCGGATCGCCGGCAAGCCGGCTCCTACAAAGATCGAGTGCAACGGCTTAACTGACTGGCATTAGCCCCATGGCCCTGTTCGACGAACTGCTCGAAACGCTGATAACGACCGCCAAGCACCACGATCCACTGGTCGTTCAGGTGCCAGTTGTCCTTCGCGTAGAGCGAGCGTGAATGCAGCTCGTCGCTGCGATCACTCTGCGCCGCGTTGAGTGCGGAAGGTGCGGCGAGGTTGCCGTATACCGGGTTGTAGATATTAAAGCCACCCACTGCCGGGCCGCGCCAGGTGTCGCCACGGAAGTTGTCGACTCGCTCGGTGTCGGCACCGATCAGCAGGTCATGACGCTGGCCGAACAGGTTGGAGTTGCCGATCCAGTCCCAGGCCAGGTATTGGGTCTGGTTGTCATGCGTGCTGCCATCGGAGCGGCGGCTCATTGCGCCCGTGCTGGCATTGAGCGTGTTCGGCCGTGCTTCGGCATAGTCGTAGCGCTCGTTGTTCCAGCCGTAGGTAAGGCGGGTCGACCAGTCGTCGCTGAGCTGATATTCGGCGGTGGCAGTGAGCAATTCGTCGATGCCCTCTGCCTTCGACCAGCTCTCGCCGAAGCGGTCGTTGTAGGACACATTGGCTGGCTTGCCATTGACGATCACCGTGCCGCGATCCACCAGCGTGCTGTATTCCTTGTATTCATAGGCGATGTTGAGGCGTAGGCGTTCGCCTTCCTAGCTCAGCGAGGGGGCAATCAGGCTGTTTTCCTTGGTGCCGAAGTTGCGCCAGTAGTCCTCGTTCTGCCGCTCGGCGATCAGGCGAAAGGCCAGGCCACTGTCGGCAATCGGACCGGTCACGTCGACTGCCAGGCTGCCACCGCCGAAGCTGGAGTTGTCCGCGCTCAGTCGCGTGCCCCATTGGTACTGCGGCTTCTTGCTGATCACGTTGATCAGGCCGCCCGGCTCCAGTGCGCCATACAGCAATGAGGCGGCCCCTTGAGCACTTCCACGCGTTCGGTGGTGGCGCTGAAGTTGCGCGACAGGCTGGAGCGGATGCCGTCTCGCAAAATTGAACCATCGGCGTTGCTACCGAAGCCGCGCTTGATGAAGCCGTCCTGGGTACCGGCCAGGGTGTTGCTCTGGGTTATGCCACTGACGAACTTCATCGCATCGTCCAGCGACTTGACCTGAAAGTCTTCGAGGGTCTGGGGTGTCACCACCAGTACCGACTGTGCTTCATCCCTGAGTTCCACGGAAGATTTGCTCGCCGAGCTGGCGCGTCTGGCCTGATAGCCGTCATCTTCCTGAGTAGGCCTGGCCACCACTTCCTGGCTGGGCAGCTGCAACTCTTGAGCGAGTGGTTGGCTGGCGGGCAGCAGGCAAAGGGTCAGCAGGACGGCGCATGGGCTGCCCAGGCAAGAGCGGGTGAAGTTCATTTGGTACTCGAGTGCAGGTGTTTTTGAGAATCATTATTTTATTGTTTTCAATACAGGCCTGCCTAGGGATGCACTTTGCATTGAGTGCAGCGAGGTCGCTGGGTATAATGCCGCGCTTCTTATTTTCCCGCTCGGGAGCCCTCCATGCTGCGCATCAGCCAAGAAGCACTCACTTTCGACGACGTCCTGCTCATCCCCGGTTATTCCGAGGTGCTGCCCAAGGACGTCAGCCTCAAGACCCGCCTGACCCGTGGCATCGAACTGAACATCCCGCTGCTGTCCGCTGCCATGGACACGGTCACCGAGGCGCGCCTGGCCATCGCCATGGCACAGGAAGGCGGCATTGGCATCATCCACAAGAACATGACCGTCGAGCAGCAGGCTGCCGAAGTGCGCAAGGTCAAGCGCTTCGAGTCGGGCGTGGTGAAAGATCCGATCACCATCGAGGCCGATGCCACCGTGGGTGATCTGTTCGACCTGACTCGGC
This sequence comes from Pseudomonas sp. GD03919, assembly GCF_029814935.1. NCBI lineage: Bacteria > Pseudomonadati > Pseudomonadota > Gammaproteobacteria > Pseudomonadales > Pseudomonadaceae > Pseudomonas > Pseudomonas sp. GD03919. Next base: position 1,191,343 of record NZ_CP104582.1, read on the forward strand.
AGAACAATATTTCCGGTGTGCCGGTGCTGCATCATGGTGATCTGGTCGGCATCGTTACCAGTCGGGATGTACGTTTCGAAAGCAATATGGCTGCCAAGGTGCGCGACGTGATGACGCCCAAAGAGCGTCTGGTCACCGTCAAGGAAGGCGAAGACACCCAGGTGGTGCGCAAGCTGCTGCACAAGCACCGCATCGAGCGCGTGCTGATCGTCGATGACCAGTACCGCCTCAAGGGCATGATGACCGTCAACGACATCGAGAAGGCCAAGGCCTACCCGCTGGCGAGCAAGGATGATCAGGGCCGTCTGCGCGTGGGCGCTGCCGTGGGTACCGGTGCCGATACCGGTGACCGTGTTGCGGCGCTGGTCGCAGCCGGCGTCGATGTGATCATCGTCGATACTGCCCACGGCCACTCCAAAGGCGTGATCGACCGCGTGCGTTGGGTCAAGCAGAACTTCCCGGAAGTCCAGGTGATCGGCGGCAACATCGCCACGGGCGCCGCTGCCAAGGCGCTGGTTGAAGCCGGCGCCGATGGCGTCAAGGTCGGCATCGGCCCGGGCTCCATCTGCACCACCCGTATCGTCGCTGGCGTTGGCGTGCCGCAGATCAGCGCCGTGGCCAACGTCGCCGCTGCTCTGGCCGGCACCGGTGTACCGCTGATCGCCGACGGTGGTATCCGTTTCTCCGGTGACCTGTCCAAGGCCATCGTTGCGGGCGCATCGGCTGTGATGATCGGCTCCATGCTGGCCGGTACCGAAGAAGCACCGGGCGAAGTCGAGCTGTTCCAGGGCCGCTCCTACAAGGCCTACCGTGGCATGGGCTCGCTGGGCGCCATGGCGCAGGCGCAGGGCTCCTCGGATCGCTACTTCCAGGACTCCTCGGCCGGTGCCGAGAAGCTGGTGCCGGAAGGTATCGAAGGCCGTGTGCCGTACAAGGGTGCCATGAGTGCCATCGTTCACCAGCTGATGGGCGGCCTGCGCGCCTCCATGGGCTATACCGGTTGTGCCACCGTCGAAGAGATGCGTACCAAGCCCGAGTTCGTGCGTATCACTGGCGCCGGCATGGCTGAGTCGCACGTGCATGACGTGCAGATCACTAAAGAGGCTCCCAACTACAGAGTTGGTTGATTCGCCACACTGTTATGAATAACGGGGCTGTTCGATCAGCCCCGTGTCATTTGTGAACACCTACGAGAGACGGCCATGGCCCACGATATTCACGCCCACCGCATCCTCATTCTGGACTTCGGTTCCCAGTACACCCAGCTGATCGCGCGCCGTGTGCGCGAGATCGGTGTCTATTGCGAACTGCACCCCTGGGACATGAGCGACGAAGATATCCGCGCCTTCGCTCCGCGCGGCATCATCCTCGCCGGTGGTCCGGAGTCGGTGCACGAAGCCAATAGCCCGCGCGCACCGCAAGCGGTGTTCGACCTGAATGTGCCGGTATTGGGCATCTGCTACGGCATGCAGACCATGGCCGAGCAGCTTGGCGGCAAGGTGGAAGGTTCCGACCTGCGTGAATTCGGTTATGCCCGTGTCGACGTGGTCGGCAAGAGCCAACTGCTGGCCGGCATCGAAGACCATGTCGATGCCGACGGCGTGCTCGGTCTCGACGTATGGATGAGCCACGGCGACAAGGTCACCCGCCTGCCGGAAGGCTTCAGCATCCTGGCCAGTACCCCGAGCTGCCCGATCGCCGCCATGTGCGACGACACCCGCCATTACTACGGCGTGCAGTTCCATCCGGAAGTGACCCACACCAAGCAGGGCGGTCGCATCCTTTCGCGCTTCGTGCTGGAAATCGCTGGCTGCGAAGCCCTGTGGACGCCGGCCAACATCGTCGAAGACGCCATCGCCGCCGTGCGCGCTCAGGTTGGCGACGCCAACGTCCTGCTCGGCCTGTCCGGCGGTGTGGACTCCTCGGTGGTCGCGGCGCTGCTGCACAAGGCCATCGGCGATCAACTGACCTGCGTCTTCGTCGACAACGGCCTGCTGCGCTTGCACGAAGGTGATCAGGTGATGGCCATGTTCGCCGAGAACATGGGCGTCAAGGTGATCCGCGCCAATGCCGAAGAGCAGTTTCTGTCCAACCTGGCCGGCGAAGCTGACCCGGAGAAGAAGCGCAAGATTATCGGTCGCACTTTCATCGACGTGTTCGATGCCGAGGCCAGCAAGCTGGACAACATCCAGTTCCTCGCCCAGGGCACCATCTACCCGGACGTGATCGAGTCGGCTGGCGCCAAGAGCGGCAAGGCCCACGTGATCAAGTCGCACCATAACGTGGGCGGCCTGCCGGAGGAGATGAACCTCAAGCTGGTCGAGCCGCTGCGTGAGCTGTTCAAGGACGAAGTGCGCAAGATCGGCCTGGAGCTGGGCCTGCCTTACGACATGGTCTACCGCCACCCGTTCCCGGGCCCGGGCCTGGGCGTGCGCATTCTCGGCGAAGTGAAGAAGGAATACGCCGACATCCTGCGTCGCGCCGACCACATCTTCATCGAAGAGCTGCGCAAGGCCGACTGGTACCACAAGACCAGCCAGGCGTTCGTGGTGTTCCAGCCGGTGAAATCGGTGGGCGTGGTCGGTGACGGCCGTCGCTACGCCTGGGTCGTTGCCCTGCGCGCCGTGGAAACCGTGGACTTCATGACCGCGCGTTGGGCACACCTGCCCTACGAGCTGTTGGAGACCGTCAGCGGCCGCATCATCAACGAAATCGAAGGCATCTCCCGCGTCACCTACGACGTGTCGAGCAAGCCGCCTGCCACCATCGAGTGGGAATGATCCCCGGCGTTGTATGAAGAAACCGGCTTAGGCCGGTTTTTTCATGCCTGCAGATCGGTGCTGCGGCAACCCGTCTCTGTTTGCGGACTCGTTTTTCAAGTGATGAAAATGAGAAGATACCGCAAATGAGTATGGCTACAGATTGCCGAGGATGAAAATGTCGTTTACCCGCAGACAAGTGCTCGCCGGCCTGGCTGGCCTCGGTGTTGCCGGCCTGGGCGCCGGTGGCGTGCGTTACTGGCTGGGGCGCCCGGAAAATGTGGCGACTCACGACTATGAGCTGATCGCCGCGCCGCTTGATCTGGAGCTGGTGCCGGGGCAGGTGACGCCGGCCTGGGCTTATGGCGGGCAGGCGCCGGGTGTCGAATTGCGCTGTCGTCAGGGCGAGCGTCTGCGGGTGCGCTTCATCAATAAACTGGATGTGCAGAGCACCATTCACTGGCATGGCATTCGTCTGCCGCTGGAAATGGACGGTGTGCCTTACGTTTCCCAGGCGCCAGTGTTGCCGGGCGAGTATTTTGACTATGACTTCATCTGCCACGATGCCGGCAGCTTCTGGTATCACCCGCATACCACCAGTGCCGAGCAGTTGGGGCGCGGCCTGGTCGGGCCGTTGATTGTCGAGGAGCGTGAGCCGAGCGGCTTTGGCCATGAGCGCACGTTGAGTCTTAAGACTTGGCACATCGACGAGCAGGGCGCCTTCACCGAGTTTCTGGTACCGCGTCAGGCGGCGCGTGAGGGTACGCGTGGGCGCTTGACTACCATCAACGGTGAACCCAACCCGACTCTCGACTTGCCGGCAGGGCAGGTGGTGCGTCTGCGTCTGATCAATGTCGACAACACCGTGACCTATCGGCTCAATTTGCCGGGTGGAGAGGCGCGCATCTATGCGCTGGACGGTAATCCGGTGCAGCCGCGCCCCTTGGGCAAGGAATACTGGCTGGGGCCGGGCATGCGCGTCGATCTGGCGCTGAGGGTACCGGCAGTCGGTGAAGCCTTGTCGCTGCGCAATGGGCCGCTGCGTCTGGCGACGCTCAAGGGTGTAGCCACTGGCGAAACGGCGGGAAGCTGGCCGCCGCCCCTGCCGGCCAACCCGATTGCCGAGCCGGATCTGGCGCGCGCCGAAACGCTGCGTTTCAACTTCGAGTGGGCGGCGATGCTGTCCGGTAACGTCGAGCGTGGCGGCAGTTACAAGTATTGGCAGATCAATGGCCAGGCCTGGGATATCAATGACAAAACCTGTGCCGAGCGCCCGATTGCCACGCTGAAGAAGGATGGCCACTACATCTTCGTGCTCCGCAACATGGCGCAGTACCAGCACCCGATTCACCTGCACGGCATGACTTTCAAGGTGCTGAGCTCGGACCGACGCAAGATCATTCCCTACTTCACCGACACCTACCTGTTGGGCAAGAATGAGACGGCGCGCATCGCCTTCGTCGCCGATAATCCCGGTGTGTGGATGTTCCACTGCCACGTCATCGACCATATGGAAACGGGGCTGATGGCGGCCATCGAAGTGGTGTAGGGTAGGCGCCGTTTTTCGCCGGCACCCTATGGATTGTTGCAATGAAACGACCGCAGATCATCGACCGCTCGCGTGACGAGCACTTCATGCGCCTGGCGCTGGCGCAGGCGCATCTGGGGGCTGAGCAGGGCGAGGTGCCGGTCGGTGCCGTGCTGGTGCAGGACGGTGAGGTGGTGGGGCAGGGGTTCAACTGCCCGATTCTGCGTCATGACCCCAGCGCCCATGCCGAGATGGTGGCGATCCGTGCGGCGGCGCAAAGCGTGCAGAACTATCGACTGCCCGGCAGCACCCTGTACGTCACCCTGGAACCCTGCAGCATGTGTGCAGGTTTGATCGTGCATGCGCGGGTCGCCCGCGTGGTGTTCGCCGCCAGCGAGCCGCGTGCGGGGGTGGCGATCAGTCAGGGGCAGTTCTTCGATCAGGCTTTTCTCAACCACCGCGTGCAGGTGGAAGGGGGCTTGCTGGCCGAAGAGAGCGGGGCGCTGTTGAAAGCGTTCTTCAAGGCTCGGCGCGCCTGAGTGATGTAGCCCGGATGCAATCCGGGGCGAATGCGGGCTGCTGTCGAACCTCTTTCAGGATTGCGTCTTGCCACTTGGTGCGAGTGGCGCACCCTACAAGGGCGGGGTTTCTTCTTCGGGCTTGCGCTTGTCGATGCCGGGCAGGTGGATACCGCTCTCGGCCACTTGCGTGCCTTCCAGCTGCGGTTGGGTCACCCAGGTGAGAATGTCGTAGTAACGACGGATGTTGCGCACGAAGTGCACCGGCTCGCCGCCGCGGGCATAGCCGTAGCGGGTCTTGCTGTACCACTGCTTTTGCGCCAGGCGCGGCAGGATCTTCTGCACGTCGGCCCATTTGTTCGGGTCCAGGCCTTCGGCCTCGGTCAGCTTGCGTGCGTCTTCCAGGTGACCACCGCCAACGTTGTAGGCAGCCAGGGCGAACCAGGTGCGATCCGGCTCCTGAATGCCTTCAGGCAGTTGCTGATGAATCTGCACGAAGTAACGGGCACCGCCGTCGATACTCTGCTTGGGGTCGAGGCGGTTGGAGACGCCGACCGACTGGGCGGTGCGTTGAGTGAGCATCATCAGGCCACGCACACCGGTCTTGGAGGTGGCGTTGGGTTGCCACAGCGACTCCTGATAGCCCATGGCAGCCAGCAGGCGCCAGTCCACCTGATTGGCCTGGCCGGCCTGGCGGAACATCTTCTCGTAGCGCGGCAGGCGCTGCTGCAGGTGCTGGGCGAAGGTGTAGGCGCCGACATAGCCGAGCACGTCGACATGGCCGTAGTAGCGTTCTTTCAGGCGCTGCAGGGTGCCATTGGCTTCGGCGCGCTCAAGAAAGGCATTGATTTCCTGCAACAGGCTGTCATCTTCGCCAGCGGCCACGGCCCAGCGCATGCTGTTGGTATCGCCCAGGTCGAAGGCTACGCGCACGTTGGGGAAATACACCTGGTTCATCGCCAGCTCGTTGGAGTCGACCAGGGTCAGGTCGATCTGCCCTTCGTCGACCATGCGCAGCAGGTCGACCACCTCGACGGCGTCGGATACCTCGAACTCCAGCTCCGGCAGTTCCAGCTTGAGGGCGGCCAGCTGTTCGGCATGGCTGCTGCCGGCGAGCACCAGAATGCGTTTGCCAATCAGATCTTCAGGCTTGGTCGGGCGGCTTTCGCCCTGGCGATAGATGATCTGCGGAGTCACTTCCAGGTACGGAATCGAGAAGCGCGCCTGGCGCAGGCGCAGGGGTGTGTCGACGAGGCCGGCGGCAGCCATGACAGGGCCGTCGCTGCGAGCCAGGCTGGAAAACAGGCTGTCGAGGTTGTCGGCAGTTTCGATCTTCAGTTCCAGGCCCAGATCGGTGGCGAAGCGTTTGGCCAGTTCGTATTCGAAACCGGTGGCGCCGTTGCGGTCCTGGAAGTAGGTGGCGGGACTGTTGCGAGTAACCACGCGCAGCTCACCCTCCGCCTTTACCTGCTCGAGTACGCTGGGCTTGGGGTCTTCGCCACAGCCAGCAAGCATCAGGAGGGTGCCAATCGCCAACAGCCCTGTGGCGCAACGCATGCGTGTCGCAGGTCGTGCAAACATCCGCGCAGTATACGCAAAGCGCAGGCGGCGCCATATCTCGACAGCGCAGCGCTTCTCTGCTAGCGCTCGCCCGTCTCGAAAGCATCCGGTACGGGTGCTGCGAGCGCGGCTTTAGGCTAGAATGCACGGCCTCCAAGTACACACTCTTGCCCAGAGGCTGTTCCGACGATGTTGATTCTGCGCGGCGCTCCCGCCCTTTCCGCTTTCCGCCATGGCAAATTGCTCGAGCAACTGACCAGCAAGGTGCCGGCCGTGACCGGGCTGTACGCCGAGTTCGCGCATTTTGCCGATGTCACCGGCGTACTCGACGCCGATGAGGAGCAAGTGCTGGCCCGCCTGCTCAAGTACGGCCCGAGCGTGCCGGTGCAGGAGCCCAGCGGCAAGCTGTTCCTGACCATTCCGCGTTTCGGCACCATTTCGCCCTGGTCGAGCAAGGCCAGCGACATTGCCCGCAACTGCGGCCTGGCCAAGGTTCAGCGCCTGGAACGTGGTATCGCCTATTACGTCAGCGGCGAACTGAGCGAAGCCGACAGCACTGCCGTCGCCAGCCTGCTGCACGACCGCATGACCCAGCTTGTTCTGAATGCCCTCGAGGACGCCGCCGCGCTGTTCAGTCATGCCGAGCCCAAGCCGCTGACCGCCGTGGACGTGCTCGGCGGTGGCCGCGCCGCGCTGGAACAGGCCAACCTGGATCTGGGCCTGGCCCTGGCCGAGGACGAAATCGACTACCTGGTGAAGAGCTTCAATGACCTGGGGCGCAATCCGCACGACATCGAACTGATGATGTTTGCCCAGGCCAACTCCGAGCACTGCCGCCACAAGATCTTCAATGCCAGCTGGGACATCGACGGCGAGAGCCAGGACAAGTCGCTGTTCGGCATGATCAAGAACACCTACCAGATGCACAACGAAGGTGTGCTGTCCGCATACAAGGACAACGCCTCGGTGATCAAAGGCCACACCGCCGGGCGTTTCTTCCCCAACCCGGAAACTCGCCAGTACGGCGCGGTGCAGGAGCCGGTACACATTCTGATGAAGGTCGAGACGCACAACCACCCGACCGCCATCGCCCCGTTCCCTGGCGCGGCCACCGGCTCCGGTGGTGAGATTCGTGACGAAGGCGCGACCGGCCGTGGTGCCAAGCCGAAGGCCGGCCTGACCGGTTTCTCGGTCTCCAACCTGAATATCCCCGATTTCCTCCAGCCCTGGGAAAAGCCCTACGGCAAGCCCGAGCGCATCGTCAGCGCGCTGGACATCATGATCGAAGGCCCGCTGGGCGCCGCCGCGTTCAACAACGAGTTCGGTCGCCCGGCACTTAATGGCTACTTCCGTACCTTCGAGCAGGCTGTCAGCAGCCCCCGCGGTGAGGAAGTGCGTGGCTACCACAAGCCGATCATGCTCGCCGGCGGTCTCGGCAACATCCGCGAGAACCACGTACAGAAGGGCGAGATTTCCGTCGGTGCCAAACTGATCGTGCTCGGTGGCCCGGCCATGCTCATCGGCCTGGGCGGCGGCGCTGCTTCGTCGATGGCCACCGGTGCCAGCTCGGCCGATCTGGATTTTGCCTCGGTGCAGCGCGAGAACCCGGAAATGGAACGCCGTTGCCAGGAGGTCATCGACCGCTGCTGGCAGTTGGGCGAGGCCAATCCGATCAAGTTCATCCACGACGTCGGCGCCGGTGGTATCTCCAATGCCCTGCCGGAGCTGATCAACGACGGTGGTCGCGGTGGCCGTTTCGAGCTGCGTAACGTGCCCAACGATGAACCGGGTATGGCTCCGCACGAAATCTGGTGCAACGAGTCGCAGGAGCGTTACGTGCTGTCCGTCGATGCGGCCGACTTCGAGCGCTTCCAAGCCATCTGCGAACGCGAGCGTTGCCCCTTCGCCGTGGTCGGCGAGGCCACTGCAGAGCCGCACCTGACCGTCACCGACAGCCACTTCAGCAACACCCCGGTGGACATGCCGCTGGAAGTGCTGCTGGGCAAACCGCCGCGCATGCACCGTAGTGTCAGCCGCGAAGCCGAGCGGGGTGATGATTTCAGCGCCGCCAGCGTCGATATCGAAGAAGCCCTGGGTCGTGTGCTGCATCACCCGGCCGTGGCCAGCAAGAGCTTCCTGATCACCATCGGCGACCGCACCATTACCGGTCTGGTTGCTCGCGACCAGATGGTCGGCCCGTGGCAGGTACCGGTGGCCGATTGCGCCGTGACCGCCACCAGCTTTGACGTCTACACCGGCGAAGCCATGGCCATGGGCGAGCGCACGCCGCTGG